>NZ_JBIVNL010000035.1:0-1102 GCF_044753545.1 Streptomyces sp. NPDC088350 | reverse complement strand
CTAGGGCGCGTATTGAGTCGTGATCAATGGGTGGTTCGGGTGAGGTCCTTGAGCCAGATCATCGAGGCGCGCAGGTGTAGGCCGGCGAGGTAGCTGTCCGGGGTCTTGTCGTACCGGGTGGCGATGCCTCGCCAGGCTTTCAGTTTGTTGATCAGGCGCTCGACGGTGTTCCTCTCCTTGTAGAGGTTCGCGTCGTGACTGACGGGCCGACCGCCGCCGGAGCCCTTCCTCTTCCGGTTGGCGGCCTGGTCCTTCTTCTCCGGGATGACCGCCTTGATGCGGCGTTTGCACAGGTGGGAGCGGTTGCCGCGGGACGAGTAGGCCTTATCGGCGGCGACCGCGTCCGGCCGGGTACGGGGGCGACCGACGGGGCCGCGGACCCGTATCTTCCCCAGCACGGGGATGAACTGCGGGCTGTCCGCAGCCTGGCCCGCGGTCAGCACGAACGCCAGCGGGCGGCACTTGCGGTCGGCAGCGAGGTGAACCTTGCTGGTCTGCCCGCCCCTGGAACGTCCCAGGAGAGCGGCCTTCAGCCGGAGTTTCCGCCGACGCCGGATGCGTCGCCGTTCCTCCCGCCAGGGATCTGCTTCGGCGTCCTGTCCGTCTTGTTCTTCGAGGCTGCCCCTTTTGACCTGGCCTTTTCCGCCTCGGTGGCAGCCTTCTCCAGGGCTGTGAGAACGTCCTCGCCCAAGTGCATCCCGGCCGCGTCGTGGTGAGCGCGTGCGGTGGTGGAGTCGATGCTGACCAGGGACAGATCCACCTCACCCCGCTTCGCCGCTTCCGCGATCAGGCCCTCCAGCAGGGCCTCGAAGACGCCGGCGTCACGCCACTGCCGGAAACGGTTATGGACGGTCGGCCAGGCACCGAACTCCTCCGGCATCTCCCGCCACTGCCCGCCAGTCTTGAACCGCCAGATCACACCCTCGAACTGCTGCCGCAACCGCTCGGGATACGGGCCGTACTCGCCGATCGGCAGGTACGACCCGATGAACTCCCACTCCACGTCCGTCAGTTGCACTCGTGTCACGGAAGAACATCTACCGGTTCAGGCCCCACCACAAAGGCGAATCGGCAGATTGATCACGACCCGATACGCGCCCTA
>NZ_JBIVNL010000034.1:0-1523 GCF_044753545.1 Streptomyces sp. NPDC088350 | reverse complement strand
AACTCCCGCACCCGCCCCAGCAACCCAGTGAACTCCGGATCCCCGGACACATCCGTCCGCAACACCAACGTATTGACGAAGAACCCCACCAGATCATCCAGTGCAGCATCCGTCCGACCCGCGACACCCGTACCGACCGGAATGTCCTCCCCCGCACCCAACTTCGACAGCAACACCGCCAGCGCCGCCTGCAACACCATGAACAGCGTCACACCCTCACGACGCGCCAACGCCGCCAACCCCGCATGCACCTCCGCGGGAATCGCAAGCCGCACCACGTGCCCACGATGGCTCCCCACCGCCGACCGCGGCCGATCGACAGGCAGCACCAACTCCACCGGCGCACCCTCGAGCGCACCACGCCACCACGCCACCTGCTGGGACTGCACACTCTCCGCGTCGTCCTCGTCGCCCAGCAACTCCCGCTGCCACAACGCATAATCCGCGTACTGCACCGGCAACCGATCCCACCCCGGCACCCCACCCCGCACCCGCGCCGCATACGCGACACTCACATCCCGCGCCAAAACCCCCGTCGACCACCCATCCGTCGCAATGTGATGCAACACCAACACCAACACATGCTCATCAGGCCCCACCGAGAGCAACCGCGCCCGCAACGGAATCTCTACGGAAAGGTCGAACGGCACGCCCGCCACCGCGGCCACCACACCCCGCACGTCCTCCTCGGCGACCCACGCCCGCTCCAGCCGCCAGTCCAGCTCGCCCACACTCAACACCCGCTGGAACGGCACACCGTCAACAGCGGGAAACACCGTCCGCAACACCTCATGACGACCCACCACATCACCCAACGCCAACCCCAACGCATCGACGTCCAACTGCCCGGACAACCGAAGCGAGAGCAGGTTGCTGTAGGTCGAGGACGGTCCCTCAAGCTGGGCGATGAACCAGAGCCGTTGCTGGGCGAACGACAGCGGCACCCGCTCCGGACGCGGCCGCACCACGAGCGGCAACCGCGCCTGGTCGGCCTGTGCCAGCGTGGCCGCCAGGGCTGCCGGGGTGGACATCTCGAAAACGGCCCGCACCCGCACCTCGACGTCCAGCACGGCGCGCAGCCGTGCGACCAGCATGATGACCAGCAGCGAGTGCCCGCCCAGCGTGAAGAAGCTGTCCTGCGGCCCGACCCGGTCCAAGCCGAGCACGTCGGCGAACAGGCCGCAGAGAATCTCCTCGGTCACCGATGCCGGAGCCAGGGTGCCGTCGCTCTCGCCAACGATCTGATCCGGAGCCGGGAGGGCGGCCCGGTCGAGCTTTCCGCTGGAGGTCAACGGCAACGCGTCAAGCACCACGACAGCCACCGGAACCATGTGGGCGGGCAGACGCCCGGCCGTGAACTCCCGTACCACCAGAGCGAGTCCGCCCTCACCTGCGCCGGCGTCGGCGTCGGCGTCGGCCGGGACGACGTACCCCACCAGGCCCCTGCCGCCCGGGACGTCCTCACGAACCGTCACCACCGCCTGAGCAACCCGCGGATGGCCGGCCAGCACCGCCTGCACCTC
>NZ_JBIVNL010000033.1:0-4429 GCF_044753545.1 Streptomyces sp. NPDC088350 | reverse complement strand
TGTTGTTGCCCGGGGCGGCGTTCGTGGAGTTGGCGGTGCGGGCCGGTGACGAGGTCGGCTGCGGTGGGGTCGAGGAGCTGGTGATGGAGGCCCCGTTGGTGTTGGCCGAGGGCGCGGCGGTGCAGTTACGGGTGTGCGTACAGGCGCCCGAGGAGACGGGCCGGCGCGGGGTACGGGTGTATTCACGGGCCGAGGGCGCCGACACGGGCGCGTCCTGGGCGCGGCACGCTTCGGGAACCTTACGCGCTGTTGAAGCATCCACGCCTGGGGCGGGACTGTCGGTGTGGCCGCCGGCCGGCGCGGTGGCCGTGGACCCGGCGGAGGTCGAAGGTCTCTACGACGGCCTGGAACAGGCCGGATATCGGTACGGTCCGGTGTTCCAGGGGGTACGGGCGGCCTGGCGCGCGGACGGCGCCGTATACGCGGAAGTTGCCCTCCCCGAGGAGCACCGGGCCCAGGCGGCAGCCTTCGGACTTCACCCGGCACTCCTCGACTCGGCCATGCATGCGGCCGCCTTCCAGGACGATGCGGAACGCGCGGGCCGGGGGACGATGCTTCCCTTCGTCTGGCGAGACGTGGCGCTGTACGCCACGGGTGCCGCGGCCTTGCGGGTACGGGTGCTCTCCACCGGAGGGGACACCCTGACGCTGGACTTGGCCGATGAGACAGGCGCCCCGGTGGCGTCGGTGGGTTCGATGGTGTCCCGTCCGGTCGAGCCCGAGCAGTTCCACACCGAACCGGCTCATGAGCGTCTGCTGCGGCCGGCATGGCAGGAGACGGCGTTGCCCCCGGGCGGCACCGCGCTCGACACGGTGCCGGTGAACACTGCCGAGGATGTACGTGCCCTGGTGGCGCGCGGCGGCCCGGTCCTCACCTTGACGGTGGAGGTGACCGGCACCGGCAGTGTGCGCGAGCTGACCAGCCGCGTGCTGGAGGTCGTACAGGCGTGGTCGACCGAACCCGCGCTGGACAGTACGCGGATGGTCGTACTGACCAGGCATGCGGTCGCCGTCGAGCCGGCCGAAACGGTCGACCCGGCGATCGGCGCCGTATGGGGACTGGTCGGCACCGCACAGTCGGAGAACGCCGGACGGATCGTGCTGGTGGACATCGACGACGAGCCGGCCTCGCGTTCGGCGCTGAGCGCTCTCGTGCCCGCCCTGTTCACCGCCGACGAGACTCAGGCCGCGGTCCGCGCGGGTGCGTGCTACCTGCGGCGGCTCGTCCGCGTCGGAGCGCTGCCCGAGACCGAGGCCACTGCCGTGATGGGTGGCTTGAAGCCTGGTGGGACGGTGTTGGTGACCGGTGGTACGGGTGCGTTGGGCGGGGTGGTGGCCCGGCATCTGGTGGCGGCGCACGGTGCGCGGAATCTGGTGTTGGCGAGTCGAAGCGGGGAGAAGGCCGCCGGTGCCGCCGAGCTGGAGGCGGAGTTGGCGGGGGCGGGCGCGCGGGTGCGGATCGTGGCCTGCGATGTGGGGGACAGGGGGGCGTTGGCTCAGCTGCTTGACGAGATCCCGGACGACGCTCCGTTGACGGCGGTGGTCCATACGGCCGGCATTCTGGACGACGGTGTGCTGACGGCGTTGACGCCGGAGCGGATGGACGCGGTCTTCCGGGCGAAGGCGGACGGTGCGCTCCACCTCCATGAGCTGACCCGCGACCTGGACCTGTCCGCCTTCGTTCTCTTCTCCTCCGCCGCCGGCACCTTCGGCAGTTCGGGGCAGGGCAACTACGCCGCCGCCAACGCCTACCTCGACGCGCTCGCACAGCACCGGGCCGCCCAGGGGCTGACCGCCGTCTCCCTCGGCTGGGGCATGTGGTCCCAGGACGTGGGGATGACCGCCCGACTCGGCGATACCGACCACCGGCGACTGGCACGCGACGGACTCGCCGCCCTGTCCTCGGCCGAGGGCATGGAACTGTTCGACATCGCCCTGCGAACGACCGAACCGGTGATGCTGCCGATGAAGCTGGACCTCGGCGCGTTGCGCGCCCAGGCCACGGCCACCGGGGCGGTGCCGCCGCTGCTGCGTGGACTGGTACCCCAGCCCCGACAACTCCGGCAGAAAGCCCGGTCGGCACCTGCTCACAACACCGACGCGCTCACCGCACGGCTGGCCGGAGCGGGCCCCGCAGACCGGCAGGCGATTCTCCTCGACCTGGTCCGGCAGGAGGCGGCACACGTGCTCGGCTACGGCTCGGTCGGTCGTATCAGCCCCGGTACCGCTTTCACGGACGTCGGTTTCGACTCGCTGACGGTGATAGAGCTACGGGACCGGCTCCTGGCCCGAACCGGGCTGCGGCTGCCTGCCACCTTCGCCTTCGACTTCCCCACGCCCTCGACGCTGGCGGACGACCTGAACACCCGCCTGGCCGCCGACACCACACAGGATCCGGTGCTCGCCGAAGTAGCGAGGCTGGAGGAACTGGTGGCCGCCCGCTCACTGGACCACGCCAAGGACACGGCCGCAGCCGCCCGACTCCGCGCCCTGGTGGCCAAGCTCAGCTCCGATGCCCCCGGACCGGCCGGAGACACCGACATCCAGATGACGCTCGAGGCGGCGTCGGTTGACGACGTACTGGCCTTCATCGACGAGGAGTTCGGAATCGTCGACCCGTCGGATTCCGACCGCGCCTACGAGTGAAAGGGAAGGTGACCTCCGGTGGACAACGAAGAGAAGCTGGTCCGGTACCTCAAGCGCGTGACCGCCGACCTGCACCAGGCGCGGCAGCGGCTCACCGAGATCGAGGCCGGACAGTCGGAGCCGATCGCGATTGTGGGGATGGCGTGCCGGCTGCCGGGCGGTGTGACGTCGCCGGAGGAGCTGTGGGAGCTGGTGGCGGCCGGCGGTGACGCGGTCGGTGGGTTCCCGGAGGACCGCGGCTGGGACCTGGACAACCTCTTCGATCCGGATCCGGATCACCCCGGCACCAGCTATGTCCGTGAGGGTGGATTCCTGCGTGATGCGGGGGAGTTCGACGCGGGGTTCTTCGGGATTTCGCCGCGTGAGGCGTTGGCGATGGATCCGCAGCAGAGGTTGTTGTTGGAGACGTCGTGGGAGGCGTTGGAGCGGGCGGGGATCGACCCGACGACGTTGCGGGGCAGGGATGTCGGTGTCTACTTCGGCACTCTCAATCAGGACTACGCCACCCATGTCGACACGGTCCCCGAGGGGGTCGAGGGCTACCTGATGACCGGCAGCTCAGCGAGCGTGCTCACCGGCCGGGTCGCCTATGCGCTGGGCTTCGAGGGCCCGGCGATGACGATCGACACGGCATGTTCTTCTTCGCTGGTGGGCTTGCATCTGGCCGCACAGGCCCTGCGGTTGGGGGAGTGCTCGATGGCGCTGGTGGGAGGGGCCACCGTCATGTCCACCCCGAGTGTCTTCATCGGCTTCTCGCGGCAGCGAGGCATGGCCGAGGACGGCCGCTGCAAGGCATACGGGGCTGCGGCGGACGGCACCGGGTGGGCCGAGGGCGTGGGCGTACTGGTGGTGGAGCGCTTGTCGGATGCGCAGCGCAACGGTCACCGGGTGTTGGCGGTGGTGCGGGGCAGTGCGGTGAATCAGGACGGTGCGTCGAATGGTCTGACGGCGCCGAACGGTCCGTCGCAGCAGCGGGTCATCCGCGATGCGTTGAACGCTGCCCACCTCGCACCCTCCGATGTGGATGTGGTGGAGGGGCACGGCACGGGCACCACACTGGGCGACCCGATCGAGGCGCAGGCCTTGCTGGCTACGTATGGCCAGGGGCGGCCGGAGGGGCGGCCGTTGTGGTTGGGGTCGTTGAAGTCGAATATCGGTCATGCGCAGGCGGCTGCTGGTGTGGCTGGTGTGATCAAGATGGTGATGGCGTTGCGGCATGGGGTGTTGCCGCGGACGTTGCATGTGGATGAGCCGACGGCGGAGGTGGATTGGTCGGCGGGTGCGGTGGAGTTGCTGACCGAGGAGCAGCCGTGGCCGGAGGTGGGTCGTCCGCGTCGGGTGGGGGTGTCGGGGTTCGGGGTGAGTGGGACGAATGCTCACGTGATCCTGGAGCAGGCTCCGGAACGGTCGGGGGAGGACGTCTCTGACCCGTTGGGTGGTGTGGTGCCGCTGCTGGTGTCGGGGCGGGGTGACGCGGCCCTGCGGGCACAGGCGGAGCGGTTGCTGGACTTCGTCGAACGTCACCCGGGTGTGGATCTGGGTGAGGTGGCGCGTTCCTTGGTGGTGTCGCGTGCGGGGTTGTCGGATCGTGCGGTGGTGGTGGCGGGGGACCGGGGTGAGGTGTTGGCGGGGTTGGGCGCGGTGGTGGAGGGTGCCGGTCTGGTGGTGGGCCGGGTGGGTGTGTCGGGCCGGGTGGTGTTTGTTTTTCCTGGTCAGGGGTGGCAGTGGGTGGGGATGGGTGCGGAGTTGCTGGAGTCGTGCCCGGTGTTTGCGGAGTGTATGGG
>NZ_JBIVNL010000032.1:3292-4579 GCF_044753545.1 Streptomyces sp. NPDC088350 | reverse complement strand
GGGTGGGAACACTCATCTCGAAGCAGGCTTCCCGCTTAGATGCTTTCAGCGGTTATCCCTCCCGAACGTAGCCAACCAGCCATGCCCTTGGCAGAACAACTGGCACACCAGAGGTTCGTCCGTCCCGGTCCTCTCGTACTAGGGACAGCCCTTCTCAATGTTCCTGCGCGCGCAGCGGATAGGGACCGAACTGTCTCACGACGTTCTAAACCCAGCTCGCGTACCGCTTTAATGGGCGAACAGCCCAACCCTTGGGACCGACTCCAGCCCCAGGATGCGACGAGCCGACATCGAGGTGCCAAACCATCCCGTCGATATGGACTCTTGGGGAAGATCAGCCTGTTATCCCCGGGGTACCTTTTATCCGTTGAGCGACGGCGCTTCCACAAGCCACCGCCGGATCACTAGTCCCGACTTTCGTCCCTGCTCGACCCGTCGGTCTCACAGTCAAGCTCCCTTGTGCACTTACACTCAACACCTGATTGCCAACCAGGCTGAGGGAACCTTTGGGCGCCTCCGTTACTCTTTAGGAGGCAACCGCCCCAGTTAAACTACCCATCAGACACTGTCCCTGATCCGGATCACGGACCCAGGTTAGACATCCAGCACGACCAGACTGGTATTTCAACGACGACTCCCACCGAACTGGCGTCCGATGCTCAAAGTCTCCCAGCTATCCTACACAAGCCGAACCGAACACCAATATCAAACTGTAGTAAAGGTCCCGGGGTCTTTCCGTCCTGCTGCGCGAAACGAGCATCTTTACTCGTAGTGCAATTTCACCGGGCCTATGGTTGAGACAGTCGAGAAGTCGTTACGCCATTCGTGCAGGTCGGAACTTACCCGACAAGGAATTTCGCTACCTTAGGATGGTTATAGTTACCACCGCCGTTTACTGGCGCTTAAGTTCTCAGCTTCGCCCAACCGAAGTTGAACTAACCGGTCCCCTTAACGTTCCAGCACCGGGCAGGCGTCAGTCCGTATACATCGCCTTACGGCTTCGCACGGACCTGTGTTTTTAGTAAACAGTCGCTTCTCGCTGGTCTCTGCGGCCACCCCCAGCTCAAGGAGTAAATCCTCTCACCAGTGATGGCCCCCCTTCTCCCGAAGTTACGGGGGCATTTTGCCGAGTTCCTTAACCATAGTTCACCCGAACGCCTCGGTATTCTCTACCTGACCACCTGAGTCGGTTTAGGGTACGGGCCGCCATGAAACTCGCTAGAGGCTTTTCTCGACAGCATAGGATCATCCACTTCACCACAATCGGCTCGGCATCAGGTCTCAGGC
>NZ_JBIVNL010000032.1:1438-3196 GCF_044753545.1 Streptomyces sp. NPDC088350 | reverse complement strand
GCCCTACACCCTTACCCCGGGACAACCACCGCCCGGGATGGACTACCTTCCTGCGTCACCCCATCACTCACCTACTACAGGTCTGGACCGTCGGCTCCACCACTTTCCATTCCCCGAAGGGTCCGGAACGGCTTCACGGACTTAGCATCGCCTGGTTCAATGTTTGACGCTTCACAGCGGGTACCGGAATATCAACCGGTTATCCATCGACTACGCCTGTCGGCCTCGCCTTAGGTCCCGACTTACCCTGGGCAGATCAGCTTGACCCAGGAACCCTTAGTCAATCGGCGCACACGTTTCTCACGTGTGTATCGCTACTCATGCCTGCATTCTCACTCGTGAACCGTCCACCACTAGCTTCCGCTGCGGCTTCACCCGGCACACGACGCTCCCCTACCCATCCATACAGGCGTTGGCCCTATTGTATGAATGACACGACTTCGGCGGTACGCTTGAGCCCCGCTACATTGTCGGCGCGGAATCACTAGACCAGTGAGCTATTACGCACTCTTTCAAGGGTGGCTGCTTCTAAGCCAACCTCCTGGTTGTCTCTGCGACTCCACATCCTTTCCCACTTAGCGTACGCTTAGGGGCCTTAGTCGATGCTCTGGGCTGTTTCCCTCTCGACCATGGAGCTTATCCCCCACAGTCTCACTGCCGCGCTCTCACTTACCGGCATTCGGAGTTTGGCTAAGGTCAGTAACCCGGTAGGGCCCATCGCCTATCCAGTGCTCTACCTCCGGCAAGAAACACACGACGCTGCACCTAAATGCATTTCGGGGAGAACCAGCTATCACGGAGTTTGATTGGCCTTTCACCCCTAACCACAGGTCATCCCCCAGGTTTTCAACCCTGGTGGGTTCGGTCCTCCACGAAGTCTTACCTCCGCTTCAACCTGCCCATGGCTAGATCACTCCGCTTCGGGTCTTGAGCGCGCTACTAAACCGCCCTGTTCGGACTCGCTTTCGCTACGGCTTCCCCACACGGGTTAACCTCGCAACACACCGCAAACTCGCAGGCTCATTCTTCAAAAGGCACGCAGTCACGACGCATTGAGTAAACTCAATGCGCGACGCTCCCACGGCTTGTAGGCACACGGTTTCAGGTACTATTTCACTCCGCTCCCGCGGTACTTTTCACCATTCCCTCACGGTACTATCCGCTATCGGTCACCAGGGAATATTTAGGCTTAGCGGGTGGTCCCGCCAGATTCACACGGGATTTCTCGGGCCCCGTGCTACTTGGGTGTCTCTCAAACGAGCCGTTGACGTTTCGACTACGGGGGTCTTACCCTCTACGCCGGACCTTTCGCATGTCCTTCGCCTACATCAACGGTTTCTGACTCGTCTCACAGCCGGCAGACTGTGAAAGAGAGATCCCACAACCCCGTATACGCAACCCCTGCCGGGTCTCACACGCATACGGTTTGGCCTCATCCGGTTTCGCTCGCCACTACTCCCGGAATCACGGTTGTTTTCTCTTCCTGCGGGTACTGAGATGTTTCACTTCCCCGCGTTCCCTCCACATACCCTATGTGTTCAGGTATGGGTGACAGCCCATGACGACTGCCGGGTTTCCCCATTCGGAAACCCCCGGATCAAAGCCTGGTTGACGACTCCCCGGGGACTATCGTGGCCTCCCACGTCCTTCATCGGTTCCTGGTGCCAAGGCATCCACCGTGCGCCCTTAAAAACTTGGCCACAGATGCTCGCGTCCACTGTGCAGTTCTCAAACAACGACCAACCACCCGTCACACAC
>NZ_JBIVNL010000031.1:0-5839 GCF_044753545.1 Streptomyces sp. NPDC088350 | reverse complement strand
GTGGACACGGCCGCGTTGGATGGCGGGTACTGGTTCCGGAATCTGCGGGGCAGAGTGCGTTTCGCGGATGCGGTGGAGCAGTTGCTGGGTGAGGGTTTCGGGGCGTTCGTCGAGGTGAGCGGGCATCCGGTGCTGACGATGAGCATCGAGGCGGTCGCCGAGGAAGCAGAAGCCGGGCCGGTGGTGGTGAGTGGGACGCTGCGCCGGGACGAGGGCGGCCTGCGCCGGATGCTGACCTCGCTGGCCGAAGTGTATGTACGCGGTATTCCGGTCGACTGGGCGTCCCTGCTGGGTGCGGCTTCCGCGGATACCGCGGGGGAGCTGCCCACCTACGCCTTCCAACACCAGCACTACTGGCTGGAAAGTCGACAGGGAACGGCCGACGCGACCACACTGGGGCTCGCGCAGGCGGATCACCCGCTGCTGGGTGCCGTGACGGAGTTGCCCGAGTCCGGGGGCCTGCTGTTCACCTCCCGCCTGTCGCTGCGGTCGCATCCGTGGCTGGCCGACCATGTGGCGGCGGGGGCGGTGTTGTTGCCCGGGGCGGCGTTCGTGGAGCTGGCGGTGCGCGCCGGTGACGAAGTGGGCTGCGGAGCGGTGGAGGAACTCGTCATCGAGGCACCGCTCATCCTGCCCGAGCGTGACGGCGTGCAGGTACGGGTCAGCGTGGGCGAACCGGACGATGCCGGCCGGCGTCCCGTGGCGGTGCACTCACGTGGCCAGGACGGCGGCTCGCACACGCCCTGGACGCGCCACGTCAGTGGCACCCTCGCCTACGAAGGCTCCGATGAACTGGACGCGGACCTGACACGGTGGCCGCCCGTCGGGGCGGTGCCGGTACCCGAGGAACGGGTGCGCGGTGTCTACGACGAGCTGGAGACGAACGGCTACGGATACGGCCCGGCCTTCCGCGGCCTTCGGGCGGCCTGGACGCGGGGCGACGAGATCTACGCGGAGGTCGCCCTGCCCGAGGAGCTGTCGGCCGAAGCCACCGCGTTCGGCCTGCACCCCGCACTGCTGGACGCGGCCCTGCACGCCACCGTGTTCCGTGACCGTACCGATGGCCAGGCAGGACCCACACTGCCGTTCACCTATCGAGGGGTGAACCTGCAGGCTTCCGGTGCTTCGGCGCTGCGCGTGTGTATCGCCCCGCGCGGCAAGGACGGTGTGAGCCTTCGGCTGGCCGATCCGAGCGGGGCCCCGGTCGCGGTGGTCGAGTCGTTGGTGTCACGGCCTGTGTCGGCCGCCCTGCTGGACGCCGCCGCACGGACGTCGACGGACCAGATGTTCGTCGTGGGCTGGGAGGAGCTGCCGGTCGCCGCCGCCGACGCCCCACTGGACACCGTCACCGTGCACACGGCAGAGGACGTACGCCAGTTGGCCTCCCGAGCCGGCGTATCCCAGACGTCCGACGCGGCCGGGCCGGCCGGGTCCTCGGCGGTGCTGCTGTACGAGATCGGCGGCACCGGCGACGCCGTACGTGAGGACGCCGTACGTGACGACATCGACGTAGCCCGTCTTCGTGAGCTGACCGGCCAGGTGCTGGACGTGCTTCAGGCCTGGCTCGACGAACCCGCGCTGGAGGACTCACACCTGGTGGTGCTGACCCGGGGCGCCGTAGGGGTGCGGGAGGGCGATCCGGTCGACCCGGTGATGGCCGCGGCCTGGGGACTGGCCGGCACCGCGCAGTCGGAGAACCCCGGACGGATTCTCCTCCTCGACCTGGACGGCGCACCGGCCTCCACCCAGGCTCTGCCCACTCTCCTGCCAGCCCTGCTCGGCGCGGACGAACCCCAGCTCGCTCTGCGCGAGGGGGCCTGTCAGCTGCGGCGCTTGACGCGGGCGAGTGCCGACGAAGCGCTGGTGGCACCGGAGGGACAGCGCGCGTGGCAGTTGGGCACGCGTGCGCCGGGCACACTGGAGGGCCTGGCACTCCTGCCGTCACCCAAGGCGCTTCAAGCACTGCCCCCGGGACACGTCCGGGTGGAGACGCGTGCCGCGGGACTCAACTTCCGTGACGTACTGATGGCGCTGGGCATGTACCCCGGCGAGATCAGCATCGGCAACGAGGGCGCCGGCGTGGTCACGGAGGTCGGCCCGGGTGTCACCCGTTTCACCCCGGGCGACCGGGTCATGGGCCTCTTCGAGGGTGCCGTCGGCCCCATCGCCGTCGCCGACTGCCTGACTCTCGTACGCATGCCGGAGGGGTGGTCCTTCGAGCAGGCGGCAGCGGTTCCCTGCGTGTTCCTCACCGCCTACTTCGGGCTGCGCGACCTCGCACGGCTGGAGCGCGGGGAGTCGGTACTGATCCACGCCGCCGCCGGAGGTGTCGGCATGGCCGCGGTGCAACTGGCCCGGCACTGGGGCGCGGAGGTCTACGGCACGGCGAGCCCGGCCAAGTGGGACGCGGCACGTGCCGCCGGCGTCCCGGACGGACGGCTCGCCAACTCCCGGACCCTGGAGTTCGAGCAACGGTTCCTCGAGATGACCGCGGGCCGCGGCTTCGACGTGGTCCTGGACGCCCTCGCCGGTGACTTCGTGGACGCCTCGCTGAGGCTGCTGCCCAGGGGCGGCCGTTTCATCGAGATGGGCAAGAACGACATCCGCGACGCCGACGAGGTGACTACCCGTCACCCCGGCCTGGCCTACCGGGCGTTCGACCTGGCCGACGCGGGCGGAGAGCGCATCCAGGAGATGCTGACCGAACTGGTCGACCTCTTCGAGAAGGGCGTGCTGACCCCGCCGCCGATCACCTTGTGGGACATCCGCCGCGCTCCGGCCGCCTTCCGCTTCATGAGCCAGGCGCAGCACATCGGCAAGAACGTGTTCACCCTGCCGCGCCGACCGGACCCGGAAGGCACCGTCCTCATCACAGGTGGCACCGGATCTCTGGGCAAGGTGGCCGCCCGACGCCTGGTGACCGAGCACGGGGTACGGAACCTGCTGCTGACGAGCCGGAGCGGACGCCAGGCCGACGGTGCGGCCGAACTGGAGCGGGAACTGACCGTACTCGGCGCACGGGTACGGATCGCCGCCTGCGACGTGGCGGACCGTGACGCCCTGGCCGCGCTCCTGTCCACCCTGCCCGCGCACGCCCCGCTGACCGCCGTGGTGCACAGCGCCGGCGCCCTGGACGACGGCGTGATCACCGCACTTACCAGGGAGCGGCTGGACACCGTCTTCGCCCCGAAGGCGGACGCCGCACTCCACTTGCACGAGCTGACCCGGCACCTGGACCTGGCGGCCTTCGTCCTGTTCTCCTCGGCCGCCGGGACGTTGGGCAGCTCCGGGCAGGGAAGCTACGTAGCGGCAAACGCCTTCCTGGACGCGCTGGCCCATCGGCGCCGCGCCCAGGGACTCCCCGGCGTCTCCCTGGCCTGGGGGCTGTGGGCACAAGGCGCGGGGGTCGGGCTGACCGGCCACCTCACCGACGCCGACCAGCAGCGCATGGCGAGCGGCGGAGTGACCGGGCTGTCGGAGAGCGAAGGCGGGGAACTGTTCGACACCGCACTTCGCATGCCCCAGCCAGTACTGCTGCCCATGAAGCTCGACTTCGGCGCGCTGCGGGCCCAGGCCGCCACCGGGACGGTGCCACCGTTACTCCGTAGCCTGGTACGGCAGGGCCGGCGGACGGCGGGGACCGCCGCCGACGCGGACGCCTTCACCCAGCGCCTGACCAGGGCCACGCCCGAGGAACAGGAGCAGATCCTGCTCGACCTGGTCCGCCGCGAAGCCGCACGGGTACTGAGCCACGTCTCCGCCCAGGCCATCGGACCCGACCTGGCGTTCAACGAGATCGGCTTCGACTCCCTCACGGCTGTGGAACTGCGGAACCGGCTCGCCAACCACACCGGAGTACGCCTGCCGGCCACGCTCGTCTTCGACTATCCGACACCCACCGCCCTCATGCGCCACCTGCGGACGAAGCTCTGCCCGGACACCGCACCCGACGAACAGCGCCTCACCGGCCGTTCCTCCGGCAGCGAGGAAGAGTTCCGGCGCACGCTGGCCAGGACACCGCTGAGCCGTTTCCAGGAACTGGGCGTCCTGGACACCCTCATGGCGCTGGTCCAGGAAGCCGAAAAGGGCGCACCCGCGGACGAGCAACCGGCCGCCGCGATCGCCGACATGGACGTCGACAGTCTGGTGCAACGAGCCATGAGCAAGGCCGGGAAGTAATGTCCGTTCGGAATGCGGAGGCCGGGATGACCACTCCCGAAGCGAAGGTCGTCGAAGCGCTGCGTGTCACGCTCATGGAGAACGAGCGGCTCGAGCGGGAGAACACCGACATACGCCGCGGGCTGTCGGAGCCGATCGCGATCGTGGGGATGGCGTGCCGGCTGCCGGGTGGCGTGACGTCGCCGGAGGAGCTGTGGGAGCTGGTGGTCGCGGGCGGTGACGCGATCGGCGGCTTCCCGGAGGACCGTGGCTGGGATCTGGAGAACCTCTTCGACCCCGACCCGGACCACCCCGGCACGAGTTACGCACGGCAGGGTGGATTCCTGCACGACGCGGGGGAGTTCGACGCGGGCTTCTTCGGGATCTCGCCGCGCGAGGCATTGGCGATGGATCCGCAGCAACGGATCATGCTGGAGACGTCATGGGAGGTCTTCGAGCGCGCCGGCATCGACCCGACGACACTGCGCGGCAAGGACATCGGCGTCTTCTCCGGAGTGACCTACCACAACTACGGCTCCGGAGCGCGGGTCCCCGAGGAACTTGAGGCCGTCATGGGCACGGGCACCTCTGCCAGCGTGCTGTCGGGTCGAGTGTCCTACGCGCTGGGCTTCGAGGGCCCGTCGGTCGCGGTGGACACGGCGTGTTCCTCGTCTCTGGTGGCATTGCATCTTGCTGTGCAGGCGCTGCGGTTGGGCGAGTGCTCGATGGCGCTGGCCGGAGGCGTGACCGTCATGGCCAACCCCGGCATCTTCGTCGGTTTCTCCCGCCAGCGCGGTATGTCCGAGGACGGCCGCTGCAAGGCGTTCGCGGCTGCGGCGGACGGCACCGGCTTCTCCGAGGGTGCGGGTGTGCTGTTGGTGGAGCGGATGTCGGACGCGGAGCGGTTGGGTCATCGGGTGTTGGCGGTGGTGCGGGGCAGTGCGGTGAACCAGGACGGTGCGTCGAATGGTCTGACCGCGCCGAATGGTCCGTCGCAGCAGCGGGTGATTCGGCAGGCGTTGGCGAACGCACACCTTGGTGTATCCGATGTGGATGTGGTGGAGGCGCATGGGACGGGTACGGCGTTGGGTGATCCGATCGAGGCGCAGGCGATTCTCGCCACCTATGGGCAGGACCGTGATCGTCCGTTGTGGTTGGGGTCGTTGAAGTCGAATATCGGTCATGCGCAGGCTGCTGCGGGTGTGGCTGGTGTGATCAAGATGGTGATGGCGTTGCGGCATGGGGTGTTGCCGCGGACGTTGCACGTCGACACTCCCACTCCGCAGGTGGATTGGTCGGCGGGTGCGGTGGAGTTGCTGACCGAGGAGCAGCCGTGGCCGGACGTGGCGGGTCGTCCGCGTCGGGCGGGGGTGTCGGGGTTCGGGGTGAGTGGGACGAATGCTCACGTGATCCTGGAGCAGGCTCCGGAGCCTGCGGTGGGTGTGGTTTCGGTGCCGTCTGTGGTGCCGGGTGGTGTGGTGCCGTTGGTGGTGTCGGGGTCCGGCGTGGGGGCCCTGCGGGGGCAGGCGCAGCGGTTGTTGGACTTCGTTGACCACCACCCGGATTTGGATGTGGTGGGACTCGCGGCTGCGTTGGGTGTGGGTCGTGCGGGGTTGTCGGATCGTGCGGTGGTGGTGGCGGGGGACCGGGGTGAGGTGTTGGCGGGGCTTGCCGGTGTGGT
>NZ_JBIVNL010000030.1:0-7786 GCF_044753545.1 Streptomyces sp. NPDC088350 | reverse complement strand
TTCGCGGATGCGGTGGAGCAGTTGCTGGGTGAGGGGTTCGGGGCGTTCGTCGAGGTGAGCGGGCATCCGGTGCTGACGATGAGCATCGAGGCGGTCGCCGAGGAAGCGGATGCCGGGCCGGTGGTGGTGAGTGGGACGCTGCGCCGGGGCGAGGGCGGCCTGCGCCGGATATGGACGTCGCTGGCGGAGGTGTATGTACGTGGTGTCCCGGTCGACTGGGCGTCCCTGCTGGGCGCGGCTTCTGCGGATACCGTATGGGAGCTGCCCACCTACGCCTTCCAACACCAGCACTACTGGCTCAAGAGCGCTCACCCCACCGGCGCGATGGCCGCCGTCGGTCTCACCGGTGCCCAACACCCTCTGCTGGACGGCTGGGTTGAACTGCCGGACTCGGACGGAGTGTTGTTCACCTCCCTCCTCTCACTGAGCACCCACCCGTGGCTGGCCGATCACACAGTGGCCGGTGTGGCCGTTCTGCCCGGGGCGGCGTTCGTGGAGCTGGCGGTGCGCGCCGG
This sequence comes from Streptomyces sp. NPDC088350, assembly GCF_044753545.1. Lineage (NCBI taxonomy): Bacteria > Bacillati > Actinomycetota > Actinomycetes > Kitasatosporales > Streptomycetaceae > Streptomyces > Streptomyces sp. NPDC088350. The sequence continues at coordinate 7,271 of NZ_JBIVNL010000030.1, read as the reverse complement.
TGACGAGGTCGGCTGCGGTGTCCTGGACGAGTTACTGATCGAGGCGCCGCTCGTGCTGCCGGAGGGCACGAGCGTGCAGCTCCAGGTGGTCGTCGGTGGGGTGAGGGAAGCCGGCCGACGTAGCCTGACCGTTCACTCCCGGTGCCAAGGCACCTCCTGGACTCGACACGCGACGGGCACGCTCGCCCCGATCACCACCGCACCTGATGTCGACCTCTCGGTGTGGCCTCCGGTCGGAGCCACTCCCGTCGACGTGGACCAGGCGTACGAACGTCTGGCACGGGCGGGGCGTGGTGTGGAGTCGGCGTTCCGGGTCCTGCGCACGGCGTGGGCTCGTGGCAACGATGTCTTCGCCGAAGTGGAACTGGGTGACGACCAGCAGGCCGAAGCGGCGCGCTTCGCTCTGCACCCGGCACTGCTGGAAGCCGTGTGCCATGCCGACAGTCACGGCGATGCGTCCGTGCTGCCCGTCGCCTATCGCGCGGTGTCCCTGTCCGCGACAGGGGCGACCTCGCTGCGGGCGCGTATCAGTCCCGACGGCCGAGGGGGTGTGGCGCTGGAGCTGGTGGACAGCTCCGGTGGGACGGTCGGGTCCGTCGGCTCGGTGACGTCGAGGCCGCTGTCGGCCGACGAGTTGGTGTCCGAGGCCGGGACGCATGCGCGGGACGCGCTGTTCCGGGTTGAGTGGGTACCTCTCGAAGTCCCGGCGGCGGGCGAGTCGGCCTCGGCCACCTCGGAGCCGGTGACCGTGACGAGCCCCGCGGAGCTGACGGTGTTCGCCGCCCAGGGAGACGTACCGTACTACCTTCGCGTGGACTTGACGGACACCACGCACGGCCTGCGGACGCAGACCTCGCAGGCGTTGGAGTGGGTGCAGGCATGGCTGGCCCTGCCGGATACGGGGTCGCAGCTGGTCGTCGTCACGCGCGAGGTCACCGACCCCGTCAGCGCGGCGGTATGGGGACTCGTCCGCTCGGCGCAGTCGGAGGTCCCGCAGCGGCTGGTCCTGGTCGCCATGGACGAGGACGCCGCCTCCGACGCGCTGTTGTCCGCCGTCCTGGCCACCGGTGAACCGCAGATCGCCCTTACCGCCGGTGCGGCATCCGTACCGAGGCTGGTGCGCGCCACCTGGGACGAGGAAGGGCCGCGGCGACCGCTGGGCCCGGCGGGTACGGTCCTCATCACCGGTGGCACGGGGACGCTGGGCCGGCTGCTCGCCCGGCACCTCGTGGTCGAGCACGGCGTACGCAACCTGCTGCTGGTCAGCCGCAGCGGCGGTACCGCCGAAGGCGCGGCGGAGCTTCGGACCGAACTCGGTGCGCTGGGCGCGGTCGTACGTACCGTGGCGTGCGACATCGGCGAACGGGCCGCGGTGGCGGACCTGTTGGCCTCGATCCCCGTCGAGGCGCCTCTCACGGCGGTCGTCCACACCGCCGGTGTCCTGGACGACGGTGTGGTCACCGCCATGACGCCCGAACGACTGGCGACGGTACTGCGCCCCAAGGCGGACGCGGCCCTCATCCTGCATGAGCTGACCCGCGACATGGACCTCGCGGCCTTCGTGCTGTACTCCTCGGCTGCGGGCGTCCTCGGCAACCCCGGCCAGGCCAACTACGCCGCCGCCAACGCCTTTTTGGACGCACTGGCCCAGCAGCGCAGAGCGGCAGGGCTCCCGGCCACCTCGCTCGCCTGGGGACACTGGGCGCCCAGCAGCGGGATGACCGCGCATCTCACCGCGTCCGACCTGCGGCAGCACACCCGGCGATTCGGCATGACCGCCCTGGCGGCCGAGACCGGCCTGGCGCTGTTCGACGCCGGTCTGCGCAGCGCCACGCCCGCGCTGGTGGCGACCCGGCTGGACCTCGTGTCGCTGCGCGCCGGCGCGACCGACACCCCGACCCTCCCGATGCTGCACAAGCTGGTGCCGCCGGGGCGCCGCGTCGTGAGCCGGACGGAGTCGCCGCGGACGGATCTCGTACGACGGCTGGAGTCGCTGGACGCCGCGGAACGCCAGCAGATTTTGCTTGACCTGGTCAGGAGCCATGCCGCCCAGGTCCTGGGACACTCCTCCGCGGACGGCATCGCCGCCGACCGGGCCTTCCGGGAGGCCGGCTTCGACTCACTGACCTCCGTGGAGCTGCGCAATCGGCTGGGCACGGTCACCGGGCTCCGGCTTCCCACGACCCTGCTCTACGACCACCCCAGCCCGCTGTCCCTCACCAGGCATCTGTACGCCGAACTGCTGGGGTCGCCGAGCAGCGTCCCCGCCGTCCCGGCCACCGTGCGTGAGTCGCCGGACGACGCCATCGCCATCGTGGCGATGAGCTGCCGCTTCCCCGGCGGGGTGAACAGCCCCGAGGACTTCTGGCGTCTGATCAGCGAGGGCGGCGACGCCGTCGGTGACTTCCCGGACGACCGTGGCTGGGACCTGTCGGCGCTCTACGACCGCGACCCGGACCACCCCGGCACCTCTTACGTCCGGCACGGGGCCTTTCTTCCTGATGCCGCCGGGTTCGACGCCGAGTTCTTCGGCATCTCACCGCGTGAGGCATTGGCGATGGATCCGCAGCAGCGGCTGCTGCTGGAGACCTCGTGGGAGGTGTTCGAGCGGGCCGGCATCGACCCGACCACGCTGGCCGGCAGCGACATCGGGGTGTTCACCGGCATGAACACCCAGGACTACGCGATGCGCCTGCACCGCGTTCCGGAGGAGGTCGAGGGGCACCGGATCACCGGCGTCTCCGGGGCCGTGCTGTCGGGGCGGGTGGCTTACACCCTGGGTCTGGAAGGGCCCGCGGTGACGATCGACACGGCGTGTTCGTCGTCTCTGGTGGCGTTGCATCTGGCGGCGCAGTCGTTGCGGGCGGGTGAGTGCTCGATGGCCCTGGCCGGCGGGGTGACCGTGATGGCCGGGCCGGACGCCTTCGTGGACTTCTCCCGGCAACGCGGACTGTCGGTCGACGGCCGGTGCAAACCATTCGCGGCGGCGGCCGACGGCACGGGATGGGCCGAAGGCGTCGGCGTGCTGCTCGTGGAGCGGTTGTCCGATGCGCAGCGCAACGGTCATCGGGTGTTGGCGGTGGTGCGGGGCAGCGCGGTGAACCAGGACGGCGCGTCGAACGGTCTGACCGCGCCGAACGGCCCGTCCCAGCAGCGTGTCATCCGGCAGGCGCTGACCAACGCACGTGTGCCGGCGGCCGAGGTGGACGTGGTCGAGGCGCACGGCACGGGAACGACGCTGGGCGATCCCATCGAGGCGCAGGCCATCCTCGCCACCTACGGGCAGGACCGCGACCGTCCGCTGTGGTTGGGCTCCGTGAAGTCGAACATCGGTCATGCGCAGGCGGCTGCTGGTGTGGCTGGTGTGATCAAGATGGTGATGGCGTTGCGGCACGGGGTGTTGCCGCGGACGTTGCACGTGGACGCTCCCACCCCGGAGGTGGATTGGTCGGCGGGTGCGGTGGAGTTGCTGACCGAGGAGCAGCCGTGGCCGGAGGAGGCGGGGCGCCCGCGCCGGGCCGGGGTGTCCGCGTTCGGAGTCAGCGGCACCAACGCCCACGTCATCCTGGAGCAGACACCGGTCGCTGCCGACGCCGACGCCGATCAGGACGGTACGAAGGACACCGTCACGAGCACGGTCGCCGGTGTCCCCTGGTTGATGTCGGCCCGGAGCGCGGAGGCGCTTGACGGGCAGGCGGCCCGGCTCGCGGACTTCGCCCGCCGGCACCCGGAACTCGACCCGACCGACGTCGCGCACGCGCTGATCAGCACACGAGCCGCGTTCGACCACCGGGCCGTGGTCGTGGGCACGAGCCGTGCCGAACTGCTCAACGGCCTGGACGCCCTCGCAGGACCGGGCTACGGCCTCGCCGCCAGGGGTGTGCCACGCCCCGGCAGGCTCGCGGTGCTGTTCACCGGGCAGGGCAGCCAGCACACGGGCATGGGCCGCGAACTCCACGCGCACTACCCCGTGTTCCGCGACGCCTTCGACGCTGCCTGTGCCGAACTGGACCGGCATCTGGTGGGCGCCGGGCATGTGGCGTACCCCGTCAGGGACGTCGTGTTCGCCCCGCCCGGATCGCCCGAGGCGGCACTGCTCGACCGGACCGTGTTCGCCCAGGCGGGCCTGTTCGCGCTGGAGACCGCGCTGTTCCGGCTCTACGAGTCCTGGGGAGTACGCCCCGACTTCCTCGCCGGACACTCCGTGGGCGAGCTGACCGCAGCGCATGTGTCGGGCGTCCTGTCCCTGGCGGACGCCGCCGCTCTGCTGGCCGCACGCGGACGGCTCATGCAGGCCCTGCCCGGCGGCGCGATGGTGGCGGTCAACGCCCCCGAGCCCGTGATCCGGCCGCTGCTCGCGCAAACTCCGGGCGCCGTCGGTATCGCCGCGGTCAACGGCCCCGCCTCCGTCGTCGTCTCGGGCGACCGGGACGCCGTCGAGGCCGTAGAGCAGATGTGCGAGGCCGCAGGACACCGGACCAAGCGCCTGCGGGTCAGCCACGCGTTCCACTCCGCCCACATGGACGCCATGCTCGACGAGTTCCGCGACATCGCCGCCGGACTGTCGTACGCGCCCCCTGCCATACCCGTCGTCTCCAACGTCACGGGCGAGCCGGCCACCCCGGAGCAACTGTGCTCCCCGGACTACTGGGTCCAGCACGTCCGCTCGACCGTCCGCTTCCTCGACGGCGTCAACACGCTCGACGCCCATCAGGTCACGACCTTCCTCGAACTGGGCCCCGGTGGGGTTCTCACCGCCATGACGCAGGAAGCGCTGGGCGACGACACCGACCCGGCGATGTTCGTGCCCGCGCTGCACGACGAACAGACCGAACCACTCGCCGCCGTGGCCGCCCTCGCCCGACTGCATGTCCGTGGTGTGCCGGTCGACTGGACCGCACTGCTGCCGGACGCGGCGCGGCGCGGCGTCGACCTGCCGACCTACGCCTTCCAGCACCGGCGGTACTGGCCGGACGTCTCCGTGCCGTCGGTTGTGCGCCCGGCGGACGGGCGGTCGCGTCCGGCCCCCGGGTCGCTGCCGGAGGCCGCACCGCGCCTCGGCGGCGCCACCCCCACAGCCTTCGTCGAGCAACTGATGGCCGGCACAGAGACCGAGCGGTACCGGTTGGTCCTCGACCTGGTGCTGAGCAGCGCGGCCGCGGTGCTGGGCCACGAGGACACCTCCACCATCGACGCCGAACGGCCCTTCCAGGACCTCGGCTTCGACTCCCTGAACGTGGTCAGGCTCCGCAACCGCCTGCGCAATCTGACCGGAGCCGAACTGCCCACCACGCTCGCCTTCGACCATCCGACATCGACCGAGCTGGCGAACCACCTGCACGCCCTGCTCCTCGGACATGACTCCGCACACAACTCCGCATACGACGAAAGGGTGTTGGCGGCGGGCGACCCCACCGAACCGATCGCGATCGTGGGGATGGCGTGCCGGCTGCCGGGCGGCGTGGCCTCGCCGGAGGACTTGTGGGAGCTGGTTCTGGCGGGGGGCGACGGGATCGGGGAGTTCCCGGTGGACCGGGGATGGGACCTGGAAAGCCTCTTCGACCCGGACCCGGACCACGCGGGCACCAGCTATGCCCGGCAAGGTGGTTTCCTCTACGACGCGGCCGAGTTCGACGCCGGCTTCTTCGGGATCTCGCCGCGTGAGGCGTTGGCGATGGATCCGCAGCAGCGGCTGCTGCTGGAGACGTCGTGGGAAGCGCTGGAACGAGCAGGCCTCGACCCGGCCTCGCTCCGTGGGCAGGACATCGGTGTCTTCGCCGGCATGGTCAACCACGACTACACCAGTCGCCTCGACACGGCTCCCGACGGCTCCGAGGGCTACCTGATGACCGGGGGCGCGGGCAGTGTGCTGTCGGGTCGGGTGTCGTACGTGCTGGGTTTCGAGGGCCCGGCGATGACGATCGACACGGCGTGTTCGTCGTCTCTGGTGGCGTTGCATCTGGCGGCGCAGTCGTTGCGGGCGGGTGAGTGCTCGATGGCCCTGGCCGGCGGGGTGACCGTGATGGCCCGGCCGGACGCCTTCGTGGAGTTCTCCCGCCAGCGCGGGCTTGCCGCCGACGGCCGGTCCAAGTCGTTCGCTGCCGCGGCCGACGGCACGGGCTGGGCCGAGGGTGCGGGTGTGCTGTTGGTGGAGCGGTTGTCGGATGCGCAGCGCAACGGTCATCGGGTGTTGGCGGTGGTGCGGGGCAGTGCGGTGAATCAGGACGGTGCGTCGAATGGTCTGACGGCGCCGAATGGTCCGTCGCAGCAGCGGGTGATCCGGCAGGCGCTGGCTGGTGCGGGTGTGTCGGCTGCCGATGTGGATGTGGTGGAGGCGCACGGTACGGGTACGGCGCTGGGCGATCCGATCGAGGCGCAGGCGTTGTTGGCTACGTACGGTCAGGGGCGGCCGGTGGGCCGTCCGTTGTGGCTCGGTTCGTTGAAGTCGAATATCGGTCATGCGCAGGGGGCTGCTGGTGTGGCTGGTGTGATCAAGATGGTGATGGCGTTGCGGCATGGGGTGCTGCCGCGGACGTTGCATGTCGATGCCCCCACTCCGCAGGTGGATTGGTCGGCGGGTGCGGTGGAGTTGTTGACCGAGGAACGGCCGTGGCCGGAGGAGGCGGGGCGCCCGCGCCGGGCCGGGGTGTCCGCGTTCGGAGTCAGCGGCACCAACGCCCACGTCATCCTCGAACAGCCCACAGCGACTCCCGACGTGAACCTCCCCGCACCGCGAACACCGAACGGCCTGGTGCTTCTCCCGTTGTCCGCACGAGGTGAAGGTGCGGTGCGTGGCCAGGCACAGAGGTTGCTGTCCTTCCTCGATCACCGGCCGGACCAGGATCTCGGCGAGCTGGGTTTTGCGTTGGGTGTGGGTCGTGCGGGGTTGTCGGATCGTGCGGTGGTGGTGGCGGGGGAGCGGGGTGAGGTGTTGGCGGGGTTGGGCGCGGTGGTGCGGGGTGAGCCGGCGGTTGGTGTGGTGTCGGGTGCGGTGGGGCGGGGGCGGCTGGGGGTGTTGTTCGCCGGCCAGGGGTCTCAACGGGTGGGTATGGGGCGGGAGTTGTATGAGGCGTTCCCGGTGTTCGCGGAGGCCTACGACCGTGTGCGGGGTCTGCTCGGCATCGCGGACGCGGATCTGGATCGGGAGGGGTTGGACCGGACGGGTAATGCGCAGCCGGCGTTGTTCGCGTTGGAGGTGGCGTTGTTCGAGTTGGTGTCGGCGTTGGGGGTGCGGCCTGAGGTTGTGGGTGGTCATTCGATTGGTGAGTTGG
>NZ_JBIVNL010000029.1:0-11074 GCF_044753545.1 Streptomyces sp. NPDC088350 | reverse complement strand
CCAACTCACCAATCGAATGACCACCCACAACCTCAGGCCGCACCCCCAACGCCGACACCAACTCGAACAACGCCACCTCCAACGCGAACAACGCCCGCTGCGCATTACCCGTCCGGTCCAACCCCTCCCGATCCACATCCACATCCCCGATGCCGAGCAGACCCCGCACACGGTCGTAGGCCTCCGCGAACACAGGAAACGCCTCATACAACTCCCGCCCCATACCCACCCGCTGAGACCCCTGACCGGCGAACAACACCCCCAGCCGCCCCCGCCCCACCGCACCCGACACCACACCGGCAACCGGCTCACCCCGCACCACCGCACCCAACCCCGCCAACACCTCACCCCGCTCCCCCGCCACCACCACCGCACGATCCGACAACCCCGCACGACCCACACCCAACGCAAAACCCAACTGCGTCACGCTCACCTCGGGATGACGTTCGACGAAGCCCAGCAGCCGCTGCGCCTGTGCCCGCAGGGCCGCGTCACCTCGCCCCGACACCAGCAGCGGCACCACACCCCCCGGCACCGCCGGAACCACATCCTCCGCAGGCTCCGGAGCCTGCTCCAAAATCACGTGAGCATTCGTCCCACTCACCCCGAACCCCGACACCCCCGCCCGACGCGGACGACCCACCTCCGGCCACGGCTGCTCCCCGGTCAGCAACTCCACCGCACCCGCCGACCAATCCACCTCCGGCGTCGGCTCATCCACATGCAACGTCCGCGGCAACACCCCGTGCCGCAACGCCATCACCATCTTGATCACACCAGCCACACCCGCAGCCCCCTGGGTATGGCCGATGTTCGACTTCAACGAACCGAGCCACAACGGACGGCCCACCGGCCGCCCCTGGCCATACGTAGCCAACAACGCCTGCGCCTCGATCGGATCGCCCAGCGCCGTACCCGTACCGTGCGCCTCCACCACATCCACATCGGCAGCCGACACACCCGCACCAGCCAGCGCCTGCCGGATCACCCGCTGCTGCGACGGACCATTCGGCGCCGTCAGACCATTCGACGCACCGTCCTGATTCACCGCACTGCCCCGCACCACCGCCAACACCCGATGACCGTTGCGCTGCGCATCCGACAACCGCTCCACCAACAGCACACCCGCACCCTCGGAGAAGCCGGTGCCGTCCGCGGCGGCGGCGAACGCCTTGCAGCGTGCGTCGGACGCGAGTCCGCGCTGGCGTGAGAAACCGATGTACGCCCGGGGTGTTCCCAGCACGGTGACGCCGCCGGCCAGCGCCATCGAGCAGTCTCCGGCCCGTAGGGCCCGTGCGGCCAGGTGGAGGGCCACCAGGGAGGCGGAGCATGCGGTGTCGACCGTGACGGCGGGGCCTTCGAAGCCGAAGGTGTAGGAGATCCGGCCGGACAGGACGCTCCCGGCGCCGGAGGTCATGAGGTAGCTTTCCAGCTCTTCGGGCAGCTGTGGCAGTTCGGCCCCGTAGTCGCTTCCCGCGAAGCCGGAGAAGACACCGACGTCCTTGCCGCGCCACATGGTCGGGTCGATGCCCGCCCGTTCGAACGCCTCCCAGGCGAGTTCGAGCATGATGCGCTGTTGGGGGTCCATGGTGACCGCTTCGCGGGGGGAGATCCCGAAGAAGCCGGCGTCGAACTCCCCGGCGTCGTGCAGGAATCCGCCCTCGCGCACATAGCTGGTGCCCCGGTGGTCGGGGTCCGGGTGGAAGAGGTTCTCCAGGTCCCAGCCGCGGTTCGACGGGAAGCCGGTGATGCCGTCCCGTCCCTGGAGCACCAGGTCCCACAGCTGTTCCGGGGAGGACACCCCGCCCGGGAGCCGGCAGGCCATCGCGACGATGGCGATCGGTTCGGACCGCTCGGCCTCCAGCTCGCGGACCCGCTTCTGGGAACGGCGGGCGTCCGCCAGTACGCGCTTGAGGTATTCGCGTAGCTTCCCGTCATCTGCCATGGGAGTCAGCTCCTGAAGGAAACGGTTGCGTCTGCTGAAGGGTCGGCCGGTGTGTCCCGTCGTGCGGGGACGGCCGGTCAGGACGTGCCGAACTGCCGGTCGATGAGTTCGAACAGGGCCTCGTCGGTCGCGGTGTCCACGTCGAACTCGTCGTCCTCGCCGGTGGTCGAGGTGGCGTCCGTGGTGATGTTCTCCCACTGCTCGACCAGCAGGTGGAGGCGGGCCAGCACCTTGGCGCGGGTCGAGGCGTCGGGTGTCACCTCGGCCAGGGTGGCGGCCACGGTGTCGAGTCCGGCCATCAGCACCTCGGAGGTGTCGACCTCCTGGCCCAGTTCGGCGAGCAGGAAGCGGGCCAGTGCCGCGGGTGCGGGATGGTCGAAGACGAGCGTGGCCGGGAGCCGTACTCCGGCTCGGCGGGAGAGCCGGTTGCGCAGCTCGACGGCGGTGAGCGAGTCGAAGCCGATCTCCTTGAAGGGCTGGTGGGGTTCGACGGCCTCGGCCGAGGAGTGTCCGAGGACGGCGGCGGCCTCCTGCTGGACCATGTCGAGCAGGATCTGCTCCTGCTGGCCCGCGGTGGCCCTGCCCAGCCTGCCCATCAGGTCGTCCGTGCCGGCCGCCGCGTTGTCCACGGCCCGGCGCGGGGCGCGGACCAGGGCGCGCAGCAGCGCGGGCAGCGAGCCGGAGCCGGCCAGGGCGCGCAGGGCCGCGAAGTCCATGTGGGCGGGGACCAGCACGGTGTCGGGTCCGCGCAACGCCGTGTCGAACAGCTCCATGCCCTCGGGGACGGAGAGGGCGAGCATGCCGCCCTTGGCCATGCGCCGCTGGTCGGTGTCGTCGAGGTGGGCGCTCATGTCGGTGACCTGTCCCCACAGTCCCCAGGCGAGCGAGAGGGCGGGCAGGCCCCTGGTGTGGCGGTGGCGGGCCATTGCGTCGAGGAAGGCGTTGGCCGCGGAGTAGTTGCCCTGGCCCGGGGAGTCGAAGGTGCCGGCTCCGGAGGAGAAGAGGACGAACGCGGCGAGGTCGAGGTCCTGGGTCAGTTCGTGCAGGTTGAGCACGGCGTCCACCTTGGGGCGGAACACGGCGTCCAGCCGGTCCGGGGTCAGGGTGGTGATCACCCCGTCGTCCAGCAGTCCCGCGGTGTGCACCACGGCGGTGAGCGGGGCGTCCCGCGGGATCGAGGCGAGGAGTTCGGCCACTGCCTCCCGGTCGGCGACGTCGCAGGCGACCGTGCGCACGGTGGCTCCCAGGGCCGCGAGCTCGTCCTCCAGCGCTGTCGCTCCCGCGGCTCCTCTGCCGCGCCGGCCGGCCAGGACGACGTTGCGCAGCCCGTGTTCGGTGACCATGCGCCGGGCCACCAGGCGGCCCAGTGTGCCGGTGCCGCCGGTGACCAGGACGGTACCGGCGGTGTCGAGGGACCGGGGCAGGGTGAAGACGTTCTTGCCGATGTGCCGCGCCTGGCTCATGTACCGGAAGGCGGCCGGGGCACGTCGCACGTCCCAGTTGGTCAGCGGCAGCGGGTGCAGTGCACCCCGGTCGAACAGCTCGACCAGTTCGCGCAGCATCTCCCCGATCCGGTCGTTCCCCGCCTCGTAGAGGGAGAAGGCCTGGTAGGAAACGCCGGGGTGGGCTGAGGCGACCTCTTCGGGACTACGCAGGTCGGCCTTGCCCATCTCCAGGAACCGGCCTCCGCGGGGCAGCAGCCGCAGCGAGGCGTCCACGAACTCCCCGGCCAGGCTGTCCAGCACCACGTCGACGCCCCGGCCCTGGGTGTCCTCCAGGAAGCGCCGTTCGAACTCCAGGGTGCGCGAGTTGCCCAGCCGCTGCCCGCCGATTCCGGTGGCGAGCACGGCGTCGCGTTTGGCGGGGCCGGCGGTGGCGAACACCTCGGCGCCCCAGTGCCGGGCGAGTTGCACGGCGGCCATGCCGACTCCGCCGGCGGCGGCGTGGATCAGTACGGACTCACCGGAGCGCAGACCGGCGAGGTCCCGCAGGCCGTAGTAGGCGGTGAGGAACGCCATCGGCACGGTGGCGGCCTGCTGGAAGGACCAGCCGTGCGGGACTCTGATCACTGTGCGGTGGTCGGCGACGGCCAGCGGGCCGACGGCGTCGGGGAACAGTCCCATCACGCGGTCGCCGACGGTGAGCCCGTCCACGCCGGGGCCGACCTCGGTGACCACTCCCGAGCCCTCGTTGCCGATGGTGGCGTCCACCCTGTTCATGTCCAGCGCGACCAGGACGTCCAGGAAGTTCAGTCCCGCCGCCCGTACCTCGATGCGGACCTGACCGGCTGTCAGTGGCTGTAGAGCGGCGGGCGCGGGGTGCAGCGCCAGCCCTTCGAGGGTGCCGTCGGTGCCGGGCTCCAGCCGCCAGGCCGTCGCGCCGGCGGGGGCGGTCAGCGCCGCGACGGTGTCGGCGCGGGTCAGGCGACGGGCGTGGCGGACGCCGTCGCGCAGGGCCAGTTGGGGTTCTTCGCCGGTGAACACGCCGGGCAGCAGGGTCAGCGAGGCCTCCGCCCGGTCGGTGTCGACCAGTGTGATCCGCCCGGGGTTCTCGGCCTGCGCGGACCGCAGCAGACCGCACACGGCCGCGGCGGCGGGGTCGGTCAGCTCGCGGTCGTGGTGTACCGCCACCGCGCCGTGGGTGAGCACGAGCAGCCGGGTGTCGTCGAGTTCGGGTGCGGCCAGCCAGGTCTGGAGCAGTTCCAGCACCTGTCCGGTCATCTCCCGTACGCCGGCTGCGCTCGGCTCGGGGTCGGCCGAGGTCAGTTCGAGGAGCAGTGCCTCGGGCACGCCCAGGTCGGCCGTCTCGACCAGTTCCCGGATGTCCTCGGCGGTCTCCACCGGTACGGGATGCGGTCGGGCCTCCTGGGTTTCGGCGGCCGGTGCGGGCAGTTCGTCCCAGCCGACGCGGAAAAGGCGCTCCCGCGCGGGAGAGGCTTGGGTGTCCAGTTGTCCGGTGGTCACCGGCCGGGAGACCACCGATCCGACGGCGGCGACGGCGGTGCCGCCGGTGTCGGCCAGGTGGACGGCCACTCCCTCGGGGCCGTTCGGGGTGATGCGGACGCGCAGCGCGGATGCCCCGGCGGCGTGCAGGGCGACCTCGCGGTAGGCGAAGGGCAGCGCGAGTTCGGGCTCGGCGCCGCCCAGGTCGCGGAAGGAGAGGGCGTGCATGGCGGAGTCGAGCAGCACGGGGTGCAGGCCGAAGCCGTCGGCCGAGAGTCCCTGGTCCTCGGGCAGTTCGACCTCGGCGAACACCTCGTCGCCCCGGGTCCACACCGCGCGCAGTCCCCGGAAGGCCGGTCCGTAGCCGTAACCGGCGGCGGCCATGTTCTCGTATCCCTCCATCACCCGCTCCGCTTCCACGGGGACCGCCCCGGCCGGGGGCCACTGGGCGAGGCCGGTGTCCGGCGGGGTGGCGGGGGCCGGGGCCAGGGCGCCGGTGGCGTGCCGTGTCCAGGCCGCTCCCGGTCCGCTTCCCTCCGCGCGGGAGCGCACGGTGAGCGAGCGCCGGCCGGCGTCACCGGCCTCGCCCACGAACACCTGAAGCCGTACGCCGTCGCCCTTGGCCAGGGTGAGCGGTGCCTCGATGACGAGTTCCTCCACCGCGCCGCAGCCGACCTCGTCACCGGCGCGTACCGCCAGCTCCACGAACGCCGCCCCGGGCAGCAGTACCGTGCCCGCCGCCGCGTGGTCGGCCAGCCACGGATGCGACCGCAGCGAGAGACGGGAGGTGAACAGCACCCCGCCGGATTCGGAGACCTCGGTCACCGCGCCCAGCAGGGGGTGCTGGGCCGGTTCGAGCCCGAGTCCCGCGGCGTCGCCGGGGGTCTGGGCCGATTCCAGCCAGTAGTGCCGCCGTTGGAAGGCGTACGTGGGCAGATCGTCGACCCGGCTCGGCTCCCAGGCGGCGAACAGTGTGGACCAGTCGACCGGCAGCCCGCCCGCATGGGCTTCGGCGAGCGAGGTCATGAAGCGCCGCGCACCGCCCTCGTCGCGCCGCAGCGAACCCACGGCCACCGCGTCGGCCTCGGTGTCCTCGAAGACCTGCTGCATGGCCGTCACCAGCACGGGGTGGGCGCTGGACTCGACGAAGAAGCCGAACCCGTCGGCGAGGAGTTCGCGGACGGCGCCCTCGAAGTTCACCGGCCTGCGCGCGTTGCTGAACCAGTACTCGGCGCCCAGTTCGCCGGTGTCGAGCACACCGCCGGTGACCGTCGAGTAGAAGGGGATGTGTCCGCGGCGCGGGGTGATGTCGGCGAACATCGCCAGGATGCGGTCCCGCAACGGATCGACCTGGGCGCAGTGCGAGGCCACCGTGGAGCCCACGACCTGTGCCCGGAGGCCGTCGGCCCTGCAGTCGGCCACGAACTCCTTCAACGCGGCCACCTCGCCCGCCACGGTCACCGCCGAGGGGCCGTTGCGTCCGGAGATCACCAGCCGTTCGCCCCAGGCCGTCAGCCGCCGCTCCACGGCGTCGGCCGACGCGGCGACGGAGGCCACCGCGCCCTTGCCCACCAGTTCCTCGGCGAACAGCGCGCTGCGCAGGACGACGATCCTGGCGGCCTCCTCCAGCGACAGTGCCCCGGCCACGTACGCCGCCGCGATCTCGCCCTGGCTGTTGCCGACCACCGCCGCCGGTGCCACCCCGGCCGCCTCCCACACCGCCGCCAAGGACACGTGCACCGCGAACAGTGCCGGTTGCAGGACCTCTATCCGGTCCAGGGACGGAGCTTCGTCGGTTTGCCGGATCACGTCGGTGACGGACCAGTCCACCAGGTGGCGTATCGCGGCGTCGCACTCGGCGAACCGGGCGGCGAACACCGGTGAGGAGGCGAGGAGTTCGGCCGCCATGCCCGGCCACTGCGAGCCCTGGCCGGGGAAGACGAAGGCGATGTGCCCGGTGGCCGGGCCGGTGCCGCGAACCACCTCGGGTGCGGGGGCGTTGCCGGCCAGCGCCGTCAGGCCGCTCAGCGCGGCGTCCCGGTCGGCGGCCAGCACGACGGCGCGTTGCTCCAGCGCCGTGCGCCCGGCAGCCAGCGACCAGCCGAGGTCCGGCAGGGGCACGCCGGGGCGTTCCTCCAGATACGACAGGAGGCGCTGGGCCTGGGCGTGCAGTGCCGGCTCGCTCCGCCCGGAGACTACGAGCGGCACCGGGGCGTCGTTCAGCACCGGCGGCGTCGACGAGGGCGACTGGTCCATGGCGAGGGCCGGGCCGGTCGGGGTGCCGGCCGCGGCGGGCTGGGGGGCCGGGGGCTCTTCGAGGATGACATGGGCGTTGGTGCCGCTGATGCCGAAGCCCGACACGGCGGCCCGGCGCGGCCGACCCGTCACCGGCCACGCCTGTTCGTCGGTCAGGAGTCGCACGGCGCCCACCGACCAGTCGACCTGGGGCGTGGGCGTGTCCACATGCAGGGTGCGCGGCAGCACTCCGTGCCGCATGGCCATCACCATCTTGATCACACCTGCCGCGCCGGCCGCGGCCTGGGTGTGGCCGATGTTCGACTTCACCGACCCCAGCCACAACGGACGGTCGCGGTCCCTGCCGTACGTGGTCAGCAGGGCCTGCGCCTCGATGGGGTCGCCCAGCGCCGTGCCCGTACCATGGGCCTCCACCACGTCCACGTCGGCGGCCGACAGCCGGGCACTGCTCAGCGCCTGCCGGATGACCCGCCGCTGGGAGGGGCCGTTCGGTGCTGTGAGCCCGTTGGACGCACCGTCCTGATTCACCGCCGAGCCCCGCACCACTGCCAGCACCGGGTGCCCCGCGCCGACGGCGTCGGACAGCCGTTCCAGCAACAGCACACCGGCGCCTTCGGAGAACCCGGTGCCGTCCGCAGCGGCGGCGAAGGCCTTGCACCGTCCGTCGGGGGCGAGTCCGCGCTGCCGGGAGAAGCCCACGAAGGCGTCGGACTCCGCCATCACCGTGACCCCGCCGGCCAGTGCCATCGAGCACTCGCCCGCCCGCAGGGCCTGTGCCGCCAGATGCAACGCCACCAGGGACGACGAACACGCCGTGTCGATCGTCACGGCGGGGCCTTCGAGGCCGAGGGCGTAGGAGACCCGACCGGACAGCACGCTTCCCGCGCCACCGGTGAGGATGAACCCCTCCAGTCCTTCGGGGACTTCGGCCAGATGGGCCCCGTAGTCGTGGAAGGCGATCCCGGAGTAGACGCCGACGTCCTTGCCGCGCTGGGTGGTGGGGTCGATCCCGGCCCGCTCGAACACCTCCCAGGACAGCTCCAGCATGATCCGCTGCTGGGGGTCCATCGCCACGGCCTCCCGCGGGGAGATGCCGAAGAAGCCCGCGTCGAACTCACCGGCGTCGTGCAGGAAGCCGCCTTCCGAGGCGTAGCTGGTGCCGGGGTGGTCGGGGTCGGGATGGAACAGGTTGTCCAGGTCCCAGCCGCGGTTCACCGGGAAGCCGGTGATGCCGTCACCGCCGGTGGACACCAGCTCCCACAGCTGCTCCGGGGCGGTCACCCCGCCCGGCAGCCGGCACGCCATTCCGACGATCGCGACGGGAGCGGAGGCGGCAGCGACCGCCTTGTCGTACTCGTGCTTCAGCCTGGCGTTGTCCTTCAGCGAAGCGCGCAGGGCTTCGACGATCTGTTCACTCTGGCTGCTCATGGCCGCTCCCACCGTTTCGAGTGCGCGATCACAACTGGGTTCCGTCGAACGCCCGTTGGACCAGCCCTGCGATGTCCATTCCATCGATCAGGTCGAGCTCTTCGTCGGCGGACGGCCGGTCCTCGTCCTGTGCGACCGCCTCGGTCCTGGCCATCGAGCGCAGCGCGTCGAGCACTCCGGCCTCGCGGAACCGGCTGAACGGCACGGAGGCCAGCACCCTGCGGAGCTCCTCCTCGTCGGCCTCGGTCGCGTCCTCCGTGCCCTGGTCGCCCAGGAGTTCGGTGCGCAGGTACTCCACCAGCGCGTCGGGCGTGGGGTAGTCGAAGACGAGGGTGGCCGGCAGCTTGGTGCCCAGAGCGGCGCCGAGGCTGTTGCGAAGGTTCACGCCGGCGAGGGAGTCGAATCCCATCTCCTGGAAGGCGCGTTGCGGTTTGATCGCCTCGGCTCCGCTGTGTCCCAGGGCGACCGCCGCGTTCTCACGCACCACCTTCATGAGCGCGCGTTCCCGCTCGGCGTCGGAGCCCGTGGCCAGTTGACGCAGGAACTCCGAGGCGGACTCGTCGCCGGACTCGTCCTGCCGGAGGCTGTCCACGATGTCCTGGACGCCTGGCAGGTCACCGATCAACGGGCTGGGCCGCAGGGAGGTGAACGCCGGCACGAACGCCGACCAGTCGACGTCCGCGACGGCCACGAGCGTGTCGTCGTTCCGGACGGCTTGTGCGAGGGCCGCCATGGCCGCCTCCGGCGCCATCGGCAGCACACCGCGGCGGCGCAGCTGCTCCTGGGCCGTGGCGTCGGAGGCCACACCGAAGCCGTCGATGACGCCCCAGGCCACGGAGGTCGCCGCCAGCCCTCTGGCGCGGCGACGCTCGATGAGCGCGTCCATCTGGGCGTTGGCCGCACCGATCAGTCCCTGACCGCCACCGCCCCACACACTGGCGACCGACGAGAAGACCACGAACAGGTCCAGTTCCCGCTCCGCCAGGAGCGCGTCGAGATGGAGCAGTCCTTCGGCCTTGGCCGCGAGCGTCTCCGCCAGTTCGTCGACGCCGGTGGCGTCGGCCTGGGTGATCCGCGCGAGGTCGGCGGTGTGGACGACCCCGGTGAGCTCGGGCGACGCGGCGGGGCCGGTGAGCAGTCGCTCGACCGCGTCCCGGTCGGTGAGGTCTGTCGGACACACCGTCACCTTCGCGCCCCGGCCGCTCAGCTCGTCCCGCAGGGCCACGACATGCGGCGCTTCCGCGTCGTCCGGTGCGACGGTCAGCACCAGGTGCTCGGCACCGGCGCCGGCGAGCCAGCGTGCGGCATGCCTGCCGAGGCCCTCCGTTCCGCCGGTGACCAGGACGGTGCCCCGTGGCCGCCACTCCGCCTTCACTCCACCGGCGGACAGCGGGTGGCTCCGCATCCTGCGCACGAACGCGCCCGTGGCACGGATCGCGAGCTGGTCCTCATCGCCCGGACCGGCCAGCGCACCGAGCAGGGTCCGGGCGGCCCGGTCGTCGAACACGTCCGGAAGGTCCAGCAGCGCCCCCCACCGGTCCGGCTGCTCCAGCGCCACGGCCAGCCCCAGCCCCCACACCGCCGCCTGCTCGGGGGATCGGAGCGCATCCGAAGCGCCGACGCTCACCGCGCCCTTGGTAGCGCAGTAGAGACGAGGCCCGGAGCCGATGTCGCCGAGGGCCTGCAGGAGACCCAACGTCGCCGCGACCCCCTCGGTGAGCGTCGCGGAGCCGGGCCGTAGGCGCTCGTCGAGGGCGAGCAGCGACAGCACTCCGGCGATGTCCTCCTGGCCCGCCAGCGCCTCGCGCAGGTCTTCGGCGAAAGCGGCGCGGTCCGTCGAGCCGGCCGCGTCGAGCCACAGGAGCCTGGTCCGCAGGCCCTGGCGTCGCAGCACCGAGGCCACCTGGGCCGCGTAGTCCTCGTCGCGGCAGCCCTGGGGCAGGACGACCAGCCAGGTGCCTGCGGGTGAGCCGGACGGTGCGGCGGGCAGCGGTTTCCAGGCGACCTGGTAGCGCAGTCGGTCGGCCGCGGACTTCTCGTCGCGGTCGCGTCGCCAGGCCGACAGCACGCCCAGCGCACCGCGCACCGCGTCCAGCGCCGCGCGACCGTCCTCGCCGTCACCCAGGTCCAACGCCTCGGCGACCGCGCTCGGATCCTCACGTTCGACCGCGGCCCAGAAGCGGGCGTCGGTGTCGTCGGCCGCACCGGCCGGGCTCGGGTGAGGAACGGGCCGGGTGTCGTGCAGCCAGTAGTGCTCCCGCTGGAAGGCGTAGGTCGGCAGGTCCGGTGTGACGGCGGGGAGGGTCATGCCCCCGTACAGGGCGGTGAAGTCGACCTGCACGCCTGTCACATGGAGCTGCGCCAGAGCGGACATCAACGCGCGGGTCTCGTCGCCTTCCCGGCGCAGAGCCGGTACGAACACGGCCCGCTCGCCCTCACCGTCACCGTCCAGACACTCACGGCCCATCGCCGACAACGTGCCATCCGGACCCAACTCCAACAA
>NZ_JBIVNL010000028.1:0-11853 GCF_044753545.1 Streptomyces sp. NPDC088350 | reverse complement strand
GGGGGGGGGCCCCCCCGCCCCCCCCCCCCCCGGCCCCCCCCCCCCCCCCCGGCCCCCCCCCCCCCCGCGCCCGCCCCCCCCCCCCCCCCACCCGGGGGCCGTCCCGGGCCGTAAACCCCCGCCCCGCCACGTTCGCGTTCGGCGGGAGTCACGGGGGACATGGGCATGAAGATCGACTGGGACCGGCGGCACTGCGCACGGCACGGGCATGTGACGTACGCGCCCGACGAGACGGCGCTGCGGGAGCGGCTGCGCGTCGAGACCAAGTTCGGTACGGCCTGGCGCTGTCTGCGCTGCGGCGACTTCGTGCTGGGCGACCCGCACGGTTCGGGACCCGCCGAGCACGCTCCGCTGGTGCCGCGCGGGAAGGTGCTGCGGGATCTGTTCATCCTGCGGTTCCTGGCGGTCGAGCGGGCCGTGCGCGGGGTGTTCATCGTGCTGGTGGCCGCCGCCGTGTGGAAGTTCAGCAACAGCCAGGACTCGGTGCGCAAGCTGTTCGACGACTACCTCAACGTCTTCCGCCCCGTCTTCCGGCACTTCCACTACGACCTCGATCACTCGCCGATCGTCGGCAGCATCCAGAAGACCTTCGGCTACAAGCACTCCACGCTGGTCCTGGTCGCCGTCCTGCTGCTCGCGTACGCGCTGATCGAACTCGTCGAGGCGGGCGGTCTCTGGTACGCCAAGCGCTGGGCGGAGTATCTGACGGTGGTCGCCACCGCCGCGTTCCTGCCGCTGGAGATCTACGAACTCACCGAACACATCAGCTGGTTGAAGATCGCCACCCTCGTCCTCAACATCCTCGCCGTGCTCTACATCGCCCTCGCCAAGCGGCTGTTCGGCCTGCGCGGCGGACGCAGGGCCTTCGACGAGGAACGCGAGAGCGCGTCCCTGCTGGAAGTGGAGACGTCGGCGGGCGTCATGCTCTGACCCCCCGGTCCACGAGTTCCTCGCCTACGACCGGTTCACGACCGGTCCACGCTCGGCGCGGGCGTCGCGTCCAGGCGGGTCAGTTCGGCCGGGCTCAGCACCAGGTCCGCCGCCCGCGCCGAGTCCCGGATCGTCTCCGGCCGGCTGGCTCCCGGAATGGGGATCACGCGCGGCGACTTCGCCAACAGCCAGGCCAGGCACACCTGTTGCGGACTGACCCCCCGTTCGCGCGCCACGGAGTGGAACGCGCCGAAGCCGGGACCCCGGTCCAGGCTCGACGGGCCGTTCAGCGAGCTGCGGGAGATGCCGCCCAGCGGGCTCCACGGCAGGAAGGCCAGCTCCAGTCCGGCGCACAGCCGTAGCTCGGCCTCGCCGTCCCGCACGGCGGGCGAGTACTGGTTCTGCACCGAGACCAGGCGGTCGCCGAGGATCGCGTGGGCCCGCCGGATCTGGCCGGCGTCCGCGTTGGAGACGCCGGCCAGCCGGATCTTCCCCTCGTCGAGCAGCTCACGCAGGGCGCCCACCGATTCCTCGTACGGCACCGCCGGGTCGGGCTTGTGGAGTTGGTACAGGCCGATCGCGTCCACGCCGAGCCGCTTCAGGGAGGCCTCGGCGGCGGCCTTGAGGTGGCGTGGGGAACCGGTCACCGTCCAGCTGCCGTCGGCGGGTCTGCCACGGCCGCCCTTGGTGGTGACCAGGACGTCGGACGTGTCGCCGCCGTAGGCCGCGAGCGCGCGGGCGATCAGCCGTTCGCCGTGGCCGGGTCCGGCACCCGGGAGGTGGTAGGAGTCCGCCGTGTCCAGCAGGGTCACGCCCGCGTCCAGGGCGGCGTGCACCGTGGCGAGGGCGCGCTGTTCGTCCGGGCGGCCCTCCAGGGACAGCGGCATCGCGCCGAGCCCCACGGCGCTCACGCGCAGGTCGCCAAGTGCGCGGTACCGCATGTCAGTTGTCCTTTCCCAGGGTCTCGGCGACCGCCCGCGGCAGCCACCGCCGAGCGTCGCCGAAAACGTAACCGAGCTTCTCCGCACGGGAGTTGTCCATGCCGTAGGAGCGGGCGAAGGAGAACGGGGAGGTCTCGCCCTCCGCCGCCGTCCTGAACACCGCGTTCCCGGACGGGATGTGGGCGGCGAGTGCCGCGCACAGGTCCTGTGTGGTCAGCGGGCCGTGGGAGGCCGCGTTGACCGGGCCGGTGAAGTCCTGGCCGGCCGTCCAGAAGAGGAAGTCGGCGATCTCGTCGACGTGGATGTACGTCGCCGGGTGGTTGGTGCGGGGCACCGCGATCGGCTCGCCGGTGCGGACGCGGTGCGTGTAGTGGTCCAGGCGGCCGGTGAAGTCGTCGGCGCCGCCCAGGACATGGGCCACGCGGACCGCCGTGTACGGGAACTCCGGGTCGGCCGCGAAGACCGCCTCCGCCTGCCGCTTGCCCTCGCCGTAGTGCGAGTCGAGGAACTCCGGTTCGTCCCAGGGGAGTTCGAGATCGACTGGGACGTCGTGCGGATCGACGGCCGCCTCGCTCACCGGCGCGGGCGAGTCCTCGTACTCGTACACCTCGACGGTCGACGTCAGCACATAGCGGCCGGTGCGGCCGGCGAACACGCGGCGGGCGATCGCTGCCTGGCGCGGGGTGTAGCAGACCTGGTCGACGACGACGTCGAAGGTGCGCGGGCCGAGTGCGGCGCGCAGCGCGTCCTCGTCGTCGCGGTCGGCGATCAGGTGCGTCACCCCGGCGGGCGGTGCCGACGAACCCCGGTTGAGGACCGTGACCCGGTCCCCGGCGGCCAGCAGCCGGGCGATCAGCCGCTTGCCGAAGTAGCGGTTCCCGCCGATGACCAGTACGTCCCGCGTCTTTTCCATGACCATAATTCTTCGGACGCAGCAGCAGGATCGGAAGGGGGAGACATGGGAGTTCCGGCCGCCGTACCGAAAGAACCACGGCATCCGCGAGCCACCGCCGGCGAAACACCGGTGGCCTTCGACGCACTGGACCGGCGGATCCTCCACCTCCTCCAGACCGACGGCCGGATCAAGCTCAGCGAACTCGGGCGACAGGTCCGGCTGAGCCCGGCGGCGGTCACCGAGCGCGTCCGACGGCTGGAGACCGCGGGCGTGATCAGCGGCTACGGCGCCCATGTCGTCCCCGGCCGGCTCGGCTACGGCATCCAGGCGTTCGTCCGGGTCGACCCGCACGGCGGCTACACCCTGAAGCACCCCCGCACCCTGGAGCTGATCGAGCGGTCCGAGATCACCGAGGTGCACCATGTCGTCGGCGAGGACTGCTGGATCCTCAAGGTCGCCGTCCGGGACACCGTCCACCTGGAGGAAGTCCTCGAAGCGGTCTCCGCGCTCGGGCGCACCACGACGTCCGTCGTGCTGACCTCCCCGGTGGAGCGGAAACCGCTGTTGCCCTGACGCCGACGTCAAGGATTACCGTCGTAGGTATGCGAATCGGCGAGCTGGCCGCGCGGGCCGGGACCACGACGCGGGCGTTGCGGTACTACGAGTCGCGGGGGCTGCTGCCCGCGCGGCGGGGCGGCAACGGGTACCGGACGTACGACGAGGCTGATCTGAAGCTGCTGCGGCAGATCAGGACGTTGCAGGACTTCGGGTTCGACCTGGAGGAGACGCGGCCCTTCGTGGAGTGTCTGCGGGCCGGGCACCCGGAGGGCGACTCGTGCCCGGCGTCGCTCGCGGTCTACCGCCGGAAGCTGGCCGAACTGGATTCCCTGATCGGGGAGTTGCAGGCGGTACGGGCGGAGATCGGGGTGCGGCTGTCGTCGGTCGAGGAGCCACCACCGTTGTGCGAACTGGGAGAGCGGGAACTGTGAGCGACGTGACGCATGTGATGGACGTGACGGACGAGAGTTTCGCGGCGGAGGTGATCGGGTCGGAGCTGCCGGTGCTGGTGGAGTTCACGGCGGACTGGTGTCCTCCGTGCCGGCAGATGGCGCCGGTGCTGCGCGCTCTCGCCACCGAGGAGGCCGATCGCCTCAAGGTGGTGCAGTTGAATGTGGACCTGAATCCGGAGACCACGAACGCGTACAAGGTTCTCTCGATGCCCACGTTCATGGTCTTCCGGGGCGGTGAGCCGGTGAAGGCGATGGTGGGGGCCCGGCCCAAGCGCAAGCTGCTGGAGGAGCTCTCCGACGTGCTGTGAGCCTGCCCGATACGCAAAGAAATCCCCCGAGCAATTGCGCTCGGGGGATTTCTTTGCGTATATTCAATGGTTCGCGACTTCACGGGAATTCGGTCGCAAAGAGGCTCAGTGAGCACAGTATATAGGTCCGGGAGTGGAATTGTCAAACAGCGATGAAATTCACGGTGAGCAGGAATTCATCGACGGTCTGTACGCACGCGTGGACGCGCTGCGCGGCGCCACCGAGGACTCCGTCACGGACGCGCTCGGGCAGGGCAACACGCCCATGCAGGCCCGGCTGGAGCGGGACATCCTGGTCGCCGAGCGCTCGGGGCTGCTCGCCGCGCTGAACGCCGTGGACGGCTCGCTCTGCTTCGGCCGGATCGACCTGACCTCCGGCGTCAGCCACCACATCGGCCGTATCGGCATCCGCTCCGACGACGCCGACCTCACCCCGATCCTGATCGACTGGCGCGCCGACGTCGCCCGCCCCTTCTACCTCGCCACCGGCCACACCCCGATGGGCCTGCGCCGCCGCCGGCACCTCACCACCGACGGCCGCCATGTCACCGCCCTGCACGACGAGATCCTCGACCTCGGCGACGCCACCCGCACCGGCCACGAGGACCCGAGCGGCGACGCCGTCCTGCTCGCCGCGCTCAACTCCGCGCGCACCGGCCGGATGAGCGACATCGTGCAGACCATCCAGGCCGAACAGGACGAGATCATCCGGGCGCCCTACCGCGGGGTGCTCGTCGTCGAGGGCGGCCCCGGCACCGGCAAGACCGCCGTAGCGCTGCACCGGGCCGCGTATCTCCTCTACGAACACCGGGAGTTGCTCGCCAAGCGGGCCGTCCTCATCGTCGGTCCGAACCCCGCGTTCCTCGGCTACATCGGCGAGGTGCTGCCCTCCCTCGGCGAGACCGGCGTACTCCTCGCGACCGTCGGGGAGTTGTTCCCCGGTGTGAAGGCGACGGCCACCGACAGCCGGGCGGCGGCGGCCGTCAAGGGCCGCGCCGACATGGCCGACGTCCTCGCCAGGGTCGTCAGCGACTGGCAGTCACTGCCCGACCCGGTGATCGCGATCGAGCACGACCGCGAGATCCTGATGCTCGACGACGGCCTGGTACGGATGGCCCGCGACCGCACCCGCGAGGCCCGGCTCCCGCACAACGCGGCCCGCGAGCACTTCGAGGGCCACATCCTCAACACGCTCACCGAGATGGTCGCCGAACGCATCGGCACCGACCCCTTCGACGGCGGCAACCTGCTCGACCCCAGCGACATCACCCAGATCCGCGACGAACTCGCCGAGAACCCCGAAGTCTGGGCCGCCATCGACCAGTTGTGGCCGCGCCTGACCCCGCGGTACCTCGTCGCGGACTTCCTCGCCGACCCCGTGGGCTACGTCTCCGACGACGACGCGGACGCCATCCGCCGCCCGGTGACCCGCGAGTGGACCGTGGCGGACGTACCGCTGCTCGACGAGGCCGCGGAGCTGCTGGGGCGGGACGACCGGGTGCGGCTGGCGCGGGCCGAGCGCGAGCGTGAGGAGCAAGTGTCGTTCGCGCAGGGGGTGTTGGACGTGTCCTTCGCGTCCCGGACCTTCGAGTTCGAGGACAAGGAGGAGGGCGACCCGGAGGGCTCGGAGGTGCTGTCCGCGCACGACATCATCGACGCGGAGCGCTTCGCGGAGCGGCACGAGGAGGAGGACCACCGCAGCGCCGCCGAGCGTGCGGCGGCCGACCGGACCTGGGCGTTCGGGCACATCATCGTCGACGAGGCGCAGGAACTCTCCCCGATGGCCTGGCGGTTGCTGATGCGGCGGAGTCCGACCCGGTCGATGACGTTGGTGGGTGACCCCGCGCAGACGGCGGAACCGGCCGGCGTCGGCTCCTGGTCGGAGATCCTCGCCCCGTACGTCCAGGACCGCTTCGACCACACCCGCCTCGGCGTCAACTACCGCACCCCCGCCGAGATCATGGACCTCGCGGCGGCCGTCGTCCGCGCGGAGAACCCGGCCTTCGAACCGCCGAGTTCGGTGCGGTCCACGGGGGTACGGCCCTGGGTGCGGGCCACTGACGATCTGCCGGGTGCCGTCGCCAAGGCCGTGGGTGAACTCGCCCCGGCGGAGGGCCGGTTGGCCGTTGTCGCGCCCCGTGATCTGCATCGGAGGCTGGCGGCGCGGCTGGACGGGGTGACGGCGGGGGCGGAGCCGGATCTCACGCGGGGCGTCGTTCTCCTCACCCCGCGGCAGGCCAAGGGGTTGGAGTTCGACTCCGTGCTGGTTGTCGAGCCGGGGCGGTACGGCACGAGTGATCTGTATGTGGCGTTGACTCGGGCTACTCAGAGGTTGGGGGTGCTGTATACGGGGGCGTTGCCGGTGAGCTTGGCCGGCGCGGCGGGGGAGTGAGGGTGGGCGTCCCTGGGGGCTGCGCCCCCAGACCCCCATCGGCCCTGAAGGGGCCTCGTCCTCAAATGCCGGACGGGCTGAAAATGCCGGCCTGCGCTGAGAACTTCAGGTCGCTACGCCGGGCGCAGCCAGACCGTCGCCAGGGGTGGAAGCGTCAGGCGGATGCTTGCCGGGCGGCCGTGCCACGGTTGGGGTTCCGGTTTGAGCGGGTCGGGGTTGGTGATGTCGCTGCCGCCGTAGACCGCGGTGTCGGTGTTGAGGGTCTCGTGCCAGGCGGGGATGTCGTCGGGGGTGCCCAGGCGGTAGTCGTGGCGGACGACGGGGGAGAAGTTGCTGACGGCGAGGAGGGGGGAGCCGTCGGTGTCGTAGCGGAGGAAGGCGAAGACGTTGTCCTCGGCGGCGTCGCCGGTGATCCACTGGAAGCCGGCGGGGGAGGTGTCGAGCTGCCACAGGGCGGGAGTGTGGCGGTACACCGTGTTGAGGTCGCGGACGAGGTCGCGTACGCCCCGGTGGTCCGCCTCCGCGCCGTAGGCGGGGTCCAGGAGCCACCAGTCCGGGCCGTGGGTTTCCGACCACTCGGCGCCCTGGGCGAACTCCTGGCCCATGAAGAGGAGTTGCTTGCCGGGGTGGGCCCACATGAAGGCGAGGTAGGCGCGGAGGTTGGCGCGCTGCTGCCACCAGTCGCCGGGCATCTTCGACACCAACGAGCGCTTGCCGTGGACGACTTCGTCGTGCGAGATGGGCAGGACGTAGTTCTCGCTGTAGGCGTAGACCATGGAGAACGTCATCTCGCCGTGGT
Source organism: Streptomyces sp. NPDC088350 (assembly GCF_044753545.1). Classification (NCBI taxonomy): domain Bacteria; kingdom Bacillati; phylum Actinomycetota; class Actinomycetes; order Kitasatosporales; family Streptomycetaceae; genus Streptomyces; species Streptomyces sp. NPDC088350. The sequence continues at coordinate 4,578 of NZ_JBIVNL010000028.1, read as the reverse complement.
GGTGTTTGCGGTGGACGGGCTCGTGCGACATGTAGTCGAGCGAGTCGTGCATCCAGCCCATGTTCCACTTCAACCCGAAGCCCAGGCCGCCGAATCCGCCGGGGCCGACGTGGTGCGTGGCCCGCGTGACGCCGTCCCAGGCGGTGGACTCCTCGGCGATCGTCACGACACCGGGCACCCTGCGGTACACGGTCGCGTTCATCTCCTGGAGGAAGGCGACCGCGTCGAGGTTCTCCCGGCCGCCGTGCTCGTTCGGGGTCCACTGGCCCGGCTCGCGTGAGTAGTCGAGGTAGAGCATCGAGGCGACCGCGTCCACGCGCAGGCCGTCGATGTGGAACTCCTCGCACCAGTAAACGGCGTTCGCCACAAGGAAGTTGCGGACCTCACGGCGGCCGAAGTCGAACTCCAGGGTGCCCCAGTCGGGGTGCGCGGCGCGGAGCGGGTCCTCGTGCTCGTACAGGGGGCGGCCGTCGAACTCGGCCAACGCCCAGTCGTCGCGCGGGAAGTGGGCCGGCACCCAGTCCATGAGGACACCGATACCGGCCTGGTGCAGTGCGTCGACCAGGAACTTGAAGTCGTCCGGGGTGCCGAGGCGGGCGGTCGGGGCGTAGAAGCCGGTGACCTGGTAGCCCCAGGAGCCGCCGAAGGGGTGCTCGGCGACCGGCATCATCTCGACGTGGGTGAAGCCCAAGTCCTTTACATAGGCGGGGAGTTGTTCGGCGAGCTGGCGGTACGTCAGTCCCGGGCGCCAGGAGGCGAGGTGGATCTCGTAGACGGAGAACGCGGCTTCGTGGGCCGGGACTTCGGCGCGCCGGGCGATCCATTCCGCGTCGTTCCACTCGTAGTGCGAGGCGTGGACGATCGACGAGGTGGCGGGCGGGACCTCGGTGCGACGGGCCATCGGGTCGGCGCGCATCGTCTTCGAACCGTCGGGCCGGGTGATCTCGAACTTGTACAGCTCGCCCTCGCCGACGCCCGGCACGAACAGTTCCCAGACACCGGTACCGCCGAGCGAGCGCAGCGGGGCGCCCGTCCCGTCCCAGAAGTTGAAGGTACCGGCCAGCCGCACACCCTGGGCGTCCGGCGCCCACACGGTGAACCGGGTTCCGGTGACCCCCTGATGCGTCATCGTCCGTGCCCCGAGCGCCTGCCACAGCTCCTCGTGCCGGCCCTCACCTATGAGATGCAGGTCCAGGTCACCCAGCGCCGGCAGGAAACGGTACGCGTCCTCGATCTCCTGCACGGTGCCGTCGTAGGCGACGGCGAGTCGGTACTCCGGCACGCCACGGAGCGGGAGCAGCCCCGAGAAGAACCCGTCCCCGTCGTCGTGCAACTCCGCCTTCAACTGCCCGGCCACGACGGTCACTCCGAGCGCGAACGGCCGGAACACCCGGAACGCGACTCCGCCGGGGACCGGGTGGGCGCCGAGTACGGAGTGGGGGGCGTGGTGGGTGCCGTGGAGGAGCCGGTCGCGGTCGGTGGGGTCCAGGGCGGGGGAGACGGTGATGTCCGGGGGTGTGGGCGACTCCGGGGCGGTGACCGGTTCCGGGGTGGAGGGCTTGCTCTCCGTTGCGGGAGCGGCGGCCCCCGCCCCTGTGTCCGTACCCGCGTTCGTGCCTGTGTCGGCGTCCGTATCCGTGCCCATGTCGACCGTCACCGTCTTCCGCCTGCCCTGTTCCTCGGCCGCGGATGTCTTCTTGGCCGCGTTCTTCTTCGCGGCACCCTTCTTCGCTGCGGCCTTCTTCGTCACGGATTTCCTCACAGTGCCCGTCCCTGCCGCGACCTTCTCTGCCGCAACTTTCTTGTTCTTGTTCTTCTTGGGGGCCGTCGGCTGTCGGCCGGTGTCGTTCTTTTCCTCGGCGGGACGCGGGGTCACGGGTGGAGCCTCCTGGGCGAAGGGGGTCAGGTCGTGGGGTTGGCGAGGCGGCGTACCGCGGACAGGGGGACCGGGAGCCAGTCGGGGCGGTGGCGGGCCTCGTAGAGGACTTCGTAGATCGCCTTGTCCGTTTCGTACGCGCGGAGGAGCACGGGGTCAGTGCGCGGGTCCACGCCGGTGACCTCCGCGTACCCGGAGCAGTACGCCGCCCGGCACGTCCCCGCCCAGCCCGGTGCCGCCGGGGTCGTCGAGTGAGCCGCGTAGTCGAAGGAACGGAGCATTCCGGCGATGTCCCGTACCGGAGGCTGGGGCATACGGCGTTCCGCGAGGGGCCTGGAGGGTTCGCCCTCGAAGTCGATCAGCGACCACTCGCCGGAGGGCGAGCGCAGGCACTGGCCGAGGTGCAGGTCGCCGTGGATGCGCTGGGCGGTCCAGGTGTGGCCCTCGGCCGCGAGGCCGGCCAGGGCCGAGAACGCCGAGTGCAGGCCGGGGGCGTAGGGGCGCAGGGCCGGTACGGCCTGGGCCGCCGCGTCGAGGCGGTCGGTCATGCCCGTGACCAGGTGGTGGAGTGGGACGTGGCCCAGGGTCATGGTGGGGAGCGCTCGCGCCAGCGCCACGTGGACCTCCGCCGTCGCCCGGCCCAGTGCCCGCGCCTCCGCGCCGAAGTCCTCGCCCTTGGCCAGTTCGCGCAGCGCCAGTTCCCAGCCGTCGGTCGCGCCCCGCACGAAGGGCTGGAGCACGCCGAGGACGTACGGTTCGTCGGCGAACTCCGCCCGTAGCCACGCCGTCGGCGCCGGTACCCGGGGGCAGCCCTCCAGGGCGAGGGCCAGCGGGAGTTCCAGGTCGGGGTTGGTGCCGGGCACTGTGCGGCGCAGCAGTTTCAGGATGAACGTATCGCCGTAGACGACGGACGAGTTGGACTGCTCGGCGGTCATCAGGCGCGGTGCCAGGCCGGCCGCGATGTCCGGGCCGCCCTGGGCCCGTTCGAAGCGCAGCCCGCCGATGCGGGCCCGGGTGCGCAGCGCCTCCAGGAGCACCTCGGCGGGCCGGGGGTCGTGCAGGGCCTCGTACACCGTGTGTCCGGCGAGCGGGCCCTCCTCCACATGTCCGATCAGCGCGGGCGCGAGCCGGGGCGGCAGCGCCTCGCGCACGCCTATGAGCAGCTGGTAGCAGTCGCCGGGGGCGGGTGACTGGTGGGCGCGGACCAGCAGGTGGTAGAGGCCCAGCGGGCCGTCCAGCGGAAGCAGCTCGGTCGCCGCCACCAGCGAGAAACCGGTGACGGGACGCCCTTTGCCCGCGAACCACCGCTGCCTCGGCAGCCACTCCCGCAGGAGGGGGTCGAGCGACGCGAGGAGGCCCGGCCCGGGGCTGGTCCGGCCGGAAATTGTGACAGTCTCCGCCATAGGTGTCACATTCCTTTCCCCGGGGGGTGGTCGGGGTGTCACTGTTGCGTGCCCCGGGCGGGGCGGGGGAAACCGAATCCGCCCCGCCCCTGAGGGTTCGGTCCTACGCGGCTTCCTTGCGGAGCCGGAACCAGTAGAAGCCGTGCCCCGCCAGCGTCAGCAAGTACGGCAGCTCTCCTACGGCCGGAAAGCGCACCCCGCCGAACAGTTCGACCGGATGCCTTCCATTGAACGCCCGCAGGTCGAGTTCCGTCGGCTGCGCGAACCGGGAGAAGTTGTTCACGCACAGGACGAGGTCGTCCTCGTACTCGCGAAGGAACGCGATCACCGCCGGATTCGACGACGGCAGTTCCCGGTACGAGCCGAGGCCGAACGCCAGGTTCTGCTTGCGGATCTCGATCATGCGGCGCGTCCAGTGCAGCAGCGAGGAGGGCGACGACATCGACGCCTCGACGTTGGTGACCTGGTAGCCGTAGACGGGGTCCATGATGGTCGGCAGCGACAGCCGGCCGGGGTCACAGGACGAAAAACCCGCGTTGCGATCCGGTGTCCACTGCATGGGCGTGCGGACGGCGTCGCGGTCGCCGAGCCAGATGTTGTCGCCCATGCCGATCTCGTCGCCGTAGTAGAGGATCGGCGAGCCGGGCAGTGACAGCAGCAGGGCGGTGAACAGCTCGATCTGGTTGCGGTCGTTGTCGAGGAGGGGGGCCAGCCTGCGCCTGATGCCGATGTTGGCGCGCATACGCGGGTCTTTGGCGTACTCCGCCCACATGTAGTCGCGTTCCTCGTCGGTGACCATCTCCAGGGTCAGCTCGTCGTGGTTGCGCAGGAAGATTCCCCACTGGCAACTGGAGGGGATCGCGGGGGTCTTGGCGAGGATCTCCGAGACGGGGTAGCGGGACTCCCGGCGTACCGCCATGAAGATCCTCGGCATCACCGGGAAATGGAACGCCATGTGGCATTCGTCCCCGCCGCTCTGGTAGTCGCCGAAGTAGTCGACGACGTCCTCGGGCCACTGGTTCGCCTCGGCCAGCAGGACCGTGTCGGGGTACTGCGCGTCGATCTCCTTGCGGACCCGGCGGAGGAACTCGTGGGTTGCCGGAAGGTTTTCGCAGTTGGTGCCCTCGGCCGCGTACAGGTACGGGACCGCGTCGAGGCGGAAGCCGTCGATGCCCAGGTCCAGCCAGAACTTCAGCGCCGAGATGATCTCCTCCTGGACGGCCGGGTTCTCGTAGTTGAGGTCCGGCTGGTGGGAGAAGAAGCGGTGCCAGTAGTACTGCTTGCGGACGGGGTCGAAGG
>NZ_JBIVNL010000027.1:0-29754 GCF_044753545.1 Streptomyces sp. NPDC088350 | reverse complement strand
CCAGCCGAAACACCAACCGACCAGCACAAAGACAAGCCCATGTCACTGGCGAGGAAGCCCCGAAACTCCAGTGACGCCTTCCCCGAACCTCACAGCGGGGTTGACCGGGGAGCCCGCCAAAAAGCGACAGCCCAGTCCAGAACGGACACCACCCCACAAACCACCCACCAAAGCGGAACAGCATATTCAGTCCGGCGACCTGGCCATTTAAGGTGTACCTAAACACCATTGCTGCCCGTTCGGTGCGGTGGGATAGTAACGCAGCTAGAACCACGATACAGGCAAGGCCGCGTAGCTTCTTCACCAGGAGAAACCAGGAGTTCAACTTCTACGCACCGGAGGCATGTCTTCAATGATGAACGGAATTAAGCGAATACTGGCCTCAGCCGCAGTGCTGACGCTCTGCGCTGTGGCTCAGACAGCCACAGCGCCGGCCGCGTCCGCGAGCATCAACGCGTGCGGCACGAACGGCAACAACGGCGCCCTCAACTGCATGTACATCTTGGGCAGCAACCACACCGCGGTTACGCGGGTTCGAGGCTGGTCGGAACCCGGTAGCTATTTCATCGGCACCGACGTCTTTGAACAGGTCACCTATCCAAGCGGCGCCGTGTTCTGCCAATCGGCCACCCTCACGATCAGCAGCTCTAGCGAGATCGCAGGCTGCGAAAAGGCACCGGGCGGGACTTTCTCCATCCCCGCGGGCACCTACTGTGCGACTCTCTATAACCAGTACTACACGGGAGCGTCTTGGGTGTGGATTCAGGCCGCCCGGAACTGCGGCACCATCAGCTAGCAATGACGGACAGCCGCCTTGTCTTGTAGCCACATCCGGGTGGCATGCACGACGGGGGTACGGACCATCACGAATTATCTGAGGCATCTGGAAGATCGCTGCCGATAGGGATCTTCCACCCCATTGCTAAGAGGTTGTCTCACGTGGTGATGTCGTGAGCTGGGGCATCATTGCCGCTTGTGGGTGTCGATCTGTCGCAGCGGCTGGTTCCTGACGGTCTGTGGGAGCTGGTCGCTCCGTTGCTGCCGTCGTTCAACTCCCGTCCGCAGGGCGGCGGACCGCTCCGTGTGACGAGCGGGCTGTGTTCACGGCGGTCGTGTACGTGCTGACCAGCGGGTGTGCCTGGCGGCATCTGCCGGAGACGTTCCGTGTCTCGCCCGCGACGGCGCATCGCCGGTTCACCGCGTGGACCCGGGCGGGGCTGTGGCGTCGGCTCCACCGGGCGGTCCTGGACGAACTCGGTGCGCGAGGCGAGCTGGACTGGGCCTCGGCGATCGTCGATGCCGCCTCGGTCCGAGCCAAAGGGGGGCACTCTGACCGGGCCGAACCCGGTCGATCGCGGCAAGAAGGGCAGCAAGCTGCACGTGCTGTCCGAGGCCCAGGGCATCCCTCTGGCCGTCGCGGTGTCCGGTGCGAACACCCACGACAGCCTGGCCCTCAAGCCGCTGATCCGCGGTATACCCGCCGTCCGCTCCCGCCGCGGGCCGCGGCGGCGCCGACCGGTCAAGCTCCGCGCGGACAAAGCGTACTTCTCCGCAGAACACCTCACCTGGCTGTGAGAGCGTGGGCTCGTCCCGCGCATCGCACGTCCCGGGATCGAATCGAGCGAGCGGCTCGGCCGGCACCGCTGGAAGATCGAGCGGTCGATCGCCTGGCTGTTCGGCTACCGCCGACTCACCGTCCGGTACGAGCGAAAGGGCACCCACTTCCTCGCCTTCCTCGGCCTCGCAGCCGCCCTCACCTGCTACAAGAAGCTCGCGAAACTCACCACGTGAGACATCCTCTAAACGGGCGGCGGTTCGATCGACGCCTCGAAGCGCGCGAATGTGCCTATACAGGTCGTGAAGGATGTCCAACGCTTGTTTCCGGCGCAAGGCCGTACTATGCAGATCTGCGCACTGGTCGTGGTCATCGCCGAGTCCGATCAGGGCAATTCCGATACCGAATTGGTCACCGACGCTGTGCCGAATAGTGATCGCTCACTGAAACGCGACGGCCGCTTCGTTGGGGCTGGCCGCCCTGAGGCAGGCGTCGCCATAGATCGTCAAACCGACTACCTAGCGGTAGCACTCCCCCGCAGACACTGTCAGCCTCCCCCTGGAAGGCCGGGGCTTCGACGAAGCAGAACAGACGTATCAGCGTGTTTGCAGTGTTATCGAGGACCAAGCCCACGCTTCCCATCAGACCACACCCCCCGCCAACCACGAAGCTCCAGAAACGAACAAACCGCCCTCAGGTGCAACGAGAATCAGCCATACTCTTACGGAAAACCAACTGAGATCGGACGAAAACCGTCGATAAACGTTGCCCGCTCTCACTTACGAAACCAGGTCACCGGCGGCTGACGTCTGCGGCGTAGTCGGCGCCGAAGCCTTGGCTCTCGCGGGTCCAGTTGTCTCCGGTGGACTGGTGCAAGCCCAGCAGTCGGCTGATGACGACGGCGGGCAGCTCCGAGGCTACGTCCAACAGCGACGCGTGGCGGGCGAGTTGAGGCGGGACGCCGATCGCCTTCAGACGCCGGCCGAGGGTGTGCGGGTCGATCGGCTGTCCGGGGTAGAGGCCCTCGAAGAGTGCGGTGGACAGCTCCACCCGGGTGCGCCACCGTCTGCGGTTGAGCAGCTCGACCTGGACGCGGGCCCAGAAGGACTCCATCATCGCGTTGTCCACGCAGTCCCCGATGGAGCCCATCGAGGGCAGCAGGCCGGAGGCCCTCGCGCGCTGGGTGAATGCCCAGGACCCGAACTGGGCGAGTTCAAACGGTCCTGGCATCGGCGGCGCACGCGGCCGGACGGAGTGTGAGACCGCGCGCAGGGCCAGGCCCGGGCCACTCCAGGCGCCGGGTCCGTACGCCCTGGCAACCGTTCCCGGGCCGGCGGATGGTGCCAAGTGGCAGGTGTGCGCGGCGAGTTGATTGCACGAAGGGCGCCGCGCCGGGCCCGTGGGGGTGGGTGCGGATGTCCGCGATGGTCGGGAGTGTGACCCGGGACCGCTACGACGAGCTGGTCAAGCTGGGGCGTGACTGGGTGGCCACGATGAGCAGCGCCCAGTGGCTCCTGGTCGGGATACGAACCTCGGCGACCCTCACGGTCAGATCCAGTATCTGGAGCGGGCCTTTCGGTACTCACGTGCCAGTACGACCGCACTCGCGGTCAGGCCCACCTCGGCACCAACGGCAACCGAACCGACAAGCCAAGCACGCTCGCCACCATTGGTCATTTTCAGCATTTTCCGCACGCCCCGACGGCTGCGCCGAGCGCGAGGGAGCCGAAGACAACAGCCGCCGCCTTTGTGGACGGCTTTCAGCAAGTAATCCGTTTCCACCCGGGTCTCCTGTTCGCGGGTGTCACTGTACGGATCCGTACACGGCGGCCTCCTCGATGTCGCCGGAGAATCCGGCGTGCATCTCCATGGCCGGGACCGCAGCCCTTCCGGACTGAGGAAGCCCTCACAGTTGGTACTCCTCTTCGACTCCGAAGAGGGCCGTGAGCTGCTGCCGGTAGGGGTAAGAGAACTCGCCGATCCCGCACGCGCACACCGTTGCGGCATGCCAGAAGTCTTCTCCGGTCTCCGGATCCGTGCTGCCGGGCCCGCCAGTCGCCCACGTCAGCGTTGGCCGGCGCCAGTTGAGAGGGCGTTAAGTCCGATCTTCCTCGGTTCGTGACCGCTCGATCGTGGGACTGATCGCCGTACGAGCCAACCGTTCGCCATGCGCATGCTGGGATGTGGGCATGGACCGAAGACCGTATCCCCGCGACTTGTCGGACGAGCACTGGGCGTTGATCGAGCCGATGATCACCGCCTGGAAGCAGGACCGGGTGAGGCGGTCGGTGACCGGGGACCCCAGGACCCCTGATCTCCGGGAGGTCGTGAACTCGATCTTCTACCGGAACCGGACAGGGTGTCAGTGGCGCTGTCTGCCCCACGATCTGCCAGCCTGGTCGGCGGTATTGTACTACTTCTACTTCACGCTCTGGCGCCAGGGCGGCCTCGACCAGCGGATCCAGGAACTCCTGCGCTGTCAGGTGCGGGAGAGGGCCCGCCGATGAGAGAACCCGTCCCTCGTGATCATCGACACCCAGTCCGTGCGTGCGGCCGCTGGTGTCCCGAAGACTACGACGGGACCGGGTGTGAACAAGAGGACGCCGGGGCGCAAGCGGGGACTGGCCGTCGACGTGCTGGGGCCGATCATCGCCGGCGTCATCCTGATCGCCTCCGCCCACGACAACGCCGCCGGCACCGCCCTGCTCGAATTGGCGGCCGAACGGTGCGGGCTGCGTCTGGAGAAGGCTCTGGTGGACCAGGGCTTCAAAGACGAAGTCATCATCCACGGCGCCCTGCTGGACATCACTGTCGAGGTCGTGCGCCGCAACCCGGCCGACCAGGGCAAGGACTTCGTCCCGCAGCCCAAACGGTGCGTGGTCGAGCAGGTCAACAGCACTCTGATCCTGCACCGACGCCTGACCCGCGAGTACGACCACCGGCCCGACACCTCCGCCTCACGCGTCTACTGGGCCTCCACCGCGAACATGTTCCGCCGCCTCACCACACCCAATCCCACCTGGCGCGACACCTTCCGGACGGCCGCGTGAACATCACCGAGTTCCTGACCGAGTTCCAGACCCGCCGCGACGAAGCCGCTGGCTGCCCAGCTGAACTCCATGGCCAGAAGGCCGACTTGACCGGCGCACTCGCCGAGACCGAAGCGCGTCTCGCGGATCTGGCCACCACCTGGAAGGTCATCGCCGAACTCTCGCCGGCCGACGGCGGAGGCGACCTCGTTCCGCCCGAGCAGGCCGCTGCCTACCAGGCCGTCGTGAACGCCTTCAACCAGCACCCCGACCAGGCGTTCCGGGTCCGTGAACTGCACGAACTCCTCGGCATGCCAGCAGATGACCCGGCCATGAACGTCACCCGCAGCCGCCTCGGACGCCTCACCCGGCAAGGCTTCCTCACCCAGCCCGGACGAGGCGGCTACCAGAAACGGACGTAACACCCTCGGAAAGATCCCTGGCCAACCTCACCAAACACAGCATCGACCAGCTCACCACGTTGGTGAAGACCCGGCCGAAACGAATGCCGTACCGGCCCCACCTCATCGAAGGCCTCATCGCCAAGGCCGGACTCGGCCTCCAACCGCCGTAACCTCAGCCATTAAAGGTCTCTGGATCAGACGCCCTCTCGAAGTATCCGCGATCACACACCTTCCCCCTTTGCCGATAATTTCGGTTACTTTGCCAGTCGCGTTCCCCCACCTGACAGGATCGTTGCGCAGGCTTCCCCTGCTTGAATCATCCGGAATGCATACCGCCGCCATACACACGTCACACGAGACTTCCAACGCCTCGACAACGACGCGGGGCTATATGAACATGAGTGCGGAGCCCCCCACACGCAACCCGACGAGAGCGGAAGGAGGCAACTGTGCTGTCCCGGCCAAGGCCGATCTCCTGGGAGCGCGAAGATTTTCATGGCCACGGCGAGCGAGGGACACAAAATACATTAGAAATCCCGCAAAAACCAAGCTCGTGAGTGTCGACACACGGGGGTTATAACATGCATCAGTCAGATGCTGGGGTGCTGGCTCTAGCACCCATTGACACCATCAGCAATTCAATAGGCGTATCCAGGCTCACCGAAGTCGACGAGCCTAAAATCGTCTCCGTTCCGATCGCGTCGCTCCTGCCTGGTGAATATCCACGCTCCCACGGCCCCGACCCTGAACACGTGGCGCGTTTGGCCGAAATCGACGGACCGCTGCCGCCCATTCTCGTGCGCCGGACCGGCATGGCCGTCATCGACGGAATGCACCGCCTTCTCGCCGCCTTCGCCCGGGGTCAGGAAACCATCGACGTCGAGTTCTTCGACGGTTCCACGGAGGATGCCTTCCTTCGTGCGGTCGAGGCGAATGTCGCGCACGGTCTGCCGCTCACAAAGGCCGACCGTCGGGCCGCCGCCACACGGATCATCGTCTCGCACCCGAAGATGTCGGACCGAGCCATCGCACGGGCCTCCGGATTGGGTGCCAAGGCAGTCGCCTCCATACGGCGTCGTTCGACTGACGCCGGGCCGCAGTTGAATGCCCGAATCGGCCGCGACGGCCGGGTTCGGCCGCTGAACGGCATGGAGGGCCGGCGACGGGCCGCCCAAGTGATGGCGGACAATCCACAGGCGTCTCTGCGAGAGGTCGCGCGCATCGCCGGCATCTCACCGGCCACGGCGAGCGATGTCCGCAAGCGCATCCAGGCCGGTGAGATGCCGGCGGCGCCGCGGCCGGAAGAGACAGCGCACGCCCTCGCAGCCTCTCCCCAGACATGCTCGACCGTGACCGTCGACGCCGACGGCGGCTCCGCCCCGGCCGCGTCCCAGGACAGCCGTCGAAGAATCGAAGACAGGCCCCACGCTACGCCGCCCGACCCCTACGTACTGCTCGAGAAGTTGCTGCGGGATCCGTCGCTGCGCCTCAAGGAGGAGGGACGGCATCTCTTACGGCTGCTCCAGCAGAACGCGACGGCGGACTGGAGGGACATGACCGCTGCCGTACCGCCGCACTGCGGCGCTCTGGTGGGCAGTCTCGCTCGCCAGTACGCCGCCGCCTGGCTGGAGTTCGCGCAACGTCTGGACCATCGCAACCGAGTTTTCCCCGGCAGGACGATGGGCTGATGCCCTGCCCGGCGCCCCCGCCCGGAAATCGCTCGCACAGAGCCCTGACATGTTCCCCCCCTGTCACCTCCGACCCCTGCGGTGCCGCCCGCGGCGCCACGGGAGGCAGGGTCACGTCGGGTTCCTCTGCTTGAACCCGTCGGCCGGCATCGGCCGACGGGAGAACGCGATCGGGTCTTCGTCGAGACATCCACCCACGCGCGGACGCCAACTGTCCGCCACCCCGCACCGCCGACCGCAGCGGTGAGGAACAGCGCGTCGCCGTCCAGGATGCTCGCGTGCCCGACGGCGCCGATCTTCGGGTTACTCGCGGCAATCTCGACCAACGTGGTGATCGCCCACTGGTCGAGACCCGCGAGCACGCTGCCGCGACCGGCCAGGATCCACTGGATCTGCTCGGCGCCGACATACTCCTCGACGGGCCCGGCGCGGAACGCTCCAGTGCCGTCGAGGGCTGTTTCCAGCAGATCCCGTTACTCGCGCACAAGGTCGGCGTCCGTGCTGCGGCCGTAATCGGAGTCGACCGGCACGAGCGGCGCCGCCGTCTCGCCCTCATCACTCAGCCACAGCGCGATCCGACGCGCCGCCTTGCCGCCGAACGACCGGCGCGTACGTTCCGGTGGGCCGTACGGACCGGGTGCCGACGACACACTCGTCGACCGTAGTCGCGGACGGTCGCTCGTCGGTGCCCAGGCCACAGGCCTGAAGGCCGTATGCGGGCGCTCCTCCGGGCGCACACCGCAACAGACCCGGACTGCGACCGGCCGTTGCGGACCGGCTGCCTCAGCGATCATCCCGGTGGTCACCGTGCTGCGTTCGTCGAGTTCGCTGCGCTGCGGCCTCCGTGTTTCGACCCTCGCCCTGGTGTTCCTCGCCGCACCGGCAGCCGCGGTCTAGCATTGCCTGCGCGACGAACAGCCACCGGGAGCTGCCCACCACGACGGGCCGCCCGGCGCCCGCGTACACCTCTTGGCGCCACCCGGCGGACCTGGTCCCGTCGATCTCTTTCCACTCCCTGGCTCGACGGAGCCCCGCCCTCTCTGGACATCACCATGCCCCTGAGCGGATTACTCCCGCGCGGTCCGCTGCCGATCCCTCACCCGTAAGGCCACCGATGACCGTCGCCGACGAAGCCCGCCTCACCTCCGACGCGCTGCCCCTGATCAACATCTCGGCTGCCGCCCTCCGACGGCTGAGCGCCGAGATCCGGGACCTCCTCATGCGCGGTGGCGACGACGAACGCGGCGTCGCGGCCGACCTGGACGCCTTCGCCACGGCCGGCCACGGCCCCGCGTCCTTTTCGGCGCTGGACTGTCCGCGACGGCCACCGAGGTCCTCGGCAGCACCAGGGCTGTGCCTGTCGGGATCGCGCTGCTCGCGCAGCAGACCCTCGCGCACCCCGGACGGCGAGGTCGCCCGACCGTCCGTGCCGCCGGGCCCGAGGGCCTTCGGGTCGTCGTCAGCGCGTTCGCCTGACAACCGCTCAAGACAGTCGTCGAGGCTGCCGGTGGTCCCCTGTGATTCCAGCTGTACTGCTTCCGGAACCGCCCACTGACGCGCCGGGTACGAGGCCCTGGTCCTGACCGCGGACGCCCCGCGTCCGGCGCGCCGGGACCGTGACCCGCACGACGGCTTCCACCGGCCGGCCAAATCCCGCTTTCGGTCAGTCATCTGAGCGAGGACGAGATCACCGAAGGCGTCGCCCGGCTCGCCACTTCATCAAAACCGAGATGTCCGAGCAAAGGAAAGGAGTGTTGCAATGAACGCTTTCGTACCTGTCATCTGCAGCAAGCCACGTATGTGGGGGTGGACCTACCGATGACAGTCAACCTGACCGGAGCCCCGCGCCCTTTCGTCCCGTTTCCCCAATCAGACCGGCGGGCCCCTGTCGAAGCACGGCGCGCCGTCGCCCGCATCGCAGGTGTCGGCACTGCGGTGACGGGACGCTCGTACACCCAGCGGGAGCTTCTGGACATCTTCGCCATCGAGGATCCCCGAATCCGCTCGGTCTTCCTCAACAGCGCCATCGAGCGTCGCCATCTGACTCTTCCTCCGCCAGACGAGAACGGCGTCCGCGCCCCCGAACCGCAAGGACAGCTGCTGGCCAAGCACAAGCGGCTCGCCCTCGACATGGGTTCGCGCGCCCTGCAGGCGTGCCTGAAGGACGCCCGCCAGAGTCTGGCGGACCTCGGCTACCTGTGTGTCGTCACGACGACGGGATTCCTCACCCCTGGCCTGAGCGCCCTGCTGATCCGTGACCTCGGCATCGACCCCGCATGCCACCGGGTGGACGTGGTCGGCATGGGCTGCAACGCCGGTCTCAACGCCCTGAACTCCACGGCCGCCTGGGCGGCCTCACATCCCGGCCGTACCGCCGTCATGGTGTGCGTGGAAGCCTGCTCGGCCGCATACGCCTTCGACGAGAGCATGCGCACCGCGGTCGTGAACAGCCTGTTCGGCGACGGCGCGGCAGCGGTCGCCCTGGTCGCACCGCCCGAGGAAGTGCGCCCCGCCCCGGCGGGCCCTCGCATCCTGCACTTCGCCAGCCTCCTCATCCCCGACGCGATCGACGCCATGCGCTACGACTGGGACGAGGTTCTCGGCCGGTTCAGTTTCTTCCTCGACCCGGAGATTCCCTACGTCGTCGGGGCCCATGCCGAGCGCGTGGTGGACCGTCTGCTCGACGGCGCCGGGCTGCGCCGTGGTGACGTCGCCCACTGGCTCGTGCACTCCGGCGGCAAGAAGGTCATCGACGCGGTGCGCCTGAACCTCGGCCTGTCCCGGCACGACGTCCGGCACACCACCGGTGTGCTGCGCGACCACGGAAACGTGTCCAGCAGCTCCTTCCTCTTCTCCTACGAGCGCCTGACACGCGAACAGGCCGCCGTCCCGGGCGATTTCGGCGTGCTGATGACCATGGGTCCCGGCTCAACGATCGAAACCGCGCTGGTCCAGTGGTGAACCGGGACGAGCCGATGAAGACAAGCGACGCTTCGACAAAGGGGACGGCAGGCATGCAGACCCTTCTGGGGATCAACGGGACCGAGCAGATCGGTGCCGAACTGACGATGAGGCTGGAACAGGCCTGCGACCGGGCCGAGGCACCGGACGGCACCGGACAGCTGGTGGTCCGCGTGACCGGAAGACCCGCGCGGGCCTGGACCGACGGTCTGACCGTGTCGATCGTCAACCGCTGGGAGCGGGCCGTACGACGTCTGGAACGGCTGGCCGCCACCACCATCGCCATCGCGGACGGTGCCTGCGGCGGTGTGGCACTGGACGTTCTGCTGGCGGCGGACGTACGGATCGCCACTTCCGGAACCAGCGTGCATGTCCCGATGCACGACGGCGCGACCTGGCCCGGCATGACGCTCTTCCGTCTGATACGGCAGGGCGCGAACGCCGCGCCGGTGCGCCGGGCGGCGTTGTTCGGCGAGCCGATCGGCGCGCCGGATGCTCTCGCTCTGCATCTGGTCGACGAGGTGACCGAGGACGCGGACGCCGCGCTGGCCGCAGCGCTGGCGGTTCCGCCTCTGGCCAGAACCGAGGTCGCGGTGCGACGGCAGCTCATCGCCGACGCCGCCACCGTCCCCTTCGAGGAGGCCCTGGGCGTACATCTGGCCGCCTGCGACCGGGAGTTGCGCCGGCTTTCGGCTGGAGCGGCGCGATGACCGCGGCCGTGACCGGGCTCATCCCGAACCCGCGCTACGTCCGAGACGCGCTCCCGCAGGCGCGGACCGCTGTCGCGCACGCCGCCCAGCAGACCGAGGCCGCGCTCGCCGCGCTCCCGGACCCGGACCGGCGCTCCCCGGCCGAACGGCAGACGGCGGCCGAGGTCAAGGACCGGGTCCGGGCCCTGCGGTGCGCGTTCCTCGACACCCATGTGGACGCGGTCTACGACGAGTTGACGGATACCCGGGGCCACTTCCTGCGCCTGGACGAGCTGGCCGCCGCGGCCGCGGACCGCTTCCCCGGCCTGGTCCCGACGTCCGGGCAGCTGGCCGCCGAACGTGCCCGCCCGCAGGCGGCGAAGGAAGGCCACGAGATCGACCAGGGCATCTTCTTCCACCGGGTCCTGCGCTCACCGGCCTGTGGTCCGCACCTGGTGGAGGCCATGCTGCGACCCACGGACCGGGCCGTGGAACTGCTGCCGGAGTTCGCCGAGACCGGCCGGCTGGACCTCGGCTCGGTCCGGATCGAGCGGCACGCCGGGGCTTCGCGGGTGACCATGACCGGCGTCGACCGGCTCAACGCCGAGGACGCGCAGCAGGTCGAGGCCATGGAGACCGCGGTGGACCTGGCACTGCTCGACCCGGCGACCCAGGTCGGCCTGGTCCGCGGCGGCGTCATGAGCCACTCGCGGTATGCCGGCCGGCGGGTGTTCAGCGCGGGCATCAACCTCAAGGCTCTCCATGCCGGCGGCATCCCTCTCGTCGGTTTCCTGTTGCGCCGTGAACTCGGCTACATCCACAAGCTGATCCGCGGTGTACTGCTCGAAGGCGAACAGGCGCAATGGCAGTCCCGGACGCTGGAGAAGCCGTGGGTCGCGGCGGTCGACGGCTTCGCCATCGGCGGCGGCGCGCAGTTGCTGCTCGTCTTCGACCACGTACTGGCCGCGTCCGACGCCTACTTCAGCCTGCCTGCGGCACAGGAGGGGATCGTCCCCGGCGCGGCGAACCTCCGGCTCGGGCGCAGCGGTGGTGCCCGGTTCTCGCGCGGTCTGGTGCTGGACGGCCGACGGATCGGGGCGTGCGAGCCGGAGGCACGGCTGCTGGCCGACGAGATCGTGCAGCCCGAAGAGCTGGACGAGGCGGTCGAACGGAGCCTGCGACGCTTCCGCGGCGCGGCGGTCGTCGCGAACCGCCGCATGCTGAACCTGGCCGAGGAGCCGATGGACGGCTTCCGTCTCTACATGGCCGAGTTCGCCTTGCAGCAGGCCCTGCGGATGTACGACGAGGACGTGCTCGCGAAGGTCGGCCGCTTCTCCCTGCGCGAGAACGCGCCGTCGTGACCGAGGGCAAGCTGCCGCGGGTCCACTACGCACGCTGCGACGGCCTCGGCACCGTACTGCAGGCCCGCCGGAAAGCCGCGTCACGCGGGCTGCAGCGTGCCGACAGCGGCTGATCCGGGGGAAGGGCTGTGCGCAGGAGAAGGGAGCAGCTCCATGACCACCCTCGCTTCGAGCAGCGGGAAAGTCATAGATCCGCACGTTCTGTCGCATGTGGACGCGCTGGAGTCGGAGTCGGTGCACATCTTCCGTGAGGCGGCGGGCGAGTTCGAGCGGCCGGTACTGCTGTTCTCCGGCGGCAAGGACTCCATCGTCATGCTGCATCTGGCGCTGAAGGCCTTCGCGCCCGCCACGATCCCCTTCCCACTGCTGCACGTGGATACAGGACACAACTTTCCCGAGGTCCTCAAGTACCGGGATCGCGTGGTGGCGGCATATGGGCTGCGGCTCCAGGTGGCGTGTGTCCAGGACTACATCGACCGGGGTGCGCTGAAGGAACGCCCGGACGGGACCCGGAACCCGCTGCAGACGCTGCCCCTGACCGAGAAGATCAGGACCGAGCGGTTCGAGGCGGTCTTCGGCGGCGGGCGGCGGGACGAGGAGAAGGCCCGCGCGAAGGAGCGGGTGTTCAGCCTCCGTGACGAGTTCTCGCAGTGGGACCCGCGCCGCCAGCGGCCCGAGCTGTGGAACCTCTACAACGGCCGCCACGCACCCGGCGAGCACGTTCGCATCTTCCCTTTGAGCAACTGGACCGAGCTGGATGTGTGGCAGTACATCGACCGCGAGAACATCGACCTGCCGGAGATCTACTACGCCCATCACCGCGAGGTGTTCCGGCGCGGCGGGATGTGGCTGACGGCCGGCGAGTGGGGTGGTCCCAGGCCCGGCGAGACCGTCCAGAAGCGACGGGTGCGCTACCGCACCGTCGGCGACATGTCCTGCACGGGCGCGGTGGACTCCGACGCGGACACCATCGAGAAGGTGATCGCGGAGATCGCCGCATCCCGGCTGACCGAGCGGGGTGCCACCCGGGCCGACGACAAACTGTCCGAGGCCGCGATGGAAGACCGCAAACGCGAGGGGTACTTCTGACCATCAGCGCGACCACGACCGCGCGACCACGACCGAAGGAAGAGCTCTCGGCCACCACGCTGCGCCGACCGGCTGATGGGTCGTAGATCTCCACGGCAAGGCGAGAGAACCGCGGGCGCCGGCCGCGAACGTGGGGCCCAGCGGGTGTGAAGCGTCCGCACCGTCAACGCCGCCCGTGGGGGACGTCGCCGGCCGGATGACCTGCTACCCGTCGCGGTGGTGGGGTTGTGGTCTGCTGCGCGAGTGTGCCGTAGCCGGTGACCGTTTTCGTGTGCCAGGACAGGTAGCGGAGTTGCGGGCCCGCCATGTCGATGGTCAGCGGTCGCTCGCCGTTCACCTTTCCGCGTCAACGGGCCGCGGTCGACGCGACGAATCGTGCGAGCCGTGCCGTTCCCTCCTCGATCTCGTGGTCGGTGAGACAGCTGACCGAGAGCCGGATCGCCCGCTCACCGCCTCCCGTCGGATAGAAGTACGACATCGGCGTCCAGATGACGCCGAATTCCTCGGCCGAGCGGACCAGCGCCGCGTTGTCGGCGCGGAAGGGGACCTCAAGCCGCAGGAAGAATCCGCCGCTCGGGGTGTTCCACCGCACGCCCAGCCGGTCCCGCAGCTCGGGGCCGAAGCTCCGCCCGAGCCGGTCCAGCGTCGTGCGCATCGTGTGGCCGTAGTAGTCGGAGGTCCGCGCGTTCAGGTCGGCGAGCCGGCCGTCGGCGGTCAGTAGCGCGCCGGCGACGGCGGCCTGGCCAAGTGCCGAGGTGTTCACCGTGATCATGCTCTTGATCTTGCAGAGCCGGTCGGCCAGCAGCTCGGTGCCGCCGTCGGCGCCGGCCACCACCTGGTCGGCGACCACGTAGCCGACCCGGGCCCCGGGGAAGATGGTCTTGGAGAACGAGCCGAGCTCGACGACCCGGCGGCGGCGGTCCAGGGACTTCAGCGTCGGGAGCTGCCGGCCAGGGCTGACCAGGCGGTACGGGCTGTCCTCCAGGATCAGCAGGTCATGGCGGGTGGCGACGTCGAGCAGTTCGGTCCTGGCCTGCTCGGACATCGTGACGCCCGACGGGTTGGAGTGGTCCGGGATCACGTAGATCGCACGGGGCCGCCTGCCGCGCCGCAACTCGGCCAGGACCGCCGCCTCGACGTCTCTCGGGGACAGACCGGTCTCCCGTTCCTCCACGGCCCGCACCTCCACGTCGAGCAGCCGGGCCGCGCCGATGATGCCGACGTAGCACGGGCTGGAGACGAGCAGGACGTCCTCGGGCCGGGAGAAGAGCCCGCGCAGCACCAGGAACATGGCCTCCTGCGCGCCGACCGTGACCACGATCGACTCCGGCGCGACCAGGATCCCCTCGTCCTTGGCCAGCGCGTCGGCGATGAGCGGGCGGATCTGCCCGGCGGTCGGTCCGTACTGGAAGACCGCGTCACGGATCTGTTCGGGGGTACGGCCCTGCCCGGCCAGGTGCTCAAGGTAGCGGCGGAGGTAGTCGAAGATCTGCTCGGTGTCGAGGAAGCGGTCCTGCGGACGGCCGGGCGCGAACGAGATGGCATCGGGGTAGCGCAGGGTGATCTCGTTGAGGAAGTTCATCGTGTCCATGACCGGGTCGTCGACGCCCGGGAACAGGTCGGCGGCGTGCAGGTCCGCCGCCGGACCCGGCCGCAGGGTCGCTGGCCGCGCGACGGGTTCCGACCGTTCGGCCCCGGGCACGAACCGGACCAGCGCCGGGTGGGCGTCGGTGACCGAGGCGGTGCCGGTGAAGGCCAGCACGTCGGCCAGTTCGCCGGTCAGCAGGTCGAGCACGTCCGCGACGCCCTCGCCGCCGGCGACCGCGAGACCGTGCAGGACGGGCCGGCCGAGCAGCACGGCGTCGGCGCCGAGGGCGAGCGCGGCCAGCACGTCGCGCCCCCTGCGCACTCCCCCGTCGAGCAGCACCGGGCAACGGTCGCCGACGGCCGCCACGACCTCCGGCAGTACGTCCAGCGGAGCGGGCGCACCGTCGAACCGACGATCGCCGTAGCTGGACACGATGATTCCGTCCACGCCTTCCCCAGTGGCGCGGGCGGCGTCCTCGTCGCAGAGGATCCCCTTCAGCAGAATCGGCAGCCGGGAGATGCCCCGCAGTTCCTCGACCACCTTCCAGCCGAGCCCGGGGTCGATCGAGTCCCGGGCGCGGTCGCCGGGCGGTAACCGGACGCCGTCGCGCAGGTCGCGCGGCCGGCGGCCGAACCGGGGTGAGTCGACGGCGAGCACCAGCGCCTCGAAGCCTGCGTCCTCCGCGTCGGCGACCAGCCGCCGGGAGGCCTGCCGGTCCCGGAACAGGTCGAGCCGCAGCCACAGCGGCGCAGCGGTCGCCTCGGCCAGCTCGGTGAACCCGCGGCCGGTGGAAGTGCTCACCACGGTCGGCACCTGGAACCGGGCGGCGGCACGCACGGTGGCCAGCTCGCCGTCCGGGTGGAGCATCGTCTGGCAGCCCGCCGGGGCGATCACGATCGGGGCGCCCCACGACCGGCCGAGCACCTTGGTGCGCAGCTCGGCCTCGACGACGTCGGTCAGGACCGAGGGCCGCAACCGCACCCGGTCGAAGCAGGCCCGGTTGTCGGCCAGGGTCCGCTCCTCCCCCGCGCCGCTCTCGATGTGGTCCCACAGGTCCGGGTCGAGACGTTCCCTGGCGGCCCTCGCGTAGTCGTCGAGCGAGAGGAGGGAACGCTCATCCGCCGCGATCTGATCCCGCATGTGTCCTCCCGCTGGGCCGAAGATCTCCTCGCCGATGGTCACCGGGCACCCTGATGTCAGACCGGCGAGGTACCGGCCCTTCCCGCGTGCCCTTCCATGCGGTCCCGAAGGGTCGAACCCGGGAACAGGCGCGGTGACGATCGCTGCGGAATCCAGCGGTACCTAAGGTGCGGAAGGGCCCGACGCCCCGGCGTCCGGTTGCACGATCCCGGTATCGTAAGCGAGGACGACCGCTTGGACCCGGGTGCGCAGATCGAGCTTGGTCAGGAGTCGTGCCACATGCGTCTTCACCGTCGCCTCACTGAGCGTCAACGAGGCGGCGATCTCGGTGTTGCTCAGGCCGCGCGCGACGAGCCCGAGCACCTCAAGCTCCCGCGGCGTGAGAACGGACAGGTCCCGTCCTCCCGCCGGGGCGCCAGTCGCGGCGGTCGGGACCGTACCGGGACGCGCCGCGTAGCGATGGACCAGGCGGCGGGTGATCGACGGCGCCAGCAGCGCGTCGCCGGCGCGGACGAGCCGGACCGAAGCGACCAGCTGCTCGGGGGAGACGTCCTTGAGCAGGAACCCACTGGCCCCGGCGGCCAGGGCCTCGTAGACGTACTTGTCCAGGTCGAACGTCGTCAGGATGATGATCCGCACTCCGTCGGGCCCGCCCGCGCCGTCCGCCACGATGCGGCGAGTGGCCTCGATCCCGTCCACTTCGGGCATGCGGATGTCCATCAGCACCACGTCCGGCCGGTGCTCGGCCACGGCCACGACCGCCTCCGCTCCGTCAGCCGCCTCCGCCACGACGTCGATTCCCGCCTCCCGCAGGATCAGCCGCAACCCACCACGGACCAACGCCTGATCATCGGCGATGACGACCTTCATGCCGGCAGGACCGCCCGCACCCGGAAGCCGCCTTCCGCGCGGGGCCCCGCATCGAACTCTCCGCCGTACAGCGCCAGCCGCTCCCGCAGCCCGAGGAGCCCCCGGCCCCAGTTGCCACTCGTGCCCGGGCCGTTGTCGCTGACCGTGATCACGAGTTCGTCTCCCCAGTGGATCGTCACGGCGGTGGCCGCGTTCGCAGTATGTCGCAGAACGTTCGTCAGGGCTTCCTGAACGACCCGATAGGCGGCGAGGTCCGCGCCCGGTGGCAGCGACCGCGGGGTGCCGCTGACATCCAGCCTGACCGGGAGCCCCGCGGCGGAAACCCGCGCGATCAGGGCAGGCAGCTCATGCAGGCCCGGCTGCGGATGCAGAGCTGCGCTCTCACCGTCCCACTGCCCCGGGCTGAGCAGCCCGAGCAGGTTCCGCAGTTCGGCCATGGCGACCCGGCCGCTGGCCTCCGCGGCCAGCAGCGCCTCCTCGGCCTCACCCGGGGAGGTGTTCAGCATCTTGCGTGCCGCGCCGGTCTGGATCACCATCACGCTGACGCTGTGCGTCACCACGTCGTGCAACTCGGCCGAGATCCGGGCCCGCTCGGCCTCGATCGCCTGCAGGGTGGCGGCCTCCTGCTCGTTCGCGGCGCGCCGTAGCCGCGCGGCGGAGTCGTTGAGCCGGCGCCGCAGTTCGCGGATGCCGAGCCCGGCGATCACCGTGGGCGCGATGGCCAGCACCGCGGTGAGCCGGCCCGGGAACCTGGGCAGCGGGAAGTACACGGTGGCCGCCAGCGTGACGACCACGACGCTCGCCATGGCCAGATTCCGGTACTTGCTGTAGGCGATGGCGCTGTAGGCGGCGAACACCGCCGCCCCGAGGGTCATCGGCGGCACCGTCGTCTGCTGTACGACCATGATGGCGGCGATGATCCCCAGCCAGGCGGCGATGGGGAACACCCGCCGCAGCGCGAGCGGCAGCGCGGTGATCGCCACCAGGCCCAGAACCGGCCCATGGCTGGTCGTCCGCGCTGCTTCCGTCGCCGCGGCGACGGCCGCACCCGCCGCGATCACTCCGTCCAGCGCCATCCCCAAGCCGGACGGGGCGATACGCGGCTCGGCCCGACGAAAGAACGCGGCCAGCGCCTTCACAAGTCCCGCCATGGGAACCATTGTTGCCGCTTCCCCTCCCGCCGAACATCATCCAGCAGGGGTAGCTCGCTTACATCCGGGGGATGACAGCGGTCCATCGTCAACCAATTACGGTAGGCAATCTCGCCATCGCGAGCGACGCGCGAGGCGACCCCGGCGACCTAGCGTGCCGGGCATGGAGACACTCGTTCACCTGCAGAACGTATCGAAGCAGTACAACGGGGCCGCAACGCCGGCGGTCACGGGAGTGAACCTGGAGATCGCGCAGGGCGAGGCGGTCGCGATCATGGGTCCGTCCGGGAGCGGCAAGTCGACGCTGCTCAACCTGGTGGCGGCGATGGACCGGCCGACGACCGGCACGGTGGAGGTCGGCGGGGAGCGCGTGGACAAGATGAACGAGACCGCCGCCGCCAAGTACCGGCGGCGCCGGGTCGGCATGATCTTCCAGTTCTTCAACCTGCTCGACGACATGACCGTCATGGACAACATCCTGCTTCCCGCTCAGCTCGCCGGGGGACGGTCGGACACCGCGCGGCAGCGGGCAGACGAGCTGCTGGACCGACTCCGGCTGACCCACCGCCGCGACGCCTACCCCGCGCGGCTGTCCGGCGGTGAGCGGCAGCGGGTGGCCATCGCCCGGGCCCTGATCAACCGGCCCGCGCTGCTGCTCGCCGACGAGCCGACCGGTGCGGTGGACACCAGGGCCGGCGAGGAGATCGGCGCACTGCTGCTGGATCTGAACTCGACCGGGCAGACCTTGATCCTGGTCACCCACAACCCGGAGCTGGCTGCCCGGTACGCGAGCCGGGTGATCTCTGTCGCCGACGGCCGGATCAGGTCGGACTCGGCCGACCCGACAGGCCCCGCGAGCGCACCGGGCATGGGGGTCCAGCGATGACCGCGGTCCTCCGGGCCGCCCTCAGCGGTCTGCGCGGACGCCGTCTGCAGGCGCTGATCATCGGCGTGGTCATGCTGTCGGCCACCGCGACCTCGACGGTCGCGCTGGGTCTGCTCGCCAACGCCCACGGCGCGTTCGACGGCGCGTTCGCCAAACAGAACGGGGCCCACGTCACCGTCACCGTGAACACCTCGGTCGCCGACACCTCCCAACTGGCCGCGACGTCCCGGCTCTCCGGCGTGAAGGCCGCGTCCGGCCCGCTCGGCGAGGTCCAGGTGAACGCGCGGGTCAAGGTTCCCGGAGTACCCGGCTCGTCGACGTCACCGCTGCGGATCGTCGGCCGGTCCACACCGGACGGCCCGGTGGACGACCTCACGCTGCTCGACGGCCACTGGCCGGACGGCGCCGGGCAGATCGTGGTCGACCGGGGCAACGGGGTGTTCACCGGGTCGACTCTCACCATCGGCTCGCAGAAGCTGACCGTGGTCGGTACCGCGAACTCGATCACGCACACCGCCGCGGGCTGGGTGACGCCGTCCCAGATCGCCTCGCTCCGGAGCGCGGGAGGAACCGGGCAGGCCCAGATGCTCTACCGGTTCACCCACGCCGGTTCCAAGTCCGAGGTCGCCGCCGACATCGCCTCGGTGCGGTCGGCGCTGCCGAGCGGCGCGGTGCTCGGCAGCGCGTCCTATCTGGACGTTCGGCAGGCGGAACAAGGCGGGATCCAGCCGTGGGTGCCGTTCATCATCGCGTTCGGCGTGATCGCGCTGGTGATCTCGGTGCTGATCGTGGTGAACGTGGTGGCCGGTGCGGTGATCGCCGGAACCACCCGGATCGGGGTACTCAAGGCGATCGGTTTCAGCCCGGTGCAGGTCGTCGTCTCGTACGTGCTGCTGGTGCTGGTTCCCGCGCTGCTCGGCTGCGCCGTCGGAGTCGTGGTCGGGAACCTGCTGGCGATTCCCCTGCTCCAGGTGAACGCGCACGTCTATCAGGTGGGGACGCTGAGCGTCCCCCTGTGGGTCGACGTCCTGGTTCCGCTGGCGGCGGTCGCGCTGACCGCGGTCGGCGGGGTTCTTCCCGCCCTGCGGGCGGGTCGTATGAGCGCCATCCAGGCGATCACCACCGGCCGTGCCCCCCGGTCGGTCCACGGCTTCTTCGCGCACCGGGCCGCGGCGCGGCTTCGGTCACTCCCCCGGTCGGTCACGCTCGGCCTGGCCGCGCCTGCCGCCCGGCCTGCCCGGACGCTGACGACCTGGGTGGTCATCGTGTTCGGCGCCGCGGCTGTGACGTTCGGCATCGGGCTGGGGGCGACACTGAACCGGGTCGGCGACGACTCGCCCTACTCGCGTATGCCGGTGCAGGTGTCGCGCGGCGCAGGCGGCGAGGCCCCCTCCCTGAGCGGCACGCAGCAGCGTGCGGTCGAGTCGGTGCTGAAAGCACAGACCGGAACGCGGTACTACATGACCGAGACCGACGCCCAGTTCAGCGTGTCCGGAGCGGCGCAGAAGGCGTCCGCCGTCGCTTACGGCGACACCCCGTCCTTGAGCGGGATCCCGCTGATCTCCGGCCGCTGGTACTCCACCTCCTCCGGCGCGGCGGAGGTGGCCGTGAACACCCTGTTCCTCACCGACACCGGCACCTCGGTCGGGTCGACGTACACACTGATCTCCGGCCGGCACCAGCTGAAGGTCCAGATCGTGGGCGAGGTGTTCAAGACCGGCAGTCAGCCCGCCCTGTACCTGAGCCCGGCCACGCTCTCCCGCATCGACTCGGGCGCGCAGCCGCAGTACTTCGACGTGGCCCTCCAGCCCGGCACCAGCGTGCAGGCATACACCAACAAGGTGTCCGCGGCGCTCGGTCACTCCTATCGGGCCACCTCGTCCCAGGCTTCGACCACGCAGTTCCTCGCCGTACTCACCTTGATCGCGATGCTCACGATCCTGATCACCGTGGTCGCCGGACTCGGCGTGCTGAACACCGTGGCACTGCAGATCCGCGAGCGAGCTCACGACATCGGTGTGTACAAGGCGATCGGTATGACGCCACGCCAGACCCTCCTCATGGTGGTGTGCTCGGTCGCGAGCGTCGGTCTGGTCGCCGGAATCGTCGGAGTCCCCGCAGGGGTCTTCCTGCACCATGCCGTGGTGCCGGTGATGGCGCACGCCGCGAACTCCGGGTACCCGCAGTCACTGCTGACGGTGTACTCCGCGTGGGAGCTGGTCCTGATGGGACTCGCCGGGTTGGTCATCGCGATCGTCGGCGCGCTCGGCCCGGCCGGCTGGGCGGCGAAGGCCGGAACGGCAACCGCCCTCCGCGCCGAATAGACGGCCGGGGGACGGGCGCGAGATGGCCCCCGGGCGCCCGTCCCCCGGCCTTGACCTGTGGACGTGAACCGAAGAAGAAAAAGGAAGGAAGGAGGGTGGGAGTGGCTCAGGACATGGCCACCAGCACCCGGCGGGCGCCGGTGTACGGCCGGCGTCCGTGGCCGACCAGCACGTTGTCGATCAGCAGCAGGTCGCCGGTGCGCCAGTCCACGTCGACGGCGGAGGCGAGACCCTGGTCGCGCACATGGGTCGCGTACTCGCCCGGAATCGGCTCGCCGCTCGCGAAGGCCGTGGACTGCGGCAGCTCCTCGGGGCTCATGATCCGCGCCAGCGCCGCCGCCGCGGCATCACCGAGCATCGCGGGATGCCACTGGTCGAACTGGCTGAACCACACTTCCTCGCCGGTGACCGGATGACAGGTGGTGGCGGGCCGCGTCTGGCTGATCCTGAGACCGTCGCCGGTCCACTGCCACGTCGCGTCCGCTCCGGAGAGGTACGCCTCGACATCGGCCCGGTCGTCGGTCTCGAAGGTGTCCTGCCAGCTCTTGCCCAGGCCGACGCCGTCGTGCAGATTCTGGGTATAGCGCACGCCCTCGGCAAAGGCCTGCCGGACCTCAGGGTCGATGGAGCTCAGCCAGCGGGCACCGTCCACGACCGGTGTCGCACCGCCGGATTCGGGCGCCTGCTCGCAGTAGAAGAGCAACCTCGCCGGCCACTGCGCCGCATATGACAACTCATTGTGCATCGAGATGGTCAGCGCGGCCGGGTATTCGGTCGACGTGTAGATGTTGTCGCCGACCTTGGATCTCGGTGAATTACCGTGAACATACGGCAGCCGGTTTTCCAGAATAGTTTCCAGCAACGGGTCGAGCGTCTCCGGTGCGACCCCGAAACCGCGGAAAACAACTGCCTTGTTTCCGATCAGCAACTCGCTGAGGCTGGGCAGCTCGCGCAGGTACGCGTACAGGCCCTGCGAGCTCGCGTCGACCCCCACGTCGACAGGTGTGATCTCATGCGGCGCCCAGGCCGTTTCTCCGCTCATCTGCACTCTCCTATTCGGCATCGCAGGAAATCTTCCACCGGGTCAGGGTAGTCCAGGGCAGGGCGCTTTCCAATCCGCCGCAGACAGCGGTAAGCGACATTGATAATAGCGATCCGACCTCTTAGCCTGAGCCCTGAATACGGCACAGCATGATCGCGCCACAGCGGTGATGCCATAACGCGGAAGGAAGCGTAATGAGCGACAATGCTGCCGAGGAGTTTGATCTGTTGGTGGTGGGCGGGGGCCCGGGGGGATCGACGGTCGCGTCGCTGGTCGCGATGCAGGGCTCGCGGGTGGTGCTCCTGGAGAAGGAGACGTTCCCCCGCTGGCAGATCGGGGAGTCACTGCTTCCCGCCACGGTTCATGGCGTGTGCCGGCTGACCGGAGTCTCCGACGAACTGGCGAAGGCCGGGTTCCCCGTCAAGCGTGGTGGAACGCAGCGGTGGGGTGCCAGTCCCGAGCCGTGGACATTCTCCTTCTCCGTGTCCCCCCTGCTGGCCGGGGAGACGTCGTTCGCGTACCAAGTGGAACGCAGCAGGTTCGACCAGATCCTGCTCGACCGCGCCAAGCAGGTGGGCGTCGACGTCCGCGAGCAGTGCAGCGTCACCGCGGTCCTCGACGACGACGAGCGGGTGCGTGGGGTCTCCTATGTGGACGAGACCGGGGCGGCCCGCGAGATCCGGGCGAAGTTCGTGGTCGACGCGTCGGGCAACAAGAGCCGGATCTACCCGAGCGTCGGCGGGAAACGCAGGTACTCGGAGTTCTTCCGCAACGTGGCACTGTTCGGGTACTTCGAGGGTGGCAGGCGACTCCCTCCGCCGAACTCCGGCAACGTGCTCTCGGTGGCCTTCGACAACGGCTGGTTCTGGTACATCCCGCTGTCGGACCGGCTCACCAGCGTGGGCGCCGTGGTCCCGCACGACAAGGCCTCCAGGATCCAGGGGGACCGCGAGGAGGCGATGCGCTCGCTGATCGCCGAGTGCCCCATGATCAGCGACTATCTGCGCGATGCGAAGCGGGTGACGGACGGCCAGTACGGGGAACTCCGGGTCCGCAAGGACTACTCTTACATCAACGAGAAATTCTGGCGGCCAGGGCTGCTGCTGGTCGGTGACGCGGCCTGCTTCATCGACCCGGTGTTCTCCTCCGGAGTGCACCTGGCCACCTACAGCGCGCTGCTCGCGTCGCGGTCGATCAACAGCGTGCTGGCCGGGGTGGTCGGCGAGCACGAGGCGTTCTCGGAGTTCGAGATGCGGTATCGCCGGGAGTACGGCGTCTACCACGAGTTCCTCAAGGCGTTCTACGACCTGAACGTCACCCCGGATGCGTACTACTCGTCGGCCAAGCAGGTCACCAAGAACCCCCGCACCGAACTCGAGTCGTTCGTGGAGCTCATCGGCGGAGTCTCCGGAGAGTCGCTCGCCGTCACCGGTTCGACGGCCGGGGACTACGAGAGCCGGGCCAGGGAGTTCGCCGAAGCCGTGGACGAGCTCATCGCCGACGAGGACCAGAGCATGATCCCGATACTGAAGTCCTCGGTGGTGAAGCGGGCCATGCACGAGGGCGCCCAGGTGCAGGCAAGGGCGTTGCTGGGTCCGGACTCCGAGACGGAACGGCCGCTGTTCGAGGGCGGGCTCGTACCGTCGGCCGACGGGCTCCTCTGGTCGGTGCCGAACGGCGGAGGGACGCACTAGAGCGCGCGTTCAAGCGACGCAGTGCCGCAGTTGAACAAAAGCGCGGGCACACGACCGGGCGAGGGGCGGCACACCGCCCCTCGCCCGGTCAGTCGTGCGGGGCTTGACCCAAGGCCGCCGGATAGGGAGGGTTCGCAAAAGAACAGAGCGGTGATTCCCGCGGGAGGACCATCGCATTGCCTGTCATCGACTGATCCGTAGGACGGGCAACGAAATACAGGACCACTCGCCAACGAATCCAACGCATATGCCAGGGGACCTTACCCCATCAAGAATTCCATCAACGCAAGCAGCGTTCGAGACTTGGCAGGAATCAGCCATTCACAGAGAATTGGACAGTTCACAGGTCCGTAGCCAGACCGATCTCAGAGGACTGAGTCAATGGGGCCAAGACCAGCACGTTCCCCACAATCACAACGGGACCGGCCATTTGACCATCTGACACACAGGGACAATGCGGTCGCTTCGAGCGACGTGGTAGCCGTACCCGTCATATCCATATGCCCGGGAGAATCCCCTCGGCTGGATGGCGAAGACAAAACTCATATCATGCGTCTGACGGAAACGGAAACGGCGTTACCACCCATCCTCGTCGACCGTCGCACCATGCGAGTGATCGACGGTATGCATCGATTGATGGCTGCCTCCATTCGGGGTCAGGAAACCATCGACGTGGTTTTCTTCGATGGTAGCGAAGCGGACGTCTTCCTGCGTGCGGTGCAGGAGAACGTCACGCACGGGTTGCCGCTGTCCCAGACCGACAGACAGGCCGCGGCCGAGCGCATCATCGCCTCCCATCCGCACATGTCCGACCGGGCTATCGGCCAGGCCGCCGGTCTCGGGGCGCGGACGGTCGCATCTATCCGCAGGCGTTCGGGCGACGATGCGGCCCAGGCCGGCTCGCGCGTCGGCCGGGACGGCAAGGTACGCCCGTTGGACAGCGGCGAGGGACGCAGGCGGGCCGCCGAACTGTTGGCCGACAGGCCGAAGGCGTCGTTGCGCGACATCGCACGTGTCGCGGGCATTTCGGCGGCGACCGTGCTGGATGTGCGCAACCGGCTCGCCAGGGGTGATTCGCCGGTCCGAGAGCGCTCCGTCCGCAGAGCGTCGGCGACACCGGAGCCGGCCAGTCAGGTGCCGACGCGCGCCATCGCCGTCACCGCCGCCTCGGCCTCCGCGCCCGGTACCGGCGTCACGGAGACGGCACTCGCCGACGCGAACCTGGCACAGAAGCTAATGCGCGACCCCGCAATGCGCGGGACCGACCGCGGCAAGGCGCTTCTTCAGCTGCTGCACCTCAACGCGGCCAACGCCGGACGGCTCAAGGCGGTCGCCAGAGTCGTTCCCGCGCACTGCGTCGTCGCCGTGATGCGCCTCGCCCAGCACAACGCGCAGGCCTGGCGGGACTTCGCGTGCGAACTGGAGGAGCGGGCCAGAATCACCGACCCGCGGCTGTGACCCCGCCCTGTGCCGTGATCACGCTCACGCATCTCATGGCGCGGGCCGTCGATTCATCCCAACCATTCACAGGAGATCACTCATGAACGACCTGACCGAGCGCCTCACCGCCAGCCAGCTGATCGTCATCGGCGGGGCGGAGCCGACCGTCGAGGAGCTGCGCAAGCGCACAGGTGAGATGGGATACGTCCTGGTCAAATTCACTGAGACCCGCGGCGGAACAGAACTCGGCTTTCCGCTCGACCGCGAAGCCACCGACCTGAGCCGGGCCGACTTCGACAACAGCACCGGCACCGTTCACCTCGAAGGTCACCTTGTCCTCAATGGCGACCAGGTGCGGTGCATCGCCGAAATCGACCTGGCAACGCTCAGCGGCACCGGACGACTCGCCCTGGAGGAGAAGAGCGAGCTGGCGAACAAGTAACCGGACAGTCAGGTGGGCAAGGACCTGCCTCGCAGTCCAGCCTGGATCCTGGAATGAGCCGGTGAGCTCGCGGAGCGGGAACGCGATCCCTGAATGATCTTGGTTGACCATGACGGTCGACCAGGAAACAGGGATCGCGTTCGCATGTCCGCCGTCACCGCGAGCCGACTCGCCAGACCGGCCGCTGTCACCCGGGAACGACACGGCCGTTGACCGCCATTGCCACGAACGGCCGTCGCACTTGCAGGAGATGGCCGCCGAAGGCCTGCACCCCGGCGGCGACCGCGGGCTCATTCGCCTCTCCGGGAAGCCCCTGACAGCGCGCCTCTTCGCGTCAGTCCTCCGTTCCGAGCCAGTCCGATATCGCGGACCAGGCCGCGTCGAGCATGTCCGGACGCACCATGTCGTGGTGGGCGCAGGGGACCGACGTGTCGGTTATCCCGCCGGAGATGAAAGGGCGCCACCGGTCGGTCGCCGGCGCGTTGTCAGTGTTGTTCCCGGCGTTGTTCTCGGCGGCGACGATGAGCAGCGCGTCGCCGTCGAAGACGCCGGGACGGTGAGAGCGCCTGATCGCCGCCGCCTTGCGGTAGATCCGGGCCAGGTGCAGACATTCCTCGTCCGACATGGCCCCGAGCACTCCGCCCGCCTCCTGGCGCATCCGCGCGGCGAGCTCGGCCACGGCGTCCTCGTCGTCCGGCCCGGCAACAGGCTCGTCACCGGGGTCGCTCGACGGATAGGAGTCCAGGAAGACGAGGGCGGCCACCTCCTCGCCGGCCGCGCGCAACTGCGTCGCGATCTCGTGCGCGGGAACGCCGCCGAAGGACCAGCCGAGCAGGTGATAGGGACCCGTCGGCTGCACGGCGCGGATCTGGTCGAGATAGATCGCGGCCATCTCCGATATCGAGCCGGGGAACTCACCCTGGTTGTCCAGGCCGGGGGCCTGCAGCCCATACAACGGGCGGTCCTCCGGGACCGCCCTGGCCAGCGGCATGTAGCACCAGCTCAGGCCTCCTCCCGGATGGATGCAGAAGAACGGGGGCTTGCTGCCCTTGGCCCGGATCGGCAGCAGTACCCCGAGTCCGTCCTTCACCGACGAGAGCTGCATCTGCTCCAGCAGCCCGGAGACGCTCGGCGACGCGAACAGACTCCGGGTCGACACCTCTACCCCGCGTTCCCGCAGCCGCGATACGAGCCTGACCGCCAGCAGCGAGTGCCCGCCCAGCTCGAAGAAACTGTCGTCCGGCCGGACGCGCTCGACCCCGAGCACCTCCGCGAACGCCTCGCACATGGCCTCTTCGATCGCCGAGGCCGCCCCGTAGTCGGCGCGGCCGGTCTCGGCTCCGGTGCCGTAGCGGGGAGCAGGCAGGGCGTTGCGGTCGAGCTTGCCGTTGGGGGTGAGCGGCAGGGCATCGAGCACGACGATCCCGGCAGGAACCATGTACTCGGGCAGCCGAGCGGCGTACGCGCGAGCCGCCGTCGCGGTCACGTCGGCATCCGCGTCGGTGTCGGCGGGGACGACGTATGCGGTCAGCCGCCGGTCGTCGGGGCGGTCCTCGCGCACGATCACGGCGACCTGGGCGACCTGCGGGCATGCCGTCATCACCGCTTCTACCTCGCCCGGTTCGATCCGGTACCCGCGGATCTTCACCTGGTCGTCGGCCCTGCCCTCGAACGCCAGCTGCCCCTGCGGGGTCCACTTCGCCAGGTCCCCGGTCCGGTACATGCGGTCGCCGGCGCGACCGAACGGACACGCCACGAACCGCTCCGCGGTCAGCGCGGTCCGGCGCAGGTACCCGCGCGCCAGTTGTGCCCCCGCGATGTACAGCTCACCGACCACGCCGGGCGGAACCGGGTTGAGCCACTGGTCCAGCACATAGAGCCCGGCCCCCGGAGCGGGCGTACCGATCGGCACCGTGGCCGCAACATCGTCACCGGCCCGCACGTCGAACGTGCTGCATCCGACGACCGCCTCGGTCGGGCCGTACTCATTGACGATCACCGCGCCCGGCGCACGGTCCAGCCAGTCCCGCACCGTCCGCCCGTCCAGCGCCTCGCCACCGACCACGAGGCACCCGGCGGCCGACGCCAACTCCTCCGGCGACAGCATCTCCGCCAGCAACGGCAGATGAGCGGGCACCAGCTTGACCGAGCCGAACCCACCCCGCCGCCGCACCAGAGCGGCCAGCCCCTCGGCACCGCCCTCCGGGCTCGCCACCACCGGCTCCCCCGACATCAGCGGCACCAGCCAGCTGGTCATCGTCAGGTCGAACCCGATCGGCGAGTGCAGCGGCATGGCGCCGCCATACCGCCGGGCCCAGCCCAAATAGGCGGCCAGTCCGCCCTGGGTGACCGCAACCCCCTTCGGGGCGCCGGTGGACCCGGAGGTGTAGATCACGTAAGCGAGCCGGCCTGGAAGACGCCCGCCGGATTCGGCGGAGCCAGTCGGCCCGCGCAGCGCGTCGGCCACGTCCACCGCCCGGATCCGGCCCGCCGGCAACTCGTCGAGCACCTCCGAACTGCCCACGACCAGCACCGCACGGCTGTCGGACAGCAGATACGCCATCCGCTCCACCGGTACGCCCATATCCACCGGAAGGAACGCGCCACCGGCCAGCCAGACACCGAGCAGGGTGGCCACCAGATCCACGCCCCGCGGCAGACACACGGCCACCACGCTGTCCGGGCCGACTCCCGCCGACCGCAGGAACCCGGCGACCCGCCCGGCCCGCACCCCGAGCTCCGCGTACGTGACCGACTCGTCCCCGCACACCACGGCCACCGTGTCCGGACACCGCTCGGTCTGCGCCAGGAACTGCTCGTGCGGCAGCACCGGCTCCGCGCGCACCTCGGTGTCGTTCCCTCGCGAGACCAGCTGCGCCCGTTCGCCGGCGTCCAGGATTCCGAGCTCGTGGATCCTGGCCCGGGGAGCGGCCGCGACGGCTTCCAGGACCTGGACGAAACGCCGGGCGATCGCGGTCGCGGTGGCCTCGTCGAACAGATCGGCCGATGCCGTGATCGAACCGCGGAGCCCGTGCTTGCCGCCATCGGGACCGGCCAGCTCCGCCATGAAGACGCTGAGGTCGAACCGCGCGGCCCGCTCCCCGATCCGGACGGTGCTGGGCCGCAGGCCGGGCAGATCGAGCGTCGCCTGGGCGTTGTTCTGCAGGGTGAGGACCACCTGGAACAGCGGGTGCCGTCCCATCGACCGGTCCGGAGCGAGCGCCTCCACCAGCCGCTCGAACGGCACGTCCTGATGCTCCAGCGCATCGAGCCAACAGTCCCGCACCCGGCCCAGCAGGGTGGTGAACTCCGGGTCGCCGGACAGGTCGGTGCGCAGCACCAGCGTGTTGATGAAGAACCCGACAAGGTCGTCCAGCGCCGAGTCCATCCGCCCGGCCACGGGCGCGCCGACCGGGATGTCCTCGCCGGCCCCGAGCTTCGCCAGCAGCACCGCGAGCGCCGCCTGCACCACCATGAACAGGGTCACGCCCTGCGCCCGCGCCAGCGCGACCAGCCGGGCGTGTACCGGGGCCGGGAGCTCGACGGGGACGGTGTGTCCCTGGTTGCCGCTCACCGCCGGGCGCGGCCGGTCGGCAGGCAGCGCCAGCTCCGGCGGAGCACCGTCGAGCGCCCTCCGCCAGTACTGAACCTGGGCGGCGAGCAGGCTGTCCGGGTCGTCCTCCTCGCCCAGCAACTCCCGTTGCCACAGCGCGTAGTCCGCGTACTGCACCGGCAGCGGATCCCACTCCGGCGCCGTCCCGCGCAGCCGCGCCGCGTACGCCGCCGACAGGTCGCGGGTGAGAATCCCGGTCGACCAGCCGTCGGTGGCGATGTGGTGCAGGACCACCACCAGCACGTGCTCCTCCGGACCGACCGCCAGCAGCCGCGCCCGCAGCGGGATCTCCGCCGCCAGGTCGAAGGGTTGCTCGATCACCTCGGTCACCGCGGCGGCCACCTCGTCCTCGGTGGCCTGGCAGGTCTCCAGCCACCGGCCGAGTTCGGCCATGGCGAGTACCTCCTGGAACGGCTCGAGATCGGTGGCCGGGAACACGGTACGCAGCACCTCGTGCCGGGTGATCACATCGCCGAGCGCCAGCTGGAGCGCCGCGGCATCGAGCTCTCCGTCGAGGCGGAGCACCACCGAGTTGTTGTAGGTCGCGGACGGTCCTTCCAACTGGGCGATGAACCAGAGTCGCTGCTGGGCGAACGACAGCGGCACCCGCTCCGGCCGTTGCCGCACCACGAGCGGCAACCGGGCCGTGCCGGTGTGGGCCAAGGTGGTGGCGAGTCCGGCGGGGGTCGGTGACTCGAAGATGGTCCGGACGCTGATCTCGGCGCCCAGCGCGGTACGGATCCGGCTGATCAGACGGGTCGCGAGGAGCGAGTGCCCGCCAAGGTCGA
>NZ_JBIVNL010000026.1:0-53711 GCF_044753545.1 Streptomyces sp. NPDC088350 | reverse complement strand
GTCAGTTGCACTCGTGTCACGGAAGAACATCTACCGGTTCAGGCCCCACCACAAAGGCGAATCGGCAGATTGATCACGACCCGATACGCGCCCTAACGCCGGCCATCTAGGGGCGCGGGGAACTGCGCGACCAGCCACAACGCACCCGCAGCTAAAAGACGACCTAAAGCCACCCGGCAAATTCCAGCAACAACTCAGCATCCCGAGGCCGCCCCACCCGAAGCGCCCTCACCCCCGACTCGACCGCCCGGAACAACGTCCACCCCCGCAACCGCTCCTGATCCACATCCAAGGACTCGGCAAGCCGCTTGACCCGCCGCCGAGTTGTGGACGCCCCCGAAGGCGTAGCGATCAGATCCTCCACCCGATCCCGCACCAACCGAGCAAGATCGAACGCGCACTCACCCACCACCGGATCCGGCCCCACGGCCAACCACGGCACCCGATCCCCGGCCAACACCTTGCTCTGCCGAAACGTCCCATGCAGCAACCGCTGCTCCGGCGGCGCAGCCAACAGCTCCTCACGCGCTTCGAGAGCCGCGCTCACCAGTGGCGCCACCTCCGCGGACGCGCCCCGCATCGCCGCCGCCTGCCGTCCGGTCCGCTCGCTCACGGTCTCAAAGACATGGTCCGCCGGCGGCTCCACCCACAGCCGCCGCAACGTCCCCGCCGCCTCCAGCAACGCCTTCGCCTCGGGCAACGACCGCACCGACACATCCGGATGCAACCGCTCCAGCACCAGCACACCCTCACCGGCCGACTCCTCGACCAGCTGCACGGCACCCCGCCCACCCCAGTGGGCCAGCGCGGCCCGCTCGCTCTCGGGCCGAGCCCGGCGCGGGGCCAGCTTCAGTACCGCCGGTGTCCCGTCAGGCCTCCGCACCAGCACGACCAGGCTGCTGCGCCCACCCGGCACCTGCACCCGCTCCACAGTCAACCCGCGTAGATCAACGGCCTGTTGGGCCACCTCGGGCAGCTTCTCCAACCAGTCGTCACCGCTCGGTGCCGTCTCACCGAGCGCCCTCACCAGACGCTGCGGCGGTTCGAAAGCCATGCGCGAGTTGTTCCCTTCCTGCGGTCCTGCCGTCCTGCGTCCCCGTGCGGATCACGCTGTGGGTGTCACCGAGGCCGTGGGGATCGCGGCCCGCTCGGCGAGACCTGGGAAGGGTACGCTCCCGCCGCGCCACCGCACCGCCCGGACCGCCGCTTCCCGCAGCGCCTCGGTGGCCGTACCGCGCAGCCCGTCCGTCGACGCCCGCACGAGGTCGGAATAGACCCCGGCCACCCGGTCCTCCAGCTCCGCGGCGAGCCGTACCGCCGCTGCCGAGTCCGGTACCGGGAACGGCAGCGCGTACGCGGCCGACGCGGCCACCGGCTTGCCGCCCAGGTCCCGCACCTCGCGC
Source organism: Streptomyces sp. NPDC088350 (assembly GCF_044753545.1). Taxonomy (NCBI): domain Bacteria; kingdom Bacillati; phylum Actinomycetota; class Actinomycetes; order Kitasatosporales; family Streptomycetaceae; genus Streptomyces; species Streptomyces sp. NPDC088350. The sequence continues at coordinate 52,308 of NZ_JBIVNL010000026.1, read as the reverse complement.
ACGAGTGCGTCGCGCCGGGCGCGGTGGGCGTCGTAGGCCGCCTTGGCCTCCGTGCGCCGGCCTTCGCGGATACGGCCGCCGACCACGCCGTAGCCGTACACCGCCGCGTGCTCGGCGGCCAGTGCCGCCTGCAGCGCCGTCAGTTCCGCGGCCTTCTCCTCGCTCACTTGGCACCCTCCGTCAACAGATACGCGTGCGCGGCACCGGCGGCGGCCACCGAGGCCAGCAGCCGGGCCAGCTCACCGGGCAGTTCGAGCAGCGCCTTGGCCCGCCGGTCGGCGAGGGTCCGCTCGGCGGCGGCCAGCTCGGCAAGGGCGTCGCTCGGAGTCGCGGGTACGGCGGAAGCCGAAACCGAGGCCGAAACCGAGGCCGAAACCGAGGCCGAAACCGAGGCCGAAACCGAGGCCGAAACCGAGGCCGATACCGACGGCGAGGCACTGGCCGTAGCGGAGGACGTGGCCGTAGAGCCGCCGCTTCCGCCGCCGAAGGCCGCCGCGTGCCGGACGACCTCCGCGCGCAGCGGGGTCAGGCGGTCCGCCAGTGTCGGGTGGGCGGCGAGTGCCGCGTCGTAGCGCCGGAGCAGGGTCTCGCTGTCGGTGGCCGCACGCGCGCGTGCGGGTTCGGCGGCCGACGGGCTGCCCGCGGTGTTCTCGGAGTCGTCGGCATTGCTGGAGCACCCCACAAGGAGGGCGGCTCCGGCGGCCGAGGCGAGCAGGCTCCTTCTGCGCGGCCCCGGGAGGGTGCGCGGAGGTGGGGGGAACGGCACGGCAGATCGTCCTCGGGGGGCTCGTACGAACGAAAACACGGGAAGGGCTGCGCGCCCGTGATCACGGTACCCGCGCGCCCCCCGAACTGATGTCACCGGCTCGTAGACCCACCTAAGGGGCGCGGGGCTGAATCGATGTGCGGCTCCGCCGCGTGGGCGCGACCGGCCCACCACAACCGGCACTCGCCCGACAACCGAAACCACCCGAGCTCAAAGGCGCCCCGCTCCACCGCCGGAGGCATACGTGGGCGGCAACACACCCCGCGACCGGATACCCTTTGAGCAGACACGCGCCCTACCCACAACAGCACACGCGGCCGAGGAGTCACCCGGATGAGCACGACCCAGAGCGAGAGGCTGCGAGAACTGCTGGAACCGCTCGTCAGCTCCCAGGGACTCGATCTCGAAGAGGTCGAAGTGGACTCGGTCGGACGCAAGCGGGTGCTGCGCGTGGTCGTCGACTCCGACACGGGCGCCGATCTGGACCAGATCGCGGATGTGAGCCGCGCGCTCTCCGCGAAGCTCGACGAGACCGACGCGATGGGCGCGGGGGAGTACACCCTGGAAGTCGGGACCCCCGGTGCCGAGCGCGAGCTCACCGAGCACCGTCACTACGTGCGTGCCACCGACCGGCTGGTGAGGTTCCAGCTGGCCGGGAGCGGTGAGCTGGTCGCCCGGATCATCGAGGTGGACGACGACGGCATCGACGTCGAGGTGCCCGGCGTGAAGGGGCGCAGGCCCACCGCCAGGCGGCTCGCCCTCGCGGATGTAGTCAAGGCCCGCGTCCAGGTCGAGTTCAACCGCAAGAGCAAGAACGAAGAGCACGCAGAAGACACCGAGAACGAAGAGGAGGCGTAGCCGTGGACATCGACATGAGTGCCCTGCGGGGCTTGGTACGGGAGAAGGAGATCTCCTTCAGCCTGTTGGTCGAGGCGATCGAGTCGGCGCTCCTCATCGCCTACCGCCGCACCGAGGGAAGCCGCCACCACGCGCGCGTGGAGCTCAACCGGGAGACCGGCCACGTGACGGTGTGGGCGAAGGAGGACCCCGAGGACCTGGAGGAGGGGCAGGAGGCGCGCGAGTTCGACGACACCCCGTCCGACTTCGGCCGTATCGCCGCCACCACCGCCAAGCAGGTCATCCTGCAGCGGCTGCGCGACGCCCAGGACGACGCGACGCTCGGCGAGTACGCGGGCCGTGAGGGCGACATCGTCACCGGCGTGGTCCAGCAGGGCCGCGACCCGAAGAACGTGCTCGTCGACATCGGCAAGCTGGAGGCCATCCTGCCGGTGCAGGAGCAGGTGCCCGGCGAGACGTACCCGCACGGCATGCGGCTTCGGTCGTACGTCGTCCGGGTGGCCAAGGGTGTGCGGGGGCCGTCCGTGACGCTGTCCCGTACGCATCCCAATCTGGTGAAGAAGCTGTTCGCCATGGAGGTGCCGGAGATCGCCGACGGGTCGGTGGAGATCGCCGCCATCGCGCGCGAGGCCGGCCACCGCACGAAGATCGCCGTCCGCTCCACCCGCAGCGGCCTGAACGCCAAGGGCGCCTGCATCGGCCCCATGGGCGGCCGGGTGCGCGCGGTGATGGGCGAGCTGAACGGTGAGAAGATCGACATCGTCGACTGGTCGGACGACCCGGCCGACATGGTGGCCAACGCGCTGTCCCCGGCCCGGGTCTCCCGGGTCGAGGTGGTGGACCTCGCGGCCCGCTCCGCGCGCGTGACGGTGCCGGACTACCAGCTGTCGCTGGCGATCGGCAAGGAAGGGCAGAATGCCCGACTCGCGGCCCGCCTCACGGGCTGGCGGATCGACATCCGTCCGGACACCGAACAGCCGTCCGACCAGCCCGGGGAATAGATCTCGGCCGCGAGGGGCTGAGATCACGACAACAACCGTTCGATTCTTGCCCCAAAGGGGTGAGGTCGGTGCGGGGAGGTAGACTTAGCAGTGTCTGGCCGGACGCGAGCCCGCGCATGCCCTGAGCGCACCTGTGTGGGGTGCCGGGAGCGAGCGGCCAAGAAGGAACTGCTGCGCATCGTGGCGGTCGAGGGTGAATGCGTCCCCGATCATCGCGGTACGCTGCCCGGCCGGGGTGCGTATCTGCATCCCGCCCTGGTCTGTCTCGACCTGGCGGTACGCCGCCGGGCGTTCCCGCGGGCGCTGCGTGCCCAGGGATCGCTCGACACAAAGGCGTTGCGCCTCTACGTCGAGCAGGCGACACCGTAAGAGCGAGTCGTACGGAACCTCCGTGCGGCCCGGTATTCCGCGAGTTGGAAGTAGGTCGAGATTGCGATGAGCACTCGATGAGCACGCGATGAGTACGCCCATGAAGTAGCGACGGTCCGGACGCAACCCGGACCTAAAAGGAGCGAAGTGGCTAAGGTCCGGGTATACGAACTCGCCAAGGAGTTCGGGGTGGAGAGCAAGGTCGTCATGGCCAAGCTCCAAGAACTCGGTGAATTCGTCCGTTCGGCGTCCTCGACGATCGAGGCGCCCGTTGTACGCAAGCTGACAGACGCCCTCCAGCAGGGCAGCGGAGGCGGCAAGCCCGCCCCCGCGCGCAAGGCTGCCCCGGCCCGTCCGGGAGCCCCCTCTCCGGCGCAGGGTGCCCGTCCGGGTCCTGCCGCCCCGCGCCCGCCGGCCCCGAAGCCGGCCGTCGCCGAGAGCGCCCCCGCGGCTCCCGCCGCACCGGCGGCTCCGGCCTCCATCGGCGGCTCCGGCCCCCGTCCGGGCCCGCGGCCCGCGCCGCGTCCGGCCCCGGCCTCGCCGGCGCCGACCACGCCCGAGTTCACCGCGCCTCCGGCGGCTCCCGCGGCTCCGGCCGCCCCTGCCTCCACCGGCGGCTCCGCACCCCGTCCGGGCGCCCCGCGTCCGGCGAGCCAGGCTCCCCGTCCGGGCGCCGCGCGTCCGGCCGGTCCCGGCCAGGGCGGTCAGGGTCGTGGCGACCGTCCCGAGCGCAGTGACCGCGGTGACCGTCCCGGCGCTCCGCGTCCGGCCGGCCAGGGCGCGCGTCCCGGTGCTCGTCCGGCCGGTCCCCGTCCGGGCAACAACCCGTTCACCTCCGGTGGTTCCACCGGCATGGCGCGCCCCGGCGCGCCTCGTCCCGGTGCCCCGCGGCCCGGCGGCCAGGACCGTCCCGGTGGTGCTCCTGGTGGCGCTCCGCGTCCGCAGGGTGCCGGTCAGGGCGGTCCCCGTCCCCAGGGTGCTGCGGGCGGTCCCCGTCCCGGCGCTCCGGGTGGCGCGCGTCCGACCCCGGGCGGCATGCCCCGCCCGCAGGGCGGCGCTCCGCGTCCCGGCGGTGGCCCCGGTGGCAACCGTCCGAACCCCGGCATGATGCCGCAGCGTCCCGCTGCGGGCAGCCCCCGTCCCGGTGGCGGCCCCGGTGGCCGTGGTCCCGGTGCCGGCGGCGGTCGTCCCGGCGGTCCCGGTGCCGGCGGCGGTCGTCCCGGTGGCGGCGGCGGCTTCGCCGGTCGTCCCGGTGGCGGCGGTGGCGGTTTCGCCGGTCGTCCCGCGGGTCCCGGTGGCGGTGGCGGCGGTTTCGCCGGCCGTCCGGGTGCTCCCGCCGGTGGCGGCGGTGGCCGTCCCGGTTTCGGTGGTCGTCCCGGTGGTCCGGGTGCCCGCGGTGGCACACAGGGCGCCTTCGGCCGTCCCGGTGGTCCCGCGCGTCGCGGTCGCAAGTCGAAGCGGCAGAGGCGCCAGGAGTACGAGGCCATGCAGGCCCCGTCGGTCGGCGGTGTGATGCTCCCTCGTGGCAACGGACAGTCCGTCCGTCTGTCGCGCGGTGCGTCCCTCACCGACTTCGCCGAGAAGATCAACGCCAACCCGGCGTCGCTCGTCGGCGTGATGATGAACCTCGGCGAGATGGTCACTGCCACGCAGTCCGTCTCCGACGAGACGCTGAAGCTCCTCGCGGACGAGATGAACTTCGTCCTGGAGATCGTCAGCCCCGAGGAGGAGGACCGCGAGCTGCTCGAGTCCTTCGACATCGAGTTCGGCGAGGACGAGGGTGGCGAGGAGTTCCTCGTCGCGCGTCCGCCGGTCGTGACCGTCATGGGTCACGTCGACCACGGTAAGACCCGCCTCCTCGACACCATCCGCAAGACGAACGTCGTCGCGGGCGAGGCCGGCGGTATCACCCAGCACATCGGTGCGTACCAGGTCGCGACCGAGGTCAACGGCGAAGAGCGTCGCATCACCTTCATCGACACCCCGGGTCACGAGGCGTTCACCGCCATGCGAGCCCGCGGTGCCAAGTCGACCGACATCGCGATCCTCGTGGTGGCGGCCAACGACGGTGTGATGCCCCAGACGATCGAGGCGCTGAACCACGCCAAGGCGGCCGACGTGCCGATCGTGGTCGCGGTCAACAAGATCGACGTCGAGGGCGCCGACCCGACCAAGGTGCGCGGTCAGCTCACCGAGTTCGGGCTGGTGGCCGAGGAGTACGGCGGCGACACCATGTTCGTCGACATCTCCGCCAAGCAGGGTCTGAACATCGACGCCCTGCTGGAGGCCGTGGTCCTCACCGCGGACGCCTCGCTCGACCTGCGGGCCAACCCGGAGCAGGACGCGCAGGGCATCGCGATCGAGTCCCACCTCGACCGTGGCCGCGGCGCCGTCGCGACCGTCCTGGTCCAGCGAGGCACCCTGCGGGTCGGCGACACCATGGTGGTCGGCGACGCGTACGGCCGTGTCCGCGCGATGCTCGACGACAAGGGCGACAACGTGGAAGAGGCGGGTCCCTCGACCCCGGTCCTCGTCCTCGGACTCACCAACGTCCCGGGCGCCGGCGACAACTTCCTCGTCGTCGACGAGGACCGCACGGCACGTCAGATCGCCGAGAAGCGCGCGGCGCGCGAGCGCAACGCCAACTTCGCCCGGCGCGGAGTCCGGTTCTCCCTGGAGAACCTGGACGAGGCCCTCAAGGCCGGTCTGGTGCAGGAACTCAACCTCATCATCAAGGGCGACGCGTCCGGTTCGGTGGAGGCTCTCGAGTCCTCGCTGCTCCAGCTCGACGTCGGCGAAGAGGTCGACATCCGCGTCCTGCACCGCGGCGTGGGCGCGGTCACCGAGTCGGACATCGACCTGGCGACCGGCTCCGACGCGATCGTCATCGGCTTCAACGTCCGCGCTGCGGGCCGCGCGGCGCAGATGGCGGAGCGCGAGGGCGTCGACGTCCGGTACTACTCGGTGATCTACCAGGCCATCGAGGAGATCGAGGCGGCCCTGAAGGGCATGCTCAAGCCGGAGTACGAGGAGGTCGAGCTCGGCACGGCGGAGATCCGCGAGGTCTTCAAGTCGTCCAAGCTGGGCAACATCGCCGGTGTCCTGGTCCGCTCCGGAGAGGTCAAGCGCAACACCAAGGCGCGCCTCGTCCGCGACGGCAAGGTCATCGCCGAGAGCCTCAACATCTCCGGTCTGCGTCGCTTCAAGGACGACGTCACCGAGATCCGCGAAGGGTTCGAGGGCGGTATCAACCTCGGCAACTTCAACGACATCAAGGTCGACGACGTCATCGCGACGTACGAGATGCGCGAGAAGCCTCGCGGCTGATCGTCACAGCACGCGATCGGGGCCGGTCGGCGGGGACAGAATTCCGTCGATCGGCCCCGGCTGTTGCGTGTACGGTTCCTGTATCGGCGTCCGAGACCGGCGCCCATACCCCGAACCGGCGGGACATCCGGACACACATGTATGTGGGGACTCTGTCCTTCGACCTGCTCCTCGGCGACGTCCACTCGCTGAAGGAGAAACGCTCTCTCGTCCGTCCGATCGTGGCCGAGCTCCAGCGCAAGTACGCGGTGAGCGCGGCCGAGACGGGCAGCCAGGACCTCCATCGCAGGGCCGAGATCGGGCTCGCGGTGGTCTCCGGGGACACGGGACACCTCACCGACGTACTGGACCGCTGCGAGCGACTCGTCGCCGCGCGGCCCGAGGTGGAACTGCTCTCCGTTCGACGCAGACTCCACAGCGACGAAGACTGAAGCCGGACGAAGACCGAAGCAAGCAGCAAGACGTAGTTGCAGCAAGACGTAGTTACTAAGGAGACGGACCAGTGGCCGACAACGCGCGTGCCAAGAGGCTGGCGGACCTCATCCGAGAGGTGGTGGCCCAGAAGCTGCAGCGCGGCATCAAGGACCCCCGGCTCGGCACCCACGTCACCATCACGGACACCCGCGTCACGGGCGACCTGCGGGAGGCGACCGTCTTCTACACGGTCTACGGCGACGACGAGACGCGGGCCGAGGCGGCAGCCGGTCTGGAGAGCGCCAGGGGCGTCCTGCGCTCCGCCGTCGGCGCGGCGGCCAGCGTGAAGTTCACGCCGACCCTGACCTTCGTCGCGGACGCCCTCCCGGACACCGCCAAGACCATCGAGGACCTCCTCGACAAGGCACGGCAGTCCGACGAGAAGGTCCGCGAGGTCTCGGCGGGCGCCGCCTACGCGGGTGACGCGGACCCGTACAAGAAGCCCGGCGAGGACGACGAGGACGACGCCTCCGAATGACCGAGAAAACCCAGACGCCCGACGGCCTTGTCATCGTCGACAAGCCGTCGGGCTTCACCTCGCACGACGTGGTCGCCAAGATGCGCGGCATCGCCCGCACCCGCCGCGTCGGGCATGCCGGCACCCTCGACCCCATGGCGACGGGCGTACTCGTCCTCGGTGTCGAGAAAGCGACAAAACTCCTGGGCCATCTCGCCCTCACGGAGAAGGAGTACCTGGGCACGATCCGCCTGGGCCAGACGACCCTGACCGACGACGCCGAGGGCGAGATCACGGGGTCGGTCGACGCCTCGAAGGTCACCCGGGACGCCGTCGACGCCGGGATCGCCAAGCTCAGCGGCGCGATCATGCAGGTCCCCTCCAAGGTCAGCGCCATCAAGATCAACGGCGTGCGCTCGTACAAACGGGCCCGCGACGGCGAGGACTTCGAGATCCCCGCCCGCCCCGTCACCATCTCCTCCTTCGCGGTCTACGACGTCCGGGACGCCGTAGCCGAGGACGGCACCCCCGTCCTGGACCTGGTGGTCTCGGTGGTCTGCTCGTCCGGCACCTACATCCGGGCGCTGGCCCGCGACCTGGGCGCGGACCTCGGCGTGGGCGGACATCTGACCGCCCTGCGCCGCACCCGCGTCGGCCCGTACAAGCTCGACGCGGCCAGGACCCTGGACCAGCTCCAGCAGGAGCTGACCGTGATGCCGATCGCCGAAGCCGCGGAGGCCGCGTTCCCCCGCTGGTCCGTGGACACCCGGCGGGCGAAGCTCCTGCTCAACGGCGTCCGCCTGGAGATCCCCGAGGAGTACACGGGCGTCGGCGCGGTCGGCGTCTTCGACCCCGAGGGCCGCTTCCTGGCACTCGTGGAGGAACAGAAGGGCAAGGCCAAGAGCCTCGCGGTCTTCGCCTGACCGGGTTCCGAGAGACGCCCCGGGGGGCCAAGTCCCGCCCGTGGAGCGGCGGTCACGGGGTCCACGTTCCCGCCGCTCCACGGTCCCCCCTCGGTTCCCCCACCCCTAGGGTGTATCCAACCCTCCGCGACTATTCACCCACCTGGGCAGGCGCTCGGAGTGAACCGAGGGAGCGGAAGGGGGCGCGTTCACCACGCGATCTGTCCCGCTGATCACGCCACGCCTACCGTCGAACACAGGGCACGGGTACGGCGGGGAGGTTCGACCATGGCGGGACGTGGCCCGCGGACGGGCGGCGGCCGTCGTACGCGGGAAGATACGGGGGAAGAGCAATCGGCGCAGGGCGCCGCACCCGCTGTCGGCGATGCGGCCGGTGCCGCGCCCACTGTGGGTAACGGCGCCTGCGCCGCGCCCTCTGCTCGTGACGAGGCCTTGGTGCGCATCCGTGACCTCACCGGCCGCCCGCGCGGCACCGGGTTCGTCGCCGACCACCACGGCACGGTGATCACCAGTCACGAGGCGGTCGACGGACTGCCCCGCGTCGTGGTGCACGCCGTCGGCGACCGCACCTGCCTGGTGACCGCCGACGCGGTGACTCCACTGCCCGCCCTGGACCTGGCCCTCGTCCGCACCGAGGGCCTCGGCGTCGACCCGCTCCCCGTCACGGTCCGGGACCGCGTCCAGACCGGCACGTACGTACGCGTCGCCGCCGGCTGCTGGCGCGAGGCCCGAGTCCTGGGCGCGACCTCCGTGACCTACACGGCCACCGACCGCTTCCATCTCCTCGACGACGCCCTGGAGTTGGCGATCGGCACGGCGGGACGGGACGCGCTGCGGCTGGGCGGGGGCGCGGCCGGCGGACCGGTCCTCGACGCGGTGACCGGCGCGGTGGTCGGTGTCCTCGGCACGGCACTGCAGTCCGGGCAACGGGACACGGGGTTCGCGGTGCCCCTGCGCCAAGTGCGCGATCCCGGGGACCCGTTGGGCGACCTCCTCGCCCGCAACGCGGAGACCGTGCCCGCGTACGGCGCCGACCTCAATCTGGCGGGCGTACTGGAACTGACGGCCACGTCGGTGGGCTCGGACGGGCCGCCGGGAGCGCTCGCGGGGTTCGTGGGTCCCCGGCGCGGTGGCGACGGCTCGTGTGTGGTGGAACCCGTCGAACGGCCGTCAGTGGCAAGGGAATTCGCCGAGTTCGCCGCGGGCTCGGCCGCCGTGCTCGGGCTCGTCGGGGCCCCGGGCAGCGGCCGTACGACGGAACTCGCGGCGCTCGCCGCGCGGCGCAACGGGGGTGTGGAACCGGCGCCCACGCTGTGGTTGCGCGGTGCCGATCTGCGGGACGGGGACGCGTCGGTGGCGGACGCGGTGCGGAGGGCGGTGGGGCGGGCGGCACGCATCGTCGCCGCGTCGGTCTCGCTGCCCGGTGACCTCGGCGATGTCAGTCCCGAGCGGCTGGCGCGGGTCGCGTATGACGCGGGCCGGCCCTTGCTGCTGCTTCTCGACGGGCCCGAGGAGATGCCGCCTGTGCTGGCGCACCGGTTGGGCGAGTGGACCCGGGGGACGGGGAAGTGGTTGCGGGGGAACGGGGCGCGGTTGGTGGTGGGGTGTCGGGCGGAGTACTGGGAAGGGGCGGGGGCCGAGTTTCCGGCCGGGTCTTTGTACGGGGGCGACTTGAATCCAGCCCGTCCGGCGTTCGAGGACGAGGCCCCTTCAGGACCGAAGCGGGGGTCTGGGGGCGCAGCCCCCAGGACGGTGCTCCCAGCCTGCGTCCACCTCGGCGACCTGCGGCACGACGAAGCCCGCCGAGCCCGCGCGGCCTACGCCGTCCCGGAGAGCGCCCTCGCCGACCCCGACGCCCGGCACCCCCTCACCCTGCGCCTCCTCTCCGAGGTGCTCGCCGCGCTGCCGCTGCCCGCCGCCCCGGGTGTCCGACTCGACCGTGCCGACGTGTTCGCGGCCTATCTCGACCTCATGTGCCTCCGGATCGCGGTGCGCCTCGCCGCCGAGAACGGCCTGCGCGGCACCCCCGTACGGCGGCTCGCCGCCAAGGTGTCCGGGCAGGTGCACGAAGCCGCGCGGCGCAGTCTCGGGCCGGGGCAGGGGGAGTTGGACCGGGAGTCGTTCGAGGCGGTGTTCCCGTGGGGCCCCGCACCGGCGCGGCTCGGCGGCGGTACCGGATGGGCGTCCGCCGTCCTCACCGAGGGACTCCTCGTGCCGGCAGGCACCGGATACCGCTTCGCCCACGAGGAGTTGGCCGACTGGATCCAGGGCATGCACCTCGACCTGGACGAGGCCCTGCGGGCGCTGGTGCACCGGCCCAGGACCCCACGGGAAGGACATCCGCTCCCGGTGCCCCACCACCGCATCGGCCCCGTCGTACAGGCCCTGCTGCTCCTCGCCCGGCAGCACGGCACCCGTGAACTGGCCGTGCGGCTGGAGGAGTTGGCGGGGGCCCTGGACGCCGACCCGCACTCCTGGTGGGCCGCGCGGCTGCTGGCCGGGGTGCTCCTGCTGGTGCCGGACGCGACGCTGTACAGCGGGGCGTTGCGGTTGCTGGCCGACCAGTTGGTGGCGCGGCGGGAGCAACAGGGTGCCGTGCCAAGGGAGTTCGCGCCGGAGTTCTGGGCCGCGCTGCACATCCAGGAGGCCGAGCGGTTCGAGCTGCTGCGACGGCTGGTGCCGGCCGACGGTGCTCCGCAGGGCGGGACCGGTGCTCCGCAGGGCGGGACCGGGTCCCGATTCCTGGACACGGCGGCCGAGTTGCTCGCCGCCGACCCCACCGCCGTACAGCCGCTGCTGACCCGGTGGTTCGACGACGAGCGGCCGTTGCCCGCGATGCCGGACGCGACCGTGGCGACGGCCGCGCAGGCGTTGCTGCACACGCATCGGCGGCGGGCGTTGGACGATCTGACGGAGGTGCTCGTCGGCCGTGCGCACGGGCGGGCCGACGAACTCCTCGCCGTACTCGCCGAGGAGGAGCCGTCGGCGGTGTGCCGGGCCGTGGACCGGTGGGCGCACGACGAGCGGCCGGCCCGGCGGGTGGCGGCGGTGGCGTACGGGCTGCGGGCCGCCCCGCACGTACGGACCGAGGCCGACCGCGAACTCCTGCGCTACGCCGCCCAGTTCCTCCTCGCCCGCCCCGCCGACCGCTCCCTGCACGGCGGCGCGCTCGCCCTCCTCGTCCGCGACCCGCACACCCGCGCCCGCCATCTCCCGCAGGCACTGCGGCACTTCGCGTCCGGCGACCCGCAGTTCCCGCCGAGCGCGCTGGCCGCCGCGCTGACCACCCACCCCGAGCCGGTCCTCGAAGCCTTCCGCGCCCGCCTGCACGGACCGCACGCCGGCGAGGCGGTCCGCACCCTCGCCGACGTCACGACCCCCGCTCTCGCCCGCCGGGCCGCAGCCCTGGTGCGCGAGACCGTCGTACGGTGGCCGGAGACGGCCGCGCACCTCGGTGTCTACGTCGACCGGCGCCTCGACCACGGCCCCACCGCCCGCGCCGTCCTCCACCCCCTGGTCACCGGCCTCCTCGACGGCGGTTCCGAACCGGTCAGGACCGCCCTCGCGGCCGTCCTCGCCGCCCCCGGCACCCCCGCCTCCCGCCCGCTGCGCCGCGAACTCCTGGAGTTCCTGCTCGCGCACGAGCACGCCCCCGCCGTACTGGACGCACTGCTGCACGCGGCGGCGCGGCGCGACGACGACCAGATCCGCGACCTCGTCCACCGCACCGGCCGGCTGCTCGTCCGCACCCCCGCCGGCGCTACCCGCTTCGACCGCGGCCTCGTCGACCTGGGCCGTCACGTCCCCGGCTTCGCCGCCCTGATGGCCCGCTGGCTGGCGGACACCCCGGAGGACTGGGCGGCGGTGGTCGGACCCAGTACGCGGCGCATGATCGAGAACCTGGCCGGGGTGGGGGTTCCCGCATAGCGGGCCCGGTACGTGCGCCCGGTCACAGCCTCCATGCCGATGCGGGCCGGGAGCCCCCGGCATGGCACCCTTAGACCTGCGTAAGAGGTCAATGACACAGGTCTACATACGGACACGGGTTCGATGAGGAGCGGTCACAGTGCAGCGCTGGCGTGGCTTGGAGGACATCCCTGAGGACTGGGGGCGCAGTGTCGTCACCATCGGTTCTTATGACGGGGTCCACCGCGGGCACCAGCTGATCATCCGGCACGCCGTGGAACGCGCGCGTGAGCTGGGCGTTCCCTCGGTCGTCGTCACCTTCGACCCGCACCCCAGCGAGGTCGTGCGCCCCGGCAGCCACCCCCCGCTGCTGGCCCCGCACCACCGCCGTGCCGAGTTGATGGCCGAGCTGGGGGTGGACGCGGCGCTCATCCTGCCGTTCACCAAGGAGTTCTCGAAGCTGTCCCCGGCCGACTTCGTGGTCAAGGTCCTGGTGGACAAGCTGCACGCGAAAGCGGTCGTCGAGGGCCCCAACTTCCGCTTCGGCCACAAGGCCGCGGGCAATGTGGCCTTCCTGATCGAGCAGGGCAGGACATACGACTTCGAGGTAGAGGTGGTGGATCTTTACGTGAGCGGTGCGGCGGGCGGCGGCGAGCCCTTCTCCTCCACACTGACCAGGCGGCTGGTCGCCGAGGGCGACGTCGAGGGCGCCCGCGAGATTCTCGGCCGCCCGCACCGGGTGGAGGGTGTCGTGGTGCGGGGCGCCCAGCGCGGGCGCGAGATGGGCTTCCCGACGGCCAACGTCGAGACCCTGCCCCACACGGCGATCCCGGCGGACGGCGTCTACGCCGGTTACCTTCACGTCGAGGGAGAGGCCATGCCGGCCGCGATCTCCGTCGGCACGAACCCGCAGTTCGACGGCACCGAGCGCACGGTGGAGGCGTACGCCATCGACCGCGTCGGCCTCGATCTGTACGGCCTGCATGTCGCCGTCGACTTCCTCGCGTTCGTGCGCGGCCAGGCGAGGTTCGACTCGCTGGACGGCCTGCTGGAGCAGATCGCCCAGGACGTGAAGCGCTGCCGGGAGCTGATCTCGGCGGACACGGGCGACGCCGAGTAACCGCTCTCCTTTCTACGACGCCGAAGGGCGGCCGGTGCTTGTGGGCACCGGCCGCCCTTCGTGTTCGGCGTGGGTTACTGCTGCGGGGGTGCGGACGGCGGGGGAGGCGGAGCCTGACCACCGTCCGGCTGGGCGTAACCGGGGTGCTGCGGGTAGGGCTGGGCCTGCTGACCCGGGTGCTGGGGGTAGGGCTGCTGGCCGTACAGCTGCTGGCCCGGCTGCGGCGGCGGTTGGTGCTGCGGCTGCTGCGGGGGGTACGGGCCGGGAGCGGGCCGGCCGGGGTACGGCTGCGGCTGACCCGGATAACCCTGCTGACCGGGATAACCCTGCGCTCCCGGGTATCCCTGCCGGCCCGGCATCGGCGGGGCCGCCACCGGCGGGGGGTTGCCGTCGCTCGTCCACAGGCCGTGCATCTGCTGGTGGCGGACGAAGTCCTCGGCGACCAGCGCCGCCAGGTGGAAGTACGACTCCCGGACCTTCGGCCGCATCATGTCGAGGTCGACCTCCGCACCGGCGGCGAGATGCTCGTCGAACGGCACGACCACGACACCCCGGCAGCGCGTCTCGAAGTGGCTGACGATGTCCTCCACCTTGATCATCTTGCCGGTCTCGCGCACCCCCGAGATGACGGTGAGCGAGCGCGAGACGAGGTCCGCGTACCCGTGTGCCGACAGCCAGTCCAGTGTCGTACTCGCACTGCTCGCACCGTCCACCGACGGCGTCGAGATGATGATGAGCTGGTCGGCGAGGTCGAGCACTCCGCGCATGGCGCTGTAGAGCAGGCCGGTACCGGAGTCGGTGAGGATGATCGGGTACTGCTTGCCGAGGACGTCGAGCGCGCGCCGGTAGTCCTCGTCGTTGAAGGTGGTGGAGACGGCCGGGTCGACGTCGTTGGCGATGATCTCCAGGCCGGAGGCCGCCTGGGACGTGAACCGGCGGATGTCCATGTACGAGTTGAGGTACGGGATCGCCTGGACCAGGTCGCGGATGGTGGCGCCGGTCTCGCGGCGCACCCGGCGGCCGAGGGTGCCGGCGTCCGGGTTGGCGTCGATCGCGAGGATCTTGTCCTGACGCTCGGTGGCGAGCGTGGAACCGAGCGCGGTCGTGGTCGTGGTCTTGCCGACACCGCCCTTGAGGCTGATGACCGCGATCCGGTAGCAGGACAGCACCGGCGTCCGGATCAGCTCCAACTTCCGCTGCCGCTCGGCCTCTTCCTTCTTCCCGCCGAGCTTGAACCGCGAGGACGCGGCACCGGGCCGGCCGCTCTTCGCCTTCTGCTTCTTGTTGTTGAGCAGCCGGTCCGACGACAGCTCCACGGCAGCGGTGTAACCCAGGGGCGCGGCACCGGGGTTGGTCGGCTGCCGCTGGTCGTGCTGCATGGGCTGGGGCCAGGCGGCACCGGTGCGGGGGTCGATCGGGGGCTGGGGGTGCGGTTGTCGGGGGTGAGGCTGCGCGGGGTGTGTGCCGTCGGGCTGGAGTTGGGGCTGGGCCTGGGGCTGCGGGGGGATGCCGGGGTGGCCGTACGGCTCGGGCGCGGGCGGGAAGCCGTAGCCGCTCTGCGGGTCGGGTGATGCGGGGGTGGGCTGCGCTTGGGGGGTGCCGGGGCCGCCGCGCTGTCCCTGGTGCGGGGTCGCCAGGGGGAAGCCGTAGCCGTCCTGCTGGTGGGGAGGTGCGGGAGTGGGCTGGGCCTGTTGGGCGGGCGGCGGCGGGAAGCCGTAACCGTCCTGCGGGTGGGAAGGCCCGGAGGCGGGCCCGCCTTGCGGAACGCCGGGCTGTTCTTGTGGTGCGGGCGCGGGCGGGAAGCCGTAACCGCCTTGCTGGTTCGGTGTGTTGGGGGCGGGCTGGGTCTGCGGAACGCCCGACTGGTCTTGTTGCGCGGGCGCGGGCGGGAAGCCGTAACCGCCTTGCTGGTTCGCCGCGTTGGGGGTGGGCTGGGTCTGCGGAGTTCCCGGCCGGCCCTGCTGGGGCGGGGGGAAGCCGTAGCCGTCCTGTTGGTTCGGCGCGGCGGGGCTGGGCTGGGCCTGCTGTGCCGGTGGGAAGCCGTAGCCGTCCTGGGGGTTCGGTACGGGCGGTGCGTTCCAGGCGGCCGGGGCGGGTTGCGGGGGCTGCGGCTGGAACGCGGGTTGCTGCTGGGGCGGGAAGGGCGGCTGGGCCGGGGGTGCGGCGGGCTGCTGCGGCACGGGCGGCTGAGGTGCCGCGGCCTCCGCCGCCACAGGCTGCGGCTGAGCTTGGGGCTGGGGCTGCGCGGGCCACTGGTCGGCCGGGGCCGGGGCGGCGGGCTGGTAGGAGGGCGGTAGCGGCGGGACCCCGGTCTGCGGGCTCGGCGGGCGGGACCAGGCCGGCGGAAGGTCCGGTACGTCGACGACGGCATCCGCGGCCGGAGCGGCTCCCTGGGGGGAGTCGGCCTCCGGTGTGAGAGCGGGAGTGGGTGCGGGAATGGGTGCGGGAATGGGTGCGGGAATGGGTGCGGACGTGGGCGCCGTGGCGTCGGCGTTGTTCGGCTCGTCGTCCGGGGTACCGGTCTGGTCGGCCATCGGGGCGTCGGCCGAGTCGGTGGCGGGGCCCGCGTCAGTGGCTGGCGCTGACGCTTCGGCACCGCTCTCGTCGCCGGCGGGCTCCGCGTCGTCCTCGTCCTGAGTGCTCACCTCGGCCGCGTCGGTGCCCTCGGTGTCACCGTCCTCCGGTGCTCCACCGTCGGCCGGAACCGCCTCGTCGACCGCCTCGCCCTCCAACTCCGTTTCCCCGGGGCCCGATTGCGCACCTTCGGCACCTTCTACGAGACCCTCGGCTTCTACGAGGTCCTCGGCCGGAGCCGGCCCCGGAGCGGCCGGGGTGTCCGCAGGCTCCGGTGCCGCGGCCGGTACCGCGTCCCGCTCCGCGATCTCCCGCTTGAGCGCGGCGGAGGAGATCCGCATGGTCGCGCCGCTCACGAGGTCGCCGTTCTCGTCCTCGTAGTCGTCCTCCTCGTCGTGGAGCGCGGGAGCCCAGCCGGACGGGAAACCGACGTTCTCGGGCGGTGGCGGCACCGAGAACGGGAGGCCGATCGGGGGCGGCGGAGGCGGCGGTGTGGCCGTACCGCCCGCCGGAGTCGGAGTCGGAGTCGGAGTCGGAGTCGGAGCCGGCGTCGGCGTCGGCGTCGGTGAGGCCTGTGCGGACGCGCCCGACGAGTTCTGTGTGTACCAGGCGGGCGGTGCGTAGTCGATCGTGAACTCGCCCGTCATCTCGATGGCGGACTCGTCGTCGGGCTGGTCATCGCCGGGTGTGGCCCAGCCCCCGCGGATCCCGTCCCGATCGCTGCTCACAATTCCTCCTGGTGTGGTCGAGCACCCTCGTGCCGTGCTGGGGCGACCGCTCGCGACATCCGCCGCGCCGGGTTGTCCCCCTGGGCCCCCTGGGCGACGCACCACCCGCTCGCGGATACTCGTGACGTGCCCAGTCCCAGCCTAATCACGAAAACCGTGGACTCGGCAGGCCCGCCCGCTCCTTCGTGCACCACCACACAACCGAGACCGGCGATAGCGGCCCAAATCCCCTTGGGGATCGGCCGAATGGGATATTTGGGGCGCTTGTCTCCGGCTGGTCAGTCCATGCGGCGGGCCACGCCCAGCAGGCCGACCTCCGCGTCCGTCGGCTGTGTCATCACGTACTGCCGGTCCCGCTCCGTGCACCACAGCGTGACGCCGTCGGGCAGTGTGGGCAGGGTGTCGAGGTCGGCGCGCGGCAGGCCGATCACGCGCCCGATCTCCGCCGCCTCGTCCGGGGAGACCCGCTGCACACCGACCAGCCGCGCCTGACGCATCAACCGCGGTGCGACCGGGCTGAGATACGGCAGCAGCGTGAGCACGGACTGCCAGGGCGCCGACGTCACCCGCCCGCGCGGCGGACGCATCCCGCAGTCCCGCACCACCAGCACCGGCGTACCGGCGGAGGCGCCCTGCGGGGGGACGCGGCCGACGTCGTACACCGCGAGGCCGTTCTGTCCGCCGCCCATCGCGTGCACCATCTGCATCCAGGCCTGCGGGCGTCCCGTCTCGACGGCGACGCGCGCTCCGGTGGCCGCCGCGCGCAGCGCCAGCACCTGGGCCGTCCACAGGCCGCTGATCAGCAGGATGTCGTACGGCGTCGGGCGGTTGACCCCGAGCACGGCCGGCCGGCCCTCGGGGTCCATGCCCACGACCACGCCGTCGTCCCCGATGGGCAGCGAGAGCGCCTCCACCTGGTCCACGGGCAGCGCGTGCCGGGGGTGGCGGGGGCCGAGCAGGCCGAAGCCGGCGCGGAGGCGGGAGGCGATGCCGGTGGCCGGAGCGGTCGGAGCGGTCGGAGCGGTCGGAGCGGTCGGAGTGGCCGAATTGGCCCGAGGCTCTGTGGGCGTCATGGTCATCAGCGGGCACCTCCGAGGGGCAACGTGGCGAGGACGCCGGGGAGTTGTTCACGGTCCAGGCGGGCGAGGCCGGTGCGCTCCCGCCGTGCCGCCTGCTCCAACTCGCGCCGGGCGTCGGTCAGTTCCTGGTTGCTGCGGCCGGTGATCCGCAGGTGTCCGGTGAGCGCCACGTCCTGCCGCTCACCGCGGGCCAGCGTCAGACTGAAGGTCGTGGCCAGCGCGGGCACCGCCGTCAGCCGCGCCACCAGCTGTGCCAACGAGGTCCCGGAATCGCCGAGTTGGGGCCAGCGGCGCACCCAGTACGTGGTGTGCCGGCGGTTGTCGCAGCGCCAACTGCGGCTGGACTCCTCGGTCCGCCGCTGCGGCGCCTCGCTCCGCCCGGCCTGCGCGGTCACCATCGGGTTGGCGCACGCGGAGGTGGCGATCGCGGCCGTCAGCTCCTCCTCCGAGAGCACGGTGGCCCGCAGACCGGCGCCGGACAGTCGGCTGGACAGATGCTCCGCCGACCGCGCCAGGCACTTCTGCGCGCCGACCAGACCGCCGCCGCGCGCGGCCACCGCCTCGGGGCACAGCTCGGGGTCGAGCTTCAGCGCGATCCAGGTGATGCGCACCGCGGGGGAGCCCGTCTGGGCCTGCAGCGGCGCGTAGTTGCTCACCACGACCGACTGCTGCGGCAGATGCAGCGCGGGCGCGGGCTGCGTGTGCACCACGATCTGCGCCGATTCGAGACGGATCCCGTCGACGTCGAGGGTGTCCCGGACGAGCCCCACGGGCAGCGGTCTGCGCCCGCGCTCGGCACGCAACGCGCCCGCGTCCGACTCCACTTGGAGGACCGCGGTGAGGAAGTCGCCGTCGCCGACCATCCCGACCGGCCGCCGGTCGCGGTCGTCGCCGCGGTGGTAGCTGTACGTCCGCAGGTTCGGGTCGCACTCCACGGCGGGCGCGAGACCGGCGTCGGTCCCCGGCGGCACCGGGGTGCTCGCGGCCCGCCGGACCCGGGACCGCAGCGCCAGCAGCGTGCCCAGCCACTCCGGCAGGGAGCGCCCCCGGCGTCGTACGACAGCGAGGACCGTGAGGAGCGCGGCGAGCACGACCGCCGGCACGAGCGCCATCGGGCCGACGAGCCAGCCGCACACCACGAGCGCGGCGGCGATCTCCAGCAGCACCAGCCGCTGCGTCGTGAACGAACCCCCGCGCCCCGAGCGCGACTTCAGATGCGGCGTGAAGGAACCCGATCCCGATCCCGATCCGGAACCTGATCCGGAACCTGTTCCAGAACCTGATCCAGAACCCGCGATGGAACCTGATCCGGATCCCGGTTGCGATCGCGACCGGTTCCGCGTTGCGGAAGCCATCACTCCAAACCCCCCGAACTCTCCCGAACTTCCCTGCGCTCCGGTCCCCTCAAGGCCAGAGCACCCTACCCGTGACACAAGCACACCCACGCAACAGGCATAGTAGGGGGCGGGTCTGACACCTGAGGTATCAGAGGCAATCGGGGGCTGGGGACGTATCTCCACAGGTCCTCCACGGCTCCGCACGGGGAGAGAGCGGACACAGATGGCATCACGGCGCGACGAACTCAACGCCTACACCTTCGCGAAGCGCCGTACGCTCGCGTCCTTCCTGCAGCCGTCACCGACGGGCTCGGACGAAGGGGCGCCGAAACCGCTGAGCGCGCTGGTGCCCGGCCTCGTCGTGGGCGTGGTGATCCTCGCGGTGTTCGGCGGTATCGGCATGTTCAAGCCGACGGCTCCCCAGGGCTGGGCCGACGTCGAGTCGCACGTCATCGTGGCCAGCGAGTCGACCACGCGGTACGTCGTGCTGAAGACCGGCAAGGAGGCCCAACTCCACCCGGTCCTCAACATGGCCTCCGCCAAACTCCTCCTGAACCCCGGCAACGACAGCGTCATCACCGTCGACGAGGACGTCCTGGACGGCGGCAGGCTCCCGCACGGCGCCACCATCGGCATCCCCTACGCCCCCGACCGCCTGCCCTCCCGCGACGAGGCCGAGGCGGCGAAGCGCTGGGCGGTCTGCGAGACCCCCTCCGCCGGCGGCCGGTCCATCCAGAAGGCCGCGTTCGTCCTGGCCGAGAAGGACTGGTCCAGGACCGAGGGGAGCGGCAAGCTCACCGGCGGCGACCTCATGTACGTCGTCGCCCCGGACGGCAAGACCCAATACGTCGTCGACGCCAAGGGCACCGCCTACCCGCTGGCCGACTCCTCCGACACCGAACTCCTCAAGGCCCTCGACACCCAGCGCCGGGCCCCGCAGCGCGTCTCCCAGGAGTGGCTCGACACCCTCCACAAGGGCGACGCGATCGAGATCCCGAAGATCACCGACGGCACCCCGGGCACGAAGGCGAACGCGCTCACCGATCCGTCGGTGCGGGAGTACGACAAGGTCGGCGAGGTCCTCAAGGCCAACGAGGGCCAGTCACTGACCTACTACGTGGTGCTGCCCGGCAAGGTGGCCCGCATCACGGAGTTCGTCGCCACGCTGCTGCTCAACAGCCGTGCCCTTCTCCCGGCCGGACAGACGGGCGAGGCGCAGGCGGTCAGCCCGGGCGCGATCACCGACAGCACGACCTTCGAGGCCGACAAGAACTGGCCGATGTACATGCCGAAGACGGTCAACGACGGCACCAGCGCCACCAGCGGCCGCAACACGGTCTGCAATGTGCTGCGTTCGGTCGGCAGCGGCAACAGGACGACACTCTCCACCTGGGTGGGCACGGACTTCCCCGCCCCCCTCCCCACCGGCTCCTCCAGCGCCTACGTCACCGCCGGCTCGGGCCAGCTCTACCGCCAGGTCATGGGCACCGAGGCCGACGCGGGCCCGGTCTTCCTGGTCACCGACACGGGCCTGCGCTACGCCCTCCAGTCCAACAGCGACAGCACCACCGACGACAGCGGCATCGGCACGACGGCCAAGCAGCGCAAGGAAGAACTGAACGAGGCCAAGATCGCCCAGACCCGCCTCGGCTACGAGAAGGTCACCCCCGCCCCCGTCCCCGCCGAGTGGTCGACGTTCCTGCCGACGGGCCCACGCCTGTCGGAGGCGGCGGCACGGCAGCCGCAGGGTTCGTAGCGCGACGGGGGAGGACGCCAACTCATGCTGATCACAAGGATGTTGAGGACCCGTACGCCTGCCCGTACCCGTACCCGTACCCGTGCGGCGGCGGGGTCGGCGGCGGTCACGCTCACGGTGACGAGTGCGATGCTGGCCGTACCACTGTCGTTGTCCCTGGTGACCCCGGCGTGGGCGGACGACGGCCAGTGCACGTTCCCGTCGAAGCTGTACGCGGGCCGCCCCTGGGCGCTGCAACGCGTCAACCTGGACGAACTGTGGGCCCAGTCCACCGGCAAGGGCGTCAAGGTGGCGGTCATCGACACCGGGGTGGACGTCAAGAACCCGCAGTTGACGAAGGCGGTCGACGCGTCGGCGGGGGAGAACCTCCTGCCCGACAAGAACGCCAAGGGCGAGAAGATCGACCGCGGCAACAACCGGGGCACCACCGACACGGTCGGCCACGGCACGCGCGTGGCGGGCATCATCGCGGCGCGCCCCGCCAAGGGCACGGGTTTCGTGGGCCTGGCGCCCGACGCGACGATCATCCCGATCAAGCAGAACGACGCGGAGGGCGACGGCACGGCCGAGACCCTGGCGACGGCGATCCGTCACGCCGTCGACAAGGGCGCCGGCGTCATAAACATCTCCCAGGACACGGCGAACGCCGTGGCTCCCGCCGACACCCTCGAACAGGCCGTGAACTACGCCTTGTCCAGGAAGGTCGTGGTCGTCGCCTCGGCCGGCAACGACGGCCTCGGCGGCAACGTCCAGATCACCTACCCGGCCTCGTACCAGGGCGTCCTCGCCGTAGCGGCCTCCGACCGCAACAACGAACGCGCCTCCTTCTCCCAGTCCGGCGAGTTCGTCGGCGTGGCCGCCCCCGGCGTCGACATGATCTCCACGGTCCCGGGCAAGGGCCACTGCTCCGACAACGGTACGAGCTTCTCGGCGCCGTATGTCGCGGGCGTGGCGGCCCTGTTGAAGGCCAAGTACCCCAAGTGGACTGCCCAGCAGATCGTCGCCCAGATCGAACAGACCGCGGAACGCACGATCGCCGGCCACGACCGCCTCGTCGGCTGGGGCGTCGTCGACCCGGTCAAGGCCCTCACGGACGTCGACCCGCAACACCCCGTGCAGACCCCCAAGCCCGAGGGCGGCGTCACGAAGGGCGAGGCACCGTCGGTCGCCCCGCTCCACTTCGGGGAGACGGCGGGCGAACGGAACACGCGGCTGGGGACGTATGTGGTTGTGGGCGGGTTGGTTGTGGTGGCGGGGCTGGGGGGAACGGCTGTGGCGGTGCGGGATGCGCGTCGGCGGAGGGGGCGGGTGACGGGTGCTGGCGGGGCGGGGAGTTGACGGAGGTGGAGAAGCGCGGCACCGGTTGTCAGCCCCGACACCCGCTCAGAAGGAGCTCCGCTTCTTGCAGGGCCCCTGTTTTTTGACCTTCGCCGTGTAGTCGGTGATCAGGCTCTTCATTGCCGACTCGTTCGGCCGTGCGGGCTTCAAGACGTTGATCAGAGTGCTGATGTCCTCCTTCTGCACGTCGGCTCCACGGCACTTGAGCAGTGACACAGCA
Organism: Streptomyces sp. NPDC088350; assembly: GCF_044753545.1. Classification (NCBI taxonomy): domain Bacteria; kingdom Bacillati; phylum Actinomycetota; class Actinomycetes; order Kitasatosporales; family Streptomycetaceae; genus Streptomyces; species Streptomyces sp. NPDC088350. The sequence continues at coordinate 30,075 of NZ_JBIVNL010000026.1, read as the reverse complement.
GCGTGGTCGGCATACGCGATGCTGGTGCCTTCCGTGAACTTCGGCTGTGTGATGCGGAGTTGGGTGTACAGGATGTGCCGCGCCGAGTCGCCGGCGACGATGCGCTCCCTGCTCAACGCCAGCACCATGACGTCGTCGACGTGGACCGTGCAGAGCAGCACATCGTCGGTCGACCCCTCCGCCTCAGTGGTGAGCTTCTTGCCGGAGGCGGGCAGCAGCTGGGACAGCGCGTCGACCGGCACGGACACCCCGCACAGGGCTTTGGGCACCGTGAACTCCCGGCTCGGCTTGTCCGCCGAGCAGCCGGCCGCGGCGACGGCGGCGACGACTGTGGAGACACCCCGCAGGATGTATGTCTTGTGCCTCACTTCGCGTCACTCTCCGAGTTCCACTGAGCGCCGTCCGAGTGGCTGACACCTGCGGCCGTGCGAACGGCACGCCTCAGATCGTCGGCCGTGGCGGAGTTGATGTGCTGATTGTTCACCAATGCGTTGTCGAGCGAGGCTTGGGCCGAATCGATGGCCGCTTCACGACCGGCGGTGTATTTCGTCCCCGCCTCTTGTTCCGCTTCGCTCGCCGTGTCCTTCTCGATGCTCTTCATGATGGACTCCTGGATGTCTTCGGAAGCCCATTCGAGAGGAGCGCCGGCAATGGGAATGCGTTCACCGACCTTCTCGATTCCCATGCCCAGAATGCGGTTCACCCATTTCTGCTTGTCGGCAGCTGCCTCGTTGAACTCCGTGTCCGACGCCGCGTGATACTCGTAGATCGCGTTGGCCCTGGAGTCGCTCATGATGCCCGCGATCGCCGAACCGGGCGCGACCACATCGCCCAAGCGTCCGTCCAGCGAGGCCGTCGAGTCGCTGCCGCCGTTGACGACGTGGTCCACGACCTCGGCGGTGTACGCCTGCTGTGCGCTCGTGATCGCCGCATAGGCATCCGGGTCCTCCCCCACGGCGCTCAGGAAACGAGCGGCGTGACCGCTGTCCAGGCCGGCGGCGGCACTGAACGTCGGGAACAGATCACTGTTGGGATCTTCCTTGTACATGGCGCGTTGGAAATCGCCCATGTACTCGGCGGTGATGTCTCCGAGGCTGTCGCGCATTCCGTACAGGGGGCCCGATTCCTGGTCGTCCAGGTCGCCGTTCTCGTTGTGCCGAAGAAGTTCCGGATTCTCACCGAATTTGTTGACGATCTCACTGACCAGGTGCGCCCGGGCTTCCGTGTGCTTGACGGCGTCACCGGAATCATCGTCGTACGGTCGCCCGGTCGTCGCCGACTCCAATGCGTGCCCGAGCGCTTCGGGCCCGAAGGTCAGCGCGTTCTTCGTCTTGTCCTCGTAGGCAAGGATGTTCGTATCGTTGGTATCGACCGTCCAGTCGAAATCCTCGTCGGTGAACAGGTCGAGATACGACTCGAACCCCGGGCTGCCGCCCTTCACCGTGCCGTCCTCGTTGTACGCGGTCGGCGGCTCGGTGAAGAACTTCTCCGAGGCCTCCGGACTGTGCCCGAGTGCCTCCAGCACGCTGTTGAGCGGGTCGTTGCCCGACCCCAACTTGCCCGAGGGATTGAAGCCGTAGACGTCCTCCTGGCCGGGGGCCTTGTTGTTGAGGAAGAAGTACGGGTCCTTCTTGTGCAGTTGGGTGACGTGCTCGGCGATCGGGTCGAGGAACCGGGGGTCGTAGTTGCCGTAACGCAGCAGACCGCCGAGGACCTGGTAGCCGTACGGCTTGTTCCACTGGCCCTGCTCCCAGCCGATCTGCTGGGTGCCCAGGCGGCGGAAGTCGGATCCCCAACTCCCGGGCAGATGCTGCTTCGTGTCCGGGTCCGTGGCGTTGGCCAGCGCGAACCCCATGTTCTGCTGAAGTTCCTTCATGGCGTTCAGCCGGACCTTGCCCGCGTCGGAACTCGTCCCGTCGATCGACATCTCGGCGTAGAACTCAAGTGTCTTCTCCGGCCCACCCAGCCCCTGGTAGAACTCGGTCGCGAACTCCCCGTCCTTCTCCCGGTCGTTGAAGCGCATCAGCCGGTTGAACTCCTGGAGTTCCGCGTCGCTCATCTTGTCGCCCAGGCGGGCGAGTTCCAGCGCGCGTTCGGCCTGGGCGTCGTTCAGGGATCCGTACGTGCTGTGGCCCGCGTTGTGGGCATCATCGCCGTGGCTCTTGTGGAGCGCCCGGGCGACCGAGGCGTCGATCTCCGCGGCATGGGACAGGAGCCGGTTGATCCGGTTCTCCAACTCCCGTTTGGCGTCGAGCTGTTCCTGCGTGCGTTCATCCGTGTCGCCACGGACGTGGGGGAAGATGCAGACGACCCTTCCGTCCCCGATGTCATTGACGCGCACACCGAGAGCGCTCGCGTCCTTCCCCGCGGCGTCCTTGACCTGCTTCTGGAGCGAGACGAGCTCTGGATGCCCGTCGGCGAGCACCTGATAGATGCTGTCGGCCTCGACGTGGAGATCCGAGACCTCCTTCGCCGTCTTCGCGATGAAATCACGGGTCACCGTCGCGTTGACGCCGGCCCACTGCGCCGAGTCCGACTTCGCCTGCATTCCCTTGTGGGCGTTCTCCGCCGACGTCTTGAGGCTGTCGACGGTCTTCTTCCAGTCCGATACCGCGGTACCGAGCTTGTCGAGGTCGACCTCAACGAGGTCCGTGAAGGTGAGAGCCACAGCTGGTTCCCCTACTTGAAGTACTCGTTGAGTTTCGACACCGATACGGCCGAGCCGTCGCTGTCGCGAAGGACGGTGCCGATCTCGATGTCGTCCTCGGCATGACGCTTCTTGCTGTAGTCCAGGTGGTCGGAGATGTGAGCACAGGCCTGCAGCACGGACTTGACCTGGGACGTCCACACCTCGACGGTCGTCTCCAGGGCGCTGCCCGTCTCGAAACCCCGTGACTTCAGGGTCGTTGCGGCCTGAGTCGTCGAGCCGGCGCCGTCCTTGCCGGCCCCGGCGGCACCGATGTCGGCCCCGGCACGGATGCCGTCGTACAGGATGCGCGCCTCATGCCCTACGGCACCGAGGTCGTCCTGGTGCACGATGAGGTCCCCGGAGCCTCCGCCCCCACCGTCCGGTGCCAGTTGATTGAGGCGCATGTGGGTCGGCTGCCGCTCGGCCGCTTGAGACTTGAGCTGCTCCCACTCTTCCCACGCCATGGGTGGACCCCTTCCCCGTGTTTTGCCCCGTGTGCTTTGCCGGAGGTGTTTCCACTCGGCGAACGTGGCCGTCTCGACGGCACCGCGCGGTCAAGTTAGCAACCAGGTTCGGGCAAAGTCCGGGTCATGTCCGCAATGACTTGATTGTCGATGCGTGAAGTTCTGAAGGAGATGGCGCGGTTGGTTGCGCAGGGGCTGGCTGTCGCCCTGCGGATGACTGGATCCGCTCGACCTGTGGCGAGGTCGCTCTGTGGGCCGCCCGAGAGATCACTCCGTTCCGCTTTGCTCTACGGCTTATTGCGCTTCACCCAATGGAAGTGCGTGCGAGGGAGCGGATTGGCGTCAACGTGACGGCCGAAGTTTCAGGCTCCGGTTCGTGGGTCGCAGGCTCGTCCGATCCGGGGCGGCTCGGACTGCGGCGGACGAGCCCTCTGGTCTCCGCTCTCGTCTTCTCGACGGTGAGGGGGTCGGTGCGGGTTCGTTGAGGCATCGGAGGGTGGATGCAACGCGTCGACGCTTCAAGGGAGTTGCTCGCGAAGCGTGTCGATCGCGTGTGGAAATTTGATGGAGATCGCGAGGAGGGGAAGCTTTCGCGAGAGCCGGCCACAGCCACGATTGGTCGGTCGGCGGCTGGGTATCGACCAGGGGTTGTGTGGCCGGGGGGATCAAAGACAGTAAACCGGGCGAAGCGTGGCGTCTGGCTCGGTGTCGTAACTGAGTTGGCGCAGGGGCCGGTTGGACCCGATGTACAGGTTGACTACAGTGGTAAACGCGTTGTCAGGTGCGGCTCGGTTTGCGATCGTACGGTGAGTGGACGAGACCGGCTCCGCCTGACCGCAGCCGATGGACGTACGGGGAAACGGGGAGGAGCGTCGTGCTTCCGGCAGACATGGTGGGGGGCGTGTCGGACACCAGGGCGAAGGACCTGGAGGCGAGTAGCGAAGCGTTGACCGACTTCGTGAAAAGGGTGGACAAGGTTCTGCGCGATCTTGAGGCGTCGGCAGGGAATCCGAAACGGGTGGGTGCCCAGACGGTCAGCGCGGGGTCGATCCACAGGGGTGGGCGTGGCGCTTTCCATGAGGCGGACGGCTTGTACGACGAGTACCACGCGGTCCACCACAAGCTCACCTCCCTGTCCAAGACGCTGCATCTGCAGATCGAGGCGATCTGTATCGCCGTGCAAGGCGCCAGAGGCACCTTTGACGGGGTGGAAGAAGATCAGCGTCGGCGGTTCTGGGAGATTCAGACCGAGATCGCGAGGATCAACGCCGCCTCGGGTCCCGAGCGCACCAACACCGCCAACTCCGGGATGAGTGGGTGACGATGACTGACCATCAGCACAAGGCGGACCTGAGAAGGGTCGCCGGCCAGAATCAGTTCACCGACCTGGCTCGGGGTGTCGAGGAGCGTCCGCGAGAGAGCGGGCTCCTAGCCGGCCTCGTCTACAGCCCTGTGCGCGCGGTGGTCGAGAGCACGTCGGAGGGCCAGGCCGTCCACGACTCCGTCCACGGGCCGTCCAAGGACCGTCGTACGAACTTCGAGAACCGCCCGCTCAACGAGATGATCGACCTCGTAGAGCGGACGAACCCGGAGGATCTGGAGTCCTCCGGCAAGGCCCTGTGGGACGCGCGTGACGCGATCAAGGCGGCGGCCGAGGAGCTCAGCGGTCACATCGACAAGGTTCAATGGGCCGGGGAGTCGGGCGACGCGTTCCGTAAGTGGGGCAGTGAACTCGTCATCCAGACGCAGAGCCTGAGCACTTTCGCCGGGGGCGCGGGCGACCAGATCACCGCCGCCGCCATGGGGCTGGCGTCCGTGCGCAGTGCGATGCCCGCTCGCGATACGCAAGTGGCGCGGAAACATCCCGCGACGTTCACGGCGGCCGAGAAGGTCGCGAACAAGGACGAGTACACGGCGGCCGTACGTGTGGAGAAGGATCGCCAAGAGGCGATCAACCAGATGAATCGGCTGTCGTCGTATTACGTGGTGTCCAAGGATGAGCTGGCGGCGCTGAACAGCACGGCGCCTGAGTTCACGTCGATGCCGGATGTGGGCGTGCCGCAACCCGAGGTCAGGCTGCCCTCCGACGCCTCGACGAAGTCCAGCCCGGACCACACACAAGGGACAAATGCGGTAAGTGTCGCAGGGCATCACAACACGGTCCTGTCGACCACGGGTGATTCAGACAAGCACGTCGTGAGCGATGTCAGGCCGCCTGCCAAGAACGTGACCAGTCACGTCGCGCCTCCTGACATTCCCACGCGCACGAACATCGACAGCGTGGGCACATTGCCGCCAGCCACCACTGTGCCAACGACGGTCCACAATCCGCCGGGCATGGGTGCCCCTGCCACGGGGGGCGGTACGGGCAACGCCTTCGACAGCGGCTTCGGAACCCCCATGCCCAACGGACCCCTGGGCAGGAGCACGGGCGGTTCCGGAGGCCTTAGGAACCCGGTCTCCGCGCAAGGGCGCAGTGGTTCATCAGACCTGAGGAACTCAAACACGGGGCGGTCGGCAAGCCGCGGGCCCACGAGTCAGATGGGCCGCGCCGTCGAGACCGGCCGGTCGCTGACCAAGGGTTCCGCCGCTGGAGCCAAACCGTCCCCGATGGGGCGCGGTGTCACCGGCGGTACCCCGAGAGCGAGTGGTACGGCGACTCCGCGAGCCAATGGTGGTTCGGCCACCGGCGCCGGTCGTTCGAATGGTGTGGTGGGCGGACGGCCCACCAACGGCACAGGCAATTCGGCGAAGGGCGGGTCCAGGATTCCCCGCGGCAACGTCATAGGAGCTGAGGAAACGACCGGCTCCAGGTCCGTGCCCGGTCGGCCGGGGCAGCGTGGAGTTTTCGGGGCGCCCGATGCTGCTGCAAGGCCCGCCTCGAGTTCATCAAGGGCGCGTGGGGGTACGGGCGCGTCCGAGAGTGTCACGGCCGTGCCCACCGAGCGTAAATCTGTTGCCCGAGCCGAACGCAATGGCATGACGCGCGGTGGCTCCGGACTCGTACGCGGACCGGGCAGCCAAGGGAAGCCCGGCGACAAGGAACGAGCGGACGGAGCTTCATGCCCCGACCACCTTGTTGAGGACGAAGAGACACACTTGCCCATCCAGCCGCGGCGTGATGTGCCGCCGGCCGTCAACTGAGCGCGAGCGAGGACAGTCAACGTCATGAAGTCAGGGAACAGCCGTCCAGCCCGGAGGGCTGCGCTGATCAGGACACGCTGCGCCGGACGAGTACGTGCCGTAGGTGCGGTCCTCGGCGCCCTGGCTGTAGTGAGCGTGGGATTCGCGCCGAATGCCGGCGCTGCCGACGCCCAGTCGAAGCAGTGGTACCTGGACGAGATGCGGGTTCACGAGATGTGGAAGGTCAGCACGGGGGAGGGTGTAAAGGTTGCTGTCATCGACAGCGGAGTAAACCCGAATACACCCTCGTTGAAGGGGCAGGTCCTCGCCGACGAGGTTCCCAAGGCGGTCGCGTACCACTCGACGGTCGACTACCTCGGCCATGGGACCACCATGGCCGAGTTGATCGCGGGTACCGGATCCGACGGCGGCCTGCAGGGATTGGCGCCGGGGGCGAAGATCGTCCCCTATCGTGTCGCCCTTGCCGGACTGAAGACCGGTTCAGCGGAGATGAAGAAGACCCCCAAGTCGTGGCAGGCGATCAGGGCCGCAGCCGACACCGACGCAAAAATCATCAGCATGTCCTTCGGAGGGTTTGTCAGCCCACAGGAGGAGGAAGCGATCAAGTATGCCGCTTCAAAAGGCAAGTTGATGGTCGCCGCAGTGGGAAATGCGGGTACGGGGAAAGGTACTGGCAATATCGACTATCCCGCTGGTTACCCCTATGTAGTCGGCATCGCGGCGGTCAATTCGTCGTTCGCCGTCACGAAGTTCTCTTCGTACGGAAACTACGTTGACCTCGTGGCACCCGGTGAAGGATTTCCGGGATGGTGCGATACCACTTTCCGCTCTTACTGCGACAAGGCCGGCACGAGTCCCGCGACCGCGATCACTGCAGCCTCCGCCGCCCTCATCTGGTCCGCCCACCCCAACTGGACGGTCAACCAGGTCACCCGCTCCCTGATCGACACGGCGAGCCGGACATGGGCGGAGAACGACCCAAGCAAGTACGCCGGTTACGGGTTTATTCGTCCCCGCAAGGTGCTGGAGAACGCCAAGTACGACGCGGGCGCCGCCAACGTCGACCCGCTCGCGAAGGAGAACGGCGGCAACCTGCTGGCCAAGTCGGCGACTTCCTCCTCGGCCACTTCGACTCCGTCCGCGTCGGCCACGTCGCAGGCCCGGCAAAAGACTTCTACCGGCGGCACTTCCGCAGCGGGATCAAGCGCGGAGTCGTCCAACAACAGCAACACGCTCTGGATCGCACTCGGCGGTGCCGCAGCAGTTCTCGTCATCGGTGGTGCGGGCGTTGCCGTAATGCGCGCACGGCGAGCCAGGTAACCGGGATATCCACGCAGACCGCGAATCAGTCAACACAAGAAGGGTGAGCTGACCATGTCCAACAAGCAGAAGCTCGAAGATGCCGCAGTAGTCGATATCCAGAAGCAGATGCTCGACAAGTACGACGGCATCGCCAAGCGCGTACACGGGCTTCAGGGTGTGATCGACGGGCTCGAAGGCCAGTGGCACGGTATCGGGCGTGCGGCGTTCGACAAGAAGCAGTACGAGATCAACGAGTCGCTGCAGAAGATCGGCACCATTCTCGGTGACGTCATCGAGGCGATGACCGCGACGCGCAACATCAAGGACAGCAAGGAAGACGAGGTTCGCGCGGCGGTCAACAAGATCGACCTCCAGGACGGTGCGCCGACCGTGCCCTCGTCCTCGCTGAGTTCCTACTGAGCCACGCGTCGCGACGTACGCCACGACGCTCACCAGCCCCAAACCAACGAGACGAGGTACACACGCATGAGCCGTAACTCCGACGGCCTTTCCGTCACTTATGACGGGCTGGACTTTGCGGCCACCAAGATCGGCAACGAGGCGAAGCAGCTGGAGCAGGACCTTCAGGAGCTTCGCGCGCTGGTCGTGAAGAGCCAGCAGTACTGGGAGGGTGACGCGCAGGGCACCTTCAACGAGAAGCTCCACAGGTGGGACAAGGAAGCTAACGACATCCACACGGCGCTGACCGGCATCGGCCATGTCGTGTACACGTCGGGCGGTACCTATATGGAAGGCGACAAGAAGGCCGCCAGCTACTTCCAGTAGGGCGAGGATCGCAGCGGAAACCGGGGTGGGCGCGCGGGAGGCGGCCACCCCGCCGTTGGTCAACAAGAGACCGTAAGGGCCGAGAATTCCATTGCGGGGACAAGTATCGCCGACGAAGCAACCCGCGACGGCGCCACGGCCCTGCGTCTGATCGGGCCATATGCATCGATCACCGCGCCGGATGATCTCCGCAGTGGTATCTCAGTTGGCCCCGTAGTGCGGAAGCTCCCCGGCGAATGTCCGAGTCGGCTGACACTCGCCCAGTTCGTAGGCCCGCCGGGTGATCTGATAGGCGAAGTCAGTCAGGGCCTGACGTAGTGCCAGCCCGTTGGTCCGGCTCTTCCCGATCACGCGCACTTCGGTGACGAGGGCATAGGATTGTGAAGCTTCGGCTGCCTTGACGCCTCGTGGGACGCAAGGGGTGTACACGCTAGACATATGCGTCTTGGACAGCGCCTGGACGTCTTTGAGGGAAACACGCTCCACCTCCCCCTCATCTGCGCCGCCGTACCCCCGGTAGTAATCAGCCCACGCTTTTGCCGAGGAATCCTGAACCTGCACTTCGCCGGACAGGATTGAATCGTCACTGGTGTAAATATGGCAGTAGAAAGAAAAATTCTTGCCAGGATTCTCTTGCTTCGCCCCCTCCTTTGCTGACCGAGTGTCAGGAAGCACGCGAATCACTGTATCCCGCTTTGCTGCGTTATCGCATACTTTACTCGGGAGGTGATCGAGGCCTTTCGTGAAAACCTGCTGGTATCCGAACCAGCCTCCGCCCAGTAGGCCGAGGGCCGCGATGCCAAGGATGGTTCCTCTTGCTCTCTTCTTCATGGGGGGCAATATCCTCTTCCTTAACCGGTAGGGCGTTGCTTGAAATCATGCAGGATGGAATCGCTCGATTCCCAGCCCTCATTGACGGAATTCCGGATAAGATCGTCGGTCCCCTGTTTGGGTAGATCGACATGGTGGCGTTTCAGAGCATCATCGACCGACCACTGCGTCTGCTGGCTGACGGAATCCTGTGTCTGGCTGAGATCCCGGCCCGTCCGGTACAAGGCCTCGTCCATCGCCTGGCCCATGTCCAGTTCCTTGCCGCTGACCATTCGATCGACGGCCATGCTGGCGACACCGCCGAAGAAGCCTCCACCGGCGGCTCCGGCCAGCGCACCGCCACCGGTCGCGGGTACGAGCGCGACGGATCCGATTCCGACACCGGCGGACATTGCTGATTTGAAGAACTCGCCCTGCTGTGCAATAGCGTCGTTTTCATCCTTCGTGGACCCGATATCACTGCTGATATCTGCGTCTGCGACAGAACGTCCGACGATGCCTTCAATGATCCCAGCGTTTCGGCCGATGTCATGAAGAACTTGTTCGCGGCTTCCGTCGAACAAAGATGGGTCGGAGAGGTGTGCGTCCAGGAGGCTGCCGGTGTAGATGCCCTCGCCGTAGCGAATTGCAGCCCTGCCTGCGGCATCTTGGGAAACTGCGGAAAGGAACCGCGTTGTGTCCCAGCGATTGAGGCCCGAGGGAGCGTCACTGTTCGTGACGAACACCGTTCCGGAGTTCGGGCCTCCAAATGCTTGGCTGATTTCAGGCATATAGGCTGCCGCCATATGTCCGAAGCTCGCACCCATCTGCTTGCCCACAAGGCCTGCACCGCCGTCCGGGTCAGCCACGGCTTGCATGATGTTCGCCATGATCTTGACCTGTGCTGTGCTGTGCGGTGCAGCCTGCTGCGTTGGGTCCCCAGCCGGTACTCCGGTCACCGCAGCCTCCAGGGCGTGCCCCAGTGAAGTTCCTCGATCCGTGTACTTCGTGGTGCCGAACATGTGGTCGAGCTCCGACTTGGAGTCGAAGGCGTGGGTTGCTGCCTCCGGATTGTGTGATAGGGCATCGAAAAGCCCTTCCAGAGGATCGCGACCGTTTCCCTTCCCGAATTCCAGGTCGATCTGGTCGTAACCCTTGGTCCATAGGTTGTTGGTGCCAGACTCCCCTGCTCCCTTATCGGCCTTGAAAAGTTCGCTACGGTAGTCGTCAAGGAATTTGGTGTCGAAATGCCCTTGTCGCAGCAGGCTGCTAAGAACCTGGGAGCCGAGAGCTCCGACCGGACTCTTCATCGGGTTTGAAGGGTCGGTTACGAAGTTGGTGTTCCTTTCTTTGAGGACTTCCTTCTTCCAATTTTGCATGTCGTCGGAGTCTGAGAACGATGCCGTGGCCAAGGTGAGTCCCAAGTTCTTTTGAAGGGTCTCCATGCGTGCGAGTTCTGTACCCCTGGCACCGGCATGAAGTTCCGCCATGTCCGCCCAGAACTGAAGAGTTCCCTTCGCGCCTAGCCGCTTCGCGAACTGCTCTGAGAAAAGAGCGTCATTGTGGTAGTTCTCCAGGTGCAGATTGAACTTGGTGATGTCGTCGAGCGACATCTTCTTCGGATCCTTGGCCATTTTGGCCATTTTGTCGGCGGCTTCTACGGCCTTGGCGGCGGAGTCGCGGTCCGCGTACGCGGCGTCGGAGAAGCCGTACTCGGCCTGGTCGACGAGGAGTTGGAGAACCTTGGCGGCGCTGTTGTCGCTCTCGGTGGCCTTGCTCAGAATGTGCGCGATCTCGGTGCGGAGTGCGTCGATGTCCTGCTGGCTGGTGGTGTCCGTCTTGCCGCTGGGGTCGGATGCCCAGTCGGGGCGGGTGTTCTGGGTGACCACGAAGGTGCCGTCGCCGGTGTCCACCACCGTCAGGTGCTTCTTGGCGCAGCGGTCGATCGCACTGTTCAACTGGGTCCGGTAGTTGACGAGTTCACCGTGCGTGTCACTCAGGATCTTCGAGATCGAGTCTGCCTGCGTGTGCGCGTCGCCGAACTCGGTGGCGGTCTTGTCCACGAACTGACGGGTGACGGTGGCGTTGAGACCGGCCCAATCCGCTTTGTCAGCCTTGGCCTTGAGGTTGTTCTCGGCATCCTTCTTGAGATCGGCGAGTTTCTTCGTCATCTGCTGCCAGTCGGTGATGGCCTCACCGAGTTGCTGGAAGTTGCCGTACCGGAGTGTGTCGAGGTCCATCAGCTCTGCCCGTTCCGGTGGTCGAAGCCGTCGTCGAGGGTGGAGATGCTGCTGATGGAGTCGGCGATGTAGACCTCGTCCCTGGCGTGTGCGCCCTTGGTGTAGTCGAGGTGATTCGAGATGTGGGCAGTGGCGTCGAGCAGGGACCGGGTCTGGTCCGCCCAGCGTTCGGCGACGTGGTCGAGCGCGGCGCCGAGCGCGAAGCCCTGCTTCTTGAGACCGCCGGCCGCGGTGAGGGAGGCGATACGGGCGTAGGTGCTGAAGTGGGCGAAGTCCTGGTGCAGCTGGTATGCGGCGTCACCGACCGCGGTCAAGTCCTTCTGACTCACCCGCAGATCACCTTGCGGACTGTCCCCGCTCCCGCTGCCGCCCCGGTCCGCCGGCAACTGGTTGAGCTCCATTTTCGCCGAGTGCCGCTCCGCCGCCTGGGTCTTGAGCTGCTCCCACTCGTCCCACGCCATGCGTGGATACCTCCCGTTTGTCTGCGTAAACCCTGCTAGTAAGGGGAGACGCTCCGCGAACCTACCAACCCACTGAACACAGATTTCAAGAGAGCCACAGATCTGGCCACGGCTCTTACGCCTGTCTATTGGCTGCGATGCGCGGTGAACAGCCTGGCTGGCTCACGACCGCCTGCGGTCGATCTTCTGACACGCAGCACCCGACGTGAGCCTGAGCCAGTGACGAGCCGACCTCTCAGAGTTCCGAGTCCACCAACCCCACCTGAACCAACGGCTTCCCCCGCTTCCGCGACACGAACACACCCCGCCCCGCAGGCATCGGCCGCGGGCGCATCCCGCCCAGCAGGTCGCCCTCGGCCGGATCTCCCGCCAACACCACACCCTGGGCGCCGAGTTCCTTCATACGCTGCATGAACGACTCGTACCCCGCACGCCCCGCCCCCGCCGTCGACCGGGCGATGATGAACCGCACACCCACATCCCGGGCGAACGGAAGCAGCTCCGTGAGACCCGACAGCGGGTTGCCGCTCGACGTGGACACCAGGTCGTAGTCATCGATGATCACGAACACCTGCGGGCCACGCCACCAACTCCGGTCACGGAGTTGCTGCGGCGTGACGTCCGACGTCGGTGTCCGGCGCTGCATCAGGTCGGCCAGCGCGTCCATGTGGTACTGCATCTGGTTCGACATCGGGATGTACTCGGCCAGGTGCGAGGGCGGGGTAACACCCAGCAGGGAACGCCGGTTGTCGACCACGAACATCTTGCAGGCGTTGCCGTCGTAGCGCTCGCTGAGGCGCTTGATGAGGAGCTTGAGCAGGTTCGACTTGCCGGACTCGCTCTCGCCGAAGACGAGGAAGAACGGGTCCTGGTCGAAGTCGACGAACACCGGCTCCAGGTTGTCCTCGTCGAGGGCGAAGGAGATACCGCGGTTCGGGAAACGGTCGCCCGGAGGAAGCTGCGCCGCCGCGAACTCCCGTGGGAGCAGGCGTACTTCGGGTGCTCCCGGCTCCTGCCAGTGGCGGGCGACCTCGGCCGTGAGAGCCGTCGTCGCGTCCGCGAGGTCCGTGTCGGAGGACAGGCCGTCGACGCGCGGGACCGCCGCCATGAAGTGCTGCTTCTGCGGGGTCTGACCCCGACCGGGCACACCCGTGGGCACGTTGGCCGCGACCTTGCGGTCGAACTCCGAGTCCATCGGGTCGCCGAGCCGCAGCTCAAGACGGTTCATCAGGTGGTCCTTCATGTTCGCGCGGACCTCCATGGAGCGCGAAGCGGTGAGGATCACGTGGATGCCGTAACCGAGGCCGCGTGCCGCGATGTCCAGCACGATGGGTTCCAACGCCTCATAGTCCGTACGGAAGTTGCCCCAGCCGTCGATGACGAGGAAGACGTCGCCCCAGGGCTGGTCGGCCACCGAGATGTCGCCTCGTGCGCGGCGGGTGCGGAACTCCGCGATCGAGGAGATGCCCGCCGTACGGAAGTACTCCTCGCGGCGGGTCATCACGCCGTAGACCTCGGCCGCCGTACGACGGACCTTCTCGGGGTCGAGGCGGGAGGCCACCCCGCCGACGTGTGGCAGGCCGGCCACGGCGGACAGGCCGCCACCGCCGAAGTCCAGTGCGTAGAACTGCACTTCGTGCGGGGTGTGGGTGAGCGCGAACGACGCGATGAGCGAGCGCAGCAGTGTCGACTTGCCGGACTGCGGACCGCCGAGGATCTGCATATGGCCGGCCGCGCCGCCGAAGTCGGTCCACAGCGGGTCGCGCCGCTGCTCGTACGGCTTGTCGACGAGGCCGACCGGGACGACGAGCCGGCCCGCGCCCTCGTAGCCGGGCTGCGTCATCCCGCGCCCCGGTACCGCCGCGAGCCCGGGCAGCAGCGAGTCGAGCGACGGCGGGCTGTCCAGCGGGGGCAGCCACACCTGGTGGGCGGCCGGCCCCTGCGCCTCCAGGCGCCGCACGATCACGTCGAGCACGGTGTCGGCGAGCGCGTCGTCCTTCTCCTCGGCCGCGTCGCCCTGACGCTGGCGCGGCACGGGCGCGTACCGCACCGGCACCTGCGCCGCCGTGAACAGCACGGGCCTGCGATCGACCGGGAGCGGTCCGCCGAGCGCGGCGGCCTGCTGCGAACTCGTGCGGTACACCCCGGAGACGTACGCCGCCTTGAAGCGCACCATCTCGTCGGTGCCGTACTTCAGGAAGCCGGAACCCGGCACGTTCGGCAGTTCGTACGCGTCCGGGACCCCGAGCGCGGCCCGCGACTCGGCCGCCGAGAACGTGCGCAGACCGATCCGGTACGACAGATAGGTCTCCAGGCCGCGCAGCCGGCCCTCCTCCAGGCGCTGCGAGGCCAGCAGCAGATGCACGCCCAGCGAACGGCCGATGCGGCCGATCTGCACGAACATCTCGATGAAGTCCGGCTTGGCGGTGAGGAGTTCGCTGAACTCGTCGATCACCAACACCAAAGAGGGAACCGGTTGCAGGGGCGCGCCCGCCGCGCGTGCCTTCTCGTAGTCGTGGATGTTGGCGTAGTTGCCCGCGTCGCGGAGCATCTCCTGGCGGCGGTTCAACTCGCCGCGGATCGAGTCACCCATACGGTCGACGAGGGTCAGGTCGTCGGCCAGGTTGGTGATCACGGCCGCCACGTGCGGCATCTGCGCCATACCGGCGAAGGTCGCACCGCCCTTGAAGTCCGCGAGGACGAAGTTCAGCGTCTCGGAGGAGTGGGTCACCGCGAGGCCGAGGACCAGCGTGCGCAGCAGCTCCGACTTGCCGGAACCGGTGGCGCCGACACACAGCCCGTGCGGGCCCATGCCCTCCTGCGCCGCCTCCTTGAGGTCGAGCATCACGGGCCGGCCGTCCTCACCGAGCCCGATCGGCACCCGCAGCCGCTCCGCCGTCGAGCGCGGTCGCCAGGTGCGCTTCGGGTCGACGGAGGCCGCGTCCCCCAGGTTCAGCAGATCCGTGAACTCCAGGTTGGCGAGCAGCGGTTCGTCGTCGTCACCGCCCGACACCATGCGCAGCGGCGCCAGTTGACGGGCCAGCGCCTCGGCGGCCTCGTACGACAGCGCGTCCGGCGTGCCCTCGTAGACCATGCCGTGGCCCGACTCCAGGCGGAGTTCCTTCGGGCGTACGACGATCGAGAGGTCGCCGCGTCCGCTGTTGAGGTCGCCGGGCACGACCTCGACGATCGTCACCCCCTGGAGGCCCTCGGGGCTCGCGAGGAACGAGGTCGGCGGCAAGGACACGCCGTCCAACACGACCACCAGGTGCGGCTGTTCGGGCACCGGCGCTCCCGCGGGGTGGAAACGCGGCCGGCCCTGGAGGCGGTCGGCCAGCATCTCCTCCAGCTCCATCGGGTCGGTCGCGATCAGCCGCATGCTGCCGGCGCCGTCCGCCAGGCCCTGTGCCTGCGCGTGCGGCAGCCACTTGGTCCACTCCCACTCGGGCACCGACTCGCGCCCGGTGGCCACGGCGAGGACCAGGTCCTCGGGGGAGTGCAGCGAGGCGAGCGAGGCGGCGACCGCGCGGGCGGTGCCGCGCACGGTGGCCGGTTCGCCACTGATCGTCACGTGGTAGAAGGCGCGCAGCGAGACCGCCATCGGCAGGTCCTCAAGGGTGCCGTGCGTGGCGAGGAAGCGCTGCATGGCGCCCGCGGTCAGCGGCTCCAGCTGGTCGACCGGCGCGGTCTCCGGCGGGACCAGGGGAGTGGCCAGACCCTGGGGGCCGAGGCCCACCCGCACCTGCCCGAAGTCCTCGTCGTTCGTGCGGCGTTCCCACACCCGGCTGCCCTCGGCGACCAGCGCCCACAGTTGCTCCGGCGAAGGGTGCAGGTAGTACTGGGCGTCGCGCTGGGACCGCGCGGTCTCCAGGGCCGTACGCCGGGTCTGTGACAGATAGCGGAGATAGTCGCGGCGCATGTCCGCCATCTGCCCCTGGTTGCCGCGGCGGTAGCGGACCAGCATCGAGACGCCCATGGCGAGCGTCGACGCGATCATCACCATGCCCATGATCTTCATGAAGGGCTGGGCGCTGGGGTTGAAGAAGAACACCACCGACCCGCCCATGCCGAGCATGGGCAGGAGCTGCATCAGCGCGCCCTCCTGCTGGCCGCGCGGAAGCTCCGGCGGAGCCTGCAGCAGGACCTCGTCCGTGGGCACTTCCTTCGGCAGCGACCTCGGCGGACGCTTGACGACGATCTGGCTCACTACGCACCAATTCCCTTGCCGGACCGAGTTGTTTCGTCCGCCGCCCCGTGTCGGGCGGACGCCGATCCGCACTGCGCGATCCTACTGACAACCACTGACAACGGCGGGCGGTAGGGTGCCCGTGAGACGTGTGAGCAGTTGCGAATCGTTCCGGGAGAACCGGGCGAAACCGCAGTGTTCGCAGCAGGCGAATCCCGTCGAATCCCGGGCGCGACGGCGCCGTTGGCCGACGGGACGGGTGGCACGGCACGACCTACACAGCATCTTTACGGCGGATGCGCGCGGCAGCTTCGCGGACCGTCCGTCACTGACGAGGGGGAACAGCAGGTGAGCATCACGGCCTCCGCGCCGGCCGGCGCGACCGGTGGAACGGGCAGCGGAACCCCTTCCGCGGCGGGCATGGGCTTCGGCTTCTGCCGCGTCACCATCGTGGCGCCCGACAGCCGGATCGACGTGGCCCTGCCCGACGACGTGCCGGTCGCCGACCTGTACCCGGAGATCCTGCGGCTGTCCCAGCAGAGCCTCGCCGAGGGCGCCCCCGTGGGCTACCACCTCGTGCGCCGCGACGGCACCGTCCTCGACGGCGCCCGCTCCTTCGCCGCGCAGCGCATCCTCGACGGCGAACTGCTCACCCTGCGCCCCTTCGCCGACTCCCTGCCGCCCGCCGTCTACGACGACGTCTCCGAAGCGGTCGCCGCCGCCGTCACCCGTGACCGCGCCCTGTGGAACGGCGAGTTGACGCGCGCCGCCGGTCTCGTCGCGGCCGGCGTCCTGCCCGCGCTGCTCGCGTTCGTGGCCTGGAGCTCCCAGATCCACCACGACATGCACAGCCTCCAGGGCGTCGTCGCCGCCCTCGCCGGCATCCTCCTCGTCACCATCGCCTGCGTCCGCGCGCGCGTGTACGACGACCGGGGCTCGGCGGTAGCCCTCGGACTGGGCGCACTGCCGAACATCGCCGTGGCGGGCTCCGGACTCCTGCCCTTCTCCGAAGGAGAAGGCATCGGGCGACTCCAGTTCCTGCTCGCCTGCGCGGCCGTCCTCGTCGCCGCCGTCGTCCTCACCCTGGTGTCGCCCGGCGGCGACGGCCCCTTCGTGGCGTTCGTCTTCGCCTCGGCGATCGGCCTGTTGACGACGTTCGTCGAGATGCTCGCCCACCTGAAGCCCATCGAGACGGCCGCTGTCTGCGCCCCGCTCTCGGTGTGCGCGCTCGCTTTCCTGCCGGGCCTGTCCATGCGCTTCGCCCGCCTGCCCATCGGCTTCGAACCGCCCCGCCCCAACCGCGGCTACGGCGACGGGGAACCCGTGGCCCAGGAGCCCGTCGACGCCGAGCGCGTCGCCGCCCGCGCCCGGCGCGGCCACGAACTCCTCGTCGGCCTGGTCGGCGGCTGCGCCCTCGTCTCCGTGGGCGCGTCGATCGTCCTCGGCTTCTCCAGCAACGTGTGGGCACAGCTCCTCGCCCTCGCCACCGGCGTCGCCATGCTGATGCGCGCCCATCTGTTCCGCTACACCGCCCAGGTCGGCGCCACCCTCGCCGCGGGCCTGGCAGCCCTCGTCTTCCTGGGCCTCGGCCTCGCGCTGAACCCGCCGCACACCTACATGACCGACGCGTTCCACGGCGACCCGAACTCCCTCGACATCCGCAGCGTCTGGCTCTCCGCGGCCGTCGCCGCGTCCACCGCCCTGGTCGCCGCGATCGGCCTGATCACCCCGAAGCGCGGAGTCACCCCCTTCTGGGGCCGTTTCCTGGAGATCGCCGAGAGCTTCGTTCTTCTCACCCTGATCCCGCTGTCCCTGGCCGTCTTCGACGTGTACGCGCAGGCACGGGCGATGACCAGCTGAGAGCCGCAGGCATGCGAAAGGGGCGGCACACACGCGTGCCGCCCCTTTTCCGCGCCTACGCCTACGGCTGCTCCTCCGGAGCCGGCTCCAGATCGAACTCGCCGTCCCGGGCGCCCAGCACGAAGGCCGTCCACTCCGCCTCCGTGTACCGCAACACGGTGTCCGGGTCGAGCGACGAGCGCATGGCCACCGCCCCGTCGGGCAGGTCGGCGATCTCGACGCGTTCCTCGTGCTCCTCCGTGCCCGGCGCGCTGCGCCACTCCACACCCGAGATGTCGAGGGCGTACAGCTCGTCCCGCTCCCGCTCCTTGCGTGCCTTGATCTCCTGCTCCGTCTCCGCCATGGCGAAGCGACCCCTTCCCGACGAACCGACGTGATCCACGATCCACATGTGGATGTAGATCACCCTAGTGGCCGTATCCGTGCCGGTCGGGACCCTTCGTGGACCTTCGCGGACCTGGACAGACGCGTCCCCCCAGGCTGGTACGCTGTGTAGCGGCCGTTTGTGTACGCACCCCCGGAGCTCACGCTCTGGAGGCAGCGCCCAGCGGATCCCGCCTCCCGAGTTACGGAAGCTCCCCTGAGAAGTGGACCAGGGGCACTCGGTGGCACATCTCAGACTACGAGGAGTACGCGTGTCGCTCGACGCCGCTACGAAGAAGCAGCTCATCAGTGAGTTCGGTCAGAAGGAGGGCGACACCGGCTCCCCCGAGGTCCAGGTCGCCATGCTCTCGCGCCGTATCTCGGACCTGACCGAGCACCTCAAGACCCACAAGCACGACCACCACTCCCGTCGTGGTCTGCTGATCCTGGTCGGTCAGCGCCGCCGGCTGCTCCAGTACCTGGCCAAGAAGGACATCCAGCGCTTCCGTGCGCTGGTGGACCGCCTGGGCATCCGCCGCGGTGCGGCGGGCGCCAAGTAAGACGCCGTGAGGGGAGCGGGTCCCGAAACGATCGGGAGCCGCTCCCTTTGCCGTATGTGCGGAAACGTGCGGAGTGTCACTGCCGCTTTGTAGTGTGGTAGCACAACGCAATACGCACGACACAGCACGACAACGCACGACAGCTCGACAACGTACGAACAACGTACGAAACGAACGAGGAGAAGCGCGCCTCGCAGCCGCCGGTCCTCGGTAGTGGCCCCCGGGCAGGAAGCCCCGGGTGCTTCGATCGAAGACCGGCCCGCACCAGACAGCGCTTCTCCGCCACCGTCCCCCCGCCACACGGGCGGGGAGGGACGAAAGACGACAAGTAACGGAGAAAACGCTAGTGGAGAACGAGACCCACTACGCCGAGGCCGTCATTGACAACGGTACTTTCGGCACCCGCACCATCCGCTTCGAGACGGGCCGCCTGGCCAAGCAGGCCGCCGGCTCCGCCGTGGCGTACCTGGACGACGACACCATGGTGCTGTCGGCCACCACCGCCTCCAAGAACCCCAAGGACCAGCTCGACTTCTTCCCCCTCACGGTGGACGTCGAGGAGCGGATGTACGCCGCCGGCAAGATCCCCGGCAGCTTCTTCCGCCGTGAGGGCCGTCCCTCCGAGGACGCCATCCTCACCTGCCGCCTGATCGACCGCCCGCTGCGCCCGTCCTTCAAGAAGGGCCTGCGCAACGAGATCCAGGTCGTCGCCACGATCATGGCCCTCAACCCCGACCACCTGTACGACGTCGTGGCGATCAACGCCGCCTCCGCGTCCACGCAGCTGGCCGGTCTGCCCTTCTCCGGCCCGGTCGGCGGCGTCCGCGTCGCGCTGATCAACGGCCAGTGGGTCGCGTTTCCGACGCACACCGAGCTCGAGGACGCCGTCTTCGACATGGTCGTCGCCGGTCGCGTCCTGGAGGACGGCGACGTCGCGATCATGATGGTCGAGGCCGAGGCCACCGAGAAGACCATCCAGCTGGTCGCGGGCGGCGCCGAGGCGCCGACCGAGGAGGTCGTCGCCTCCGGTCTGGACGCCGCGAAGCCCTTCATCAAGGTGCTCTGCAAGGCCCAGTCCGACCTCGCCGCGAAGGCCGCCAAGCCGACCGGCGAGTTCCCGATCTTCCTCGACTACCAGGACGACGTCCTGGAGGCCCTCACCGCCGCCGTCCGCCCGGAGCTCGCCGCCGCGCTGACCATCGCCGGCAAGCAGGACCGCGAGGCCGAGCTGGACCGCGTCAAGGGTCTCGCCGCCGAGAAGCTCCTCCCGGAGTTCGAGGGCCGCGAGAAGGAGATCTCCGCCGCGTACCGCTCGCTGACCAAGTCCCTGGTCCGTGAGCGCGTCATCAAGGAGAAGAAGCGCATCGACGGCCGTGGGGTGACGGACATCCGTACCCTCGCCGCCGAGGTCGAGGCCATCCCGCGCGTGCACGGTTCCGCGCTGTTCGAGCGTGGCGAGACCCAGATCCTGGGCGTCACCACCCTCAACATGCTCCGTATGGAGCAGCAGCTGGACACCCTCTCCCCGGTGACCCGCAAGCGCTACATGCACAACTACAACTTCCCGCCGTACTCCGTCGGCGAGACCGGCCGCGTCGGCTCCCCCAAGCGCCGCGAGATCGGCCACGGAGCGCTCGCCGAGCGCGCCCTGGTCCCGGTCCTCCCGACGCGCGAGGAGTTCCCCTACGCGATCCGTCAGGTCTCCGAGGCCCTCGGGTCGAACGGCTCGACGTCCATGGGCTCGGTCTGCGCCTCCACGATGTCGCTGCTGAACGCCGGTGTGCCCCTCAAGGCCCCCGTCGCCGGTATCGCCATGGGCCTGATCTCCCAGGAGATCAACGGCGAGACGCACTACGTCGCCCTCACCGACATCCTCGGTGCGGAGGACGCCTTCGGCGACATGGACTTCAAGGTCGCCGGCACCAAGGAGTTCGTCACCGCCCTCCAGCTCGACACCAAGCTGGACGGCATCCCCGCCTCCGTCCTGGCCGCCGCCCTCAAGCAGGCCCGTGACGCCCGCCTCCACATCCTCGACGTGATGATGGAAGCGATCGACACGCCGGACGAGATGTCCCCGAACGCCCCGCGGATCATCACCGTCAAGATCCCCGTGGACAAGATCGGCGAGGTCATCGGCCCGAAGGGCAAGATGATCAACCAGATCCAGGAGGACACCGGCGCCGAGATCACGATCGAGGACGACGGCACCATCTACATCGGTGCCCAGGTCGGCTCGCAGGCCGAGGCCGCCCGCGCCACGATCAACGGCATCGCCAACCCGACCATGCCGGAGGTCGGCGAGCGCTACCTGGGTACGGTCGTCAAGACCACCACCTTCGGCGCGTTCGTGTCGCTGCTGCCGGGCAAGGACGGTCTGCTGCACATCTCGCAGATCCGCAAGCTCGCCGGCGGCAAGCGCGTGGAGAACGTCGAGGACGTGGTCGGCGTGGGCCAGAAGGTCCAGGTCGAGATCGCCGAGATCGACTCCCGCGGCAAGCTCTCCCTCATCCCCGTCATCGAGGGTGAAGAGAGCGGCGACGACAAGAAGGACGACGACGACAAGTGACGTCGACCAGCTCCACGACGACGGCCCGCACCTCCTCGGAGGCGCGGGCCGTCGCCCGTACCCAAACCCTCATCCAGGGCACCAACGGCATCGGCACGGTCCGTAAGACCACCCTCCCGGGCGGCCTGCGCATCGTCACGGAGACGCTGCCCTCGGTCCGCTCCGCGACCTTCGGCATCTGGGCACACGTGGGCTCCCGCGACGAGACACCGTCCCTGAACGGCGCCACGCACTACCTGGAGCACCTCCTCTTCAAGGGCACGCACAAGCGCAGCGCACTGGACATCTCCTCCGCGATCGACGCGGTCGGCGGCGAGATGAACGCGTTCACGGCGAAGGAGTACACGTGCTACTACGCGCGCGTGCTCGACACCGACCTGCCGCTCGCCATCGACGTCGTCTGCGACATGCTGACCGGCTCGCTCATCCGCGAGGAGGACGTCAACGTAGAGCGCGGCGCCATCCTCGAAGAGATCGCCATGACGGAGGACGACCCGGGCGACTGCGTGCACGACCTGTTCGCGCGCACGATGTTCGGCGACAACCCCCTCGGCCGCCCGGTCCTCGGCACGGTCGACACCGTCAACGCCCTCACCGCGGACCGCATCCGCCGCTTCTACAAGAAGCACTACGACCCGACCCACCTCGTGGTCGCGGCGGCGGGCAACATCGACCACGACAAGGTCGTACGACAGGTCCGTGCCGCCTTCGAGAAGGCCGGTGCCTTCAAGAACGCCCAGGCCGCGCCCATCGCCCCGCGTGACGGCCGCCGCGCCCTGCGCACCACGGGCCGCGTCGAACTGGTCGGCCGCAAGACCGAGCAGGCGCACGTCGTCCTGGGCATGCCCGGCCTGGCCCGCACGGATGAGCGCCGCTGGGCCCTGGGGGTCCTCAACACGGCCCTCGGCGGTGGCATGTCGTCCCGCCTCTTCCAGGAGGTCAGGGAGAAGCGCGGCCTGGCCTACAGCGTGTACTCGTACACCTCCGGCTTCGCCGACTGCGGACTCTTCGGCGTCTACGCCGGCTGCCGGCCCTCGCAGGTCCACGACGTGCTGAAGATCTGCCGCGACGAACTCGACCAGGTCGCCGCGAACGGCCTGTCCGACGACGAGATCGGCCGCGCCGTCGGCCAGCTCCAGGGCTCCACCGTCCTGGGCCTGGAGGACACGGGCGCGCTCATGAACCGCATCGGCAAGAGCGAGCTGTGCTGGGGCGAGCAGATGTCCGTCGACGACCTGCTCGCCAGGATCGCGTCGGTCACCCCGGACGAGGTCCGCGAGGTCGCCCGCGAGATCCTGGGGCAGCGGCCCTCTCTGGCGGTCATCGGCCCGCTCAAGGACAAGCAGGCGGCCCGACTGCACGACGCCGTCGCCTAACACCCGTCGTAAGGAAGCAAGAACGATGAGCAAGCTGCGCGTGGCGGTCCTCGGTGCCAAGGGCCGGATCGGCGCCGAGGCGGTACGAGCCGTCGAGGCCGCCGAGGACATGGAACTGGTGGCCGCCCTGGGCCGGGGCGACACCCTGGAGGCGCTCACGGCTTCCGGCGCCCAGGTGGCGGTCGAACTGACCACCCCCGCCTCGGTGATGGACAACCTCGACTTCTGCGTACGACACGGCATCCACGCGGTCGTCGGCACCACCGGCTGGACCGACGAGCGCCTCGCGCAGCTGAACGGCTGGCTGGAGGCCTCCCCGGAGACGGGCGTGCTCATCGCGCCCAACTTCTCCATCGGGGCCGTCCTGACCATGAAGTTCGCGCAGATCGCCGCGCCCTACTTCGAGTCGGTCGAGGTCATCGAACTGCACCACCCGAAGAAGGTCGACGCCCCGAGCGGTACGGCCACGCGCACGGCCCAGCTCATCGCCGAGGCGCGCGCGAAGGCGGGCACGGCCGCGGCACCGGACGCGACGGAGACGGCCCTGGACGGCGCGCGGGGTGCGGACGTCGACGGGATCCCCGTCCACTCCGTCCGCCTGCGCGGTCTCCTGGCCCACCAGGAGGTCCTCCTGGGCGGCGAGGGCGAGACCCTGACCGTCCGGCACGACTCCCTGCACCACAGCAGCTTCATGCCGGGCATCCTCCTCGGCGCCCGCCGCGTGGTGACCACCCCGGGCCTCACCTTCGGCCTGGAACACTTCCTGGACCTGGGCTGAGGCTCACGACATGCGCGCCAAACTCACCTACGCCGTCACGGCCGCCGTCCTGGTCTTCTACTTCGTCCTGGTCGGCAGCCGCGGCGTCATGCTCATACAGTCGGGCACGGTCATCACGGTCACCTTCGGGATCGCGGTCCTGATCCTGCCGGTGATCGGCGTGTGGTTCCTCTGGAAGAACACCCAGTTCGTCCGCAGCGCCAACCGCCTCGCCGCCGAACTCGACGCCGAAGGCGGCCTGCCCGTCGACGAGTTGAGGCGCACCCCGGGCGGCCGTATCGACCGCGACTCCGCCGACGAGGTCTTCGCCAGGCGCAAGGCCGAGACGGAGGACGCCCCCGACGACTGGCGCAGCTGGTTCCGCCTCGCGGTCGCCTACCACGACGCCCGCGACACCCCCCGCGCCCGCAAGGCGATGCAACGCGCGATCGCCCTGCACGACGGCAGGCCCGTCCAGGCCTGAACACCCGTACGCCGAAGGGGCCGCCCCGCACTGACTGCGGACCGGCCCCTTCGGCGTACGGCTGCTGTCGGGCAGGTCAGCTCCGCCGGTACTCGTCGGACCACACCTCGATGGAGTCCGCGGCCCGGTCGAAGGCGGAGGCGCGCGCCACGAAGTCGATGTCGTGCGTGGTCAGCAACGAGGGCACGTCCTGGGGCGTACGACCCTTCCGTACGAGGACCAGCGCCTGCCCCTGCACCGTGCGCGGCAGCCCGAGCCAGCGCACCGGCTGCTGCACCGTCCGCACCGCGACGACCTCGTCCCACGGCACCGTACGAGTGAAGAGGAACCCCACCCGGCGCAGCCCGCGCGCGCTCACCCACACGCCCATGCGCAGCAGCCGCAGGGCACAGAGGATGACGACCGCGGCGATACCGAGGATCACCCCGGCCTCGGAGGGTGAGGCGGTCAACGCGATGATGACCGCGGCGAACAGCACGTACGACGCGAGCAGCAGCACGAGCGCCGCCACCGCCACCCGCCACGGTCCGGGCCGGTAGGGGCGCCGCCAGTGGTCGCGGTCGTCGAACGGCAGCGCGAGCTCGTCCGCGGCCTCGAATGCGCGGTCGGCCGTAAGGAAGGGCAGGGGCACGGCTGGTGTCCTCACTGAATCCATGCGTGGGCTGTGCCCGGTGAGGTTATCCGGCCGTGTTCCCGCTCACCACCATTGGGGGTCCGGACGAGTCAAGACCCAGTGCGTGTCCGATCAGCGGTTGTCGGCGGCCTGCGACTGCTGGTTCTGTGTCGAGAGGTTGTTCTGGGACAGTGCCGGCATCCCTAGGACCAGGGAGCCCACGATTCCGGCGACGATGGTGAGGCCCAGCAGCCAGCGCCCGGCTATCTGAGCGGCGGACGCGTGCTCACGGGGCGGCGGGGTGACATTGCTGCGGAACCGGTCGGACTCGGCGATGAAGGCGAACGGGACGGGTTCGCGCCGACGGAACATCGGTGGTGCATCTCCCTTCGGGGATCGAATCGGGATCGAACGGGTGGCTCTCACCAAGACAGACGAGCGAACGCCCCCCTTGGTGCCCTGTTTCACCGAATTCGCAGAAGTTCGCCAATGAATGTCGCGGCACGGCACCGAACGCCCCGTTGTCAGTGCCGGGCCGTAGAGTGGGCGCCGCCCGAGAGACGTGATGGAAGGACCCTCCGCGCCGTGACCGACACCCCCGCCGACGACCTCAAGCCCAGTTTCCGCAGCGATGTCACCGTCGAGCTGGTCAAGCACACCGCGTCCGACGCCGACGTGCTCTTCGCCGCCCGCGTCTCGACGATCGGCGAGCAGTCCCTGGACGAGATGGGCAAGGATCCCGAGCGCTCCAAGGGCCTGATCAACTACCTGATGCGCGACCGGCACGGCAGCCCTTTCGAGCACAACTCGATGACCTTCTTCATCAGCGCCCCGATCCTCGTCTTCCGCGAGTTCATGCGGCACCGGGTGGGCTGGTGTGTCTCCGGCGACACCGAGATCACGCTGGAAAGCGAAGCGGGGAATCTCCGGCGCCGTTCGATCGAGGACCTGTACAAGCTGTGGCACCTGGGAGTCGAGGACCGCTTGCCGCACTCGGCGGGCGGTGTCACCTGGCACTCCCGTGCGCAGAAGTGGACGGCACAGGTCCGGCGCGGGGAGACCAACCACTACCTGGGGCTCTACGACAACCGGGAGGCGGCCGACGCGGCCGTCGCGGAATTCCGCGAGCAGCACCCGTCGACCCGACTGCGCACACTCGAATCGATCCGGCGCAACCACGTCCGTTGCTACGACGAGGAGACTCTGACGGCCCAGCGGGCCCAGATCCTCGACGTCATCCAGTCGGGCGTCAAGCCGCTGATCAAGATCACCACCGCTGGTGGCAAGGTGCTCCGCTCCACGGTCGATCATGCGGTGCTCACCCCGGACGGCTGGCGGAAAGCCGGTGAACTGACGGTGGGGGATGCCGTGATGACCGCGGGGACGGCACCGCGCCCCTCGGAAAGGCTGGTTCCGCCGAGCCTCAGGCGTGGCGTGGGTGTCTGGACCTCGATGCAGCGCAACCGCCTCATCGGGGAGACCGACACGTGCTACGTCTGCGGCGAGACATTCGCGCGTGAGCAGCTTGCGCTCGATCACGTCGTTCCTGTGGCCGAGGATCTGACCCGAGCACTCGACGAGCGGAACCTTGCGCCTGCCTGCGAGCCCTGCCATGCGGCCAAGAGCGCGGAGGAACAGAAGCTCGCACGCCGCGGCGGCGAGATCGCGGTGGCCCTGCCCGATCCGGTGATCTCCATCGAGGACGACGGCGAGGAGATGACGTACGACCTCACGGTGGAAGGCCCCTGGCACAACTTCCTGGCCAACGGCGTCGTCGTCCACAATTCGTACAACGAGGAATCAGGCCGCTACAGGGAACTTCAACCGGTCTTCTACGTCCCCGGAGAGGACCGCAAGCTGGTCCAGCAGGGACGCCCGGGCAAGTACGAGTTCGTATCGGGTACCGAGACGCAGCAGGCGATCGTGGAGCGCTCGATGCAGGACTCCTACGTCCAGGCGTACGAGCACTACCAGGAGATGCTCGCCGCCGGCGTGGCCCGCGAGGTCGCCCGTGCGGTCCTCCCCGTAGGCCTCTTCTCCTCGATGTACGCCACGTGCAACGCGCGCTCGCTGATGCACTTCCTCGGTCTGCGCACCCAGCACGAGCTGGCGAAGGTGCCGTCCTTCCCGCAGCGGGAGATCGAGATGGTCGGCGAGAAGATGGAGGAGCACTGGGCGAAGCTCATGCCGCTCACCTACGCGGCGTTCAACGCCAACGGTCGTGTCGCCCCGTAGCGCACCTCTGTTTGCCGTTCGGGCACACATGTACGGATGGGCTGCGCGAAGTGTCCGTATTGCGGCATTTAGAGAAGTTCATCTAGCCTGATCAAACGGACCCGGCACTGCTTGAACCCCCGAGCAGGCAGTGCCGGGCTCCACATTTGTCATGACTTGTCGCCTGCCCCGAGGGCAGACCCCGCCTTGAGCAGCGAGTAGCGTGTTACCCATGGCTCCGACCTCCACTCCGCAGACCCCCTTCGGGCGGGTCCTCACCGCCATGGTCACGCCCTTCACGGCGGACGGCGCACTCGACCTCGACGGCGCGCAGCGGCTCGCTACCCACCTGGTGGACGCAGGCAACGACGGCCTGATCATCAACGGCACCACCGGTGAGTCCCCGACCACCAGCGACGCGGAGAAAACGGATCTCGTACGAGCCGTCCTGGAAGCGGTCGGCGACCGCGCCCACGTCGTAGCCGGCGTCGGCACCAACGACACCCACCACAGCGTCGAACTCGCCCGCACGGCCGAACGCACCGGCGCACACGGCCTGCTCGTCGTCACGCCGTACTACAACAAGCCCCCGCAGGAGGGCCTGTACCGTCACTTCAAGACGATCGCCGACGCCACCGAACTGCCGGTCATGCTCTACGACATCCCCGGCCGCAGCGGCGTCCCGATCGGCACCGAGACCCTGGTCAGACTCGCCGAGCACCCCAGGATCGTCGCCAACAAGGACGCCAAGGGCGACCTCGGCCGCGCCAGCTGGTCCATCGCCCGGACCGGCCTGGCCTGGTACTCGGGCGACGACATGCTGAACCTGCCGCTGCTCTCCGTGGGCGCGGTCGGCTTCGTCTCGGTCGTCGGCCATGTGGTCACACCCGAACTGCGCACCCTGGTGGAGGCGTACATCGCCGGTGACGTCCAGAAGGCCACCGAGATCCACCAGAAGCTGCTTCCCGTCTACACCGGCATGTTCCGCACCCAGGGCGTCATGACCACCAAGGCCGCGCTCACCCTCCAGGGACTGCCCGCCGGACCGCTGCGCCCCCCCATGGTCGAATGCTCGCCCGAGGAGATCGCCCAGCTCAAGATCGATCTTGCCGCCGGCGGGGTACAGCTCTGACAACGGACTTCACAACTGAATACGCGGGGCTTCGGCGCCCGCACCCCACACAGACAACAGCAATTGCACGAACGTCATGCGCGCCACGTGCCCACAGGTACGTGGCGCGCATGGGTAGGAGAGTCTTTTGAGTCATCCGCATCCTGAACTCGCTCCGCCGCCCAAGCTCCCCGAGGGCGGCCTGAGGGTCACCCCACTCGGCGGCCTCGGGGAAATCGGCCGGAACATGACGGTCTTCGAATACGGCGGCCGTCTCCTCATCGTCGACTGCGGTGTGCTCTTCCCCGAGGAGGAGCAACCCGGAATCGACCTGATCCTGCCGGACTTCACGTCCATCAGGGACCGCCTCGACGACATCGACGGCATCGTCCTCACGCACGGCCACGAGGACCACATCGGCGGAGTCCCGTTCCTCCTTCGCGAGAAGGCGGACATCCCGCTGATCGGCTCCAAGCTGACCCTCGCCCTCATCGAGGCCAAGCTCCAGGAGCACCGCATCCGGCCGTACACGCTCGAGGTCGCCGAGGGGCACCGCGAGCGCATCGGCCCGTTCGACTGCGAGTTCGTCGCGGTCAACCACTCGATCCCGGACGCCCTCGCGGTCGCCATCCGCACGCCCGCGGGCATGGTCGTCCACACCGGCGACTTCAAGATGGACCAGCTGCCGCTGGACGGTCGTCTGACAGATCTACACGCGTTCGCACGGCTGAGCGAGGAGGGCATCGACCTGCTCCTCGCCGACTCCACGAACGCCGAGGTCCCGGGATTCGTCCCGCCCGAGCGTGACATCTCGAACGTCCTGCGGCAGGTCTTCGCGGGCGCCCGCAAGCGCATCATCGTGGCGAGCTTCGCCAGCCACGTGCACCGCATCCAGCAGATCCTGGACACGGCACACGAATACGGTCGCCGGGTCGCCTTCGTCGGCCGCTCGATGGTCCGGAACATGGGCATCGCGCGGGACCTCGGGTATCTCAAGGTCCCGCCGGGACTGGTGGTCGACGTCAAGACGCTCGACGACCTCCCGGACAGCGAGGTAGTCCTGGTCTGCACGGGCTCGCAGGGCGAACCGATGGCCGCCCTGTCCCGCATGGCCAACCGCGACCACCAGATCCGCATCGTCGCCGGCGACACGGTGATCCTGGCGTCGTCGCTCATCCCGGGCAACGAGAACGCCGTCTACCGAGTGATCAACGGCCTCACCCGCTGGGGCGCCAACGTCATCCACAAGGGCAACGCCAAGGTCCACGTCTCCGGACACGCCTCGGCCGGCGAGCTGCTGTACTTCTACAACATCTGCAAGCCGAAGAACCTGATGCCGGTCCACGGCGAATGGCGCCACCTACGGGCCAACGCCGAACTGGGCGCCCTGACCGGCGTCCCGCACGACCGGATCGTCATCGCCGAGGACGGCGTGGTCGTCGACCTCATCGAGGGCAAGGCCAAGATCGCGGGCAAGGTCCAGGCGGGTTACGTCTACGTCGACGGCCTCTCGGTCGGCGATGTCGGCGAACCCGCGCTGAAGGACCGCAGGATCCTGGGCGACGAGGGCATCATCTCGGTCTTCGTCGTCGTGGACTCGTCCACCGGCAAGATCACGGGCGGCCCGCACATCCAGGCCCGCGGCTCCGGCATCGAGGACTCCGCCTTCGTGGACGTGGTCCCGAGGATCACCGAAGTCCTGGAGCGCTCGGCCCAGGACGGCGTGGTGGAACCCCACCAGCTGCAGCAACTGGTCCGCCGCACGCTGGGCAAGTGGGTCTCGGACAACTATCGACGCAGGCCGATGATCCTCCCGGTCGTCGTGGAGGTCTGACCGTCGTACGACCCCTCGTACGCGTGAACCTGGAGCGGGCCGCCTCGATTTGCATCGGGGCGGCCCGCTCCAGTACGTTTACGGCTCCGCCTGAGGGGGAACCCGGACACTTCGCGTGTACGGGGGCCACTCCCGAGGGGCCGGAAAATCCGACTCAGAACTTCTGATAAAGTCGGAACCGCCGGAAAGGGAAACGCGGAAGCGGAAACCTGGAAAGCACCGAGGAAATCGGAACCGGAAACGGTCTGATAGAGT
>NZ_JBIVNL010000025.1:0-62931 GCF_044753545.1 Streptomyces sp. NPDC088350 | reverse complement strand
CCTTCGACCCCGTCCGCAAGCAGTACTACTGGCACCGCTTCTTCTCCCACCAGCCGGACCTCAACTACGAGAACCCGGCCGTCCAGGAGGAGATCCTGGCCGCCCTCCGCTTCTGGCTGGACCTCGGAATCGACGGCTTCCGCCTCGACGCCGTCCCCTATCTCTACGCGGCCGAGGGCACCAACTGCGAGAACCTGCCCGCCAGTCACGACTTCCTGAAGCGCGTCCGGCGAGAGATCGACGCGATGTATCCGGACACCGTGCTCTTGGCCGAGGCGAACCAGTGGCCCGAGGACGTCGTCGACTACTTCGGCGACTACCAGAGCGGCGGCGACGAATGCCACATGGCGTTCCACTTCCCCGTCATGCCCCGCATCTTCATGGCGGTACGCCGGGAGTCCCGCTACCCCGTCTCGGAGATCCTCGCCAAGACCCCCGCGATCCCGTCGAGTTGCCAGTGGGGAATCTTCCTGCGCAACCACGACGAACTGACCCTGGAGATGGTCACCGACGAGGAACGCGACTACATGTGGGCCGAGTACGCGAAGGACCCCCGCATGCGCGCGAACATCGGAATCCGGCGGCGCCTGGCCCCCTTGCTCGACAACGACCGCAACCAGATCGAGCTGTTCACCGCCCTGCTGCTGTCACTGCCCGGCTCGCCGATCCTCTACTACGGCGACGAGATCGGCATGGGCGACAACATCTGGCTCGGCGACCGCGACGCCGTCCGCACCCCCATGCAGTGGACACCCGACCGGAACGCGGGCTTCTCCTCCTGCGACCCGGGCCGTCTCTTCCTGCCGACCATCATGGACCCGGTCTACGGCTACCAGGTCACCAACGTCGAGGCGTCGATGTCGTCGCCCTCCTCGCTGCTGCACTGGACCCGCCGCATGATCGAGATCCGCAAGCAGAACCCGGCGTTCGGCCTCGGCTCATACACCGAACTCCAGTCGACGAACCCGGCGGTGATCGCGTTCCTTCGCGAGTACGAGGACGACCTCGTCCTGTGTGTCCACAACTTCTCCCGGTTCGCGCAGCCCACGATGCTCGATCTGCGGGAGTTCGACGGTCTGCATCCGGTGGAGCTGATCGGCGGGGTGCGGTTCCCGGCGATCGGTGAACTGCCGTATCTGCTGACGCTCGCGGGGCACGGGTTCTACTGGTTCAGGCTCTCGCGAGTCGCTTCCCGTATCGGCCGACGACTTTGAGGATGTGCCGGCGAAAGGACGCGTCACCATGCCGAAGACCGCACCCCTCCGACTGAGCAGCCCCGGCGGCGAGCGGCCCCCGGCCACGCTCGCCGGACTGCTGCGCGAATGGCTGCCCGGGCAGCGCTGGTTCGCCGGCAAGGACCGGCCGGTGGCCGACCTCGACGTGCTGTCCACGACGGAACTGTTCCCCGGCTGCCT
This sequence comes from Streptomyces sp. NPDC088350, assembly GCF_044753545.1. Lineage (NCBI taxonomy): Bacteria > Bacillati > Actinomycetota > Actinomycetes > Kitasatosporales > Streptomycetaceae > Streptomyces > Streptomyces sp. NPDC088350. The sequence goes on along the minus strand of NZ_JBIVNL010000025.1, from coordinate 61,516 downwards.
TCATCTGCTGGTCCGCGCCTCCCCCACGGCGGTTCCCGCGCCGGGCGGCACTCCCCCGCCCGGCGACTGCTACCAACTCCTGCTCGGCGTAAGGGAACACGTCTCGCCGCGTCTCGCCCGTGCCCTCATAGGCCGCGTGCGCGAGGGGCCGTTGGCCGGTCTCGTGGTGTACGACGCCCTGCAGGATCCGCGGTCGGCGGAGCTGCTGCTGGAGCGGCTGCGCCATCCCGGTACGGCGGGTCCCCTGCGCTTCGAGGCGGACCCGTCGGTGTCGGTGCCCGCCGGGCTCACGCCCCGGCTGCTGGACGCGGAGCAGTCCAACTCCTCGCTGGTGTACGGCGACCGGTTCATCCTGAAGGTGTTCCGGCGCATCCAGCCCGGCGTCAATCCGGACCTGGAGCTGCCGGGGGCGCTGGCCGCGCAGGGCTGTACCCGGGTCCCCGCGCCGGTCGCGTGGTTCCGGACGGCGGAGCCGCGGGCGGCGACGCTCGGTGTGCTCCAGCCGTTCCTGCCGGACGCCTCCGACGGCTGGGCACTCGCACTGCGCGCACTCGCCACTGGTGACGAATTCACCACGGAGGCCCATGAGTTGGGGCAGGCCACCGCCGATGTCCATCTCGCGCTGGCCGCGGCCTTTCCGTCCGAGAGGGCTACGGGAAACGCACACACGGCGACCGCGATGACCGAACGGCTGGAGGCCGCCGCACACTCCGTGCCGGCGCTGCGGCCGTTCGTGCCGGGGCTGCGCACCGCGTTCGGCGCGCTCGTCGGCCGTGACGCCGGGCCGCCCGCCCAGCGCGTCCACGGCGACCTGCATCTGGGGCAGGTACTGCGGGCCGGCCGCGACTGGTTCGTCATCGACTTCGAGGGCGAGCCGTCCAAGCCGCTGGCCGAGCGGCGCAGCGCGCAGTCCCCGGTGCGGGACATCGCGGGCATGCTGCGCTCCTTCGACTACGCGGCCCGGCAGCGCCGCCCCTGGCGTCCGGAGTGGGCGCGCCGCTGCCGGGAGGCCTACTGCGCGGGCTATGCGGTCCGGGCCGGCTGGGACCCCCGCACCAAGCACGCCCTGCTGCGCGCCTACGAGACGGACCGCGCTGTGTATGAAGTGCTGTACGAGGCCAGACACCGTCCGGACTGGCTTCCCGTACCCATGGCGGCGATCGAGCGTCTCGCTGTCCGAGGAGGCTGAACTCCGTGGCTCTGCGCGACACTTCACCTCAGGAGGCGGGTGGTTCGCCCACGACCGCTCCCCTCGGCCCGGCCGACCGCGACCGCCTGCTCGCGGGTGCCCACCACGACCCGCACGCGCTGCTCGGCGCGCATCCGGTGCCGGGCGGGTTTGCCTTCCGGGCGCTGCGTCCGTACGCCCGTGCCGTGAGCGTCGTGATCGACGGCATGCGCAGCCCGCTCACCTCGGAAGGGGGCGGTCTCTTCTCCGGCGTACTGCCGCTCGACGCGCTCCCGGCGTACACACTGCTGGTGTCGTACGCGGAGGGCGACGAGCACGAGGTCCACGACCCGTACCGCTTCCTGCCCGCCCTCGGCGAACTCGATCTGCACCTCATCAGGGAGGGCCGGCACGAGGAGTTGTGGAAGGCGCTCGGCGCGGAGCCGATGACGCACGGCGGGGTGGCCGGTACCCGCTTCACGGTGTGGGCGCCGAACGCCCAAGGGGTGCGTGTCGCCGGGGACTTCAGCTCCTGGGACGGGACGGCGTTCCCGATGCGGTCCCTGGGTTCGTCGGGTGTGTGGGAGCTGTTCCTGCCGGGTGTGGGCGAGGGTGCCCGCTACAAGTTCGAGATCACCTCCCGGCACGGCGAGCGCTTCCTCAAGGCCGATCCGATGGCCCGCCGTACGGAGGTACCGCCCGCCACGGCGTCCGTCGTGACGGCCTCGCACTACGAGTGGGGCGACGGGGAGTGGCTCGCGCGCCGGACGGAAACCCCGGTCCACGAGGCACCGTTCTCGGTCTACGAAGTCCATCTCGCCTCCTGGCGGCCCGGCTTGACGTACCGTCAGCTGGCCGTCGAACTCCCCGCCTACGTGAACGACCTCGGCTTCACCCACGTCGAGTTCATGCCGGTCGCCGAGCACCCCTTCGGCGGCTCCTGGGGCTACCAGGTCACCGGCTTCTACGCGCCGACCTCCCGCCTCGGCACCCCGGACGACTTCAAGTTCCTGGTCGACGCACTGCACCAGGCCGGTATCGGTGTGATCATGGACTGGGTGCCGGCGCATTTCCCCAAGGACGACTGGGCGTTGGCCCGGTTCGACGGGGAGCCGCTGTACGAGCCCGGGGATGCGCGGCGGGCCGAGCATCCGGACTGGGGGACGTACGAGTTCGACCTCGGGCGGACCGAGGTGCGCAACTTCCTTGTGGCGAACGCCGTCTACTGGTGCCAGGAGTTCCACATCGACGGCCTGCGCGTGGACGCCGTCGCCTCGATGCTCTACCTCGACTACTCACGCGACTCGGGCCAGTGGACCCCGAACGTCCATGGCGGACGCGAGGACCTGGACGCGGTGGCCTTCCTCCAGGAGATGAACGCGACCGTCTATCGGCGGGTGCCCGGTGTCGTGACCATCGCCGAGGAGTCGACCGCCTGGGACGGGGTGACCCGGCCGACCGACACCGGCGGACTGGGCTTCGGTCTCAAGTGGAACATGGGTTGGATGCACGACTCGCTCGGCTACATGGCGCACGAGCCCGTCCACCGCAGGTTCCACCACCACGAGATGACCTTCTCCATGGTGTACGCGTACAGCGAGAACTACGTGCTGCCCATCTCGCACGACGAAGTCGTCCACGGGAAGCGGGCGTTGGTGTCGAAGATGCCGGGCGACTGGTGGCAGCGGCGCGCCGACCACCGCGCGTATCTGGGATTCATGTGGGCCCACCCCGGCAAGCAACTCCTCTTCATGGGCCAGGAGTTCGCCCAGGGCGCGGAGTGGTCGGAAACCCACGGCCCGGACTGGTGGCTCCTGGACCCCGCCTACGGCGCGGAGGCGGACCACCGGGGCGTACGCGACCTCGTCCGCGACCTCAACACCGTCTACCGCCACACCCCCGCCCTCTGGCAGCTCGACACCTCCCCCGCCGGCTTCCGCTGGGTGAGGGGCGACGCGGCCGAGGACAACGTCTTCGCGTTCCTGAGGTTCGACGCCGAGGGCTCCCCTCTTCTCGCCGTCAGCAACTTCTCCCCGGTCGTGCGGCACGACTACCGGCTCGGTGTCCCGGACGACATCCCCGCCTGGCGCGAGGTCCTCAACACCGACGGCGCCGCCTTCGGCGGCAGCGATGTGACCAACCCGGATCCGGTCAAACCGGAGGACGGTCACCTCCGGCTCACGCTCCCGCCTCTCGCGACGGTGTGGCTGACACCGGGGTGAATCCGGCGCGCCGCCAAACTCGGCAAGGGCACTTCACTGTTCCCCTCACCTATCGCTCACACCTGGGCTACATTCGAGCACCGTCGATAACAGTAATGATCGGCAGGGTCACGCCCCGTACAACCCAGGAGCAGCGCATGCGCGACTTCGCCGTCGCTCCACCCCCCACCTCCACCCTCAACGGCGGCCTCGCCGACAGCATCTTCGAGACCGCGGTCCTCAATCCCACCCTTCCGCTGATCGCACGCCGGACCGACCCCTCCTCCACGGAGTGGGAGGAGGTCACGGCCGTAGAGCTGCGGGACGAAGTCGTCGATCTGGCGAAGGGACTGATCGCCTCCGGGATCTCGCCGGGCAGCCGGGTCGCGATCATGGCCCGTACCCGTTACGAGTGGACGGTGCTCTGCCACGCGCTGTGGGCGGTGGGCGCCGAGGTCGTGCCGGTGCATCCGACGTCCTCGCGGGAGCAGGTCGAGTGGATGCTGCGGGACGCCGGCTGCGTGGCCGTGGTCGTGGAGGACGAGCAGGGCATCATGACGGTCGGCACGGTGTGTGCAGCGCTGCCGCTGCTGCGGCACGTCTGGCAGCTGGACGCCGGGGCGCTGCCCCAACTCGTCGAGCGGGGCACGTACATACCGCAGACCACGGTGGACTCGCTGCGCCGGATCGTGATGCCGGACTCGACCGCGGTCATCGCCTACACCTCGGGCACCTCGGGCCGTCCCATGGGCTGCGCGCTGAGCCACCGCAGCCTGGCCAGCCCCTGCGACACACTGCTCGCGGGCTGGTCGCACACGGCGGCACCCCCGGGGCAACAGCCGGCCGTCCTGGCCTTCCTGCCCTTCTCCCACGTGTACGGCCTGATGATCCAGGCCCTGTGCATACGCGGCGGCTGGGTGATGGCCCACGAGCCGGAGATGACGGAGGCGGCGCTGGTGTCGGCGCTGCGCACGTTCCGGCCCACCTATCTGTACGCGGTGCCGTCCATCTTCGAGAAGATCTACAAGAACTTTCTCCGTACGGCCCAACAGACCGGCCGGGGCGCCCTGTTCGAGCGGGCGGCGGCGACCGCGCGGGACTTCGCCGCGGCCGAGGAGAGACAGCGACTCGGCCGGGGTTCGGGACCCGGTTTCGATCTGCGGCTCCAGCACGCCGTGTTCGAGCGGACCATGTACCGCAAACTGCGCTCCGCGCTGGGCGGCCGGGTGGTCCGCGCCACGTCGGGCGGCTCGTCCCTGAGCCGTGAACTGTCCTTGTTCTACGCGGGCATCGGCATCCTCGTGCACGACGGCTACGGGCTCACGGAGACCGCAGGCGGGGTCACGATGCAGCCGCTGGGCCGGGAGAAGATCGGCACCGTCGGGCAGGCGCTGCCGGGCACGGAGATCCGGGTGGCGGAGGACGGGGAGATCCTGGTCCACGGCCCTTCGGTGTTCCAGGGCTACATCAACGACGAGCGGGCCACCCGGGCCGCGCTGTACGGGGGTTGGCTGGCGACCGGGGACATCGGGCGGCTGGACACCGAGGGGTATCTGACGATCACCGGCCGCAAGAAGGACATCATCATCACCAGCAGCGGCAAGAGTGTGGCGCCTGCCGCGCTGGAGAACCGGCTGCGGATGCATCCCCTGATCCACCAGGCGGTGGTCGTGGGCGACGACCGTCCCTGTGTGGGTGCGCTGCTCACCCTGGACCCGGAGTTCGTGGCGCACTGGCGGGCCGGTCTCGCGATGCAGAGCGACGCGCGGGGCCGGGAGGCGCGGGAGGAGAACGCGCTGCGGGAGGAGATCACGCGGGCCGTGGCGGCCGCCAACAGCCCTGTGGGGCGCGCCGAGTCGATCCGGGTGTTCCGGGTGCTGCCGCAGCCGTTCGACGTCGCGGGCGGGCTGCTGACGCCGTCGATGAAACTGCGCAGGGACGCGATCGTGCGGCACTACGCGTTCGAGATCGACGCGATGTACCAGGCACGCGCGCGTACCCCGCGGCAGTCGACGGCCGACGAGCAGCTCACCGGCTGGGACGACGCGGACAACGTGTTCCGCTGAGGTCACCGGCCGGGGGTCACTCCGGGCGGTGGGCGACGACCGCGAACATCGTCACGGACATGTGCAGCGCGCCCTGTTCGGCGGCCTCGGTGAGGTCGGCGTAGGCACGGTCGCGCTGGGCCTCGGTGAGCGCGCCGCGGCGCACGGCGGACTCGCCGAGCATGCGGATCAGCGGCCAGACGACCGACCGGTGGTCCTGGAGGAGCGCCTGGGAACCGCGGTCGTCGACGACGAGACCGGCCGCGCCGAGCTGGCCGACGAGCCGGCGTCCCGCATAGGGGTTGGCCGCCCCGGCGAGCGCGCCCGAGATGAACGCGGCCATGGTCTCCGGGTCCCCGGGGTGCAGGATCGTGGTCGCCCAGTCGGTGTCGAGCAGGGCCACGCGTCCGCCGGGGCGCAGCACACGGGCCATCTCGGCGACGGCCTTGTCCGGCTCCTCTAGGTGCTGGAGCACCCGTTCACACCAGACGAGATCCACGGAGGCGTCCGGCACGGGCAGGGGTACCGCGTAGCCGTCCATAAAGCGGGCCGGGTTGCCCGCCTCGGCGGCGCGTTCCTGGGCGATCGTGCGCAGCCCGGCATTGGGCTCGACGCCGAGCGCCGACCCGGTGTCCCCCACCGCCGCGGCGAGTTCACGGGTCGTCGAGCCGGTACCGGACCCGATGTCGAGGGCACTCTCGCCGGAGCGCGGGGCGAGCGCCTCGTGCGCCCATGCCCGCAGGCGTCGTACGCCGGGATTGGCTTCCTGTACGTCGAGGGCGGCCACCAGGCGCGTCACGTTGCCGGCGTCGATGTTCTCGGTGCGGAAGCCCGACCCGGGCTCGGGCTGCGTGTGCGACATGGCACGCACTCTACGGTCCGTACCGGTCGTCGACGGGGTGGTCGAAGGTCATTCCGGTATGCCTTTTGTTCACGCGTCCGCGGCGTACGGAGGGCGTCGGCGGGGCATGCTGGTGCTCCACGCGTACGTCTGCCTGCCGCGCTCAGCTGGCGGAACGGCTTCCGGCACGGTGGGATCGATGTGGGTGTGCGAAGCAGCGATCCAGGGGCAGGCGTACGGCGTCGAGGCAGACCGCCCGGAGCCGCAGAAGGGATGAACACCGTGACACGACCGAGGATCCTGGTGGTTGGCGCAGGCTTCGCTGGAGTGGAGTGCGTTCGCCGCCTGGAACGGAATCTGAACACCGACGAGGCGGACGTCACCCTGGTGACGCCGTTCTCGTACCAGCTCTATCTGCCCCTGCTGCCCCAGGTCGCCTCCGGCGTCCTGACCCCGCAGTCGATCGCCGTCTCGCTGCGCCGCAGCAAGAAGTACCGCACCCGGATCATCCCGGGCGGCGCCATCGGCGTGGACATCAAGGCGAAGGTCTGTGTGATCCGCACGATCAACGACGAGATCGTGAACGAGCCCTACGACTACATCGTGCTCTCCCCCGGCAGCATCACCCGCACCTTCGACATCCCCGGGCTGACCGATCACGCCTTCGGCATGAAGACCCTCGCCGAGGCCGCCTACATCCGCGACCACGTCATCACACAGCTGGACCTCGCGGACGCGAGCGACGACCCGGCGGAGAAGGCGTCGCGGCTGCAGTTCGTGGTGGTCGGCGGCGGCTACGCCGGTACCGAGACGGCCGCCTGTCTGCAGAAGCTGACGCACGCCGCGGTCAAGCGCTATCCGCGTATCGACCCGGGTCTGATCAAGTGGCACCTCATCGACATCGCGCCGAAGCTCATGCCCGAGCTGGGCGACAAGCTCGGCAGGAGCGCGCAGGAGATCCTGACCAAGCGCGGTATCGACATCTCCCTGGGTGTCTCCATCGCCAAGGCGGGGCCGGAGGAGGTCACCTTCACGGACGGGCGGGTGGTGCCGACCCGGACGCTGATCTGGACGGCCGGTGTGGTCGCCAGCCCGCTGATCGCCACCCTCGGTGCGGAAACGATTCGGGGGCGGCTCGCGGTCACCGCCGACATGAACCTCCCCGGGCACGACGGGGTGTTCGCGCTCGGTGACTCCGGCGCGGTGCCGGACGAGGCCAAGGGCGGGGACGGCGCGATCTGCCCGCCGACCGCGCAGCACGCCATGCGGCAGGGCAAGGTGGTCGCCGACAACGTGATCGCGACCCTGCGCGACCAGCCGCTGAAGCCGTACGTCCACAAGGACCTCGGGCTCGTGGTGGACCTCGGCGGCAAGGACGCGGTGTCCAAGCCGCTGGGCATCGAACTGCGCGGTCTGCCCGCCCAGGTCGTCGCCCGCGGCTACCACTGGTCGGCGCTGCGCACCGGCGTCGCCAAGGTCCGTGTCGCGACGAACTGGACGCTGAACGCGGTGGCCGGCGACGACTTCGTGCGCACCGGCTTCCAGGCCCGGAAACCGGCCACGCTGAAGGACTTCGAGTACACCGATTCGTATCTCTCGCCGGAGCAGGTGCGGGAGCGCGTCGAAGGGGCCGGGTCCCAGGAGCCGTAGCATCGGTGTCACGGATCTTGGCGTGAACCTGGGGAGAGTACGGCGGCGTGAGGGCAGCGGGACGGGCGGCGTGGGCACGGATGCGGTATCGCGTCGCGGCGTCCGATCCCGGACTGCTGCGGCTGACGGCCGGGCTGCGGACGGTGGCCTCGATCGCGCTCACGCTGGCCGTGCTCTCCCTGCCGCGTGCCTCGGTGCCGCATCTGGTGGCCGGGGCGATGGCGGCGATGGTCTCCACGTTCGCCATCCGCGAGAAGCAGCGCGGTCAGCAGGCGGTGACGCTCGCGCTGGGGCTGCCGGTGGCGCTGGCCTCGGTGTCGCTGAGCGCGCTGCTGAACTCGCGGGTGGTCGCCGGTGACGTCTTCTTCGTCCTGCTGATCTTCGGCGCCGTCTACAGCCGCCGCTTCGGCGACCGCGGCACGGCCCTCGGCCTGATCGGCTTCCAGATCTACTTCCTGTCCCTGTTCGTCGGCGTGACCGTCTCCGCACTGCCTCGGCTGTACGGCGTGCTCGGCGTCGCCTTCGTGTGCAGCGCGCTGGTGCGGTTCGCGCTGGTGCCGGAGACGCCCACGGGGACGCTGGACCGGCTGCGGCAGGCGTTCCGGGCGCGGTTCGCCCAACTCGTCACCGCGCAGCTCGCGTTGCTCGACGCCGGTCCCGACGACATGGAGAAGGCCCTCGCCGACGTACGCGAGGGCACCGCGCGGCTGCACGAGACGGCGCTGCTGATCCAGGGCCGGCTGGAGGACGGGACCTCCGACGAGACGGTGGCACGGCTCGTGCAGCGCCGTATCGCCGACGCCGAGGTCGCCGCCGAACGGCTCGGACTCCTGCTGCTGACCGCGCGCAGCGCCGAACGGGGTCACACGCTGACCCTGCATCTGCCGGGCGCACCCGTCCCCGCCGGCGAGCGGCTGCCCAGGCGGGACGAGACGACCGACACGCTGCGCCGGGATCTGGAGTCGCTGCGGCTGCTCGTGCTGCGGCCGTCGGGCTCGGACGCCGGCACCGCGCTGGCCCGTGTGCGCAACCGGCTGCTGGGCTATCGCGAGGAGGAGAACCTGCCGCCCGCCTCGGACGCCGTGCAGGACGTGTTCCGGGGCATCGGTGAGGCCGGGCGGGCTGTGCTGGGGCTGCGGATCGCCGTGGACGGGCCGCAGGACGAGTCCGAGGACACACCGGCGACGACCCGCTCGCGCGAGGAGCTGGACGCGGAGGACGTCGCCATCGCGGGCAGCGAGGAGGCCGAACGGGAGGACGCCGAGCGCACGGGGCTGCGGCGGCCGACCACGCGAGCGGCCGTGCAGGTCGCCGTCGGATCCTCGCTGGCCATCATCGGCGGCGAGTTCCTGTCCAGCCAGCGCTGGTACTGGGCGGTGCTGACCTGCTGGATCGTGTTCCTCAACACCTCGTCCACCGGCGAGATCCTGGTCAAGGGCTACCGGCGGCTGCTGGGCACGGTCCTGGGTGTGGTCGCCGGTATCGGTCTGGCGGGCCTGGTCGGGCACCACACGTGGACGGCGTTCGCGCTGGTGCTGCTGTTCATCTTCGCGATGTTCTACACGGCACCCCTGTCCTACACGCTGATGTCCTTCTTCGTGACCGCGATGCTGGGCCTGCTCTACACGCTGCTGCACACCTACAGCGCGTCCGTGCTGGTGCTGCGGATCGAGGAGACGGCGCTCGGCGCGGCCTGCGGGGTGGTCGCGGCGGCGCTGGTGCTGCCGGTGCACACGGACCGCCGTACGAACGAACTCCTCGGTACCGTGCTGGCGCGGCTCACGGATGTCACCGAGGCCGCGGTCGACCAGCTCAGCCGCGGGGCAGCGGCCGAACTGCTCGACAAGGCACGGGACTTGGACCAGGCACTGGCCGACCTGAGCGCCTCCACGCAGCCGCTCACCCACCCGATCACGCCGTTGCGGGCCCGGCGGGACACGGCACGGTATGTCGTCGCGCTGCTGGAGACCTGCGCCTATCACGCGCGCTATCTGGCCGCGACCGCCGAGCTGCTGCCCACTCATCCGTCGATAGCGGCCGATCCCCGGCTGCGTGCGGCGGGGCGCCGGATCGCGCACAACATCGGGGTGATCGGCGCCCACGTCGCCGGCGAGGATCCCGTGGGCGAGATCGAGACCGGGCCGAGCATCGCGTCCCTGCTGCGCCCCGGTACGCCCGGCACCCCGCGCTACGGCCGCGTCACCGACCGCGTGCTGCGGCATCTGCAGCGCCTGGACGAGGCCGTGGTGGGCCTGGCCCGCCCGCTCGATGTGCCGATCGGCGCGCCCGCACAGTGAACTCCGCCTACGGGGGTAGACGGTGTACATGAGCGATGTCGTGGACTCGGACGAACTGCTGCGGCGTATCCAGCGGGCCAGGGCCTTCGCCGCCCGGGAGGCGCACACCTGGTCGGAACAGGGCGACCCCGTGCGGGAGGTGGCCTACGAGGTCGTGCTGCGGGTACTGGACGAGATCGTGACCCCCGGCCGGCATCCCGCGAAGTGAAACCGGTCACGCGACCGGTTCAGGTGGGTACGAAATGCCCGTGGATGGTTTACGGTTCATTCACACGTGGTCACGGAGTCGACTCTACGGTCCTCCGGCGCCACCGCTTAACGGCCCTGGCTGGTCTCCCCCGTCCAGCCAGGGCTTTTTCATGCCCTGATTCCGTCCCCCGAGGTGCCCGGGACGCCGGCAGAGGCTCAAATGGGCGTAGGGAGAATTCCGGATCCGCTGCCGGCGAGGAGCCCTGTGCCATGACCAAAGCGATAAAACTGCTGACCGCGCTGCCCCAGACCCAGCGCGAACGGCTGATGGAGCTCGCGCACGAGGTCTCGTTCGCCGAGGACTCCAGGATCTTCGAGGCGGGCGGTACGGCCGACCGCTTCTGGGTGATCCGCTCCGGCGCGGTCTCGCTCGACCAGCGGGTGACGCCTGACCAACGGGTCACCGTGGGCACACTCGGGGCGGGCGACCTGCTCGGCTGGTCGTGGCTGTTCCCGCCGTACCGGTGGGACTTCGGCGCGGAGGCGTTCAGTGCCGTACGGGCCTACGAGTTCGACGCGTCGGCCGTTCTCGCCCTGTGCGTGGAGGATCCGCTGCTCGGGCTGTCCCTGGTCCGGATCGTCGCGGAGATCCTCGCGCACCGGCTGGAGCTGACCCGGGGCAGGCTGATGGAGCACTACGCGCTCCATCGGCATGTCTGAGCGCGCCCTCAGACGCGATAGCGGCGCAGTGCCGGGACCGTGAAGGCCAGGGTCAGCATGATGACGACGACCAGGATGCCGCCGCCGGCGACCGCCGTGCGGGGCCCGAAGGCCGAGCCCGCCGTGCCGTGCAGGACGTCGGCCAGACGGGGCCCGCCCGCCACCACGACGGTGAAGACACCCTGCATACGGCCGCGCATCTCGTCGGTCGCGGCGGACAGCAGGATCGCCCCGCGGAACACCATGGAGACCATGTCGGCGACCCCGGCGGCGGCCAGGAACGCCACGCCGATCCACAGGTTGCTGCTCAGGCCGAAGCCGGTGATGGCCGCGCCCCAGGCGACGACCGCGCCGATCACCATCCAGCCGTGCCGGCGCGCCCGCGAGAACGTGCCGGAGAACAGTCCGCCGACCACCGCCCCGATGGGGATCGCCGCGAACAGCATGCCGAGGGCGAGACCCTCCCCGTAGGGCGCGTAGGTCTGGGCGGCGAGCTGTGGGAACAGGGCGCGGGGCATGCCGAAGACCATCGCGATGATGTCGGCCAGGAAGGACAACAGCAGCACCTTGTGCAGCGAGATGTAGCGGAAGCCGGCGACGATCTCCCGCCGGCCCGCGCGGCGCGGTGTCGCGGACTCCAGGGGCGGCAGAGAGGGCAGCCGGACGACCGCCCAGAGCGTGACGCACAGGGCCAGCGCGTCGATGAGATACAGCTCGGGCAGGCCGATCACCGGGATGAGGGCGCCCGCGAGGAGCGGTCCGACGACCTGGCCGGTCTGCATCACGGTCGAGCCGAGGGCGTTGGCGGCGGGCAGCTGCCCGGCGGGCACCAGGCGGGCGATGGAGGCGTTGCGGGCGGGCGCGTTGAGGCCCCAGAAGGCCTGCTGCATCGCGAGCAGCACCATCAGCGCGGCCACCGATTCGAGCCCGGTGACTGCCTGCACCCAGAACAGCACCGAGGTCACGGCTATGCCGCTGTTGGTGATCAGGAGCAGCTTGCGGCGGTCCATGCTGTCGGCGAGCGAGCCGCCCCATAGCGCGAACACGATGAGCGGCAGCAGCCCGGCCATGCTGGCGGCGCCGACCCAGGCGGAGGAGCCGGTGATGTCGTAGATCTGCTTGGGTACGGCGACGGCGGTGAGCTGGCTGCCGACGGCCGTGACGATGGTCGAGGACCACAGGCGGCGGTAGGCGGGGATGCGCAGCGGGCGGGTGTCCATGGCCCAGCGGCGCCAGCCGCGCCGGGGCTCTGGCGCGGGTTCCTCGGCCTTCGCCGACTCCGGTTCCGTGCCGCTGTCGGTGCTCTCGCTCGTGTCCACTGGCTTCCTGGTTGCTCGCTACATCTAATCGGCCGGGGTTCACTATCGCAGCACCGGCTGCGCCTGCCGAATCCGCCGTCTCACGCCCCGGCGGCCAGTGTTGCGCCGAGACCGATCATCGTGGCGGCGACCAGACCGTCCACGACCCGCCAGGCCGCGGGCCTGGCGAGGAAGCGGCTGAGCAGGCGGGCGCCGAAGCCGAGCGCGGTGAACCAGCACAGGCCGGCACACACCGCGCCGGGTCCGAAGGTCCAGCGGAGCGGGCCGCGGTCGGCGGCGATCGAGCCGAGCGGGAAGACGGCGTCCAGGTAGACGTGCGGGTCGAGCCAGGTCATCGCCGGACAGGTGAGGACGGCCCGGCGGCGCGGCCCTCCGCGCCGACGAGGCGATGTGGCGGCCGACGTACCGCTGTACGGGCAGCAGTGGAAGCGGGACTCGCCCGCCCTGGCTGCCGTGGCGGTCACGGAGACGGCGGCGGAGACGCTGCGAGGTTGGCCAGCCGGAGGGCCGCGCTGTCCAGCAGCATCTCCAGTGCCGTCGGATACGCGCTCTCCACCATGCGGGTCGCCAGCAGCGGGGCCGCCTCGGCGATGCGGGGGTGGGTGGTGCGGGGCAGGCGGGCGTAGGTCGAGCGCCACATCGCCTCGTCGGCGCGGAGGGCCGCGCTCGGCAGGGCCAGGGACGCGGCGTCGAGGGCGGCGAAGGCCAGGGTCTGGTCGATGAACGCGTGGTAGATCCGCACGGTGTCGGGCAGCGGGAAACCGGCCGTGCGCAGGACGTCCAGTACGGCCTCGTCGGCGGCCAGTTCGTTGGGGCGGCCGGTGACGCGGCTCGCCGTCAGCTGGGCGGCCTGTGGGTGGGCCACGTAGACGGCGTGGATGCGCAAGCCGATCTCGCGCAGGTCGGCCCGCCACTCCCCCGTCGGCTCCCAGCCGCGCAGCGCCCGGCCGACGAGGGCGTCGCCGATGGCCAGGGTCAGTTCGTCCATGCCGCGGAAGTAGCGGTAGAGCGTGCTGGGGTCGGCGTCCAGGGCGAGGCCCAGGCGGCGGGCGGTGAGGCCCGCACTGCCGTGCTCGCGCAGCATGCGCAGGGCCGTGTCGACGATCAGCCGCTCGGACAGGACCGTGCCGCTCTTGGTGGGACGGCGCCGTCGCCGTTTCTCCTCGGACACCACCGGTTTCGGCATCGCGGCCTCCCTGTGTCTCCTCGCCGTCCTTATGCCAACGCCATTGACCTTATCCGTGCGACCGGCGTTGTATCGCCGGTGAGATATCGGCAGTGAAGGAGTTCTCGCCATGCGTGTACTGCTCGTGGGAGCCGGTGGTGTGGGTACCGCGATCACCCGGATCGCGGCCCGGCGTCCGTTCTTCGACGCGATGGTGGTCGCCGACCACGACCTGTCCCGTGCGGAGGCGGCGGTCGCCGCGCTCGGGGACGCCGGCGCCCGGTTCCGTGCCGCGCGGCTGGACGCGAGCGACGAGGAGGCCGTCGGGGCGGCGCTGCGTGCGCACGAGTGCGACGTGCTGGTGAACGCGACCGACCCGCGCTTCGTCCTGCCCCTGTTCCGTGCGGCGCGGGCCGCCGGGGCGAACTATCTCGACATGGCAATGTCGCTGTCCCGGCCGCACCCCGAGCGTCCGTACGAGGAGTGCGGGGTCAAGCTCGGGGACGCGCAGTTCGCGGAGGCCGACGACTGGGAGAAGGCGGGTGCGCTGGCGCTCGTCGGGATGGGCGTGGAGCCGGGGCTCTCGGACGTGTTCGCGCGGTACGCAGCCGACGAACTCTTCGACGAGATCGAGGAGATCGGCATCCGCGACGGTGCGAACCTCACCGTCGACGGCTACGACTTCGCGCCCTCCTTCTCCATCTGGACCACGATCGAGGAGTGTCTGAACCCGCCGGTCGTCTACGAGGCCGGCCGCGGCTGGTTCACCACGGAACCGTTCAGCGAGCCCGAGGTGTTCGACTTCCCCGAGGGCATCGGCCCCGTCGAGTGCGTCAACGTGGAGCACGAGGAGGTGCTGCTCGTCCCGCGCTGGGTCGACGCGAAGCGGGTCACCTTCAAGTACGGCCTCGGCAATCAGTTCATCGACACTCTGAAGACCCTGCACCTGCTGGGCCTGGACCGCACCGAGCCGGTCACCGTGCCGAGTGCCGCGGGACCGACTGCTGTGTCGCCGCGGGACGTTGTCGCCGCCTGTCTGCCCGACCCGGCGACCCTCGGCGACCGTATGCACGGCAAGACCTGCGCGGGCACGTGGGTGCGCGGCACGAAGGACGGCGCGCCGCGCGAGGTGTACCTCTACCACGTGGTCGACAACCAGTGGTCGATGGCGGAGTACGGCTCCCAGGCCGTGGTCTGGCAGACGGCCATCAACCCGGTGATCGCCCTGGAGTTGCTCGCCACGGGCGCGTGGACCGGCTCGGGCGTGCTGGGCCCGGAGGCGTTCCCGGCCGGCCCGTTCCTGGACCTGCTGACGGCGTACGGCTCACCGTGGGGCCTGCGGGAGCAGTGACCGCGCTCACCCAGCGGAGTTGACGGGGCGTCAATCACATCCCGGCGGCCGGGAGTTGAACGGTCTTCAATCCCCTTCCGGTGCACGGGAGTTGGGCAGGCGCAGGGCGAAGACGGAGCCCGCGCCGGGGGCGCTCGCCGCCTCGACCGTGCCGTCGTGGGCGGCGACCAGGTCCCGGACGATGGACAGGCCCAGGCCGCTGCCCCCGGTGCGGCGGCTGCGGGACTGGTCGGCACGCCAGAACCGCTCGAAGACGTGCGGGAGGTTCTCGGGCGCGATGCCGGTGCCGGTGTCGGCGACGGTGAGGACGATGTCGTCACCGTCGCGCCAAGTCGTCAGCGTGACGGTGCCGTCGGCGGGCGTGTGGCGCAGCGCGTTGGACACGAGGTTGCCGAGCACCTGGCGCATGCGTACCGGATCCGCCTCCAGCCAGAGGGAGTTGTCGGTCTTGCCGGTCAGGGCGACCCCGGCCGTGTCGGCGGTGACGCGGTAGGCGGCGACGATCTGGTCGACGAGGTCCTCGACGCGCACGGGTTCGCGGTGCAGGCGCAGGGTGCCGGCGTCGGCGGCGGCGAGGTCCTGGAGGTCGTCGATGACCCGCTGGAGGACCATCGCCTCCTCGTGGAGGGAGCCGAGGAGTGCCGGGTCGGCCTCGACGAAGCCGTCCCGGGTGACCTCCAGCCAGCCGCGGATGTTGGTGAGGGGGCTGCGCAGTTCATGGGCGATGTCGCTGACCATGGCCTTGCGCTGGGCCTCCATGCGTTCCCGGCGTTCGGTCAGGTCGTTGAACGCCTCGGCGAGGATGCCGGTCTCGTCCCGGCTCCTGACCGGCACCCGGACGTGCAACTCCGGTGGCTGCTGGGCCGCTTCGGTCAGTGCGCGCAGGGGTCGTACGAGCCTCGTGGCGACGACCGCCGTCACCAG
Organism: Streptomyces sp. NPDC088350; assembly: GCF_044753545.1. Taxonomy (NCBI): domain Bacteria; kingdom Bacillati; phylum Actinomycetota; class Actinomycetes; order Kitasatosporales; family Streptomycetaceae; genus Streptomyces; species Streptomyces sp. NPDC088350. Next base: position 45,646 of record NZ_JBIVNL010000025.1, on the reverse strand, counting down.
GACCGTGAGCGCCAGTACGGCCGCCGCAGCGCCGACGACCTTGGCCTTGTTCGCCGGGGAGACGTCGAAGCGGGGTGCGGTGGTGTCGCCGCCGCCCAGGAAGAGTTCGGCCACCGGGGCTACGTAGGGGGCGAGTTGGGCGCGGCGGGCGTTGTCGCTGCAGGTCTTCACCGTCCGCATGTCCGCCGTGTCGCCCACCTTGGCGTACGCGCCCGGCAGGTAACGGGAGTCGAGGCTCTTCTCCGTGATGTCGACCGAGAAGTACATCGGGTTCCTGTCGACGATGCCCTGCTGCTGGAGGCAGGCGCGGGTGCGCACGGTCAGGTTCCTCAGGGCCGCGGTCTCGGTGGCGGTCGGGGCTTCCAGTTTCCCGTCGGCGCACCGCTCCGGCACATAGTCGGCGGCGCGGGTCCCCTCCGGCTCGACGATGACGGGACGGCCGCTCGGTGTCGTCGCGATACTCGAGTCGAGGCCGTACTGAGCGAAGCACGCCAGCCGCACCACGGCCAGTTTCCGCAGCAGCAGGCGCTCGGCGGTGGGCAGCCGGTACGGGCCCACGACCCGGGGGTCGAGGCCGCTGAGCTGTGCGCCCTGTTCCGTGTACGTGTCGGTGTGCAGGGGGTCGACGCTCGCGGCGGCGCGGGGCGGCAGGGAGGTGCCGCGCGGGGCTGAGTCGGCGATGAGGGTGCGGTCGGAAGAGGTGAGGGCGATGCGGCGGCCCATCTTCTTCGACAGCGCGCGGACGGTGGGCGTGACGCCCTTCCAGTCGGGGTGGGTCGCGGCGTATCCGCTGAGCCGCGCGAGGATGCGCATGTCGTCCGCGAGGTCCTGTCCCTGTTCCTCCTGGATGGCCCGGGTGGTGGTCTCCACCGCCAGCCAGGCCGTCGCGCCGACCGAGCAGAGGGCGATCAGCACGGTGGCGACGAGCAGCCGGACCAGGAGCCGTTTGCGCAGCGGTATCCGGGGCGTCACGCGCGACCGCCGCGCAGCTTGTAGCCGACGCCGAACACGGTCAGCAGCCGGACCGGCCGGCGCGGGTCGGCCTCTATCTTCCGGCGCAGGTTCATGATGTGGACGTCGACCGCCCGTTCCGTGGACGCCCGGTCCAGGCCCCGGGTGTACTGGAGCAACTGCCGCCGGGAGAAGACCCGTTCGGGCTCGGCGGTCATCGCCAGCAGGATCTCGAACTCGGCCGGCGTGCAGTCGACGGGCACCCCGTCGCAGCGCACCTCGTGCCGTAGCGGATCGACGGACAGGCCCGCCGCCCGTGCGACGGTGGCCTCCTGGCGGTCCTCGGTGGTCCGGCCGCTGCGCCGCAGGACCGTGCGGATGCGGGCCATCAGCTCGCGCGGACTGTAGGGCTTGGTCATGTAGTCGTCGGCGCCGAGTTCCAGGCCGAGCAGGACGTCGTCCTCGGTGGAGCGGGCGGTGAGCATCAGGACGGGGATGTCGTCCTCGCCGCGCAGCACCCGGCACACCCCGAAGCCGTCGATCACGGGCAGCATGAGGTCGAGCACCACGAGGTCGGGTCTCAGTTCGCGGGCCGCCGCGATGGCGGCGGCCCCGTCGTGGACCACGGTCGCGGTGTGGCCCTCCGTCAGCAGGGAGCGTCGTATCAGCTCGGCCTGCATCGCGTCGTCCTCGGCGACCAGTACATGTGCGCACACCTGGCGGATCCTAAGCGGTCAGCGGGAGAGGGCGGCGGAGTCGCCCATGACGGCGACGGGATGGAGCGCGGGGTCCAGGGTGCGCAGCAGTTCCTTCATGTGGTCCTCGGCGATGCTGACGCAGCCGTGGGTGGGGCCGCCGTGGTCGACGTGGATCCAGATGCCGCCGCCGCGCGAGGAGCCGAGGGGGCGGGTCCAGTCGAGGGGTGAAGTGCCGCGCTGCCGGTTGTAGTTGATGGCGACCACGTAGTCGAAGGAACCGGCGAGCGGTTCGCCCTCGAAGCCGGTGCCGGGCGAGACGAAGCCCGAGGAGTGGCTGTACGGCAGCTTGCTGCCGGGGTTCTTCAGCAGCCCGCCCGCGTCGGTGAGGGCGTAGACGCCGATCGGTGAGCGCAGGTCACCGGCCATGTGGTGGCCTGACCAGCCCCTGAGCGCGTTGTGCGCGGCCCAACTGGCGGTCTGCTGCCAGCCGTTGTCGGTGCGCTCGTACAGGGCGAGGGTGGAGAGGGGGGAGTGCGCGCCCCGGCCGGTCACCAGGACGACCTGACGGGTGTCGGCGGGTATCAGGGCCAGCATCCGGGGCCCCACGCCCGGCAGTTGGCGCGGGGCGGCCTCGGCGGATATCTCCGACGAGGGCGAGGACGGGGACGCGGGCGAAGGGGAGGAGGCGGGAGCGGAGCCGGAGGCGTGGTCCGTCGCCGCCACCGCACCGCCGCCGCATCCCGTCAGAAGAAGGGACACGGCGACGAGCGCGACCGGGGACATACGACTGATCATGAGTCGACGATGACCGACACATGTGAGGAACTCGTCAGCTCTTACGGCTGGGCCGGCTTGCCCTTCGTGTAGAGCCAGGTGTGGAACAGGGCGTCCAGGTGTGTGCCCGATTTCCGCTCCGCCAGGCTGACGAACTGTGCGGTGGTGCCGTGCCCGTAGCGATGTTCGCCCGCCCAGGCGCGCAGGATCGCGAAGAAGGTCTTGTCGCCGACGGCCAGGCGCAGTTCGTGCAGGGCCATGGCGCCGCGCGCGTACACCGGCGTGCCGAAGATGTTGGCACCGCTGCCCGGGTCGCCGGGCGGGAACGCCCACAGGTCGTCGGTCGCCTTGCGGGCGTACAGCGCGTCGAAGGTCTGCTGGGCGGTCTTGCCGCCGTGCTGCTCGCTGTAGAGCCACTCCGCGTAGGTCGCGAAGCCCTCGTTGAGCCAGATGTCCTTCCAGGCGGTCAGCGACACGGAGTCCCCGAACCACTGGTGGGCGTTCTCGTGCACGAGGGTGCTGAGGTCCGGCGCCGAGTCGTAGACCGGCCGCCCCTGCGTCTCCAGGGCGTAGCCGACGTCCGGGGCGTGGTCGACGATCGACCCGGCCGAGCGGAACGGGTACGGGCCGAACAGCTTGCTCTCCCACTCCAGGACGGAGGGCAGTTTCTTCAACACGGGCGCGGCGGCGGTGGCTTCGCGGGGGTCGACGGCGTTGTACACCTTCACGCCGTCGGCGGTGGTGTACTGCTCGACCTTGAACTTCCCGACCGTCGCCGTGGCGAGGTAGGCGGCCATCGGCTCGGGCGCGTGCCAGCGGAACGTGGTCTTGCCGTGCGCGGTCCTCTGCCCGACGAGCACACCGTTGGCGACCGCCGTGCGCCCCTGCGGGACAGTGATCGTGAAGTCGTACGACGACTTGTCCTTGGGGTGGCTGTTCGCCGGGAACCATGTCATCGCGCCCTGCGGCTCACCGGCGACGAAGGCACCGTCGTCGGTGGCGATCCAGCCGTCCGCCGAGCCGTCCGGGTCGGTGACCTGCTTGGGGATGCCGCTGTAGGTGACGGTGACCTGGAACGTCTGCCCCTTGCGCACGGCGCGGCGCGGGGTGACGACGAGTTCCTGTCCGTCTCGGCGGAAGTCCGCCTTGGCACGGTCGACGGTGAGACCGGTGACCTTGAGGCCCTTGAAGTCGAGGTCGAAGCGGCTGAGCTTCTCGGTGGCGCGGGCGGTGAGGACCGCCTTGCCGTCGAGCCGGCGGCTCGCCGGGTCGTAACGGAGCGTCAGATCGTAGTGGGCGACGTGGTAGCCGCCGTTGCCGGAGAGCGGGAAGTACGGGTCGCCCGCGCCGGACGAGCCGATCGTCGTGGCGCCCGCGGGCGCGGCGGCCGCGAGCAGCGCCGCGAGGGCGACGGGGACGGTGCCGACGACGGCGCTGCGGCGGAGGACAGCGGTGCGTCTGGTGGACTGCTGCCGTGGTTGCGTCACATGCGCTCCTACAGAGTGAGGGGGGTGATCATTCGTCTCAGAGACTAGGCCGCCCGCTCCGCCAGGAGCCCTCCTGCGAGGCAAAGAGACGTACAACCGCCGCCTGTCGCGCCGTCCGTACCCGGTGTTCGCGGCGCGGCGCATTGACCGATGTCCGAACTCCCGTATCGCGTACGGGATTTCGACAAACAGGTCGGCCGCTGCCCTTATGCTGTCCCGCGCCCATGTAGTACGGCAGGTGCATCAGGAGGCAGTTGTGGCAGCGCTGGAGTCGGACGACCCGGGATCGGTCGGGGCGTACCAGCTGATCAGCCGCCTCGGTGCGGGCGGGATGGGGCGGGTCTATCTGGGGCGTTCGCCCGGTGGCAGGCTCGTCGCGGTGAAGGTGGTGCACGCCGAGCTGTTGCGGCGGCCGGAGTTCCGGGCGCGGTTCCGGCGGGAGGTGCAGGCCGCCCGGTCCGTGAGCGGGGCGTTCACCGCGCCGGTGATCGACGCCGATCCGGACGCGCCGCTGCCCTGGCTGGTGACCAGTTACATCGCCGGGCCCTCGCTGGAGCAGGCCGTGATCGAGCAGGGGCCCTTCGCGCCGCCCGCCGTGTTCGCGCTGGCCGCCGGCCTGGCCGAGGCGCTCGTGTCGATCCACTCCGTGCGGCTGATCCACCGCGACCTCAAGCCCTCGAACGTGCTGCTCGCCGAGGACGGGCCCAGAGTCATCGACTTCGGGATCGTGCGCAGCGTCGAGGGAGACTCGCTCACCGGCACCGGACTCCTGGCCGGCTCGCCGGGATTCATGTCCCCCGAGCAGGTCGCCGGCGCCGAGATCACACCGGCGAGCGACGTGTTCTGCCTCGGCGCGGTGCTGGCCTTCGCCGCGACCGGCGTGAACCCCTTCGGCGGCGGGCCCACCCCCGCCCTGCTCTACCGGGTCGTGCACGGAGAGCCCGACGTCGATTCCGTCGCCGACCCGGCCCTGCGCGCGCTCGTCAGCGCCTGCCTGGCCAAGGACCCGGCCCATCGCCCCACCCCGCAGCAGATCCTCTCCCATGTCGGACCGCCCGCCACCACTCCGGTACCGACCCGCGTCGGCGCTGCGGGGACGAGCGGCATACGGGAGTACTCGCCCACGCAGTTCACCACGGCGACGGCCTCCTTGCCCCACCCCGCCACCCGCCTCGACACCAGCCCGCCCCCGCCCCACCCGGCGCCCGCGCCCACACCCGCGCCCACGCGCCGGGGCCTTCTCCTCGCCGGTGCCGGAACGGCCGTCGCCGTGCTCGGCGTCGGTACCGGCCTGTGGCTCACCCGCTCCGGGGACGACAAGAAGGGCTCCGCGGCCCACGTGTCGCCGAAGCCGTCCGCCACCGCCGTCCCCCTCCCCCAGCCCGTCGGGTACTGGCCCCTCGACGCGACCTCCGGCCAGGTCGCCCGTGACACCGTCGGCGGCAACGACGGCACCGCGACCGACGTGCGATGGCAGGACGGCGCCGCGGTGTTCGACGGCACGAGCAGTCAGATCGTCACCGCCGGGCCGGTGATCGACACCAGCGAGGGGCGCAGTTTCACGGTGGCGGCCTGGGTGCGGCTGAGCGCGCTCCCCGGCGGTTTCGCCACCGCGATCAGTCAGGACGCCGATCAGCACAGCTGCTTCTACCTCCAGTACTCCGGCGACGACCAGCAGTGGGCCTTCGCCGGCGCCACGCAGCGCGCGGTGGCCCACACCACTCCCGTGGCCGGTGTCTGGACCCACCTCGTGGGCGTGTGCGACGGCCCCGCGCGCCGGCTCCGCATCCACGTCGACGGCGTACAGGAGAGAACCGTGGCCGACACCACCACGGCGGGCGGATCCCTGGTCGTCGGACGGGCCAAGTACAACGGCGACCCCGTCGACTTCTTCCCGGGCGCCATCAGGGACGTACGCGTCTACGACCGGGCCCTGACCCCGGCCCAGATCAAGCAACTGAAACTCGCGCACTGAGCGGCGGCCAGTCGTCTCGCCCCTCGACGCCGGCACGTCGGCTCCCCGCCCGCGCCCGATCCTCCACGTAGGCTCGCGGCACGACCGCGACCCGAGGGAGCCCCGCCCGTGACCGTCCGCGTGCGCCGTATCTACGATCCGCCCGAGCCGGAGGACGGCGTGCGCGTCCTGGTCGACCGGCTGTGGCCGCGCGGCCTGTCCAAGGACGCGGCCCGCGTCGACGAGTGGCCCAAGGCCCTCACCCCGTCGACCGAACTGCGCCGCTGGTACCACGCGGGCGAGGGCTCCTACGACGAGTTCAGCAGCCGCTACGAGGCGGAGCTCGCCGATCCCGAGGCGGCTCAACTCCTGCACACCTTGCGGAACCTGGTCCGGATGGGGCCGGTGACCCTGGTGACGGCGGTCAGGTCGCCGCAGGAGAGTCACGCCTCGGTGCTGGCCCGCCTTCTCGACAGCTGAGGAGACGGGCCGCGGCGCCGCCCGGTCAGGCAGTCTGCTTCGCCGCCGCGCGCCCCGCCGCGCGCCCGGAGAAGAGGCAGCCGCCGAGGAAGGTGCCTTCGAGGGCGTTGTAGCCGTGCACGCCGCCGCCGCCGAAGCCGGCGACCTCGCCCGCCGCGTACAGTCCGCCGATCGGTTGCCCGTCCGCTCCCAGGGCCCGCGAGTCGAGGTCGGTCTGGATGCCGCCGAGGGTCTTGCGGGTCAGGACGTGCAGCTTGACGCCGATCAGCGGGCCCGCGGCCGGGTCGAGGACGCGGTGCGGGGTGGCGACACGGCCGAGGCGGTCGCCGATGTAGCGGCGGGCGTTGCGGATGCCCTGGATCTGGGAGTCCTTGCTGTACGGGTTGGCCATCTGGAGGTCGCGGGCCTCGATCTGGCGCCGCACCACGGCCGCGTCCAGGAGCGGCTTGTCCGTCAACTGGTTCATTTTCTCGACCAGTTGCTCCAGATTGCCGGCGGTCACGAAGTCCGCGCCCTTGTGCAGGAACGCGTCCACCGGGCCGGGGGCGCCCTTGCCGAGCAGCCGGTCGCGCAGCACCGCCTTCTTGTCCTTGGCGGTGATGTCGGGGTTCTGCTCGGAGCCCGACAGCGCGAACTCCTTCTCGATGATCTTCTGGGTGAGGATGAACCAGGAGTGGTCGTGGTCCGCCAAGTCCTCGGTGGTGCGCAGGTACTTGAGGGTGCTGAGGGTGTCGTAGCCCGGCAGGCACGGGTCGGGCAGGCGGCGGCCGAGGGCGTCGAACCACAGGGAGGACGGGCCGGGCAGGATGCGGATGCCGTGTCCTGGCCAGACCGGGTTCCAGTTCTGCAGGCCCTCGGTGTAGTGCCACATGCGGTCGCGGTTGACGAGCCGTACACCCGCCTCGGCGCTGATGTCGAGCATCCGCCCGTCGACGTAGGCCGGTACGCCGGTGACCATCTGCGCGGGCGGGGTGCCGAGACGCTCGGGCCAGTACCGGCGGACGATGTCGTGGTTGGCGCCGATGCCGCCGGTGGTGACGACGACGGCGCGGGCGGTGAGTTCGAACTCGCCGATCGCCTCGCGGCTGGAGGAGACGCCCCGGGCCGAGTCGTCATCGGCGAGGACCGTGCCGCGGACGCCGCGCGCCTCGCCCTCCTCCAGCACCAACTCGTCGACCTGGTGACGGTAGTAGAAGGTGAGCAGTCCGTCGCGGGCGGCCTGCCTGGCGTAGTTCACGAAGGGTTCCACGACTCCGGTGCCGGTGCCCCAGGTGACGTGGAAGCGCGGGACGGAGTTGCCGTGTCCGTGGGCGCGCAGGTCGCCGCGCTCCGCCCAGCCGACCGTGGGGAGCAGCTTGATGCCGTGGCTCTCCAGCCAGGGCCGCTTCTCGCCGGCCGCGAACTCCACGTAGGCGCGCGCCCAGCGCACCGCCCACGAGTCCTCGTCGTCGACGCGGTCGAAGCCTGCGCTGCCCTGCCAGTCGTTCCAGGCCAGGTCGAAGGAGTCCTTGATGCCGAGGCGGCGCTGTTCCGGCGAGTCGACGAGGAACAGCCCGCCGAAGGACCAGAACGCCTGCCCGCCGAGGTTGTTGGCGTTCTCCTGGTCGACGAGGGCGACCCTGCGTCCCCGGCTGGTCAGTTCGTGGGCCGCGACCAGGCCCGCGAGACCCGCTCCGACGACGATGACGTCCGCATCCATGGCGACCGTTGCCCTTCTCGTTGGGTTCAGTGGGGGTTTCGTTCGGGGGTGCCGCTGCCGTCGGTCAGCAGGGCGGTGAGCAGTTGCTTGAGCCAGACACGGGCGTGCTCCACGTCCTTGTCCAGCAGCAGTTGGGTGGTGACCCCGTCGTACGCGGCGACCACGGCGTACGCCGCCGCGTCCACGTCGGGGAGTACGGCGGGCAGTTCGGCGAGGCCGCGGGCCCGGGTGAGCCGGTCGGCGATCGCCCCGCGCAGCCGCGCCCGGTGTCCCAGCAGGGTCTGCGCCACGGCGGGGTCCCGGGCCGCGTGCACCAGGAAGTCGGTCTTCACCAGGAGCCAGTCCAGGTCGAGGAGCAGTACCTCGGTGACCCGGTCCACGGCGGCCGGCACGTCGAGGTCGGGTCCGTCGAGGGCGAGCGCGCCTGCCACCTGCTCGGCGATCAGGTCGGCCCGGTCCTGGTAGAGCGCGAAGAACAGCTCGTCCAGGCTGCCGAAGTTCGAGTAGAAGGCGCCCCTGCTGTAACCGGCGGCCTCGCAGACCTCCTCGATGGAGACCCGGCCGAACCCTTTCGCGGCGAACACGGCGAAGGCGGCGTCGAGCAGGTTGGCGCGGGTGCGGACCCTGCGCCTGGTCACGCGCTTGGGCGTCGTCGCCTCCACCACCATGCCCGGACCTCCACGTCCGTATCGGATACGTGAATGTATCCGATACATCGATGTATCGAAAGAGGGGAGTTCGCATGGGAACAGGTATTCGAATAAGAGGTACGCTGGTCCCATGACCGCGCACCACCTCCAGGGCTCCCTCTTCGACCAGACCGACCAGCTCCGCCTCGGCCCCCTCGACGGGATCCGCCGTACCGCGCTGGGTCCCGGCGCCTGGATCGACGTGCTGCCCGGGTGGCTCGGCGGCGCGGACGCCCTGTTCGAGGAGCTGGCCGCCGAGGTGCCGTGGCGCGCGGAGCGCCGTCAGATGTACGACCAGGTCGTGGCCGTACCGCGGCTGCTCGCCTTCTACGGCGACGGCGACGCGCTGCCGCACCCGGTGCTGGCCGAGGCACGGGACGCGCTGTCGGCCTACTACGCACGGGAGTTGGGCGAGCCCTTCACCACGTCCGGGCTGTGCTACTACCGGGACGGCCGGGACAGCGTGGCCTGGCACGGCGACCGGATCGGGCGGGGTGCGCACGTGGACACGATGGTGGCGATCCTCTCCGTGGGCACGCCCCGTGACCTGCTGCTGCGTCCGCTGCGCGGCGGCGAGTCGGTGCGGCGCCCGCTGGGGCACGGCGACCTGGTCGTGATGGGCGGCTCCTGTCAGCGGACCTGGGAGCACTGCGTGCCCAAGACCACCCGCGCCGCGGGACCGCGCATCAGCGTGCAGTTCCGCCCGCACGGCGTGCGCTGAGGCGGAGAGGCGGCCGCTTTCGGACGCACGCGGGGGCCGCCTCCGGCGGACGGTGCCGGAGGCGGCTTCCCCCCGCGCGATCCCGCACGACACACGTCTGATTGGCTGGCCTTCTTCGCACATCACCACGCGACAAAGGACGGTCATGCGGGCAGACGTACGCCAAGTCGCCGACGGCGCCTATCTGGTGCACGGCAGCAACACCAACTGGGTGATCCTCACGGACGGTGACGCGGCCACGCTGGTGGACACCGGGTACCCCGGGGACCGTCAGCTCGTGCTCGACTCCCTTGAGCAGGTGGGCAGTTCACCGGAGAAGGTCACGGCGGTGCTGATCACCCACGCCCACAACGACCATCTCGGCTCCGCCGAGTACCTGCGCGACACCTACAAAACGCCGGTCCTGCTCCACGAGGCCGAAGTACCGCACGCCCGCAGGGAGTTCCTCCAGCAGGTGAGTGTGGCGACGGTCCTGAAGAACGGCTGGCGTCCGGGAGTGCTGCCGTGGGTGGTGCACGCGCTGCGCTCGGGAGGCATCGAACAGCATCCCGTCGCCGCCCCCGAGGCGTTCCCGGGTGCGGACGGCCCGCTCGACCTGCCCGGAAGGCCCGTCCCCGTGCACACCCCCGGCCACACGAGCGGGCACTGTGTCTTCCATCTCCCGGACAGCGGGATCGTGATCTCCGGTGACGCCCTGGTGAGCGGACATCCGACCTCCCGGATCAAGGGACCGCAGCTGCTGCCCGACATGTTCCACCACGAGCGCGACCGTGCCGTGACCTCGCTGGACGTCATCGAAGCACTGGACGCCGACACCCTGCTGCCCGGCCACGGCCCCCTCCACAACGGTCCGGTCCGTGAGGCGGCGCAGCGCGCTCGCGAACACGCCCTTTAGGGTCACCTCATGGCACTGCAGATCAACGCGACCAACCCGGAGCATCCGGTCCTCCTGCTGGAACTGCCGTGGGACGTTCCCCTGGAGGAGTGGCCCGAGGAGTACCTGGTGCCGCTGCCGCGCGGCATCTCCCGTCACGTCGTGCGCTACGCCCGCGCCGGCAGCGAGGTGATAGCCGTCAAGGAGCTGGCGGAGCGGCCCGCGCTGCGCGAGTACGACCTGCTGCGCGACCTGGACCGGCTCGGCATCCCGGCGGTGGACCCGCTCGCCGTGGTCACCGGGCGCGCGGACGCCGACGGCGAGCCCCTGGAGCCGGTACTGATCACCCGGCACCTGGGCGGCTCGATGCCGTACCGCTCGATGTTCGAGACGACACTGCGGCCTGCGACCATGCACCGGCTGATGGACGCCCTGGCCGTCCTGCTGGTGCGGCTGCATCTGGCCGGGTTCGCGTGGGGCGACTGCTCGCTGTCCAACACGCTGTTCCGCCGGGACGCGGGCGCCTACGCCGCTTACCTGGTGGACGCGGAGACCGGCGACCTGCACCCCCGGTTGAGCGACGGGCAGCGCGAGTACGACCTCGACCTCGCCCGCGTGAACATCAGCGGGGAACTGCTCGACCTGGAGGCGTCCGGGGCGCTGCACCCCTCCGTCGACCCGATCGAGTTCGGCACGGAGATCTGCGCCCGCTATCAGGGGCTGTGGGAGGAGCTGACCCGCGTCTCGGTGTACCCGGCGGGCAAGCACCATTTCATCGAACGCCGGATCCGGCGCCTGAACGAGCTGGGCTTCGACGTCGCCGAGATGCAGATCGAGCACTCGTCGAACGGCGACACGGTCACCTTCGTGCCCAAGGTCGTCGACGCGGGCCACCACCAGCGTCAACTGCTGCGCCTGACCGGCCTGGACGCCGAGGAGAACCAGGCGCGGCGGCTCCTGAACGACCTGGAGGCATGGATGGCCACCCAGGACGACTACGCCCCGGGTGACCCGCTCGCCGCCCGGCCCGAGGTGCTCGCGCACCGGTGGGTGCGGGACGTGTTCCGGCCGACCGTGCGGGCCGTACCGCTGGAACTGCGCGGCTCGATGGACCCGGCCGAGATCTACCACGAGCTGCTCGAACACCGCTGGTACATGTCCGAGCACGCCCAGCACGACATCGGCCTGGACACGGCGGTCGAGGACTACCTCAAGAACATCCTGCCGAAGGTGCGCGAGACCCTGGAGCCGACCTCGCCGGAGTGACCCGGCTCAGCGCGTGCCGGGCGGGGCGGCGGTGCCGCGGACGACGAGGTGGGGCGGGACGACCTGTTCGCCGTCCGGTACCGCCTCCCCGTCGAGGCGGGCGATGGCGCGGCCGACGGCGAGTTCCGCGAGGCGCGGGATGTCCTGGGCGACGGTGGTGAGGTCGATGTGGGCGAGCCGGGACAGGCTGGTGTCGTCGAAGCCGACCACGGAGATCTCGCCGGGGACGGTGACACCGGCCCGCAGGAAGGTGTCGAGTACGCCCGTGGCGCAACGGTCGTTGAAGGCGAGGACCGCGCTGGGCCGGGAGGTCCGGGCTTCGGCGAGCAGGGTGCGGGCGGCTCGGGCGCCGTCGTCCTCGGTGAGCCCGCCGGGCAGGACGCGGACGTGGTCGTCGAGGCCGTGGCGGCGCATCGTGGTGCGGTAGCCGCGGCGGCGGTCGGCGGCGCCGGGTGCCCGGCCGCCGTCGATGTGGGCGATGACGTGGTGGCCGAGGGCGACGAGGTGGTCCACGGCCTGGCGGGCGCCCTCGTCGTCGGCGGTGCGGACGACGTCCACGGCCGGCGGGGCGGGCCGCAGCCGCCGGGCCACCGAGACGACCGGTACCTGGGTCGCGAGGTGCGCGAGGCGGGCGGCCGGGACCTCGGGGCCCAGCAGGACAAGGGCCTCGCACCGGTCGGCGAGCAGCGCCTCCACGGCCTGCCGCTCCCCGCGCGTGGGCGCGACCGCGCTGAGGGCGACCTGGTAGCCGGCGGGTTCGGCGGCGGCGTAGATGCCCTCGACCAGGTCGGTGTGGAAGGGATGGCGCAGCCCGAACTGCACGCCGAGCAGACGTGAGCGGTTGCTGCGCAGCACCCTGGCCCGGGTGTCGGGCCGGTAACCGATCTCCTCGGCGGTCTTGAGCACCCGCTCACGGGTGGCGGCGCTCGCGCCGTAGGCCCCGCGCATCACGACGGAGACCAGCGCGACGGACACGCCCGCCCGGGCCGCGACATGGGCCAGGGTGGGCCGCTTGCCGTCGGGGACCTCGGGGGTGGGCGGCACGGATGTCCTTCCGGTCGAGGTGCGTTCCTGCCGGGATCGTAGCGGCTGCGAAAAGCGTGCGACGTCGCTGCTCCGAAGGTACTGCAACGTTCTGGAAGCGCCTCTCGCGAAGGCTTGACACGGGCACCGGGCGATGGCGTACTACTGCCATCTAGAACGTTCTAGAAGAGGGCGAGCAGTCATGTACACGTTGGCGGTCTGTGCCGAGATGGTCTTCCGGGACCTCCCGATCCACGAGCGGGCACGGCGCATCCACGAGGCCGGTTTCCAGGTCGAGATCTGGGACTGGACCCGGCACGACCTGGACGCGCTCACGCGGACCCCGGCCGAGTTCTCGTCGATGACGGGCTACATCCGGGGCAGCCTCACCGACGAGGCGGGCGCCGCCGAACTCCTGCGCACCGCCGAGGAGTCGGTCAAGGCCGCCGACCAACTGGGCTGCCCCCGGCTCAACTTGCACGGCACCGGGCTGGACTCCGAGGGCCTGCCGGTGGTTCCGGTGACCGGCGAGCCCACGGGCCCGATGTGGATCGCCGCCCACCGCACCCTGACCCGCCTCGCCGAACTGGGCGAGAGCCACGGGGTCACCTTCACGCTGGAGAACCTCAACTCCGCGGTCGACCACCCCGGCGTACCGTTCGCGACGGCCGCCGACACCCTGGCCCTGGTCAAGGCGGTGGACCGGCCGGGCCTGCGGATGAACCTGGACCTCTACCACGCGCAGATCGGCGAGGGAAACCTCATCGAACTCGTCCGCAGGGCCCACGAGTTGGACCTGATCGGCGAGATCCAGGTGGCCGACGTACCCGGCCGCCAGGAGCCCGGCACCGGCGAGATCCACTACCCGGCGATCGCCCGCGCCCTCGCCGACCTCGGCTACGACGGCACGGTCGCGATGGAGGCATGGGCCTCGGACGGCGACAGCGAACGCGCCCTGGACCGCTTCCGCACCGCGTTCACGGTCTGACCCGCCCCGGATCCGCACGGCTCCAGCCGGATGGAAACGGCTCTGATGAGAACCCCCATGACCACCCAACTGCCCCTCGCCGTCGGCCTGGTGGGCGCGGGCCGCACGGGTTCCTTCCCTGCCGAGGCCCTCGCCCGCCGTCTGCCCGGCGTCCGCCGCTCCGCCGTCGCCGGCCCGACCCCGGACGCCGCACGGCGCCTGGCCGACGGGCGCGACTGCCCCACCGCGTACACCCCGTCGAGGGCACCTGCCCCGCGCCGAGGACCGTCCGCTCGGTGGGGAAGGGTGTCCCGCTGCCCGCCGACGACATCCGGACCGAGTCCGCCCGAGGTCAGACAGCCGGCACGACGGCAACCGGGCACTCCGCGTGGTGCAACACCCCGTGCGCGACCGAGCCGATCCGCGCGCCCACGGCCGTACGGTGGGCGCGCCGCCCGACGACCATCAACTGGGCGCGCCCCACGGCGGACAGCAGCACCTGCCCCGCGCTGCCCATCTCCACGTGTTCGACCACCGGGACATCGGGGAAGCGCTCCCGCCACGGCTCCAGCGCCTCGGCGAGGGCCTTCTTCTCGTACGGCTCCAGGCCGCCGGCGTCGTCGAGAAGCTTCAGGGAGCCGGGGCTGTAGGCGAACACCGGCGGCAGGGTCCACGCCCGGACGGCCCGGACGGTCGCGCCGCGCGCCGCCGCCGTCTCGAAGGCGAAACCCAGTGCGGCGGCGCTGTCCTCGGGGTCGCCCTGCTGACCCACGACGATCTCGCGCCCGGCGGCCTCCCCGGAGGCCTCGTCCCCGGCGCGCACGAGCACGACGGGTCGTACGGAATCGGCGATGACCTGCTGTCCGACGGAACCGAGCAGGAAGCCGACGACGGGTCCGTGTCCGCGGGAGCCGAGGACCAGCAGTTCGGCGTCGGCAGCGGCGGCGGTGAGCGCGTCGACGGGGTCGCCCTCCAGGACGTCGGTGGTGACGGCCAGACCCGGGTGGCGTTCGCTGAGCGTCCGGGCGGCCTCGGCCGCCGCGTCCCGCACCCAGCGGTCCTGGGTTTCCCGGTCCCCGGTGTCGAGGGCCTGATGCGGCTCGTACCGCCAGACGTGCACCACGCGCAGCGCCAGCCCCCGCCGTACGGCCTCCCGGCCCGCCCAGGCGAGTGCGGCGAGACTCTCCGCCGATCCGTCGACCCCTGCCGTGATCGGGCGTGTCATCCCGTAGCCTCCCTGTGTTGCGCTCACCAGTGTCGGCCCCAGTCTTCACTACCCTGCCCGCATGACCTTGGAGTGGGAGCAGGTGGTCGTGGACGCGGCCGATCCCGTCGCGCTGGGACGCTGGTGGGCCGAGGCGCTCGGGTGGGTGGTGGTGGGCGAGGCGCCGGACGAGTTCGAGATCCGGCCGGAGCCGGACCGCCTGCCCGGGCTGCTGTTCGCGCCCGTGCCCGAGGGCAAGACGGTCAAGAACCGGCTGCACCTGGACTTCCGGCCCGACGACCAGGAGGCCGAGGTGATCCGGCTGCTGGCGCTGGGGGCACGGACCGGGGACGTCGGGCAGGGCGAGCAGTCGTGGGTGGTGCTGCTGGATCCGGAGGGGAACGAGTTCTGCGTGTTGCGCTCCCGGCGCCCCTGAGGCCCGTCGTCTCGGGTGTACCGGAGCGCGGCGCGGCGATCGAACATACGATGGTCGGAGCCGGCGCGGTGGCAACGGCGCCGCCGTGCCGTGAATCCGACCACTCGGGGTGGGAGACGTATGGCACAGGCCGCCGAAGCCGCGCGGACCGTCATCATGACCGTGGACGACGATCCGGGAGTTTCCCGTGCCGTCGCCCGTGACCTGCGGCGGCGCTACGGCGAGTCGTACCGGATCGTGCGCGCGGAGTCCGGTGAGTCCGCGCTCGACGCGCTGCGCGAGCTGAAGCTGCGCGGGGATCTCGTCGCCGTGATCCTGGCCGACTACCGCATGCCGCAGATGAACGGCATCGAGTTCCTGGAGCAGGCCCTCGATGTCTATCCCGGCGCGCGCCGGGTGCTGCTGACCGCTTACGCGGACACCGACGCGGCGATCGACGCGATCAACGTCGTGGACCTCGACCACTATCTCCTCAAGCCCTGGGACCCGCCCGAGGAGAAGCTCTACCCGGTCCTGGACGACCTCCTGGAGGCGTGGCGGAACAGCGACTACCGGCCCGTGCCCGCCACGAAGGTGGTCGGACACCGGTGGTCGGCGCGCTCCTCGGACGTGCGCGAGTTCCTGGCCCGCAACCAGGTGCCGTACCGCTGGTACTCGGCCGACACCCCGGAGGGGCTGCGACTGCTGTCCGCCGCCGGGCAGGACGGGCAGCGGCTGCCGCTCGTCATCACCGCCGACGGCTCGGTGCTGGTCGAGCCGGAGGCGCCCGAGCTGGCCGCGCAGGTGGGGCTCGCGACCACGCCCACGGCCGACTTCTACGACCTCGTCGTCATCGGCGGCGGACCGGCAGGGCTGGGCGCCGCCGTGTACGGGGCCTCCGAAGGGCTGCGGACCGTTCTCGTGGAGCGGTCGGCCACCGGTGGACAGGCCGGGCAGAGTTCGCGGATCGAGAACTACCTCGGCTTCCCGGACGGCGTGTCCGGGGCCCAACTCACCGATCGGGCACGGCGGCAGGCCGCCAAGTTCGGCGCCGAGATCCTCACCGCGCGCGAGGTGACCGGGCTGGAGGCCAACGGGTCGGCGCGGGTCGTGCGGTTCGCGGACGGTTCCGCGGTCGCCGCGCACGCCGTGATCCTGGCGACCGGGGTGTCCTACCGGCAGTTGGAGGCGCCCGGCACGCCCGATCTGACGGGCTGCGGGGTCTACTACGGCTCGGCGCTGACCGAGGCCGCCTCCTGCCAGGGCCACGACGTGTACATCGTCGGCGGCGCCAACTCGGCGGGCCAGGCGGCGATGTACCTGGCCCGGGGCGCCAAGTCGGTGACCCTGCTGGTGCGCGGGCCCTCGCTGGCCGCGTCGATGTCGTACTACCTAATCCAGCAGATCAACGAGGCGGAGAACATCTCGGTCCGCACCGGCACCGTCGTCGAGGCCGCGCACGGCTCCGACCATCTGGAGCAGCTCACCCTGCGCGACACCGAGAGCGGGAAGACCGAACTCGTCGACGCGCAGTGGATGTTCGTGTTCATCGGCGCGGCCCCGCTGACCGACTGGCTGGACGGCGCGGTGCTGCGCGACGAACGCGGGTTCATCCTGGCCGGGCCCGACCTCAGCGCGGACGGGAAGCCGCCCGCGAGCTGGGAGTTGGACCGGGCGCCGTACCACCTGGAGACCAACATTCCCGGCGTGTTCGTGGCGGGCGACGCGCGCGCCGAGTCCGCGAAACGCGTCGCGTCCGCCGTCGGAGAGGGAGCCATGGCCGTGATGCTCGTCCACCGCTACCTGGAGCAGTCATGAGCGGGAAAGTGCTGCCGTGCAGCGCGCAGGAGATCGGCACGCTGTTCCTGTTCGAGAAGCTGACGCCGGAGCAGCTGGGCAGGCTGTGCTGCGACGGGCGGGTGGAGCTGTTCGAGGCCGGGCCCGTCTACACCGAGGGCGACCCCGCCACCTGCTTCTACGTCATGATCGAGGGCACCGTCGTACTGTCGCGCCGGGTCGGCGGCGACGACGTGGAGGTCGCGCGGACCTCCCAACGAGGCGTGTACACGGGCGCGATGCAGGCCTACATCGGGGACCGGGTGCAGCAGGTGTACCTCAACTCGATGCGGGTGACGGAGCCGACGCGGTTCTTCGTGCTGCCCGCCGAGACGTTCGCGGCCATCATGAGCGAGTGGTTCCCGATGGCGGTCCATCTGCTGGAGGGGCTCTTCTTCGGCCAGAAGAGCAGCCAGTTGGCGATCAGCCAGCGTGAACGGCTGCTGGCGCTGGGCTCGTTGTCCGCCGGGCTCACGCACGAACTCAACAACCCCGCCGCCGCTGCCGTCCGGGCCACCTCGACGCTGCGGGAGCGGGTGGCGAAGATGCGGCACAAACTCCGTGTCATCTCCTCCGGCCCGTACTCGCGCGAAGACCTCGCCAACCTCATCGACATCCAGGAGCGCACGGCCGAACGGGTCGCCAAGGCACAGACGTTGAGCCCGCTGGAGGCCTCGGACCGCGAGGACCAGCTCACGGACTGGCTCGACGACCACGGTGTCATGGAGTCCTGGCAGATCGCGCCGACGTTCGTGCAGGCCGGTCTCGACGTCGAGTGGCTCGACCAGGTCGCGGCGGCCGTGGACGAGGAGATCCTGCCGGGCGCGATCGGCTGGCTCAACTACACGGTGGAGACAGAGCTGTTGATGACGGAGATCGAGGACTCCACGGCCCGTATCTCCAACCTCGTCGGCGCCGCCAAGCAGTACTCGCAGCTGGACCGCGCGCCCTACCAGGTCGCCGATGTGCACGAACTCCTCGACAGCACCCTGCTGATGCTCGGCGGCAAGGTCGGCGACCGCATCAAGGTCGTCAAGGAGTACGACCGGACACTCCCGAAGATCCCGGCCTACCCTGCCGAGCTCAACCAGGTGTGGACGAACCTCATCGACAACGCGGTCTCCGCCATGAACGAGGCAGGCGGGGAAGGCACGTTGACCGTGCGGACGGCGCTGGTGCGCGACCAGCTGATGGTGGAGTTCCGCGACACGGGGCCCGGTGTGCCGCAGGAGATCCGCAGCCGTATCTTCGACCCGTTCTTCACCACCAAGCCGGTCGGCGAGGGCACGGGACTCGGTCTGGACATCTCCTGGCGGATCGTCGTGAACAAGCACCACGGCACGCTCCAGGTGGAGTCGGTACCGGGCGACACCCGCTTCCAGGTCCTGCTCCCCCTCACCGCCACGGACAACGAGACGCCCGAGGAGTCCGCATGAACGACGTCACCGGAATCGACCCCAGCGTCCCGCCGAGCGGCGCGGGCTGCGTGGAGTGCGACGCGGCCGAGGGCTGGTGGTTCCACCTCCGGCGGTGCGCGCAGTGCGGTCACGTCGGCTGTTGCGACGACTCGCCTTCCAAGCACGCCACGGCGCACTACCAGTCTACGGGGCACCCGTTCATCCAGAGCTACGAGCCGCGCGAGGACTGGTTCTGGAACTTCACCACCTCCGAGCTGTACGACTCCGGTCCCGAACTCACCGGCCCGGTGAGCCACCCGGCGGACCAGCCGGTGCCGGGTCCGGCGGGACGCGTGCCGGCGAACTGGGCCGAGACCCTGCGCTGAACCCGCTCGCCGGGCGGGGGCCGTCTCCCGCCCGGTGGCCAGGTGCGTTGTCGGTGGCGCGTGCCAGGATGGGGACGTGTCGCCATCCGTAGCAGCAGCGCCGCTCATCGGCCGGGACGAGGAACTCGCCCGCCTCGCCGGTGTGCTGGAGCGTGCCCGCGCGGGTACGGCCGGTGCCGTGCTGATCGCCGGGGACGCGGGCGTCGGCAAGACCCGGGTCCTCGACGAGGTGGCGGCGCGGGCGGCGGACGCCGGCATGACGGTCCTGACCGGGCACTGTGTCGACCTCGGTGACGTCGGTCTGCCGTATCTGCCGTTCACCGAGGTCCTCGGTGTCCTCGCCGACGACGAGCGGTTCGCCGCCGCCCTGGCCGCGCATCCGGCGGTCGACCGCCTCCTCGGTGCCGGTACGGACGCGGCACGGGACGCGGGCGGCCGGCTGCGCCTCTTCGAGGGCATCGCCGGACTCCTGGCCGACCTCTCCGACATCGCTCCCCTGCTCCTGGTCCTGGAGGACCTCCACTGGGCCGACCAGTCCTCCCGCGATCTGCTCCGCTTCCTGCTCAGCCGGGGCATCCTGCAACGCCCGGCGGGCGGCGCCCCCACCCACCGCCTCGCGGTGTTCGCGTCCTACCGCGCGGACGACCTCCACCGCCGCCATCCCCTCCGGCCGCTCCTCGCCGAGCTGGTGCGACTGCCCGCCGTGGAGCGCCTGGAGCTGCGGCCCATGGCGGACGCGGAGGTCGCCCGGCTGGTGCGCGCGTTGCGCACGGGTCCGGTGCCGGACGGCACGGTCCGCCGGATCGTCGAGCGCGCCGAGGGAAACGCCTTCTACGCCGAGGAGTTGCTCGCGGCGACCGACGCGGAGGCGGGCGGGGTGCCGAGCGGTCTGGCCGACGTCCTGCTGATCCGGTTCGAGCAACTCTCCGACACCGCCCAACAGGTGCTGCGCACCGCGGCCGTCGCCGGGCGCCGGGTCGAGTACGACCTGCTGCGGGACGCGGTCCAACTCCCCGAGGACGAGCTGGAGTCGGCGCTGCGGGAAGCGGTCGAGCGGCAGCTCCTGGTCCCCGGGCAGGGTGACACGTACTCCTTCCGGCACGCCCTCGCCCGCGAGGCGGTCTACGCCGATCTGCTCCCCGGCGAGCGCTCGCGGCTGCACGGCGGGTTCGCCCGTCTCCTCGCCGGGCGCGGCCATCCGGCCGAGAGCGCGGCGGAGCGCGCCCACCACTACCGCGAGAGCCACGACCTGGCCGAGGCACTGGCCGCCTCCCTGGAGGCCGCCGACCACGCCCAGCGCGTCGGCGCGCCCGCCGAGGAGCTACGGCATCTCGAAACCGCCCTCGACCTGTGGACCTCGGTCGACCCGGCCGCCCGGCCCGCCGGCGAGGGTACCGACAGCGTGACCCTCACCCTGCGCGCCTCTGCGGCGGCGGCGCACGCCGGGGACGCGCACCGCGCGGTCTCCCTCACCCGGTCGGCGCTCGCGGGGATCGGCCAGGACGCGGACTCCGAGCTGGCCGCCCGGGTCCGCTACACCCTGGCCGGCAATCTCATCGGCGTCGACAGTCTCACGGCCGCGTTCGCCTACAGCAGCGAGGCCCTGGCGATGATCCCCGCCGAACCACCGTCGCGGACCTGGGTGTGGGCGGCGGCCACGCATGTGTTGGCGGCGCGTCAGGTCGGCGAGGACGAGATCGCGCTGCGGGTCGCCCGCCAGGCCCTGCGCGTCGCCGAGGAACTCCAACTGGCCGACGCCCGGGCCGATCTGCTGATCTCGCTGGCCGGTCTCGAAGGGGGCGGCCGGCGCACCCGGGAGGGCCGCGAACGGCTCGCGGAGGCACGTGAGTTGGCCCGGCGGGCGGGACACGCGCCCGTGGAGATGCGCGCCCTGTTCAACCTCGCCATCGGCAGTTTCGAGTCCGGGGACCTGGAGGAGTCACTGCCCTCGCTCACCGAGGGACTGGACCGGGCCCGTCGCGCCGGGCTGCTGTCGTCGCCGTATCCGCTGGAGATGCGGTATCTCCAGCTCCTCGTGCTGTACACGCTGGGCCGCTGGGACGAGTGTGTGAAGGCCGCCGCGAGCGACGCGGAGGTGCTGCCGCACGCGGGCGGCTTCACCATGGGACCCGCGCTGTATGTGGCGCTGGCGCGCGGCGACTTGAAGGCCGCGGAGCGGGCCCGTGCGCTGCTGGAGGGGCCGTTCGACTGGATGGCCGCGCTGGTGTCGGGCATCGTGCTGACCGATGCCGCTGCCTTTGAGGGCGATCCGGAGGCGGCCGTGGAGCGGATGCGGGCCGCGGTCACGGCGCTCACCGACGACTCCGGGCGGCGTCCCGACGTCACGGTCCGGCTCGCCGCGCTCGCCCTGTCCGCGGTCGCCGACCGTGCCGTCGCCCTGCGGCCGGCCGATGACGAGGCGGGGGTGCGGCGCTGGACGGACACCGCGACGGAACTCGTCGACCTGGCACGGGCCGTCGCGAAGGAGGGCCGCGGCGGCCGTCCGCAGGGGCCGGAGGGCCTGGCGTGGCTGGCCCGCGCCGAGGCGGAGTGGGCGCGGGCGGTCACGGGACCGGACGCGGTGGCCTGGGAGAGGACGGTGGCCGCCTTCGACTACGGCGACGCCTATGAGCGGGCCCGCTGCCAATTCCGTTTCGCCGAAGCCCTGTTGGCGGCCGACCGCCGGGAGGAGGCGACCGCCCAGGCCCGTGCGGCACGGGAGACGGCCGCGCGGCTCGGTGCCGCGCCCCTGCTCGCACAGCTGGACACACTCGTCCGCCGTGGCCGCCTGGGCGACCCCGCGCCGGATTCCGGGGACCGCCCCTCGCCGCTGACGGCCCGCGAGCAGGACGTGCTGCGGCTGCTCGCCCTCGGCCGCAGCAACCGCCAGATCGGCGAGGAGCTGTTCATCACCGGCAAGACGGCGAGCGTCCACGTCTCCAACATCCTCGCGAAGCTGGGCGCCGCGAGCCGTACGGAGGCGGTGGCGATCGCCTACCGCCAGGGGCTCATCACCCCGGAGGCCACGGCGTCCGGCTGAGCCTCACGTCACTGAACCTCACTTCACTGAACCTCGCTTCGCGCAGTCGAGACTCTTCAGGTCGACCGCGTCGGCCATGGCCGCCATCCCCTTGTCGTTGGGGTGGAGATGGTCACCGCCGTCGAAGAAGGGGAGAATCCTCTCCTGGTCGTAGGGGCTGCGGAGGATGTGGTCGAAGTCGGTGACGGCGTCCAACTCCGCGCTGCTCCTGATGAATTGGTTGACCTCCTGGCGTACGGCCTCGGCCGCCGGGTCCCATTCGGACCAGCCCTTGAAGGGGCCGACCGTGGCGCCGACGACACACTTCCCGGCCGCGTGCGCCCGGTCGATGATCTCGCGGTAGCCGGCGATCAGGTCCTGGGCGGTGACGCCGGAGTGGGCCTTGAGGTCGTTGACGCCCTCGAAGAGGAACACCGTGCGGACGCCGGGCTGGGAAAGCACATCGCGTTGCAGCCGGTTGAGGGCGCTCTGCCCGGCGCCGTCGGCGAGGACCTTGTTGCCCGAGATCCCTTCGTTGGCCACTCCCTTGACAGCCGTGTGGGCGCCCTGGAGCCGCCGGGCCAGGTAGTCGGGCCAGCGGCGGTTCTGGTCCGTGGTGGACGCCCAGCCGTCCGTGATGGAGTCGCCGAGCGTGACCACGGCTCCGGTGCCCGCACCCGGCCGTACGGACACGGCGTCGAGGTAGTACCAGGAGCCGATGGTGTCCGTCCAGGCGGTGGCGCCCTCGTCGGCCGTGTGGTCGCCCTGGGTGGCGTACGACGTCTGCATGGCCATGCCGTGGCCGGTCGCCGGGCCCGCCGCGTCCGGGGTGTGGATGCTGACCACCAGATTGGTCGCGGCGGGCAGCCTGCCGGTCAGCGGGTCGCTGTAGGCGACCGCGCCCGCGGGGATCGTGACCGACCGCTCGCCGCCGAAGGTGAGCCGCCGGTTGGAGCCGGGCACCAGCGCGGCGCCCGTCTGCTGGCGGCCCGCGTAGACGGTGTCGAAGGTCACCGGCCGGTCGCCGAAGGCGTTGGAGAGCCGGATCCGCAGATCGCCGCCCGCGACACTGGTGTGCACGATCAGGCGGTAGCTGCGGTCGGCGACACCGTCACCGAGGTGGTCGGCGCTCGCTCCCCAGGTGATGACGGCTTTCGGGTCGTTCAGGGCCTTCACCTGCGTCTGCGCGTGTGCCGGTCCGGCCTGGAAGGCGGCGGCGAGCAGGAGGAGGGCCGCCGTCCGGCGCAGCAGTGCTCGTCGGGCCGTCATCGGGCGAAGTCCCGCAGCGTGACGGACGCGCCCGGCGTGAGGCGCACCGTCCGGGTGGTGGCACCGTGGGCGACCGTCGTGGTCCGGCCGTTGATGCTGCGGATCTTCACCTCGGTCGGTTTCCCGTCCCGCCAGTGGAGGTCGACGACGAAGCCGCCGCGCGCGCCGACGCCCGTGACGGAGCCGGACGCGGCCCAGGCGTCGGGGAGGGCGGGGAGGAGTTCCAGGTGTCCTGGGCGGGAGTAGAGCAGCATCTCGATGATCGCGGCGGGGGTGCCGAAGTTGGCGTCGATCTGGAAGATGCCGCGGCCCGCCTCGACCTGGTAGATGTCGAAGAGGTTGGAGGCGGTGCCGTTGCTGCCGTTGGTGGACGGGCGGAGGTTGTTGACGACCAACTGGTAGGCCTTGTCGGCGTTCTTCAGCCGGGACCAGCACAGGCTGCGCCAAGCGTTGGCCCAGCCGAAGCTGTCCATGCCGCGGGCGGTGAGCAGGGCGGTGGCGCCGTCGACGATGTCCTTCGGGGTGGAGCCGTCGGGGCGGATGCGGTCGCCGGGGAAGAGTCCGATGAGCGGGGACAGGTGCCGGTGGGTGGTCTCGCCGAGGTTGTCCGGGGACATCCACTCCTCCAGCCAGCCGGTCTTGGGGCTCACCACCGGGAGGTACAGCTTCTTGCGGAGTCCCGCGATCGTGCCCGCGTAGCCGGTGTCCTTCTTCAACTCGGCCGCCGCGACGCAGTAGTTGCCGAACAGCGCCCACACCAGTTCCTGGGCGTAGGTGATGCCCTTCGCGTCGAGCGGACCCTGCTCGGGAGACCAGTCGCTGTCGGCGACGAGCACCTCCTTCGAGCTGCTGGGCAGGGTGGTGGTGAGCAGCCGCGCCTCCCAGAACTCGACGGCGCCCTTGAGCAGCGGGTAGATCTTCGCGAGATGGGCGCGCGAGCCGGTGAACTCGTAGTGCTCCCAGAAGGTGTTGCTCAGCCAGGCGTTTCCGGCCGGGTGCCACCACCAGCCTCCGCCGCCGTACGGGTTGGTGGAGATGGCGACGGTCCAACCGGCGTTCTTCCCACTGGAGTTGCGGTAGCGGTTGCGGGAGTCGTTGAAGAGCCTGCGGGTGAGGTCGGTCCAGTCCGGGAGTTGGGCGACGCAGTAGTCGGTGAACGCGTCGAAGCACTGGGACAGTCCGGCGCGGTCGGCCATCCAGTAGTTCATCTGGATGTTGATGTCGGTGTGGTAATCGCCCATCCAGTCGGGGTTGTTGCCGTCGAGCCAGTTCCCCTGGAGGCCCGTCGGCAGACTCCCCCGGGAGCCGGCGATCATCAGATACCGGCCGAACTGGAGGTAGGCGGCCTCCAGTTCGGGGTCGGGCTCGCCGTCCCGGGCGCGGGCCTGGACGCGCTCCCAGGTGTCGAGGGCGCGCTGGTCGGCGGACGAGGTGCCGAGCGAGATGTCCAACTGCCCGAACAGTGCGCTGTGGTCGGCGACATGGGTGCGCAGCAGCGTGTCCGCCGAGTGCTTGGCGGCGGCGCTCACCTTGGTGCGGGCCAGCTGCCGCGGGTCGAGGGACGGATCGCGGTAGTGGGCCTTCGCGTTGGGCGCGTAGTTGGTGCCGCCGCTCAGTACGACGGTGACGTCCTCGCAGCCGGAGAAGGCGACGCGCGTGCCGTTCACCGTGACGCTGCCGCCGGTGCCGTACGCCGTGACGGCGGCCCCGTAGCGCAGACCGTTGGCGAGCGTGCCGCCGAACGAGCGGGCGTCACCGGCCGGTTCGCCGTGCGTGCCCGCCAGATCGACGATGCCGGTGTGGCGTCCGCCGCCGCTCTGGGTGAAGTGCAGGACGATCACGTCGTCGGGGCGGCTGGCGAACATCCGCCGCTTGTACGTCACTCCGGAGCGGACGTACGAGGCGCTCACCACGCCCTGTTCGAGGTCGAGGGTGCGGCGGTAGCCGGAGACCGCGCCCAGGTCGTGGTCGGGGATGTCGACGGTGAGCCGGGCGAGCAGCGTGAGGGAGCCGAAGTCGTCGCGGCCGTAGGGGAATTGGCCGTCCGAGTCGAGCGTGTCGTTGAGGCCGCCGGTCCACATCGTGGCGTCGGTGACGAGGAGGACCTCGTGGCCGGGGTCGTTGCTCGCGAGGGCGCCGAGCCGGCCGTTGCCGAGGGGGAGGCCCTGTTCGATCATCGAGTTGTCGTCGGCGGGGGCCTGCCACCACAGGGTGTTGCGTGAAGTAACGCTGCCGGTCGGGGTGTTGGTGGGTCGCTGCGGTGCGGCCGAGGCGGTGAAGGCGGGCAGGCCGGCGAGGGCGCCGGTGGCCGCGGCCAGCGCGAGCAGGTCGCGTCTGGGCAGGTCGGGCAGTGCACGGGACATGACGGTCTCCGAAAGGGTCGGCTCAGGAGGAGGACTTGGGCACGTCGATCCGGTCGATGTCCGGTGCGTAGCCCGAACCGCTGTCGAAGGTGACGGTGTTGGCGCCCGCCTTCAAGGTCACCGGCACGCTGACCGTCCCCACGGTCCCCCAGTCGCCGGTGGACGGGAACTTGTGGCTGGTCGCGCCGTTGCCGTTCGCCGAGATGAGGGCCGAGCGGGCGTCACCGCTGACGTAGGCGATCTTCACCTGGTAGGTGCCGGCCTTGGCGACCACGATGTTGTTGATGGTGAGCTTGCCGCCTAGGTAGAGGTTGCCGACCTTGTGGGCGCCGGAGCACGCCGAGCAGTCGGCGATGTTCGCGTTGCCGCTCAGGGTGTTGGTGGTGGCCTCGGCCTCGTAGGCGGTGGTGGTGACGGCGCTGCCGTGCGGGGTGACGGTGAACAGGCGCGAGCCGTGGGCGGGCAGGGCCTGGGTCACCTTGTTGGTGTAGGTGCCGAGGTCCTCGTGGTTCCAGAGGTCACGGACGGCGGCCTTGCCGGTGAAGCCGAGGGCCGTCCAGTTCGCGGAGACGGCGGCGGGGGCGTCGGCGAGGTTGAACAGGGCGACGGTGTAAGTGCCGTTGGGGTTCTTGGCGGCCCAGACCTGCTGGGAGTCCGAGGGGGTGAGGGGACGGGCGGGCGGCGCGTCGCTCTGGTCGACGGCGATGACCTCGCGGTTGGTCAGCAGGGAGAGGCCGTAGTCGTCGAGGCGGGTGAGGTCGTCACCGGTGAAGAGCGGGGACTTGGCCACGGCCCAGAGGGTCGCGTAGCTCTGGCGTTCCGCCTTGGTCAGGCCGTCCATCGCGCCGTTGCCGACGTCGAGGGAGTCGAGGTCGTTCCAGCCGCCGGGGCCCGCCTGGCCGGTCCAGGCCGGGGCGTCGTCCCAACGGTCGTCGACCGAATTCTCCCAGCTGACAAGGGTGTTGCAGTAGCACTCGACGTCGGTGTCGATGCGCCAGCCGTTGGAGTACTTCTTCCAGTCGGCGGCGTGCCCGTAGTCGAGGGACCAGGAGAGTTCGAGGTGGATCGGGCGTCCGATGGCCGTGATGGCCTTGTTCCAGGCGGCCACGTCGGCAACGTTGTCGTACTGGTCACCGCTCTTCCCCGAACCCGGGCCCACACCGTCGAGCTTGAGGTAGTCGTATCCCCAGCCGGCGATCAACTGTGCCTGCGAGTCGATGTACTTCTGGGTGCAGGGCCGCGAGAAGTCGAGCTTGTACGAGCTGTCCCAGCCGTTGGTGGTGCGCAGGTCGCTGTAGACGATGTCGGCGGTGGTGCAGCCGTCGGCGTTCCGGATCGGCGTGTTGCCGCCGTTGTAGGCCTCCTTCTCCAGGCCCGCCGGCAGGTAGATGCCGGCTTTGAGACCCTTGGAGTGGATGCGGTCGGCGACGGCCTTCATGCCGCTGGGGAAGCGCTTGGGGTCGGCTGCCTGTCGACCGTACTGGTCGTACTCGGGCTTCCAACTGTTGTCGCGCCACCAGCCGGCGTCGATGTTGACGTGGTCGTAGCCGTACTTCTTCAGCTTGGCGGCGAGCGCGTCGGTCTGCTTGGTGACGTTCGCCTCGGTGAGGTAGCTGTAGTCGCCGTCCGGGTTGAGGCCGGGGTACTTGGACGACTGCATGCTCCAACTCGACCAGCCCATATAGGGCTTGGCCGCGACGGTCGGTGCCGTGTCCGCGTGCGCGGCGGGGATGTGGGTGGCGAAGCCGGCGGTGAGGGCCAGGACCACCATGGCTCTCAGGGCGCGAACGGGCGTGAGCGAGTACATCGTCGGGCTCCTCGTGCGGGTAGGAGTGTGATCGTGCGGGGCTTGGTCAGGTGTCCGACCGGATGAAGGACTGGATCGCGGTGGCGGCGGCTCCGCGCGCCCACTCGTCGAAGGGCAGGGGGCGGGTCTGTACGTCGCACCGGGCGGCGGAGCCGAACGCGGCCTCGGCGAAGGAGTCGCGGATCTGCTCGGCGAACAGGTCGTAGGCGGCGAGTCCCTCGCCGGAGATGATCACGCGCTCGGGGCCGAGCAGGTTGGCCACGGTCGCGATGCCCCGGCCGATGGCGTCCCCGGCCCGTGCGTACACCTCGCGTGCTCCGGTGTCGCCGTGGTGCGCGAGGGCCAACGCCTCTTCTGTGTTGGCGACTTGGACCCCCGTCACCTCCCGGACGCGGGCGACGATCGCCGCGTCCCCGGCGATCGCCTCGACGCAACCGCGGTTGCCGCAGTGGCAGCGGGGCCCGGCGGGGTCGACGACGACATGGCCGATCTCGCCGGCCACTCCGTGGGCGCCGGCGACGACCTGGCCGTGCACGACCAGTCCGCAGCCGATGCCGGCGCCGACGGTCACCACGGCGAAGTCCGTGAGGCCCGCGCCGGCACCGAACCACTGCTCGGCGACGGTCAGCGCGCGTACGTCGTTGTCGACGGTGACCGGCAACCCGGTGGTCATGGCGGCGAGTTCGGCCAGGCGTACGTCACGCCACTCCAGGAACGGCGAGTAGCGGACGACCCCTTCCGCGCGGTCCACGTCGCCGGAGACGGCGAGTCCCAGGCCCAGGACCCGTACGCCGAGGTCGTCGGCCTCGGTGCGGAGTTCCTGGGTCAGGTCCGCGATCGACGTCAGCACCGCCTTGGGATCGTGGTCGGTCAGCGGCACATGGCGGGCGACGCGGATGCGGCAGCACAGGTCGGTGAGGACGCCGATGATCTCGTCGCCGGTCACCTTGACCCCGATGAACAGCGCGCGCCCGCCGTCGACCCGGACGAGGTTCGCGGGCCGCCCGAGCGCCGGGGGCGCGTCCTCGTCGGCACCCTCCGCCAGGTACCCGGCCTCCATCAGCGGCCGGACCGCCTTGGTCACGGCCGCCGCCGACAGCCCTGCCCTGCGGGCCACCTCGAGACGGGTGAGGGGGCCGTGGGACAGGACGATCGTGAACACCTGGGAGACGGCCGGCGTATGGGCCGGGAACGACTCGGTACGGGGGATCGAGCGCATGGCCGGAACCTAGATGCCTTCTTTTCCGTCGTCAATAAAAGAAGCAGGATTCGTCGAAGGCATGTTGTGCGGCGCCTGAGCGGAGTTGGTGCGGGCCGGGGTCGCGTTGTCAGTGCCGGACGGCACAATCGCCGTATGACGACGATCGATTGGTCCGAGCTGACCCACGCCTACGGCAGCGCCGAGAACATCCCGGGCCTGTTCGCACGCCTCGGCGGCACCGAGGACGACGACGTGTGGCAGGAGCTGTGGGGGTCGCTGTGCCACCAGGGCTCTGTTTACGACGCGAGCTGGGCGGCGATGCCCGTGCTCGTCGACATCGCGCTGGGCCGGGCACCTGGCGGGCCGATACAGGCGGTCACCATGGCCGGGCTGATCACCACGGACCCGGACGAGCTCTGCCGCAAGCGGTACGCGCGCGAGATAGCCGAACTCCTCGCCGTGGCACGCCGTTTGCGCGCCGACCCGTCGCAGGACTCGCACACCTTCGTCTACCTGCAGATGGCCGTGCTCGCCTTCGAGGACAGCAGCGTGTGGGCCGAGGCCCTGGAAGGGGTGAACAGCGAGGAGTACGACCTCGAATGCCCCGAGTGCGAGGAGGGTCTCTTCGTCGCGTTCGGCTCGTACGGCATCTTCACCTCGGCCGGTGACTACGTGACGGGCGCGGGCAAGGAGGACACGGAGGGCCGCACGGAACTCGTACCGGCCACGCCCGACCAGCTCGACGGCATCGGTGCGCGGCTGCACGGCGAGGCGGTCGAGTTCGGGCAGACGGAGGTCGCGACGGCGTTGACGTATGTGTTCGGGAAGGCCAGTTGCCCTTCCTGCGAGGCGGTGTTCACCGTGTCCGAGGAGGTCGAGAAGCAGTGGCTCTGAGGCCGGGGGTCGGGGTGCCCCGCTCGTGGCAGGGCACCCGGAGGGTCATCAGTGCCTGGCGGCAGGGGTGTTGGCGACCGTGACGTTCACGGCGGCCCAGGCCTGGTCGACGGTCTGGTACGCCACGCTGTTCGCGCCGTAGAGGTCCGCCGCCGCCTGCAGTGTCGCGAGGCGCGCGTCGTGGAAGTCGGTGGTGGACACCATGTAGCGGGTGAGCGCGCGGTAGAAGATCGCCGTGGCCTTGGCGCGGCCGATGCCGGTGACCGTCGACCCGTCGTAGGTGGGCGAGTCGTAGGCGAAGCCGCCGATCGTCTTGCGTCCGCTGCCCTCCGCGAGGAGGTAGTAGGCGTGCGAGGAGACACCGGAGCCGGCGTGCACCTCGGCGTCGTAGGTCTGCGGCGACCAGTAGTCGATGGCGCCTTCGAGCTTGTCGAGGGAGGGGTGGTCGAGCCGCCGCAGGAACTTCTGGGTGAGGCCGAGCTTCTCGCCGATCAGGTAGTTCGGCGGGTTCTTCGCGTTGTTGGCGCTGAACTCGACGTTGGAGCCGAAGATGTCCGCGAGGGACTCGTTCAGGGAGCCCGCTTCGCCGTACTGGTTGCCGTTCTCGTCGACGCGGGTCGGCTCCAGCTTGGCGGTGGCGTCCACGACTCCGTGGGTGAGTTCGTGGCCGGTGACGTCGAGGACGACGAGCGGCTTCTTGAGCATGTCCCCGTCGCCGTCGCCGTACAGCATGCAGTCGCAGGTCGAGTCCCAGAACGCGTTGCCCACCTTCTTGCCGAAGTGGACCATGCCGCGGGCGGCCTTGCCGTTGTTCTCGATGCCCTTGCGGCCGAAGGTCTTCTTGTAGAAGTCCAGCGTCTTGGTGATGCCGTACTGGGCGTCGACGGCGGCGCTGTCGCGGTGGGAGACGGCTCCGTTGCCCCACTTGTTGGTGGTGCTGGTGAACTTCTTGCCCTGTGCGAAGTTCTCCAGTTCCTGGCCCTTGGCGTCGCGGGTCTCGGTGCCCCAGCGGGTCGGGTCCTTGAGGAGGTAGCTGGTGCGTGCCGTGCGGGTGGTGGTCAGCGGCACCTTGCCGGCGAAGAGGGAGCTGCCGGTGCCCGAGGCGGTGACGGGGTAGTGCACCGCGCGGGTCGCGGCGGCTCCGGTCAGCGCCGTCGCGGGTGCGACGGTCCCGGTGGCGGGGTTCAGGGTCTGGCCGCGCTCGCGCAGGGTGTCGAGCAGCTCGGGCGAGAGGAACTCGTCGCTGTCGGGGGTGTTGCTGCGGACCTTGCCGGTGACGGCGTCGATGACGACCGTGCGCGTGCCGGCGGCCTCGGCGGTGCCGCTGTCGCTGACGGGCACCTGGTAGGCGAGGGCGGCTCCCCCCGTCCGGGCGTCGACGACGAGTTCGGCGGTGCCCGCGTCGCCCTCGGCGACGGCGGCGGCCTTCGCCTCGGCCTGGTCGGCCGTCAGCCTCGCCTGCGTGGTGGCGGGCTTCACGCTGTGGTCGGCCGCGCGGGTGACGCCGGTGTAGGCCAGCCGGTGGGACAGATGGACGACGAGATCGCCGCCGAGGACGGGCATGCCCTGGTGCGTGCGCAGGAAGCGGACATGCCGCGCGCCCTCGGGGTCGATCATCACGTCCTGGGCCCGGAGTTCGTCGCCCTGTGTGACACCGGTCGCCGACGCGTGCGCGAAGGCGGCGGCACGCGCGGCGCCGACGACCGACGCGGCAGTGGTGGCGTCGGTGGACGCCACCGCCCGGTCCGTCCCCGTGGCCGGTCCCGCGAAGGCCGTTCCGGCCAGCCCCGTGGCGGCCGTCGTCACCGCGACGGCGACCGCCAGGCTGCGTATGTGGGGTCTACGCATGGATGAGGGCTCCTCCGTTCGAAGGCGGCCGGGATCACCAACCGCCTTGAGACAGGGCGCGGTTGAACACGCCCAGGGGGCTGGTCGGGCCCCGGGACGAAACCCTTATGGATCGGTCATGCACATGTAAAGCGGAAATGAACGCTTTCCGCACCTTTCATGGCAATACTTTGCGAATCCACGTCGCTCAGTGATCAGCGAATGACCAACTGTGCGTCGACTGTGGAGATGTGACGGGATGCGAGAAGGTTGCCTCGCGCGACTGTGACCGATCTCGCATACAGAGGACGGGAGAGAACCGGATGGACCGGACGGTCTACAGAACGGTGCGCAGGGCCACGGCGTCGGCGGCGGCGCTGCTGACGCTCACGGCGGTACCGGCGCAGGCGGCGACCCACGGGTCGGACACCACGAGCACCGCGGCGGCCACGCTTCCGGCCCCCGACATGGCGGGCCTCCGCGCCGTACTGCGCACACTCACGACACAGGGCGCGCCCGGGGCGATCGCCCGGATCGACGACCGCGGAACCGTCCGCACGGCAGCCGCCGGCATCGACGACCGCGCGACACGCCGGGCCATCGGCGACGCCGACCGCTTCCGCATCGGCAGCGTCACCAAGTCGTTCTCGGCGGTCGTCCTGCTCCAACTGGTCGACGCGCACAAGCTGAACCTGGACACCTCGGTCGACCACTACCTCCCCGGTCTGCTGCCCGACACGCGGATCACCGTGCGCCACGTGCTGAGCCACCGCAGCGGTCTCTACGACTACACGAACACCCTGTTCGCCAGCTCGGTCTCCGGCTTCGAGGCCGTGCGCGACAAGGTCTTCACCTACCGGCAGCTGGTGCAGCTCTCGCTCCGGCACGCGCGCACCAACGCGCCGGGCGCCGCCTACTCGTACTCGAACACCAACTTCGTGGTCGCCGGAATGCTCATCGAGAAGCTGACGGGCCACTCCGTGGGGACCGAGTACCGCAACCGCATCATCGAGCCGCTCAGACTCCGCGACACCTTCTACGTCCACCCGGACACGAAGATCCCGGGCCGGTTCGCCCACGGCTATCTCACGCCGGACCGGGCGGGCGCGCCGCTGGTCGACGCGACGAACCAGACGGTCTCCTGGGCGCAGAGCGCCGGCGCGATCATCTCCGCCACGCACGACCTGAACACCTTCTTCTCCGCACTGCTCGGCGGCAGGCTCACCTCCGCGGCCCAGCTCGCGCAGATGGAACGGTGGACTCAGGTCAACAGCACCACGCGCTACGGTCTCGGGCTGCGCCGCCGCGATCTGTCCTGCGGTGTCTCCGTGTACGGCCACACGGGCGCGGTCCAGGGTTTCTACACCTACTCCTTCACCTCGAAGGACGGCCGCCGCAGCCTCACCGCGCTGGCCAACACCTCCAACAACGGCACGGTCCTGAACACGATGGCGGGCACCCTGGAATCGGCGTTCTGCGGCAAGCGGACAAAGGCGATCCAGGGCTCGCCACTCACCGGCCGAGGATCCTCGGTCACCGAACGGAAGGTGGCCTACGAGGACATCGCGCCGGGGATCGCCCGGGACTGAGTGCGCGTGACGGTGGGGGCCTTTCCTTCGCGGCCCCCACCCACGTCGTACGGGAACCCTCGCGCCCCGACGGGACGTTGAGTGGAGGACGGACTCCCCCACCGGACTCTCCCCCGGACACGAAAAGCGAGGGCGGTGCCATGAACGAGCTGGTGCCGGGCGGTAATCTGCCCCTTCCGGGCGGCGCCCTCACCCTGCGGGTGCCCGGCCCCTTCGACGTGTCGGCGCTGATCGCCGACGAGGGCGGCAAGGTCGGCGGCGACGCGGACTTCGTGTTCTACAACCAGCCGACCGCACCCGGAGCCCGCCTCCAGGGCGACACCCTGACCGTCGACCCGACCCGCCTCCGCACCGGCGCCGCCCGCGTCACGGTCGTCATCAGCCCCGCCGACCCCGACACCCCGTTGGGCCGCCTGCCCGCCCCCACCCTCCACGTCACGGACACGGGCAACCGCCCCCTCGCCCGCTTCACCCCGCCCCGACCCCAACGGGAGACCGTCCTCCTCCTCGCCGAGCTCTACCGCCGCGGCCCGGGCTGGAAGCTGCGCGCACTGGGGCAGGGGTACGCCGACGGACTCGCCGGTATCGCACGGGACTTCGGCGTGGACGTCGTCGAGGACACGGCACCCGGCACCGTCCCCGACCCGCGACGATCGGCGTACGCGCCCCCACCCCACTCGGCATCCCGAACCACCTCCCCCGCACCCGACCCCACGGGCTTCCTGCCCCTGGTCGACTCGGCGCGTGCCGACGCCGGTTCCCCGCCCGTCTCCCTCGATCCCCGCCTCGCCTCCGCCGCACAGGCGCACGCCACCGACATGGCCGCAGCGGGACGGCTCAGCACCGAGAGCCGGGACGGCACCTCGGTGTACCAGCGGGTGATCCACGCCGGGTACGCGTACCTCACCGTCGGCGAACACCTGGTCTCCGGCCCGCGCACCCCCGCGGAGTTCGTCGACTACTGCCTCCGCACCGAACAGGCCCGTCACACGCTGCTGGAGCGGGCGTTCACGCACGTAGGTCTCGCCCAAGCCGTCGGCCCCCGCTCCGGCGACGTCTACTGGACGGCGGTGTGGGCCACGCCGATCACCGCGGGCAACCTGGCCCGAACGGCGGCGCAAGTCGTCGAGTCGACCAACGGGGAGCGTGCCAGGGCCGGGCTGCCTCCCCTGGCCGTAGACCCCTTGCTGGCCACCGCCGCGCAGGCGCACAGCACGGACATGGTGGCCCGCGCCTTCTACTCGCACACCTCGCCCGACGGCTCCCAGCCCTGGGACCGGGCCGCCGCCGCAGGCTCGCGCAGGCGGACGATCGGCGAGAACATCGCCTGCGGGCAGCGCTCCCCCGCCGAGGTCGTGGAGGGCTGGATGAACAGCCCCGGCCACCGCGCCAACATCCTCAAGCCGGACTTCACTCATATAGGCATCGGCTTCGCGGGCGGCGGGCAGATGGGGACGTACTGGACGCAACTCTTCGGCGCCTGACCGCGCGAGAGAGCCGACCCCCTCCACGATCTTGGCGGAACGAGATCTTCCGGGTCAGGATGCCCGCATGAAGGGTGATCTGTTTTCCAGTGAGCACATGGTGCAGCCGGCCACCGCGCCGGGCATGACCGTGGAGAATGCCAAGTGCATCAGGTACGCGGTCAACGGCGAGATGCTCGCCCGCCAGGGGGCGATGATCGCCTACCGCGGCAACCTCCAGTTCGAGCGCAAGGGCCAGGGCGTGGGCGGCATGCTCAAGCGCGCGGTCACCGGGGAGGGCCTGCCGTTGATGGCGGTGCGCGGGCAGGGCGAGGCGTGGTTCGCGCACGAGGCGCAGAACTGTTTCGTGGTCGAGATCGACCCCGGTGACGAGTTCACCGTCAACGGCCGCAACGTGCTGTGTTTCGACGCCTCGTTGTCGTACGCGATCAAGACGGTGAAGGGTTCCGGTATCGCGGGCGGGGGCCTCTTCAACAGCGTCTTCACGGGGCAGGGCAAGCTGGGCCTGGTCTGCGAGGGCAACCCGCTGGTCATACCCGTCTCGCCGCAGTACCCGGTGTTCGTCGACACGGACGCGGTGGTCGGCTGGTCGGCCAACCTCCAGACCTCGCTGCACCGTTCGCAGTCCATCGGCTCGATGCTGCGCGGCGGCTCCGGCGAGGCGGTCCAACTCATGCTCCAGGGCGAGGGGTTCGTCGTCGTACGGCCCAGCGAGGTGACCCCGCAGAAGGCCCAGCCGCACTGAGACCGGGCCCGTGGGCGGCCTGCGGGCGTCGCTGGAGATCCTGGTGCGCCGCGCCCTCCGAAACGTGTTGACCTGTGCGTCCTTTCCGCGTCAGGGTCGAGGCGGCACGGGTCACCTGTCCCCGTGCCGGAAGGATGACTGCCTTGATCGGCATCTCGGACATCGAAGCCGCCGCCGAGCGGATCGCCGGACACGTCGTACGCACCCCGACCGTGGAGAGCTTCGGGCTCTCCGAGCTGCTCGGTGTCCCGGTCGCGACGAAACTCGAACTGTTGCAGCGCACGGGTTCCTTCAAGGCGCGCGGTGCGACGGCGAAGCTGCTGTCGCTCGGCGAGGCCGAGTTGGCGGCCGGGGTGGTGGCCGTGAGCGGCGGCAATCACGGGATCGCGCTGGCGGTCATGGCGGCGGCGCTCGATGTGAAGGCGACGGTGGTCATGCCGCGTTCGGCGTCGGCGCGGTCCGTCGCGCTGGTGGAGGCGGCGGGCGCGACGCTGCGGACGGCCGACGACATGCCGAGCGCGTTCGCGCTGGTGAACCGGTTGCGGGACGAGGGGCTGACCCTGGTCCACCCGTTCGACGACCCGGTGGTGATCGCCGGACAGGGCACCGTGGGGCTGGAGTTCGCGGACGACGCCGGTGAACTGACCGACGTACTGGTCAGCATCGGCGGCGGTGGCCTGATCGCCGGGATCGCCGCCGCCCTGCACGCCCTGCGGCCCGGCATCCGGGTCTGGGGTGTGGAGACCGAGGGCGCCGAGGCGATGTCCGCGGCGCTGGCGGCGGGTGGCCCGGTGCCCGTCACGCCGTCGTCGATCGTGACCACGCTCAGCGCGCCGGCCGTGTCGCAGCTGACGTACGACCATGTGTCGGCCCTCGTCACCGAGGTGCTGACGGTCTCCGACCGGGACGCCGTGCGGGGGTGTCTCGACCTCGCCGAGCACGCCAAGGTGTGGACCGAGCCCGCCGCGGGCTGTCTGCTGCCCGCCGCCCGGCAGGTGCTGGAGCGGGTCGGGGACGGCGCCCGGCTCGGACTGGTGGTGTGCGGGGGCAACGCGACGGTCGGGGAGATCGCGGACTGGTCGGAAGGCTTCGGGCTGCGCTGACGTCCACGCCGGCGGAACCGTTGCCGACGTCGGCCGTATTCAGGATCTTCGCGTTCCGTCTCGACGACCCGGCGCGTCGCCCGCCCGCTCCTCACGACATCCGGCGTACAGCAGGAGGCCTCCGCTGCTCGGGCAGGCGCAGCGCACTCCTGGACGCGGCCGTCCGGTCAGTCGGCCGTACTGACCACGGCCGCGTCCAGGAGGGGTCCGAGTTCCCGGGCCACGGTCGTCAGGGCCCGGACGTCCTGTTCGGCCCGGGCGATGAGGATCGCGCCTTCCAGGGAGCCGACCATGAGCGTGGCGAGGGCCCCGGTCCGCTCCTCGGGAACACCCATGTCCGCGAGCGCCAGGGCCACGTGCCCGGTCCAGCCGGCGAACGCGTCGGCCGCCGCCTCCCGCGTGGACACGGTGGACTCCGCGCAGTCCACCGTGGCGGCGGCCACCGGGCAGCCGCCCGCGAAGCCGAGGGCCTCGTACTCGTCGGTCCACTGGCGCACCATCGCGGCGAACAGCCCACTGGGCGTCGCCTCGGGCAGCGCGGCGCGGAAGCGGGCGATCCGGTTGCCTGCGTACCGCCCGGCCCAGCCCACCGCCTCGTTGACCAGCTGTTCCTTGCCGCCCGGGAAGTAGTGCTGGAGCGAACCGCGCGGCGCTCCCGCGTGCGCGGCGACCTCCCGCATTCCCGTGGCCCCGACCCCGTCGCGCCGGATGAGCTGCGCCGCGCTGAACACCATGCGCTCACGCGGCCCACGCCCGGCCGTCTCCGTCGCCGCCATCCCGCCCTCCAGCCCCTGCGCAAACCTTCCGGAACCCCACTCTATGACCACCGTCACGGGAAGGGGCTACCATGACCGCTGTCATAGTCGGTGGCCGGGACGACCCGGTCCCGGCTCGGAGCGGACATGGCGGTGCGGTGTGGCGTACGTGGGTTTCATCGGGCTCGGAGTCATGGGACAGCCCATGGCCCTCAACCTCGCCCGTGCCGGCACGCCCCTCGTCGTGTGGAACCGGACCCCCGCCCGGTACGAGCCCCTGCGCGCCGCCGGAGCCGAGGTGGCCGCGCGGCCCGCCGAGGTCTTCGAGCGCGCCGGCACCGTGTTCCTCATGCTCGCCGACGAGACCGCCCTCGACACCGTCCTGGGGCGCGGCACCCCGGACTTCGCCACCCGCGTCGCCGGACACACCCTCGTCCACATGGGCACGACCTCGCCCGAGTACTCGGGGAGCCTGCACGACGACATCCGCGCCGCGGGCGGGAGTTACGTCGAAGCCCCGGTCTCCGGTTCCCGAGTCCCGGCGGAACAGGGCGAGTTGGTGGCGATGCTGGCCGGGGAGGACGACGCCGTGGCCGCCGTACGACCGCTGCTCGCGCCCATGTGCCGGGAGACGTTCGTCTGCGGACCGGTCCCCGGCGCCCTGTTGATGAAGTTCTCGGTCAACCTCTTCCTCATCACCCTGGCCACCGGTCTCGCCGAGGCCTTCCACTTCGCCGACCGGCACGGACTCGACCAACGCCTCCTCCGGGACGTCCTGGACGCCGGCCCGATGGCCAGCGCCGTCTCCCGCGTCAAGGCGGCCAAGCTGGTCGCCCGCGACTTCAGCGTGCAGGCCGCCGCGACCGACGTACTGAAGAACAACCGCCTGATCGCCGAGGCCGCCCGGAAGGCGGATCTGGCCTCCCCTCTCCTCGACGTCTGCCACACCCTCTTCGGCGAGACCGTCGCGCAGGGCCACGGCGACGAGGACATGGCAGCGGTGATCCGCGCGCTGGAGGCCCGAACCGACGGTGTGCACCCAGGCGGCACGCCCCGCACCGAAGGAGACCGAGCATGAGCTGGACGATCGAGCGGCGCGGTCGCGTCGCCGTCGTGACCATGACGACCAACCCGGTCAACGCGCAGAACCGTGCCTTCTTCGCCGATCTGCACGAGGCGTTCGACCGGCTCGAACGCGACCACGCGCAGTCCCCCGTCGTACTGACCGGCACCGGTGCCCGCTTCTCCGCCGGTCTCGACCTGGGCGAACACTTCCCGCTCTTCGCGGGCGACCCGGCTGCCGTCGCGTCCTGGTTCCAGGACTACCGGGCCACCAACATGCGCCTGTTCACCTACCCGCGCCCCACGGTCGCCGCGGTCAACGGGCACGCCTTCGCCGGAGGGCTGATCACCGCCGCCGTCTGCGACTACCGCGTCGCGGTCGCCGACGGATCGACGCGGTTCGGTCTCAACGAGGTGCCCATCGGCATCCCGATGCCCGCCGTCTACGTCCGTATGCTCGCCCACGCCTGGGGCGATCCGGTCGCCGCCCGCACCTGTCTGCTCGGGGAGATCTTCACCCCGGACCAGGCGCTCGCGCTGGGCATGGTCCACGAGGTGGTGCCTGCCGAGGAGTTGCTGGAGCGTGCGGTCGCCGTCGCCGGGCTGACACCCGAGGACTGCGTCGAGCAGTACGCGTTCACCAAGCGGGCCTGCCAGGCCGCCGCCCTGCGCGACATCGCCGAACTAGCCGACCCGCTCGACGCCGAGCTGCCCGCCGGGATGACGAGCGACCGGGCCCGGCACGCCCACCGGCGCTACTGGCAGCAGCTCAAGGGGCGCCCGGCCGAGTGGTGAGCCATGGCTGCCGATCGGTACCGGCGTCTGGTGACCCGCATGCCAACTCGCCCACCACTCAAGGAGGTCACTGATGAGCGCGGGCGCTGCGGATCGACTCCCCACCTGGGTGACCTGGCAGCGCAGACCGTTCCCCGACGCCAACCTCCTTCTGCTGCACGGCCGTTGCCCCGCCCTCGTCGACAGCGGCTTCGTCGGTCACGCGGAGGAGACGGCAGCGTGGGCACACGCCCGCGCCGGGAACATCGCCCTGGTCGTCAACACCCACTGGCACTCCGACCACGTGGGCGGAAACGCGCGGCTCCAGGCGATGGGCGCCGGTGTGGCGGCAAGTGCCTTGGACGCCAAGGCCGTTGGCCGCCGTGATCCCGGCTGCTGCCTGGCGGAGTACCTCGACCAGCCCGTCGCCCCCTACACCGTCGACCGGCCACTCCACGACGGGCAGCTCCTCCGGCTCGGGGACACCGACTGGCAGGTCGTGGACACACCCGGGCACACTCCCGGGCACCTGTGCCTGTGGCAGCCCGAGGAACGGCTGCTGGCGGTCGGGGACACCCTGTCCGGCTACGACGTCGGCTGGGTGAACCTCGCCCTCGACGGACCCGAGGCGGCCACCACCGCACTCGACTCCCTGCACCGACTGGCCGACCTCGCCCCGCGTGTCCTGCTGCCCTCCCACGGCCCGATCCCCGAAGACCCCGGCGCCGCGTTCGGCGCCGCGCTGCGCCGCGCCCAACGCCTCGTCGACGACCCCGCCGGAGCGGTCTGGTACGGCGCACGGCGGATCTTCGCCTTCGCCCTGATGATCCGCGACGGACTGCCCACCGCCGAGGCCGAGTGCTACCTCCACGCCCGGGCCTGGCTGGCCGACGCGGCACGCCTCCTGGGCCGTACACCCGAGGCGCTCGCCGCCGAACTCGTCGACTCGATGCTCCGCAGCGGGGCGGCCGTCCTCCGCGACGGACGCCTCCACGCGTCCGCCGAACAC
The DNA here is from genome assembly GCF_044753545.1 of Streptomyces sp. NPDC088350. Taxonomy (NCBI): domain Bacteria; kingdom Bacillati; phylum Actinomycetota; class Actinomycetes; order Kitasatosporales; family Streptomycetaceae; genus Streptomyces; species Streptomyces sp. NPDC088350. The sequence goes on along the minus strand of NZ_JBIVNL010000025.1, from coordinate 5,924 downwards.
ACCCCGGTCACCACCGCGTCCCTGCGGGTGCCGTTCCCCCGGGCTTGGCCGGACGCAGTCGGCACCTCACCCCCTGCACACCCTCCGATACGGCACATCGGGTAGGTACGTGCGCCACTGGTCCTTGGTCGGCTCGGCGCCCCCGGTGCGCGCGCAGATCCGGGGGACGGCCCGGGCCGGGTCGACGGTGTAGCGCTGGACAGGGACGTGGAGGGAGGAGGCGTAGAGAGTCGTGCTGTCGGTGCTGAAGGCCAGGGAGTCGATGGAGTCGCCGGGGGTGGTCAGGGGGCCGCCGAGGGGTTGCCGGGTGGCGGTGTCCCAGAGCTGGAGGGTGCCGGCGTCGCCGCCGACGGCGAGGGTGCGGCCGTCGGGACTGATCGCGAGGGCACTGACCGCCTCCGGGAAGTCACCGAGCGGGGCCGGGAAGACGTTGCGCAGGACACCGGCGCGGTGTCGGACGGTCGAGTCCCAGAGGGTGACCCTGCCCGTGTCGTCGCCGGCCGCGAGGCGGGAGCCGTCGGGGGCGAAGGTGAGGGCGCCGATCCCGGCGCCCTGGGCGAGGTCGGGCGCACCGACCGTACCGGAGGGCAGGCGGAACGTGCGGTTGTCCCCGACGAGCAGCCGTCCATCGGGGCGGACGGCGAGATGGTTGCCGTCCACCGCCGGGAACACGGCGGTTCGTCGGTGGCGGGCGGTGTCCCATGTCTCGTCGCTCAAGTGCCCGAGACGGGGCGCGCGTACGGCGTGCAGGGCGCGTCCACCGGGGCCCAGGGCCAGGGTGATCACGGCCCCGGGGGATCTCGGTGTCGCCAGGTCCGGCGTGGTGCGCTCACGAGCGGCGTCCAGGTCCCAGACCGTGACAGGCTGGGTGGTGGCGTCCCGGCCGGGGGCGGCGATGCCGTAGGCGAAGGTGGTGCCGTCCGGGCTGAACGTCATCATGGCCAGCGTGTGGGACGGGTCGACCGGATCGGCGGGATCGTCGGAGACGGGCAGATGAGGGGCGGGCAGCGTCCGTGTCGTGTGTCCGGCGCCGGTCTCGCGGAGTTGGACGCGGTAGGTGCCGCCGGTGCGTTCGGCGGTGGCCAGGGTGCGGCCGTCCGGGCTGAGCAGGACCTTGTCCACGGGGTGGTCGGTCCAGGCGGAGGTGACGGCCGCCGTGACGTCGAGGGTGTGGACGGTGCCGCCTTCGACATAGCGCAGGAGGGGGTGGCCGGGGTCCCAGGTGAGGCCCTGGTAGAGGAGTTGGTTGTTCAGGGCGTGCCGGAAGACCGGTGTGTCGGGTGAGGACAGCCGCCACACCTTGATCTCGGTGCCGTCCGCCGTGGCCAGGAAGTCGCCGTCCTCGCTGAAGGCGGCGGACGTCAGGCCCCGAGCGGCGAAGTGGGCGACCTGGTGTCCCGACGCGGTGTCCCAGACGTGCGCCCCGCCGCTGTCGACGAGGGCGAACCGGCCGCCACCGTCGAACACCACCGAGGAACGGTCGTCGTCGTGGCAGAGCGCGCCGGCCTGCTCCCAGGCACCGGGCACCGTGTGGTGGCGGGCGATGTCCCAGACCTGCGGTGCGCGGCCGGAGGGGCAGACGGCCACCAGCCGCCCGTCCGCGCTCGGGGCGACGTCCGCCGAGCCGGGGGCCAGGGTCTCGAACAGCAGCCGGCCGTCCCTGACCGAGCGCAGCCGCACCCGGTCGTCGTCCGGGCCGCTCTCCAGATAACTGCGGGCGTCGGCGCCGAAGTCGACCCCGGCGACGGTCGACTGGGGCGCACCGCCGGTCCACCGTCCGGTAACCGTGTCCCAGAGCCTGACGAGGCCTTCGTCCCCGTTGCCCTGGGCGCTCTCCTCGTAGACCGCGAGCAGCCGTCCGTCGGGCGAGGCCGAGGCGACCCGTCCGGCCGGCAGCCGGCCCGAGGCGATACGGCGATGCGTGACCACGTTCCAGGTCCGCCAGGTGCGGCCGTCGACGCTGAGCAGGGTGCGGCCCGAGTCGGTGAGGAAACGCAGGGGGCTGTTCCCGGGCGCGGGGTCGGTGAAGGCGTCCGTCTCGGGCTGGGCGAGGGCACCGAGCAACGCCCGCCGGGTTTCCGGCAGTTGGGCGGTGCCCCAGGCGGCGAGGCCGAGCAGTTGCGCGGTACGCGGGTCGGTGGTGCGCAGGGAGTCGGAGACCTCGGCGACCCGGCGGGCCGCGTCGTCGATGCTCCGGCGCTGGTTGTCGCGGTGCTGCGTCCAGGCGACCAGACCGGCGACCAGCGCCACCACCAGGACCGCCGAGAGCGTCGATACCAGGGTCCGGGCCCGGCGCCTGGTCCGGGCGGCGGCCCGGTGTTCCGTCTCACGGATCTCGAACGCGGCGGTCAGGAACGCCCGTTCGGTGACGGTCAGCGCGGGGTCGTCGGCGTGTTCGGGGAACAGTTCCTCGGTACGGACGAGCCGGGCGCCCCGGTACAGCGCGCCGGGGTCCCGGTCGTGCTCCAGCCAGACGCGGGCCGCCTCGGTGAGCCGGCGGTGGTGCCGCAGCCGTTCCCGGTCCTCCTCGATCCAGCCGCGCAGCCTGGGCCAGCAGGTGATCAGCGCCTCGTGGGCGAGATGGACACCGTCGTCGTCGACGCTCAGCAGCCGGGCGCGGGTCAGCCTCTCCAGCACCGTCCCGACCGACGGGTCCCGCCACTCGTCCCGCTCGGCCCCGGTCAGCGGACGCCCGGTGTCGGGAGTGCCCTGCCCCGGCTCGATCATCCGCAGCAGCACCCGCCGGGCGGTGCGCGCCTCCTCCTCGGACAGCTTCCCGTACACCTCCTCGGCGGTCGCCGCGATCGCGCCGCGCACCCCGCCCGCCGTCTCGTACGCGGCGAGGCTCAGCATCCGGCCGCGTCGGCGCCGCCAGGTCTCCAGCAGGGCGTGCGAGAGCATCGGCAGCCCGCCGGGCTCGTCCAGGACCTCCTCGACGATCCGCGCGGCCAGCTCCCGCTCCACGACGAACCCGGCCGTCTGAGCGGGCTTGATCACCACGTCCCGCAGTTCGTCCGCGCTCATCGGCCCGACCAGCATCCCGGCGCCGGACAACGCCTGAGCCAGCTCCCGGTGCTCGGCACACCGCGCGTAGAAGTCGGCGCGTACGGCGACGAGCACCTTCAGCCGGCTGCCGGGTTCGCGGGCGGTGAGCAGCAGGTCGATGAACCGGGTCCGCTCCGCCTTGTCCCGGCAGAGCGTGAAGACCTCCTCGAACTGGTCCACGACCACATAACTGTCCGGCTCGCCGTCCGCCGGTGCCAGCAGATGCCCGTACGTCTCGGCCGGCCGGGCCCCCGGCGTGAACACCCGCAGCACCGCCGGGCGCCCCAGTTCCGCGGCCTCCTCCTGAAGCCGCGGGATCAGCCCGGCCCGCAGCAACGACGACTTCCCGCTCCCCGACGCGCCGAACACCACCGCGAACCGGTGCCCGCGCACCAACGCGCCCAGTTCCCCGATCAGCCGGTCCCGGCCGAAGAACAGCTCCCGGTCCCCCGGCTCGAACCGCGCCAGCCCCCGGTACGGCGGGACCTCGTCCTCATCGTCCCTCCGCTGCCCGGCGACCTCCGCCTCGGCTTCCTTCCAGCGCGACTCCCACTCCGCCGGGTCGCCCCCGCACGCCCGCACATACGCCTGGAGCACGGCGAGCGAGGGCAGGCGCTCGCCCTTCGCCGCCTTTGACAACGTTGCTGCCGTGAACTCGGCGGCCTCGGCCATGGTCCGGTACGACGGACTCCCGGCCGCCCCGCGCAGCCCCCGCAGCTCATGGGCGAGCCGCTGCACGGGACCCGCCTCGCGGTCCACCGGTGTCTCCGGGCGCCCCACGGGCTCACCCACTTCCCCACATTTTCCGCACACCACACGAAAAGCACGTTCAACGACGACGAACATACGTTCCACGCCGAACGGACGTCACGTGGTTCCCGCCCGATGTGGCCGGGACGACAGTCTCGGAGCGGCCCCACGCATCGGCCCCCGGAATACCTCGCCGGATTGAATTCCCTGGTGGAGGGGGGTGAGCGTCAACTCTCGGGTTGCCAGTCTCGGTCAGGTCAGCCGGACTCCGGCGGACCGGGCACCGGGGAACCACGCGTGTCCCGCTCATCCGGCACGGCGCCTCCCCGGCGGTCGCCGACATCGCCACGGCCGCCGTCAGGTCGTCGAGGCCCTGACGTCCATCCACACGATCGCCCCGCAGTCCCCCGACGTCGTGCCACCCCTTCCCGACGAGTGGACAGCACACCCCCTCGGAGCCACCCATCAGTACCGCGTCCCTTCTCCGTCCTCGGGTCACCGCACCTGCGCCGGTTCATCCCGCCCCCCGGCGCCGGCGCCTCCACCTGCTCGGCCGCATAGCCCTGCCCACCCTCCTGTCCCTCGCCCTCGGCCTGTGGGGCGTCCGGCGGGGCGGAAGCGTCTGGCGCGACGAGGCGGTGACGTACGACATGGCCCACCGCACCCTCCCGGAGCTGCGGGCCACGGCCGCGCACGTGGACCTCGTCCACTCGCTCTACTACCTGCTGATGCACGGCATGTTCCGCGTCTTCGGCTCGGTGGACCCGCTGCTGGTGATGCGGCTGCCTTCGGTGGCCGCCGCGGCCGTCGCCACCGCGGGCGTCACCGTCCTCGGCCGACGGCTCGCCGGGCCGCGCGCGGGGGTGCTGGCCGGCGTCCTGTTCGCCGTGACACCACAGGTGCAGCGCTTCGCCCAGGAGGGCCGCTCCTACGCCCTGGTCACGGCGTGCGTCGTATGGGCGACGTATCTCCTGATACGCGCGATCCGCAGCCGGTCCGCCTGGGCGTGGGCCGGATACACGGTCCTGATGCTGACGGCGGGACTCCTGCACGAGTTCGCGATGCTGGCCCTGGCCGCACATGTCTGTGCGGTGCCCCGGGACCTACGGCGGCGCTGGGCCGCCGCCGCGTTCGTCGCCGTCGCCGGGGTCGCGCCGCTCGCGCTGCTCAGCACGGGCCAGTCGGCGCAGGTGTCCTGGATCGGCGTGGATGTCGGGGGGCTGGCCTGGTACCTGGGCGCGGGCACGGTCTCCGTGTGGTGCGCCCGCCTGCTGCTGCCGCGACCGGCACCGTACTCCGCGACCGGTGCCGACTCCCGCGCGTGGCGCGGGCTGCCGTTTCCCGGAACAGGTGACGACTCCCGTGAGGCCCGGCTGGTCCGGATCGCCCTGCCGCTGGCCGTGCTCCCCGGCGCGATCCTCCTGCTGGCCTCGCTCGTCCACCCCCTGTTCGTGGACCGCTACGTCCTCTACGGCATCGCCGGGCAGGCACTCCTGGTCGGCGCCGTCCTCGACCGGTCCCTGCGCGGCCGGCGCACCCGGAAGCCCGCGCTCGCGGCGGTCGCCCTCGCGGTCCTCGCCGTGTCGGTCCACTCCCCGCACCTGCGCACACCCGACAGCCGCCGTGACGACGCCACCGCCATCGCCCACGCCGTACGGCAGCTGGCGGCGCCAGGAGACGGCGTGCTCTACGAGCCGGGCCGCCGCCGCGTGTGGTCACTGACCAGCCCGCAGACCTTCACGGGCCTGCACGACCTCGCGAGCACCGGGACCGCGGACCGGTCGGGATGGCTCTACGGCACCGAACTGCCCGCTTCCACCATCAGCTCCCGCATCCGCCACGAACAGCGGATCGTCGTCCTGAGCGACCCCGAGGGCGAGCCGTTGGACGAGTCGCCGAGCGAGGCGGCGAAACGGGCCGCGCTGTCCCAGGGGTTCGAGGAGTGCCGGACGCTCCGTCCGCACGGCGCCCGCGTGTCGCTGTACGCCCACCGGGGTCACTGCTGACAGGGCCTTCCCCGGCCGGGGTCTCATGACCGTACTGGCCGGGCTCGGCAGCGACGCGCTCACCCGCACCGGGACGGTCACGGTCGACGGGTCGTCCACAACAGCCCCGCGCCTACGGTGAGT
>NZ_JBIVNL010000024.1:0-64485 GCF_044753545.1 Streptomyces sp. NPDC088350 | reverse complement strand
ACAGCGTGGGCGGCATCACCCCCTCCGTCAGTCCCCACCGGGGGTTGGCCGCTGAGCCTGCCCGGCGTGCTGGCGAGACGCGGGCGCGCTCCCGCAACCCCGGCCCGCAGCACAGCCCACCCCACGGGATACCTGCCTGGCCACCCATCCCTCCGGGCCGCCCGCTCGCTTCTCCACCGGGCTGGAGCGGCCCGAGTCAAGGGTGGAGCGCAGCGGAATCGGCGTAGCCGACGCGACCGCAGGGAGCGCCCTTTACTCGGGACGCGGAAGCCCGACACTGACAAAGAAGCGGGCGGCCCAACGACCACCTCCAACGACTCAGGGCCACAACAACACCTTCGACCAGCCTCCCCACCCCTCCCGGACATACCTCAGGCGCACGTGTCGTCGTAGCGCGTCTCCCTGGAAGAACTCGATCTCGTCGGGGAGTACGCGGTAGAGGGTCCAGGTCGGGGCCGGGGTCTGTGGATGTTGTTGGGCCAGTTCCCAGGCTGATTCAGAGGTCTGTTTCAGCTCGGCCAGGGACGGGAGGGGTTCGCTCTGGTGGCCGGTCAGTGCTGCCGCGAGGGCGCCGGTGGAGCGGGCGTGCAGGTCGGACTGGGATTCGGTCGGGGGTGCGGGGGCGACCGGGCCTCGTAGGCGGATCTGGCGGGCCAGGCGGGGCCAGTAGAAGGTGAGGGCGGCGTAGGGGACGGCCTTCAGCTGGTCGCCCTTGCGGCTTGTGGCGTGGGTCGCGAAGGACCAGCCCTGTTCGTCCGCGCCGTGGAGCATCACGATTCGTGCGTCCGGGAGGCCCTCGTCGTCCCTTGTCGCGAGGGACATCACGTGCGGCTCGGTCTCCCCCGCCGTCACCGCCTCCGCGAACCAGGTGGTGAAGAGGGGCAGGGGGGTGTCCGGTGCCGTCGCCGGGTCGAACGCCCGTAGTTCGGTCGTCTCCGGGGCCCATACCCGTAGTGACTTCAGCAGTTCGTGAAGATCCGTTGGATCCGGTGCCGTTCCCATGGGGCGAGTATCACCGCAGTCCGGTGGCGTGTCCGAAGTCGTAGCCCGCGAAGTCGGCCACCGGGCGGTATCCGATCCGCTGGTACAGGGCGTTGCTCGTCGGGTTGGCCAGGTCCGTGAACAGCAGTACCTCCTCCGCGCCCGCCTCCCGCGCGGCCCGGCTGACCTCCGCCGTGACGGCGCCGGCGTAGCCGCGGGCTCTGAGGTCCGCGGGGGTGTAGACGGGGGCGACGCGGATCTGGCCCGCCACCTTCGCCGTGACGCCGGCCATGGACACCGGTGTGCCGTCCGGGGTTTCCCAGAGTGTGACCCCGCCGTACGCGATCCGTGCGTCGGCCCACTCGCCGGGGGCGCGTATGGCGCCGCCGCCCCCGCCGACGGCCTCGGCGAACTCGGCGTACCAGCGCATGAGTTGTTCGCGGTCCGTTGCCACCGCGACTCTCGGGCGGCCCGGCGGGACGGGTTCCGGGATCGTCAACTCGCCCAGCCGGTAGAGGCGTTGGCGCTCGTGGAGTTCGGGTGCGGCTCCTGTCTGCCGCTTCCATGCCTCCGCGAAGGTCGACGCCGTGTCCCGTTCGGCCTTGACGCCCGGCAAGTCGTCGCCGCGGTCGGCCAGTTGGGCCGCGAGCGCGGTGGCCTCCGGTGCGGTGAGAGCGGTCAGTACGAGGCGGCCGGGGGGCGTGCGGAAGAAGGCGGCCCTGACGGCGCCGTGCCGTTCCAGTGCGCCGAACACCGGGGTCCCCTCGCCGTACAGGTGTGTTCCGCGTCTGCGCAGCGCGTCCGTCACCGTGAGCGGGACCGTGTGCAGGGCGGGGTGGGCGCGTAGGAAGTCCCCGGCGTGGAGGAGGAATTGGTTCACGTTCTCGGTGATGTGCCAGTCGCCGGCGGTCATGCCTTCACCTCCGGGTCCGTGGCGAGGCGTCCGTGCAGGTGTACGTCGCGGAACGCGTCGCGTTGGCCGGCCTCGAACATCGCCCCGCGCAGGGTCCCCTCGGCCGGGAAGCCGCAGCGTTCGGCGATGTGGCAGGAGGCGTGGTGGCCGAGGGCGTGGCCGAGTTCGAGGCGGTGCAGGCCGAGGTCGGTGAGGGCCCAGTGGGCGGCGAGGGTGAGGGCGCGGGTGGCGACGTGGTGGCCGCGGGCCTCGGGGAGGGTCCAGTAGCCGACGCGGGCGACGCGGATGACGTGGTCGATGTCGTTGACGCCGATGTGCCCGAGGGTCGTACCGCCGGCCGCGTCGGTGACGCAGAACGAGGCGCTGATGCCGTCCTCCGCGTTCTCGGCGCGGGAGCGGAGCGAGTTGCGGGCGCTGGTGAGGTCCGTGATCGGCCGTAGCGGGGTGTTCCAGCGCTGGAACTCGGGGTCGGCCACTCCGCGCAGCCAGTTCGCCACGTCGCTGTCGGCGTCGGCGTCCCAGGGGCGCAGGCGCAGTCCGTGACCGTTCAGCTCGGGGAAGGGGTGCTGGAGAGACCGCTCGCGTATGTGGGCCATCGCGCCATTGAATCAAGCACCCTGCACTCCGGATACGTCATTTTCCCTCGGTCTGAACACCGGTATCCCGTCCCGGAACGTCACCTCCACCGGCATTCCGGCCCGCGGTTCCGCCGACTCGGACTCCACCAGCTCCGTCATCATCCGCGGGCCCTCGGCGAGATCGACGACCGCCGCGACGTAGGGCACCCGCTGCCCGAAGGGCGGCAGGTCGTTGCGGTGGACGACGGACCAGGTGTAGAGCGTGGCGTGGCCGCTCGCGTTCTCCCAGGTGACGGCCTCGCTCCAGCAGTGGGGGCAGAACTCGCGGGGGTAGTGGTGGGCCCGGCCGCAGTCCGCGCAGCGCCGGAGCAGGAGTCGGCCCCGCGCGGCGGCCTCCCAGTAGGGGCGGGTGAAGGTGTCGGCCTCGGGGAGGTCGTGGCGCGGGGGGCCGTCGGGCATCAGAACCACCCCAGCGCGGCGTCCACCGACCACACCTGCCAGGACATCGCGAACAGCGCCACCACCGAGATGAGCGCCATCATCGCGTTCTGCCCCTGCTCCGCCCAGTCGTGGATCATGAGCGTGAAGTAGAGGACGTTGAGGAGCAGGCCCCCGACGAGGGCGGCCGGGGTGAGGAATCCCGCGACCAGGCCGAGGCCGACCGCCAACTCGGCGTAGACGACGACGTACGCCATCGTGCGCGGGCGCGGCGCAACCATCACGTCGAAGCCCGAACGGACCGCCGTCCAGCGGTGTTTGGCGGCGACGTCGGCCGCCCAGGCGATGCCCGTGCCGCGTTCGAACCAGGCCTTCTTGTCCTTGTGCCGCCAGCTCTCCAGCCACCACAGCCCGAGTCCTATGCGCAGCACGGCGAGCCAGTCGGCTCCGCTGAGCCAGATCGCATCCATGAATCTGACGGTACGTCAGAACCTGAGGAATGCCGAGAGGGGGTCATGAAATTCCTGTGCACGAAGGCTGCCGCTGTGGGTCCCCCATGAATGCCGCGCATATTGTTGACGATTTTGTTCGCCACCGCTTACGTTCGCAAGCGCAAGGCCAGAGAGCGGTCAGGACGACGCGGACAGGAAGACGAGAGGCAGCACGGTGAAGCACAGGGCAGTGAAGCGCAGGACGGTAGTCATGGGCATCGGCGCGACCGCCGGTGTCGCCGCGGTCGGCGGTATCGCGCTCGACGCGAACGCCTCCGACGGCTCGAAGTCCTCCTCGGGCGCCCTGGCCTTCGACCCGGACGCCTACACGAAGCTGACGAAGACCATCACGGACACCGCCGGCGACGAGCACACGGTCGTCTACCACTTCTGGAAGGCGATCACGTACGTCGCCAAGCCGGTGGACGCCACCTACCAGTCGCTGATCGTCAGCTCCCCGGTGGAGATCGACGGCAAGGCGGTCGACGCGAGCCACGCGCCGATCCTGCTCGCCAACTCCATCGGCGGCTACATGCCCTCCTCCGTGGCGACCGCCACCGAGGTCGGCGGCGGCGGTTCGGCGATGGGCGGCGGCGCGGCCCCGAGCGGTGCCCCGAGCGCCTCGGCCTCCGCCTCCGCGAGCTCCTCCGCCCCCGGCGCCAACGGCAACACCAACGCCACCGGCGGCGCCACCTCCAGCAACCAGCTCCTCGCCCTGGCCGCCGGCTACGTCGTCATCGAGCCCGGCGCCCGCGGCCGTACCCTCAAGAACGCCGACGGCGAGTACTACGGCACCGCCCCCGCCGCGATCGTCGACCTCAAGGCCGCCGTCCGGTACGTGAGGTCCAACAAGGGCCGTATCCCCGGCGACGTCGAGCGGATCGTCTCCGCCGGTACGAGCGCCGGTGGCGCGCTGTCCTCGCTGCTGGGCGCGTCCGGCGACAGCCCGATCTACGACAGGTACCTCAAGGAGATCGGCGCGGCCGACGCCTCCGACGCGATCTTCGCGACCGGCGCCTGGTGCCCGATCACGGACCTGGAGCACGCCGACGGCGCCTACGAGTGGAACTGGGGCGCCAACGACCTGAGCACCGGCAAGCCGGTGGACCAGACGGTGTCCAAGGCGCTGCGGGCGCAGTTCGCCGAGTACCAGGCCGGGCTGAAGCTGCGCGGCCTCGGCGGCTTCGGTCCGCTGAACGCGCGCAACCTCGACGCGTACATGGTCGAGCAGTACCTGGAGCCGTCGGCGACCACCTACCTCGCCGCCCTCTCGGACTCCGCCCGCGAGACCTATCTGAAGGCCAACACCTTCCTCACCTGGTCCGGCGGCAGGGCCACCTTCACCTGGGCCGGCTTCCTCACCCACGTCGGAGCCCGCAAGAAGGACACCCCGGCCTTCGACGCCTTCGACCTGTCGGCCGGCGAGAACAACGAGTTCGGCGCGGGCACGACCCTGGCCCGCCACTTCACGGCGTACGGCGCGCAGAACGACTCCACGGGACTCAGCGGCAAGCGCGTCGCGAGCGACATCCCCGAGAAGCTGAACCTGATGAACCCGATGTTCCACCTGGTGGAGAAGGCCAACCCGAACCGCTCCAGGCACTGGTGGATCCGCCTGGGCACCAAGGACTCCGACACCTCGCTGACGGTGTCCGCCAACCTCGCCGCCCGCCTCGACAACCTGGGCGACGACGTGAACCACCTCTACTACTGGGACGAGGGCCACGGCGCCAACACCGACCCGGGCGACTTCATCACCTGGATCGCGAAGATCTCCGGTCACCGGGGTCCGAAGAAGAAGTAGCCCCCAAGGACGCGGTACCGGTTTCCCGTCATACGTTTCCGGTCGCCGCCGCACGACGCCGAGCCCCTCCGCGCACGCCGAGCCCCGCCGCGCACGCCGCGGGCTCGGCGTCGTGGCCTTCCCCACGGCCCTCACACACCAGAGGCCCTACGCCACCGGTCCCACCCGGTCCTCCACACCCGTGATCAATCCGCAACCAATTCCGGTCTTGACCGAGACCCATCAACGTGGGACGTGATTACGCTCGCGCTCATGGCCGACTCCACAGCGTCCCCGACCCCCGCGGCGCAGAACCACGCAGACCGTCCCGTGTACGTCATCGGCGGCGGCCCCGGCGGACTCGCCGCCGCGTACGCGCTGCGCGCGCAGGGCATCCGTGCCGTCGTACTGGAGAAGTCGGACCGGGTCGGAGCGTCCTGGCGCGGGCACTACGACCGTCTGCACCTGCACACCACCCGGCGCCTGTCGGGCCTGCCCGGCCTCGCCATGCCGCGCCGTTTCGGCCGCTGGGTCTCGCGGGACGACGTGGTCCGCTATCTGGAGAAGTACGCCGAGGTCCACGAGCTGGAGATCGTCACCGGCGTCGAGGTCTCCCGTGTCGAGCGTGCGGCGGACGGCACCGGCTGGCTGCTGCACGCCACCGGCGGCCGTGAGCTGACCGGCCGCGCGGTGGTCGTCGCCACCGGCACCAACCACACGCCCCGGCTCCCCGACTGGCCCGGCCGCGACACCTACACCGGCGAACTCCTGCACGCCGCCGACTACCGCAACCCGCAGCCGTACGCGGGCCGCGACGTCCTGGTCGTCGGCGTCGGCAACACGGGCGCGGAGATCGCCGTCGACCTGGTGGAGGGCGGTGCGTCGCGCGTACGGCTCTCCGTGCGCACCGCCCCGCACATCGTGCGCCGCTCCACCGCGGGCTGGGCGGCCCAGTACACGGGCATCGTCGTACGACGGCTGCCGGTCCGTCTCGTCGACCGGCTCGCGGGGCCGATGGCCAAGCTCAGCGTGCCGGACCTGTCGGCGCAGGGGCTGGCCCGGCCCGACACCGGGCTGTACAGCCGGGTCAACGAGGGGTCGATCCCCGTGCAGGACGTCGGGCTCATCGACGCCGTGCGCAAGGGGCAGGTCGAGGTCGTGCCGGCCGTGGAGGGCTTCGAGGACGGCAAGGTGGTCCTCGCCGGCGGCGACCGCGTCGGACCCGACGCCGTGATCGCGGCCACCGGATACGTCCGTTCCCTGGAGGGCCTCGTGGGCCACCTCGGCGTACTGAACGCCCGCGGCAAGCCGGTCGTGCACGGCGCCCGCACCCCGAAGGACGCCCCCGGCCTGTACTTCACCGGGTTCACCAACCCCATCAGCGGCATGTTCCGCGAGATGGCGATCGACGCGGAGAAGATCGCGAAGGCGGTCGCCAAGTCCGTCCGCAGGGACCGGGTGGCGTAGGAATACTCAGCCGGCCCATGCCGTAGGCCGAGGCATCTGCGTTCTTTTGCGTGCACGACAGTTCCTGACGGACTGTCAGTTCAGTAATCTGACACTGCGTCAGTTAATTGTGCTGTCACGACTGTCACACAGGAGCGGGCGGACCGATGCTTGGATCAACCCACGGCACCCTCACCACCGACTCCCGCCGGGCCCGGGTCATCGCCTGCGGTGAGCAACCCGGCCCCGCCGTCCACGGCCGGCCCGCCGACGTCGACGACCTCGATGTCAGCGGGCGGCCGTTGTACGCCGGCGTACCCGACCTGGACCGTTTCTTCCGCCCCGAGTCGGTCGCCGTGATCGGCGCCTCGGACGCGGAGGGCCGCCCCAACACGGGCATCACCCGCCAACTCATGGCCTGGGCAGGCCGGGTGGGGGCCCGCCTGCACCCGGTGCACCCCACCCGTACGACGGTCTTCGGCGTCCCCTGCTTCCCCTCCGTCCCCGATCTCCCCGAACAGGTCGACCTGGCCGTGGTGCTGGTGGCCGACCCGCTCCCGGTGATCGAGCAACTCGCCGAGGCGAAGGTGAAGTTCGCGGTCGCCTTCGCGTCCGGCTTCGCGGAGACGGGCGAGGAGGGCGCGCTGGCGCAGGAGCGGCTGGCAGCCGCCGTGGGCCGATCGGGCCTGCGTCTCCTCGGCCCGAACACCAACCTCAACGCCTTCGAGCACTTCCGCGAGGACCTCGAAGGACCCGCGATCGCCCTCATCACCCAGTCCGGCCACCAGGGCCGCCCGGTCTTCGCCCTCCAGCAGCTCGGCATCCGCCTCTCCCACTGGGCCCCCACCGGCAACGAAGCCGACCTGGAGACCGCCGACTTCATCTCCTACTTCGCCGAACGCCCCGAAGTCGGCGCCATCGCCTGCTACGTCGAGGGCCTCAAGGACGGCCGCTCCTTCCTCCTGGCCGCCGACCGCGCCGCCCGCCGCAAGGTCCCCGTCGTGGCGGTCAAGGTCGGCCGCACCGAGACCGGCGCCCGCACGGCCGCCTCCCACACCGGCAAACTGACCGGCGCGGACACGGTGGTGGACGCGGCGATGCGCCAGTACGGCGTGATCCGCGTCGACGGCCTCGACGAACTCCAGGACACGGCGACGCTGTTGGCGCGGGCGAAGCCTCCCGTGGCCGAGGGCGTGGTCGTGTACTCGATCTCCGGCGGCACGGGCGCGCACTTCGCCGACCTGGCGAGCGAGGCGGGACTGCGGCTGCCGCAGCTGTCGTCGGCGAAACAGGCCGAACTGCACGAGTGGATACCGCCGTACCTGAGCGTGGCGAACCCGGTGGACAACGGCGGTCACCCGGTGGGCGACTGGCGCGGCCGGAAGATCATCGACGCGATCCTCGACGACCCGGAGGTGGGGGTACTGGTCTGCCCCGTCACCGGCCCGTTCCCGCCGCTGAGCGACAGGCTCGTGGCGGACCTGGTGGCGGCGGCCGAACGCACGGACAAGCTGGTGTGCGTGGTGTGGGGCTCACCGGTGGGCACGGAACCGGCGTACCGCGAGGCGCTGTTGGGCTCGTCGCGGGTGGCGACGTTCCGCACGGTGGGCAACTGCATCACCGCGCTGCGCGCCTACTTCTCCCACCACCGCTTCGTCCGCGCCTACCACTCCCCCTTCGACGAGGCCCCCCGCGCCGTCTCCCCCTCCTTCCGCAAGGCCGAGGCCCTGATGCGCCCGGGCCAGCAACTCAGCGAGCACGCGGCGAAACAGCTCCTGCGCGCCTACGGCATCCGGGTCCCCCGCGAGCAGTTGGTGACCAGCGCGGCGGCGGCCGTACGGGCGGCGGGCCTGGTGGGCTACCCGGTGGTGATGAAGGCGTCGGGTGCGCGGATCGCGCACAAGACCGAGCTGGGCCTGGTGAAGGTGGGCCTGACGTCGGCGAGCCAAGTCCGGGACGCCTACCGCGAGTTGACGGACATCGCCCGCTACGAGGACGTGACCCTGGACGGTGTCCTCGTCTGCCAGATGGTCGAGCGGGGCGTCGAGATGGTGGTCGGCGTCACCCAGGACGACCTGTTCGGGCCGACCGTGACGGTGGGGCTGGGCGGGGTGCTGGTCGAGGTGCTGCGGGACGCGGCGGTACGGGTGCCGCCGTTCGGCGAGGACGACGCCCGGGACATGCTGGACGAGCTGCGCGGACGGCCGTTGCTCGACGGGGTACGGGGACGCCCGCCGGCGGACCTGGACGCGCTGGTGGAGGTGATCCTGCGTGTCCAGCGCATGGCCCTCGAACTGGGCGACGTGCTCTCGGAGTTGGACATCAACCCGCTGATGGTGCTGCCCCGGGGACAGGGCGCGGTGGCGCTGGACGCGCTGGCGGTGTGCCGATGACGGAGGTCACGCACACGATCGCGGGCCAGGTCGCCTACCTCACCCTCAACCGCCCCGAGACCCTGAACGCCCTCACCCCGGACCAACGGGACCGCCTGATCGCCCTGTTGGGCGAGGCGTCGGCCGACCCCGGCGTACGGGCGGTGGTCCTCACCGGCACCGGACGCGGCTTCTGCGCGGGCGCGGACCTGCGGGGATCCACGGCTTCCGGGGAGCGGGTCGCCGGAGACGTGGCCCGCGTGATCCGCGAGGGCGCGCAACGCCTGGTCTCCGCCGTCCTGGACTGCGAGAAACCGGTGATCGCGGCGGTGAACGGCACGGCGGCCGGCCTCGGCGCCCATCTGGCCCTGGCCTGCGACCTCGTACTGGCCGCGGAGTCGGCGAGGTTCATCGAGGTGTTCGTACGACGGGGCCTGGTCCCGGACGGCGGCGGCGCGTATCTCCTGCCCCGGCTGGTCGGCCCGCAGCGCGCGAAGGAGCTGATGTTCTTCGGCGACGCGGTGAGCGCGGCGGACGCGGAACGGCTCGGACTCGTCAACCGGGTCGTCCCGGACGGGGAGTTGGAGAAGACGGCCCGGGAATGGGCGGAACGCCTCGCCACCGGCCCGACCCGGGCCCTCGCCCTCACCAAGCAGTTGGTGAACGCCTCGCTGGACGGCGACCGGGCGACCGCGTTCGCGGCGGAGGCGGCGGCACAGGAGATCAACATGACGACGGAGGACGCGCGGGAGGGGGTGGCGAGCTTCGTGGAGCGCAGGAGCCCCGGGTACCGGGGGCGCTGACGGGCTCTCCCGGCCCGCACTCTCTACGCTGTGTCGATGCTGCCGTACGAGGAAATGACCCCGCCCGAGCGGGAGTTGTGGGACGCCTTCCCCGAAGGCCGCCGGGTGGACCTGCGGGTGGGCGCGCCGAGCGGGGACGATCCGGCCCAAGGGGCGGACTGGGGGCCGGAGCGCACGCTTCGGGCGGCCGTCGTGACGGCTCTGGCGCGGGGGGCGAACGCGGCACCGCCGGGAGCGGTCAGCGCGCTGCGGGTGGCCGGCGCGCGGATCACGGGTCGACTCGACCTCGCCGACGCGGACATCGGGCACATGCTGTGGTTCGAGGACTGCTGGTTCGAGGAGGCGCCGAGCCTCTACGGAGCCGCCACGCGCACGATCGGGATCATCGGCTGCCAAGTGCCCGGCATCGACGCGAGGTTGGCCTCCATGGAGGGCACCCTCGACCTGGAGCGGTCGGTCCTCCACGGCAGGCTCTCGCTCATGCGGGCGCGTATCGCGGGCGAACTGCAGCTGGGCGGGGCGACGTTGTCCGCCCCGAACGGCTGGGCGCTGTTCGCCGGTGGCCTGGTCATGGAGGGCGGGGTCTTCTGCCGCAGGGGCTTCACCGCACACGGCGGGATACGGCTGCTCGGGGCACACCTGCCCGGCGGCCTGTTCATGGAGGGAGCCCGGCTGGACAACCCCGACGGCCCGGCGCTCCTCGCGGACAACGCCGTGGCGCAGACCCTCGTCTTCTCCGACGGCTTCACCGCGCAGGGGGCCGTACGTCTGCGCGGTGCGCAGGTGTCGGACCAACTCACCTTCGACGGCGCCCACTTGAACGGCGAGGAGGTGGCCCTGGACTGTTCGCGGATGCAGGCGGCGGACCTCCACTTCACCCCCGCCGCACCGCCCGCCGGCGCGGTGGACCTGCGAGGGGCCCACGTCTCGGTCCTGCACGACGGCGAGAACAGCTGGCCGGGCGTCGTACGGCTCCAGGGGTTCGACTACGCCTCCCTCCAGTCCGAGGACGGTGCGCGACCGCACGACGTCACGCGCCGCGTCGAGTGGATCCGGCGCGAGCCCGGCTACGCCCCGCAGCCCTACGAGCAGTTGGCGAGCTGGTACCGGCAGGTCGGCCATGAGGACGACGCCCGCAAGGTCCTCCTGGCCAAGCAGCGCCACCGCCGCGGCACCCTGCGGCCGGCCGGCCGGGTGTGGGGGCAGCTGCTCGACGGCCTGGTCGGCTACGGCTACCGCCCCTGGCTGGCCGGAGTGTGGATCGTGGCCCTGGCCGTCCTCGGCACGGTCGTCTTCGGCGGCCGGACCCCGATCCGCGTCCAGGCCGGCCAGGGCCCGCCGTTCAACGCCCTCGTCTACACCCTCGACCTGCTGATCCCCATCGGCGGCCTGGGCCAGCGCACCGCCTGGTACTGGGCGGAGGGAAGCCCCGCGCAATGGCTCTCCTACGGCCTGATCGCGGCGGGCTGGCTGCTGACGACCGCCGTGGTCGCGGGCGTGACCCGGTCACTGAACAAGAGCTGAGATCTTCCGGTCAGTCCAACAGGCCGTCGTAGTCGGGCAGTTTGTACGTCGTGTCGGCGTAACCGCCCGACAGGTCGGTCGTGTTGTTGCCGATGTTGGCGATGATGTCGTAGCCGTTCGCTTCGATCGCCTTGCGCTGCGAGGTCTTGAAGTCGGCGACGCTCTCGCTCGCTATCTGGCTGAGCGTGCGGGTGTAGAGGCCGTCGACGGTGTAACCGACGTGCTTCAGGTTGTAGCTGGTCGCCAGGTCGATCAGGTTGGTGCGGGCGCTGACGAAGAAGACGCTGACGCCCTTGGCGTGCGCGTCCTCGGCCAGGGTGAGTACCGGTGCGGTGGCCGGGGTGGGGTAGCCGCCCTCGAAGTAGGTCTCCAGCGAGGTGTTGTCGATGTCGAGGACGATCGCCTGCTTGGCGCCCGAGGTGTTGGCGGCGGCACGGGAGTCGATGTAGGTCTGCGCGGGGCCGGTGACGGCGGCGACGTCGGTCAGCCACTGGGACTCGGTCACGGTCGAGTCGGCGGCCTGCGCGGGCAGGGCGGAGGCGAGCGCCAGGGCCAGGCCGGCCACGGCGGCCACGGCGCCGCCGCGTGCGGTGGGACGGTTCATCGTGTGGGTGCTCCTCAGGTCACGGCAGCCATCGGTGGGGTACCGGCGGCAGTCGTTCCGCAACGCTGCTCGGGGCGGGTGTGCTGCAGGTGACACCGAGAGGTCCGTGCGGCGACACAACTCCCATGTTCTGACCGGGAGTCTGTGAATCCGCCGTCAGGACCCGTGCTGTCCCGCTGTCCGCGCCCCTTCCTATCTGATGGCCCGTCAGCTTCAATGGGTGGTGTGATGGGACAAGCAGGAGCGGCAGCCGCCGCCGTCCGCTACCTCAGGTCTTCCGGAAGCGCTCCGGCCGCGCAGCCTGTCGAGGCGCTGCCGCGGCCGGAGCTCCGGTGCGTCGGGGACGACGAGCGGGCGCCGCTCGACCAGGGTGCATTCCGGCGCGTACTGGGCTCGTTCGCGACCGGCGTGACCGTGATCACCGCCCCGGCGGCGGACGGCGGGTCCGGCCCCGCCGGTTTCGCCTGCCAGTCCTTCTCCTCCCTCTCCCTCGACCCGCCCCTCGTCGCGTTCATGGTCGGCCGCACCTCCACGACCTGGCCGCGCATCGCCCGCGCCGGTGTCTTCTGCGTCAACGTCCTCGGCGCCCACCAGGGCGAGTTGTGCCGCGGCTTCGCGATCAGCGGCACGGACAAGTTCGCGGGCGTACCGTACGACGCGTCCCCGGCCTCCGGCTCTCCCCGGCTCACCGGCGCCGCCGCCTGGATCGACTGCACGATCCACGCGGTGCACACCGGGGGCGACCATCTGATCGTGGTGGGGCGGGTGGACGCGCTCGGGACGCCGGACGACGGCGGCGGGGCGCCGCTACTGTTCCACCGGGGCCGGTTCCTCTGACCGCCGGCAGGACAGAACGCCGGTAGCACAGAGCGTCGGCGGGACAGCCCGCCAGTAGGACAGAACCTGACCTACCCCGCCCCTATCGTCGCCCCGACACCCGGCAGCGACGAAGGGAACCCCCATGCCCCACCAGCAGACCACCCCCGCGCCCGAGGGCTACACCACGGTCGCGCCCTGGGTCGTCACCGACGACACCGGAGCCTTTCTCGACTTCGTCGCCGCGGCGTTCGGCGGGGAGGAGCTCGGGCGGGTGGTGACCGAGGGCGGGGCGGTCGGGCACGGCGAGATCCGGGTCGGGGACACGGTCGTGCTGGCCTTCGACCGGGCCGCGGACTGGCCCGTCCTGCCGAGCCTGCTCCGCGTGTTCGTGCCCGACGCGGACGAGGCGTTCTCACGGGCCGTCGCCGCCGGCGCCCGTGTCGTCACGCCCCTGG
Source organism: Streptomyces sp. NPDC088350 (assembly GCF_044753545.1). Taxonomy (NCBI): domain Bacteria; kingdom Bacillati; phylum Actinomycetota; class Actinomycetes; order Kitasatosporales; family Streptomycetaceae; genus Streptomyces; species Streptomyces sp. NPDC088350. Next base: position 51,278 of record NZ_JBIVNL010000024.1, on the reverse strand, counting down.
CGAACCAGGCCTTCGGACAGCGCGGAGGGCGGGTCAGGGACCCCTTCGGGAACATCTGGTGGGTGGTCGCCCACGTGGAGGACGTCCCCGAGGACGAGATGTGGAGGCGGCTGCGGCAACCCGAGTACGCCGAGGCCATGCGCGTCGCCCAGGAGACGTTCGACGCCGAACTCGGGGGCCGGGGTCACGGGCGCAGCAGCGCCCCGGTGCGGACGACCGGCTGACGGCCCCGGGGGCGGGCCCCTCTCACGCGGCCACTGGCATCACCACCGCTGGAGGCACCGCGCCCCGCCGCCGGATCACCAACGCCATCAGCGCCGCCACCGCGCACAACGCCCCCGACACGTACCAGACCATGTCGTACGACCCGAACGCGTCCCGGGCGACCCCGCCCAGGAAGGCGACCAGGGCCGCGCCGACCTGGTGGGAGGCGAGGACCCAGCCGAAGACGATGGCGCTGTCCTCGCCGTACTGCTCGCGGCACAGGGCCAGGGTGGGCGGGACGGTGGCGACCCAGTCGAGGCCGTAGAAGACGATGAAGAAGAGCATCGGCGGGTGGACCGTGGGGGCCAGCAGCATGGGGAGGAAGAGGAGGGAGATGCCGCGCAGGGCGTAGTAGACGGCGAGCAGGCGGCGGGGTTCGAAGCGGTCGGTGAACCAGCCGGAGGCCACCGTGCCGACGACGTCGAAGACACCGATCACCGCGAGCAGCGAGGCCGCCGCCGTGATGGGCATGCCGTGGTCGTGGGCGGCGGGCACGAAGTGGGTCTGGATCAGACCGTTCGTGGAGGCGCCGCAGATCGCGAAGGTGCCGGCCAGCAGCCAGAACGGGCCGGTGCGCACCGCCTTGAAGAGCACGGCGACCGTACGGCGGGCCGCGCCCGGCACCGGTTCGGGCTTCGGTACGAACTCGGTCGAGCCGTACGGCTTCACGCCCACGTCGGCCGGGTGGTCGCGCAGCAGCAGCCACACGAAGGGGACGACCGCGAGGGCCGCGAGGGACACCGTGACGGCGGCCGGGCGCCAGCTGTGCTTCTCGACTATCCACGACAGCAGCGGCAGGAAGATCAGCTGGCCGGACGCCGAGGCCGCCGTGAGGATGCCGGTGACCAGGCCCTTCCGCGCGGTGAACCAGCGGTTGGTGACCGTCGCCGCGAACGCGAGAGCCATCGAACCGCTCCCCAGACCCACCAACAGGCCCCAGCAGAGCAGCAGTTGCCAGGGCGCCGTCATCCACACCGTCAGGCCGGACCCGAGCGCGATCACGGTCAGCGCGACCGCCACGACACGCCGGATGCCGAAGCGGTCCATGAGCGCCGCCGCGAAGGGGGCCGTCAGCCCGTACAGCGCGAGGTTGATGGAAGCCGCCGCCCCGATCGTGCCGCGCGACCAGCCGAACTCCTGGTGCAGCGGATCGATCAGCAGCCCGGGCAGCGAACGGAAGGCCGCCGCGCCGATGATCGTCACGAAGGTGACGGCGGCGACGAACCAGGCGCGGTGCAGGGACATGTCACGGCTCCGCCACGGGCGCCGCCGTCGGGCGGGCCGAGGCCCGCTCAGGGCGGTGGCGGCTTCGGTTGTCTGGGTCACGACATACAGCTTCCGGCCTCAGCCCTCCCCCATCTACTGGCCCGAAGGACAGTATTCGCTAGTATCGGGCCATCACCAACGGGCGGCGCGGACAAGCATCGTGCCCACGGCACTGCCCTCCGGCGGGTCGATCAGAGAAACGCGCACGTCAGAGAAGCCGTGCCCCGTCAGGATGCGATCCCACTCGTCCGGGGTGCGGTCATGCCGAAGCCCGACTTTGGTGGGCTTGAGCCCTTCGCTGCCGGGAGGCAGGTGCGAGAAGGCCAGAGTGCCGCCCGGCGCCGTACGCGAGCGGACCAATGGGAGCAGGGTGTCCGGATCGATGAACCACACGGCACCGAAGATCGAGAGCACGACATCGAACGTCTCGGCCGTTTCATTCAGGAACGCCGTCGCCTCCGCCGTACGGAACTCAAGGCCCGGCAGATCACCCCAGCGCTCCCGCGCGACCGGCTCGCGGGCGGGGGCAACGTCCACTCCGAGACCTGTGGCGCCCAGGGCCACCAGATGGGCCAGATTACTCCCGCTCCCCGAACCGAGTTCCAGTACACGGCGTCCAGCCACAGGACCCAGAACGCTCTCGTCCGGCCCGTGGTCGGCGTACTGCGTCCAGTTCAGCCACGTCGTCTCGCCCCTGGCGTTCACTGTCCTGCGTGGCCTGCTCCCGACCGCGTACCTGTCCCAGGGCTCAGCCAATGACATGCGGTGATCCTTTCCAGCAAGAGGGGCCCACCCCAAACGTACGGCGGCAAGCCCCAACTCACTTGCCGCGCACTGCTACTTGGGCGAGTCGTGGTAGCCGGCGTGGCACTGGTTACAGTCGGCCGCGTCCGCCATGCCCCACAGGTCCGGGGCGATCTCGAATCCGGCCGCCTTGATGGCCTTGATCGTCCGTTCCAGGACGAGCGGGCCGCCGGTCTCGGGGTCGTGCCCGTCCCGTGTTGCCCTGTCGTCGCTGACGCGCTGGACCCTGGCCGTCATTCCGGGAAGCTCCGGAACGTGGTGGATGTACCGGCCGAAGTGCCGGTTAGTGAAGTGGTGGTAGGGGATCGAGTCGAGCATGAACGAATGCCACGCCTCGTCCACTTGCCCGGACGGGCCCATGAGAAGATCCGGATTCTCACCACACGTGACCAGGTAGGCGATGGCCTGTCCGAACTTGGCCTCTGCCAGTTCGCGCGTGTTCTCCGGGTTGCGGAGGAGGAGGGCCACCTCCCGCTCCCACACGTCCGAGGTGACGTACGCCTTCGGGTCGCGGATCACTACTGCCGTACTCATGCTCGCTTGCCTCCACGTAGTTGGGGTTCCGTGGTGCTCCGGTTGCGCCGGCCACCCGCGCACCGGGAACACAGGCACGGCGGCATGAGGCCGGTTGCGAGAGGTTCCCCGCCCTCACCCTCGTACAGGGTTCGTGATGTGGTCCGAGTGCCGTCGGCCTTCACCGTGTAAGCGCTGATGCGGATGGACATGCCGACCATGTTCCGGATCGGGCGTGGCCATCGCGGCGACGTTCGAGGCGTCCCTCGGGCGTTGCGTCGACGTCACCTCCAGGGCGTCAAACCGGTGTCATTGGAGGCGGGACGTGGCTACCCTCGGATCATGACGACTACGGCAGAGCGTGGGCGAATCCCCAACGACGTGCTGGCCTCCGTACGCAAGTCGATGAACCTGAGCCAAGACGAGTTCGCCCAGGGTCTGCGCGGTGCGGGAGAAGAACTGGGGGAACCGAACGACGCCTCCAAGCGACTCGTGCAACGCTGGGAGTCCGGGGAGACCAGGACGTGCCGCCCGCTGTACGCACGGGCACTGAAGCGGTTCACCGGTCGCACCCCTGAGTCGCTGGGTTTCGCGATCCCGATGGCACGCGTCCACTCGGACAAGGCAGGAGGCCACGACATGGAGGCTGGCGAAGTCGGCACGGCCGACGACGTCATCACGGGCCCGGAGTCAGACCCGCAGAGCGAGTACGCGGGTATCTGGCTGTCCCGGTACGAGTTCTACTCGTCCAGCCGTGACGAGACGTTCGACTGCAAGCATCACGTCGTGATCGTCCAGCACGGCAATCGGCTGACAGCCCAGAGCCTGCCCGGAGCGTCGACCAACCCGGACAGCCCGTTGTCTCTGGATCTCACCGTTGACCGGAACGTCGTCACCGGTACGTGGACCGAGCAGACAGCGGCCAACGGGTACTACCAGGGCGCCCGCTACCACGGTGCCGTTCAGTTGCTCACGGAGCCGACAGGCCGACGCATGACAGGCAAGTGGGTCGGGTTCGGCAAAGACTTCGACGTGAACACGGGTCCGTGGGAGCTGCGCCTACTCGACCGATCGACAGGCCGCGCGAGCATCGAGCGGTACTCGACCACACCGCAGTGAGGAGTTCACCCCTGGCCCGAAGGGCAGTATTCGATAGTATCGGGCCATGGCCACAGCCACCGCCACCGACCGTTTCCGCCCGCACCGCGTCGTCGTGCTCGCCCTCGACGGCCTCCTCCCCTTCGAGCTGGGCATCCCGCACCGCATCTTCGGCCGCCCCAGGGACCCCGAGACCGGTCGGCTCCTGTACGAGGTCGTCACCTGCTCGATCCGCCCGCCCGGCCCGGTCGACACCGACGCCGACTTCGCCATCCAGGTCCCGAACGGCCCGGAGGCGCTGGCCACCGCCGACACGGTGATCGTCCCGGCGTCGTACGAACTCGGCCCGGTCTTCGAGGAGGGCGTCCTCACCCCGGAACTGGCGGACGCCCTCGCCCGCATCCGCCCGGGCACCCGCCTCGCCTCCATCTGCACCGGCGTCTACGTCCTCGCCGCCGCCGGTCTCCTCGACGGCCGCCCGGCGACCACGCACTGGGCGGACGCCGACCGCTTCCAGCGGCTGTTCCCGCGGATCGAGGTCGACGCGGACGTCCTGTTCATCGACGACGGCGACGTGCTCACCTCGGCGGGTGTCGCGGCCGGCATCGACCTGTGCCTGCACATGGTGCGCCGGGACTTCGGCACAGCGGTCGCCAACGACGTGGCCCGCCGCACGGTCGTACCGCCCCATCGCGACGGCGGTCAGGCGCAGTACATCCACCGCCCGGTCCCGGACCCGCAGTTGGCGACCACGACCGCCGCCCGCGCCTGGGCGCTGGGCCGGCTCCACGAACCCATCCAGCTGCGGGACATGGCCGAGCAGGAGGCCATGTCCGTGCGCACCTTCACCCGCCGCTTCCGCGAGGAGGTCGGCGTCAGCCCCGGCCAGTGGCTCACCCAGCAGCGCGTCGAACGCGCCCGGCACCTCCTGGAGTCCACCGACCTCTCCATGGACCAGGTGGCCACAGACGCCGGCTTCGGCACGGCCCAGTCGATGCGCCAGCACCTCCAGACGGCACTCGGAGTCACCCCGACGACGTACCGCCGCACCTTCCGCACCGGCACGGGCACCGGCACCGGCACCGGCACCGGCACCGGCACCCAGGGCAGCGGGTCCCGGAGTTACGGCGGTGTCGGCACCGCGCCCTGAACCCGCACCCCGACCGTCTCTCCCCCCGTCTGTCGGCCCGCGCCGATCCCCTCGCCGCCCACCGCACCCGGCACCACGAACGAGCCGATCGCGGTGAGCGAGCCGTCCTTGCCGACCCGGAACTCGTCCACGATGCCCTTGGCGCCGGTCTGCACACAGAGGTACCGGCCGTCCGACGAGGCCGCCGCGTCCACCGTGCCGGCGTCGGTGGCCGTGTTGCCCAGCGCGGTCAACTCGCCCCGGGAGCCGACCCGGATCACCGGCGCAACCGCCGGCACCGCCAACTCCACGCCGGAGCACGCGACTCCGCAGATCTACGGGCGCCCCTCGGACTCACCCCGACCACGTATCGCCGCACCTCCCGCACCATCGGCGACCGGTCCGGCACCCACGCCCCCGACTGCTACGGCAACCCCGGCACGCCCCGTCGCACGGCCCGCCCGCCGCGTCTCACCCCACCAGCCGGTGACCACCAGCGCCACGGTCAGGCAGACCCCCGCCAGGATCGCCGTCGAGGGTGCCACCACCCGCAGCAGCGCCCCGGCCAGTGAACCCGTCGCCGCGTAACCCGCGCCCGCCGCCGCGTACATGACCGAGTAGCCAGCGGCCAGGGCGCTCGGCGGCAGCACCTCGCGCAGGGAGAGATTCCGGGTGAGCATCGCACCCGACTGGAGCGCGCCGCCCACGACGAGCGCGACCGCGATTCCCGCCGTGGTCGCGATCCCCGCCGTGGCCGGTATCAGTGCGGCCAGCGCCACACACGCCGAGGTTCCCGCCATCAGCACCACGCTGCGGGTGCGCAACAGTCCCGGCCAGTTCCGCAGGCCGTAGCCGAACGCGCCGAGCCCACCGCCGATCGCCATCCCGGCCAGCAGCGGGCCGGACCAGCCGACGGCGATGCCGCGCTGTTCGAGCAGGGCCGGCAGGACGAGTTCCGACAGGCCGAGCAGGGCGAGGCTGGCCGCGCCCGTGACGTACACCGGCCAGGCACCGACGAGCACCCGGAGCAGCGGAGCAGCGCCCCCTTCTCCCTCACCATCCACGCCCCACCTGCCCGGCAGCAGCCACAGCCCCGCGACCGACCACGCCATCAGACCGGCCGCGAGCAGCAGCGGAACGCGCGGCGCGACACCGAGCGCCAGCCCGGCCACCGCGGCCGGGGAGAGCGCCCACACGCCGGCCATGAGTATCGACTCGACGGACAACGCCTGCGCCACGGACCGTGCGGGCACCAACTCGGTGAGCAGGGTGCGCAGTCCACCGGTGGCGGCGGCCGGCGCGCCCCCGGCGACACACGCGAACCCGGCGAGCACGGCGGGATGCGCCCCCGGAAACACCCCGAGCCCCAGAAACCCGACCGCCCCGACCGCGAGCCCGACAGCCAGCTGGACCCGAGCCCGCTCCGGCCGCAACCGCATCCCGAGTACCGGCGCACCGCCGATCTCCCCGAGGACGAAGGCCGCCGCGAGTATCGCGCCCAGCGAGTAGCCGCCCGGCCGTTCGCGCACCAGGAAGACCAGGGCCAGCGGCGCCATGGCCACGGGCATACGGGCGCCGACGGCGGTACAGGCCCAGGTCAGGACCTGTCGGGAGACGACATCGCGGTAGGTCATGCCGAAACGCTACGGGCCGGGACTGACAGCGCCCACGGATTATCCGCGCCTGTGGACAACTCCCGGCATGCCACCGACAAAGCAGCCCGTAAATCGGTCAGAACGTCAGAACCCCCCGCGCGACCCGCCCCGCCTCCAGGTCCCCCACCGCCTTCTCGAAGTCCTCCACCGGGTACGTCCTGGTGACCAACTCGTCGAGCAGCAGCAGCCCTTGGCGGTAGAGCTGGGTGTACAGCGGGATGTCCCGCTGGGGTCGGGACGATCCGTACCGGCAGCCGAGGATCGACTTGTCCAGGAACATCGACGAGACGAGGAAGGACGCCTCCGCCGTCGCCGGTGCCGTGCCGAGCAGGATCGCCTGGCCGTGGCGGTCGAGGAGGTCGACGGCCTGCCGGACCAGTTCGACCCGCCCGACGCACTCGAAGGCGTGGTCCGCGCCCGTGGGCAGCAGATCCCGCACCCCTTCCGTGGACTTCAGGAAGTCGGTCGCGCCGAACTTCCGCGCCGCCTCCTCCTTCGCCGGGTTCGCGTCGACCGCGACGATCCGCGACGCCCCCGCGATCCGGGCCCCTTGGATGACGTTGAGCCCGATCCCCCCGGTCCCGATCACCACCACACTGTCCCCGCGATCGACCCTGGCCCGATTGAGCACGGCACCGACCCCCGTCAACACCCCGCACCCGATGAGCGCGGCGGACGGCATCGGGATGTCCTTCGGTATCCGCACGGCCTGCACGGCCTTCACCACGGTCCGTTCCGCGAAAGCCGAGTTGGAGGCGAACTGGTAGACCGGCTGCCCGCCCCGCGTGAACGGCTGCCCCGGCCGCCCGATGGCCTGCCGGCACATGGTCGGCCGCCCCCGGTCGCACTCGGCGCAGGTCCCGCAGTTGGCGAGCGTGGACAGGGCGACATGGTCCCCGGGCGCCACATGGGTGACGCCCACACCCACGGCCTCCACCACCCCGGCACCCTCATGCCCCAACACCACAGGAACGGGAAAAGGTATGGTCCCGTCCACCACGGACAGGTCGCTATGACACAACCCGGCCGCCGAGATGGCGACCAGCACCTCTCCCGCCCCCGGCTCCCGCACCTCCAAATCCCCCACGACCTGGATCTGCTTGCCGTCGAAGACCACACCGCGCATCAGACGACCCCCTTGGGTTCCCTGGGCAGACCGAGCACCCGCTCGGCGATGATCGTGCGCTGAACCTGGTCCGAGCCGCCGTAGATCGTGTCGGCCCGCGAAAAGAGGAACAGGTGCTGGAACAGGTCGAGTTCGTACGACACGGTCGGCGACCGGTCCACCGGCCCCACCGTCGCCGCGGCCCCCCGCACCAGCATCGCCAGCTCCCCGAGCCGCTGATGCCACCCGCCCCACAACAGCTTGGCCACGCTGGGCGCCCCCGCGTCCCCGGCCCGCCCGAGCGTCCGCAGGGCGTTCCACCGCATGGCCCGCAACTCGGCCCACTGCCGCACGAGTCGATCACGCACCACGGGATCGAGCACGGCCCCGGAAGCGACGGCGGCCTCCACAACCCGCCCCAACTCGCCCGCGAACCCGATCTGTTGGGCAAGGGTCGACACCCCCCGCTCGAACCCGAGCAGGCTCATCGCCACACCCCAGCCCCCGCCCTCACCCCCCACGAGATGCTCGGCGCGCGCACGTGCCCCATCGAAGAACACCTCGTTGAACTCGCTCGTCCCGGTCAACTGCCGTATGGGCCGCACCTCGACGCACCCCGGCTGATCCATGGGCACGAGCAGAAAACTCAGCCCCCGATGCCGCCGCGACCCCACCTCGGTCCGCGCCAGCACAAAACACCAGTCGGCCTCATGAGCGAGCGAGGTCCAGATCTTCTGCCCCGTGATCCGATACGCCCCCTCCCCCGCATCCCACACGGCAGCGGTCCGCACCCCGGCGAGATCCGACCCGGCCCCCGGCTCGCTGTACCCCTGACACCAGAGTTCGTCCCCGGCAGCAATAGCGGGCAGGAAACGGGACTTCTGCTCGTCGGTACCGTGCGCGATGAGAGTGGGGGCGAGCAGATTCTCCCCGATATGCCCGGACCGTGGCGGAGCAGCCGACCGCGCGTACTCCTCGGCCCAGGCGACCTGTTGGGTAAGACTGCCGGTCCGATTTCCATAACTCGGCTCCGGCCAACCGAGCCCTATCCACCCGGCTTTACCGAGCACCCGTTCCCAACTACGCCGATCCTGGCCGGACTCGGCATGCTCCGACAGCCAGGCCCTCACATCTGCCCGAAACACTTCATCCTCGGCAGCGAATCCAAAATCCACAGGGGGTTCCCTTCCAACACCGGCCAGGTCGACCTACCCAGGGGCGCGGGACTGTATCAATTTGCGGCTCCGCCGCGTGGGCGCGACCAGCCACAACGCACCCGCACCCGCCATACAACCGCACCCCCACCCCACTAGGCGTTAGGCCGCTCCCCACTCCGCGCAGCCCTCTCCATCTCCTGCAACCGAGAAAGCATCGGCATCGGATCCACCCCGACCGACCCCGGCAAGAACTCCGCGATCTTTTCAGCCGTCCACCCGCCGGAGGCATACGCCGTCCGCAACTCCCGAGGCTGAGCCCACACCGCGATCTTCGGCCCGGCAACGGTATAAACCTGCCCGGTAATCCCCTGCTCCCGAGCCGAATCCGACAGCAGATACACCACCAGCGCCGCGACATCCTCCGCCGACCCGATCTCCGCCAACTCCATGGGGACATTGGCCGACATCCGCGTACGAGCGACAGGCGCCACCGCATTGGCGGTAACCCCGTACTTGTTCAAACCGAGCGCAGCGCTCCGCACGAGCGAGATGATCCCCCCCTTCGCCGCACTGTAATTCGCCTGGGAAACCGACCCTTGATGGTTCCCGCTGGTGAACCCGATCAAGGTCCCGGCCCGCTGTTTCCGCATCACCGCCGAGGCCGCCCGGAAAACGGTGAACGTCCCCTTCAAATGGGTGGCGAGAACGGGATCCCACTCCTCCTCGGACATGTTGAAGAGCATCCGCTCCCGAAGAATCCCGGCAACGCACACCACACCGTCAATCCGCCCGTACGAAGACAGCGCCACATCGACAACCCGCTGCCCGCCAGCCATGGTTGAGATGTCATCGGCGACGGCGACGGCCTCCCCGCCCGCCGCCTCGATCTCCTTGACCACGCCCTCGGCGATCTCACTCGTCGGCGACGCGCCGTCCATCGAGACGCCGTAGTCGTTGACGACGACCCGCGCCCCCTCGGCCGCCGCCGCGAGCGCGACCGCACGACCGATGCCCCGGCCCGCGCCCGTGACGGCGACGACCTTGCCTGCCAAGAAGTTCCCCATGCCCGGCCCCTCCCGCAGTTTCTGACGGTCCGTTAGATTCGACTCAGATTCTACGACCCGTCAGATGCCTGGAGACAAGCCCCGGGGAGGCCCCGATGTCACAGCCGACACTTGGTCCGGAGTTCCACGACATCGCCAAGCGCGTGAACAACTGGGGCCGTTGGGGGTCGGACGACGAGATCGGCACCCTGAACCTGATCACCGACGAGGTGATCCGCGAGGCTGCCGCCGAGATCCGGACCGGTCGCCGCGTCCCCCTCGCCCTGCCCCTCCAACACGACGGCGTACAGACGGGGTTGATCCCCGGCCGGATCAACCCCCTGCACGCGATGGTGCAGATCAACCAGGAACTCTTCGGCCCGGGGACGGTGGCGTGCAGCGACGACGCCGTGACGATGGGACTGCAGGCCGGCACCCACTGGGACGCGCTGACCCATGTCTCGCACTCCGGGAAGCTCTACAACGGCCGCCCGGCCGGCACCGTGACCCCGCACGGCGGGGCCGAGTTCAGCGGTATCGACAAGGCGCGGCACATCGTCTCGCGCGGGGTACTGCTCGACGTGGCACGCGCACGCGGCGTCGATCGCCTCGAAGGCGGTCACGCGGTCACCCCGGAGGACCTGGAGGCCGCCGAGCAACTCGCCGGAACCCAGGTCCGATCGGGAGACATCGTGCTCGTACGGACCGGGCAGGTCCAGGTGTATCTGTCCGGCGACAAGCACGGTTACGGCTACCCGTCGCCCGGCCTGTCGATCCGTACGCCGGAATGGTTCCACGCGCGCGATGTCGCGGCCGTCGCCAATGACACGCTGACCTTTGAGATATTTCCGCCGGAGATCGAGGACCTGTGGCTGCCGGTGCACGCCCTCGATCTGGTCGAGATGGGAATGCCGCAGGGCCAGAACTGGAATCTCGAAGAGTTGTCCACAGCCTGTGGACAAGAAAACCGCTACGCGTTCTTCCTGTCGGCCATGCCCGAACCTTTCGTGGGCGCGACGGGAACCCCGGTGGCCCCGATCGCCATCCTCTAAGGCAGTCCGGTTTTGACGAGGGCCGGACTTACGGTCGGATGGCGGCGCGCTGCTGCCCGCCCCGAGCACGGCACCGCGTGCCGCCATCCGACTCCGGCGCCCCGTCCTGGCCCCCGGCCCCGAGGGAGCCCACGCCGAACGCGACCCACACTCGCCGAGGGCCCCCGTCACCGAAGCCCTCGCCGTCCCCTCGCGGCGAATCGCTGCCCACAAGCGTGACCACGTGGTCACGTCGCGTCAACGCCCATCCGGGGATTTGTTCCGTAAGCCGTATTTGTCACCGGGCGCGCACGGAAGCACAGCCCGGCGCATCTCCGCCCGGCACTTGCACAGGGCACCTACACCGCTTCGTACGCGAAGCCCTCGAACTCGAAGCCCTCGTACGCCGTGACGCCGCCCCCGAACGCCGCAGCGGCCTCCCGGGGTTCGCTGTTCCGGTCGATCTCGCACCAGATGCGCTTGCCGGTGCCCTCGGCGCTCCAGCCCCAGCGGTCGGCGAGGCCGTCCACCAGGGCCAGGCCGCGCCCGCCGGTCTCGTCGCCCTCCGCGCACCGCGGCACCGGGGCCTGACAGCTGGTGTCCGCGACCTCAAGGCGCACGGTCGCCGACTCGGTCGCCACCCCCGGCAGGGAGAGCCGCAGCACGGCCGGACAACCGGTGTGCACCACGGCGTTGGTGACGAGTTCGGAGACGAGGAGGATCAGCGTCTCGGCGAGCGGCTCGTCGGCCTCTATCCCGGACCCGGCGAGCCGCGAGCGCGCCCACCGTCGGGCTCGCCCCACCTCCGCGGGGTCGGGCCGGATCTCCAGCTGCATTTGAAGCACCTGCACCGCTCACACCATCCGAACCGGCGGACACATAGCCTCGCGCCTCACGAGGGCCACGATCGTAGCCATTTCCTGCATGGCCAGAACAATGGCCAGGGCAAGGGTCAGAGCAAGGGTCACGGAACGTGAATCCCTTGCGAGACAGCATGGTTGACGTTCAGTCACCCCAACAAGCGCTTCGGGCATATTCCAGCGCGAAGGAGTACGTGTGCGGGATACTGTGCGACGCTCACCGCAGGGAGTCGAACAGGCAGGGGTGAAAGCCCGTTCTACCGTACGAGCGGCGGAGCGCGCCGCCCGGTCCGGGGCCGCCTCACAGGCAACACCGGCATGGCTCGTACCTTGAACCACTCGCATCCCACAGAAGGTACCGGAGCCCGCAGCCGACTCCGGGCCGTGACGAGTCACGCGTAGGACACAACCCGATATCAACGCTCCGTGATTCCGGTGTGCCACGATCCGTGACACCGTTGTCGAGCCCGATCCGGTCGCCGCAGCCCAGCGGCCCGTCACGCCACTCAGGCCACCAGATCCGCCGCGAGCACATCCTCACTCTCCGTACCGCCACCACCACGCCGAGCGCGCACCCACGCCCGTTTCTGATGCAGATGGACCTCGGACTCCCAGGTGAAGCCCATCCCGCCATGCACCTGCAAACAGTCCCGGGCCCCGCGTACGGCGGCCTCGTCGGCCAGCAGCCGCGCCGCCGCGATGTCCACCGGATCACCGGTCACGGCAGCCGCGTAGACGGCGACCCGCGCCACCTCGACCCGCACCAACGCCTGCGCGCACAGATGCTTCACGGCCTGAAAAGCCCCGATCGGCTGCCCGAACTGCTCCCGAGTCCGGGCGTGTTGCACCGCGAGCCCACAGACACGCGTGGCGGTACCCAGCTGCTCCGCGGCGGTGAGAAGAACGGCGACGGGATCGGTACGCGCCGGAGCCGGCACCCGATGCAACGGCGTCAACGGATCCACCGACCGCAGCGCTACGGCCCCCTCGGCCCCCGGCAGCACGACATCGGCCTCCTCCAGCCACTCCACAAGCCTCCCGTCGGCAGCGGCGACAACTGTCTCCCCCGTGGCCGCCCCCGGCACCACCCCCGCAGCAAGATGCGTAGCCACCAACGGCCCCGGCACCAACGCCGCCCCCACTTCCTCAAACACCAACACGGCTTCGGGCAGCCCGAGTCCGGCTCCGCCGTCGGCTTCGGCCAACCGCAGGGAGAACACCCCAAGGTCGCCGAGGGCCCTCCACAAACCCCGGTCCAGCCGAGGAGCTTTTAGGGGCGCGGGGAACTGCGCGACCAGCCACGACGGACCCGCACCCGACCACCGACCGATCACATCCCGCACCGCATCCCGCAAGACCCTTTGATCATCAGTCAGTTGAAACCGCATGGCTCACCTCCCCTTCGGCAACCCAAGAATCCGCTCGGCCACAATGTTCTGCTGAATCTGCGAGGTACCGGCGGCGATGGTGTACGAAAGCGAGGACAGCCGATCCAGCACCCAAGGCCGCTCCAGATCCAGCGACTCCGCCCCCAGAACCTCCGCCGCCGCGTCATACAGCTCCTGACGGGCGTGCGAGTAGCGGAGTTTGAAGACCGAGCCGCCCACACCCGGAACGCCGCCGGAGGCTTCCGCCTCGCTGACATTCCACTGCGTCAGCCGCCACAACGCCCGGAACTCCGCGTTCAACCGCCCCAGCCGCCGCCGGAGCGCGGGATCGTCCCAACTCCCGTTCCGCCGCGCCTCCGCAGCCAGTTCCCCCAACACCCGTCGGCAGGCGACGACCTCCCCCACAAAGGCCGTACCGCGCTCGAAGGACAACGTCACCATCGTCACGCGCCACCCGTCGTTCTCGTCCCCCACCCGGTTGCCGACAGGCACCCGCACCTCGTCGAGAAACACCTCGGCGAACTCCGCGGACCCGGCGAGCGTCCGCAGCGGCCGTACGGTGATGCCCGCCGCGTCCATGGGCATGGCGAGCCAGGTGATCCCCCGATGCTTCGGCGCCGACGTGTCCGTCCGGACCAACAGCTCGCACCAGTCGGCGACTTCGGCGTGCGAGGTCCAGATCTTGGAACCGGTCACCACGTAGTCGTCGCCGTCCCGCCACGCGCGCGTGCGCAACGACGCGAGGTCGGACCCCGCCTCCGGTTCGCTGAAGCCCTGGCACCACACCTCGTCGCCGCGCAGCACCGGCGGCAGCCAGCGCTCCCGCTGCTCGGGCGTCCCCTCGGCGGCTATCGTCGGCCCCGCGTGCAACAGCCCCACGAAATTGGCCCCTACGTAGGGTGCGCCCGCCTTCTCGGTCTCCTCCAGGAAGATCAGCCGGGTGGTCGGGGAGGCGCCCCAGTGCACATCGGCGTACCCGGCGTCGTACAACATCCGCTGCCAGCCGAGGTCGTAGACGCGCCGGGCCGGCCAGTCGTCCGGGGACGGCTTCGAAGGCAAGGTGGGCAGCACCTTGGCCAGCCACTCCCTCAGGCGCGCCCGGAATTCGTCCTCCTCGGGCGTGTACGAGAGGTCCATTACTTGTCGAGGTCCAGGCCCAGCATGCGGATCGCGTTGCCCCGCATCAGCTTGTAGACCGTCTCGTCGTCGAGGCCCTTCACATGGTCGAGGGCGACCTCCTTGGTGTGCGGGAAGGTCGAGTCGACGTGCGGATAGTCGGTCTCGAAGGTGGCGTTGTCCCGCCCCACCACGTCCAGCGAAGCGACCCCGTGCTTGTCGCGGAAGAAGCAGCAGAACATCTGCCGGTAGTAGTAAGTGGAGGGCGGGTCCGGGATGAGGTCCCGCACGCCGCCCCACGCGCGGTGCTCCTCCCACACGTCGTCGGCCCGCTCCAGGGCGTACGGGATCCAGCCCATCTGGCCCTCGGAGTAGGCGAGTTTGAGGGTCGGGAACTTCACCAGGACCCCGCTGAAGAGGAAGTCCATCATCGAGGCCATGGCGTTGTTGAAGGACAGCGAGGCCTGTACGGCGGGGGGCGCGTCCGGGGAGGCGGCGGGCATCTGGGAGCTGCTGCCGATGTGCATGTTGACGACCGTGCCGGTCTCCTGGCAGACGGCGAAGAACGGGTCCCAGTAGCCGGAGTGGATCGACGGCAGTCCCAGATACGTCGGAATCTCGCTGAAGGTCACCGCGCGTACGCCGCGTGCCGCGTTGCGCCGGATCTCCTCGACCGCCAACTCGACGTCCCACAAAGGGATCAGGCACAGCGGGATGAGCCGGCCGCCGCTGTCGCCGCACCACTCCTCGACCATCCAGTCGTTGTAGGCGCGGACGCAGGCGAGCGCGACCTCCTTGTCGTGCGCCTCGGCGAAGGTCTGGCCGCAGAAGCGCGGGAAGGTCGGGAAGCAGAGGGAGCCCTCGACATGGTTGAGGTCCATGTCCGCGAGCCGCGCCTTGGGGTCCCAGCAACCCCGGCGCATCTGCTCGCGGGTGATGCCCTCCAGGGTCATCTCGTCGCGGTCGAAGCCGACGGCGGCGATGTTGCGCTTGTACGGGAACTTGAGGTCCTCGTAGATCCACCAGTCGGTGGGCGGGCCGTCCGGGTCCATCGTGATCTGGTACTTGCCCGCCACGTAGGCGAGTTCGCCGATGCCGGCGGTGAGCGGCTGGGGGCCGCGGTCCCGGTACTTCTTCGGCAGCCAGGTCTCGAAGAGGTGCGCGGGTTCGATCACGTGGTCGTCGACGCTGATGATGCGGGGCAGTTCGGTGGCCATGGGTTCCCCTCCGCCGGGACGGTACTTATCTGATGACCCGTCAGATAGCATGTCACCTGACGAGTCGTCAGCCAAGGAGGGGACCATGAACGAGACGCCGCACTCCCTGAGCTCCTCCCGCACCCTGTGGGAACTGGTCGTCCGCCGCGCCGACCTGACCCCCGACCGCCCGGTCCTCCTCCAGGACGACCGCGCCCTGAGCTTCGGCGAGTTGCGGGACCGGTCGGAGCGGGTGGCGGCGGGCCTGTACGGCATGGGCGTACGCCCCGGCACGGTCGTCGCCTGGCAGCTGCCCACCCGTATCGAGACGGCCCTGCTCTCCTTCGCCCTGGCCCGCCTCGGCGCCGTACAGACACCGGTGATCCCCTTCTACCGCGACCGCGAAGTCGGCTTCGCGCTGAGGGAGTCGAAGGCGGAGTACTTCGCGGTCCCCGGCACCTGGCGCGGCTTCGACCACACGGAGATGGCACGGCGGCTCGGCGCACGCGGGATCTTCGAGGCGTACGACAACGCCCAACTCCCGTACGGCGAACCGGACATACTCCCCCCTCCGCCCGCCGACGGCACCTCCGTCCGCTGGATCTACTGGACCTCCGGCACCACCTCCGACCCCAAGGGCGTGCTGCACACGGACCGTTCGCTGATCGCGGGCGGCTCGTGCCTCGCGCACGCGCTGCGGCTGACGGCGGACGACGTGGGCTCGATGGCCTTCCCGTACGCGCACATCGCCGGGCCCGACTACACCGTGATGCTGCTGCTGTACGGCTTCCCGGCGGTGATGTTCGAGCAGTTCGCGCTGCCGGACGCGCTGGAGGGGTACCGCAAGCACGGCGTGACGGTGGCCGGCGGCTCAACCGCCTTCTATTCCATGTTCCTTGCCGAGCAGCGCAAGCAGCCGGGGACGAAGGTCATTCCCTCGCTACGGCTGCTCGCGGGCGGCGGGGCGCCCAAGCCGCCGGAGGTCTACCACTCCGTCGTACGGGAGATGGGGGTCCAGCTCACCCACGGATACGGCATGACCGAGGTGCCGATGATCACCATGGGGGACCCGGACGACACGACGGAGAACCTCGCCACGACCGAGGGACGGCCGCCCGAGGGGATGGAGATCCGGATCGCCGGGGGCGGGGAGGTGCGGCTGCGCGGGGAGGCCGTGTGCCAGGGGTACTTGGACCCGGCGCAGACGGCCGAGGCCTTCGACGCGGACGGGTTTCTGCGCACCGGGGACCTGGGGCGGGTGACCGACAGCGGGCATCTCGTCCTCACCGGGCGGCTCAAGGACGTGATCATCCGCAAGGGCGAGAACATCTCGGCGAAGGAGATCGAGGATCTGCTGGCCGCGCATCCGGGCGTCGGGGACGTGGCCGTCGTGGGGCTGCCGGACGCGGAGCGCGGGGAACGGGTCTGCGCGGTGGTCGAACAGCCGCCGGGAGCCGGGGAGTTGACCCTGTCCGCCGTGACGGACTATCTGCGCGCGGAAGGGCTGTCCGTGCACAAGCTGCCAGAGCAGCTGGAGATCGTGGACGCCCTTCCGCGCAACGAGACGCTGCGCAAGGTGCTCAAGTACAAGCTGCGGGAGCGCTATTCGGGTCTCGGAACGGATCCCGGAACGGATCCCAGGACGGATCCCAGGACTACTCCGGGACAGTGAAGTAGCGGGCGAAGGAGGAGACGATCTCCGCCTCGCCGACCTTGCCGTCGCTGTCCGTGTCGAGGGCGGCGGCGGCCATGGCGGCGATGTCGTCGGGGACCCCGAGGGCCTTGAGGACACGCACGGTGTCCGCGATGGTGGCCGAGCCGTCCCCGTCCGGGTCCGCGACGTCGAGCGCCGCGTGCAGGAAGGGGCGGCCGATCTCGGCGAAGCGCTCCGGGTTGTCGCGCAACCGCTTGACCGCGCCGCCCACGAACTCCTCGCGGCTGACGCGCTGGTCGCCGTCCCGGTCGGCGATGCCCGCCATGCCCTGCCAGAACGCCTCGGCGCCGATGTACAGGGCCTGTCCCTTGTCGGAGCGGGCCGCCGTACCGAACTCCGCGAGCAGCGCCTTGGCCGCCGAGTTGAAGTCCTCCCGGTCGATGAAGCCGTTGCCGTCCTGGTCGAAGGTGGCGAACCGGGCGGCGATCCGTCGCTCGTACTCGGTGCTGACCATGTGTTTCGGGCCGCCTTACTCATGTGGGTGCGCTTGGCAGGGAGCGTACGACGCCGGGGCGGGTCCGGGAGTGGGAAAACGTCGCTTGTACCAAGACCGGGGAAATTCCGAAACAACGGCGTCACGCGGGAAACCCGCGGCGTCACGGCGGAACCCCGTGGCGTCACGCCGAGAGGGGGTCCGCCTCTTCCTCGGGCGCCTCTTCCGTGGCCACCATCACATCGGGGTAGACGTCGAAGAGGCGGCGCACGCCGAGGGCGCCGAGGACCCGGTTGACGTGCGAACCGTCGACGGCCCCGTGCGCGGGCAGGATGAGGCGCAGATTGCCCTGGCAGGACCGGATCAGCCGGCGGGCGGCGATCAGCACGCCGACCCCGCTGGAGTCGCAGAACAGCACCTCAGAGAGGTCCACGACCAGGCTGTGGTGACCGTCGGCCACCACGTCGTGCACGCGCTGGCGCAGCACCGGCGAGGTCACCAGGTCCAGTTCGCCGGACACGAGGAGCACGGACCAGCCGCCGCGCTCGCCGTCGTTCACTTTGAAGGCCACCATCGCGCCTCTCGCTAGCCGGAACTCCCGGAAACCGTCCGGAAACGGAAGCCGTACCTACGCTTCCTTGCAGCGCGGCTGCCCAGCGGCCGTTCCCTGAAACATGGCGCCAGAAACGGAAAACGGTCGGAAGAGGCTTGTTTTGGTCGCCTTCGATCCTGTTCGATCAGGTGTGGGCAGGGTAGGCGCAGATCCGTTACCACCTGCGTCCCTTCGGGGGCGTGCAATTGCAGAATGGGGGGTGCGCTGTCAGACGTGCCCACTACATTCGAAGAGACGGTGAGCGCACGCTTGACGTGGGCACAGGCACGGTGAGGGGGCCGCATGGCGACGAAGGACGCACCGCCCCGCTGGGACCGCAAGATGCAGCAGCGGCTCGCACGCGGCGAGGCGGCGGCCCTCGGTGAGCTGTACGACCGCTTCGGCTCCCTGGTGCACTCCCTCGCCCACCGCGTCCTCGGCGACGAGACCGCCGCCGACGGCATCACCCGCGAGGTCTTCGCCCACGTGTGGGAACACCCCGACACCTACGACCCCAAGCAGGGCACCCTCCGTTCCTGGGTGGCCGCGTTGACCCACCGCCTCGCCGTGCAGCGGCTGCGCGCCACCGAGACCGCCGCCCTCGCGCAGGGCGGCCAGGGCACCACCGAGGAGTTGGAGCGCAAGGTCCGCCGCGCCTCCGTCGCCGCCCGCGCCGACTACATCGTCACGTCCATGCCCGCCCCGCTGCGGGCCGCCCTGGAGCTGGCCTACTTCCAGCGCCGTGACTACCGCCAGACCGCCGTCGACCTCGGCGTCACCGAGGACGAGGCCCGCCGCCGCCTCCGCCTCGGCCTCCAGCTCCTCTCCACCGCCCACGACGCCGGCGCACCGCCGGGAGCGGGGGGTGGGGCGTGACCGACGCACAGCGCGACGGCTTCGAGGAGCGCAAGGGATACAAGGGTCACAAGGGTCACAAGGGGTACCGCGAAGGCGCCGGAGAAGGGGAAGGGGCCGGGCAAGGTGCGGAGGTCGTGCCGGCGCAGGGTGGGCCGGGGAGCAGGGGTGCCCCGGGTGAGCCCGGTGACTCCGCGGGCGACGGCTCCGCGCAGGGTGGTTCCGGGAACGACCACCGGGTGAACTACGGCTCCGGGAACGGCGGTTCGGTGAACGACGGTGGTGGCGACGGCGAGGGCACGCAGGGTGGGCCGGGCGAGCCTGGGGGTGACGGTTCGGCGAGTGGGGACGGCTCGCACGGTGCGGCGGGCGGCCCCGGTGACAGCGGTGACGGCTCGTACCGTGGGCCGGGCGGTCCCGGTGACGGTTCCGCGGACGCGGGTTCCGTGAGCGGTGAAGGTGAGTCGCCGCGGATTCCGATGCCCCGCGCCTCCGTGGAGGACACCGGGCGCCCACTGCCCGAGCTCGACGCGTCGGAGTCCCGGCCGGTGCCGCTGGTCCTGGAGCACCGGGTGCTGAAGGCGCTGCTCGGCGCGTGGGCGCTGGCCGCGTGTTCGGCGGAGGAGACGGCGGCCGTGGAGGAGCACCTCGGTGAGTGCGGGGCCTGCGCGGACGAGGCGCTGCGGCTGCGCGGCGCCGTAGGACTGCTGCACCCCGTCGAACCCCTCGACCTCGACCCCGGTCTGCGTACCCGCGTCCTCACCGGCTCCTTCGACCGCCGGCCGCCGCGCATACCCGTGCCGGAGTGGGCGACACCGTACGACGCGGAGACCGCGCGGCTGGACGCGCTGCTCCAGGACATAGGCGACGCCGAGTGGCACGCGCCCGTGCGGCTGCGCTGGTTCGACGGCGAGGGTCCGACGAGCCGCCGTACGACCGTCGCCGGGGTCATCGCGCATCTGCTGACCGTCGACGGCCTGGTCGCGGCGGCGCTGGGCCTCGACGACCCGCTGTCCGGGGAGGCTCCCAAGCCCGCGACGCCGGCCTCGCGCACCGAGGCGTACTGGCGGGCGTCGTACTTCCCGCCGACCCGGTCCATCCGCGCGCCCTGGCGCGAGCAGAGCCACGACATCGTCCGCACGGTGTCGTTCACTGGCGGCACCACCGGCAAACTCGCCGTCTCCTACGGCGACTTCGAGCTGCCGTTGCACGATGCGATGCTCGACCGGGCCTTCGAGTGCTGGGTGCACGCGGAGGACATCGCGGACGCGGTGGACTATCCGTACGAGCCGCCGTCCCCGCGCTACCTGAACCGGATGATCGACCTCGCCGCGCGGATGCTTCCCGCGGTGCTGGCCGAGCGGCGGCGACACGGGTTGGCTTCGCAGGGGAACGGGCGGCATCTCGTCGGTGCGGGGGAGCCCGGGCGGAGTCTGCGGCTGGAGATCGAGGGGCATGGTGGGGGCGAGTGGTTGATCGCCCTTGACTCACCCGGGGCGGTGGCTTCCGCGGAGCGTGAGGTGGCCCATATCGCCCTGGACGGCGTGGAGTTCTGCCACCTGGCCGCGGGACATGTGTCGCCGGAGGAGGCGGCCGCGGGGCAGCTCGGTGACCGGGAGGCGATCAGGGATGTGCTGTTCGCGACGGCGTCGTTGAGCCGGATGTAGGGGGCGGGTTTCGGGGGCGGCTGCGGGTGGGTGGAGCTGGTGGCGCAGTTCCCCGCGCCCCTTCGAAACGCCGGCTCAGTTCCAGGGGCGCGGGGCTGTATCGATATGCGGCTCCGCCGCGTGGGCGCGACCAGCCACAACGCGCCCGCAGTCGCCCCGAAACCGCACCCCCCTCGCCCCTAGGCGAACACGACCGTCCGGCGCCCGTTCAGCAGAATCCGGCGCTCCGCATGCCACTTGACCGCTCGCGCCAGCGCCTGGCACTCCACGTCACGTCCGATCGCCACCAGCTGGTCCGGGGTCACGTCGTGCCCGACCCGCTCGACCTCCTGCTCGATGATCGGCCCCTCGTCGAGGTCGGCAGTCACATAGTGGGCGGTGGCGCCGATCAGCTTGACGCCCCGCGCGTGCGCCTGGTGATACGGCTTCGCGCCCTTGAAGCTCGGCAGGAACGAGTGGTGGATGTTGATGATCCGGCCGCTGAGCGCCTTGCAGAGGTCGTCGGAGAGGACCTGCATGTAGCGGGCGAGGACGACGAGTTCGACGTTCTCCTCGCGGACCAGGTCGAGAATCCGCGCCTCGGCCTCGGCCTTGTTGTCCTTCGTCACGGGGATGTGGTGGAAGGGGATGTGGTACGACTCCACCAGCTCGGCGAAGTCGGTGTGGTTGGACACCACGGCCGCGATCTCCACCGGCAGCGCACCGATCCGCGCCCGGAACAGCAGGTCGTTCAGGCAGTGGCCGAACTTGCTGACCATGAGGACGATGCGCATCTTCTCGTCGGCCCGGTTGATCTGCCAGTCCATGTGGAAGGAGTCACCGATCGCCGCGAAGCTCGCGCGCAGCTTGTCCACGGTCACCGGCGGCTCCGCCGAGAAGTGGACGCGCATGAAGAACAGTCCCGTGTCCTGGTCGCCGAACTGCTGGCTGTCCACGATGTTGCAGCCGGTCATGAAGAGATAGCTCGACACGGCGTGCACGATGCCCTGCTTGTCGGGGCAGGACAGGGTGAGGACGTACTGGTCGGCGGGTGCCGCGGCTGGGGTGGACTGCGCGTTCATGCGGGACAGGGTCCCATATCCCCCCGATCGGAGGGACCGGCGTCCGCCACCCGGACCGACGCCCCGCACCCACCGCCGGCCTACGCGGACCGCACCCACCGTCGCCCTACGCGAACCGCGTCAGCCGTCGCCCCACGCGGACCCGCGTCAGCCCTCTGCCTACGCGGACCGCGTCATGATCTGGAGGACCTCCAGCGTGCGCGGCGGCGCGTCCGGGTCCTCCCCGTCGCTCACCGCCATCCGCACATGGGCGTCCCGTGCCGCCCGCACCGCCTCCGGCCACGCCTGGTGGTCGACGTACGCGGCGACCTGCGCGTCCGGGCCGACCTGGTGCATGATCCGCAGGACGCGCAGGACGGCGGTGTCGACGAGGGCCGCCTCCTGGGAGTCGCGGAAGATCGTGCCGACGTATTTCTCGGCGGACCAGTTGTCGAGCCAGGTGTCCTCGACGAGCCGGTAGACGGCGTCGGTGACGTCACCGTAGCCGTCGACGCCGGCCAGCCAGACGTCTCTCTGGAACGCCGGGTCCGAGAGCATGTGCAGCGCGGAACGCACGTTGCTGCGCCAGCGCCACCAGGGCATGTCGTTCAGTGGCATGCCGCCCATGGTGGAGGAGCGACGGGGGCGACGGGAAGAGTTCTCCGAACCTTGCACGGTCATCGATCGTACGTTCCTTGTCACACACACAGGAACACCCCCCGTAATTCACCTCCACGTCACCGTTCATTGACCACGAGTCACTCCCGGGTTAGCTGTGTGGCGGAAGCGTGTGTGTACATGACCGGCAGGCGGCGCAAGCGCAGCACCTTCCTCCCCACGATCACCCGGCCCGTCAGAGCATCCGTCACGTCGGCGGCCGCTCTGGTGGCATGTGCGTCGCTCGCGGCCGGCTGCGGGGTGATCCCCGGTACCACGGGGGGCTCCGGGGACGCCGCGATCACCGTGATGACCTGGGCGCCGTGGGACACCAACGCGACCAACAAGCCCGGTATGCCCGCCATGGCGACGGCGTACGCGAAGTGGATCAACAAGCACGGCGGTCTCAACGGCCGCAAACTCAAGGTCCTGACCTGCAACGACCACAACACCAGTGTGTCCGCGGCGAGATGCGCCCGGCAGGCCGTGCAGGAGAACGTCGTCGCGGTCGTCGGCTCCTACAGCGAGTTCAGCGACTCGTACTTCGCCCCGCTGGAGGGCGCCGGCATCCCGTACATCGGCGGCTACGGCGTGACGAACGAGGAGTTCACCCGCGCCCTGTCCTACCCCGTCAACGGCGGCCAGCCCGCGCTCCTGGCGGGCCTCGGCAAGGAACTCGCCCCTTCCTGCGGCCCGGTCACGCTCGTCCGGCCCGACTCCATCGCCGGCGACGACCTGCCCCCGCTGCTGAACGCCGGGCTCAAGGCGGGCGGCCACGGACCGGCGAGCGACCAGCTCGCGGCCGACGACGCCACCGAGTACGCGGACCAGTCGGCGCGCGCGCTGGAGAGCGCGAGCGGCGACTCGGGCAAGAAGGGGTGCGTGGTGCCCTCCCTCGGGGACCGCACCGACACCTTCATGGACTCCTTCCGGCGCGAGCGCCAGAGCTATCCCGCGGTACGGACCGCGACCGTGCTCGGCAGCGTCGACCAGACCGAGATCAACTCCACGGGCGGGCAGTCCGGGCCGTACGAGGGGTCGTACATCACCGGCTGGTACCCGGTCGCGAGCGACGCGCGCTGGGACCCGATGAAGAAGGCCGTCAACGAGGTGGCCTTCGGTGACAACCGCATCGACCCGGCGGACGCGGGGGTGCAGACCACCTGGATCGCGTACACCGCGTTCAGGGCCGTCGTGAAATCGCTCGGCGGCGGCGACGTGACCGCCGACAACGTGCGGCGCGCCCTCGACGACGGCGTCAAGGTCAACACGGGCGGGCTCACGCCGACACTCCAGTGGAGCTCCGCGGACGACAATCTCGCGTCCGTCGGACTGGCCCGCCTCGTCAACGCCGACATCACGCTTCAGGTCGTACGGAAGGGCGTTCTGGTGTCGGCGAAGAACGGCTTCTTCGACATGACGAAGATCTTGGACAGCGCGGATCTCGACTGAGACCCGCGCCGCCCTGTTCCGCTGCTCCCGCGTTCCCTCAGAGCTGGGTCGGCTGGCGCTCGGTCAGGCCGTACGTCTTCGCGATCGTGTTCCAGAGGGCGGCGGCCTTCACCTTCTGGTTGCTGGCGGTGCCGCTCGCCGCGTTGCCGGCCGCGGTCTGGCCGGTGGTGCGGGCGTTGCCCTTCTTGCAGCCGTGCTTGCCCGCGGCCTGGTCGGCCCACGCCGCGTAGTGGGTGTCGGCCGACGCGGACGCCTTCCACGCCTTGGTGAGAGCGGTGGTCAGCGCCTCGTTGGACGGCAGCTTGTCCAGGGTGAGCCCGGACAGCTTGGTCACCAGCTCGGTGCGCTGCTTGGCCGCGTCCCGCAGGTCGGAGGCGGCGCCGTCGAGGTTGTTGCAGGCCTTCACATTGCCCACGGCGTTGATCACCGAGGCACGGCTGCCGCCGCTGTCGGCGAGCAACTTGTCCAGGGCGACGGCCTGTTCCTTCGCGCCGTCGGTGCCCGCCGACGAGGAACTCGCGGCCGACGTGGCCGCGACGGTCTTGTTGGCGTCGCTCTTGCCGCCGCCACCGCTGAGCAGCGCGCCCGCGCCGACCCCGAGGACGGCGATCCCGACCCCGACACCGGCGATCAGCGGCACCCGCGAGCGACGCCCGCCCCGGCCCCCGTCGTCGCCCTGCGCCGCGCCCGGCCCCCCGCCCCCGGGCGGGGCGTAGGACGGCTGGGCATACGACGGCTGGGCGTACGAAGGCTGCGCGTAGCCCTGTCGCTCGGGCTGCGGCGGCTGCTGGTAGCGGGGAATCTGCTGCGTGGACCCGGCCGGGGCCTCGCTCCCGGAGCCGCCGCGGAAGAGGTTGTCGAACTCGACGGGCGGCTGCCGCTCCCCGGACCCGCCCGGCTGCGCCCCGTACCCGGGAGCGGCGCCCTGCGCGGGCACCGGCGGGAGGAACTGCGTGGGCTGCGCGTCGGGGTGGGAGGCCTGCGGCATGGGCCCGGCGTGCACCTCGGGCGGCAGCGCCCCCGGCACGACGGGCGGGATGAACTGGGTGGCGCCCTCGTCCATGCCGACGGCGGGGACCGGCGGCAGGAACTGCGTGGCGCCCTCGTCGCCGGGAGGGTTGACCACCGGCGGGATGAACTGCGTCGCCCCCTCGTCGGCGGACGGCGGCGGGGCGCTCGGAAACGCGGGCGAGGCGGGCGGCAGCGGCGCGCCCGCACCGGAAGCGCCGTATCCGTATCCGCCGTAGGCCTGCGGGTCGGTCCCGGCCGGTATCGCGTGCGCCTGGTCCGACGGGTAGCCCGAGGCGTACTCCGGTGTGTACGACTGCGGGGTGCCGTACGGCTGTGCCTGCGCCCCGTAGGCGCTCTCCTGGGGCAGGGCCCCCGGCTGGGCCGGGATGCCGTCCTGGGCGCCCCACGGGGACGGCTGCTCGGGGGCGGTGCCCCACTGCTGCTGCGGCTGCTGTGGTGCGTCGCCCCAGCCCTGTCCCGGCGGCGGGGGCGGCGTCTGGTGCTGTGGGTCGTGCTGCTGGTCCGGGCCCCACGACCCGCCCCAGGGCTGGCCGCCGCCCGGGGGTGCTGTCGCCGGCTGGCCGCCCGACCGCTGGTCACCGTGCCCGCCCGTCATACCCGGCAGGAGGGGTGCGCCTCCGTCGGAGGGCAGCACGATGCCTTCGCGCGCGGGCCGCGCCGAGGGCTCCTCGCCCTGTCCACTCTGCGTCACCGGGACTCCTACGAATGGGGGACCTTCGGGATCGTCGGCTCACGCTACCGGGTACCCCGAGCCCGGTGCCACGCAGCACTGGACTGGACCTCTCCACTTGTGACCCCGGTAACAGCTCCGGGCCCCCATCAGCACCGAGAACCGCTCCAAATCCCGCTGTACGCCCCCTTTCACCAGTGGAAGACCACCGGACGCTTCGTTCACTCCCTGTTCACGCGGCGGCCTGCAACTCCATCCGCGCCCCGAACTCCCGCACCACCGGCTCGTCCCGGTACGGCTCCAGGCGCTGCTGGAAGTCGTCCAGGTACTCGGCGCCCCGGTTGGAGCGGAGCGAACCGAGCAACTCCACCGCTTTCAGGCCCGTGTTGCAGGCCTGCTCGACCTCGCGCTGCTGCACCTGCGCGCTCGCGAGGAGCACGTACCCGATGGCCCGACGGCGTGCCCGCGACTCCGGGTGCCCGTCCAGGGACTCCTGCGCGCACCTGGCCGCCGCCTCGGCCTGCCCCAGGTCGCGGTGGCAGTGCGCCAACTCGTCGGCGAGATACGCCTCGTCGAAGTGCCCGATCCACGCCGGGTCGTCCCCGGACGACGGATCCGCCGCGTCCAGCGCGCTCACCGCGCGCCCCGACGCCAGCTGCGCGGACCGCGCGTCACCCATGAGGGCGTGCCCGCGCGCCTCCGCCGCGTAGAACATCGCCTCGGCCCGCGGGGTCACGCGCCCGCGCGCCCCCTCCTGCGCCGCCCGCGCCAACTGCGCGATCTCACGCGGGTTTCCGAGCTGCGCGGCCAGGTGACTCATGGACGCGGCCAGGACGTACCCGCCGTATCCCCGGTCCCCGGCCGCCTGCGCGAGGCGCAGCGCCTGGATGTAGTACCGCTGCGCCAGGCCGGGTTGACCGGTGTCGACGGCCATGTAGCCGGCGAGTTCCGTCAACCGGGCGACGGCGGCGAACAGTTCACGCCCCACGGCCTCCCGGTACGACCCCGCGAGCAGCCCGGAGACGACACTGTTGAGGTAGTGCACGACGACCGGGCGCACATGCCCGCTGCCGTACTGATGGTCCAGGTCGCTGAGCGCCTGGGTCATCGCGCGGACCGCCGCCACGTCGGACGGGCCCACCCTCGGCCCCGCCGCGCGCGCGACCTGCGAGTCCGGCGAGGAGATCAGCCAGTCACGGCTCGGCTCGACCAGCGCGGACGCGGCGACCGACGAACCGGACAGGAAGTCCCGGCGCCCCACGTCGCTGCGCCACAGCTCACACACCTGCTCGATGGCCCCGAGGACGGTCGGCGAGAACTGCAGGCCCACGCCCGACGCGAGGTTCTTGCCGTTGGCCATGCCGATCTCGTCGATCGTGACCGTACGGCCCAGCTTGCGGCCCAGCGCCTCGGCGATGATCGCCGGAGCCCGCCCGCGCGGCTGCTGTCCCCGCAGCCAACGGGCCACGGACGTCTTGTCGTAGCGCAGGTCGAGACCGTGCTCGGCGCCGCACATGTTGACCCGGCGGGCCAGCCCGGCGTTCGAGCACCCCGCCTCCTGGATGAGCGCCTGCAGCCGTTCGTTCGGCTGCCGCGCGACAAGTGGCCTTGCGGCCATGGCGTACCCCCTGGGAACAACCCCTGAAGCGAAAAGATCCGGCCGTGAAGATCAATGCCCAGCGAACATGGCGAAAATGCGAAGCATGCGAGGAATGCCGGGGTAAAAGCTGGTGCCCGCCCCACACGTGGCTACCCAACTCCCGCCGTCGTTCCTCCCGCGCGCCCCCGCACATGCCTCCATGCGCCCCAGTTGCGGAATCGATGCTCCTCCCCCGCGCGCGCTACCCCCGTAACTCCAGGTGGGTGCGGGAGTTGTGTTGGGCGTGGAAGAGACGATCGCGGGCACCGAAGCCGCTCAGATTCCGAAGCAGCGCGGGGAATCGCTGCTGGAGACAGCCGTACGCTACGCCGAGGAGCGCCACTGGGACGTCTTCCCCGGCACCTGGCTGGAAGCCGTCGACGGGGTGCAGCACTGCTCGTGCGGCGACCGCGCGTGCGCCGCACCCGGCGCACATCCGGCGCGTGAGGACTGGGCGACGCAGGCGACGGGCAGTGCGACGGTCGCGCGGCGGATGTGGCAGAAGCAGCCGGCCGCATCGATTCTGCTGCCGACCGGGCGGACCTTCGACGCGATTTCCGTTCCGGAGACCGCGGGGTTCCTCGCGCTGGCGCGTATGGAGCGCATGGAGTTGACGCTGGGTCCCGTCACGTTGACGCCGGCCCGGCGGATGGAGTTCTTCGTTCTTCCCGGGGCTTCGGTGAAGGTGCCGGATCTGGTGCGGAAGATCGGGTGGTCGCCGGCGTCGTTGGATCTTGTGGTGCTGGGTGAGGGTGGGTATGTGGCCGCGCCGCCTACCCGGTTCGGGTCTCGGGGGGCTGTGCAGTGGGCCTGCCGGCCGACCGCGGCGAACCGTTGGCTGCCGGATGCGGAGGAGTTGATCTCGCCGCTCGCCTATGCGTGTGGGCGGGATCGGTAGGTCGGGCGGCTGCGGGTCCGTTGTGGTTGCTCGCGCAGTTCCCCGCGCCCCTATCGGGGCGCTGCAGTGACCGTAGGGTTGATTCATGACGTCAGCCGCTGTGCGCGTACATGGGCTCTGGAAGCGGTTCGGGCAGCAAGTCGCTGTTGCCGGGATCGATCTGGAGTTGCCTGCCGGGAAGTTCATTGGGCTGGTCGGGCCCAACGGGGCCGGAAAGACCACCACCCTCTCCATGGTGACCGGGTTGCTGCGGCCCGATCAGGGGACTGTCGAGGTCGTCGGGCACGACGTATGGGCGGACCCCGTGGCCGTGAAGGCACGGATCGGGGTGCTGCCGGAGGGACTTCGCCTCTTCGAACGGCTCTCGGGGCGGGAACTCCTCGGCTACAGCGGGCGGTTGCGGGGGCTGCCCGGGGCCGAGGTGGACAAGCGGGCCGCGCAGCTGCTCGACGTGCTCGATCTGGCCGGTGCCCAGCACAAGCTCGTCGTCGACTACTCGACCGGTATGCGCAAGAAGATCGGGCTCGCCGCCGCTCTCCTCCACAACCCCGAAGTCCTGTTCCTGGACGAGCCGTTCGAGGGCGTCGACCCGGTCTCCGCGCAGACCATCCGGGGCGTCCTGGAGCGCTACACCGCCTCCGGCGCCACCGTCGTCTTCTCCTCCCACGTCATGGAACTCGTCGAGTCGCTCTGCGACTGGGTCGCCGTGATGGCCGCCGGCCGCATCCGCGCCCAGGGCACCCTCGCCGAGGTGCGCGGCCAAGCGCCCACCCTCCAGCAGGCGTTCCTCGAACTCGTCGGCGCCGGCGCCCGCGACCACGGCTCCGACCTCGACTGGCTCGGCGGCGGCACCCGATGAACGACACCACGACACCCGCCTCGATCACCCCCGTCGTCGTACGCCTGAAGCTGTCCCTGCTCCGCAACGGTCTACGGCAGTCCGGTGGCCGGCGGGCCGCGTATGCCGCGTCGGCGGTGGTGGCGCTGCTGTTCGCGGCGCTCCAGTTGCTCGGCCTGATCTCGCTGCGCGGGGACGCGCACGCGGACTCCGTGGTCGTACTCCTCGTGGCGGTACTGGGGTTGGGCTGGGCGGTGATGCCGCTGTTCTTCCCGTCCGGCGACGAGACCCTCGACCCAACTCGCCTGGTGATGCTGCCACTTCGGCCCCAACCCTTGGTACGGGCGCTGCTGGCGGCCTCGTTGGTCGGTATCGGGCCGCTGTTCACGCTGGTGCTGCTACTCGGGTCGGTGATCGCGGTCGCGCACGGCGCCGCCGCGTACGTCACGGCGGTCCTGGCGCTCCCGCTCGCCCTGCTGATCTGCGTGGCGCTCGCGCGGGCCGTCGCCACCGCCAACATCCGCCTGCTGACCAGCAGGAAGGGGCGGGACCTGGCGGTGCTGAGCGGGCTGGTGATCGCGGTCGGGGCGCAGTTGGTCAACTTCGGCGCGCAGCGGCTTGGTTCGTCCGGACTGGCTCAACTCGACCCGGCGGGCGAGGTGTTGCGCTGGGTGCCACCCGCGTCGGCGGTCGGCGCGGTGGACTCGGCGAGCAGGGGTTCGTACGGCCTGGCGTCAACCCAACTCGCCCTGTCCGTCGGCGCATTGGCGGGCCTGCTGACCCTCTGGTCGCGCACGCTGACCCGGCTGATGACCGCACCCGACGGCTCCACCCTCCAGTCCGCCGAACCGGCCGCGAAGGACAGGACAGCCACCGGCGGCCTGGCCCGTCTCCTCCCGTCCGGCCGCACCGGCACGGTCATGGAACGCAGCCTGCGCTACGTCTGGCGCGACCCCAAGACCAAGGCCGCGTGGGTGACTTCGCTGGCGATCGGCCTGATCGTGCCGGTGTTCAACGCGCTGCAGGGCACCGGCTCCGTCTACTTCGCGTGCTTCGCCGCCGGGATGCTCGGCATCCAGATGTACAACCAGTTCGGCCAGGACACCTCGGCGTTCTGGATGGTCGCGATGACGATCTCCACGACCCGGGACGCCTACGTCGAACTCCGCGCCCGCGCCCTCGCGTTGCTGGTGATCACCCTCCCGTACGCGGTCCTCGTGACCGTCCTGACGACAGCGATGCTCGGCGACTGGCCCCGGCTCCCGGAAGTCCTCGGTCTCTCCTTCGCCCTCCTCGGCGCGATGCTCGCCACCGGCGCCTGGACCTCCGCCCGCTTCCCCTACTCCATCCCCCAGGGCAGCCACAAAAACGTCGCCCCCGGCCAGTCCGGCCTCGCCTGGATCTCCATCTTCGGCGGCATGATCTCAGCGGCCCTCCTGTGCGCCCCGGTCATCGCCCTGACGATCTGGGCCAACGTCAGCGCGGACGGCGACCAGTGGAGCTGGGTCCTGCTGCCGGTGGGGGCGGGTTACGGGGCGACGATCACGTATGCGGGACTGCGGTTGGCGGCACCGGGAACGGCGAGGCGCCTACCGGAGATCTTGGCGGCGGTAAGCAAGGGCTGACTTTTCAGGCCACGGGAGCCGCGTTCTTTTAGGGGCGCGGGGAACTGCGCGACCAGCCCCAACGCACCCGCACCCGCCCACGACAGAGAACCCCCGAGCTCCTAGGCGCAGAAATCACACCAGCACCCCATCAAGAAACGGCTCGACAGCCGCCCGCCAAGCCGCCGGCTGGTCGTAGTGCACCAGATGCCCGGCATCGGCAACCTCCGCGTACTCCCCCCGTGGCAGCACCCGAACCATCTCCTGCGCCTCCGCCCGCCCCAACTCCCCGTCCAGCCCCCGCACCACAAGAGAAGGACACTGCACCTGAGCCAACTCCTCCCAGTGCGCGTCGTACACCCACGTCTCCCGGGACTTCAGCATCTGCTCCGGCTCGAACACCGGCCGCCACCCGTCGGCAGACTCGTGCATCACCTCGGCGTAGAACTCCCCACGGGAGGGATTCGGCCGCTCCACCCAGGGATCGTCCTCGCCGAACCACTTACGGACATCCGCGAGCGTGGCGAAGGGCACGGGCCACGACTCGAACCAGTCGGCCCACTCCCGCTGCGACGCCGCCCCCAACGCGGACGCCCGCATGTCACAGATGATCAGCCCCCGCACCAGATCGGGCCGCTTCGCGGCGAGCTGCCACGCGGTCAGCGCGCCCATCGCGTGCCCGATGAGGACGACCGGGGCGAGCCCCAGCTGCTCCAGCGCGGCCTCCGCGTCCTCGACGTAGGCCTCGCGGGTGAAGGCCGCCTGCGGCGGTTTGTCGCTCTGGCCGTGGCCTCGCTGGTCGAGCGCGACGGCCCGGTGCCGCTCGGCGAGCCAGCGGGCGGTGGACGCCCAGTGCGAGGCACGGCCCATCAGGCCGTGCAGTAAGAGAACTCCGGGTGCCCGCTCGATCTCCCCCGACTTGGGAGGGTCCGCGAACTCCCATGCGGCCAGGCGTACGCCGCCTGCTCCGGTCACGTCGATGCGCCGCGCCATTGGTCCTGGCACCCCCCTAGCTCCGCACGGACCGCTCGCTCCCGCTTCGAGCCCACCGGTCCTGTGAACCACGCTCTGCCGCTCGTGCCGTTTCTTCTTGCTTCCGTCTCTCTCTTCTCTTGCTCGTCTCTTCCTACAGCTCACGCCCCGCGCGTTTCATCACCCACAGGTTATCGAATACAGATTCGAAAACGCTGTTTCCGGCCGCAACACCCCTCGTTCGAGTGACCGGACTCAAGGAATGATCGCCGCTGCCGAGGGGAGATCTTCAGCGGGAGGCGGACCGCTCGGGGAAACCGGTCCGCAGGGGATGACCTTGAGAGCTCGGGGCTCCGGGTCAGCACAGGGGAGGACAGGCCCCGGCGCCGTGCGGCGCCGGGGCCCTCTCCACGATTGCGGCACATCCTCCCGCCCCCTCACGGTCATATGCCTCACGCGACAGCCTGGCACGCGAAGCGTCCGAGCGCTGCGATTCAGCTCACTGAATCTTGGATTCGCCGAGATCGCCGACCGGTCCCGCGGAACGCCACAACTACCCCTCGCGCCCCACGAGTTGACGACCCACCGCGAAGAAGAACAGGTCAGCGCTTGGCGACGAACACATGCGAGGCGATGTCCGACTCCAGCTCGGCCGCCTCACCGCCGCTGCCCACCAGCACCCCGCCCGCCGACTCCGTCACACTCACCACCGAACCGGGCTGCACACCCGCCCGGCGCAGCGTGTACATGAGCTGCGCGTCCGTCTGGATGGGCTCGCCGATCCGGCGCACCACGACCGTCTTGCCGTCGACGCCGGGGTCGAGGTCGGCCAGCGACACCATGCCCTCGTCCAGGAACGGGTCCGCCCCGTCCTTCTCGCCCAGCTCCTCGAGACCGGGGATCGGATTGCCGTACGGCGACTCGGTGGGGTGGCGCAGCAGCTCCAGCACGCGCCGCTCCACGGCCTCGCTCATCACGTGCTCCCAGCGGCAGGCCTCGGCGTGCACCTGCTCCCACTCCAGGCCGATCACGTCGACGAGCAGGCACTCGGCGAGCCGGTGCTTGCGCATCACGCGCGTGGCGAGACGGCGCCCCTCGTCCGTCAGCTCCAGATGGCGGTCGCTGGCCACGGCCACCAGACCGTCGCGCTCCATGCGCGCCACCGTCTGGCTCACCGTCGGCCCGCTCTGGTCGAGCCGCTCGGCGATGCGGGCGCGCATGGGGACCACACCTTCCTCCTCCAGCTCGAGGATGGTGCGGAGATACATCTCCGTGGTGTCGATCAGTCCGGACATACGTGCCCCTCGATTACCTCTGCCCGAAGCTCGACGGCTCCGCGGCGCGTGCGCTGGCCCTGGACTCAATTCTGACGCATAGCACTGACAACCGTGCCGCGCCGTTGGAACCAGCCGGTTACAACCGGCTGCGGCGCCCCTCCCGACATGCTCCGCGGCGGGCCGGATCGCCCCGACCGCCGTATTGACATCCCCTTGGTCCAGACCGCACGGTGATCCGCGACACACACTCACCGAGGGGACTTCCGCATGAGCGACCGTACGCCTGCCGGCCAGTTCTTCGACGCCGCGATCACCCTCCTCCAGCGGGTCCGCGACGAAGAGGCCGACTCCGTCGAGGCGGCCGGCACGCTGCTCGCGGACACGGTGAGCGGTGGCGGGCGCCTCTTCGCCTTCGGTGCCGGGCACTCCTCGCTCGCGGCCCAGGACATCGTCTACCGCGCGGGCGGGCTCGCCCTGATGAACCTGCTCGCCGTCCCCGGAGTCGTCGGCGTCGACGTCATGCCGGCCACGCTGGGCTCCGCCCTGGAGCGCGTCGACGGCCTCGCCGGCGTCGTCCTGGAGACGTCACCGCTGCGCTCCGGCGACGCCCTGGTGATCATCTCCCTGTCGGGCCGCAACGCCCTGCCGGTCGAGATGGCCATGAAGGCCCGCTCCCTCGGCGTACGGGTCATCGGCGTGACGTCGGTGGCGTACGCCTCGGAGACGACGTCACGGCACGTCTCCGGGACGTACCTCAAGGACCACTGCGATGTCGTCCTCGACTCGAAGATCGCGATCGGCGACGCGGAACTCACCCTCGACGCCATCCCGGCCCCCTTCGCCCCCGCGTCCACAGTCGTCACCACGGCCCTCCTCCAGGCGGTCATGGCGACGGCGGCGACGGCCCTGGCCGAGCGCGGCATCGAACCGCCGCTGCTGCGCTCCGGGAACGTGGACGGCGGCCACGAGTGGAACGGCCGGGTGTTCGAGGAGTACCGGGACCGGATCTTCTACCAGCGCTGAGCCGCCCCTACCGCTTCTCGCCCGCCTCCCCGGCGAGATCCAGCGCCGCCGCGATCCGTACGGCCACGTCCTCGGCGTAGATCGAGTCGGGCCGCTCGAACGGGCTGCGTCCGCCGCCGCGCAGGAACGTCACGACCCCCAGCGTCCGCCCCCGGCTGCGCAGCACCGCGCACAGCGCGTGCACGGCGTCCACGGGCCACTGGCGGACGCGGGCCCATTCCCGTGCCTGCTCGGGCGGGGCGGTGCCGATGCTGGCCCGCACGGAGCCGACGCGTTCGACGCACTGGAGGGCGGGATGCCCCTCTCCGTAGCGCACCGGCAGCCCGGCCGCGCCGGCGAGCAGGCTGGGTCCCGGCGCACCCGTGGGCGTGGCGGCGACCCTGACGAGCCGTACGCCCGTAGTACGCGGCCCCTCGTTGTCGTTGTCGTTCAACGATCCGCCCACGACCCGGTCGACGATGGCGTGGTCGGCGAAACCGGCGAGGGCGAAGTCGAGGTGGACGGTCGCCGCGTCGCGCGGGTCCTCGCACTCGGCGGCGGCGCGGGCGGCGCGGTGCAGTTGCTGGGCGCGGAAG
Source organism: Streptomyces sp. NPDC088350 (assembly GCF_044753545.1). Taxonomy (NCBI): domain Bacteria; kingdom Bacillati; phylum Actinomycetota; class Actinomycetes; order Kitasatosporales; family Streptomycetaceae; genus Streptomyces; species Streptomyces sp. NPDC088350. The sequence goes on along the minus strand of NZ_JBIVNL010000024.1, from coordinate 16,715 downwards.
CGCAGCAGCGAGGCCTCCTGTTCGAGCTGCTTGGCCTCGGTGACGTCCTGGAAGAGCCAGCCGACGCCGAGCGGCACCGGTTCCTCGGTGAGCGGCGAGGCCAGCCGCAGGAAGCCGCTCCGCCAGCAGCGCCGCTGATGCCCCTCCGGCGTCCGTACGCTCACCCAGATCTCGGCGGGCGCCGGTGGCGCGCCCTCGGCGAGCACATGCGTGAGCGCGGCCTCCAGCTCCTCGACGCCCTGGGCGAGCAACTCGCCGAGGGGCCGCCCGAGCACGGAGGTGCGCCCGGTACCGAGCGCACGCGCGGCATGCGAGTTGACGACGGCGGGCCGCAGATCGGCATCGACGAGCACGACCCCCCAGGAGGCATCCTCAAAGAGGGCCTCACTGAGGGCGATCGACCTCTCCAGGTCGATCTGGGCATGCACCTCACTGAAGGCGCAGTAGACCCCGGCGGGCTTCCCGTCGGGCCCACGCACGGCGGCGGACTGGGTCCGCACCAGCACCCGCCCGCCATCCTTGGTCAGCAGCGCGAACTCGTTGACCTGCCGCCCGGGCGCCCGCATGGCGGACATGAGCCGCCCCTCGACCTCCTCGGCGTCCGCGCTCCGCACGGCCCACCCGGCCAGCCCGTGCCGCCCCACGGCCTCGGCCGCGGTCCAGCCGAGGATGCGCTCCGCCTCACGGTTCCAGTGCGTCAGCACCCCATCCGCGTCGAAGGCACACAGTGCCGCGTCCATCCCGTCCAGCAACGCGGCCAGCAGATCGGACCCACCGACCGCTTCGGGCCCGCCGTCCCGCTCGGGCTCGTCGGGACCCAACTCGTCGGTGGTCCCACTACGCCGGGAAGCACTCACCTGGACCCCCTGCAGGCTGCGTCCGCGGACACGACGCGTCGGTTCACTCACTCCCCCTCATTCAACTCGAACGTGACGCAGCACACACCGGGTTCCCGCAAGATTGAGGGAATCGTTGTACGACGCCGGCCCGTCCCCACGTCACCACATCAACCGCAGAGTGATCCACAGGTCGGTCTCCCCGTCCAGCACATACCGCTCGGTCTCGACGAAACCCCGCGCCTCGGCGAACCGCACCCCGTCCGCGTTGGCGGCCAGGACGACGGTCTCGATCACCCCGGCGCCGAGCGCACGCGCGCGCGTGAGGGCGTTTTCGTAGAGGGCCACTCCGTAGCCGCGCCTCCGGAACCCGGGCAGCACGCGCGCGATGACGGTCGCCACCGCGTCCTCGCCCTGCGGCGGGCGGACGGTGGAGCAGCCCACGAGCGTGTCCCCCAGGTACGCGTTCTCCAGCCGGTTCCGGCCGCTCCGCTCCCGCACCTCGTCGAGGGACAGCGCGGCGGGCGGCACGATCAGGTTGTGGACGTACCGCCAGTCCTGGAGCGCGTCCTCCCCGTCCACCGACTCGATCCGAAGCTCGGTCACCAGTCACCCCTCCACTGCGCACGTGCGCCTCGATCCGGCACGGCTCGAAGCCGCACCCCGTCTCTAGGTAGCAGAAAGATCGGCCGCGCGTTCGATCAATTCGATCTGTTCGCACGAAGGGGCGACTTTGGTTGGATCACTCCCCCAGGGCAGATCTCCTTCCCTAACGTCGACCACACACTTCGGAAAGGAGGCCACTCGCTCCCCGGACATCGACCGGAGTCCGTGCCGCCCGGCGGGCGGACGCCGAGTGGCCAGCCCCAGTCATCACGATCGAGGAGATCAGGGAGGTACCCCGATGACTACGTTTCCCGCAGGCGAACAGACCCACCAGGCTGTGCTTCCTCAGCAGCCCGCTCTGGAATCCGTGGGAGCAGACACCCCTGGGAGCAGGGACGAAACGGCTCACGGACACCCCGCCACCGCGCGGGGCACCGTCGGGGAACATGGGCGAGGGGAGACCGACGGGCGCGGTACCGGTGCCCGTCGGCGTCACGCCGAGCACGCTGCCACGGCGGCGGAGGCGGCAGAGAACCGGAGCGGTGACGCTCCCGCGCACAACCCGTCGGACACGAGTGGGATCGGCGCGAGCAGAGTCTTCGTGCTCGCCAAGGACGGACGGCCTCTCATGCCCTGCCATCCGGCCCGCGCCCGCGAACTCCTGGGAAAGGGACGGGCCGCGGTCGCCCGGCGGGTGCCGTTCACCATCCGGCTGAAAGACCGCACGCTCGCCGGCTCGGAAGTCGACGGAGTGCAATTACGCATCGACCCGGGCTCAAGAGGCACTGGTCTCGTCCTCACCGACGAGAAGAGGGAGGTCGACCGACAGGGCGCCACCATCACCGTCAGACGAGGGCTGATCGCGATCGAACTCCAGCACCGCGGCGATCAGATCCACCTGGGCATACGGCGACGCGCCGGCTACCGGCGCAGACGACGCTCGGCCAACTGCCGCTACCGAGCGCCCCGTTCGGACAACCGTCCCCGTCCCGCAGGATGGCTGCCGCCCTCCCTGCGCCACCGGGTCGACACCACCCGGTCCCTGGCAACCCGCCTGTGCCGCTACGCACCCGTCACCGAAGTCCACGTCGAGCGCGTCGCGTTCGACACCCATTCCATGAGTGCGGGGAGACGGCTCTCCGGAGCCGAGTACGGGCAGGGCACACTCGCCGGAACCACCGCACGCGCCTACCTCCACACCAAGGGGAACAGCGCCTGCGCCTACTGCGACGCCACCGACGTACCGCTGAACGTCGAGCACCTCAGCCCCCGCAGCCGAGGAGGCTCCGACCACATCGCCAACCTCGTCCTCGCCTGTGTCCCCTGCAACGAGGCCAAGGGCAGTAACCCGGTCGAGACGTTCCTCGCCGACCGGCCCGACCGCCTCGCGAAAATCCTGGAACAGACCAGGGCACCGCTCCGTGACGCCGCCGCCATGAACGCGACCCGATGGCGTCTCGCCGAGGCCATGGGCGCCCTCGGCAGGCCCGTACACGCCTGGTCGGGCGGGCGTACCAAGAGGAACCGCGAGGCCATGGGGCTCGCGAAGACGCACACCCTCGACGCGCTGTCCGTCGGCCGCCTGCGTCACGAGCGCGGCGACGCCATCGTGCGCCATCCCGGACAGGTGCTCGTGGCCACGGCCACCGGGCGCGGCTCCTACGCCCGTACGACCCCGGATCGGTTCGGCTTCCCGCGGCTTCACCGGGCTCGTGCCAAGCGGCACTTCGGGTACGTCACCGGTGATCTCGTACGGGCCACGGTGCCCTCCGGCAGGTGGGCGGGCCCGTGGACCGGCCGCATCTCCGTCCGGTCCAGGGGGCAGCACAGTCTGACGACGCCGGGAGGCCGCATCAACGTCTCGCACCGGAATCTGCGGCTCCTCCAGCGGGGCGACGGATACGGGTACAGCACGAGGCCGGAACCGGCGCGGTCAACAACCGGGAAAAGCGGTTGATCGACGGCCGACGGCTTCTTAGGGTGTGGCTTACGTAGGAAAGGAGGTGATCGGGTACATGAGTGAAACCCGGACGTACGAGGTGACTGCGGGCTAGTGGCCCGCCGTCGTACTCGGTTCGGCGCCGGACCAGCGTGTGCGAGTTGCGCGCAGCCGGCCTAACCCAACGCAGTCACCCGACCCGCGAGCTCGCCGGTACGTCCGGCCGGCTCCCCCGCCGTGAGGCGGAGGGACCTGAGCTCGCGGGTCGCCTGCGTTTGCCCTCAGGGCCCGTCGGTCAGGGGCTCAGGCGGTCCACGCGCCAGGTGCCGGCCGGCTCGGCTGTGTAGCGGAGGCGGTCGTGGAGGCGGTTTTCCCGGCCCTGCCAGAACTCGACCGTCTGCGGGGCGATGCGGAAGCCGCCCCAGTGCGGGGGGACCGGGACCTGTTCGCCCTCGGGGTAGCGGGCGAGGAGGTCGGCGTACGACGACTCCAGTTCGGTGCGGGAGCGGATCACCGAGGACTGGGTGCTGGCCCAGGCGCCGAGCTGGGAGCCGTGCGGGCGGGTGCGGAAGTACGCGGCGGTCTCGTCGCGGCCGGTGCGGCGGGCGGTGCCGGTGACCAGGACCTGGCGGGCCATCGGGTGCCAGGGGAAGAGCAGCGAGACATACGGGTTGACGCCCAGTTCGCGGGCCTTGCGGGAGCCGTAGTTCGTGTAGAAGACGAAGCCCTGTGCGTCGTAGTGCTTCATCAGGACCGTGCGGGAGCTGGGGCGGCCCTCGGCGTCGGCGGTGGAGACGACCATGGCGTTCGGTTCGTAGACCAGCTCCTGGAGCGCCGCCTCCTCGAACCAGCGGCCGAACTGTGCCATGGGGTCGGCTGCCACGTCGTTCTCGTCGAGGCCCTCCGCGCGGTACTGCTCGCGCATCGCGGCGGGGTCGAGGCGGGGATCACGGGCGGCGGTATCGCGGGCGGCGGCTTCACCGTCGGTGGGATCGCGGTCGGTCACGGCGGTCATCTTGCCGTACGACCGGGTGCGGCCACGAGTTCGGGTGGCACTCAGTGCCGCAGACCCTCCCCCCGCGTGGCACTCGGCGTTATGGTGCTGATGTCTCTATCTTCGGCCCGCGAGTCCCGAGCGACCGTGGAGCCACAGCATGAGGAGCCGCCTGATGCCCGACTTCGACCCCTCCTTTGTACCCGGACTCGAAGGAGTCGTCGCGTTCGAGACGGAGATCGCCGAACCGGACAAGGAAGGCGGCGCCCTGCGGTACCGGGGCGTCGACATCGAGGATCTGGTCGGTCACGTCTCGTTCGGCAACGTCTGGGGGCTGCTCGTCGACGGCGCCTTCAACCCCGGGCTGCCGCCGGCCGAGCCGTTCCCGATCCCGGTGCACTCCGGTGACATCCGCGTCGACGTACAGTCCGCGCTGGCCATGCTCGCGCCCGTGTGGGGCCTCAAGCCCCTCCTCGACATCGACGAGGAGCAGGCCCGCGACGACCTCGCCCGCGCGGCCGTGATGGCGCTGTCGTACGTCGCGCAGTCCGCGCGCGGGCAGGGCAACGCGATGGTGCCGCAGCGGGAGATCGACAAGGCGCAGTCCGTTGTCGAGCGGTTCATGATCCGGTGGCGGGGTGAGCCCGATCCGAAGCATGTCGCCGCCGTGGACGCGTACTGGACGTCCGCCGCCGAGCACGGCATGAACGCGTCGACGTTCACGGCTCGGGTCATCGCCTCTACTGGTGCGGATGTGGCCGCCGCGCTGTCCGGGGCCGTGGGGGCGATGTCCGGGCCGTTGCACGGGGGTGCGCCGTCTCGTGTGCTCGGGATGATCGAGGAGATCGAGCGGACGGGGGACGCGGAGGCGTATGTCCGGCAGGCGCTCGACAAGGGTGAGCGGTTGATGGGGTTCGGGCACCGGGTGTACCGGGCCGAGGATCCTCGGGCTCGTGTACTGCGGCGCACGGCGCGGGAGTTGGGGGCGCCGCGGTTCGAGATCGCGGAGGCGTTGGAGAAGGCGGCGCTGGCGGAATTGCATGCGCGGCGGCCTGATCGGGTGCTGGCGACCAACGTCGAGTTCTGGGCGGCGATCGTGCTGGACTTCGCGGAGGTGCCGGCGCACATGTTCACGTCGATGTTCACGTGTGCGCGGACCGCGGGGTGGTCGGCGCACATTCTTGAGCAGAAGCGGACGGGGAGGCTTGTGCGGCCTTCTGCTCGGTATGTGGGGCCGGAGTCTCGTGGGCCTCAGTCGATCGAGGGGTACTCGGATATCGCCCACTGAAGAGGGGCTTGAGGAGCGTGGGCGACTGCGGGCCTGATGTGGCTGGTCGCGCCCGCGCGGCGGAGCCGCAAATTGACACAGCCCCGCGCCCCTAGGTGGATCGCCCCAAGGCGTGCTCCAGCAGTGCTGCCCATTGGGCTACCACCCGCTCCCGCCTGCCCCTGTCGTCCGTGAGCAGGTTGGCCAGGCCCAGGCCTCTTGCCATGTCGAGCAGGCCCTGGACTGTTTCGCGCACGCCCGGTCTCGACTCGTCCGCGTCCAGCAACTCCACCGCGATACGGTGAGTCTCACGGCCCACCTTCGCCTCCAACTCCGTTACCCGGGGGCGGAGTTGCTCCTCGTTCGAGGCGGCTACCCAGAGGTGGAGGGCGGCTCGGAACAGGGGGCCCGTGTAGAGGTCCACCAGGGCCTCGATCACGATGCGGCGGTCTTCGGCGCCCTGTGGGAACAGGGCCCGGAGGGCCGTGGAGCGTTCCTCGGCGACGTATTCGACGGCCGCGGTGAAGAGGTCCTCGCGGGTCGGGAAGTGGTGTTGGGCGGCGCCTCGGGAGACGCCGGCGCGTTCGGCGACGACGGAGACCGTGGAGCCTGCCCAGCCGTGTTCGGCGAGGCAGGACACGGCGGCTTCCAGGAGGCGCTGCCGGGTGGCCCGGCTGCGGTCCTGCTTGGGTCTGCGGTCGACCGTGCCCGTCGGCGCCGCCGCGCTCACACCACCCATGCGGGATCCCGTCGTTCGAGAAAGGCCGTCATCCCCTCGCGGGCCTGCGCGGAGGCGAACAGCCGTGCCGAGAGCGCGGTCAGGTCGGCCGCGTCCCGGTCGAAGGTTTCCAGCACCCTAGCCGTGAGCAGCCGTTTCGTCTCGGCCAGGGCCTCGGGGGCGGCTCGGCGCAGGCCGTCGAGGATCGGGGTGAGAGTCTCGTCGACGTCCTTGCCCGCCGTCGTCAGCAGGCCTACGGCGACTGCTTCCGTCGCGTCGAAGCGTTCGCCGGTGAGGTAGTAGCGGGCCAGGGCGCGGGGGTCCGTGCGGGGCAGGAGGGGGAGGGAGATCACCGCCGGGGCGACTCCGATCCGTACCTCTGTGAAGGCGAAGGTGGACTCCGCGGATGCCGTCGCGATGTCGCAGGCCGCGAGGAGGCCGAGGCCGCCCGCCCGTACGTGGCCGGTCACTCGGGCGATCACCGGCTTGGGGAGTTCCACGATCCGGCGGAGTACGGCCACCAGGGCGTCGGGGTGCGGTGGGTTCCGCAGGTCCGCGCCCGCGCTGAACGTGTTCCCCGTGTGGGTGAGGACGATCGCCCGTACGTCCGGGTCCTTGGCGCACTCCGTCAGCGCGTCCGCCAACTCGGCCACCAGGGGCGCCGACAGCGCGTTCCGGGTGGACGGTGAGTCCAGGCTCAGGGTCTCGATGCCACGCGCGCGTGCACGACCGATCGACGTCATGCCCGGCCCCGCAGTTCCCGGCGCAGGATCTTGCCGGAGGCGGCTCGCGGGACGGCGTCGATGAAGGTGACCCGGCGGACCCGCTTGTAGGGGGCGACGCGCTCGGCGACGTACATCATGACCTCGCCCTCCGTCAGGTCCGAAGGGGCTACGGCCGGCTGTTGGCGGACCACGTACGCGTGCGGGACCTCGTTGTGGTCGTCGTTGTACTCGCCCACGACCGCCGCGTCGGCGATGCCGGGGTGGGTGAGCAGGAGGGCCTCCAGTTCGGCGGGGGCCACCTGGAAGCCCTTGTACTTGATGAGTTCCTTGACCCGGTCGACGACGAACAGCCAGCCGCCGGCGTCCACATGGCCGACGTCACCGGTGTGCAGCCAGCCGTCCCGGTCGATCATCGCGGCGGTGGCGTCGGGGCGTCCCAGGTAGCCCTTCATCACCTGGGGGCCGCGGATGAGGATCTCGCCGGCCTCGCCGATGCCCAGGTCCTTGTCGGGGTCGTCGAGGGAGACGATCCGCATCTCGGTGCCGGCGATGAGCTTGCCGACGGTTCCGGGGGGTGCGGTGGCCATGTCCCGTACGGGGACCACATGGGTGCCCGGGGACAGTTCCGTCATGCCGTACGCCTGGCCCACGGGCGGCAGGCCCAGGCGCTGTGCGCAGGCGGCGGCGAGGTTCGCGTCGAGGGGTGCGGCGGCGCTGATGACGTACTTCAGGGACGAGAGGTCGTACTGCGCGACCGCCGGGTGTTTGGCCAGGGCCAGGACGATCGGCGGGGCCACGTAGAGGCCGGTGATGCGGTGGTTCTCGATGGCCGCGAGGAAGGTCTCCAGCTCGAAGCGCGGGAGGACGACGACCGCGGCGCCCTTCCTCAGCGGGGCGTTCATGAGGGCGGTGAGACCGTAGATGTGGAAGAAGGGCAGTACGGCGAGGATGCGGTCGCCGGGGCCCATGGGGACCGCCGGTTCCAACTGGGCCAGGTTCGTGGCTATGTGGCGGTGGGTGAGCATCACGCCCTTGGGGAGGGCGGTCGTTCCCGACGAGTACGGGAGCGCCGCGATGTCCTCCGCCGGGTCGATGTCGACCACCGGCTCGGGGGCCGTCGAGGCGAGCATGTCGGCCAGTGAACGGTGTCCGGGCGCGCTGTCGCAGACGAATATCTCCTGGACGCCGCCCGCGAGTTCGGCGGCCCGGCGGGCCGCTTCCAGGAACGGTGACACGGTGACGATCCAGCGGGCCGCCGAGTCGCGCAGCTGCTTGGCGAACTCCTCCGGCGTGGCGAGCGGGTGCACCGTCGTGACGGAGGCACCCGCGCGCGTGGCGGCGTAGAAGGCCAGCGGGAAGGCGACCGTGTTCGGGCTGTGCAGGGCGAGGACGTCCCCCTTGCGTACGCCCGCCTCCGCCAGCCCGGCCGCGAGGCTGCGGTGGAACCGGTCCACCTGGGTGTACGTGAGGGTGGTGCCGTCCGTGCCGTCGATCAGGGCGGGTTCGTCCCCGAACTCGGCGGCGCGGGCCAACACCGCGTCGTGGATGGGGAGTTCTACGGGCGGAACGTCTGCGTACTCGCTGCGGAACATGGTTCCTCCTGGCACAGCACGGGCTTTGGGCTCGCCGCTAGTACGACTTGGGCAGACCCAGGGTCTGGTGGGAGACGTAGTTGAGAATCATCTCCCGGCTCACCGGAGCAATACGAGCCACGCGCGCGGCGGTTATCAACGAAGCGAGTCCGAACTCCCGCGTCAGCCCGTTCCCGCCCAGGGTGTGCACCGACTGGTCCACGGCCCGCACGCATGCCTCCCCCGCCGCGTACTTGGCCATGTTCGCGGCCTCGCCCGCGCCGACGTCGTCACCGGCGTCGTACAGATACGCCGCCTTCTGCATCATCAGGCGCGCCAGTTCGAGGTCGATGTGCGCCTGTGCGAGGGGGTGGGCGATGGCCTGGTGGGCGCCGATGGGGGCGTCCCACACGGTGCGGTCGCGCGCGTACTCGACGGCTCGGGCGAGCGCGTAGCGGCCCATGCCGATCGCGAAGGCGGCCGTCATGACGCGTTCGGGGTTGAGACCGGCGAAGAGTTGCAGCAGGCCCGCGTCCTCGTCGCCGACGAGGGCGTCGGCGGGCAGTCGTACGTCGTCCAGGGTCAGCTCGAACTGCTTCTCGGCGGCGGTGAGTTCCATGTCCATCTGGCGTCGCGTGAAGCCCTGTGCGTCGCGCGGGACGATGAACAGGCAGGGCTTGAGGTGGCCTGTGCGGCCCTCTCTATGGGACACAGTTTCTGTGCGGCCGACTATGAGGGTCGCGTCGGCCAGGTCCACGCCGGAGATGAAGACCTTGCGGCCGGTGAGGAGCCAGTCCGTGCCGTCTTTTCGGGCGGTGGTGGTGATGCGGTGGCTGTTGGAGCCGGCGTCGGGTTCGGTGATGCCGAAGGCCATGGTTCGGGTGCCGTCCGCCAGCGCGGGGAGCCAGGTCTGCTTCTGTTCTTCCGTGCCGAAGCGGGCGATTACCGTGCCGCAGATGGCTGGTGACACGACCATCATGAGGAGGGGGCAGCCTGCGGCGCCCAACTCCTCCAGGACGATGGAGAGTTCGGAGATGCCGCCGCCTCCGCCTCCGTATTCCTCGGGGAGGTTGACTCCCAGGTAGCCGAGTTTTGCTGCTTCTGACCAGAGTTGCTCTCGGTCGTAGGTGCGGCCGTGCCTTTTGCCTAGGGCGGATACAGCGTCACGTAGGGCTTTGTGCTCGTCTGTTTCGGTCGTGGGCATGTGGCTCCTTCGTTGTGGCTGGTCGCGCAGTTCCCCGCGCCCCTTAAGTTGGCTTCACTACCGCCAATAGGGCAGCGAGGTGTACTTGTTGGCCAGGTACTGCGTTCAGGGCCGTCAGCTGACCTGTGACCGGAGCTGTGATCTTGTGTTCCATCTTCATTGCCTCCAGCCAGAGGAGGGGGTCTCCGGCCTTTACGGCGGCTCCTACGGTCAGGCCCTCCGCGACCCTCACCACCGTGCCCGGCATGGGGGCCAGCAGTGAGCCGGGGGCGAGTTGGGCGGTTGGGTCGGGAAAGCGAGGGAGGGCCGTCAGGGTCGTCGTGTTCACGTACACCTGATCGGTGTCGTAGCGCGCTACCTCGAACTTCCTTCGTACGCCGTCCACTTCGAGTACGACGAAACCGGCGTCCGCGTGGATGACGCGCACCCCGTCCGCGGTCAGGCCCTGCCTCGTGTGGTGGTAGTGGACCTCGTGTTCCTCGCCCGCCATGGCGTACCGCTTCACCTGCGGCTGGGACGGTATGTTGCGCCAGCCGCCGGCGAAGCGGGAGCGGCCGTGGGTGTCGGCCAGGGCGGCGGCGAGGGGGGCGTGCGGATCGGGGGCGGCCTCCGTGAGTTCCGGGAGGTGGCGGGCGTAGAAGCCGGTGTCCATCGTGGCCGTCGTGAACTCCTTGTGGCGCAGGGAGCGTACGAGGAGGTCGCGGTTGGTGAGGGGGCCGTGGATCGTCGTTCGGTCCAGGGCTCCGGCCAGTTTGCGGACGGCCTCGGCTCGGGTGGGGGCGTGGGCCACGACCTTGGCGAGCATCGGGTCGTAGTGGACGCCGATCTCGTCTCCGTCGGTGTAACCGGTGTCCAGGCGGACGCCGTTCGGGACGGCCATGCGGTGCAGGGTTCCGGTCTGGGGGGTCCAGTCGCGGGAGGGGTCCTCGGCGTAGAGGCGGGCCTCGATGGCGTGGCCGTGGGGGTGGGGAGGGCTGCTTTCCAGGGGCCGGCCTTCCGCGACCCTCAGTTGCAGGGCAACCAGGTCGATGCCGAACACCGCCTCCGTGACCGGGTGTTCGACCTGGAGGCGGGTGTTCATCTCCAGGAAGTGGGCCGTGCCGTCGGGGGAGATCAGGAACTCGACCGTGCCGGCGCCCTCGTAGGAGACGGCGCGGGCGGCGCGGATCGCCAACTCGGGCAATTCCTGGGTGAGTTCTTCCGTCAGGCCCGGTGCCGGGGACTCCTCGATCACCTTCTGGTGGCGGCGTTGGAGGGAGCAGTCCCGGGTGCCGAGGGCCCATACCGTGCCGTGGGTGTCGGCGAGGATCTGCACCTCGACGTGCCGGCCGCCCTCCACGTAGGGCTCGACGAAGACCTCGCCGTCGCCGAAGGCGCTCATCGCCTCGGCTCGGGCGGCCGTCAACTCGGCTTCCAGGTCGGTGAGTCGGCGGACGATGCGCATGCCGCGTCCGCCGCCGCCCGCCGCCGCCTTCACCAGCACGGGGAGGTCGGCCTCGGTGACGTGCTCCAGGGGGGCGATGCCCATGAGTTCCTTGGCGCGGGTCTTGGACGCCATCGCCTCGATCGCCTCCGGGGGCGGCCCGATCCACACCAGGCCGGCGTCCAGGACGGCGCGGGCGAAGTCGGCGTTCTCGGAGAGGAATCCGTAGCCGGGGTGCACCGCGTCCGCGCCCGCCGCGACGGCCGCCTTCACGATCAACTCCCCGCGCAGATACGTCTCCTGGGGTGTCGACCCCGGCAGCCGTACCGTCGCGTCGGCCATGCGCGCGTGGAGCGCGTTCTCGTCCGCGTCCGAGTGCACGGCGACCGTGCGGATGCCCAGCTCGCGGCAGGTGCGGAAGACCCGGCAGGCGATCTCGCCCCGGTTGGCGACGAGGACGGTCGCGATCATGTGGTCCCTCGTGTCGGTCATGGGCCTCACATCCGGAAGACGCCGAAGCCACCGCGCGCGCCCTCGAAGGGCGCCGTGTGGATGGCGGACAGGCACAGGCCGAGGACGGTGCGGGTGTCGCGCGGGTCGATGACACCGTCGTCGTACAGCCGCCCCGACAGGAACATCGGCAGGGACTCGGACTCGATCTGCTGCTCCACCATGGCACGCAGCGCCGCGTCCGCGTCCTCGTCGTACGGCTGCCCCTTGGCGACCGCCGACTGGCGGGCGACGATCGACAGGACGCCGGCGAGTTGTTGGGGGCCCATGACGGCGGACTTGGCGCTGGGCCAGGCGAACAGGAAGCGGGGATCGTAGGCACGCCCGCACATGCCGTAGTGCCCGGCGCCGTACGAGGCGCCCATGAGGACGGACAGGTGCGGTACGCGGCTGTTGCTGACGGCGTTGATCATCATCGCGCCGTGTTTGATGATGCCGCCCTGTTCGTACTCCCTGCCGACCATGTAGCCGGTGGTGTTGTGCAGGAAGAGGAGGGGGATGTCGCGCTGATTCGCCAACTGGATGAATTGGGCGGCCTTTTGGGACTCCTGGCTGAACAACACGCCCTGCGCGTTGGCGAGTACGCCGACGGGATAGCCGTGCAAGCCGGCCCAACCCGTCACGAGGCTCGTGCCGTAGAGGGGCTTGAACTCGTCGAAGTCGGAGCCGTCGACGAGCCGGGCGACGACCTCGCGCGGGTCGAAGGGGGTCTTGAGGTCCCCCGGGACGATGCCGAGCAGCTCGTCCTCGTCGTACTTGGGGGGTGCGGCCGGGCCCGGATCGCCGTACGCCTTGCGGTGGTTGAGGCGGGCGACGACGCGGCGCGCCTGCCGCAGCGCGTCCTGCTCGTCGACGGCGAAGTGGTCCGCGAGCCCCGACACGCGTGCGTGCATCTCGGCGCCGCCGAGCGACTCGTCGTCGCTCTCCTCGCCGGTGGCCATCTTCACGAGCGGCGGCCCGCCGAGGAACACCTTGGCGCGCTCCTTGACCATGATCACGTGGTCGGACATGCCGGGGATGTAGGCGCCGCCGGCGGTCGAGTTGCCGAAGACGACGGCGATGGTGGGGATGCCGGCGGCCGAAAGGCGGGTCAGGTCGCGGAAGATGGCGCCGCCGGGGATGAAGATCTCCTTCTGGGAAGGGAGATCGGCGCCTCCGGACTCGACGAGGCTGATGCAGGGCAGCCGGTTGGCGAGGGCGATGTCGTTCGCGCGCAGGGCCTTCTTCAGCGACCAGGGATTGCTGGCTCCCCCGCGCACGGTCGGGTCGTTGGCGGTGATCAGGCACTCGACGCCCTCGACGACGCCGATGCCGGTGACGAGCGAGGCACCGACCGCGTAGTCGCTCCCCCAGGCGGCGAGCGGTGACAGTTCGAGGAAGGGTGTGTCGGGGTCCAGGAGCAGCTCGATGCGCTCGCGGGCGAGCAACTTGCCGCGTTCACGGTGCCGTTCGACGTACTTCGGCCCGCCCCCCGCAAGGGCTTTGGCGTGCTCGGCGTCGAGTTCGCCGAGCTTGGCGAGCATGGCCTCGCGGTTGGCCGTGCAGTCGGGACCGTTGGTGTCGAGGGCGGTCGGAAGGACGGTCACAGGAGGACCTCCGGGATGTCCAGACGACGGGAACGCAGCCATTCGCCCAGGGCCTTGGCCTGCGGATCGAAACGATGCTGGGCGGCGACGCCCTCGCCGAGAATCCCCTCGACGACGAAGTTGAGGGCACGGAGGTGAGGCAGCACGTGCCGGACGACTGTCAACTCACGCGTCTCCGGCAGGAGTTCACGGAACCTCTCGACGGTCAGCGCATGGGCGAGCCAGCGCCACGCCTCATCCGTACGCGCCCACACCCCCACGTTGGCGTTGCCTCCCTTGTCACCGCTACGGGCCCCGGCGACCACACCAAGGGCCGCCCGCGCCGTGGGCCCTTCCGGCAGCGGCTCGGGGAGGGCCGGCTGCGGAACGTCTTCCAGTACGAGGGTGTGGTGGGCCGGGGCCACAGCAACCCGGCGCCCGTCGTAGAGGACGGCCACATGGTCGACGGCACTATGGGGGACATACACATCGTCGAAGACGCCATAGGGCGCTCCCTTTCCAGGTGGGGTCAGCACATGGAAGCCGGGGTAACTGGCAAGCGCGAGCTCGACGGCAGCCGCGCTCAACGCCCGCCCGACGGTCTCCTGATCGGGATCCCGCACGACGAGCCGCAGCAACGCACTGGCGGTCTCCTCGGTGGAGGCGTCCGCATGGTCGGTACGGGCGAGATCCCAACGGAGTTCACCGGGCCGGGACTTGGCGTTCCCCTCGCCGAACGCGGCCTCCATCTGCTCCCGGACGAGAGCGGCCTTACGCTCGATGTCGAGCCCGGTGAGCACGAAGGTGACCTCGTTGCGGAAGCCGCCGAGCCGGTTGAGCCCGACCTTGAGGGAGGGCGGCGGAGCCTCGCCACGCACCCCCTCGATCCGAACCCGGTCGGGCCCGTCCCCACCGAGCCGTACGGTGTCGAGGCGAGCGGTGACATCGGGACCGGCGTACCGGGCGCCCTGCGTCTCGTAGAGGAGCTGCGCGGTGACGGTACCGACGTCCACGACCCCACCCGTGCCGGGGTGTTTGGTGATGACGCAGGAGCCGTCCTCATGAATCTCGGCGAGCGGAAACCCGGGCCTGCGGAGCTTCTCGGGCGCGCACTCGGTGAAGAAGGCGTAGTTGCCGCCGGTGGCCTGGGTACCGCACTCCAGCACATGTCCGGCGACCACAGCCCCCGCGAGCCGGTCGTAGTCGCCCGCCCCCCACCCGAAGTGGGCGGCTGCGGGCCCGGTGACCAGCGCGGCATCGGTGACGCGCCCGGTGACCACGACATCGGCCCCCGCGTCGAGGCAGGCGGCGATCCCGAAGCCGCCGAGATAGGCGTGCGCGGCAAGGGCATCCGGATACCGGGCGGCAAGATCGTCGCCCTCCACATGCGCGACGCGCACGGAAACCCCGAGCCGATCGGCCAACTTCCGTACGGCGTCGGCGAGTCCGGCGGGGTTGAGCCCCCCGGCGTTGGTGACGATCCGCACCCCGCGCTCATGGGCGAGACCGAGGCACTCCTCCAACTGCTTCAGGAAGGTACGGGCGTACCCGGCACCGGGGTCCTTCAGCCGGTCCCGCCCCAGGATGAGCATGGTCAGCTCGGCGAGGTAGTCACCGGTGAGGACGTCCAGCTGGCCGCCGGTGAGCATCTCGCGCAGGGCGTCGAAGCGGTCGCCGTAGAAGCCGGAGGCGTTGCCTATGCGGAGGGGTGCGGGCCGGGGTGTGAGAGGTGATCTGGGAGGGACTTCACTCCGGGGACTCACTGACCGGCCCCCTTCGGCTTCGGCGGGCGCCCGGCGCCGGGTGGGCCCGCGAAGGCCTGGGCGACGTCGAGCCATCGGTCGGCGTCCGGGCCTACCGCCTCCACCGCGAGGTCGGTGCGGTGGGCGCGCCGGGTGACGAGGAGACAGAAGTCGAGGGCGGGACCGGTGACGCGTTGGGGAGCGTTTTCGGAGCCATAGGCCCACAACTCACCCGAGGGAGCAAGGAGTTCAACGCGGAACTCCTCACTCGGCGGAGTGAGCCCATGCACACCGAAGGCGAAGTCACGTGCCCGCACACCGATGCGCACCACATGCCGGAGCCGGTCCGTGGGTGACCGGACCACACCGAGCGCGTCAGCAACGTCCTGGCCATGGGCCCAGGTCTCCATAAGACGGCCGGTGGCCATGGAGGCGGCGGACATGGGTGGCCCGTACCAGGGGAACCGGGTTCCTGTGGGTGCGGAGTACAGGGCGTCGAGCAGGGCCGCGCGCCCGGCTCGCCAACCGCTGAGGAGCTGTGCCGGCGGTTTCGCGGCGCCCTCCTCCGCCCCCTCGTCCACGAACGACTCCGGAGCGGCGAGCGCCTTCTCCACCAGCGCACGGAACGCTTCCTCGTCCGTCACGGCGAGCAGAGCCGAGTGATCGGTCCAGGCCAGGTGGGCGATCTGGTGGGCGACGGTCCACCGGGCGGCGGGGGTCGCGAACGCCCAGCCCTCCGGGCTCAACTCGGCTACCAGCCGGTCGAGTTCCTCGCTCTCCTCACGCAGGTCATCGAACACGTGCGTCGGATCGGACATGGGGGGAGCATGGCAGGGGCGGGATAAACAATCAAGCGCGCTTGCATTATTTGAGTGGGGGTGGGGTGAGAGGGAGGGGAAGGCAAGGGGCGGTGTTGTTGTGGCCCTGAGTCGTTGGAGGTGGCCGTTGGGCCGCCCGCTTCTTTGCCAGTGTCGGGCTTCCGCGCCCCGAGTAAAGGGCGCTCCCTGCGGTCGCGTCGGCTACGCCGATTCCGCTGCGCTCCACCCTTGACTCGGGCCGCTCCAGCCCGTTTCAGAAGCGAGCGGGCGGCCCGGAGGAATGGGTGGCCAGGCAGGTATCCCGTGGGGTGGGCTGCGCTGCGGGCCGGGGTGGCGGGGGCGCGTTCGCGTCTCGCCTGCACGCCGGGCAGGCTCGGCGGCCAACCCCCGGTGGGGACTGACGGAGGGGGTGATGCCGCCCACGCTGTGTGGCATGCCGGGCCGGGGGGGGCGGGGCGCGCCCGCCTCTCGCCTGCACGCCGGGCCGGTTCAGCGGCCAACCCCCGGTGGGGACTGACGGAGGGGGGCTGCTGCCCGGGCTGCGTTGCATGCCGGGCGGGGGTGGTGGGGGCGCGTTCGCGTCTCGCCTGCACGCCGGGCCGTCTCGGCGGCCAACGCCTGGTGGGGACATCCGTATCGGGGGAGGCCGCCCGGGCGTATCGGGGAGGCATCCCGGGCTGCGGTGCATGCGCCGGGCCGGTGGGCGGGGCGCGCCCGCGTCTCGCCTGCACGCCGGGCCGTCTCGGCGGCCAACCGCCGGTGGGGACGGACCTACCGAGCGGGGTGCGGGTGACGGG
>NZ_JBIVNL010000023.1:0-95984 GCF_044753545.1 Streptomyces sp. NPDC088350 | reverse complement strand
CACGCGCGCGTGGTCGGGGTCGAGATCGAACCGGCCCGGGTCGCGGCGGCGAAACCGTACGAGCGGCGCGCGCTTCGCTACGCGAAGACGACGCGCCGTCGCTACGCGACGGATACATCGCGATGCTCCGCATCGCTGACACTACGTCACTCCGTGACGTAGGCCGGCCACTTCGTGGCCGGCTGAGATCCCGCTCCGCGGTCTCTCGGCGGAGTTCGCTCCGCGAACTCCTGTGGCTGGCTGCAGGAATGGGGGCTCGTCAGGGTTGCTTGAGTTTGCGGGGATCACGCGGATGCGGGTCGCGCCTGCGGCGAGGGATGCTCCCTCCGAACCTGAGTGTCTCCCCTGCTGGAGTCCCCTACAGTAGCACTTCCGGGGGTGCTTCCTTAGCGGAAAAGTTACGGGATCTCTGAGAATCCGGGGCGCTCCTCTTCCGGAGGAACGACGTCGGCTTCGCGGAGGATGCTCTGGATCAACTGGCTTCTGTTCTCGGAGAGTTGGCCGTTCTTCTGGGCGGTGCGGGTCTTGCAGAGCCAGGGGCCGATCATCACGCGCTCTCCGTCAACGTCGATCTCCTCCCGGGCGCCAGGAGGACGGCCGTGCCGTTCCATGAAGGCGCGCAGCAGGGTGGCTGTCTGTTCGAAGGAGCGGCGTTTCCTGGTTCTGGGAGTGCTGGGTGTGGCGGGGGTGGTGGTCTTCGTCGTGGTCAGGGTGATGTGGTTGGGGGTGAGGCCGAGGCGGGCCAGGAGGTGGCGTTGGCCGTCGTCGAGAGTGCTCCAGGTGGTGAGTTGGCGGTGCAGCCAGGTGCCGGCTTTTACGCCGTCAATCATGGTGTCGCGGCGCAGAGTTGCGGGGTCGTGTCCGGTCTGGAGGTGGCGGGCCAGGAGGTGGTATTTGCGGTGCCAGTCGGGTCCGTGCGGGAGGAGCCAGTCGGGGTCGAGGGCGGTCAGACGCGTGTGGCGGGGCTTTGGGAGTTGGCCTTTGCGGGCGAGGCCGCGTTGGTCGACGAGGAATTGGCCGCCGGGATCCTGGGCAGGGATGGCGAGGTGGCCGTGTTCGGCGTGGAATGCCTCGATGAGGGTCATGTTGCCCTCGAAGGCGGCTTCGTGCTCGTCCCAGATCATGCCGAGTGCGTCGAGTTCAGCAATCCAGTCGGCAGTCAGGGTGCCTCGACGGTGGGCGGTGCGCTGACCGTCGATGAAGGCTCCCAGGCGGTAGCCGTAGGCGTCGGTGTAGTCGACCGGAACCTTCAGGTGGCCGTGTTCTGTGTGGTAACGGGTGGCGGCGGCCAGGCCAGCGCGGCGGGGTGCGGAGAGCGCCGCGCCGGTGGAGGGCCAGGCCAGCAGGTCCATCGCTTGGGCGATCGCGTGGGGGTCGAGGGTGAAGTCGAAGCGGAACCGGCGGGTGATCAGGCGGTGGGTGGCACTGTCCAGGCGGTGCGTGGTGGTCTTGCGTGGGGCGCGGGCGGCGATGGTCTGGTCGTGGTGGCGCAGTGCTGCGGTGATCAGCCAGAGGGCTTCGTAGGGGGTGTCGAGGAGGTCGGTGGGGTCTGCGTTGGGTGGGGTGTAGGCGGGGATGACCAGGCTCGCGGTCTTCACGTCGACGGTGGGGGGTTTGCGCAGGGCGCGGCCCAGGGCCTGGACGATCCGGCGCACGCTCTCGGTGCGTGAGGCGAAGACGATGGCGTCGACGGCCGGCAGGTCGATCCCTTCGGACAGGACCTGGGCGTTGGTGATCACAGCACGGTCGGCGTTCGCGAACTGGTCGAGGAGTTTCGCGCGCTGGTCAGGTGTGTGGTTGCCGTTGATCGACGAGACGGACAGGGTGCCGGCCCAGGAGGGGCGCTGCTCGGGTGGGAGGGTGCGCAGGGTGTGGCCGAACTGGCGGGCGAAGTCCGCGGCGTCCGCGACCTGCTGGAAGTAGACGATCACATGCTTGAGATCGTGTTCGGTCATCGCTTTGAGGACCGCCAGGTGCAGGGCGGTCGTCCGGCGCGCGGTCGGGGCGAAACCGGTGTGCGTATTGTCGGGGTCGGTCAGGACCGTGCGCAGGTCGGTGTCGGTGATGGTGGGGACGAGGAGCTGGTAGTCGGCCAGGACACCGTCCTCGATCGCCTGGGCGTGGGTGTAGGTGTGCAGGCGGGGACCGAACACCTTCGGATCGTCCATCGAGGCGATCAGGGACGGGGACTCCCACGCCGGTACGCTCGACGCGGTCCGCTTCGGGCGCGGGCGGGCATCCGGGGCCTCAGCCAGGCGCGGCGCCTCCCACTCATACGGCGTCGCGGTCAGATACAGGCGGCGCTCCGCGCGGATCCGGGAGGAGTCATGGATCACCGTCCACTCCTTGTCCCAACTGCCCGCGGTGCGGTGCGCCTCATCCACGATCGCAAGATCGAAGACCGGAGCCGGGAAAACGGAGTGCTGGATCTCCTCGATCCGCCGAAGCGAGTCGAGGGTCACGAACACGGTCGCCGGCTCGTCCTTCTTGGCACGCTGGGCCAGCCAGTACGCCAGGTACTCCCCCGACCCCGTACTGCTCGCGCCTGCCTCGGCCAACACGGGATGCCTGTCCGCGTTGAGCGACGACACCGCCATCAACGACTCGGTCCTGCCGTCTGTGCGGGCCGCTGCCGCCCACTGCGCGATCAGATCCCTGGAGGGCACTACCACCAGCAGGAACTGGATGCCGAGAGCCTCAGCCGTCCGCAGCGCGATCAATGTCTTGCCCGTTCCGCACGCGGAGACCATGTGCCCGCGACTCCCGGGCTTCCTCAGACCGCGTACCCCGCTGTCCACCGCCGCCTGCTGATCCGCGCGCAGCGTACGGCGGACAGCCGCGAAGGTGCCGGCCCTGGGCGTGCAGGTGTCCGGGACGACAGAGCTGGGGTCGATGGCCATCAGGTGGGTCCTCGGGAGCATCTGCGGAAGGTTCGTAGGGGTGGGGCGGGCGGGTGTCACTGGTAGAGGAAGTCGGTCCACCACACCTGGAATCCGTCGACCAGAGCGACAGCATTGTCTGCCACCTGACGGCGCTGAGCGGTTTCATACGTGGCGTACACGGCGTCGAAGGCCGACCCGGGATTGTGGTATTCCGCGGCGAGTCGGCAGAAGAGGGGTGAGGGGTGGAAGACGGTTGTCGCCGCCTCGTCTTCGTCCACGAGCTCCGCGGGAAGCCTGCCGTAGATCTCGGAGGCGATGTGGCAGGCCCAGTTGACCAGCTTGCGCGTGGCGGTCGCATCGGCCGCGACGCGGTCGAGGAGGAGCGGGCGGCAGTTGGGATCAGGGCATTCGTCCACCGTCGCGTAGAACAGCTGGTCCAGCAGAGCGGTGTCGTCCTTGGTCGCGAGGTGCGAGTGCAACTCGGACGGCGGCACGAACGTGCGCTGCCGACGGCGGACCGTGGCTGCGGTGTGCACATGGTCAGCGCCGATCACGACTTTCTCCACGGCATCCTCCAACAGGCTCATTTCCCGGCATCGCAGTTCATCGTCGCGCGCCCTGGGCGCACGGCGGCCGCAAAACGGCGAACACGCAGCCCAGCGGCAGATCTTCTAGTAGGGCGGGGGATGGTCACCGGTAGAGGAAGTCTGTCCACCACACCGAGCGCCCGGAGACAGTTTCGGCCGTGTAGGTGTGGTTTTCGGGTGTGGTGCAGTGCGTGGGCTTCAGGCGGCGAAGCCGATGTTGGTGACGTACTCGTACTGGCCCCACTGCGAGCCGAGGTCGACGATCTGCTCGATCCAGGCGTCGTCCAGGGCCCGGTCATCGCCGGTGGACCAGGCGCCGATGATGGCCTCCCAGCGGCGGATGTTGAGGGTGCGGAATTCCACGACCCGCTGCTGGGAAGGCCGCACGCCGGACTGATTGAGCGGATGGATCTCGACGCGGGTACCGCGCCCTGTGCGGTTGAGGCGAGCCAGGAGATAGCGGGCGACGTTGTGGCGGCGGACCGTGCGGTAGGCGGCCTCGATCCGGGCGAGGTTCTGTCTGGTGGGATTGCGGGTGCCGGCCAGCCATGCCTTCAGGGTACGGTCGGTGACGGTCAGGCCCGCGTCGTGGGCGGCAGCGCGGGCGTGCGGGGTGCGGGTGAGGTAGTGCAGACGGGCCATAAGGCCGCGCCGGGTGGTGACGGGAGAAGCAACGAAGTCGGCGAGGGCATCGAGCTGGCGGGCGACGGCCTCGTAGCCCTTGATGCCTTGGGCGCCGTACTTGCCGAAATCGATGGTGCGCTCAGGCACGTGAACTCCCCTGCCCTGTCAGTTCTCGTCGGTCTGTCCGGCGGCGACCGGGTCGGTGGATGCGGTGCCGACGGTGTACACGTCCTTGACCTTCACTTCGGAAACCCCGCGGCCTTCCGGGAAGACACGCCGCCAGTCACCGACGACATGGAGTTCGTCCGTGCCCATCACACGCACGACCGCCAGGTTGGCGTCGTGCGCCTTCAGGGCTTTGGCCCAGAGGTTGGCAAACGCCTGCGAGCGGATCAGATGCATCCAGTCCGGACGGTACAGCTCCCGGTTGTAGTTCGACTCCCCCATCGTCGAGACGAACTTCGAGTACATCGCCTTCACATACTCCAGCATCACCTCGTCCCCCTCGGCGATAGCCCGGTCCCGGGCCTCCTTGAGAGTGATCCGGAACTTCTCCAGCAGGCTCTCTGTCGCCCCCGAGGTGAACGACTCATGGATCTCGGGAGGTTCACACAGAGCGTACTTCGGACCTGACAGACGCAGCAGCAGCCGCAGGGTGGGCTCGGTGACCCAGAGCGGGCCGGGCTCGTCACGGTTGCCGATCGGGTTAGGCAGGAATGCGCCGTGCTCCCACGCGGGCGGGGTGATCAGGTGGACCCCGGCCCGGCGCCGGTCATGCCCGCCGCCGGTGGAGTGCTCCAACTGGCCGAGCGGCAGGTGCGTCTTGAGCGCGCTGAGATAGGCGCCGTTGATGTCCAGGGCCGTCACCTCGTACCGGCCTGCGGGCAGTTCGGGGCGGGTCCACCTGGGGCGGGCCTCCCAGATCTCGTCGGCACCGCGCGCGGACTGCTTGCGCAGGACGTCCGGGATCCACGGGTGGGCAACGATCGCGTAGCGGCCACCCCTGCGGGTCTCGTCCAGCAGGGCCATCGCATCCGGGATCGCCCGCTTCACCAGGACTGCGGTCGCCGCCTCCGCATCGCCCCCGTGCTCCTCGAGCGCCTCGGCCACAGCCCCCGCGATCGGGCCGGACGACGGATCGGTGTCGGACGCGGCCCTCACACGCCGGCCTGTCGGCACGGTCGTCACCGTCTCCACGGTGCGGCCCTGAAGCCGCCCGGCAGGGACGGCGGGGGCTGGGGCTGTCACTGAGCACTGGGCAGGGTCGAGGTGCTGGGGGAAACCGGCAACCTGGTGACAGGCGGGCTGCCCGCACAGGACACACAGCTCGGGCACGGCCAGAGCTTCGACGTCGTCCAGATCGTCGCCTGCGGCCAGGCCGCCGCCGGCTGCCGGGGACGTTGCGCTCTCGTCCGGTGCGGGCTGCGGCACGGTTGCTTCGTCTGCGGGCGGCGGGGTCGAGGGTGCGAGTTTCGCGGCCATGCCGTCCAAGAGGTACGCGTACTTCGCCCTGAGCTCCCCGGAAGGGTCCCGGCCCGTCTCCCACCCCGTGACCGTGGACGGGCTCACGCCGAGAGTCCGGGCCACCTGGGCCTTCGACAGGCCGACCCGCTCACGCAGGTCACGGCGCACCTGAGCTTCGGGGAGCGCGGGCTGGGGGGTGAGGGAGGCGAGCAGCGAGTCGATCGCGTCGAAGTCGCTCATCGATGCGCCGCTTTCAGATGTAGGTGACGGGGTTGCGGGACAGATGCGGGCACGGCGTGGGACGGCCCACACGCGCATCGCCGAGCAGCAGGTCGCCCTCGAGGGCGTAGCGGTCGCCGTGCTTGGAGATCCCTGTGATCCTCGCGACCGCAAGCACCGTGCCGTCAGTATTGATGATCTGCACCTCGTCCTGGGACAGAGCCCGGTCGGCGTTGAACTTCCAGATGCCGCGCCCCGCCTGCCAGACTTCATCTTCCGACATTCCGGGACGCCATCCGATCGTGGCGCGCCCCAGCCCGTCGCCGGTGCCGGCGGGCCGCTCGGCACCCAACTGGATCTGCAACACCCCGCCCACCCTCCGCCAGGTAACTCCGTAACTTGTTGCAAAGCTACCAGCAACGGGGTAACTTCGCAACAAGTTACGGAGTTACCAGCCCGCCCGGCGGACAGACGAGCCCGCCGAAACCCAGGCAACCGAGGGAGACACATGGCCAAGGACCACGGTGAGGTACTGCGCGGCGTCCGCGAGGGCACCTGCTGTCGACGGTCTCGTAATTCGGCTCTGTCGACGATCACGTGACGTGGTCAAGGTGTCAGCAGTATTCGTAGTCTGAGAAGGTCGAAGTTCGCTCGCCCGTAGCACTGGCGTTTGAGGGCCTTGACACGTGTCACGGCGCCCTCGACTGCACCTGAGTTGTGTTCCAGGGTCAGTCCGTTGATGACGGCGTCCAGGTCTCGGCGCAAGCCGGTGGCGAGCGTCTGCAGTGCCGGGAGGTCGTCGGCGTCCACGGTGTCCAGCCAGGCCGGAAGGTCGGCACCCGTCGCTGCGTCATGATGGCGGCGAAACGTGCGGATGTGGTTGTGCAGGCGTTCGAGATGCTCGCAGCTGGATACTGCGGTTATCAGCCCGAGAGCGTCGTCCTCGTCGAGGTGGTCGGGGTGGGTGAGCATCCAGCGGCTGACCTGGCGTGGTTTGGGGATCGCAGGGGTGGTCGGCGCGGATTTCCCCGGATCTGGTGCAGATGGAGCAGCAGCCGAGCCCCGACTCTCCCGGCCAGGGCCGTCACGATCACCTTCTGCAAGATCGGGGTACGCCGTCGGCAGCGTACCGTCAGCGCCGGGACCTGCCCAGCGAACGTCAGGACAGGAGCGTTTTGGAGCGCCTGTGTCCAGTCCCCCTCCACTCCTGCTGGATCGGTCTCCCCCACACTCTCGGCGACATCACCGGAAAGAGGGGTACAGCATGCCGGACTCAGGCATAGTCAAGACGCGTCATGCCATCGATGTGGCGGCCGATCCGAAGGCCGTGTACGAGCTGATCGCCACGGCAGAGAACTGGCCGCACGTCTTCCCTCCCACGGTGCACGTGGAGCGGCTCGGCGGGGACAGCCGTTCGGAGCGGCTGAAGATCTGGGCGTTCGCGAACGGGGAGGTGCGGTCCTGGACCTCGCGACGTGAACTAGACCGCACGGCACTGCGGGTGACGTTCCGCCAGGAAGTGTCGTCGGCACCGGTGGCGTCGATGGGCGGCGAGTGGGTCGTCGAGGCGGGCCCCGGCGGTTCCAGCGTCATGCTGCTGCACGACTTCGCCGTCGTTGACGACGATCCGGCGGCACGGGAGTGGGTGCAACGCGCCGTCGACACCAACAGCGAGGCCGAGCTCGCCGCGCTGAAGTCCGCCGCCGAATCGCTGAGCGCCGAGCCCCGGGCGCTGTTGTCGTTCGCCGACCACGTGGACATCGCCGGGCCGGCCGAGGCCGTGTACGACTTCCTGTGGCGGGCCGACTTGTGGGAGGAGCGGCTGCCACACGTCAGCCGACTCGTGCTCACCGAACCCGACGACGATCTGCAGACGGTGGAGATGGACACCCGCTCCGCCGACGGTTCCGTGCACACCACTAAATCGGTACGGGTCGGATTCGGACCCAACCGGCTCGTGTACAAGCAGACTCGGGTGCCTCCGCTGATGAGCGCGCACACCGGCCGCTGGGTCGTCGAGCCGACCGAGAACGGAGTACGCGCTTCCTCGCACCACGCCGTCGTCCTGCGTACAGATCGGGTACGGGACCTGCTGGGCGTGGCCGCCACGCTGGACAGCGCTCGGGATCTCGTACGCAACGCGCTCGGCGGGAACAGCACGGCCACCTTGACACTGGCGAAGCAGGCCGCCGAACGGGCCGCGGCTCGCTGAGCGCCCCGAACGCGAGAGGGCGGGCCCGGAGTTCTCCGGGCCCGCCCTCTCGCGTGGCCGCCTGCGCCCAGGAGCGTCAGGTCTGTGAAAGTTCCGTGTTGACCAGTTCAACGAAGGCCCGTGGCGTCCCGGCGCGGTCCAGTTCCTCGTCCGGCAGGGACACCTGGTACTCACGGGTGATGCGGCTCGCGACCTCCAGCAGAGCGAGCGAGTCGTAGCCCAGGTCCGTGAACGACACGTCGGCGATGTCACCGCTCAGATCGACCGCTTCGTCCTCACCGGCCGACTCGCGCAGGATGCGTGTCAGATCGTCGAGGCTCAGTGCCGTGGTCCCGTTGGTGCTCATGGCAGTTCCTTCCTGTCGTAACACATGCTTGTCGCGGGAGGGAGGGGGATCGGGTCGGTGCCCGTTCAGGCCGGGGTGGTGACGACGGCGGCCGCGTTGAAGCCGCCCTCGCCCCGGGCCAGGACGAGCGCCGCTTCACCGGACAGCGGCCGGGCTTCGCCCGTCACCAGGTCGATCGGGCAGTCCGCGGCGACGGAGGTGACGTGTGCCGTGGGCGGGATACGGCCGTCGCGCAGGCAGAGCAGGGCCGAGACCAGGTCGAGGGCTCCGCCGCCCGCGTAAAGACGTCCCGTCTGTGTCTTGGGCACGGTCACCGGTACTGCCCCGGGGCCGAACATCGCGGTCACCGCGGCTGCTTCGGTTCGGTCCGCCGAGTGCACGGCGGCGCCGTCCGCGAAGACGACCGCGATGTCGGAGGGGGCCAGGCCGGCGTCGGAGAGGGCACCGCGTGCGGCCCGTTCCAGGCCGTCGGCGGCCGGGGAGTTCGGAGCGGGGTCGAACGTGGCCGCGTACCCGGCGAGTCGGCCGTAGAGGTGCGCGCCGCGGTCCCGGGCCGCCTCGGGGTCCTCCAGGACCAGGTAGGCGCCGCCCTCGCCGGGGACGTGTCCGGCGGCGTCCTCGTCGAAGGGCAGATAGGCCCGGTCCGGGCGGTCGGCGGTGCTGAGTCGGCCGGAGCTGAGCTGCCCGGCCAGGCCGAGGGGGCACAACGCGCCGTCGACGCCCCCGGCGAGCATGACCTTCGTGCCCTTGCGGATCTGCCGGCGGGCGTGGCCGATCGCGTCCAGTCCCCCGGCCTGGTCGGTGACGACCGCACTGCTCGGTCCCCTGAGCCCGTGCCGGATCGAGATCTGGCCGGTGTTGACGGCGTAGAACCATGCGAAGGACTGGTAGGCGCTGACGAACTGGCCGCCCTTGCTCCACAGGTTCTGCAGTTCGCGCTGGCCGAACTCGAAGCCGCCCATCGAGGAGGCGGAGGCGACGCCGGCCGCGTACGGCGGCAGGCCGGCGAGGTCGAGGCCGCTGTCCCGGAGCGCTTCGTCGGCGGCGTACAGCGCGAGCCGGGTCATGTGGTCAGTCTGGGGAAGCAGCCTGCTCGGAATGTGGTCGGCGGCCTCGAAGCCGGGTACCTCGCCCGCGAGGCGGGCGGTGTAGCCGGAGGCGTCGAAGCGGGTGATGGGGGCGATCCCGCTGCGGCCCTCGACGGTCGCCGACCAGTGGGCGTCCGTGCCGAGTCCGGTGGGGGCGGCGACGCCGAGCCCGGTGATGACGGGTGCGGACGCGGTCACGCGGCGCTCCTTTCGGGGCGGGCGAGCACGACGGCGCTCTGGAAGCCGCCGAAGCCGCTGCCGACGCTCAGGACGGAGTCGACGCGCGCCTCTCGGGCGGTCACCGGCACGTAGTCGAGGTCGCACAGGGGGTCGGGCTCGTGGAGGTTGGCGGTCGGCGGGATCAGGCCGTTCTCCATGGCGAGGACGCTGGCGACGAGTTCGAGCGCCCCGATCGCGCCGAGCGAGTGCCCGATCATGGACTTGACCGAGCTGACGGGGACCCGGTACGCGTGCTCCCCCAGCGAGGTCTTGAACGCGGCCGTCTCATGGCGGTCGTTCTGCTTGGTGCTGGAGCCGTGCGCGTTGACGTAGTCGACGTTCTCGGGGGCGAGTCGCGCCTCGGCCATGGCGACACGGATCGCCTCGGACATCTCGGCGCCGTCCGAACGCAGACCTGTCATGTGGTACGCGTTGCTGCGGGTGCCGAACCCGGCGACCTCGGCGTAGATGCGGGCACCGCGCCGCACGGCGTGCTCCAGTTCCTCCAGGATCAGCACCGCCGCGCCCTCGCCGAGGACCAGGCCGTTGCGGGTGTTGTCGAAGGGGCGCGAGGCGTGCTCGGGGTCGTCGTTGCGCGGCGTGGTGGCCTTGATGGCGTCGAAGCAGGCGAGGGTGATCGGGGAGATGGGCGCGTCGGTGCCCCCCGCGACGACGACGTCGGCGCTGCCCTCGCGGATCAGGTCGGTGCCGTGGCCGACGGCGTCCAGGCCCGAGGTGCAACCGTCGGACACGAGCGACACCGGGCCCCCCGCTCCCACCTCGCGGGCCAGTTCCGCGGCGAGGGAGCTGGGCACGAAGTGGTCGTAGAGACGCGGGACGGCGTACGCGGGGTCGACGAGCCACCGCGCGCCCCCGTCGCTGAGCACGGTGTACTCCGTTTCCATCGAGGTGGTGCAGCCTACCGCGCAGCCGAGCGCCACGCCGGTGCGCTCGGGGCGCGGTCCCGTGACGTCGAAGCCGCTGTCCGCCAGCGCCTCCCGGGCCGCGACGAGCGCGAACTGGCCCGCCCGGTCGAGCCTGCGCTCCTCCTGCGGGGACAGTCCGGCCGCGGCGGGTGAGAAGTCGCATTCCGCGGCGACCTGGGAGCGGTACGGCGAGGCGTTGAAGAGGGAGATGGTGCGGGTGGCCGTCCGCCCGGTCGACAGCAGATCCCAGTACTGCTTGATCCCTGTTCCCCCGGGCGCCACCGCACCGATTCCGGTTATGACGACGCGTCGTTGCATGGGCATCCTCACTCGCTGTCGGCGGGGACCGGTGTTCCGGCCCCCGGTCGTAACCGTGGCAAGGCGGTCTGGAGACCCGCTGGAGCAGGCCCGGACACGGCGGGCGGGCTCACCAGCTCCGCGAGGGCCTTCGCGAAGGCCGCGTACTCGGTGTCCGCGTCGGCGGGACGGGCGGGCAGCAGCGCGAGCGCCCCGGACGCCCCCCGGGTGACCCGCGGATGGCGCCGGGCCAGCGCGGTGAGCCCCTGGCCCGGGCCCGCCTCGACGAGGACGACGTCCCGCTCAGCGAGCAGCGTGTCGAGCGCCGGCCCGAACAGGACGGGCGAGGCGGGCTGAAGCGCCCAGAATCTGGTGTCGCGGGATTGTTCCGGCGTCAGGAGCCCGCCGGTGTAGGCCGAGTACAGCGGCAGGCGGGGCGGGTTCGGCCGTACCGAGGCGAGGTAGGGCAGGCCGCGCAGGGCCGCCTCGGTGAGCACCGGGCTGTGGAAGGGGTTGAGGGCGCGGGCCCGCCGGGTGGTGAAGCCGTCGGCGCGCAGTTTCTCCTCGGCCAGGAGCAGGCCCCCCTCGGGCCCGGCGAGGAGCACTTGGCGTGGCCCGTTGACGGCGCCGACGACGACCTCGTCCGTCGTGTACGGGGCCATCTCGTCGGGGCTCGCCAGGACCGCGAGCATGCCGCCCGCCGGAGTACCGTCCAGCTGGGCGATCCGGTCCGCCATGACACCGACGGCACCGGCGAGGTCGAACACCCCGGCGAGCGTGGCGGCGGCGACCTCCCCGACGCTGTGGCCGAGCAGTGCGGCGGGCCGCACTCCGGCGTCGAGAACGGTACGGCCGAGCGCCCAGTCCAGGGAGAACAGCAGGGGCTGTGCGACGTGCAGGCGATCGGCATCGGGGCCGGGGCGGGCGGCGAGCCAGTCCGCGCGCAGGTCTAAGTCGTGTCCGCGCCACAACTCCAGTGCCTCGTCCATGCGTTGCCGGAAGCCGGGATGCGCGTGATAGAGGCCGACGCCCATCCCGGGCTGCTGCGCGCCCTGGCCGGGGAAAAGCAGTGCGGTCGGCGGCGGTGCGGTCACGGCAGGTCTCCTCTCCTTCGGGTCCCGCCCATGGTGGGAGCGCGGGCTGGAGGATGGCTCGACCCGGGGGACAGTGCGCGTTCGCGCCGACGGCTCCAGCGGCTCTGGACCACTCGTCCACCGGCGGGCCGGAGTGTTTGTGGTGGCCGGAGGCACGCGACCCGTCGCCCCCGGTACACCGCGGTCGCTTCGAGGGCCACCGGTCCGGACACCCTCCGGACCGGCGGCCGTCGGCGGTCGCACGGGATTCCCCGAAGAGACAGCCGGTGAAAGGGCATCGGGAGATGAGGTTCGAAGACCTGCACATCGCCGGAGCGGCCCTGCACGTGGAGGACACCTGCTCCGTCGATCAGGCACTGCGCGAGGGCCTGTGCGACGAGCGGACCGCCGCGCGCAGTGCCGTCGAGTCTGTAGCGGTGTCGGCCGGCGGTTCGGCACCCGAACTCGCCGTGGCGGCGGGACGGCAGGTGCTGGAACGTACGGGCACGCCGGCCACCGACATCGACCTGCTGCTGCACGCCACGGTGCAGTACCAGGGGCACGACCTGTGGGCGCCCGCTTCATACATCCAGCGGTACGCGGTCGGCAACCGGTGCCCGGCCGTGGAGATCAAGCAGCTGTCCAACGGCGGCATGGCCGCGCTGGAGCTCGCGGCCGGCTATCTCAGCGGGGCGCCGGGCAGAAAGGGCGCGCTGCTGACCACGGGCGACGTGTTCGGTGAGCCCGGTTTCGCGCGCTGGCGAAGCGACCCCGGCACCGTCTACGGCGATGCGGGAACCGCGCTCGTCCTCACCCGGGGACGGACGGGGCTGGCCCGGCTGCGGAGTCTGGTGACCGTGTCCGACGCGGACCTCGAGCAGATGCACCGTGGGCGGGATCTGTTCTCCCGGGTGCCGTTCGCGCTGCGGCAGCCGCTCGATCTGGGCCTGTTGCAGCGGACGTTCATCGAGGACACCGGGCGTTCGTACAGCGTGGCCCGGATCACCGCGGGGCAGGACGAAACGCTGAAGCGCACCCTCGCGGAAGCCGACTGCACACTCACCGACATCGCGTGGTTCGTCCTGCCGAACTTCGGATACGGGCGGCTGAACTCGACCTTCCTGCGGCGCTGGAGCATTCCCGAGGAGCGCACCACCTGGCCGTGGGGCCGGTCGGTCGGTCACCTCGGCGCGGGCGACCAGTTCGCCGGACTCGCCTTCCTGGCCGAGTCCGGCCGGGTCGAGCCCGGCGAACTGTGCCTGCTGTTCGGGATCGGCGCCGGGTTCACCTGGAGCTGCGCGGTACTGGAGTGGGAAGGCTGACCGTCGTTCGGAGGAGTCGTTCAGGGAGTGGGGCCGGGGTTGATCCTGGCGGCCGGAACCGCCGCCGCCCGCAGGTTCCACTTCTTGAGAATTCTGTCGTACGTCCCGTCTTCGATGAGGTGGTCCACCGCGTTCTTCAGCGGCCCGGCCAGCGGGGACCCTTTCTTGACCGCGAGGCCGACGTTCTTGCGTTCGATCTCGTTGAGGTAGCGCAGCCCCGGCTGCTGGGTTGCCGCGTAGCGCAGGACGCTCGACGAGGTCATCAGTACGTCGACGCGGCCCTGGCGCAGGGCCAGGAAGTGGGAGGCGGCATCAGGGTACGTACTGATCCCGATCGATTTTCCGCCGTCGGCGACGCAGTCTTTGCTCGCCGACTCCAGTTCGGCCTCGAAGGTCGTCCCCGTACCCGTGCCGACCTTCAACCCGCACAACTGGTCCAGGCTCTTGACCTGCTTCAACTTGCTGTCGTCGCGTACGGCGAAGCCGGAGCCGTCGGTGAGGTAGAGGACGAAGTCGAGGGCCTGTTCGCGCTCCTCGGTGACGGCAAGATTCGCGGTGCCGACCTGGAAGCGGCCGGCGTTGAGGCCGGTGATCAGGGAGGCTCCGCTCACGTGCGTGCGTTGCACTTTCAGCCCGAGGACACGTGCCACGGCGTCGACGACGTCGATGTCCACGCCACGCGGCGGTGCCCCGTCCTCGGGGCTGAAGGCGATGGGCGGCACTCCGATGGCCGAACCGACGCGCAGCACACCCGACTTACGGAATGCGACGGGCAGCGTCGCCGACAGCGCGGCGTCCTCATGGACCGCCGACACCACGTCCTGGCTGCCGAGTTGGCGTGCCCTGGCATCCTCGGGGACGTCGCGGGCAGCGCCGCAGCCAGTGAGCAGCAGCGGTAGCAGCGCCGCCGTAAGGACCGTTCCGAGGCAGGCGCGGCGGGTGGTGGGGAGAACGGGGCGGGCGGCAGATGGCATCGGTCTCTCCTCGTGGGGGCTGTGCTGGGTACGTCAGCAGTGGTGGGGGAAGTGCCGCGGGGCGCCTAATGGGGGGCCAGGAACCGGATGGTTCGGTCGTGCCGGGGGGCGTCGAAGACCGTCTCGGGCGGGCCGGCCTCCACGATTACGCCGTTGTCCATGAAGACGACCTGATCGGCGATGCCTCTGGCGAACTGCATCTCATGGGTGACGACGACCATCGTCATGCCTCCGCCGGCCAGCGAGCGGATCACCTGGAGGACGTCGCCGGTCAGTTCGGGGTCGAGTGCGCTGGTGGGCTCGTCGAACAGCATGGCCCTGGGCTCCATGGCGAGGGCGCGTGCGATGGCGGCGCGCTGCTGCTCGCCGCCGGACAACTGGTGCGGGCTCGCCTTCTCCTTCCCGGCGAGGCCGACCTGGTCCAGCAGTTCGCGGGCCCGTTTCTCGGCCGCTCTCCGTTTCAGTCCGAGGATCGCGCGCGGCGCCTCGGTGATGTTGTCGAGGATCGTCATGTGCGGGAAGAGACGGAAGTTCTGGAAGACCATGCCGATCCGGGACCGCTGGCGGGACACGGCCCGGCGCGAGCGCTCGTACAGCTGGTCGCCGTGCCACTCGTATCCGACGAGTTCGCCGTCCACGGTGATGCGGCCCGCGTCGATGCGCTCCAGCCGGTTCACACAGCGCAGCAGTGTGCTCTTGCCGGAGCCCGAAGGGCCGATGACGCAGGTGACGGTGGACGTGGGAACGGTCAGTGAGACGTTGTCGAGCACCAGCTGGGTACCGAAGGACTTGCGGACGCCGACTGCCTCGATCATGGCCGGGCTCCCGGGGCGTAGCGGCGTTCGACGAAGTACTGGGCGATGCCCAGCAGGGTGGTCAGCAGCAGGTACCAGAGCGTGGCCACCAGCAGCAGCGGGATGACCAGGTAGTTCCGGTTGTAGATGAGCTGGGTGGCGTACAGCAGGTCCTGGACGGCGATGACGCTGACGATGGAGGTGCCTTTGAGCAGCGCGATGACCTGGCTGCCCGCGGGTGGCAGGATCGCGGGCATCGCCTGCGGCAGCACGACGCGCCGGAAGATCCGCCGGCCGCTCAGGCCCAGCGCCTCGGCAGCCTCGGTCTGGTCCCGGCCGACGGAGAGGACGCCTGCCCGTACGATCTCGGCGAGCTGGCCCGCCTCGTGCAGGACGAGGCCGATCACGGCGGCGGTCAGGCCGCTGATCATCCGCTCGGTGGAGAAATCGGTGAAGGCCGGCCCGAACGGGATGCCCAGCGACAGTTTCGGGTAGAGCAGCGAGATGTTGTACCAGAACAGGAGCTGGACCAGCATCGGCACCGACCGGAACAGCCAGGTGTAGCCCCAGCTCAGCGCCGTGAGAACCGGGTTACCCGACAGCCGCATCACGGCGAGCGCGGTGCCGAGGACGAAGCCGCCGGTGAAGGCCACGGCCGTCAGCCACAGGGTGGTGCCGAGGCCGGCGAGAACCGTGTCGGCGGTGAAGTACCGGGCTACGACGTCCCAGCGGAACGCGTCATTGGTGGCGAGGGCGTTGAGGGCCATGGCGAGCAGGACGAGTCCGGCTGCGGCGGCCACCCAGCGCGACGGCCGGGGACGGGGCCGCGCGATCGCCGCGTCGGCCCCGTCCTCGGCCCGCCCGGAGCCGTCGGCGAGTTCCTTGCCGGGATCGGTGCGGAGGGAAACCATCGGCGGTCCCTCAGTCGTTGGTCCGGTAGTACGGCAGGACCTGTTCGGCGAAGAGGCGCATGGTGCGGGCGGACTCCTCGAACGGCATGGCGCCGGAGATCACCTGGAGGCTGATGGTGAAGTCGCCGAACCAGGCGCGGATGTCGTCGATCGCGGCCCGTACCTCCGCGGGCGTGCCGACCAGCGCCTTGCGTTCGGCGACGGCACGGTCGAAGTCGCCCTTGCCCGCCCGCTCGACGATCTTCTCGTAGCCGGGGTAGTCGGCGCTGCGGGTCTCCTTCCAGGCGGACACGGCGGAGGCGAGGGCCTGGTTGGCGCGGTCGGAGGCGAGCTTGCCCTTCTCCCTGGCCGTCTGGGCGTCCTCGGCGAGGTAGCAGCTGTAACTCATGTGGATGTCCTCCTCGGTGGGTTTGAACCCGGTGGCCGAGGCGGCGTCGCGGTACAGGGCGAGCGTCTTCTGGACCTGCTCCCGCGGGTTGATGGACGGCACGAGCATCACGCCGTACCCGGCGCGGCCGGCGGCTTCGGCGGACGAGGGGGTCTTGGCCGTGGCGACGAGGATGCGCGGGTGCGGGCGCTGCCAGGTGCGGGGCAGCAGCGTGAGCGGCCCGAAGCGGTGGAAGCGGCCCTCCCAGACGACGTCCTCCTCCGCCCACAGCCGGCGGCATGCCTCGACGCCCTCGTCGAAGCGGGCCCGGCTCTCGTCCATGGACACTTCGAAGGCGGTGAACTCGTCGGGCAGGAAGGCCCGTCCGAATCCGACGTCGAGCCGGCCCTGCGAGATGTTGTCGAGCATGGCGAGCTTGCCGGCGAGCTTCAGCGGGTGTGTGAACGCGGGCAGCACGGCACCGGTGATCAGCCGGACCCGGCGGGTGCGGGCCGCGACGGCGGCGAGGAAGGTCACCGGGTCGGGGCTGTAGCCGCCGTACTCGTGGAAGTAGTGCTCCACGGTCTTCACATGGTGGAAGCCGAGTGTGTCGGCGAGCTCGGCCAGTCGCAGCGACTCCTCGAAGTGCTGTCCCGCGGACTTCTCCGCCGGGCCCACGGTGGGGAAGAGGTTGATGCCGAACTTCATGAGAGCCCCTCGATGTGATGGCTAGTCGGACGCGGCGGGCGCGGACAGAGCGGGTGCGGACAGATGGACGTAGTCCCGGTGGTGGTAGAGCATCGGCGCACGGCCCGACACGGCCGCGTCCTCGATCCGGCCGAACAGGACGCAGTGGTCGCCAGCCTGGATCTCCCGGAGGACTGCGCACTCGGCCACCGCGCTGACGTGCGGCGCAGGCAGCAGGGGTGCCCCCGACGCGCGGTCGGACGGCCGCCAGTCGAGCCCTTCGAACTTCTGGCTGTTCTTGCCCGCGAAGCGTTCCGAGAGCTGTTCGGTGTGCACGGCGAGGAAGTTGACCGCGAAGCCGCCCGAGTGCCGGATGGCGCGCAGGGTCCGTGACTGTGTGCCGAGGCAGACCAGCAGCAGGGGTGGCTCTTTCGACAGGGCGGTGACGGCGCTGGTGGTCAGGCCGCTCGGCCGGCCCTCCGGGTCCAGTGCGGTGACGACGCACACCGCGGCCGGATGCGCACTGAACACCGCTCGGAAGAGTTCGTCATCGATCGCCATGGTCCGTGCCTCCTCCGTTCCGCGCCAAGGCTGGCCACGTACTCTGGAGGGCTGGTCCATGCTCCCTTGAGGCCTCGTCCGCCACGGAGGTTCCGGACACCTCCCGGAGGACCTTCGCGAGCAGCGCCGTGGCGTTGCGGTGCAGCGGGAAGTCCGTACCGGGCGGCAGGATCCCGCTCTCGTCGAGGAGCCGGGCCACGCGGGCGGTGACGACGCAGAACCGGTACGCGGCGAACACCTCGTGGTAAGACAGGTGGCGGGCACGGCGTCCGGTGCCGTGCTCCCAGCGTGCCACCGTCGTGGCCCGGTCGGGCAGTCCGGCGAGGCGTGCGGCGCCGATGCCCTCGCTGAGGTGGCGGTCCATGTGCAGGTACCAGGCGAGGTCCGCCTCGGGCGGGCCGAGCGCCGCCATCTCCCAGTCGAGCAGCGCCGCGGGCCGGGTATCGGAGTAGATGATGTTGCCGATGCGTGCGTCTCCCCACAGCAGCGCGGGCAGTCCGGCGTCGTCGGGCAGGTTGCCGTTCAGCCAGTCCAGGGCGGCCCCGGCGGTGGCGTTGCCGCCGGCACCGTAGAAGTCGAGATGATGGGTGAAGTGCCTCAGCAGCCGGCCGCTCCCCGGGGGGCCGAACTCCGGCCGGTCGAGAAAGTCGAGCCCCAGCGCACCGGGGTCGAGGCGGTGGACGGAGGCGAGCGCGTCCACTCCCCCGTTCCACACCTCGGCGCGTGCCGCGGGCTCCAGGCCGGTGAGCCAGCCCTGGCGGTGGTACGAGGGCAGATCGGCGGGGATCTGTCCGTCGACGCGTTCCATGACGAGGAACGGGGCGCCCAGGAACTCGGCGGACGGCTCGTCCCACAGCACCTTCGGCACCGGCAGGCCGGTGCCGCCGAGCACGCGCAGCAGACGTACCTGGTCGGCCCAGAAGTCCTCAGGGAAGACGCGGTGTCCGGTCGGGGCGACGCGGATGGCGAGGGGCTCGCTGCGGCGGACGCCGGCCACCGTCCACTCCGCGTCGAGGAGCAGGATCTCGCCGGAGAACCCGGCCTCCTTGGGCACGGTGACGGGGCCGAGCTCGACCGCGTCGATCTCCGCGGAGCGGGTGCCGAACCAGTGGGTGAGCACGGCTCGGGTCAGGTCGGGGTCGCGTTGGAGGGGGACGGGCACGGGGCCTCCTCAGGCTGGCCGGTGGCCGGGGACGGACAGGGCGGGGACGGGCATGCTGCCGCCGTCGCGGATCACGGACTGCAGACGGCGGATGGCGGGCCCGGGCGCGACGCCCAGGTCCTGGACCAGCCGGTGGGTGAGCCGGGTCGCGGTGTCGAGGGCGTCGCCTGCCCGGCCGACCTGGTAGAGGGCGGTCATGTAGCGGGCGTGCAGGGGTTCGTGGGTGGGGTGGCCGCGGGTCAGGACCGCCAGCTCGGGCAGCACCTCCCGATGGCACCCGAGGCGCAGCCGTGCGTCCAGGTATGCCTCGTGCACGTCGAGGCGGCGTCGTTCCCAGTGGGTGACCGCGGACTGGAGCACCGGGCCCGTGCGTACGTCGGCGAGAACCGGGCGGTGCCACAACGCGAGGGCGCCGCGCAGCAGTACGGCCACCGCCGCGTCGTCGCCCGCCGGTACCCGGCCCGCCCGCTCGACGAGGTCCTCGAAGCACAGGAGGTCCAGTTCACCGGGGCCCACGACCATCAGGTAGCCCTGGCCGACGGTCCTGAGCCGGTCGCGGGCGGCGGCGCGTGAGGCGACGGACGGCAGTCGGGCGAGCAGCCGACGCACGTGCATGACGTACGTCTGGAGCGTGGTCGCCGCGCTGAGCGGCGGATGGTCGTCCCAGATCTCGGCCACACAGGTGTGGACCGGCATGACCTGGTTGGCGTGGAGCAGCAGCAGGCCGAGCAGTTGGCGCTGTTTGGGCGCCGTCGGCAGGTGGCGGCCGCCGCCGTCCGTGACGGACAGCCCCCCGAGCACGCCGAATTCCATCGTGGTTCCTTTCTCTTCCGGTCTTCTCCGGCTGCTCCAGCCGCCCTCCACCGGCAGGCGGCGCAATGGGGCGTCGGGGGCACGGATCACGTCGAACAGGTGGAGGGATCGTGTCGGGGACAGTGGTGACGGTGGCCGACGGGGTGCACGCGTACGTCCAGGCGCCGGGCGGCTGGTGCGTGAACAACGCCGGGATCGTGGTGGGCGAGGACGCCGTGCTCGTGGTGGACACGGCGGCCACCGAGAAACGGGCACTCGCGCTGCGGGACGCCGTCGACGCGCTGGCCCCCGGGCCGCGCCGGATCGTGGTGAGCACTCACCACCATGGTGATCACACCTTCGGCAACCATGTGTTCGCCGGCCCGCACACCGATCTCGTCAGCCACGAGGGAGGCCCCGCCGAACTCCTGCGCAGGGGTACGGCGTTGCAGTCGCTGTGGCCGGACGTCGACTGGGGGAACACCCCGACCGTGCTGCCGACGTCCACCGTGGGCGACGGCGCCACGCTGGACCTGGGCGGCATCACCGCGCATCTCGTGCACCCGGGCATCGCGCACACCGGGGACGACCTGGTGGTGTGGCTGCCCGAGCAACGGGTGCTTTACGCCGGGGACTTGGTGTTCTCCGGAGCGGCGCCGTTCGTGCTGATGGGCTCGCTCACCGGGTCCCTGGAGGCCCTGGCGCGGCTGCGGGCGCTGCGTCCCCGGGTGGTGGTCGGCGGCCACGGGCCGGTCGGCGGGCCCGAACTCCTCGACTCGGTCGAGGAGTACCTGCGCTGGGTGTCCGGCCTGGCCGAGCGGGGTCTGGCCGACGGACTGAGCCCGCTGGAGACGGCGCGGCGCGCGGATGAGGGCGCGTTCGCGGCGCTCCTGGACCGGGAGCGCCTGGTCGGCAACCTCCACCGTGCCTTCCAGGAGGCGGTGGGCGGGGTGCACGGCGCCCACATCCCGTCGACCCCGGCCATGCGGGAGATGGTCGCCTTCAACGGAGGGCGTCCCCTGAAGTGCCTGGCCTGAGGCCGCGGAGGAGTCCATGGCGCCGAGCGTTTCCCCGCTCGGTCGAGCGGCACTCCAGATCCGCTGGACCGGCGGGGGCGTCGTCTCCAGTGCCGTTCCGCCGTGGCACGAGCCGGGACGCCAACGCTCGGCAGAGCCCCGAAGCCCAAGCTGTGGAGGACAGATGAAACTGCGTGGCAGGACCGCCGTCGTCACCGGGGGTACCCGTGGGCTCGGCCGGGACGTGGCGCTCGCGCTCGCTGCGGAGGGCGCCACGGTGGTCGCCGCGGCCCGGGAGACGGCCGAGGATCCGGGCGGCGGTGTGGCGGTGCTGAAGGCGGACGTGACGGCGCCGGACTCGATGCGGACGCTGATGGACACCGTCCACGAACGGTACGGGGGGCCGCACATCGTGGTCGCCAACGCGGGCCTGAGCCGGCCGGGCCCGGTCACACAACTGTCCGTCGAGCACTGGAGCGAGGTCGTCGACACCAATCTGCACGGCGTCTTCCACACCGTACGGGCGGCCCTGCCGTATGTGCGCAAGTCGCCGGGCGGGCGGGTGATCACCATGTCCTCCCTGCTGGGCTCGCGGGCCATGCCGGGTGCCGTCGCGTACTGCGCGTCGAAGGCCGCGGTGGAGGCGTTCACCCGGGTGACGGCGTTGGAGCTGGCCGCCGACGGCGTGACCGTGAACTGTGTGGCGCCGGGGTACATCGACTCCGGCATGGGCCGGGCGCTGATCGGCAACGAGGAGCTGTGGGCGAGGCTCGCCCCGACACTCGCGGCGGGACGTCCCGGCACCGGCGACGAGGTGGCCCGGGCGGTGCTGTTCCTGGCCTCGGCGGACAGTTCGTACGTCAACGGGCAGGTGCTGCGGGTGGACGGCGGGGTCCTCTGACGGACCCACGGGACGGGGTGCGGGCGGCGGAGTGGCTCCGTCGCCCGCACCCCGCTCCTCGTGTCAGGGCTCAGAGCTGCACCGGCTGTCCCTGGCGCACCGGCACCGTGAGGTGCGGCTCGCCCTTGATGAGACCGGTGAGCGCGTCGAGCCGGCTGCGGAACTCGGGCTCCGCGAGGGCCTTGCGGAAGGTCTCCTCGTCCTCCCACTCCGCGAGGTTGAAGTAGACGGAGGAGTCCTTGCCGGACCGGACGAGGGAGTAGCGGATGAGCCCGGGCTGGGTCTCCATGAAGGCGCCGACGGCCTCGTAACGCTTCTCGAACTCCTCGGCGTCGCCGATCAGGGTGAGCTTGTTGACGAACACGACCATGGGGGTCTCCTCAGTGTGCGGCCGTTACGGCGGGGGTGTCGGGCGCGGTCTCGCTCAGGACGGGGTAGTCGGTGTAGCCGCGGGCGCCGCCCTCGTAGAAGAACGGGGGCTGCCAGGCGTTGAGCGGGACCCTGGTGCGCAGTCGGTCGGGCAGGTCGGGGTTGGCGAGGAACTGCCGTCCGAAGGACAGCAGGTGGGCGCCGTCCTGCAGGGCCCGGTCGGCGGTGGCGAGCGTCGAGTCGGTGTCGAGCGGTCCGGTACCGCAGTTGACGATGACGGTGCGCTCCCACAGGCGGCTCAGCCGCTGTACGAGTTCGGTGTCGCTGCCCGCGACGAAGTGGACGTGGCCGAGGCAAAGCCGGCCGAGTTCGGCGAGCAGCGCCGGATACGTCTCCGTACGGTCCGGCTCGGACATGTCGTTGAGGGGGAAGCCCGGCGACAGGCGCATCCCGACCCGCTCGGGCCCGACCTCAGTGGCCACGGCCCGGGCGACGTCGACGGCGAACTGAATCCGGCCCGCGACGTCTCCGCCATGGGCGTCGGAGCGCAGATTGGTCGCCGACGCCAGGAACTGGTGGAGCAGATAGCCGTTCGCGCCGTGGATCTCGACGCCGTCGAAGCCGATCTCTGCGGCGGTGCGGGCGCAGCGCGCGAAGTCCCCGACGGTACGGGCGATGTCGTCCTCGGTCATCGGCCTCGGCACCGGATAGGCCGGCTGCCCGCGGAAGACCCGGGCGGTTCCGTCGGCCCGTACCGCGGAGGGAGCGAGAGGGGTCTCCCCGTGCAGGTCGGGGTGGCTGATCCGGCCCGCGTGCATGATCTGCAGGTACATCCGCCCGCCGCGCCGGTGCACCGCATCGACGACTCCGGCCCAGGCGCGGGCCTGTTCGGCCGTGTGCAGCCGGACGCTGTGGGCGTGTCCGACCGCGACCGCGCTGGGATGGGTGGCCTCGCTGATGACGAGTCCGGCGCCGGCCCGCTGCGCGTAGTACTCCGCCATGACCGGCAGCGGGGTGCCGTCGACGGTGGTACGGCCGCGGCCCATTGGGGACATGACGAGCCGGTTGGGGAGTTCGAGGGCGCCGAAGGGGACCGGGTCGAACAGCGTGCTCATGCGTCGGTCCCGTCATGGGTGATGTACCGGCTGCGCACCAGCCATCCGTCGCC
Source organism: Streptomyces sp. NPDC088350 (assembly GCF_044753545.1). Classification (NCBI taxonomy): domain Bacteria; kingdom Bacillati; phylum Actinomycetota; class Actinomycetes; order Kitasatosporales; family Streptomycetaceae; genus Streptomyces; species Streptomyces sp. NPDC088350. Next base: position 73,023 of record NZ_JBIVNL010000023.1, on the reverse strand, counting down.
TTCGCGTTCGAGGACATCCTCGGCGGTCGTGCTCAGATACAGCCGCGGCTCCCCGCCGCGCGGCGTCTCGAACACCACGGCGTAGTAACGGGTGCGTACGATGTCGGGCTCGACGGGTTCCGCGGCCACCATGCCGAACCAGTGGCGCCGGGTGAGGCCGCGCGTGGCCAGGGCGTCGATGCCCTTGCGCATGCCCGCGGCGATGTCGGCGCGGCCCTGTTTCACGCCCGGCTTCACGTTCTGGGCGAACGTCCCGTCCTCGGTGAACTGCTCGGCCCACTCCTCGGCCCGGCCGGCGTCCAGCAACTGTGCGTGTCCGGCATAGAACTGGATGATGGCCGCGTAGTCCAGGTGGGACACGGTCTGCGTGTCCGACGGTGCGGTCCGCGTCACGGTCTTCCTCCCTCGGTTCAGGGTCGCCGGTCGGGCGCTGTCCGTGCCAGGTTCGGCGGCATTGGTGGAGCGGGCGTGGAGTCCGGCTCCACTGGGCATGCGGCCGGCCCGGTCAGCCCGCGGACCGCAGGGCGACGGGGCTGGCGTCTCCCGGAGCGGGCAGGTACACCGACTCGGCGAGTGGGGCGGAGTTGAGCAGGTCGGTCTGGAGGTCTCGCATCCGGGCCGAGGGCTCCAGGCCCAGCTCGGTGTTGAGGGTCCGGCGCAGCCGGGCGAAGGCATTCAGGGCGTCGGCAGTCCGCCCGGACCGGTGGAGCGCGATCACGAGCTGTGCGTACAGGTTCTCGTAGGTGGGGTACTGCCGGGTGAGGACGCTGAGTTCACCGATCAGCTGGTGGTGCCGGCCGATCCGCAGGTCCGCGTCGATGCGCTGTTCGAGGGTGCCGAGCCAGGTCTCATGCAGCCCGCTGAGCCGCATCCGCAGCAGAGGCCCGCACGTGACGTCCGCGAGGGCCTTGCCGGTCCACAGTCCGAGGGCGTCGTGCAGCAGCGCGGACTCGCGGGCGTGGTCACCGGCGATCCGGGCCATGGACGCCTGGTCGACGAGTTTCTCGAACTGCTGGAGGTCCAGCCGGCCGGGGTGCACGGCGAGCAGGTAGCCGCGGTCCCGGGTCTCCAGCCGCAGGTCCGCGGGGGCCGTCCCGCCCGCGCTTCTGAGTGTCTTGCGTATCTGCATGACGTAGGTCTGCAGCGTGGAGTGCGCGCTGTGCGGAGGGGCGTCGTCCCAGAGCTCGTCCACGCACTCCTCGACGGTGACGACCTGTCCGGCGTGCAGGAGCAGCAGGGACAGCAGCTGCCGCTGTTTCGGGGCCCGCGGAGTCAGGGGTCGCAGACCGTCGGTGAGGGTCAGCGGGCCGAGGATCCGTGCGTACATGTCGCCTCCAGGGCTGGCCGGTTGCCGGGCGGGCACCATCGTGCCGCCCGGCCCTTACGGCTTCCCTTCGGCGGCCTTTCACCCCGGCCGGACCGCCCTTTCACGTGTCCCCGCCCGTACACGCCGTACATCGCGCCGCAACACTGCGGCGACACGACGCCCCGGAATCAACTCGCCCTTTGGTTCACGCATTGCAGTCCGGGAACAGCGCCCGTCCGTCGAAGCCCTCGGGCAGCTGCCTCCTGTCCACGAGTTGGTCCCCCTCGGCTTCGTTCGGGCCTGCACCGACACGTGCCGGAGCCAGACCGGTCCGCCCGCACAGTTCCGAGGCCTGTGCGCTGAGCAGCCGGAGCCCGGAGCGCTGGGCCACTGCGGAGGCACGCATGCCGAGTTCGTACGCCTCGGCCCGCCGCGCCTCGTCAAGCTCCAGCCTGCCGAGGCCGATCAGTGAGTGCGCCTCAGCCTGCGGGTGGCCGATGCTCTCGGCGATCCGCAGGGCCCGGCCGAACTCCTCGCGGGCCTCGGCCGAGTGGCCCCGGATCAGGTGCACCCCGGCGAGCACGGTGCGTGCGTTCGCCTCCGGGGCGAGATAGCCGTGGTCCCGTGCGATGACCGCCGCGCTCTCGGCGTGCTGGTGAGCGAGGTCGACATAACCGTTGCAGGCATAGACCTGGGCGAGTCCGGAGGAGGCGAGGACCGAGGAGTGCGGGGCGTTGAACTCCTCGCTGAGCGACAGCGCCTCGCTGAGGTCGGACATGGCGGCGTCCCAGTCCCGCAGGTCGGCGCGGACGGCACCGAGCCGGGCCAGGACCTCGGGCCGGGAGCGGCGTGCCCCGTCCTCTTCGAGGATCGCGGCGGCGCGGGCGAAGTGGGCCTCTGCGGCACGCAGCCGGCCCTGGCTGTGCCGGGCCATGCCGAGATAGAGCAGGCCGCGGGCTTCCACCTGGCGCAGTTCCAGCCGCCGGCTGATCTCCAAGCCCCGCTCCAGCAGGGTGACGGCGCCGTCAATGTCCTTGTTGGGCCGCTGGAGCTGGTTCATGGCGATGGCGTTGACAGTGACCGCCTCGAAGTCGCGGATGCCGAGCCGGATGAACACGCGGTGGGCAGCGCGCAGTTCGCGGGCGGCGTCGCCCAGCCGGTTGAGTCCCTGCAGGGCGAGGCCGACGTTGAGCCGCATCCCCGCCTTGAGCCGTGGTTCGCCGAGCGAGGTGGCGGCGCGGAGTCCCGCCTGGGCCACCGTAAGCCAGTCCGTCTGGAGTCGGCCCAGTGAGAAGTAGCCGCGGAGCATGTCGGCGAACCGTACGCAGACCTCGTCGAGCCCGTCGTCCGCGGCCCGTACAACGAGGGTGACCAGGTTGGACTGCTCGGCCTGGAGCCACGCCTGGGCCGCCTGCGGGGAGATCTCGCGCACGGGGACCTGCGGGTCGGGCCGCAGTACGCGCAGGAAGCCCGGGTAGCAGGACTGTACGGCCTCGTCCGTCCGGTGCAGATACCACCGGCACAGCTGGTTCAGAGCCTGCCGCCGGTCCTCGGGACTGTCCTCCTCGACGCCGCGCTCCGCCGCGAACAGGGCGATGAGATTGTGGAAGCGGTACGTGTCGCAGGCCTCGGCCTCGATCAGCTGGGCGGCGGCGAGCTTGTCGAGAAGCTGCTCCGCCAGCCTCGGTTCACACCCCGCGAGCTGGGCGGCCGTACGCGTCGTGAAGGCCATGCCCCCGACGATGCCGAGGACCCGAAAGAACCTCCGGGACAGCGCGGGGAGTGACTCGTAGGCCACGCTGAACGCGGCCCGTACGGCGGTGGCGGGGCTGTCGCCGAGGGCGAGCAGCTCCAACGGGTCTCCCTCGCGCAGTGCCTCCGCGAAGGACTCGACGGAGCGCCAGGGCCGGCCGGCGAGGTGCCCGGCGGCGATGCGCAGGGCGAGCGGCAGCCTGCCGCACAGTTCGACGAGTTCGGCGACGGCCTTCCGGGACACCGTCTTCTGCGGGCGGTCGAGCACCGCCGTCAGCACCTCCTCGCTCTCCCGCTGCGAGAGCAGGTCGAGGGTGAAGCTGCGGGCCCCGTAGACGGCGACCAGGTCGGGGCGGTACTCGCGGTGCAGGGCCAGGACGGCGCAGCTCGGTGAGCCCGGCAGCAGATCGTGCACCTGCTGGCTGTCGTTGACGTCGTCGATGACGATGAGGACACGCCGTTCCGCCAGCCTGCTGCGGAGCACTCCGGTGAGCTGATGGCGTTCGGCGGGCAGTGCAGAGATGTCCGCGCCGGAGGAGAAGAGCAGTTCGGCGATGATGTCGTGGACCGGGCGGGCCTGACCACGGGGATCGCGCAGACGTATGTACCACTGGCCGTCCGGGTAGGCGGAGCCGAGCCGGTGGGCGGCGCGCAGGGCGAGGGCCGTCTTGCCGATGCCGGGCGGTCCCACGAGGCTGACCAGGGGGACGGCGGTTCGCTGCCGTGGGTTGAGCGCGTTCACCACGTCTTCGAGGAGTTCCCCGCGGCCCGCGAAGTGGGTTGCCTCGGGCGGCAGTTGGCGCTGGACGACCCAGGGCGCGCCGGGGTTGACGGTCGGCACTCCCACAGGCTGGCGCAGGGCTGACGGCGCACGTGAGGGGCTCGCCGACGGCGTGGCACGGCGTGCGGTGAGGTCGGGGAGTTCGCCGATCTCCGCCAGCAACTGCCGGTGCAGGTGCTGGAGTTCCTGTCCCGGCGGCAGGCCGAGTTCGCGGTCGAGCATGCGGTAGTAGTCCCGATACTCCTCCAGGGCCACGGCGATCTGCCCGGTGCCCCGCAGCGCACGCATGAGGTACTCGCGCAGCCGTTCCCGCAGGGGGTGTTCGGCGGTGAGGGCGCGGATCTGCGGGATGACGTCGGGGCCTCCGCCGAGGCCGAGCACGAGCGCGAAGCGTCGCTCGGCCAGGCTGAGACGCTCCTCGACGAGTTGCGGAAGGACCTCCGTCTGCAGGGAAACGGAGGCGATTGTCCCGAAGGGGTCACCCCGCCATTCGGCCAACGCACGTTCCAAAGCGGCCAGTTCGCGAGCGGTGTCGCGCTCACCGCGGGCGGCCCGGGCCTCTTCCGCGGCACGGCGGCTGCGTATGAGGTCGAGGGTGGCCGGGTCGACGGTGAGCCGGTAGCCGCCCGGATGGGTTTCGATGACCGGGCTGCCGCCAGTGTCCGGCGGTGTTCTCAGCAGGGCTCGCAGCCGCGTGGTGTGGACGTGCAGCGCGGCGCGGGTGTCCCGGGGCGGCTGGTCGTCCCAGAGCCGCCGGATGAGTTCGTCGGTGGTGACCACCTGATCGATCCTCATCAACAGCGAGATCAGGAGCACTCGCTGTTTGGGGGACGAGACGGTCAGTTCACGTCCCCCCAGTCGGATCGCCAGCGGCCCGAGTATTCGTAAGTCGGTAGAAGCACGTTCTCCGTTCAAGCGCACACCTGCCTGCTAGCTCACCCTGTGCACGGTCGGCCGTGCACGGTCGTCACAGTAGGACCCGCTCGCACACCTGACCGCCGACGTGTGATCCAGGTCTCAGCCAGTCAAACAGTTGAAGCTCCAGTTCAAGACACAGTCGCCTGACCGCCCACCAGTCCGAAGCGCCGCGCCAGCAGTTCGTAGGAGCGCATACGGTCCTGCGGGGAGTGGATGGTGGACAGCACCATGAACTCGTCGATGTCGAGCGCCTCCGCCATGGAGGTGAGCACCTTGTGCACATGGTCGGGGTCTCCGACGACGCAGCGCGGCCAGTCGGCCACCTCGTCGGCGAGCGGCTCCGTCTCTCCGCGCAGACCGTCCAGCGCGGCCTCGGGCGACGGGAGCGGCAACAGCAGCCCGCGTCCCATACGCAGCCTGAACAGCCGTTGACTGGCGAAGACGCGCTGGGCCTCGTCTTCGGTAGGGCCGCAGTAGACTCCGACCCCGATCTGGATGCGCGGCCTGGAACCGCCCCTGCCGTCGAAGGCCCCCCGATAGGCCTCGACGACGGAACGGGTGATCTGCGGCCGCCCGAAGTGCGCCACGGAAATGGGCAGTCCGAGTCGTGCGGCGCGTTCCGCGCTGCCGGTGCTGGCCACCAGGAGCCACACCTCCGGGGCCCCGGAGGTGGGCATGAGCTGGATGCGGCCGTAGGGATGACCATCGGGGAATCCACCGTGCAGGAAGGCCAGGAGCTCCGCGAGCCGCTGGGGGAAGTCGTCCTCGCCGTCGACCGCGGAGCCGGGCGCCAGGGCGTGCGCCTCGATACTGCCGGCACCGGTGCCCCGCCCGATACCGAGGTCGATCCGTCCGGGCGACAGGGCCCCGAGGACGCGGAACACCTCGGCGACCTTGAGCGGGCTGTAGTGGGGCAGGAGGACTCCCCCGGAGCCCACCCGGACCCGGCTGGTCTCGGCGGCCGCCCGGGCGACCATGACCTCGGGCGCGGGGCCGGCGAAGGAGGGCGTGGCGTGGTGCTCGGCGAACCAGTAGCGGTGGTAGCCGAGCCGGTCCGCGAGGCGTACCAGGTCCAGGGAGTTGTGCAGCGCGGCGGCCGGAGTGGCGCCCTCGGGCACCACGGACTGGTCCAGGACGGACAGTTTCATGCGGGTCTCCTTCACGATTGAGGCCGTGAGGAGAGGGCGGTCTAGGGGGTGGCGCCGGCCGCGGTGTGCCTCAGGCGGGCGACGAGTGAGGCCCAGCGGTCGTCGAACGAGGCGACATCGAGCAGCCCCGTGAGCTCGTCACGGCAGCGGGCCTCCGCCTGCTCACAGCGTTCGGCACCCTCGGGCGTCAGCATGCAGTAGACGCCTCGGCGGTCGTGCTCGCAGGAGACCCGGGTGGTCAGGCCCTTGTTCTCCAGGCGGGTGACGAGCCGGCTCATGGACGACTGGTCGAGCCCGACCGCGGCGGACAGTTCCTGAACGCGCGTGCCCCGGACATGGCCGAACCGGAGCTCGTTGAGCACCATCAGCTCGGGCAGCGAGATCTGGTACTCGCTCGCGAGCGTCCGCTCCAGCGACTGGTTGAGCTGACCCACCATCAGCGTCAGCCGACGCCACAGGTCGAACTCGTCGGGACGCCCCGCACGCTCATCGGCCGACATGTCCGCCTCCCCTTCGTTCGCTCCTCCTCCACTATAGCCGCCTTCATGCATAGTCCTTGTGTATGCATGCGTTCTTCAGGCGCCTTCCCGGGCAACTCTGCCCCAACCGACAGGCGAGGAACAGATCAAACAGAGATCTGGCTCAAAAATAGATGCGTGCACCGTCATTTATCTCTACGGTGGAAGTCACTGTCCACCAACATCCAGGCGGTACGCATGACAAGCGGAACACCCGAATCCACCACGGCGAGCGACAAGCTCGATCCGGCGTTCCTGCGGATGGCCGGCGTCCTGCTGCTCGCCCTGCTGATGGCGTTGCTCGACGAGACGATCGTCAACGTCGGCCTCAAGACGCTCGGCGGCGAGTTCGACTCCCCCCTGTCGACCATCCAGTGGGTCACTGCGGGCTATCTGCTCGCCGTGGCCGTCGCCACACCGTTCGCCGGATGGGCCGTGGACCGGTACGGCGGCCGCACGATGTGGCTCGTGGCCGTCTCGCTGTTCGTCCTCGGCTCCCTGCTGTCCGGCTTCGCCTGGTCGATCGAGTCCCTCATCGCCTTCCGGGTGCTCCAGGGCATCGGCGGCGGCATGATCGTGCCCGTGGTGCAGAGCGTGCTCGCCACGCGCGCGGGACCCGCGCGCGTGGCCAAGGCGATGGCGCTCATCTCCCTGCCGCTCACCCTCGGCCCGATCCTCGGCCCCGTCGTCGGCGGTGTGCTCGTCGATGCGGTCAGCTGGCGCTGGATGTTCCTGATCAACCTGCCGATCGGCCTGCTCGCCCTGGTGCTCGCACTGCGCACCCTGCCCGCCGACGAACACCGGGGCCGGCCGGAGGAACGCCTCGACGTCCTCGGGCTGGTGCTGCTCTCCCCCGGCTTCGCCGCACTGGTCTACGGCTTCACCACCGCCGCCCACTCCGGCGACGCGACATCCCCCGAAGTGCTCGTCGCATTCGGTGCGGGCGTCCTGCTCCTCATCGGCTATGCGGTGCACGCGCTGCGCACGACAGTGACACCGCTCATCGACCTGCGCATGTTCGGCAAGCGCGGCTTCACCATGGCCGTCATCACGATGTTCTTCGTCGGGGCCGTCGCCAACACCCTGCTGCTGCTGACCCCCCTGTACTACCAGCAGTCCCGCGGCTTCGGCGCCCTGCACGCGGGGCTGCTCCTGATCCCCTCCGGTGTGCTCGGTGCCGTGGGCGCGATCACCTCGGGCAAGTCGGCGGCCAAGGTCACCGCGAGGCTGACTTCGACGGTCGGTATGGCGGTGACCGCGCTCGGCGCGCTCGCCTTCTCGCAGGTGGGCTCGGACACCAGCACCGCATGGCTGTCGTTCGCCCTGGCGCTGACCGGATTCGGCATCGGTCTCACCGCGCCGGGCACGATGGCCTTCATGTACCGGGCCGTCGGTGAGGCCAGTGCGCCCCGGGCCACCAGTGCGTTGTTCATCTTCAACCAGATCGGCGGGGCGCTCGGTATCGCGGTCATCGCCATCACCCTGCAGAAGCGGCTCGACGACGTCACGGGCCACCCGGCCGGGGCGTACGGCGGCAGCTACTGGGTGGTGATCGCGTTCAGCGCCGTCGCCGCGCTCGCCGCGCTGACGCTGCCCGGCCCGTTCCGCGCGTCCGCACCCGAGCAGCCCCAGCCTTCCGGCGAGGAACACGACACGGTCCCGGAGTCCACCCGCGCCTGACCTCCGACCAGCCCCTCCCTCGTCGGCCCGCCCACCACCCCCAGGGCGGGCCGACGTGTTTCCTGCCCGTCCAGCCCCATGAGCGCTGGATCAGGAATCCAGTGGGCGGGACTACACCTCAGGACATCCACCGCTACTGCGCTGACGAGGAAGCATGAAGGCACTCGTAACCACCGGAGTCGAGCCGCTCGCCTTGGAACTGCGGTCCGTGCCCGATCCCCGCCCTCGCTCCGACGAGGCACTCGTGGAGGTCCACGCCTCCGCCCTCAACCGGGCCGACCTGCTGCTGGCCCGCCATCGCCCGGTCGGTTCGTCCCTCGGCCTGGACGTCGTGGGCACCGTGCTGCGGCCGGCGGCCGACGGCAGCGGACCGCCCGCCGGAGCGCGGATCGCCGGCCTGGCCGAGAACAACGCGTGGGCCGAGCTCGTGGCGCTGCGCACCGACCGCATGGCCGTGCTGACGGACGGCCTCACGGACACCGACGCGGCCACGCTGCCGGTGGCCGGACTCACGGCGCTCTACGCCTTCCAGCGCGCCGGCTGGCTGCTCGGCAAGCGGGTCCTGGTCACCGGGGCGAGCGGTGGAGTCGGCCGGCTGGCTGTGCAACTGGCGCGGGCGGGCGGCTCCGAGGTGACCGCCTGGGTCAGTTCGCCGGCACGCGGAGCGGGACTCGCCGAGTTCGGGGCCGAGGTCGTCACCGGGTACGAGACCCCGCCGACCACCTCGGCCGACATTCTCGTCGACAGCGTCGGCGGCGAGGTGTTCAGCGCCGGCTACCAGCTGCTGCGGGCCGGCGGTGTGGCGGCCGTGTTCGGCAACACCGTCCGCGCCGAACTGCGTCTGCCCGCCGACTGGGGCCACGCACGGCCCGGGGTCCGGCTGGAGTACCTCTTCCTGCTCGACGAGGTCACGCGGCGCTCCGTACCGGCCGACCTCGGTCTCCTCGTGGACCTCGCGGCGACCGGACGGCTGGTCGCCGAACCAGGCCTGGTCACCCCGTGGACCGATCCCGACCGTGCCATCCGCTCCCTGTACTCCCGCGAGATCAACGGCAAGGTCGTCCTGTCCATCTGAGGGCGGCCCGGACCGTACGACTGACTGCCGCACCGCTTCCAGGACGGCACACCCCCGCCACCGCACCGCGAGGACTCACCATGCGACTGATCAGCTACGCCGAGCACGGTTCCCCCGACGTCCTGCGCCTCGAAGACGTACCGGTGCCCGCCCCGGGCCCGGGGCAACTGCTGCTGCGTACCGAGGCCGTCGGCGTCAACTTCATCGAGACCCAACTGCGTGGCAACACCACCCCGTTCCCGTCGCCGCTGCCCGGGCGCCCCGGCGGGGACGTGGTCGGCCGGGTGGAGGCCCTGGGCCCGGACACGGAGGGAGTGCGGCACGGCGACCGGGTCGTGGCCTTCGGTGTGCCCGCGGCGTACGCGGACCAGGTCGTCGTCGACGCCGCGCGCACGCTCGCCGTACCCGACTCCGTCGACGCGGCCACCGCCACCGCGCTGGGCTCCACCGCCCAGACCGCCTGGAGCGTCCTGGACGCCGCCCGGCTGGGCAAGGACGAGACCGTACTGGTGCACGCCGCCGCAGGCGCCATCGGGCACCTGGTGACGCAGCTGGCGAAGCTCCGGAGCGCGGGCCGGGTCATCGGGACCGTCAGTTCGCCTGTCAAGGCCGACTTCGTGCGCGCGCACGGCGCCGACGAGGTCGTCGACTACAGCCGGCCCGACTGGGCGGACCACGTCCGTGAGCTGACCGGGGGGCAGGGCGTCGACATCGTCCTGGACAGTGTCGAGGGCTCGGTGTTCCACGACGGGCTACGGCTGCTGAAGCCGTACGGTCGCCTGGTCTACTACGGCTTCGCCGGTGCCGGGGGCGAGGTCGCGAAGGTCTCGATGACCGAACTCCTCGGTCTCACCTACGTGGTGGGCACATCGCTGGACGTCTGGACCAGGGCCGCCCCGGAACGCGTCGCCGAGGCCCGCCGGGAGCTGGTCCGCCTGGTCACGGCGGGTGATCTGCGCGTCGCCGTACACGCCCGGCTGCCGCTGGCCGACGCGGCCGAGGCACACCGGATCATCGAAGGCCGTTCACACCTGGGCCGTGTCGTACTCGTCCCCTGAGGAGCCGGACATGACAGAACGACAGGCCCGAGCCGAGGCCCCGCCGACCGCCCCGCCCGACGAGACCGTGCCGGTCCTCGTGGCCGGCGCCGGGCCCGGTGGCCTCAGCACCGCCGTCTTCCTCAGCCTGCACGGTGTGCCCGCGCTGGTCGTCGAGCGGCACCCGGGCACCTCGACCGCGGTCAAGGCCACCGGGCAGTACCCGCACACCATGGAGGCGCTGGAGATAGCCGGGGCCGCCGACGCCGTACGCGAGCGGAGCCGCGCCTACCGCAGCGACTTCCACATGGTCGTCGCCAAGACCCTGGCGGGGCCGGTGCTGCGCACCCTGATGAGCGGTGCCGAACTCGGCATGCGGCACGTCTCACCGCAGGACTGGGGCACCGCGAGCCAGTCGGGAGTGGAGACCGTACTCGCCGACCGGGCAGGGGAGTTGGGTGCCCGGCTGCGCTTCTCGACCCGGCTGGCATCGCTCACCCAGGACGCCACCGGGGTCACGGCCGTCACCGAGAACACGGTCACCGGTGAGCGGCGCACCGTCCAGGCCCGGTATCTGGTGGCCGCCGACGGCTGGCGGAGCGGGATCCGGCAGTCCCTCGGCATCGCGATGCGCGGACGCGGCACGGTCGGCCGGGTGCTGCGCGTCCTGTTCCAGGCCGACCTGCGCGAGCAGCTCGCGCACACCGACGGCGCCGCGGACGGGCGGCGCTTCACGGCCCTGCACATCGGCCGCGCGGTCCTCTTCAACACCGAAGTCCCCGGCCTCTACGGCTACTTCCGCAACCTCACCCCAGAACTCCCGGACGGCTGGTGGGCCGGCGAGGAGACCGTCGCCGAACAGATACGCACCGACCTCGGCATCCCGGACACCCCGCTGAAGATCGAGGAGATCGGTGAGACGGAGATCTCCTGCGGGGTCGCCGAGCGGTTCCGCAAGGGGCGGGTCCTGTTCGTCGGGGACGCCGCGCACGTCATGCCGCCGACCGGTGGCATGGGCGGCAACACGGCCTACCTGGACGGCCTCTATCTGGCCTGGAAGCTCGCCGCCGTGCTCGACGGGACGGCCGGTGAGGGACTCCTCGACAGCCACGACGCCGAACGCCGCCCGTATGCGGAGCAGTTGGTGGAGCAGCAGTTCACGAACCTCGTGGACCGCATCTCCCCCGAACTCGCCGACGAGTCGACGACCGCGCCGCTGCCCCCGCCCGTGATCGCCTTCGGGTACCGCTACCCGAAGGGGGCCGTGCTCACCGAACCCGGCGACCGCGGCGACCTGTTCGAGGACCCCGCGCACCCCACGGGCCGGCCCGGGTCCCACGCCCCGTACGTCCCGCTCGTCCGCCGCGACGGCACGCCGTCCTCCACCACCGCCCTCTTCGGCCGCTCGTTCGTCCTGCTCACCGGAGCCGAGGGAGCCGCGTGGGCAGCGGGTGCCACGGCTGCCGCCCGGGCCCTCGGTGTCGGGCTGCGGGTGCATCGCATCGGCCCCGAGGCCGAACTGCGGGACACGGAAGGCGCGTTCACCGCCGCGTACGGCATCGGTGGCGCCGGGGCCGTGCTGGTGCGGCCCGACCGGTTCGTGGCCTGGCGGGCCCCCGGCTCGCACGACACCCCTGAGGCGGAGATCGACCGGGTACTGCGGCACGTCCTGCACAGGGCCGGCAGCACGGCCTGACACCGTACCGAATCCCGAAAGGACCCCTCCATGGCAGTGCCAGAGAAGGCAGCGGCAGACAAGACGGAAGGGCGGCGCGTCGCGCTGATCACCGGAGGCACGAGCGGCATCGGGCTCGCCTGCGCCGACCTCCTGGGAGAACAGGGGCACGCCGTGTTCATCTGCGGCCGGGACGGCGACAGCGTCGCCGCCGTCACCGACAAACTCCGCAGCCGCGGCCTCGACGCCGACGGCATCGCGGCCGATGTCACCTCCAAGAGCGCGGTCCAGGACCTCGTCCACGCGGCGGTGGAGCGCTACGGACCGGTGCACGTCCTGGTGAACAACGCCGGACGCGGCGGCGGCGGTGCGACGGCCGAACTCCCCGACGAGCTGTGGGAGTCCGTGATCGAGACCAATCTGAACAGTGTCTTCCGCATCACCCGTGAAGTGCTCTCCCGCGGCGGCATGCTCGAACGCGGCCACGGCCGCGTCATCAACATCGCCTCGACCGGTGGGAAACAGGGTGTGGAGCTCGCCGCCCCGTACTCGGCGTCCAAGCACGGCGTCATCGGCTTCACCAAGGCGCTCGGCAAGGAACTCGCCCTCTCCGGGATCACCGTGAACGCCGTCTGCCCCGGCTATGTGGAGACCCCGATGGCGGCTCGGGTGCGGCAGGGTTACGCCGCGCACTGGGGCACCACCGAGCAGGACGTTCTCACGAGGTTCCAGGCGAAGATCCCGCTGGGCAGGTACTCGACCCCCGAGGAGGTGGCCGGGTTGGTCGGATATCTCGCCGGGGACATCGCCGCCTCCATCACCGCCCAGGCCCTCAACGTCTGCGGCGGCCTCGGCAACTACTGACCCTGGCCGCAGCCTGGGGGCCGGAGCAGGCCGTGGGTGCCGGGCCGCACATCCTCATGTCGCCCCGGCACCCACGGCGGAATCGAGAGCCCGGTGAAGTACTACACGGCGGACCGGATGATCACAGGTGACCGCGGCAGATGCATCCGCTACGGCGGGGTGCTGGTGGACGGCGAGGTCATCCGCTGGGCGGGCCCCGGCCATGAGCTGCCCGCCCGGCTGCGGCGCGGCAGCAAGCACATCGCCCTGGGGCCGCTGACGCTGCTCCCCGGCCTCATCGACAGCCACGTCCACCTCGCCCTGGACGGCGCCACCGGTGCCATGGACCGTATGCGCGCGGCATCGGACGACGAGTTGTACGCGCTGATGCTGCGCAACGCCGCCGAACTGCTGGCGGCGGGCGTGACGACGGCCCGGGACCTCGGTGCGCCCGCCGGACTCGGTGTGCGGGTCCGCGACGTGATCCGCGCGGGCCTCGCCCCGGGCCCCGGGCTGGTCGTGTCCGGGGCGCCGCTCACCCCGCCGGACGGTCACTGCTGGTTCATGGGCGGCACCTGCGCCGGAGAGGAGGCCCTGCGGCTGGCGGTACGGGACCAAGCGGCCGCGGGCGTCGACCTCATCAAGGTCATGACGACCGGCGGCTCGCTGACCAGCGGCCCCGCTTCCTGGGAGCGGCAGTTCAGCGAAGCCGAACTGGCGGCCGTGGTCGACGAGGCGGCCCGCGCGGGCCTCGTCGTGGCCGCACACGCACACGGCACGGACGGCATCGCCGCGTCGATACGGGCCGGAGTGCACACGGTCGAGCACTGCAGCTTCGTCAACGCCACCGCGTCCATCGTCCCCGACCCCGAGCTGATACGACGCCTCGTCTCGGGCCGGATCCACGTCTGCCCCACCATCAGCCGGCGCTTCACCGACCGCTGGGACCGGGGAGAACGGCACCAACTGCCCGCCCTGCCGGTGCTGTACCGGGAGGGCGTCCGCATCGTCGCCGGCACCGACGCGGGCACGGACGGGGCGCCCCACCACGCCTACGTGGACGGCCTGCTCGGCATGGCCCGGCTCGGTCTGCCGCCCGAGGAGATCCTCCGGTCAGCGACCTCACGCGCCGCCGATGCCCTGCGAGTGGACACGGTGACGGGCCGCATCGCTCCGGGTCTGCGCGCCGACATCATCGCCGTGGAGGGCGATCCGCTCCACGACGTGGCCGCCCTCCGCGAGCTGCGGCTGGTCCTGGCCAAGGGGGTCGCCGTACGGTCGCCGCGGTGGGTGTTGAAGTAGCCGGACGAGGCGTGGAGCAGAGCTCGATCGTGTCTCCACCGGCCCGGGCGACGCTTCCCTCATGCGTACCGAAGCCGAACCGTCCGCGACCGGTACCCCTGTGTCCCGGACCCCGGAGCACCTCACCATCCCCCTGGGCTGTGCGCTGCTCGCTCCGGGAGGCCGGACAACCGCCTCGCGCCTGCTGGGCCTCCCGGACGATCCCCCACCGCCGACGCCACGACGTTCCTTCTGCCTCTGATCCCTTCGTGCCGCCGAGGAGCCGCCGTGCACAAGAACCCGTACACCGGATCCGTACCGCTCACGCCTGTTCCGCTGATGGAGATGGCCGCCGGTTTCCGCGTCTCCAAGGTGCTCGCCACCGCCCCTCGAACCGAACGTATTCGACGCACTGGACGGTTCCCGGGGCATGGGGGTCGCCGAGTTCGCCGAAGCCGTCGGTCTGGCCGAGCGTCCCGCCAAGATGCTGCTGGTCGGCTGCACCGCTCTCGGCCTGCTGGAGCGGACGACGGCCGGCTACCGCAACTCCCGTCTCGCGGACGAGTTCCTGATCCGTGGGAAGCGGTACTACTTCGGGGACTTCATCCGCTTCAACGACCGCAGGGCCTACTCGGGGTGGCAGCACCTGGAACAGGCGGACCGTGGTCGAGCTGCTGCTCGGGCTGACCGACGGACCGATGCGGGTGCTGACGGCCCGCAGGGACGAGTTGACGCGCACCCTGACCGACCTGAGGCGGCGGACGGAGACCATCAGCGCGTTTTTGACCGGCAGCTCCGCCGGCCTCGAGACGGAGCTGTCGCTCTCGCGCGAGGAGGAGTGCGCGGCGCCGCAGCGTCTGGAGGAGTTCAAGGGCCGGATGCGGGCCGCCACCGCACACGCCGACCCGCTGCGCCGCCGTGTCCTGGAGGCGGAGCGGGTGCTCGAGCGGTGCCGGCGTGCGGTCGCCGAGGGCGAGCACGCGCTGGGGCGCCGGCAGCAGCAGGTACAGCAGCTGTCCGACCAGCGCGCCGACAGTCCCCAGCCGTGCTCGCCCTGCCCGGTGTGCCGCGCCGATCTCACCGTGCGGCCGGTTCCCGAGGGGGACTGCCCGTTGTGTCTGAGCGCGCTCGATCCCGCCGTCCTGGCGCAGGCCCTGCACGCGGCGCAGGACGCGCTGGCGGCGGCGGAGCGTCAGCTGACCGAACAGGTCAAGGCCCACAGCGAGGCACAGACCGTCTGGGAGCAGGCCCGCATCGAGCCGGATGCCCGCACCGGGGAGGAGATCAGCCCGCTGGCCGCGCAGATCGAAGGGCTGGCCGCGGCCCATGCGACGGCCCGCACCCGGACCACGCTGCTGGAACGGCAGCTGGAGCCGCACCGCCGGCCGGCCGAGCTGCACCGCTCCGTCCAGACGTGCGAGGACGAGCTGAAGGGCGTGCGGGAGGAGATCCGCACCCGTAAGAACCTGCTGGCCCACCGGCGGACCACGCTCGGCGAGTTCGAGGAGCACTTCACCGAACTCGCCGGCTCCGTCGGCCTGCCCGGAGATCCGGGCGCCCGGCTCAACCACACCTCGCTGCTGCCGCAGGTACGCGCCGGGAACCTCACCAAGGTCGGGCACGGGGTGCGCTGCGCGATCAACGTCGTGTACCGGATGGCATTCCTCAGCTACGCCCTGGTGACCGGGGCGACGGACCTGCCGTCCTTCCTCGTCATCGACTCCCCCCGCAAGAACGTCGGGTACGGGGACGACGACCAGGAACTCGTCGGCCGGCTCTACACCCACTTCCTCGATCACATCGCCGGGGTGCGCAGCGGCGGTGCGCTGCGCGCGCGGCCCCACCAGATCATCATCGTGGACAACGACCTGCCCCAGCTGCCCAAGCGGCTGCTCGATCAGATGCACACCATCGAGCTGAGCCGCGACCACCCGCTCGTCCCTGAAGGCCGCGCGGCGGTCCTGGCGGCGTTCACATCCGGTGCAGGGGAACGAACCAAACCTGCCCCGGCATACCAGAGGCGCCTCGAACTCCTGTTGAAGTCCTTTCAAGCGTCAGATTCCGGCTGCCCGGGCCTGCTTGGGTTCCGGGCAGGCTCTGGTTCAGGTCTCCATGAGGCGGTGATTGTCCTCGATCCGCTGGACCAGCTCGTCTTCGGGGATGCGGGTGAAAGTGCTCATCCGGGCGCAGGTGAGGCCGCTGACCAGACCGGTCCCTGCGATCTCGTTCAGGGCCCGGTCGATGCGGGCCCTGGCGGCGCCGAGTCCGACCAGGGCGAGCTCGACACCGTCCGTGGCCGGCATCGTCCCTTCGATGGCCAGGCCGGCCAGGTCGCGCACCGCATCGGTGATCAGCTCGGTGACGAATTCCGCCCTGCCCAGGTCTACGGCGTACGCCCAGGTGCGCTCGTGGGGCACCGGCTCGGCCGGTCCGGTGCCTGCCCGCTGCGTGCGGTGGTCGGTGATGTGCCGCCACACCCACTGGTAGGACACCGGGCACCGGCCGGTGCGCCAGGTCAGTTCCCGGTACAGCTCGAAGACACCGCGGCGCTGGTCGGGCGGGGTGGTCTGGTCCTTTTCCAGCAGCATCGCAAGGCACTGGCGGACCTCGGCGAGTGCTTCTGCGTCGGCCGGGATGTCGAGCTCCATGGGCACTACGGCCGTGAGCGCCTCCATGACCCTCTGTCGGTCGACGCCGTGGCGCTCGGCCAGGGCCATGGGTTGCTGCTCGCCCGCGTGGTAGTCGCGGCGGATCGCGTCGAAGAGTTCGGCGGACGGCTTGGTCATCGTCTGCTCCGTGGTCTTAAGTCAGCGGGTGGTCGGGGTGGAACGGCCGGGCCGCGTGCTGCCCGGCCGCCCGCGGGTTCGCCCTCGCCGCGAGCCGGGCGCCGGGAGCTCGTGCAGCGCGCAGGTGCGGGCTGCTTCGGTCACGGCCGTCTGGTCCCATCCGCTGAGCCGCAGCGGCCCCTCGGCTCGGGTCGGCCGGTCCAGATTCCCGAAGCAGTCTCCTGCCTCGATGAGGTCCACAGCCCACGTCGGTATTCCTGTCCAACGGCCGGGTTCTGTCCGGGTGTTAGTCCCTGGCGTGGCGGGGTGAGGCAGTTGGGCCTGCGGGCGGCCGGTGAGGATGCGCAGGGCCAGCGCTGCGGCGTGGACGGGGTGGACGATACGCGCGTGCAGCCGGTGCGCGAGGAGCATGGTGTGCTCATCCGGCTCGGGTGGGAAGCGGCCGACCGCGGGCAGCGGGAGCACGTTGGCATCCAGGTCCAGGCGGCGGGAGGCCGCCTGGATGTCGGTGCGGGATGGTGTGCGCCGCGCCGGCAGCCAGAAGCACGGCTCGCCTGGGCGGGGCGGGAAGTGCGCGGCTGCCTCCCACCACGCGAACCGGGCGGCCGTGGGCGGGTCGGCCGGCTCGATGGCAGCAAGGGTTCGGCGGGCCGCGGCCAGGGTGTGCACCGTCTCGTACTCCAGCGCGGACAGGGCGGTGGCCAGGGCGGGCGGCACAGGGCCGTGGCACAGCAGGGTCAGGCGCATACCGGTCAACTCCCGCAGGGCGAAGAGGTGTTCAAAGTGCCGGGAGCTGATGCGGTGAGTCCGGGTGACGACGACATGGCCGATGCGCAGCGCGGACATCCAGGCGGCCGCCACGCGCCAGGCGATCTCGGCCTGTGCCGCCCACCCGACGGCCTCTGGGCTCCCGTGCGGCGGGAGGTGTTTGCCCAAGCTGCGCAGCACGTCGTGGGCGAGCGCGGCGGGGGCGCCGGCCACCGGGGTGGGATGGATGGTGATGCGGCCGCTCGCGGGGGTATGGGCGGCCAGGGCGGCGGCCATGAAGGCGTAGTCGTCGCTGCGGTCGTGGACCATGGTGAGCGGAGGCAGACCGGGGCGGGTGTGGCCTGGTGACCATGTCGGGCGCCACGGGCCGGTGGTCTGCTCTGGCCCGGCCGTCTCGCGCGGCGTCATCGCCCGGCCCCTCCCCCTGGTGGTGGCGTACTGGCCGCCGCGGTGGCGGGGCCGTCGGCATCAGCGGCCGAGGAGGAGGCGGGCAGGGGGCGATCGGCCAGGCCGAGGGCGAACAACACGTCGGGATGCGGGGCTGGCCCGCCGCCGAAGGGGGCAAGCAGCCGGCGCCCCTGAAGGCGCGCAACCTGCCCGGCGGGCACGGTAGCGGGAAGACCGTGGACGGCTGCGTGCAGCAGGCGTGTCAGGGCGGCGGCCTCGCCCGGGCTGAGGCTGGCGGCGGTGTGACCGCCCTCGTGCAGGTTCTGCTGCTGCCCGGCGGT
Organism: Streptomyces sp. NPDC088350; assembly: GCF_044753545.1. Classification (NCBI taxonomy): domain Bacteria; kingdom Bacillati; phylum Actinomycetota; class Actinomycetes; order Kitasatosporales; family Streptomycetaceae; genus Streptomyces; species Streptomyces sp. NPDC088350. The sequence goes on along the minus strand of NZ_JBIVNL010000023.1, from coordinate 54,727 downwards.
GAGCAGGCCGGGCTGCGCGGCCAGGTGGAGGGTGGTGTCGGTGTGGACGAGCCGGTGCGGGCCCGCTTGCTGCTCGAGCTGGACGGCCAGGACCCTGGCGGCCCGCTGCAGACGGTGCGCCGGCCATTGAAGGGCCGAGGCCAGGTCGTCGGGGTGGATACGGCCGGTCTGAAGCAGGGCGGCGTGCAACACGGTGGCATGCGCGACCTGACCCTCCGTCCCCGCCCTGCTTGGGCGACGTCGCGGGCGCCGGGCTTGTCCGGAGGTGCGCAGCAGCGAGGCGGGAGCGGTGTCCAGGGCGCGGGCCAGGGCGAACAGTGCTGCGGCCGTCAGGCTGTGCGGGGTAAGACGACTGTCCCAGTCGGCGGTGGGGATGCCGGTCAGGTGGGCCAGGTCCTCGTCGGTGAGAGCGCGCGCACGGGCGCGCTCGCGGCAGAACGTCAGGTCGAAGGCGGTCATGTCCCGCTCACCAGGCGGCAGTTGGCCCCTCATGAGCGCACCCGGTCCAGGCGCGGCAGGACATCCGGGGCGGGCAGGGTGGGAGTGTGCAGGTGCCAGCCGCGGGCGGCGGTGTGCCAGTCGTCGTCGGTGTGCGGGTGGTTCAGGGCGGGGACGGCCAGGCCGGCATCGGCGATCAGGGCTTCAAGGCGGGGCGTGGTGCCGAAGCAGTTCGCGAACAGGCCGTGGGCGGCAGCGGTGCGCGGGGTGCGGCGGCGGAATTCGAGCGCGGCGCGCAGGAGCGGGCGGGCGCGGTGCGGGATCGCGTACAGGTGCCGCGGGGTGGGCGGCGCGCCGATGTTGATCCGTGCGTCGCGGTCGATGGTGATGTGGGTGGCATTCTCGTCGACGCCTGCGATCTGCGTCATCGACAGCAGCGGCGTAGCGGTGCCGGTGAACAGCAGGGCTGCGATGGCAGCGGCGCGCAGCGGGTTGGGCAGATGCGTGGTGATCGTGTGCACGGTGCGCGGAGTCAGGGGCACGGTGGTGATCCCGGGACCTGCGCGGCGGGTGAGGTCGTCGGGCACGTTCAGCAGCACGGAGCGGGTCAGCAGGCCGGCCTGGGCGCCGCGTACGCGGGCCACGGTGTGCTCGGGGCTGGGGCTGGAGACGGTCAGCCGGGCCAGGAACAGCCGCAGCGCCTCCGTCTCACGCAGGCCGAAGGGGGCGGGCTCGGCCGGGGCGGCGGCGTCTTCGGCGCCGCCGACAGGGGGCGGTTTCGGTGGCAGGGTGCGGGCCAGCCAGGTACAGGCGGCGGTGTAGCCGGCGCGGTACTGGCCGTCGGTGCGGGCGAGGTCGGCCCCGTTCTGGCGGCGCCAGACTTGCGCGCGGAAGGCGGCAACCGAGGCACGCGGTACGGCGGGAAGGGGGTGCGCGTGATCGTGCGGGGGCGGGCCGGAACGCCGGTCGGCGACGGCCGGGCCGATCGCATCGAGGATCGCCGCCGTACCCCTCACGTGCACCACGTCCGTCAGACGGGCGGCGGCCAGGTGCTCCATCAGGCGCCGGATGTCGGCCGGATCCGGGGCGTGGGCGACAAGGGTGAGGCGGATCCCGGTCTCGGTGCGCCAGGCGGCCAGGCGGCGCAGCCGCTCGACGGTGAAGCGGTGGGCGCGCAGCACGATCACCTCGTGTACGCCGCCTGCCAGGCTCCAGCAGGTCACCGCCCGCCAGGCCGGGTCGGTGGACATCCGCTCCGCGCCCTCGCGGGAGAACCCGGTACGGCCCATGGCGCGCAGTACGTCCAGCGCCAGGTAGGCGGGGCTGGTGGTGTTGGGGGTGGGATCGGCGGTGATCTTGCCGCGGGCCGCGTCCGCCCATTGGTAGGCGGTCCGGTGCACCGCGCGGTCGTCCTCTCCGTCCAGCAGCAGCCGCACCGTCCCCGCCGCCTTGGCCGCCGGCAGGGACGGTGTCGATGCTGGGTGGGCCGGTACGCCGCCGGCGGCGGGCGCCGTCACCGTCATGTTCACCGCCCGCCGTCGATCCGGTCGGCGACCGCCTCAAGCAGCCGCCCATCGGGCACGTCGGTCTGGGTGCGGGCCATCACCTGTCGGGTGTGATGGGTGATCACGGCCCAGCGGCGCAGCGCGCCGCCGGCCAGCCGGGCGTCCAGTGCCATCAGGTCACCGGGATCGACGCCCTCCCACACCGGGTGCAGCGCGGGCACCGCCAGCGGGATCTGATCGCGCGTGAGGGGTTCCAGGCGGAGCCAGCCGGCGGTGCGCGTGGCGAGCATCTGCTGGGCGCGCAGACGCCGTTCGCCGCGGCGGGCGGCGATGAGGACCACACACAGTCCGCCCGGAACACCGTCGTGCAGGAAGCGCAGGTACTCCATGCAGGACGCCGACAGCCGATGGGCGTCCTCGACCACAACGATCCGCGGCCGGTCTGCCAGAGCATGGCGGATCAGCGTGTCCGCGGCCCCCGGATCAGCAGGTGCCTCACCGTGCAGCGCCAGTGCCCGGTGCAGGGCCGTGCGCAGGTCCGCCGGCGCCGGCTGCGCCCGCACGTGAAGCGGCAGCACATCCCCGAGCCGGCGCCCGGCTGCATGGACAGCGAAGGTCTTGCCGATCCCGGCATCACCCAGCACGCACAGGAACCGGCGCTTGGCCACGGCATCGGCGAGCGCGCCGCCCACGGCGAGCATGCCGGGGGTGAGCAGCGTACGCGTCCCCTCAACACGCAGAAAATGCAGGCTGGACAAGGCAGCGTCGTCGGGCAGGACGGCGAACGGTCCGGTCGCGGCCGCCACGCCCCACACCGGGCGCGCGGAAAGCTCGGTGGAGTCGGTGGAGTCGGTGGTCAGCATCGGCTCAACGCCCAGTCCACGACCGTCTCGTCGACCGTTTCGGTCCCCAGGTGCTCCATGCCCTTCAGGACATGCTTGGTGACCTTGACCCACTCGCGGAAGGAACCGAGCGCGTACTGGGTGTCGACCCGCTTCAGCAGCGCCCCGTCAACGCCGCGCCACACGGGATGGGAGTCGGGAACCGCCTTGAGCATCTCGTCCTCGGTCATCGCGAGGATCTCCAGACGGATGTAGATCCGGGAAGCGAGCGCCGGATCGCTCTGCAGCGTCTCGTAGGCCTCACGGCCGCCGACGAACACGATCGCGGGCTGGGGATCGCAGTTGTCCCACAATTTGCGCAGGAATTCGAAATTCTCCCGCCGGTACTGCTGCGCCTCATCGCAGACGATCACGTACGGGCGCCGTGGCAGGCTCTCGCGCAGCAGTTTGTCGAACGCGGTCGGTGTGCCGGGCATCTTGCAGTTGAGCCGCATCTGGTGGAACAGCTCCTCGCGCAGGTCCTTGGGCCCGGGGCGGGAGCGGGCGAAGTCGAGGGGAAGAATCAGGTCGGGGTTCATCTCCTGGATCGTGGCGCGGGTGGAGAAACTCTTGCCGAGTCCGGGGTCGCCGTAGATCACGGACATCGCCCGCGACTCGACGGTGTCGATGACGGTGTCCTTGATCTCCATCAAGGTGTCCGTGACGACGAGGGTGGAGTCCTTGAGGCCGAGGAAATGCTGCGGGCGCAGGTCGGGTCGGCGCCTGGATGTCTCGTTCGCCGGGGCGGCGGCCGGCTGGCGGCGCCGGCCCATGTGCTTGCGCTTGGGGGCAGTTGTCACGAGGCGTCCTCCTTGGATGCGGTGTCGGTGGATGCGGTGTGGTCAAGGTCCTGGCCGGGGCGTTTCCACGCGGCCGGGACAGGGGTCAGGGGCCGGTAGGGCTGGGTGCGGCGCCGCGGCGCTTCGGGCGCCTTCGCGCCGTCGAGTTCGGCGCGGGCCTCCTGCTCGGTCATGCGCAGGGCACGGACGGGCAGTTCGGGCTGGGTGGACGGCAGATGGCGGTCCCGCTTGCGCTCCGCGGAGCGTTCCAGGGCCTGGCGCAGCGCCCTGCTGTGCTCGTCGCGTTCGAGGAGCACCTTGGCGCGCAGTTCCTCGCTGGCCTCGTTGCTGAGAAAGGCCCGGCCCAGGTAGCGGTTGCCGCGGAAGGTGTACAGGTCGATCTCGTGGCTGTGGTGCGGCATCCACCGCACGCGCACCTGAAGCCCGATCCGGCCCACCCCGTTCTCCGGCATATAGGCGCGGCCCGCGAACTCCACCCCATGGCTGGTGATCTTGCGGACCCGGTGGTCGCTCTCCAGCATGTAGGCGCGCAGCTCGGACGCGCTCGGCTCGGGCCTGATCTCGGTGGGATCCGCCTGCCATGCCTCGAGCGGCGTCATCCCGGTGCGCTCGATGACGTGCTCGGTGTTGTACTTGTGGACCCACTCCCCCAGCAGACGCACGAACTCCTCGAACGTCAGCGGCGGATCCGACTCGCCCACGCGGCGCCGGTGATCGAGCCGCGGCGCCTTCGTGTAACGGGGCAGATCGGCGAAGAACCGCGTCATGCTCGTGAGGTTCAACCGCTCGATCCCGCCCTTGTGGCGGGCACTGCGCACCCGGTGCACGGGAACACCGAGCAGCCCGAAAGCCCGCCGGACGGTCTTGGACAGGAAGTCCGCGCCGCCATCCACGCGCACCAGGCGCGGCAGACCGCCGACCGGACCGTAAGGGCCCTCACGCAGCACCGACATGCGCACCGCGGCCAGGACCGAACCCCGGTGCGCCGAGCCGGCGGTAACCGCCCAGCCCATCACATAGCCCGTGCCGCGGTCCTCGAACCACGTCACCCACACCCTCGACGGCTTCCCATCGGGCATCATCACCACGGTCTCGGCCTGCTTGTGGTCCCCCTCCCACACCTCGTTCCGCGCCACCGCCGGCCGCTGAAAACACGGATCGAACCCCCTCGCCGCCGGGATCCCCTCCCGCAGACCCGCCATGAAACCCGGATCGAGATCCCGGGCAATCGCGTCATGCAGCGTGGTCAGCCCCACCGGCTTCTCCCCCGCCGCCACCGCCAGCTCGACCAGACGCTCGTGAGCGCGTTTCACGTTGCCCTGATAGTCGGCAAGGACTTCGGTGACCTCCTCGGTGACACGGAACCGGCGGCGCTCCGGCTTCTCCGGACCCCCGGTCTTCTCCGCCTGCCTCAGCCAGCTCCACACCGTCCTGATGTGCACACCCACCACATCAGCGACCATCCGCACATGCGTAGTCCGGAGCTCCCCCGCCTCGCGCAGCCATAGCAGCTGGCCCACCGCGGCAGGCCGCAGCTCGTCCCGATCCCGCCCCAAACCGTCATCCACGGTCTCGGACACGTCGCCGGCCGTCACCGGAGCCGGCATGCGCGCACAGAGCGAACCGGCAACCAAGCAGTGATCACAGAGCCAGCCTCCGGGCAGTCAACTACAGCCCCACACAGGGCAGTTCACGAAGCACCCGCAACAAGCGCGACGGACGAGACGCTATGACCCACACCCCGACAAGAGCGCCGTCGACCACTTGGACGGGTGACAGCGACCCCGTTTTGCCACCACCCCGCACCCTCATGCGCTACAGCGCACGCCACAAAGAAGGAGGTCCGACGAACACACCACTGGACGATCCGGAATCACGCCACCGCCAAATCCGGAACACCACCACCATGATCAACCAGCCGAAACACCAACCGACCAGCACAAAGACAAGCCCATGTCACTGGCGAGGAAGCCCCGAAACTCCAGTGACGCCTTCCCCGAACCTCACAGACAACCGGTTCTCACGCTGATCGGCGTGATCCTGCCCGGGCGAGACGGTAGGTGGCGCGCAGCCACAACACGCTCGAGCAATCCCAGTTCGCCAGTGTCGGCTCCGCATACATGCCCCGCTCCTTGTTCGCCGCGAATCCCTCCGGGGAGGCGTACACCGCGTCCCAGCCGTCTTCGGAAAGGTCCTCCCAGTCCGGGGCGGAGCGATGCAGGAGTGGGAACGTGCCCGCCGGTAGCGGGTACTCCCCGACGAGCTGGTCAAGGTCTGCTCGGGTGCTGATCCGATAGATGCGAGCCCCAGGTGACTGTGCAGTCCCAGGAGATGCTTGACATAGGAGACGCGGGACTTGCTTGACGGTCGCAGGTGATCTTTAACGGGCCGGGGACATTCTTGACTGCCGCTTCGTTGCGTTGAGCATGATCGAAATACCCGAGTCTCCTGGGGCAGGAGACGAAGACTGGACAGTGGAGCATCGGTTCCGGGCCGTGTCGGAGGTGCTGGACGGGGCGCCGGTGGCCGAGGTCGCCCGACGGTACGGCACGTCGCGCCAGTCGTTGCACACCTGGTTGCGGCGATTCCGCGAAGGCGGACGGGACGGCCTGAGGGACCGCTCGCGCCGGCCGCACACGTCGCCGTCGCGAGTACCGGTCGACGTCGAACTCGCCATCTGCCAGCTGCGGCAGACGTACCCGAAGTGGGGAGCCCGCCGCATCGCCCACGAACTGGTGGTCCGCGGCATGCCGGACGCGCCGGGCCGGTCGACGGTGCACCGAGTCCTGGTCCGCAACGGCCTGGTCAACCATCAGGTCCAGGTCCACCGCCGCGTCTACAAGCGGTGGCAGCGGGACGCGCCGATGCAGTTGTGGCAGATGGACCTGATGGGCGGGGTGTTCCTCGCGGACGGACGGGAGTGCAAGCTCGTTACCGGGATCGACGACTGCTCACGGTTCGTCGTGATCGCCACCGTGGTGGTGCAGCCGACCGGGCGGGCCGTGTGCGAGGCGTTCATCGGGGCGATGCGCCGGTTCGGAGTCCCGTCGGAGATGCTGACCGACAATGGCAAGCAGTTCACCCGCCGTTACTCCAAACCGCTGCCGAACGAGGTGACGTTCGAGCGCGTATGCCGCGAGAACGGCATCAACCAGCGCCTGACCAAGCCCAGGTCACCAACCACGACGGGCAAAATCGAACGATTCCACAAGACTCTGCGTCGCGAGATGCTGGACCACTCCGGGCCCTTCGCTGACCCGGCCGCCGCACAGACCGCGATCGACGCCTGGGTCCACGCCTACAACCACACCCGCCCTCATCAGTCGCTGGAGATGGCCACCCCGGCCCAAGTATTCCGGCCGCACACGCTCACGTCCGGTGCCTCGGCACCCTCGGCCACGGTGGCGGCGGAGCCCGCGCCGACGCCCTCCGAGCCCATGCGGCTTCCAGTGCTGCCTCCACCCAGCTCGTCCGAGGAAAGCACCCGAATCCAGGCGGTGGAGTTTGAGGCGCTGATCAGCCCCGGCCGCAGGGACAGAGCCTGAAGTTCAGCCCGACCCTGGTCGGCCGGACTGTCACGGTCTGGGTGAGCCACCGCACCGTCCACGTCCTGCTCGACGGACAACTCATACGGACCCGCTCGATGGCCTTCACCGACGCCGACCTTCATTGGCTGATCATGCGGGGCGGCCGGCCCGGCGGGCCCGAGCCACGGGGAGGCATCAGCGCGGACAAACCCCTGGCGCCCGCAACGGTGGTCGAGGTCGAGCGCAAGGCGTCCAAGGACGGCCTGGTCTCGCTCGGGCAGACCCCCGTCGCCCTCGGCTCCGAACTCATCGGCAAACGCGTCATCCTGCGCTTCGACGGCAGCATGATGTACGTCATCCACGCCGGACTCCTGGTCAAGACCCTGCCCGATCCCGCACCAGCGACGCGCCAAACTCACCGGCGCCCGGGTCGCCACGACACCGCTGCCGCCGCCCCCGTCCCAGCCACGGCGGGCCATCCGGCGCGTCGGAGCCGACGGCACCTTCGTCGTCGCACGGCAGAAACTCCGTCCCGGCGTCGCACACGCCGGCAAGACCGTCACCGTGGTCATCGAGGAGACCTGCTTCCGTGTACTCGACGGCGAGGTCGAGATCTCCACCCACCCCCGCAAGGGCGACCCTGTGACCCGCTACCGCGCAGACGCGCGCTGACCCGTCAACCATCACCTGGAGCCGTCAAGGATCATGCGGGACACCGTCAAGTAAGTCCCGGGACTGAACTGTCAAGCATCTCCCCGGACCTCACAAGCGCAAGGGACATCTGGCCGCCACCGGGGATTACAAATGGCCGTTGACACCCAGGCAGTGGTTCGACCGTGACGAGTTGGTCGTAGGGCAGCCCGTACTCGGGGTGGAGGTACTCCCCCTCACGCAGGTCGTCGCTCTGCTGGCACCAGGCGGTCCACGCTGTGCCCGTGGGGGCGCCGGTGTCGTCCCGCGCTGTGACAGGTGAGCACCAGAGGCCGCCGCCGGGCCGGTCAGTGATGTGGCGCGCGACTTACCAAACATCCCTGACAGGACAAAACGCTCTTTTAAAGGCGTCGCGCAGGTCGAACCCATGAGTCGTGCGGGCCCTTCCCCTGCCCCGGTAATCCCGGCGGCCCCACTGGCGTGCACTGATAGGCTCCCGTCGCCCACTCAGGGCATGCACATTTCATTCACAGCTGTCGGGGCTACTGGGGCCGCAGCTGGCAGGGCGAGGGGCCGGGGGTTCCATGGGGGTCAGCAAGGTCGTGCGACGCTGTCTGTTCGGCAGAGGGGGTGCGGCCCTATTCGTGACCGTCACTCTCGCCGCGGGTGCTCCGGGCGCCGTGCCGACAGGGATGGCGGTGGCCGTCGGTGCTGACGTCGTCGGGGCGGGCGAGGTCGTGCTCCCCGCTGCGGACCGGAGCACCACGCGCAACCCGGTGTTCATCGGCTTCGGAGACACAGGTGTGCTGTCGAACCCTGAAGGTTCCACGGGCTGGCTCTGGACCGACTATGCGACGCGCCGAACCCGGCAGGTGACGGAGTTCGCCGACACTCAACAGCCCAACGCGCTCGCCCAGTCGGACACCACCTACACCCTGTCGACCGACGCCGAGGGCCGACGCGTCGTGCGGTTCCGCGCGATGGGCTCCGGCGAGGACCGGGGCTCGGTGACCGTCCCGGCCGGTCTGACCTATGCGGGAACGGCCGGCGAGGGTGCCGTGGTCGCGTACCTGGGCGGCTCGACCAACGTGCGCGAACTGCACTTGCTGAAGCGGGCGGCCGGGGGCGGCACCGAGGACACGAAGGTGACCGGCTGGCCTGCCGACGCGCAGCTCCTCGCGTTGAGTGGGAAGGACGGCCGCTCGCTGCTGCTGCGCTACCGCGTGCCGACCGAGGACCCCCAGGTCTTCCTCAACCAGCTCGTGCTCGTCGACGTCCGCGACGGAACCTGGACCAAGGTGTTCGCCCCCTACAACACGAACTCGGCCCGGTTGCCTGTCCTGAGCAGGGACTATGTCGGCTGGTGGTACCCAGGCGCCGGTGCGCGGCTGTTGCGCCGCGACACGCTGGACGGACCGGTAATCACCGTTCCGGCCCAGGGCACCGAGGGGAAGACCGACTTCACGGTCGTCGGTGACGACGTCGTGGTGGCCACCTACGGCGACGAGACACGTGCCGTGCTCACGCGGCCCCTGACCGACGCCGGGGAATGGCGCACGCTGCTCCCGCAGATGGACGGCTGGGTCCACGCGTCGGCGGACGGATCGGCGGTCGTGGTGGGCGGTCCCGACAAGGCGCACTGGGGCATGTACCGGCTCTCCGAGGCACCGGACGGGCAGATCGTCACCGATGCGCTGATGGACCTGCCGCCGGTGCCCGCGCCCGTCGACGGGCTGTCGCTGGCGGGCGGCACCCTTGCCTGGACCGACCAGACCGCGCCCCCGTCCTACGACGTCATGTTCAACACGCGCACCGTGTCGGCCGACGCGGTCCCCCAGGTGGGGCCGGTCCGGCAGGCCGGCGGAGGGATAAAACCGTGCATTTTCACGTACAGCTGTGTGCGGCTGTTCGGCACCGGCGACGGATCCGTCGTCTACAACGACCTGGACAACTCCGGGCTGGTACACCGCCGTACACCCACCGGTGAGGTCCAGACGCTGACCGTTGACGGCTTCTACGGTGAGGTGAGCGCCGCGGAGGGACGGTACGCGCTGCTCTCGGGCGGCCCGAACCGCAAGCAGTTCCTCGTCGACTGGACGCAGTCCAAGGTCGTGTCGACACGCACGGCCGTGGCCGCCACCCTGTGGGACGGACAGCTGTGGACCACGACCTCCACCGCCGGACACCTGTCGATGAGCCGCCTCGGCTCGACCGCCTCGGCGGTCGACGTCAACGTAGGCTCGGCGTGCGTGCCCAGCGAGCTGCAGGTCAACGGCCGTTTCGTCTACTGGGCGTGCGCCGCGCAGAAGAAGGCCGGCGTGTTCGACCGCTCCCGCGGACGGTCGGTGTCTGTGCCCGTGGGGGACGCGCTGCTGGCCGACGGGTTCCTGGTCCGCCATGACAACGAGCGCGGAAAGCTGGTGCGCACCGACGTCCGCTCCGGGCAGGCGGTCACCTCCGATCTGGCTGATCAGCCCGCGACCAAGAACCTCATGCCCGAGGGCAGCACCTCAGACCGACGGATCCGCTGGACCCTGGACCCTGACAGCGGCCGCGTGGCTTTCGTGGACGCCGGCGAACGCATCCATCTGATGACGGCCGGGACTCTCGCTGCTCCCGTGCGGCGGGACCACGCGGGCCGGGACGGCATCGGCGATCTACTCACACTCAACTCCTCCGGCGCGCTCACTTTCCAGCAAGGCACGGGCAAGGGCATCTTCTTGGAGAAGGTGAGCAGCAGCGGCTGGGCGGCCTCGGTCAAGGCGGTGCCGTTCGGCGACCTCAGCGGGGACCGCTGCAACGACGTCCTGGTGCGGCTGAGCAACGGCGCCCTGCGCGCCTACAAGCCGGGCTGCGGCGCCGCGCTGAAGCCGTCGACGCCGTACTCCTCGCTGGGCACGTCCGGCTGGAACCAGTACGACGTGCTGACCGCGCCCGGTGACGTGACCAAGGACGGCCGCCCCGACCTGATCGCGCGAAACTCCTCGACCGGGACCGTCTACCTCTACAAGGGCACCAGCGCGGGCACGCTGTCGGCGCGGGTGAAGCTGTACGACAACTGGAAGACGTACAAGAAGGTCGTGGGCGCCGGGGACCTCAACGGCGACGGCATCGGCGACCTGCTCGCCCAGGACACGTCAAACAACCTGTACCGGTACTACGGCAAGGGCAACGGCACCTTCACGGCACGGGTGAAGCTGTTCGGCAACTGGGGCGGCTCGTACAACGCGATCATCGGCGTCGGGGACATCACCGGAGACGGCAAGGCCGACCTGGTCTCCCGGGACAGCAGCGGGAGCGTCTGGCGCAACAACGGCGACGGCAAGGGATCGTTTGGGGGGCGTGTGAAGATCGCCAGCGGCTGGCAGGGCTACAAGGGTCTCTTCTAAGAGGGAACCAAGCACATGGCCAAGAAGCCTGACTCAGGAGCGGGAGCCGGTTATGGCGGCCGGCCCGCTCTGCGAGCACGAGGTCTCCTCCCCCCCCACCTTCTTCACCTCGATGGTGCGCGGGTCCACGGCTTCGCCCGGAGCGCCTTCCCGGTACAAGCCGCCGGGAAGGCTGTCACGGTCGTGCGACGGAAGAATCGAACCCCGCAGCCTCGGTCCCACAGCGGATGGCCTAGCCTCCCACTCCAAGACCACAGGGGGCATCATGCGGTTGAACCGCGGAAGTAGACGGCTGACGGCAGCCGTACTGACAGGCGTGCTCGGTGCGGCCCTGGTGAGCTGCGGGTCCCGGCACCCGGTCACCGCGGCCGACGGCGGGCAACCAACAGCGGCCAAAACCGACTACCCCCGGTTGGGCGACGTGCCCGAGCAGGTGGAATCGGACGGCACGAGCATTCTGGTGGGCGACCCACAGGCGCAGGTGACCGTGCACCTCTACGAAGACCCGCGCTGCCCCTACTGCAAGGAATTCGAAACCACGGGCGGCGGCCCGGTCCTGACCAAATGGGTTCTGCGGCACAAGGTCAAGGTCGAGTACACGATGGCGTCATTCCTGGACCCACGGCTGGGCGGAAACGGGTCGACGAAGGCGGTCAACGCCCTGCGCGCGGCGCTGGCGAGGGGAAAGTTCGCCGAGTACCACACCGTCCTCTACCAGAACCAGCCCTCCGAGGAGGTGGACGGCTTCACCACCGCGCGCCTGCTGCAACTGGCCAGCAAGGTGAAGGGGCTGCGGAACCCCTCCTTCGACACCGCCGTGAAGTCCATGAAGTACCAGGCCTTCGTGGACTCCGCAGAGAAGGTGTTCGCCACCGCTGGACATTACAACGGGCACGCCGGGCCCGGCACACCCACCGCCGAAGTCAACGGGTACCGCATCCCCGTCAAATACAGCGGACTCCTCTACAAGGCCGACCTCTTCGACCAGTACCTCGCAAAGGTGATCAGCGCAGCAACATGAGGCGAGATCTGCCGGAGGCTTCCGGGGCCCGACCGCCCACCAGCCAGCCATGCTCTTTCCCCACTGTCACGAGGAAGGGCTGTCTTGAGCAGCTGTAGTGACGCCGACCCCTTCGGCAATCTGATGGACGGTGAGTTCACCTGCGTTGTATCGGGCATCCGCTCCGTCGCTCGTGCCGGCCTGGGGCAACACGGTCAAGCCGAGACGTTGCGCCTGAAGCAGACCGACGGGATGCAGCACAATTCGCACCGCATGGCGTCATGCGCTGCCAGACTATGCACCGGTGATCCCCTGTCACCCTGTGCTGAGCTCTTGGAGGCAGAGTGGATCACGAGCGGTACATCCCCGATCCGAATCAGATCCTGCACCCTGGCCAGGGGACGACGGAGTACTACAACGACGCCAACGGCGCCGTCTACAGCCGTAAGACGCACGACGGGCACGGCAACACCTACACGCACAACGAACAGCTCGGTCCGCAGGAGCGATACGGTTACACCTACTACACCGGATCACCCCCTACCGCCAGCGCCGGACCACACGCGCCCACCAACCAGTGGGCCATCGCCGAGCCGCTGGGCCCGCCATTCGAGCCCGTAGCTTCCGGTCCGGCGTATTCGCAGTTCGGTGCAGCTGACCGTTCCGATCATGATGACAGTGGAGAAGGTGCCGTCATCGCCGTGGCCCTGCTGGCAGCCGCGATGGCTCTGCCCGCTGTAGTGGGGTATTTCCTGCGCCGCCGGGCTGCCGACCGGCATGCGAACGCCGATCTGGGCTGGATGTTCATCGCCCTCGAACCCGCGTGGATAGCCTGGCTGTGGCACTGGCTGAGCGCTGGCAACGGCGCAGCAGCCTCCGTGTGGCCCGCTACTCTGCTCACCATTGTCCCGCCCGTCTGGTTGGCGCTCCGCAGCTACCAGCGCCGCGCCGGCCTCACCAGGTAGAGCACAGGACACAACGCTTGGGACGCGCCCGGAGCCAGGCTCGCGAAGGAAACCCAGTCGACCGGCGAGCCCTACGTCACGATGGCCTGGGGCGGTGCACCTGTGCGGGAGCCTTCGTCCGCTCGGTGGCCTTGCAGAGGTGGCGGTAGACGGTGGGGCGAGCGACGCCGAACTCGTCGGTGATCTGGGGACGGTAAGGGGCTCCGCTTGCTGCCGCGACGCCGGCAAGGGCGACCGAGGCGGGACGGTCAAGAGCAGGTGGTCAGGGGGCTGATGGGTCGAGCCTGATCAAACTGCCAGGTTCGGGAAGGTGCATCCAACCCTCCACGGCGGCAGCCCGGTCCTCCTGTTCGCCTCGAGGCTTGGATGTCAGGCCCAGGACTGCGGCCCGGGCGACGAGGGCGGCGATCAGCGCATCGAAGGCGTGCTCATTCTTCTCGTACATCTGCTGGGTGCCGGGTTCGAACCGTAGCCATGGGGCTGCCTTGAGCAGTGCCTCTGTGGAGCGCGTACCGTCCAGGCGCCATACGGCGCGGGCGCCGGCCGGATACACCTCCACCACCGGTCCGGCGCCGGTCCGGTCAACGGGGTGGCCTCCAAGGGCAAGTTGGTCAGCAAGGTAGGCCCAGCGCGCTGCGGTCGCCCCCAGTTTGTCCATCGACACCGAGAGCGGACCGCGCCCGACCAAAGGCCGGAGCACCGCATCCGCGGCCCGGTCAGTCGTCCGCAACCGCAGCCGGGCATAGTGCTCTGCCCGACCCGTGCGCCCCGGCCACGGCTGGTGGCCCGCGTGCGCCGCCACGGCTTCGACGAACGCCGCCGGCCAGCCAAACGGGCAGTCGACCCCCGCGCGCTCGCCCGGCGCGAGACCTGAAAGCAGTTCCAGCAGATCCTCGTCCCCGCACCCGACCGTCGGAGTCATCGCCTCTGCCCCGTCCGGGCCCCAGCAGACCGCTGTAGCCGCTGTGGAGCGCGACCCCACCGCCAGATCGACACCGATGGTGCGCTCCACCTGTTCTTCCCCCTGTAGGCGCTGCAGGTCTCTCGTCGAAGACAGTCAGACTATGCCTGCAGTGGACGTCTGCCTCCCTCCGTCCGCACCCGCCGCCCCGCGCACAGCGCAGATCTGCCGCAGCCACCCGGTCCCCCTCGCCTACGGCGGAGCAGCCAGTCGAGGACCGCGCCGAAACGGCGCCCCGGTCTGTACCCGGCAGCGCCGGCCGGCCTGCGGCAACCGCCGGCACACCGGGGAGAGATCGGGCTGCTGCCCCCCATGCCCGGCGCGGCAATGCCGTTGCTTTAGTGGTCGTGCCACCGGTTGTTCAAGGTCACGGCGACCGGTGGGCGACGGCTGCTGGAGGGTTCGCCTGGGGCTTTGCTGGTGTAGCCGGTGACGCAGGAACGGATCTTGCGAGGGCAGTCACGGGATCTTCGGCGGGGCAGCAGACTACGACCGATTTCGGAGAGTCCCAGGCGTCGGTCCCGCTTGCGGGCTGAGGGGGGAAAAGCCGCTCGGTGAGATCACCGAGCGGCGGACGACGTGCAGGGCCCGGGTGAACGAGGTCCGCTCGGCGATGCTGCGGTGCAGGCGGGCGGCCTCCTCCAGCAGATCCCGGGTGGCATGGTGCACGATCAAGTGCGCATAGATCTCCTGCCGCACGCCGTCCGGTGTCTGCGACCTGAGCACCGGCCGCCCGCGTTGGTGGGTCTTGATCTCGTCGAAGACGAGCTCGATCTCCCAGCGCCGGGCGTAGAGGACGGCGAGTTCTTCGGCGGGGTACTTCTCGTGGTCGGTCAGACTGGTGATGAGCCGGACGATGTCGGCCTGCCCGTCGACGCGGTACTCGATCACCCGGACCAGCGCCGGCGGCGCCTTGACGGTTCCGGCCGCCTTGCTGTGTTTGTTCGCCTCGATCCGGGCGAGGTAGCTGCCGTCGGGCAGGACGTCCTGGACGCGGCGGGCTTTGCGTCGTTCGATGCGCCACAGCAGGTGTGTTCCCTGGTCCCGGAGCCGGTGCCAGCGGGCCAGACCCCGCAGTCCCCGGTCGGCCAGCAACAGCGTGCCCGTCCCGGCATGAGCGTCCAGGGCGTCGGAGACGATGCGCTCGGAATCCTTGAAACCGCCGATCGCGGCGTCCAGGACGGCGTGAGAAGAACACTCGGCCACCGCGACCACTCTGGCCTGCGGATAGCCCATGGGACTGCGCTGGGATCCGGACTTGCCGAAAGCGTCGTTGTTGCCCGCGGAGTCGGGCACGGCCAGCAGTATCCCGTCCAGGGCCAGCACCCGCAGCCCTCGGAACAGCTCGCCGTCCGCGCCGAGCGGCCGGGCCACGGACCGGAACAGTTCCCGCATCACCGGCCAGCCGAGTCGCTGCCAGGCCCTGGTCAGCGACGACTTGTTCACCCCGGACCAGGACCGCAATCCCTTGTCGCCGGTCTTCACCAGCTTCAGGACCTCCAGGTAGTCGGCCTGCGGGAACAAGCACATCGCCAGGACGAAATACACCGTGAACCGGGCGGACAACAGACGCCGACGCTTCTCCGAACGCCCCGCGTCACCCACCACCCGGTCCACCAGCTCAGGCGGACACGACCGGGTCAGGACTCCCAACCCCAGTCGCTCAAGTCGCGATATCAGCACACGACTTCAACCACTCGACCCTCGCAAAAGCAACGGCATTGTCATCCGTTCGACAGGGGGGAACAGTCATGCCGGGCCCGGAGGCCAGCGGTCCCATTGCGGAACCGCGAAGAAGATAACGGGGGATGCCTGGCGGGCTGTCGGGTCGGTGAGCGCTAAACGGTCTGCCGGGTGACCTTGCAGGTCCTGATGTCGGTTCGGTGGCGCAGGATTTTCACGGCCTGGACAGCGTGGGGAAAGTCCAGGCCGAGGTCGGTGACCGTCAAGGCCTGGTCGCCCTCGTTTCCTTGCGGCCGTGCCCCGTCTCGCGGTCGTAGCGCCGGGCCGTGGCATGTTTCCACGGCAGTGCCCTCAACTGCCGCAACAGCCCGGGCTGGTTGGCCTTGACCACCAGGAACCGGGCATGGGCGCGCTGGATGTGCAGCGCGTCGGCGGTCGCCGTCACTCCGGCCAGGTCGAACGGCTCCAGCAGGGCGGCGAAACAGGTGATCTCGTTGGTCTTGTCCGGCACCCGCAACTGGGTGACCGTTTGCCCGGCACCGGTCATCGCGGCCAGCAGGTGCGCGGCCGGGCTGGTGACGGTGCGCGAGCCCCGGGCGCTCTTGCCGTCCACCGCGAGGGTGCCGGCCCCGGCTGGATCGGTGCCGAGCAGATCGGCGAGCCCGCCCGGGCAGACCGCGTTCAGGATGCGGCGCACGGTCGCCGCGCTCCGTGCGATGCGGACGCTGAACACCGTGGCGACGCGGCACCGAGCCGGGCGAGGGTTGTCTGCGGGGCTGCCTTGGCCAACTGTCCGATCGCCGTGAACGAGCGGGCTCCGGCCAGTACGGCGGAGCAGGCGACCAGCAGAACGCTCACGAACGAGTGACGCCTCCCGCGCCGGTGGCGCGGATCGGCCAGCGTGACCAGCCGCCGCGACAGACGTGGATGCGCGCGGTGCTGACGCGAGGGCGACTTGGGAAGGTCACCTGCACAACGGGGCTTCGCTGCATACGTCGCGCGCCCACCGATCATCGTCACACCGCCGTGACCTGCACACCTACGAGACCATCTCGATTTTGAAATCGCCCTGGTGACTGCCGCGTGGGCGGAAGCCGAACAGATCGGAGCCGCCCGCGAAGCCGGCCAGGAGCCACATAATGGCGAGCCTCATTCCGCTGCGCGGGAGACCGTGTTCGCGGGCGGGACCGGTACACCGGAAAATCCGAGCGACCCCATCCCGATATGCCAAGCGATGGCTTGGAGCGACTGGCCGCCGAAATGAGGACGGGGTCACAACAACCTGCGGAGAGCCTATACTCGACCGTCACGCGGTCCAGTAGACGGTGACACTGGTGATCGTGCCGTAGCCGGCGCAACTTCCGAAGAAGTAGTACGTCTCAGGATAGTACGTCGGAGTGAGAAGCGGACCGACGATCTTGGTACCGCTAGAGCAGTATGTTATCGATCCGCCGTTGCCTGAGGGGATGGTGCAGTTGGCCCCCCACGAGACGCCATTGCTCTTGTAGTTGGCACAGGGCGTCGTGACGATGTTCGGGGTGACGGTGTCGGCGCTCTGACCAGCGGCCGAAGCTGTGCCGACGGCGACACTGCCGATCAGGGAGAGGGCGCCCATGGAAACAATGCCAAGCCTCTTGAGTGAACCTGCCACGGATTCTCCCCTGTTGATGTGGTCTGTGAACTGGATCAAGTTCGCGCGCTGGGCGCGGACCTGACATGCAGTAGCAAGGTTGTCAGCGGTAATGCAACATGCCCATGCTTTTTCGGCTGGCCTTAAATGCCCAGGTCATCGCTCGGAGTTCGATACTCCAGTTCTCATTCATGCGCTTCGCCTCTGGTCGAGCGCACGACGAATTCCCTGCTGGGACCGAGGGTCTCTGCGCAGGGTCATTGCATGATCGAGATCTGTCTGGGTTCGTCACGTGAGACCGAGGGCTCGCAGGGGCCGGTGGTAGTCGCGGCCGGTGTGGCGGAAGGCGGCGGCGATGTTGGTCTGGCCGTCCTGACGGAAGACGCTGATGGCGAGGTTGCACAGGGAGGCCACGGCGCGGGGCAGGGTGCCGGTGCAGACTTTGCGTCCTCGCGGAACGTGCCGTCCCGCACGTGGTGCAGGAGGTTCTCGATGCCCCAGTGGCCTCTGATCCAGGTGGCGAGTTCGGTGCAGGTGGCGTCGAAGACGCTCAGGCTGGTGATCAGGTAGACGCGCTCGATGGTCAGCTTCCCGGTGCTCAAGTCGCGTCGCCACCGTACGACTTGGATCGCCTGGCGGGCGCCGGGGTAGTCGAGGTGGCTGAACGCGGCAACCTTGAGCCGGCGGATCTCCTCGCGGTGGTGGGCGTGGTCGCGGGTGCGGTGCCCGAGTCGCACGCGAGAGCCCAGCATAAAAACACTCCGGGCCCCGGAGAATCAGTCGAGACATCCCTGGGGCCCGATGCACGGAGCCGCACTGTTCAGGAGGGACGCTGGAATCCAGAGCGCCATCCGACGGATAGTCCCCAGTGGACTCCAGGGCTGGCCGTAACCGTGATTTTGACCTGTTGCTTGCTGCTGCCCAAGCCGATTTCGTTGTAGGTCGTCGAGGGTGTGGCCGCGCACGGGATGGTGTAGGTGGCCAGTTTCCCGATTACTATGGTCGTTTTCCCCTCGCCGGTGCATTCGGTCGCCACAGCAACAGTCCCCGCCTTGATGTTCCCGATCACGGCCACCTCTTCCGACCCTGTCCTGTTCGCCAGACGGATGAGGGCCTTGGCCGAACCGGAGATGTCGGGCGGAGTCTTCGTCAGATCAATGACAGAAGAACGAGGGGAAGGCGATGCTGAGGCTGTCGGGGTTTTGCGCGGTGAGCTCTGACCGTTGTGCGCTGTGCAGCCCACGATGAGGGGAACGCTCGCCGCGAAGGCGATCGTCACTACCGCACGGACCTTGGTCAGCTTAGCCATGTGTACCAGCCGACGGTGTAAGGCGTGTACGAGACGATTGTCGAAGCCTTGGAGCTCTCGCAGTTGCTGTACACGTAGTAGCTGGTGCCGGTGACACGTCGTCGCCAAACGCCGTACTTGGCGTTGAGGGTCTTGTGCGCCGGGATGGCGGAGGTTACCGAGTTGCCCAGTTTCGCGGTCAGTGATGCTGACAGGTTGACGCCGAAGGTGGCTTCCTGGCGTGAGACGAGCTCACTGAGCGTGACCTTCAGCGAGCCGCTGAAGCTGATGCCGACGGTTCCTGACGCCTCGGCCGAGAACGTGGCGCTCTGCTTGAGGGGGCTGTTGTTGAAGTTGGATTGGGTGGCGCCGATGCCTTGAATATATCTGCCTCCGAGGTGAGTGGGCCGGTAGACACCGCCCGAGTCGCAGAACCGACCGGCGGGCACATTGCCGGTCGGGGTGTCCGTGGGGGCCGCCGGCTCGGACGTGACGGCCGCAGGGTCCGTCGGCGCGTCGGTCAGGTCCGTCTCCGCGGGATCGACCGGCGGCAGCGTGCTCAGGGTGCCGCTGTCGTCGTTGCCGTCGGCGGAGAACCATCCTTGCAGGTCGACGATGAGATGGATGGTGCCACCGCTGGCGTTGTAAATGCTTACCGCGCCCTGGTCACCCGGCTGGGCGATCACGAGGTCGGTGGTCGAGGTGTTCGCCTGGAAGTTGTCCACCGACGTCGTCGACGGCATTGGCTGCCCGGTCGGCCACACGCGAAGATAGCCTGAGTTCTGCTGACCGGTCGTGGTCAGGTTGAGTACGGCCGCGCCGAAGGACGTGGGGATGCCGTCGTTGCCCGCCACGGTCACGCTGACGCTGCTGTCGGCCGGGATGGCGGTGGTGGTGCGGGTGTCGAGCAGGCGGTCCTGGGTGGCGGTGAAGACCCCGTCACCGGAAGTTGCCTGGGTGAAGTAGCCGTAGACGTCGAGGATCACGTCGACCGACTGGGTGGACGACCCGTTCTTCAGAGTGATCTGGCCGTTTGCGCCTACGGGGATCACCGCGCCCTGCGACGTGGTGACGCTCTTGTAGTCGACGACCGGCTGCCCGGACGATCCTCCGGTGGCGTACGCGTACAGGGTCCCGGCGCTGCCGGGAGAGGGGACGGTGATGTTGGCATAGACCGACCCCTCGTCGGTGATGCCGTCCTTACCGTCGATCTGGACGTTCAGCGTGCCACCGGGTGCGATCTTCGCCTGTGTGGCGCCGGTGCCGTCACGGGTGTCGACGAGTCGTGACTGCGTGACGGGAACGTACCCGCCCGGGGAGGCGGTGCCGCCGTCGGAGGTGAAATAGCCGTTGACGCTCACGATGAGGTCGACGGTGCCGCTGGAGTTGTAGGCGTCGATCTTCCCGTCCGAACCGACTGCCACGATGGCCGAGTTGCTTGCGTCCGCGCTGCTGGAGAAGTTGATGACGGACGCCGGGTTGGGCCTGGTGGTGCCGTCGGGCCACAGCTCCAGGTAGCTGCCGGACGAGGTGGCGTTGGCCGCGGTGATGTCCAGCGACACGGCCGACACACCGGAACTGGGGATGCCGCCCTGCCCCAGTACCTGGAAGGCGGCGGTCGAAGCCGCACCGAGCGCGCTGCCGACGCCGAGCGCCGAGCGCGTGTCGACGATTTTGGCAGAGGGCGAGATAGCGGAGAAGTTCCCGCTCGTAGTGGTGGCACCTGCCTGGGCGATGCTGGTCAGGCCGAAGCCGGCAAGGACCGTGAAGAAGACGACGGCCAGGGACAGACGTCTATGTCTTGTACGTCTCGCTTGCAACATATGTGAACCCCCCTATATTTCATGGAATTCACTCCCTGATGGGAGGCATGTCCATGTCGGAGGATCGTAAAGATCACTTACTTAAACAAACAACGATCCTTGACTAAAGGAAGCATAAAGAAGATGAGGGCTGATGGGTGCTGACCTGCACGAATCCATCGCCTGATCATCCCTGGCACCTCGTCAATAATTAGCGCAGAACCAGCAGTTCACCACCTACTGGTATTCCGTTAAACCCGGCGGTAGAGATCAAGGGGTCTTCCGGCGGTGACGGCGTCGAGGAGGGCTTGGAGTTCGGGTGGCGGGTCTTGGTCGGTCCAGGCCCGCCACCAGTGGGCCAGGTTGATCGCCGGGGTGAGCCAGGAGCGGACGGCGCGTAAGGCCCTGGGCCGGCAGGGCGGTTGGGGCTGGTGGGGCATGCCGGGTCCCCCTCTCTGCCCTCTCGTCGGGGCAGGACTCTGGTGCGGTGGTGTCCAGCGGTACGGGCGGCGCGAACCACTGGTCCCAGCAGAAGGAGAACGCGCAGTTGACCAGGGTCTGGTGACGGTGGATGGCCTTCGCGGAGCGGACCTGGAAGTCGGCCCAGCCGAGCTCGTCCTTGATCTGTTTGTAGCTCTGCTCGATCCATGGCCGCAGCCCGTAGACCCGGACGATCTCAGCGAGGTCGGCGGGCGAATGCGTGCTGGTGGCGGCGTGCGGAGCGTCGGGATGGGGCAGGTTGGTGGTCAGATACCAGGTGGCCTTCTCCGGCAGGGTGCCCGGGTCGCTGGTGGCCACGACCAGGCGGCAGGTGCTGTTCGGGCCGTAGCCGCCCAGCGTCGCATCGGCGGCCCACCAGGTCTCGGTGTGCCCGTCGCGGAAGCGGCGCGCGATGGGCCTCCAGTCGCTTGGATTCTCGGGATCGGTGCCGGTCAGGGCGCGGGCGGCGTCGATCGGGGTGTGCGGCTCGTCGGCGGGTGCCCAGCTGCCGCGGTGCGGCCGCAGTGCCACCACGTAGGGAAGGCCGGCCTCGCGCAGTGCCAGGTACCAGTCGTCACTGACCGGGTAGGCGCAGTCGGCCACCACGGCCCGGCACGCGAAGCCCGCCTGCTTGCCTTGGGCCGCGAGAGCGGCCGAGATCTGCGGCTTGGTACGGAAGTCGGGGTCGGCCCGGCCGCGGGCGAAGTGGTGGGCCGGGGTGTAGGGCTGCGCGTGCAGCGGGTAGTGGATCCGCCCGTCGGTCCACACCCTGGTGACCGTGACGATCCCGTTGTCGGTCTTGCCCAGCCGGCCCAGCCACTGCCGGCCCACGTGCGCGGTGGCGGTGCCGTCCTTGCGGTCGCCGGAATCATCGATGACCAGCACCCCTCTGATCGTGTGGGGCGGTGGCCGGATCGGCGCGCATCAACTGCAGACGCCGGTCGTTGACCTTCACATCGTCCCAACTGGACTCCGACAGGAAGAACTGCAGTCGCTGCACGGCCGCGTCCTTCGAGCCGGTCACCGGCTCGGCTCCGGCCAGACAGGTCAGAGTCTTGTTGCGGTCGCGCGGCGCCAACAGGGCAGCGAGGTACTCGCGCAGGCCGCGCCGCTGGGCGAGCGAGACCAGCAGGTCATCAAAGCGGGCCGCGTACTCCTCCAGCGGGCCCGGAGCGGGCGGGCAGGCACGTCGCTCGGTCATCGCTCCTCCCTGAGAACGGTCTCCTTCCGCTCTACGAGCACTCCGAGGAGCCGTCAAGTCCCGCTACCGCCGGGTTTAACGGACTACCGGTAGGTGGTGAACTGCTGCCGGGTCCCCCGCAACAGATACCCCTGCATCCGACCACGCGCCTGCCCGATCTACCAGGCCTCTGGCTGCATCAACTAGGCTGTTACTGATCGTGTGGCCTGTGTCCGTGTTCCGGGAGCAAGGTCCCTTGACCACTTTTGAAGGCGCCTGGAGGCAGCCGTGACCGCCGGACTTCCTGACTGGATGATCCCGCCCAGGCCGAGTGGTTGGGAGGCGGAGGACCTTGACCATCTTCCGCAGGCGCCGCGGCACACTGAACTCATCGACGGAGCATTGATCTTCATGATGTCGCCGCAGCGGTCCTGGCATTCCCGGCTCGTGGAGAGTCTCACGTTCGGCTTGCGACAGGCAGCTCCCGCGGGCTTCGAGGCGGAGCGGGAGATGACGGTCCGCCTGGACAGGAAGAGCCGGCCTGAGCCCGACATCCTTGTCTCCACCGCCGCATATGATCCTGACCGCACGTGGTACGCGCCCGAGGATGTCGCTTTGGTCGTCGAGGTCGTCTCGGAGGAGTCGGCGGACCGTGACCGGTCTCTGAAACCCTTCAAGTATGGCCAGGCCAAGATCCCCCACTTCTGGCGTATCGAGGACGAGGCGGGCGCCCCCACTGTCCACACATACGAGCTCGATGCCATGACCAGTACCTATGTGCCCACAGGCATCCACCGAGGTCGGCTGAAGGTCTCTGTTCCCTTCCCGATGGATATCGATCTCGACGCGCTCGTACCGTGACCCAGAGGGGCGGTGGGCCGGCGCCCGCCGCAGCAGGCCACCACTACTGTCGTGGTGCCCGCGCAGCTGGCCATGGCGATGCGGCGCATCGTGGCCTTGGGCGGTCTGTCCGTCGCTGTTTCGGTGGTCGGGGACATCGTCGTCTCCTGCTCAGCGGCACGCCCGGCACCTGGGTGGTCGGGGCTGAGGGGTGGCGAGCAGTGTGAGCCCGCGTTCTCGCACCCGGGAACCTTCCAAAGTGGGTCGCAGGCGTGGGCATCCCCTTTAGGGGGCGCCACCGCGCAGGCAGGACGGAAGCCCTGCGGATCCAGCGGATCGCGGTCTGCTGAAGCAGTCAGCCGGCCAGCCGTTCCACGAGAAGGAACCCGCCGATGACCATCATCATGACGCCGCTGACGCGGGTGACGGCGCGCGCCGCCGTCGGCCGGCTCTGCAGCACGGTGCGGGAGAACATCCCGACGGCGAGGTAGACGACGGCGCAGAGCGCCATGTGCAACACGCCGAGCATGCCGGTCTGAACGGCGACGGGCAGGCCCGCCGCAGGGTCGATGAACTGGGGGAACAGGGAGAAGTACAGCAGCAGCGCCTTGGGGTTCAGGCCGCTGATACCGGCGCCCTTCAGCATGATCCGACGACGGGAGGTGGCCATGGCCTCCGTGGAGGTGCCCAGGGTGACCGGCGACCTCAGGACCGTCCAGCCGAGCCACATCAAATAGGCGGCGCCGAGGGCCGTCAGCACGGTGAGCAGAGTCGCGGAACTCGCGACGATCACCACGAGGCCGGCCACGGCGAGCAGGGTGTATCCGGCATACCCCGCCACCAGCCCCGCCACCGCGGGGACGACCGACCGCCCCCGCAACCCGGCCGAGATCGCGTAGGCCCAGTCCGCCCCGGGACTGAACACCAGAAGCAGATCCACGGCCAGGAAAGCCATCAACATGCTTGCAGTCATGATCACTTGCTCTTTCTTCCACCCACTTTTACCGGAGGAAGATTAGCCGGAGACTGCCGAAACATGTTTCCGTATCTACCCTTGTTCGCAGGATCGATGAGCATAATTTCCTCATGGATGACTTAGATCGGAAGATTCTTACCGAGCTACAGCAGGACGGCCGACTGACCGTGACCGAACTGGCCGCGCGCGTGAGCCTGAGTGTCTCCCCGTGCCACCGACGCCTGCGCGACCTGGAACGGTCGGGCGCCATCCGGAGCTACCGCGCGATCGTGGACCGAGGCGCCGTGGGCCTGGATTTCGAGGCCTTGGTCTTCGCCACGCTGCGCTGGGAGGATCCCGACACCGTCACCGCCTTCGAGAAGGCTGTCGCCGCCGTACCGCACGTGATCCAGGCCGAGCGCCTGTTCGGTGAGCCCGACTATCTCCTGCGGGTGGTGGCGGCCGACCTCGCAGCATTCCAACAGCTCTACGACCAGAGTCTCGCGACCCTGCCCGGAGTCCAGCGACTCACGTCCACCCTGGTCATGAAGCACGTCGTGAACGACCGCCCGCTGCCTGAGCGCTAGTACCGCAACGGCGCTTGCCGTGACTACTGGCCGGCTCAAGGGCTGTGTCCATGTCGTTGGTGGTGACTGACGCCAGCCTGGTGCCGGCGTCGGCGACGCCATGCCGACGAATGCAGGATGTGGTCGACCGGGGCGGGGCCGCGGTGGGCGAGTCGGGTGATCAGGCGTCGGACCTCGGCAAGGTCGAGGTGGACGAGCTGGGAGGATCCGTTTCTGCTCTGCCGGTGTCCGGTTCGCGGGCGCGCAGGACGGTGAGACAGACGTGGCGACCATGGCGAGGGTCACGTGGCGGCGCCGGTCGGGGTAGCGGCGGACCCGGTAGTCATCCGGACCGTACTCGTGCTTCGCGCTCTGGAAGCACTCCTCTGCCGCCCACTCGCTGCCCGCGATGCGGATCAACTCGTCCAGCGCGGTGTCGGCCGGGCAGTAGGCGATGCGGTAGGGAACTTCCTCGGGCCTGCTGTCACTGCGGCGGGCGAGAACCCGACGCCGGCATCCCCCCGGCGACCCGCAGCTCCGGGTCCTCCATCCGTGGCGAACAGCCTTCGCGGAGGGGAAACAAGCAGCTCACGCGAGCCTTCTCCCGCTCCGCGTTCGCCGCGCCGGCCGACTCGGCCTCCCGCACCTACTACAACAAGAAGATCACCCAGGGAAACCACCGCACCCAGGCCATCCTCTGCCTCGCCCGACGCCGAGCCGACGTGCTCTTCGCAGTGCTCCGCGACGGCGCCCGCGAGGCACTCACGGGCGGGCCTCCGCAGTGAACGCGACCGTCCGCACCGGCGATCCGAGGGCCTGACGCCCCACCTGTGACCGCACGAGCCGGTCACATCGCCGTTACCCCGAGGTTACGCACCCCAGGCACCCGTCTCCGAGCTGCGGCCATCCATAGAACAGTGGAATCTCCACGGAAAAGAACATTGGACAGAAGAAGTCCGCCGGGCAGACAGTTACCGCACTTCAGGTCACGGAAGCACGCCACGGAAGAGCGGAGAGCCCCATGGCAGCCATCGAGACGCCACAGCGCATCGAAGACAAGACCATCCAGCCCATCCCCCTGAACCAGCGGCACGGCAAGGCCCGTGACCTGTTCACCATCTGGTTCGGCTCCAACATCATGATGCTGACGGTCGTGACCGGCGCCCTCGCAACCACCGTCTACGGGCTGCCCTTCTGGTCGGCGGCCCTCGGCATCGTCGTCGGCAATCTGCTGGGTGGGGTCCTCATGGCCCTGCACTCGGCGCAGGGCCCCCGGCTCGGGGTGCCGCAGATGGTGCAGACCCGCGGCCAGTTCGGGTCGTACGGCTCGCTGCTGGTGATCACGCTGGTCATCTTCATGTACATCGGGTTCTTCGCCTCGAACCTGGTGCTGGCCGGACAGTCGCTCGCCACGCTGGGCGTACACATCAGCGTGGACGCCGGCATCGTGCTCGTCGGTGTCGTCGGGGTGATCGCGACAATCTTCGGGCACGACCTGATCCACGCCTATACCCGGGTGATGACGTATCTGTCGGGCGCGGCCCTGCTGCTCGCGTTCGTGTGGATCGTCTTCGTGCACGGACTGCCGCAGGGCTTCACCTCGCACGGCAGCGCCACGATCGCCGGGTTCCTCGGGACGGTCACCGCCGCCGCGCTGTGGCAGATCGCGTACGCCCCGTACGTGTCGGACTACTCGAGATACATGCCGGCCGACACCGGTTCCCGCCCCGCGTTCTGGGCGAGCTACGCGGGCTGTTCCCTGGGCTCGATCCTGCCCATGCTGCTCGGCGCGATGATCGGGACCGCGGTCGGTGACGACGTCATCGGCGGTCTGACCTCGCTCACCGGCGAGGTGAGCACGCTGGTGGTCGTGACCTTCTCGGTCGGCATCGCCGCCACGAACGCGATGAACCTCTACTGCGGCGTCCTGTCCACCATCACCGTCGGCCAGACCTTCGTACCGCACTGGTCGCCCGGCCGCCTCGCCCGTGCCGTGACCGCCACCGTGATGTTCCTGCTGTCCCTGGCGACCGCTCTGGCGGGCAAGGACAACTTCCTCGAACACTACGAGAACTTCATCCTGCTGCTGATGTACGTCCTGGTCCCGTGGACCGCGGTGAACCTGGTCGACTACTACCTGCTGCAGCACGGGGAGTACGACGTGGACTCATTCTTCCGCGCCGACGGCGGGATCTACGGCCGGGTCAACTGGGTCGCGGTGGCCTGCTACCTGCTCGGCGCGGCGATCCAGGTGCCGTTCGTGGCCACCACGATGTACACCGGGCCGGTCGCCGACGCCCTGGGCGGAGTGGACATCTCCTGGATCGTCGGACTGGTCGTCGTCTGTCCCGCCTACTACTTCCTGGCCCGCTCCTTCGCCGGCCGCGCCCCCGCACCGGTCCCGGCCTCCGCCGTGGCCGCCGCCCAGAAGGCCGTGGGCTGACATGACCGGGGCGGAGCAGGACCTCTTCGACTACGTGGTGGTGGGCGGCGGGACCGCCGGTGCGGTGATCGCGTCCCGGCTCAGTGAGGACCCCGCCGTCTCGGTCGGTCTCCTTGAGTGGGGACCGAGCGACCGCGAGGAACCGCGGGCCCTCCAGATCCGGCGCTGGTTCGAGATGCTGGAGGGCGAGTACGACCTCGACTACCGCAGCGTGCCCCAGCCGCACGCCAACTCGCACATCCGGCAGTCCCGCGCCCGGATCCTGGGCGGCTGCTCCACCCACAACACGATGATCGCGCTGCGGCCGCCGGCCGCGGACTTCGCCGACTGGGTCGAGCGGGGCGCGGCAGGCTGGGACGCGGAGACGCTGTTCCCGTACTACGACCGGCTGCTCACCCACATCGTGCCGGTCGCGCGGGAGCACCGTAACCCGTATCTCGCGGACGTCGTGGAGGCCGCCGCGACGACGCTCGGCGTCCCGGTCCAGGACCGGTGGAACGACCGGGCGTACGCGGACGGTGCGGGGTTCCTGGAGATCGGCTACTACCCGGAGACGGGGGTGCGGTCGTCGTCCTCCGTGGACTATCTGCATCCGGTGATGGACGGACGCCCGAACCTGACCATGCTGCTCGAAAGCCGCGTCCTGCGGATCCTGTTCACCCCGGACCGGCACGCGTACGGGGTGGATGTCCGCCGCCCCGACGGCTCGACGCACACTGTGCGGGCCCGGCGTGAAGTCGTCCTGTGCGCGGGAGCGATCGACACACCGCGGCTGCTTCTGCTGTCGGGCGTCGGTCCGGCAGAGGAACTGCGCGCGCTGGGCATCCCGGTCGTGCTGGACTCCCCGGGCGTGGGGCGCAACCTCAGTGACCATCCGGAGGGTCTGGTCGTGTGGGAGGCCACCGAGCCGATCCCCGCGACCGGGGCCACCGACTGGGACATCAGTGTCATGGCCCGGGTCGACCCGGATGCCGCCGTGCCGCAGATCCTCACCCATGTGCCCCTGATGACCTACGCGGTGCACGCCGAGCGGCTGGGCTACGAGATCCCCAAGCACACCGTCTCGATGACGCCGAACGTCGCCCGGCCGCGCAGCCGGGGCACCGTCCGGCTGGCCTCGGCCGACCCCGACGCACCGCCGCTGATCGACTACCGGTACTTCACCGACCCCGACGGCCACGACGAGCGGCTGCTGGTCGAGGGCGTCCGGCTCGCGCGGCGGATCGCGGCGGCGGCGCCCATGTCACGGTGGGTGGCCCGCGAGGTCTTCCCGGGCCCCGACGTGGTCACCCACGAGGAGATCTCCGCGCTGGCCCGAGCCGCGAGTCACACCGTCTACCACGTCTCGTGCACGGCGCGGATGGGGGCGGACGCCGACCGTGAGGCGGTGCTCGACCCGGCACTGCGGGTGCGCGGGGCGGGCGGGCTGCGGGTGGCGGACGCGTCGGCGTTCCCGTCCCTGACCACGGTCAACCCGGTGGTCGCCGTCCTGATGCTCGCCGAGCGGGCCGTCGACCTGCTGCGCGCCGGCGAGTGACGCCACGGCCGGCGCCGTCGACGGGATCAGTCGCGCCCGGCGCCCGCCACCACCTCGCGCACCACGTCCATCAGTGCCCGCGCCCGCGCGGACTGGCGGACTCCGTCGAGGCGGGCGAGCACCACCTCCAGCGGCGGATAGTCGTTGGTCAGGGCCAGACAGACCACCGAACCGCCCGCGTACGTCTGGTCGGTGGCGGGGCGCTGGTTGAGCACCGAGTAGCCGTGTCCCTGGGCGACCAGGGAGCGGACGGTCTCGTAACTGCGGGTGCGGTAGCGCACGTCGGGGCTGGTTCCGGTCGCGTCGACGAGGGAGCGGAAGTAGTCACGGCTGTGCGGCAGGTCCAGCAGCACCAGCGGGTCGCCCGCCAGCTCCGTGAGATCGACGGCACCGCGGGCGGCCAGCCGGTGGTCCGGCGGGACGATCGCGTATGCCGGGGCGGAGGCGAGCGGCTCGCGCACGAAGTCGCCGTCGAAGCCGAGGTCGTAGGTGAGGGCGAAGTCGATCCGGCCGCCCTGGAGGGCCAGGGCGAGTTCCTCCGCCTCGGCCTCCAGTACGGAGATCTCCAGGTCCGGGTGGCGCTCGGCGCAGACGGTGAACAGCGGGGGCAGCAGGGTCGGGGCCAGCGTCATGAAGCAGCCCAGGTTCACGGTGCCGGTCAGCGAGGCGCCGGTGCCGCGGGCCTCCTCGGCCACCTCACGGGCGTGGCCGAGGAGTTGCCGCGCCTGCTGGAGCATCCGCTCCCCGGCCGGTGTGAGGGTCAGCCCCTTGGCCCGCCTGCGGATGAACAGCTGCACCCGCAGGTCGTTCTCCAGGTTGGAGACGGCCGTGGAGACCGCGGACTGGGCGATGTGCAGCTGCCCCGCCGCGGCCGTCATGGAGCCCGACTCGGCCGCGACGACGAAGTAGCGCAACTGCACAAGGGTGAAGCCGACCAGCGCTGTCATGCCTCCAGGGTACATCTGCCCATCAGATGTACATCAGGAAAAAACTCTATCCATGTGATTCGAATCGGATTTTCGCATCCAGAAATCAGATCACCCATAACGAAAACATCTGTTCGACAGAATTCTCCCTGCGGCCGAGGATGACTCGTACGGCAGCACAGTCGACGCGACACAAGGACGGGCTGCCGCCCGAGGGGAGGCTGACATGCCGAGTGAAGAGACCGAAGTAGTCGTCGTCGGGGCCGGCCAGGCAGGCGTCGCTATGAGCGAGCACCTGGGAGCCCACGGCATACCGCACATCGTCCTGGAACGGCACCGCGTGGCCGAGCGATGGCGCTCGGAGCGGTGGGACTCCCTGGTCGCGAACGGGCCCGCCTGGCACGACCGGTTCCCGGGGATGGAGTTCCCCGGCGTGGCCCCCGACGCCTTCGCCTCGAAGGAACAGGTCGCCGACTACTTCGCCGCCTACGCGGAGAAGATCGGCGCCCCGGTGCGGTGCGGTGTCGACGTCACCTCGGTGCGCAGGCATACCGGTCGGCCCGGATTCCTGGTCGAGACGTCGGAGGGCTCCATCGACGCACGGTTCGTCGTGGCCGCGACCGGTCCGTTCCAGCGGCCCGTGATCCCGCCCGTCGTCGCGGACGGCGCAGTATCCGCGCAGATCCACTCCAGCGGGTACCGCAACCCGGATCAGCTGCCCGAGGGCGCGGTCCTCGTGGTCGGAGCGGGCTCCTCCGGCGTCCAGATCGCCGACGAGCTGCGCCGGTCCGGCCGCCGGGTGTTCCTCTCCGTCGGCCCGCACGACCGTCCGCCCCGCGAGTACCGCGGCCGTGACTTCTGCTGGTGGCTCGGTGTGCTCGGGCTCTGGGACGCCCAGACGCCCGCCCGGGGCGCCGAGCACGTCACGATCGCCGTCAGCGGCGCCCGCGGCGGCCACACCGTGGACTTCCGCGCGCTCGCCGACTCCGGCATCGAACTCGTCGGCATGACCGCCGCATTCGACGACGGCGTACTGCGCTTCGCGCCGGACCTCGCGGTGAACATCGCGCTCGGCGACGAGAAATACCTGGGACTTCTCCGCGCGGCCGACGCGTACGTCGAGCGCAACGGGCTCGACCTCCCCGAGGAGCCGCAGGCACACATCCTCGGCCCGGACCCGGACTGCGTAACCGCCCCCCGGCTGGAGCTCGACCTCGCCGAGGCGGGCGTCACCTCGATCGTCTGGGCGACGGGGTTCGCCGCCGACTACACCTGGCTGCACGTCGACACGTTCGACGAGCGGGGCCGCCCGGACCAGGCCCGCGGGGTGTCCCGCGAGCCCGGCGTCTACTTCCTGGGCCTGCCCTGGCTGTCCCGTCGCGGGTCGGCCTTCATCTGGGGTGTCTGGCACGACGCCCGCTACGTCGCCGACCACATCGCGACCCGGCGCGGATACCTCGCGTACGGCACCGCCGACCAGCCCGTCGCCGCGCGGGCGACCCCGACGAACTGAGGAGTGGCCATGACCCCCACGAACGAGGGCCACGAGGTGAGGGCTCCGATCGTCGCCGGCGGGCACACCCGCGTCCGGCCGTTCAACACACGCGACACGTACCCCGAGCAGAGCCTCGACAACGACCTCTGTCAGGCCGTCGTCGCCGACAACACGGTGTATGTCCGGGGCCAGATCGGCCAGAACCTCGACACCAGTGAGTCCGTGGGCATCGGCGACGCCGAGGCCCAGGCCGAACAGGCCATGGCGAACATCAAGATGCTGCTCGAAGAGTCGGGCAGCCGGATCGAGCACCTGGTCAAGGTGACCATCTACCTGATCGACCCGCGCTACCGCGAGGCCGTGTACCGCACCGTGGGCCGCTGGACCAAGGGCGTCCACCCCATCTCGACCGGTCTGGTGGTGTCGGCCCTGGCGCGCCCGGAGTGGCTGTGCGAGATCGACGCCGTCGCCGTGATCCCCGAGGGGGACCGGGCATGACGTTCTCCCTGGTGGTCCGCGAGGGCGAGCGGTTCGGCATCGCTGCGAGCTCATCGAGCCCGGCGGTCGCGGCCCGGGTCGTCCATCTGCGGCCCGGGGTCGGCGCGGCGACCTCGCAGAACATCACCGACCCCACGCTCGGCACGCGGCTGCTGGAGGGGCTAGCGGACCACGGCGACGCGGCCCGCGCCCTGGACGACGTGACCGGTGCGGCGGGGAACGCGGACACCATCGCCTACCGTCAGCTGACCGTGCTGGGCCGTTCCGGCCCCGGGTTCGCCTACAGCGGTGCGCGAACCCTGGGCAGGCACGCCTCGGCCGCCGCGGACGGCGCGGTGGCGGCCGGCAACATGCTGTCCGGCGCCCACATCCCCGGCGTGCTCCTCGACGCGTATGCCGCCGCCGCGGGCGAGCTGGAGGAGAGGCTGCTCACCGCGATGAAGGCCGCCGTCGCGGCCGGCGGTGAGGAGGGCCCGCTGTACTCCGCGGGTGTGGCGGTCGTCGCGCACGCGGGCTGGCGGGTGACCGACCTGCGGGTGGACTGGGCCGAGGACCCCGTGGACCGGCTCGGCGACCTCCTCGGCGTCTGGCTGCCGCAGCGCGACGACTACGTGCGGCGCGGACTGGATCCCGCCACGGCCCCTTCGTACGGCGTACCGGGAGATCTGTGATGGACGCGGTGAAGGAGGCCGTCCGCACGGCGGTGGACCGTCGCGCCGAGGAACTGATCGGGCTCTCCGAGCGGCTGCACGCCGACCCGGAGACCGCCTGGGAGGAACACCGGGCCGCCGCAACCGTCCCCGAACTGCTGGACCGCGCCGGATTCGACGTCACCTCCTCCTACCTGGGCCTGGACACGGCGTTCCACGCCCGGTTCGGCAGCGGGCCGGTGCGGATCGCGCTGTGCGCCGAGTACGACGCACTGCCCGGCCTCGGTCACGCGTGCGGGCACAACCTCATCGCGGCCGGCTCCGTGGGCGCCGCGCTCGGCCTGGCCGCCGTCGCCGACGACGCCGGACTCACCGTCGAGGTCTACGGCACCCCGGCCGAGGAGGGCGGCGGCGGCAAGATCGAGATGCTCGACCGGGGCGCCTTCGCCGGGGTCGACCTCGCGATGATGGTGCATCCGGCGCCGGTCGACGTCGCCGAGGCCCGGCCGTTCGCGGTAAGCCACTCGAAGATCTCCTACACAGGGAAGTCCGCGCACGCCGCCGCCTATCCGGAGGCGGGGATCAACGCGGCCGACGCCTTCACCGTGGCCCAGGTCGCCATCGGGCTGCTGCGCCAGCAGCTGCCCGCGTCGGTGCGCGTGCACGGCGTGGTGACACACGCCGGGGACGCTCCGAACGCCATCCCGGACCGCTCGACCGGACGCTGGTACGTCCGGGCCGAGACGCTCGCCGAACTGGCGGAGCTGGAGCCACGTGTCATGCGGGCCTTCGAGGCGGGGGCCCTTGCCACCGGCTGCGGGCTGGAGATCGAGCCGGAGAGCAAGCCGTACGCGGAGTTCCGCACCGACGAGACCGCCCTCGCCCACTACCGTGCCAACGCCCTCGCCCTGGGTCGGGAGTTCGCGCCGCCCGGCCAGGCGGCGCGGATGAACCGCGCCTCCACCGACATGGGCAACGTGTCACAAGTGGTGCCGGCCATCCACCCCTACATCGGCATCGGCTCCCTGCCCGCCACCAACCACCAGCACGAGTTCGCCGCGTACTGCGTGGGCCAGGCAGCGCAGCGGGCCCTGCTCGACGGAGCGGTCGCGCTGGCCTGGACGGGTGTGGACCGCGGTGCGTCGGCCGCCGCACGTGATCGAGCGTGAGGGGACAAGAGTCCGTCGGGCCCGGCGTCACGGCCGCCCGGTGCCGTCGTTGCCGCGCCTTGTCCGAGCGTGCCGCCAGACCGGGCCCGCCCTCCCTCCGCGATGCGTACCTCGTCTTCGTGGCTCGGCCGCGGGTGACCCGGCGCGGTCGACGCCGTCAGGTTCACGCACACGCCGAGGACGGGCCGCGCCCGGCTGCCGAACGCCGGAACGCGACACCGGACCGGGAGTCCGGGCTGCCGGCCGAGGGCAGGTCGCCGCTGGGCGCCCCTCACACCGGCGGGCGGACGACCGGTGCCGACACCCGCCCGGACCGCCGGGCGCGGGCGGT
The DNA here is from genome assembly GCF_044753545.1 of Streptomyces sp. NPDC088350. Lineage (NCBI taxonomy): Bacteria > Bacillati > Actinomycetota > Actinomycetes > Kitasatosporales > Streptomycetaceae > Streptomyces > Streptomyces sp. NPDC088350. The sequence continues at coordinate 21,137 of NZ_JBIVNL010000023.1, read as the reverse complement.
GACAGAAGTACCGGCGCTCGTCCGCCCGCCCGGCAGGACGGTCACCGGCGGGCACCCTCGCGCACAGGGTGTGCCGCGCCGGACGCGGTGCCGCGCGGGGCGACCGCTCCGGCACCGCCCTCCGCGACGGTGGCCGTCGGCCCATGGGAGCGGCGGTGGCTCACAGACGCGGGCAGCCGGTGAGTGTCCGGGCGAGGCCGGCCAGGGCGTCGCGGGCCGTGTCGCGGTCCACGGCCGGGTTCCGGCTGACGATGTGCAGGCCATAGCCGTCCTCCAGCACCACCAGGTCGCGGGCCACCTCCGCGACCCCCTGGGACGGTGCGAACACCCCCTCCGCACACCCGACTTCAAGGATCGTCGTGTACAGCGCGACCTCGCGGGCGAAGAGCGAGGACATCAGGGCGGCGTGCTGCCGGCTGCGGTCGGCGAGCCCGTGCAGTTCGTAGAGCAGGCGATGCACGGGGTCGTCGCTGTCGCGGGGCAGTCCGCTGTCGATCGCCCTGCGCAGCCGGTCCACCGGATCGCCCGCGATGACGGCGGAGGTGTGGGACAGGCGTACGGCCAGGTACCGCTCGACCGCGTCCTGGTGCACCTCGAAGACCAGGTCGTCCAGCTCCGGGTAGTAGTACAGGACCGATCCCGCGGAGACCCCCGCCTCGGCCGCGATGTCCTTGATCCTCAGTCCGGCCAGCCCGCGCCCGGTGATCGCCCGGCCGGCCGCCTCGATGAGCGCCTCACGTCGAGCGCCCTGATTCTTCGGTCTTGCCATGGCGTTAATTTCTCACTTCTCAGGTCAATGAATCCACATTCTCCCTCTCTTGACCATTGACAGTCCACCGGTAAATAGTTTGACTTTCGATTCAAAGAACTCTGGCCGGCCGTACGGCGGCCACATCGGCGCCCCGCTCCGGGGCCGACCCGGGAGCCGTTCTTCATGACCCACATCACCCACTCCGGCTGGCAGCGCAGGGCCGCCGAGCTGCGGCCCGAGACCAGGGCGTACATCGGCGGGGAATGGACCCACGCCGCCGACGGCGCCACGTTCACCACGGTCGACCCGGCCCGCGCCAAGCCGGTCGCCGAGGTCGCCGCCTGCGGGGCCGCCGAGGTCGACCGGGCGGTGCGCGCCGCCCGCGCCGCGTTCGAGGATGGCCGCTGGTCGCGCCTGGCACCCGCCGAACGCAAGCGCCGGCTGCTCCGCCTGGCCGAGCTGATCGCCGCCGACGCCGAGCATCTCGCGCTGCTCGACAGCCTCGACATGGGCAAGCCGATCACCGACGCACTGACCGTCGACGTACCGTCGGCCGCGGCCTGCTTCGCCTGGCACGCGGAGGCGATCGACAAGCTGTACGACGAGGTGGCGCCCACCGCCCCGGGCAGCCTCGCGCTGGTGCGCCGCGTACCGCTCGGCGTGGTCGGCGCCGTCGTCCCGTGGAACTTCCCGCTGGACCTGGCCGCCTGGAAGCTCGCACCGGCGCTGGCCGCGGGCAACAGCGTCGTCCTCAAGCCCGCCGAGCAGTCGCCGCTGTCCGCGCTCCGGCTGGCCGCCCTCGCCGCCGAGGCCGGTCTGCCCGACGGCGTACTGAACGTCGTCCCCGGCCTCGGCGAGATCGCGGGGCAGGCCCTCGGCCGCCACCCGGACGTCGACGTCCTCGCCTTCACCGGCTCGACCTCGGTCGGCAGACTGTTCCTGACGTACGCCGGTGAGTCCAACCTCAAGCAGGTGTGGCCCGAGTGCGGCGGCAAGAGCCCCAACCTGGTCTTCGCCGACGCCGATCTGGAGGCCGCCGCCGAACGCGCCGCCTGGGGCTTCCTCTACAACACGGGACAGGTGTGCTCCGCCAACACCCGGCTGCTCGTCGAGGCCTCCGTCGCCGAGGAGTTCACCGCCCGGGTCGCCGCACACGCCGCCGCGTGGCGGCCCGGCGATCCCCTCGACCCGGCCACCCGGCTCGGCCCGGTGGTCGACGAGCGGCAGGCCCGGCGCCTGGCCGACGCCGTCACCTCCGCGGTCACCGGCCACGGCGCGCGGGTGGTCTGCGGCGGCACCCGCCCCGACCTCGACGGCGCCTACCTGGACCCGACGATCGTCACCGGCCTCGCGCCCGACGCCCCGCTCGCCCGCGAAGAACTCTTCGGCCCGGTCCTGACCGTCCTGCCGTTCGGCGACGAGGCCGAGGCCGTCCGGATCGCCAACGACTCCCCGTACGGGCTCGCCGCCTCCGTGTGGACCCGCGACCTCTCCCGCGCCCACCGTCTCTCCGACGCCCTTCACGCGGGCACGGTCTCGGTCAACACCGTCGACGCGCTCGACACGGTCGTCCCGTTCGGAGGCTTCAAGCAGTCCGGCTACGGCCGTGACCTCTCCCCGCACTCGTTCGCCAAGTACACCGGCCTCAAGACGACGTGGATCGCGTACAGCTGAGCCGGCACGTCACCACCATCCCCCGCCGAACGTCGAGAAGGGACCTGACGATGAGCCGCACCACCCTCTCCCCCAGCGAGCTGGCCGCCGCCGACCGAGCCCGCATCATCCACCCCTACCTGCCCGGAGACGCCCAGGAACGCGTCATCATGACGGAGGGCTCCGGCTGCCGCCTCACCGACACCGACGGCCGCAGCTACCTCGACGCCACGGGCGGACTCTGGCTCGCCCAGATCGGCCACGGCCGCGAGGAAGTCGCCCGCGTGGCCCACGAACAGATGCGGAAGCTGGAGTACTTCACCAGCTTCTGGGAGTTCTCCAACGACCGCGCCATCGAACTCGCCACCCGCCTCACCGACATCGGCCCCGAGGGCCTCGGCCACGTCTACTTCACCTCGGGCGGCTCCGAGGGCAACGAGGCCGCCATCAAGATGGCCCGCTACTACCACCACCGGCGCGGCGAGTCCTCCCGCACCTGGATCCTGGCCCGCGACAAGGCGTACCACGGCATCGGCTACGGCGGTGGTTCGGCCACCGGCTTCCCCGTCTACCACGAGGGGTTCGCGCCGATGATGCCCCACGTCTCCCACCTCACCCCGCCCTGGCCGTACCGCACCGAGCTCTACTCCGGGCAGGACCCCACCGACTTCCTGATCCGCGAGCTGGAGGAGCGCATCGCGGAGATCGGGCCGTCCAACATCGCGGCGATGATCGGCGAGCCCATCATGGGCGTCGGCGGCATGCTCGTCCCGCCCGCCGACTACTGGCCGCGGGTGCGCGAGGTCCTCGACCGGCACGGCATCCTGCTGATCTTCGACGAGGTCGTCACCGCGTACGGCCGGGTCGGCGAGTGGTTCGCCGCCCAGCACTTCGGTGTCCGCCCCGACATCATCGTCTCCGCCAAGGGCCTCACCTCCGGCTACATCCCGCTCGGCGCGCTCCTCGTCGGCGACCACGTCGCCGAGCAGCTGCTGCGCGAGCAGGGCTTCCCCATGGGCTACACCTACAACGGCCATCCGGTCGCCGCCGCCGTCGCCCTGGCCAACCTCGACATCATCGAACGCGAGGGCCTGCTCGCCCGGGCCGTCGAGATCGGCGCCTGCCTGCACCGCGAACTCGAATCCCAGCTGGGCGGGCTGGACGTCGTCGGAGAGATCCGGTCCGTCGGGATGATGCTCGCCGTCGAACTCGTCGCGGACCGCGCCACCCGCGAGCCTCTCCCCCTCGACCCCACCCGCATGCCGCACGACGTGATCCGCCGTGAGAGCGGCGTCATCGTGCGCGACTCCGCGCACAGTCTGGTGCTGTCCCCGCCGCTGATCATGACCGAGGCCGAGGCCAAGGAGACCGCCGACGCCATCCGCTCCGTCCTGGAGCGCACCCTGCCGACCGGCCGGATCCGCGACTGAGCGCATCCCGCCGAGCCCCTGCACACCGGAGGCCCCGCCGTGTCCGTCACCGAATCCACACCCGTCCCCGTACCGCATCTGCGGCGCAGCCTGCGCCGCTTCGACATCATGGCGATGGGCGTCGCCGCCGTGATCTCCTTCGACACCATCGGGCAGATCGCCTCCGGCGGCGGCGAGGCAGCCACCTGGATCGCCGTCATCGCGCTGGGCTTCCTCCTCCCGTACGCCCTGATCTTCGCCGAGACCGGCGCCGCCTTCCCTCAGGAGGGCGGGCCGTACGTCTGGGTGCGGCTCGGCCTCGGCCGGGCCGCGGCGGCCGTCACCACTCTCCTCTACTGGGTCACCAACCCCATCTGGCTCGGCGGCTCACTCGTCTTCATCGCCGCCCAGACCTGGGACGGCTTCGTCTTCCACCTCGGCACCGGCACGTTCGCCGACTACACCTTCAAACTGCTCTTCATCTGGGCGGCCATCCTCACCGCCGTCGTCTCACTCCGCCGCGGAAAGTGGATCACCACCGCGGGCGCGGCGGTGAAAGTCCTCGCCATCGCCTGGTTCACCGCCACCGCCCTCGCCTACGGCACCGAGCACGGCTTCCACGGCCTCGACGGAACATCCTTCAGCCCGACCACCGCGGGCTTCCTCGCCCTGGTCCCCGTGCTGCTCTTCGCCTACGTGGGCTTCGAGGCGCCCAACGCGGCCGGCGACGAGATGCACGACCCGCAGCGCGACGTACCGGTCTCCATCGGCGTCTCCGCGCTGATCGCCACCTGCTGCTACCTGCTGCCGGTGCTCGCGATCCTGTCCGCCGCCCCGCCCGGAAAGGTGACCGGCATCGGCGGCTTCATGGACGCGGCCCGCCTGGTCTACACGGACGTGTACGGCGGCTGGAGCGGACCGCTCCTCACAGTCACCGCCGTGATGTTCGTCTTCGCCCTGCTCACCCAGGGCAGCGCCTGGATGATCGTCAGCGACCGCATGCAGGCCATGGCCGCGGCCGACGGCGGCTTCTTCCGCCCCTCCCTGGGGGCGTTCCACCCGCGGCTCCACACCCCGGTCCGCATGAACCTGGTCTCCGGGATCACCGCGACCGCCTTCACGATCGCCGCCATGACCCTCGTCCACGGCGACGCCGCCGCCGTCTTCGGCGTGGTCCTCACGGTCGCCATCACCACCCTGCTGCTCTCCTACCTCACCGTCGTTCCGGCCCTGCTCCTCCTGCGTCTGCGCCATCCGGACGTGGTCCGCCCCTACCGGGTGCCCTTCGGCACGACCGGCTTCACGGTGTACGCCGCGCTCGTCTACGTCTGGATCCTGATCGGCTCCTGGGTGGCCCTGTTCCCGGGCACACTCGAAGCCCTCCTCGGCATCGACTACGACTTCCACGGCACCTGGGGCGTCTCCCGCGCCACCTTCGAGGCGTTCACGCTCGGCACGGTCGTCCTGCTGCTGGTGATCGGCGCCGCCGGGTACACCATGAGCCGGAAGCCCTCAGTCAACGTCGAGGGCCGCGCGGCCTGTCTCTCAACTGCTGTGTCCAGAGGTTCGCAAGAGCCCTGAGACACTCCTTGCGCCGTATTCGAGTGTGTCGATTTCACGGCTGATCCTGGTTGTTGAGTGGTCACATGCTGCGTTGTTGAGTGGTCACGTGCTGCTCGGGGTCAGGCGGCCCCCGAAGACGATCCGGAACGCGTTCAAGGGTGTCTTCCAGCGCATGCTCCACCTCTTGCGGCCCTTTCCCCGTCGGGTCCGGGCTCATCAGCGCCATGTGGACGCACTTGAGGGCGGCGGCCTGGTTGGGGAAGTTTCCGCGGACGCCGACGACCTTATCGCCGGATACCTCCGGCCCCAGGTTTCCTGGAACTCACCGAACCTCTCCGTCGCCGCGTCTTCGCTGGGGGGCTGTGTATACGGGCCTGAGTGCTTTGGCGACCTTGTCCCCGTCCTGACGGGCCGCGTAACGGAACGAATTGCGCAGGAGGTGACCACACACGTCTGGACAGTCGCGCGAGACCAGACCGTCTCCACGGCGTCGGGCAGGCCCCTGAGCCCGTCACAGACCAGCACGAGTGCAAGCGACGCTGGTGAAGGCCAGGAAGTGCGCGCCTTCGCGCTCGTAGCGCCGGTGCAGTCGGCGACCTCAGCGGGCGATGCGGTGCCGGATGCCGTGCCCGCGTAGCCAGCGCCGCAGGTGGTCGTAGTCGTAGCCCTTGTCGGCATGGAGCTTGCCCGGTCCGCGTCGCCGTCGGCCGCGCCGGGAGCGAATGGGCGGTACGTCCCTCACGAGCGGTGATCAGAGCCTGGCTGTCATGGAGGTCCGCCCCTGAGATGCCGACATACGAGGAGGAATTTACCCCCTCGGTGATAAACTGGACTTTCGATACGCACTTACCCCGACCTGCAGGATTCGATCCTGTCAGGTCCCCTTTTCAAAGCTCGCATATTCACCGAGTGGATCGCGCGCCTGGACCTGTCCAAATCCCCGCGCGAGCCGAGTTCGTCCAGGACCAGGCGGTGGAGTTTGGCCCACGCCCTGGCCTTCGTCCACGCGGCGGAGCGCCGCCGCACGGCCGCTGCTGACGGACCGGACGACGCGGACGGCACCTGCCGCTATGTACAGCCCGACGTGGACGAACACGATTGAGGCCGGCACTTCCCGGTCACCATGCCGCCGCCAACCGCTGCCTTGAGACCACGACGGGGCCTCAAACAACCCGCGGGAAGAGCCCCCGCAACTCATCCAGCACCAGCCGCTCACCGACCGAACCCACGACCGACACCCTGCCGAACCAATGGAGAGGCCTTCGAAGCGGACAGCCAATTGCGAACCGCAAACCCCCTGGAGGTGAGACGGTGGAGGGACGGCGTGAGGGCGACGACATTGCCGCATCGAACCCGGTCGACACCACGGACGTTCCACTCACCGCGCGGGCAGTTGTGGACGCTCACGGCACGATCACCGAATGGGGTGAGGGCGCCAGCCGACTGCTCGGCTATACCCCTGCGGAGGTCATTGGCAGACCGGCCGCCGATCTGGTCGACGAAAAGATCTCAGCAACGGCTCTGCGTCGTCTCCTGGATCTGCCGTCCTGGTGCGGCACGGTCCGGCTGAGGCACCAGGACGGACATGGCGTGGAGCTGCGTCTGCTCGCTCACCACCGGCAGGCGGAGGGTAAGCCCCCCGACTGGTTGGTGTTGTCCCCGCCCGCTGGTTTTGGCTCAGTCCAGAAAGCGGAGAAGCTGGCCACGTGGAGCTTCTACGGGGCGAACTGCTGCTCGATGGAGACGTACAACACGGACCTGCGACTGCTGCAGGCCAACCGATTCTCCGAGCGTGCCCTGAACATGAGTGAAGCGGAGATGCGGGGTTTCCGGCACGCCGAACTGGTGGCCCATCCCGAGTTCGAGAAGGTCGAGCAGCGCATGCAACAGGTGCTGGACACCGGCGAACCCCAGGATGTGGAGGTACAGGTCCAGGTCGCCGGCGAAATCCGTAAGCAGGCCTGGAACCTCTCGTTGTATCCGATTCGGGACGACGACGGCGTGCTGCGAGGCGTGGGGCTGTCGGCCCACGACAGGACCGACCAGTACTGGGCACACAAACGCCTGCAGGTACTGAACGATGCGGGGGCCCGCATCGGAAGAACGTTGAGCGTCACCCGTACCGCTCAGGAACTGGCCGATGTCGCCGTCCCCGAACTCGCCGACTTCGTCACCGTCGACCTGCTTCCGGACGTCGAGCGCGCCGAGATGACATCACCGGAAGCCGCCGCGCCCGGGCCGACCCCGAAGGGTACGTATCTGCTTCGACGAGTGGCACATCAGTCAGTGCTTCGGGACACGGCCGAGGCTGTCCTCAGCCCCGGCGACGTGGACGGTTACGCCGCGCACTCACCGACCGGTGAATGCCTGGCCACCGGTCGGCCCATGCTGTACGCCGAGTTCGCTGCGGAGTCTGCCGACTGGTCGGTAGGACACCCGGGCCGGGAGGGCTCGGTCCGCCATTTCGGCATTCACTCCATCATGGCGGTTCCGTTGAAAGCCCGTGGCCACACTCTGGGTGCGGCCGTCTTTCTACGGCACCAACGCCCCGAGTCCTTCAGCGAGGGCGATCTGCTGCTGGCCGAAGAGATCACTGCTCGGGCCGCACTCTGCATCGACAACGCGCGCCGATTCACCCGGGAACGGGACACGGCCCTGGCACTGCAAAAGGCTCTGCTCCCTCAGAAGCTGCCCGCTCAGCCGGCGGTGGAGGCGGCCTTCCGCTACCTGCCGGCGGACACACTGGCAGGCGTGGGCGGAGACTGGTTCGACATCATCCCACTGTCCGGAGCCCGGGTCGCGCTCGTCGTCGGTGACGTCGTCGGTCACGGTGTGCAGGCATCGGCGATCATGGGTCGGTTGCGTACTGCCGTCCGGACTCTCGCCGACATCGATCTTTCCCCCGACGAACTTCTCACGCACCTTGACGACCTGGTCATCAGGCTTTCGGCGGACACAGACGGTGACGGCGGATCGCCTGGCGACCAGACCGCCGAGCTGGCTGCGGGCCTCGGGGCCACCTGTCTGTACGCCGTCTACGACCCTGTCTCCCGCATCTGCACACTGGCCAGTGCGGGCCACCCCGTCCCGGCTGTGGTCAGCCCGGGGGGCGCCGTGCGCTTCTTGGACGTACCCGCCGGACCTCCACTGGGTCTGGGCGGGCTGCCCTTCGAAACCGCCGAGGTCCGCCTACCGGAAGGAAGCCTGCTCGCTCTGTACACCGACGGACTGGTCGAGTCCCGAGAGCAGGCCATGGACGAGGGAGCCGACCGTCTGCTCAGCGTCCTCGGCGGTCCCGTGACATCCCTGGACGATCTCTGTGACGCCGTGCTGGCCACCGTGCCGCCCGAACACCCTGCGGACGACATCGCCCTGCTCATCGCCCGTACTCAAGCGCTCGACCCCCGGCACGTCGCCTCCTGGGACCTTCCCGCCGACCCCGCTGTGGTGGCCAGAGCCCGTAAACTCGTCACGGCGCAACTCGACGAGTGGGGCGCCCGGGACGTCACCTTCGCCGCCGAGCTGGTGGTCAGCGAACTCGTCACGAACGCGATCCGCCACGCCGAAGCCCCGATCCGCCTACGGCTGCTGCGGGACCGCCATCTCATCTGCGAGGTCTCGGACGCCAGCAACACGGCGCCCCACCTGCGCCGTGCCCGTACATACGACGAAGGCGGTCGTGGTCTGCTGTTGGTGGCGCAGCTGAGTCGCGGGTGGGGAACGCGACACACCGGCACCGGCAAGACAATCTGGGCGGAGCTGGCCCTGGACCCGCTCTAGTCACCGGTACGTGTGGGAGAGCGGACCGTGTCCCAATGATGTGCTTCAACTCCGATGGTGTTGCTGCCTCCGTGACCGGGATGCACCACGATGTCCCGCGGGAGCGTTGGTACTCCAGCTGGATTTCGCTGTCTGACCTGCGGGTTCCACTGGACGGCTGGAGTGTGGCGGGCTGTGGAGTGGCCAGGGGCGGTCTACCGGGGCCCCTTGAACGTGCGACAACGCCGCAGGTAATGACAGCGGGTGGGAAAGCTCCCCACGTGATCTCCGAGAGTGCTGCCGAGCAGTGGGATCTTGAACTGGACGACCTCTTCGTGACCACGTGACCATCGGTCATCGCTTCGGCCGTGTGGAACTTCGCTGCCGCATCCGTGATACCCCATCGCCCCGCAAGAATCCGACCAACAGTTTCCGGAAGATCCACGCGACGAGTCGGGACCTGCGGTCCCGGCCGAAGCCACCTGACTCCGCATCCATCCCGCACTCACCGGCACGCCCCGAGAACCGTTCGAACAGCCCGCGCTCCAGCTCGAACCGTGCCAACCGGTCCCGACCGAAGCCGAACGCCAGAGCGCAGGCAGGGATGGCCGTGGCCGCAACCCCGGCTGCGGCACCCCCGATCACCGACACCGCGTCCTGTCCCGTGTGCTCCGCAGCCGCAACACCGTCACCTTGCCCCTCGCGGCCGAGCTGATGGGCCGCAAACGCAACGTGCTCAGCTACCACGCCGGAAGGTCCAAGCCGACGCCGGCCTTCGCCGGGCCCGAACTCGCCAGAGTCCTCGTCCTCCAGCGGACCCGTTCTCCCCGCACGCTCGAAGCAGTAGTTAAATTACGGTTCCTGAGCCCCTTCCAGTTCGTCGATGATCATCGCGACGCCTTCGGGGTGAAGCGCCTGTGCCGAGTCATGGAAGCCTCCCGCTCCGGCTGCTACCGGTGGCGGGCCACCACCGACACCCGCGCCGGGCGGGCTCTCTCCGATATCGAGCTGACCGGGAAGATCCGCGAGATCCACACCGAATGGGACGGCACCCACGGCTCTCCGCGCATCACCGCCGAGCTGCGGGCCGAGGTCCGGCAGGCCAACAACAAGCGGGGCGAGCGCGTGATGGGCAAGGCCGGCATCGTCGGCATGCACCTGCGCAAGAAGGTCACCACCACGGTGCCCGCCCCGGACGCGGCCCAGGTCCCCGACCCCCTGCAGCGCGACGTCACCGCGGGCGAACCGAACACCGAGTACGTCGGCGACATCACCTACCTGCCCGTCGGCGACGGCCAATTCCTTTACCTGGCCACGGTGTTGGACCTCTACTCCAAGCGCCTGGCGGGCTGGGCGATCGCCGACCACCTGCGCACCGAGCTGGTCACCGACGCACTCGACCCCGCTGCCCGCACCCGCGGCGGCGACCTGAGCGGGGCAGTCTTCCACAGCGACAACGGAGCCCAGGGTGGATTCGACTGGTCGTCGCAACACTTTGGTCTCGGAGGTGTGCGACGACCAGTTGAATCCACCCTGGGTGTTGTGATCGGCGTGCGCTGAGCCTTTGCAGCGGTGCCGCTCCAGGGTGAGGACGGCGGCTGCGATTGACGTCATTCGGTTCGGGCTGCACCGGGCTTTGCGGAGGATCCGCCATGACTTCAGTCGTGCGATGCCGCGCTCGACCGGTGCGCGTGCCGCCGACAGCCCACGGTTGACGGTCTGTTGGGTGGGTGTGAGGTCACGTCCTGGCGGGCGTCCGAGGGCTGTCGTCACCCATGGGCCGGCGCCCACGTAGGCCCGGTCGGCGACGATCGGGATGCCCTGGCGTTCGCAGATCCTGATGATCCGGTGGGTGCGGGAGGCGGTCAGGTCGTGCGCGTGACCCGGCAGTGCGGGTGAGATCCACAGCAGTCGCCCGACCGGGTCGGTCACCACCTGCACGTTCACGCCGTTGCGTCGGTGTTTTTGGGAGAAGTCGGCTCAGCTGTCGCCGACCCGGTCGCGCTCCGCCAGAGTGCCGTCGAGCAGGGCGTAGTCGGGGTCGGCTTCGCGCAGGGTCCGCAGGAGCCCGGGTGACCGGTCGGCGAGCAGGTCGATGACGGCTGCCGTGTAGGCGTGGGCGGTGCCGACGGAAATACCGAAGTCGGCCGCGAACTGGGCGAGGGTGTCGCGCCGGCGCAGGTACACCAGGCCGACCAGCGCACGCTGGTGCGGCGGGAGCTTGCATCAGCGGTCACCCTCCCGGGTGACGATGAGCAAGGTGACCCACTCGACCAGGGCATGCGGCAGGTCGAGTGCGGCAGGATAGGCAGCCAACAAGGCTCCTGCGCCAATGAGTTGAGACGTCCAACACCTTCCTCAACGGCGTAGGAGCCTTGTCCGTTGCGGACGCCGACGTCGTCACCTGATCAGTGGCCACACTGAAACGGCTCGCTGTCCCGCCCGGTCCGGGGCGCCGGTTGCGGAGGGCCGGCCCCTGTTCCAGCGCCTGGTCGTAGCGCAGATGTGGCTCCTTGTTCCCCCGGTAGTGCTCGCACTCCAACGACTCGGGCAACTTGTTGATCTGCTGCCGCAGTTCCTCGATACAGGCGCGGGCCGCCGCGTCCACCTCGAACAACGAGCCCATCACTGCTCCAAAGGTCGTGACGACACCGTAAGAGCCACCCGCCAGAACCGCAGCCACAGGCTCAAGTTCCCGACTCAGCCGGTTCCCCAGAGGGAGCCATACCCAAAGGAAGTGATGGCGAGGGCAGGGTCCGTACCCGAGCCTGACGCTGAAGTGCGGGCTTCCTCCCCCCTTTTCAGCGGACGGTACCCTATTCTCCGAAACCCTCGGTTCCGGCCTGCCTGGACCGGTACGGTCTCCATCCAGCCGACCGTATGGAACGGTCAAGGAAGGACAGGCGCATGCTTCCCGAGGTCTTGGTGGCTTTAGCCGCGTCCGGCGGTACCGCGGTGGTACAGGCCGCTGGGACGGAGGCGTGGGACCAGTTGAGCGGCCGGGTGGCTCAGTGGCTCGGGCGAGGACACACCGGGGCGGAGGAGGCCGAGCTGGAGCGGCTGAACGGGACCGCAGGCGAACTGCGTACGGCGAACGGGTCGGCGCAGGTGAGAGCCGACCAGGAGTCCTTGTGGCGGGGTCGTATCGCCGAGGTGCTCGAAGGTCTGGAGAGTGATGAACAGGAGCGTGCCGCAGCGCAGTTGCAGCATCTGCTCGCCCCGTACGTCGTCCCCCGCACCCGGCCGAACGGTGCGGGAGTCATCGTGGATCAGGACGTCACCATACGGGCCGACAACCAGTCGATCGCGGCGAACAACCTGTTCGGGGGCGCGCACATCAGCCTCCCTACGACGCTGGATCCCTCCCGTGGCTGAGCGGGCCGGCGCCTGCCGACCCTGACCCCGCCCGGTCCGGACTCTTCGGGGACCGGCCGGGGAGTGTGAGCGCGCAGGCCGGTGCCGGGGGTATCGCGATCGGCGCCATTCACGCCCATCCTTGCGGCGGTGTGCCGGCCCTCCCCCAGCAGCGGGCGGAGCGTCTGAACCAGATCGGGACCATCCCTCGGGAGGCGGACTGCTATCAACGCCGGACCGCCCTCAAGGCGTTGAACCAGGAGTCGGCCACCGGGCAGCCTGCGGGCACTCATGTGCTGACCGGGACGGCCGGGGTTGGCAAGACCCAACTCGCCGCCCTGTACGTGCGCGACGCGTGGCGGTCCGGCCAACTGGACCTGCTGCTGTGGATCAACGCCAATACGCGGGCCGGCGTCGTCACCGTGTACGCCCAGGCCGCCTCGGAGCTGCTCCGCACGGATTCCGGCAGCCCGGAGCAGGCCGCCGTCGCCTTCCTGGCCTGGCTGGAACACAAGGCGCGGGCTCAGCCCTGCCGTTGGCTCATCGTGCTGGACGACGTCTGCGACCCGGGCGACCTGCGGCACCTGTGGCCCCCGGACAGCCCCTACGGCCGGACGGTGATCACTACTCGACGCCGGGACGCGGCGCTGAGCGGCGGCGGCCGACGCCTGGTGCGCGTAGGCCTGTTCGAACCGGAGGAGGCCGTCGCCTATCTGTCCAGCAGGCTGTCCGACCACGGCAGCGCCGAGTCCGAGGACGCCCTCGCTGACCTCGCGAGGGATCTCGGATACCTCCCCTTGGCGCTCTCCCAGGGCGCTGCCTTCATGCTGGACGCGGGCCTGGACGCAGCTGCCTATCGCAAGCTCCTCGCCGACGGAGCCCGCAACCTCGCCGAACTCCTGCCCGAGCAGCAGACTCTGCCCGACGACCAGGACGCCCCCATGGCCGCCGCCTGGGCCCTGTCGATCGACCACGCCAACGGTCTCCGCCCCGCGGGCCTGGGCCGGCCCATGCTCCAACTGGCCGCCATGCTCGACGCGAACGGCATCCCCACCAAGGTCCTGACCAGCGACCCAGCCCTCGACAACCTGTCAGCCTCGGTCCGAGGGCGGCACCGGCGGGGCCAGCAGCAAGGGAGATGCACCGACGAGGAGGCCCTCGGGGCCCTGCGCGCTCTCCACCGTCTGAACCTGATCGACCACACGCCGGGTGGTTCCCCTCAAGGTGTGCGCGTCCACCAGCTCATCCAACGCACGGTCCGTGACGCGCTGGCCCCGGCCGAGTACGAGCGGCTGGTGCGGGCCGCCGCCGACGCGCTGACGGCCGTATGGCCGGACATCGAGCGCGACACCGGCTTCGCCCAGACCCTGCGGGCCAATACCACCGCGCTAATGCGGCACGGGCGTGACCCCCTGTACCGGCCGCAGCCGCATCCCGTGCTGCACCGCATCGGCCGGAGTCTCGGCAAGACGGGTCAAGTAAGCGCAGCCCGCGACCACTTCGAGGACCTCGCCCGCGCGCTGCGGCAGTACTGCGGCCCAGACCACCTCGACACGCTGCTTGCGCGGGGCGGTCATGCCCGCTGGCGGGGCGAGGCGGGCGACGCCTCCGGCGCCGCGGACGAGACGACCGACCTGCTCGGGGACGTTCTGCGGGTCCTCGGCCCTGATCATTCCCACACCCTCACCACGCTCAGCAACCTCGCCCGGTGGCGGGGCGAGGCAGGTGATCCCGAGGGGGCCGCTGCGGCGACGGCCGACCTGCTCCGGGACCGGACGCGCATCCTGGGCCCGGACCATGAGCTGACCCTCTCCACACGCAGCAACCTCCAGTACTGGCGCGGCCGGACGAGTGATCCGGCCGACGCCGCCGTGGCGACCGGCGAACTGCTGGAGGACATGCTGCGCGTGCTGGGCCCGGACCACCCCTACACACTCACCGCGCGCAGCCACCTCGCCCACGTACGCGGCCGCGCGGGCGACCACAAGGCCGCCGCGGCGGCGACCGCGGAACTCCTTGAGGATCAGGATCGGATCCTGGGCCCCGACCACCCGGACACCCTCACCACCCGTCACGAGCTCGCTCGCTGGCACGGAGAGGCCGGGGACGCCCTGGCCGCCGCCGAGTCCCTGACCGCGCTGCTGAAGGACCGCTCCCGCGTTCTGGGCCCCGACCACCCGCGCACCCTCGCCACACGCAGCAACCTCGCCTGTTGGCGGAGCGAGGCCGGGGACCGCTCGGGTGCGGTCTCCCTCACCGAGGAACTCCTGCACGACATGCTGCGGGTCCTGGGCCCCCACCACCCCTACACCCGCATCGCCCAGGCCAACCTGGCACGCTGGCGCGAACAGCCGGAGGACGACGGGACGCCCATCCCGTACTGACCTGCCAGTCCCTCGGGATGGCCTGAGCGGGCATGGTCAGGTGGGTGCGGCTCCTTCCAGGAGAAGGCTGTTGATGTTCCTCCCCCGGCCTTCCTGCGGCTTCAAAGATCGGGCACCCCGACGCCGGGCCCTCACGGCAGCCTCTCCACCAGCGGTAATACGGGCCGCCAGAGGGCTCGTGCTCATACACGGGTTCTCTCAGCTGCCATGGCAGGCAGTGTCTGCCCGGCCTGCGGTGTCACCTGAGTTCAACGGAGTACGAGCTGCCGTCGAAGGTCCATCCGCCGGTGCCTTCACCGATGTCCTGCACGATGACGTCGTCGACGAAGTGGTCCTCGAACCCGGTGTCGCTGAGCTCGCCGGCGATCCGGAGTTCCTCGATCGCGTCCCAGTCGCCCCGGCTCCCGTCGATCCGCAGGGGCGCGACGGCGCGTGACTCACCCCGGCCGAGACCAGGCAGCGGCATCAACACGCCCTCGCGGCATAACCAACGAGTGTCCAAGATCACGGGGAAGCTTCACACACCGGCTACCCCAACAGGGCGAACACACCGCTCAGTACAGCCGAACAACAGCAGGCCACAATCAAGATCATTAAGTAGCAGAACCAGCTACGTCACACCCAGTACTACAACCGGAAGAGGATCCACTCGACCTCGCCGTACAGAACGGAAGTATCGGTCTTCAAGGGATCACTTCAGACGAGCCCTGCCCCCGCCCCGGCCTTCCAGGCCGGGGCGGGGGCAGGGCTCGGATGGTTCCCACGTTCTCTATGTGCCGGTCCGCCACGATGGGTGCCCTGCTTTGCGCCGACAGCCTCGCCGCGCCTACGCCGAAGTCCTGCGGCACGGCCACAGGTCCCGACGAGTTCTCGGATTCCGGAGCCGGCGGCCTGCATGCAAGGCAGCCGCGTACTGCTTCCCGGCCCAGATCCACGAGGTTGGAGCCGGTACAACGCTTACGGAACTTTGAGCGCAGGTTCCTCACGTACACCTTCCGGCCCCGCCTGCCGGACTCGCCACGTCTGGCAGTACCGGCACGTCTCGTCGTTGCCGGAGCCGCTTCCCGCCCCACACAACGTCCCCCGGATCGGACTGCCCCGGCTTCTACCGGACGGCTGCGACGGCCCGGCCGCGGCGGCCCCGCGGATCCTCAGCTGGTGTACCAGTCCTCGGAGGGGCCGCCGTCACAGGTGTACTGCACCACCTTGGCCTGGTTCAGCAAGCTGTCGAAGAGGACACCCATGCACTTGCCACTGTGCCTGGCAACGAGCAGCCGATAGGGGCTGACAGGGCTCGAGCGCCACGTCCACTGCTGGTTGTAGCCGCCGTTGCAGCTGTTCTGTTGGATCGTGTGGTCGTTCTCCTGACTCGACCCCTCGACCTCCAGGCACTGCCCGCTGGCCGCGACGACCAACTGGAAGTAGCCGCTGTCGGTCGGATACTGGGCCCACTGCTGCGAGACGGTGCCGTTGCAGGTGTACTGCTGGATGGCGACCTGGGTGGCTTGGCTGCCGCCGGGGTCGTCCAAGCACTTGCCGCTGTTGTAGTTGTACTCCTGGTAGTAGGTGACCGCCAGCGTCCCGTCGGTGGCCGCACCCGCCATCGGCGCCGCCACCACACTCGCACTACACAGTGCGCCCGCGAAGGCAAGCCCGAGAAGTGTGTTGCGTCTGCTGATCGCCTTCATACTTTCCATGCCTCTCTTCTTCTTTCAAGAGTCTTTCGGTGAATGGCGCAATTACGTCAATTTCCAAATCTGGTTGGTGTTGCCATCGAAGCAGTCCCAGATCTGGATCCGCGTGTAATTACTCGTAGGGCCGTCTGTAAGGTCGAGGAATCTTTCACTTGCCCGGTCGATCAACTTGCCGGCGAGAACCGCCGGACGGGTGCATTGGCACCTGGGACCTTCACACGCGTCGCGAACGGCATCCGTAGATGGCGGGCGAAGGCTGAAAGCCGCTGGTCGTGTGACACCGGTGGCCGATGACCTGCGCTCGCGCAGTTCCCCCACTGGCCGGGAGCGACCGAGCTGCCCCCGGCGTCCATCAGCGGCGCCATGCCTTCTGGCGGGGCGGCTGCCGAGGCACTACCCTGCTGGCCGAGCAGGAACAGGTAAGGGTTCAGCGCCATGACGGCAGTGCGGACGAGCGGACGCCTCGGCCGTGTGCGCCGCACCTGTCTTGAGCGCGACGCCGCACGTCCGCCGGTCCTGACTGCTCCGGCGGGCGCACTCACCCGTCTGCGCACAATGGCGTAAATGCATACGGAATTTCCCCGGTCCTTGAAGTTCCGGCGCACGGGCATCACCGCGAAGCCGCAGGTCCTGCGCAGCCATCCATCCACGGGTCGCCGAACGACCCCCGTGTTCCCTCGCCGATTCTGACCACCTCCGTGTCCGATCCGACGTACACCCGGGCTCCGGACGATTCGAAGCACGGTTCCCACACGGTGGCCGGTCACCGAACCGCCTGTCATGTCCCGTTCCGTTCAACGGAACGGACGACCCGTCAGAACGCTTCACACCCCACGGCTGAAAGGCTCGCCAGGGCGCAGTCCCGCGTATACGCAAGGAGCCTCAGTCCGCAGCGGGTAGCTCCCAGCCTCAGTCTGCCGCGGACTACCGGGTCTGATGCACGATCGGGTGACATCTGAACTGGCTTGCCCTGCGCGGCAGGTGGGAAGTGGAGTGACCCCCGGGATTCCGACACCTGGACGCTGGATGTTTCGTCATCCAGGGGAAGTGATCCATGGTGGCAAAGCGAAGGAATTTCCCGGACGAGTTCAAACGAGACGCAGTCGACCTCGTGCGTTCCTCGAAGGACCGCACTCTCACCGACATCGCCCGGGGCCTGGGGCCTGGGCATCCATCGGGAAACCCTGGGGAAGTGGGTCCTCTAGGACGCCACCCGGCGTTCCCGGACGCCGGACGGCCGGGGTGATACCAGTATGAGCGCCGGCGAACAAGAAGAACTCAGGCGCCTGCGGCGGGAAAACGCCCGGCTGAAGGAGGACGACGAGATCCTCCGGAAAGCCGCTGCCTATTTCGCGCGGGAGACGACACGGTGATCCGCTTCCGTTTCGTCGACGAGCACCGGAACGCCCACAGCGTGAAGCGGATGTGCGACGCCCTGGGCTGGGACCGCCGCGGCTACTACACCTGGCACAAGAACAAAGAGACATGACAGCAGAGGGCGGACGAGGAAGAAGAACCGGCACGACACATCCGGGAGATCCACACCGATTCCCGGGGCGCCTAACCTCGATCTTTCTTGACGGTCCGCCGACGGGGTCGGCGGACCGTTTCGCTTTCGGTGGTTGAGGTTGGGCAGGCCGACAGCCCGAGTGTCGCGTCGAGTGGGCGCCGGGTTCCACTGCTCCGGTGTGGTGGTGCGGATCGTTGGGTGGTCGGTGTGGCTGGTCAGCCAGGGCTCGGCAGTGCATTGAGCCGACCGATTGCCTGGGTGATCTCGTCGGTCCAGGGCCATCGCGCAGTGACGCGGAGCCAGTGGCGGCGGCCGGCGGTGACAAGCTGGGCGGCTGCGGAGAACAGCCGCGGGCGGAGTTTTTTGGGTTCCCAGCGGCGGGTGTCGCCGGTCGGGGCGAGCGTGGGCATCCAGGCGAGGAGGTCGAGTGCGAGGGAGACGATCTCCAGCCAGATCCGGTTCTGGGCGGTGTCGTGCAGGGGCAGATTGCGCAGGCCGGTGGCGCGGGCGCCTCGGATACGGTCCTCGCAGCGGGCCCGCCTGCGGTGACGTAGTTCGAGGTCGGCGAGCTGGCCGCCTTTCGTGTTGGTCGCGAAGCAGGTCAGCCGCAGCCCGTCGAGGTCGGTGAAGCGCAACTGGGCGCCGGGGTGCGGGCGTTCCTTTCTGACGATCAGCCGCATGCCCTTGGGCCAGGAGGAGAGGTCGGGCATGTCGGTGATCTCTGCGACCCAGGCGCCGGGCCGCTCGGCGCCGTCGGCGTCGTAGGCCGGTGTCCATGCCTTCTTCGGGATCTTCAGGACGGCCTGGTGGATGGCATCGGTGATGGTCATTCCGACGGAATACGACAGCCACCGGCCGGGCCGGGAGAGCCAGTTGAGGAAGGTATGGGTGCCGCCGGCGGAGTCGGTGCGGATCAGCGTCTGGTGTCCCCGCCGCAGGTGTTTAGGGAGTTGGGCCAGGGTGAGTTGGCGGTTTCGATGTGGTCGGCGGCGGTGTTGGAGCCTGCGTTGCCGGGCCGCAGCAGCGTGGCCACCGGCTCTCCGGAACCGGCCTGGCCGTGGTCGACGAACGCGACGAGCGGATGGTGGCCGAAGGTCTTCTTCCAGGTCGCGGTGGCGTCCTGCTTCTCGGAGTGCGCAAGGACCAGCACCCCGTCGATGTCCACGATCACGCTGCCACCGGCGGCCGGACTGTCTGCACCGGCCAACTCCCAGACCCGCGACCGTACTTCGGCTCGCGCCGCGCGGATCGCGGTGAGCGCCTTCGGCCCGGCTGAGGCGAGGGCGTCGATGAGCCGGGAGAACGTGGGGTCCGATGCCACCGGCCCGAACACGCCGCGCTCGGCCCGCAGCAGGGCGACGTCGGCGAGGCAGTCCCCGCCCAGAGCCGTTGCGAGCGCGACATCCAGCAGGACCTTGCCCGGGTCGTGCACCGCCCGCAGCTTGCGCCACGGCGCCAGTGCCGCCGATATCGCGGTGTCCAGGCCGCACTTGCGGACCGTCTCGACCAGCATCACTGCCCCGGCCTGCGAGACCGCCCCTCGGCCACCGCCCTCGACGCGGACACGCGGGTACAACCCGATACGCTTGCTCACCTGGAGAGTGCTTCTTTCCGTGCAGCCAACAGGACTCTCTGCTTATTTGATCAAGACGCGGACGAGCACGCCCATGAAAGCGCGAGGCAACTACAGTAACCGCACGGCCTCCCACTTCTCCTGCTCCGCGGGCGTCCGCCCGCCCCCTTGCGCATACTGCATGAGGTCGTCGTACCGCAGGGATCACCACTCGTCACGACCGCCCGGACACAGGGTCCCTGGCTGCCCTCGGACTCACCGGATGAATCCGGACAGACCTCGATCATGCAAGGGACCCTGCGCCCGGACATCGCCGATTCAACCTTGGTAACGCTCGCGTCTCGCATCGCCGACTTGCATGGCCTGCTGGCGAGTAAGGGAGGAGCAATCCAGTATTCGCCCCACCACCGAATCCACTTGCAGATTCGGATGTATCTCCTGCATCCCCTCCTCTATTGCCTTGCGCGCGAAACCCACGTACTCGTCGGCGATACGACTCCAGTCGGGAACCTGCAGCTCACGATCGATGAAATCGAGCAGCCGCGACGCGAAACCGATACGCATCGCGAGGTCGACATCCGAATCCTCGTTGACCGGATAGGAGTCCGTGATGGCAATGTCCAGCAGGACTGAGAGCGCATCGCCCCTGATCCAGCACGACCCCGCCCTGCCGACTGCATTCCTCGCCCATACCAGACTCGAAATCCACCCAGCACCAACCTGATCAGCAAACCTCGTCAGAGCCCATTCTCGGATGTGGTTGCGCGCCGATCCTCGATGAGTTCGGCGGCAAATTCAACTGCCTCCAGGGCATCACTGGTCAGAAACAGGCATATACCTTCACGATGCGGCCAGGCGAGAACGCGATACTCTCCCGATGCTGCGGAGATGGCAGGGAACTCGTCTTTGATGTCGGCGAACGAGTCGGCATCCGACACGGTCAGCGACCACGTAGAGAGAGAAGGGTAAAGGGCGCGAAACGTCGGATCATTATAGGCGGCCGAAAGCATTCGCCACATTTCCTCCGTGGCACGACCGCCTGGCAGATGCGGCGGCCTGTATTCATCCAGGATTGCATTCCACTCTTCTTCGCGTGTTCGCATAGGAGAATCATCCGATTTCAGCGGCATTCCGTCAACACACGTGAAAGGCGCCGCCCTGTGATGCGGGCGACGCCTTTCACCGGACTAGCAGGGTGCGTCGCCGTTGTAGAACGTGGTGATGGCACGCGCAGCTGCGTTTCCGCAGACGTATCTGAGTTCATCCGCCGTTACAGACTGCCCGGCGTACGTTTGAGCCCCTGAGAGCATCTCGTCGATGTTGATGATGCCCTGCATGTTGAAGGAGATCTTACCCTTCTTCGTGACGACGAGGTCGATCATGTCGACTATCTGAAGTGACCCCTTGAGGTCCGACACTTCCTTTTTATGCCGCGAGGTCGAGGCGTTGCCGATAGAGGGTCCGTGCCTGATGCGGGGTGAGGTAGC
>NZ_JBIVNL010000022.1:87844-143345 GCF_044753545.1 Streptomyces sp. NPDC088350 | reverse complement strand
CAGGGGGGACCCTGTGGGAGAGTAGGACGCCGCCGAACAAATATTGCGAAAACCCCTGTACCGTTTATTCGGTACAGGGGTTTTCTGCGTTTAGGCTCAGCAGTATGCGCTATGACCTCGTGATCTTCGACAACGACGGTGTCCTCGTCGACAGTGAGCCGATCTCGAACAAGCTCCTGGCCGGCTATCTCACAGAGCTGGGGCATCCGACCTCCTACGAGGAGTCACTCCGCGACTACATGGGCTCCGCGATGCACCGTGTCCACGACCTGGTCGAGGAGCGCACCGGGCAGCGGTTGCCGGACGACTTCGACGATGTCTTCCACGGACGTGTGTTCGCCGCGTTCGAGCGGGAGTTGAAGCCGGTGGCCGGGGCCGTCGACGTGCTGGAGAGGCTGGTCGCGGACGGGGTGTCGTACTGCGTGGCGTCGTCCGGGAGTCATGAGCGGATTCGGGTGGGGCATCGGACGACGGGGCTGGACCAGTGGTTCGAGGAGGAGTGGGTCTTCAGCTCCGAGGACGTGGGGCGGGGGAAGCCGGCGCCGGATCTCTTCCTGTACGCGGCCGAGCGGATGGGTGTCGTACCGGAGCAGTGTGTGGTCGTAGAAGACAGTCCGTTGGGGGTGCGGGCTGCTGTGGCGGCTGGGATGGATGTGTATGGGTTCACTGCGATGACGCCTGCTGAGCGGCTGTCCGGGGCCAGCCAACTCTTTGGTGATATGCGGGAGTTGGCTGAGCTGCTCGTCTGACATTTGTCATGGTGAGGTCCGGACGATCGGTTCTACCGGCGGTGGGACTCCGGCGGCAGGCTGAACGCATGACGACGAACACGGGGTCCCGGAACAAGAAGCAGAAGCAGAACTTCGCGCCGCTCCTCATGGATGTGGCGGTGCCGATCGGGTCGTACTACCTGCTGAAGAGCGGGTTCGGGATGAGCACGCTGGCGGCGCTCGGGTGGAGCAGTGTCGTGCCGGCGGTGCGGATCGTGTGGGGGGTTGTCGCCGAGCGGACGATCAATGCCTTTGCCGCGCTGATCCTCTTCGTGAATGTCGTCGGGTTGTCTCTCAGTCTCGTCGCCGGTGATCCGCGGCTGATGCTGGCCAAGGACAGCGGGGTCAGCAGTGCCGTCGGGATCGGGGTGCTGGTGTCGGTGGCGATGGGCAGGCCGATGATGACCGCCGGGATGAAGCCCTTCCTCGTGAAGGGGGACGCGGAGCGGGAGGCCGCCTTCGAGCGGCTGTCGATCGGGTCGGCGGCCTTTCAGAGGGCCGAGCGGCGCTTCTCGCTCGTGTGGGGTGTCGCGCTGCTCGGCGAGTGTGTCGCCCGGGTCGTCGGGGCGTACACGCTGCCCGTGGACACCATGGTGTGGCTGGGCACGGTCGTCATGATCGGGACGATGGGCGTGACGGCCGTCGTCAGTGGTGGTCTCGCCGCCGGGCCGATGGCGGACATGATCGCCGCCGAGCTGAAGGGCGGGGACGCCCCCGCACCTGCGGTTCTTCCCTCGCCGGCCGCCGCTCGGTAAAGATGAGCCGAATTCATCTTTGGCTGGATCTACCCACGAGTACGCCGGGGCCCTTACGCTCGCCGCCATGACAGATGTGCTGCGGCGCGGTAGGGCCTCTTTGGCGTTCAGCTTCTTCGCTCAGGGCGCCACCTTCGCGCTGCTCGTGACACGCATTCCCGCGATCCAGGACAGGTACGGGGTCTCGGACGGGCTGCTGCCCGTCTTCCTGGCCGCCGTGCCGATCCTCGCCGGCGTCGGGAGCGTGACGACCGAGCAGTTGGTGAAGCGAATACGGCCCAGCGTGCTGCTGCGCTGGTCCCAGCCCGTCGTGCTCCTGGCGCTGCTCGGGGTCGGATCGGGCGACAGCATGGCCGAACTGGCGGTCTCCCTCGGCGCGTTCGGGCTCGGGGTGGGTGCGCTGGACGCCTCGATGAACATGCTCGGGGTGAGTCTGCAGCGGTCGTACGGGCGGAGCATCATGCTCAGCTTCCATGCCGCGTACAGCCTGGGCGGGATCGTGGGGGCCTCGCTGGCGTGGGCGGGGGCGCACTGGCATCTCGCGCTGTGGGTGTCGTATCTGCCGGTGGTGGCGGTGCTGCTGCCGGCCGCGTTCGTGGGGAGTCGGTGGTACGTCGACGGGGATGCGTCGGGTGGCGAGGCGGAGGGCGCGGAAGGGGGGCCGCTTGTTTTCAAGTTGCTGCTGCCGCTGTGTCTGGTGATGACCTTCGCGTATATCGGGGACTCGACCGTCTCCAACTGGAGCGCGAAGTATCTGAAGGACGTGCTGGGCAGTTCGGAGCAGGTCGCGACCGTTCCGTACAACGTCTACATGGTGATGTGCCTGGTCGGGCGGGGGATCGGGGACCTCGGGGTGCGGCGGTTCGGGGCCGTGGCCGTCGTACGGCTGGGGGCGGTGGTGGCCGCGCTGGGGTTCGCGGTGGTGGCCGTGGCGCCCGGAGCCTGGGTGGGGATGCTCGGGTTCACGCTGCTGGGGCTCGGGCTGTGTGTGCTGGTGCCGCAGACCTTCGCGGCTGCCGGGCGGTTGTTCCCGGGGGCCTCCGATACGGCCATCGCCCGGCTCAATGTCTTCAACTACGTGGGGTTCTTGATCGGTTCGCCGTTGGTGGGGGCGCTGGGCGACGCCTGGAGTTACCGCGGGGCGATGCTCGTGCCGATGGTGTTGGTGCTGGTGACGTTGGTGTACGCCCGCTCGTTCGCGCCGTCGGCGGACCGATACGGTGACGGGCATGAGCGGGCGCGCACAGCTGATGTGGGACGAGGCAGTAACGGGCTATGACTTCGGTCCGGACCATCCGATGGATCCGGTCCGGCTCGCCCTGACCCGGCGACTCGTCGACGCCTTCGGGCTCGACAAGGATGTCGATGTGGTGGCGGCGAAGCCCGCCGGTGACTCGACGCTGCGGCTCGTCCACCGGGAGGACTACGTCGAGGCGGTGAAGGCGGCCTCGGCCGATCCGGAGTCGGCGGACGGGGCGTACGGGCTCGGGACGATGGATGATCCCGCCTTCGCCGGGATGCACGAGGTGTCGGCGCTCATTGCCGGGCAGTCGGTGGGGGCGGCGGAAGCCGTGTGGGCCGGGGATGTGTCGCATGCCGTGAACTTCGCGGGTGGGCTGCATCACGCGATGCCGGGGGCTGCCTCGGGGTTCTGTATCTACAACGATGCCTCGCTCGCTATCGCCCGGCTGCTGGAGCTGGGGGCCGAGCGGGTCGCGTACGTCGATGTGGACGTGCATCACGGGGACGGGGTCCAGGCGGCGTTCTGGGAGGACCCCCGGGTGTTGACGATCTCCCTGCATGAGCATCCCCGGACGTTGTTCCCGCAGACCGGGTGGCCGGAGGAGATCGGGGCGGGGAGGGGGGAAGGGGCGGCGGTGAACGTGGCGCTGCCCGCCGGGACCGGGGACGCGGGGTGGTTGCGGGCCTTTCACGCTGTCGTACCGGAGTTGATCGCGGAGTTTCGGCCGCAGGTGCTGGTGACGCAGCACGGGGCCGATACGCACTTCGAGGATCCGCTCGCGCATCTCGCGGTGTCGTTGGACGCGCAGCGGGCCGTGCAGGTCGCGTGTCATGAGCTGGCGCACGAGTACGCCGACGGGAAGTGGGTGGCGCTCGGCGGGGGCGGTTACGCGGTGGTGGAGGTGGTGCCGCGGTCGTGGACGCATCTTGTCGCGATCGCCGCGGGGCGGGAGATCGCGCCGGAGGCGGTGATTCCTGAGGGGTGGCGGCAGGAAGTGTTCGCGCGGACGCGGCAGTTGGGGCCGCAGCGGATGACTGATGGGCGGTGGCCGGTGGCCTACGCCGACTGGGAGTCGGGGTATGACCCCGCTGATCGTCTTGACCAGGCGGTTCTGGCGACTCGGCGGGCGGTGTTCCCGTTGCGGGGGTTGTTGGCGTAAGCCTCCGGCGGTGGAGCGGGCAGTCGTGCGGGTGGGTGGGGGTGGACGTCCCGGGGGGGGGGGGGGGGGGGGGGGGGCCGGCGGGGGGGGGGGGGGGGGGGGGGGGGGGGGGGGGGGGGCCCGGCCCCCCCCCCCCCCCCCCCCCCCGCGGGGCCGAAGGGGCGGCAGCCCCTGGGGATGGGACGGGTAGGGGCGGCGGGGGGGGGGGTGTCCCCGTTGGGGGGGTTGTGGGGTTACGCCCCGGGGGGGGGGGGGGGCCGGGGGGGGGGGGGGGGGGGGGGGACGTCCCTGGGGGCTGCGCCCCCAGACCCCCGCTTCGGCCCTGAAGGGGCCTCGTCCTCAAACGCCGGACGGGCTGGATTGTGCCGGCCAGGGTTGGAGAGGTGCCGGCCGGCGTTGGAGATGTGCCGGCCGGGGCCGAGAAGAGCCGCACGGGCGAGAGCCGAGGAGTGCCGGCCGGGGCCGAGGAGCGCCGCACGGGCGAGAGCCGGGAAATGCCGGCCGGGCTGAGGAGAGCCGCACGGGCGAGAGCCGAGGAGTGTCGGCCGGGGCCGAGGAGCGCCGCACGGGCGAGAGCCGGGAAATGCCGGCCGGGCTGAGGAGAGCCGCACGGGCGAGAGCCGAGGAGTGCCGGCCGGGGTCGAGAAGCGTCGCACAGTCGAGCGACGTGACCATCCGGCATGTATGTACGTCTGTCACCGGTGTTACGCCAACCGCGCGGAGTTTCCCGCATTCCCCCGTGCCCCCTCGCCCTGTCCGTCACCATCGCTCCCGTGTTGACCACCGGCGCGCTCCGCGCTCATCTGCTGGCCGCTCGGCTGGCCGGACCCGTGGCGACCTCTCGGGAGGAGAGTCTGCGGAGTTATCGGGCGTTCGCCGCTCGTGACCCCCGGGTGCTGATCGGACTCGATCCCGAATGGACGTGGGGGCAGCGGGACTTGATCGAGTTGATGGCGGACAAGTGTGGGGTTTCGGCCGACCCGGCGCACACTTCCGGGCATGATGTGATCGATCCGGAGCGGACGTTGACCGCTCTGGACGCCTTCGCCGACCGGTTGGGTGCGGTGGCGCAGCGCGGCGGGCCCGTGCTTCTCGGTACCGGGCATCCGCATCGACTGCTCGGGTTCTACGCCGCGTTGGCGGACGCGCTGTCGGCGGCGGGATGTGCTGTTCTCACCCCTGCGCATGGTCGCCGTGTCGACATAACGACCCGGTTCGGTCTACGCACCTACAACCTTGCCTACGTACGAGGTGTCGCGCTCGTCCGCGATCCGGGTCCCGAACGCCCCGGTTGTGAGCCCGGCGCACACACGCACTCACCGCTCCCGGTTCGTACCGTGCTGGGTGCGGCGGCGGAGGCCGGCGGGGTGCTTCCGGAGCTGGTGATCGGGGACCACGGATGGGTCTGCGGAGCAGGTCAGCTGGGGTTTGAGGCCATTGGTCTCGCGGATACCGATGACCCCGCGCTCTTCGTGGGGGAGGCCGAGGGGTCGGTGTCCGTGGCAGTTCCACTTGATGACGCCGTGCGGTCCGATTACTACCGGCCGCTTACCCGCTACGTACTCAATCGAGCGTGTCTGTCACAGTAGGCCGCCGATGGCCGCCGATGGCCGCCGATGGGTGCACCTCTTCCCCACTCGCATCACACGCCCCTACATTGGGGAGTGAGCACGCAACGACGAAGAGTCACCGGAAGGGGAAGCCGGTGACCGTCGAGTGCGGAAGGTTCAGGTGTGTCATGGCTGCAGCTGGCGAGAGGCCTCTGAACGAGGTTCAGTTCCTTACCGTGGCGGAGGTCGCCTCGGTGATGCGAGTGTCGAAGATGACCGTGTACCGGTTGGTGCACAGCGGTCATCTGCCCGCTATCCGGGTGGGGCGGTCCTTCCGCGTCCCCGAGCAAGCGGTACACGAGTACCTTCGCGAGAGTTATGTGGGGGTGGAGACAGCCTGAGGCGATACCTCGATTACGACCTCAGCGCTCGGACGGGTAGGCTGGCCCCTTGTAGGTCGTATGGGCCCATGATGCCCAGCACCGAGTGATGAGAAGTGAGCGAGGGTAGTCGTGGGCTCTGTTATCAAGAAGCGGCGCAAGCGGATGGCTAAGAAGAAGCACCGCAAGCTGCTGAAGCGCACGCGCGTTCAGCGTCGTAACAAGAAGTAGGCGACGCGACGCAGCGAGAGCGTCTCCTGTGGCCCCCCACCGAATTCGGTGGGGGGCCACAGTTATGTTCCGGACGTTCGTAGGTCTGGCGGTCATCACAGCGCAACACCGAACCGCTAGGTTGGCCGCACACGGGTAACACAAAAGGAAGGCGCTGATCTTGGGGAAGGTCGTGCTCGTGACCGGAGTGGCCCGTCAGTTGGGGGGCCGTTTCGTCCGACGGATCCAGCGTGATCCAGAGGTGGACCGGGTGATCGCCGTGGACGCGGTCGCGCCCGGGCACCATCTCGGGGGCGCTGAGTTCATCCAGGCCGACATCCGGCAGCCCACCATCGCGCGCGTGCTCGCCGAGTCGGGCGCCGACACCGTCGTCCACATGGACGTGACGGGCACCGCGCTGGGCAGCGGCAGCCGGACCACGGTCAAGGAGACCAACGTCATCGGCACCATGCAGCTGCTGGGTGCCTGCCAGAAGTCGCCGGTCGTGAAGCGGCTGGTGGTGAAGTCCAGTACGAACGTCTACGGCTCCGCCCCGCGCGACCCGGCCGTCTTCACCGAGGGCACCCCGCCGAAGTCCCTGCCGAGCGGCGGCTTCGCGAAGGACACCGTCGAGGTCGAGGGGTACGTACGAGGCTTCGCGCGCCGGCGGCCCGATGTCGCGGTGTGCGTGCTGCGGTTCGCCAACATCCTTGGTCCTACGGCGGATTCGCCGCTCGCGTCGTACTTCTCGCTGCCGGTCCTGCCGACCGTGTTTGGCTACGACCCGCGGCTGCAGTTCGTGCACGAGGACGATGTGATCGACGTCCTGCGGATCGCCTCGCACGACCCGGAGCGGGGCACGCTCAACAGCGGCACCTTCAACATCGCCGGGGACGGCGTCCTGTTGCTCTCCCAGTGCTCGCGGCGCCTGGGCCGCCCGACGGTGCCGCTGCTGCTTCCCGCGGTCACCTGGGCCGGTTCCCTGGTGCGTACGCTGGGGATGACGGACTTCTCCCCCGAACAGATCCGGTTGCTCACCCACGGCCGGGTCGTGTCGACGGTCCAGATGCGCGAGACGCTGGGGTACAAGCCGAAGTACACGACCGCCGAGACCTTCGCGGACTTCGCGCGCGGCCAGGGCCCGGGGCTGCTGCCGCCGGAGGTCCTCGCGGGGGCCGTCGACCGGATCGCCGCGCTGTCCCGGCCGGGCAGTGGCCACCCCCCGACGCCGAGCGCCAACTGAGGAGCGCATCAACGATGGCGGATGCCAAGGTCATTCCGTTCGACGACGACCGGTCCCGCACGAACAACGTGCAGCGACCGCAGCGACGCCGGAGCATGGGGAGTCGGCGCAAGAACGGCGAGCCCGCGCTGGTCCGTGAGGTCCAGCCCCTGCCCGGCCGGCACTTCGCGCAGGATGATGTTCCTGTGACGCGTGAGGAGCAGGAGCCGGAGAAGGCCCGGGACGACGAGGCCGGCCAGGACGGGCAGAGTGGCCTGGAGCGCCGTATCGCCCACGGCCTGTCGTTCCTGCGCCGTCGGCTGACCGGGGACTACGACGTCGACGACTTCGGTTACGACGAGGAGCTCACCGACGAGGTCCTGATGCCGGCGCTGCGCCCGCTGTACGACAAGTACTTCCGGGTCGAGGTCAAGGGCATCGAGAACATCCCGGCGGAGGGCGGCGCGCTGATCGTCGCCAACCACTCCGGGACGCTGCCGCTGGACGGCGTGATGATGCAGATCGCCGTCCACGACAACCACCCCGCGGCCCGCCATCTCCGGCTCCTCGCGGCGGACCTGGTCTTCATGCTGCCGGTGGTCAACGAACTCGCCCGCAAGGCCGGTCACACGCTCGCCTGCGCGGAGGACGCCGAGCGGCTGCTGGGGCGGGGCGAGTTGGTCGGTGTGATGCCGGAGGGCTTCAAGGGCATCGGCAAGCCGTTCAGCGAGCGCTACAAGCTCCAGCGCTTCGGCCGGGGCGGCTTCGTCTCCACGGCGCTGCGCCAGGGCACGCCGATCATCCCGTGCTCGATCGTGGGCGCGGAGGAGATCTACCCGATGATCGGCAACTCGAAGACCCTGGCCCGCGTCCTGGGCTTCCCGTACTTCCCGATCACCCCGACCTTCCCGTGGCTGGGACCGTTGGGCGCGATCCCGCTCCCCACGAAGTGGACCATCCAGTTCGGCGAACCGATCCCCACGGACGGCTACCCGCCGGAGGCGGCCGAGGATCCGATGCTGATGTTCAACCTCACGGACCAGGTGAGGGAACAGATCCAGCACACGCTGTACAAGCTGCTGGTGCAGCGTCGGTCGGTGTTCTTCTGAGGCCGACGGGTTCTTCGCGGGCGCCGTCTGAGAAACCTGACATATGCCTGTGCGGCTACGGGGGAGTTCCCGTAGCCGCACAGGTCGTGAGTGCCTAGTTGGTGTCCTGGCTGTCGATGCCCAGGCCCGGCAGCAGGCCCGGGAGCAGCGGCGGGAGCGTGACGTCCGGTTCCGTGATCGAGGGCTTGGTCGTGGACGGGGACGCCGTGCCGGAGGACTTCGGGGGGTCCAGGAGGCCGCCCGTGTTGCCGCCGAGGAGGCCGTCGCCGGTGGTGGCGGACTCGCTGGGGGCGCTGGAGTGGTTGGTCTCCGCGGAGCCGCCGGTCGTGCTCGGTGCCGTGGAGCGGTGGGTGCCGGCCGTGGACGTCGTATCAGGAGCGCGGTGTTTGCCTGTTCCACCGCCGCTGGTCTTCGCCGGAGGCTGGGGGAGCAGCGACTGGAGCGGGGCGACCTCGTCGTCTATGGCGTCGAAGACCGAGGAGACCTGGTCGCTGACGTCGCCGAGCTGGACGGGGAGGCGGTCGCGCAGGGCGCCCCAGGCCTCGCGGTGCGAGCGGGAGAACGCGGAGAGGGCCTGGATGGGGCCCAGTGAGTTCGGGTCCTGCTCGTACGCCTCGTGCAGCAGGCGGTGGCCCTCGGACGCGTCGTGCGTCATCCCGGACAGCGTGCGGCGGATCTCGCCGAGCTGCTCGTGGTCGAGGTGGCCGCCGCGGTCCCGCTCGATCAGCCGGCGTGCCTCGCTCAGGCGGTTGGACGCCTGGTCGAGGTAGGCCACACCGCGCTGGTCGTCGCCGTCGGACAGGTAGTTGAGCTTGAAGTCCTCGATGCCGCG
This sequence comes from Streptomyces sp. NPDC088350, assembly GCF_044753545.1. Taxonomy (NCBI): domain Bacteria; kingdom Bacillati; phylum Actinomycetota; class Actinomycetes; order Kitasatosporales; family Streptomycetaceae; genus Streptomyces; species Streptomyces sp. NPDC088350. The sequence continues at coordinate 134,115 of NZ_JBIVNL010000022.1, read as the reverse complement.
CTTCAGGCCGTAGAGCGAGTCGCCGGGCAGGGCGCCCGAACTCGCCGCGGCCACTCCGCCGAAGGCCCCGGCCGCGACCCCGACGCTCAGGCCGCCGGCCGCGAGGCCCTTGGTGAGCCGGGTCCGGGGTCGCAGCTTGCCCAGACCGGTGGCCCGGTGCGCGCCCCGGGACCGGTGCGAACGCTGCTCCGGTACCGAAGGTTCTGGTGCCTCGCCTTGCAGCATGGCCTCGAACGCGGCGACCAGCTGGGCCCGTTGGACGACCTTGACCTCGGGGTCCAGTACGGGTTTGGGCAGCTCGCCGAGACCGGTGGCGAAGGCCAGCATGCGGCCCTGCTCGGTCTGTTCCGCAGCAGTCGGGGCCGGGGCCGGTCCTTCGGACTGCTCGGCCGCCGTACCCCGGTCGGACTGCTCCTCTTCCAGGGCCTGGGCGAAGGCGTTCGCCCGCCGGTGCGCCGATACGTTCGCGATCACTGGCGGCACCTCCTCTCGTCATGACGGTCGACTCCCCAGGGGGTCCTGAGGGTTGCACAGCCTGACCGCGTCCACACGATCGAGTGATCGGAGAGGGCCAGGGTGTGACCACAGGGAGCCTGTATCCCGCACAACGAGTGGCGCGGCACTTGGGTTACGGACGACGGATGATCCGACCGCGAACTCAACAGACTTTCACTGAGCGCGAGTTGGGCGCTACCGAGCGTATGCCGTCAGCGGGCGTCGTCCGGGAGGAGCCGGGCGAGAGTGCGCACGGCCCGGTACTGGAGGGTCTTGATCGCACCCTCGTTCTTGCCCATCACCCGGGCGGTCTCCGCGACGGAGAGGCCCTGGAGGAAGCGGAGCGTGACGCACTCCTGCTGCTGCGGGTTGAGCCGGCGTACGGCGTCGAGCAGTGCGGCGTTCGACAGGGACTCCAGGACGGAGTCCTCGGGGGAGCGCTCGACCTCGTTGGCGTCGAGCATCTCGCCGGTGGTCACTTCCAGCCGGAAGCGGCTCGACTTGAAGTGGTCCGCCACGAGGTTGCGGGCGATCGTCACCAGCCAGGCGCCGAAGTCCCGACCCTGATAGGTGAACGTGCCGATGCGGCGCAGGGCGCGCAGAAAGGTCTCGCTGGTGAGGTCCTCGGCGGTGGCTTTGCCTCCCACTCGGTAGTAGATGTACCGGTACACAGTGTCGCTGTACTGGTCGTAGAGGCGGCCGAAGGCATCGGCTTCGCCGGCCTGGGCACGCTCCACGAGGTCCATCATCCGGGCGCTGTCGCTGTCAGCGGCCGGACGGCGTGCGGTGGCGGCGCCGGCCGAGCGCCCTCGTCTGCCGACCGCCGCGCCGCCGTCGGCCAGTGCGTAGCACGGACCGACGGGTGCGGTGGTGGCGAAGGCGGCGGGGACGGCGTACGCGGTGGGGACGAAGCCGCGCAACAGGTCTTGGACCGTTGCGCGCAGCGTAGCCAGGCCCGAGGCGTCAACCCCGACGTGTGGGTACACGGGACTCCCAGAGGCAGAGCTTCCATCACGTGCAGTACCGGAACATTCACCCGTCGTAGCGACGGAGGGGTACCGGATTGCGTCTGAGGAGAATAACGCTTCGTGCAGGCCCTGCTACACCCAGTTGCTCAAATCATCGATTACGTCGCTTCTGTAACCAGTTGACGCCCGATCAAGTACCGCAGAGTGACCGGTTGTTGATCAGAACGGTCCGAATTCAGTCAGGGACCGGGGCGTGTTGTGGCCGTGTGCAGCCAACGTGACTGGACAGGCGGTTACGCGGGTACGACTCGTGGATTGGCCGTGTTCGCCGGGTCAGCGGCGTCGGCGGTGCAACGCGATCGCCGCGGCAGTGCCGCCCGCCACCGCGCCCACGCCGGCCGCCGCCGGGATGCCGACCTTGGCCGCCTTGCGGGCCGTGCGGTAGTCGCGCAGCCGCCAGTCCAGCTCGCGCGCGTGCTTGCGCAGCTTGGAGTCCGGGTTGATGGCGTAGGGGTGGCCGACCAGCGAGAGCATCGGGATGTCGTTGTGCGAGTCGCTGTACGCGGCGCAGCGGGACAGGTCCAGGCCCTCCGCCGCGGCCAGCGCCTTCACCGCCTCCGCCTTCGCGGGGCCGTGCAGGGGTTCGCCGACCAGCTTGCCGGTGTAGACGCCGTCGACGGACTCGGCGACCGTGCCGAGCGCGCCGGTGAGGCCGAGGCGGCGGGCGATCACGTTGGCGATCTCCACCGGGGCCGCCGTGACGAGCCACACCTTCTGGCCCGCGGCGAGGTGTGCCTCGGCGAGGGCGCGGGTGCCCGGCCAGATGCGCTCGGCCATGTACTCGTCGTAGATCTCCTCGCCGATCGACTGGAGTTCGGCGACGCGGTGGCCCTTGACGATGGACAGCGCGGAGTCGCGCGCCTCCTGCATGTGCTCGGGGTCCTCGGAGCCGGCGAGCCTGAACCACGCCTGCTGCCAGGCGAACTTGAGGAGGTCGCGGGTCTCGAAGAACTTCCGTTTGTGCAGGCCCCGGCCGAAGTGGAAGATCGACGCGCCCTGCATGACGGTGTTGTCGAGGTCGAAGAAGGCCGCGGCTCTGTCGTCGCCGAGCACCGGGAACTCAGGTTCCCGTGCTTCCTCCGTGCGGGCGTCCTGTATCTCCTGGACGTCCTGCGACGACTTGCGCGCTGCCTCCGCAGAGGCCTCGCCTGCCAACACACTTCGCGCCGTGGCGGAGCGCCTACGGGGAGTGAGCCATCCGAGAGCGGCCATGTCGTGAGCATAGCCAGTTTGTTCGGTGGTTCCGGAGCCGAGAGGTACGGAGGCTGTGAACTCTCCGCGACCGGGCCGTTAAAGAAGTACCCGGACGGCGTGAGAATGGTGCGCATGAGTCATCTCGTCACTCTCATCACCAAGCCCGGCTGCCATCTGTGCGAGGACGCGCAGCTCGTCGTCGAGAAGGTGTGCGCCGATCTCGGAGTCCCCTGGGAACAGAAGGACATCACCGAGGACCAGCGCCTCCACGACGAGTACTGGGAGCAGATCCCGGTCGTCCTCGTGGATGGGAAACAGCACACGTTCTGGCGGGTCGACGAGGGGCGCCTGCGCAGGGAACTGACCAAGTAGTTCAACGCGCACCCGAACGTCGCTTAGGATCGACGGCGGTTTGGTCTCGGGGGCGGGAATTACGAGGAGTGTGGCGGTTTTGCCCCCTGGAATGCGCCTGGGACGCGTGTGCGTGACCCCGGTCACGTTGGCCGGGCAAATCGGACACCATCTTTGTGCACGCGTTCACAAAGACATAGCCTGCTTCCGACGGGGCGGTCTGGGTACGTGTGACCGCCCACAGCCCCGCTCTACCCGCAGGAGCACCGTGGCAACTGGCCGAACTCACCGACCGGCGAGCCGTAGCCGAGGGATTCCCGAGGCCACCGTCGCCCGTCTCCCGCTGTACCTCCGCGCGCTGACCGGACTCTCGGAGCGCTCGGTACCCACGGTCTCCTCCGAGGAGCTGGCCGCCGCCGCGGGGGTCAACTCCGCGAAGCTGCGCAAGGACTTCTCCTACCTCGGCTCCTACGGCACCCGCGGTGTGGGCTACGACGTCGAGTACCTCGTCTACCAGATCTCCCGCGAACTGGGCCTGACCCAGGACTGGCCGGTCGTCATCGTCGGTATCGGCAACCTCGGCGCCGCGCTCGCCAACTACGGCGGGTTCGCCTCCCGCGGCTTCCGGGTCGCCGCCCTCATCGACGCCGATCCGGCGATGGCCGGAAAGCCCGTCGCGGGCATCCCGGTGCAGCACTCGGACGAGCTGGAAAAGATCATCAGCGACAACGGCGTCTCCATCGGCGTCATCGCCACCCCCGCCGGTGCCGCCCAGCCGGTCTGTGACCGCCTCGTGGCCGCCGGGGTCACCTCCATCCTGAACTTCGCGCCGACCGTGCTGACCGTCCCGGACGGCGTCGACGTCCGCAAGGTCGACCTCTCCATCGAGCTGCAGATCCTCGCCTTCCACGAGCAGCGCAAGGCCGGCGAGGAGGCCGCCGCAGCCGACGGCGCGCACCCCGCCGCCGTGCACCGGGGCGACTCCGCCGAGCAGGGCCCTGACGGGGACGTCCCCGCCGTGATGCCGGCATGAGTCTCCTCGTCGTCGGGCTGAGCCACCGCAGCGCGCCGGTCAGTGTCCTGGAGCGGGCCACGCTGAACGCGGACGACCGGATCAAGCTCCTCCAGGACACGGTCGCCGCCGAACCGGCCGCCGAGGCCGCGGTGTTGGCCACCTGCAACCGCATCGAGCTCTACGCCGACGTGGACAAGTTCCACGCGGGTGTCGCCGAGTTGTCCACGCTGCTCGCCCAGCACAGCGGCGTCGGCCTGGACGAACTCACTCCTTATCTCTACGTGCACTACGAGGACCGGGCCGTCCACCACCTCTTCTCGGTGGCCTGCGGCCTCGACTCGATGGTGGTCGGCGAGGGCCAGATCCTCGGCCAGATCAAGGACTCGCTGGCCAGGGCGCAGGAACTGCACTCCGCCGGGCGGCTGTTGAACGAGCTGTTCCAGCAGGCCCTCAGAGTTGGCAAGCGCGCCCACTCCGAGACCGGCATCGACCGCGCAGGGCAGTCCCTGGTCACCTTCGGCCTTCAACAGCTCTCTTCCGGCACGGCAGTTGAAGCCTGGGCGAAGGGGAAACGCGCCCTGGTCATCGGCGCCGGCTCCATGTCGTCGCTGGCCGCCGCGACCCTCGCCCGCGCCGGGGTCGCCGAGATCGTCGTCGCCAACCGCACCGCCGACCGCGCCGAGCGCCTCGCCCAGATCATCACCGAGAGCCCCGAAACGGACGTGTCGGCCCGCGCGGTACCGATGGATGCGGTGCCGTTCGAGCTGACACGTGCCGATGTCGTCGTGTCCTGCACGGGCGCGACGGGGCTGGTCCTGACGGCCGAGACGGTCGCGGAAGCGGTCGAGGGCCGGGTGTCCCAGGACGCGACGGCCGGTCGTACGGCGGTGCAGGACGACGTACGCGAAACGCTTCCGCCGACCTCCGTCGGGGCCGAGGACGGCTGTCCGCTGGACCTGTCCGCGGTGCAGGGGGCGACCGGCTTCTCCGTGATGGGGGAGGCCGCGGTGGCCGGGATGGACGCGGCGACGCTGGAGCAGCACGCGGCCTGGGCCGGCGGCAGCGCCCTCGACCGGCGCGAGGCGGCCCGGCGTACGCCCGAGGCCGAGGCGGAACTCATCGGCGCACTCGCCACCATGGCCGCGACCGTCGGACGGATCCCCGAGCGCCGCAGGCCCGAGCCCGTCGCCCACATCCCGCGCCCCGCGCCCGCGTTGTCCCTCCTCGACCTCGCGATGCCGCGCGACATCGACGCCGCCGTGCACCGGCTGGCCGGGGTGCGGCTGGTCGACATCGAATGGCTCGCGGACGCCTCGGCGGACGCTCCGATGGCGGCGGACGTGGACGCGGTCCGGCGTATCGTCTCCGACGAGGTCGCGGCCTTCGGGGCAGCCCAGCGGGCCGCGCACATCACGCCGACCGTGGTCGCCCTGCGCGCCATGGCCGCCGAGGTCGTCGCGGGCGAGATCGCCCGGCTCGACGGACGGCTGCCCGGCCTCGACGACAAGCATCGCGCCGAGATCACGCAGACCGTACGACGGGTCGTCGACAAGCTGCTGCACGCGCCGACCGTACGGGTCAAGCAGCTCGCGGCCGAGCCCGGCGGCGCCGGGTACGCGGACGCGCTGCGCACCCTGTTCGACCTCGACCAGGAGACGGTGGCCTCCGTCTCGCGGGCTGAAGAAGACTCTGAGAACAGCAAGAACCGAGGGCCAGTATGAGTAAGAAGGCACTGAGGCTCGGGACCAGGCGGAGCAGACTCGCCCTGGCCCAGTCCGGGTTGGTGGCGGACGCCGTGAGCCAGGTGACCGGACGGCCCGTCGAGCTCGTCGAGATCACCACCTACGGCGACACCTCCCGCGAACACCTCGCGCAGATCGGCGGTACGGGAGTCTTCGTGACCGCGCTGCGCGACGCGCTGCTCGGCGGTGAGGTCGACTTCGCGGTTCATTCGCTGAAGGACCTGCCGACGACGCTCCACCCGGAACTGGCGCTCGCCGCCGTTCCGGAGCGCGAGGACCCCAGGGACGTGATCGTCGCCCGGGACGCCCTGAAGTTCACCGACCTGCCCCGCGGGGCGCGCATCGGTACGGGCTCCCCGCGCCGCACGGCCCAGCTGAACGCGTACGCGCGCAGCCACGGCCTCGACATCGAGACGGTCCCGATCCGCGGGAACATCGACACCCGGATCGGCTTCGTGCGGGACGGTGAGCTGGACGCCGTAGTCCTCGCCGCCGCCGGACTGAGCCGGATCGGCCGGATCGACGAAGTGACCGACTTCCTGTCGGTCGACACGGTTCTGCCCGCCCCCGGCCAGGGGGCCCTGGCGATCGAGTGTGCCGCGGACAACGCGGACTTGATCGCGGCACTCGGTGAACTCGACGACCCGTTCACACGGATCGCCGTGACCGCCGAAAGGTCCCTGCTCGCCGCCCTGGAGGCCGGCTGCTCCGCCCCTGTGGGCGCGCTGGCCGACCTTCTGGCCGACGGGCAGATTGTCAAGGAAATGCGCCTGCGCGGCATAGTCGGCACGACCGACGGCACGCGTACGGTGCAGCTGTCCACCACCGGTCCCGTGCCCGAGACGCATGACCAAGCACTGGCGCTCGGTCGCGAACTCGCCGCCGAGATGCTTGCCCAGGGCGCGGCCGGTCTGATGGGGGAGCAAGCCAAGTGAGCCCCACCACTCTTCCCGCCGCCGGTCCGGAACACGGGCACGTCACCTTCCTGGGTGCCGGACCCGGAGATCCGGGACTGCTCACACTGCGCGCCGTAGAGGCGCTGGCGAACGCGGACGTCCTCGTCGCCGAGCACGAGGTGCTCGACGTCGTACGTCCGCACGCCCGACCCGGCGTAGCCGTCGTGCATCCGGATCCGGGTCCTTCTTCGGACTCGTTCCCGGGCACAGGCACGCCTCAACTAACGGTTGTTGACGGTGCGTCAACAACCGTTGGCCTACCCGCTGTGCGGGATGCGGCACATCTTGTCATGGAGGCCGCGCGGGGCGGCAGGCGGGTCGTACGTGCGGTGTCCGGGGACCCCGGACTTGATACGTACGCCGCCGAGGAAATGCTCGCCTGCGTCGCCGCGGGTGTGCCTTTCGAGGTCGTCCCCGGTGTCGCCGCGGCCGTCGGCGTGCCCGCGTACGCCGGTGTCCCGCTGCGGGACGCGCAGGGCGCGGACGTCCGGTTCGTGGACGCCCGTACCGCGTCGGACCGCTGCTGGACGGAGGTCGGCGCGTCGGACGGCACGGTCGTGGTCTCCACGTCGCTGGACTCCGTGGCGTCGGCCGCCGGTGAGCTGGTGGCCGCGGGTCGTAAGCCCGATACGCCCATGACCGTCACAGTGGCTGGTACGACCACTCGTCAGCGGACCTGGTCCGCGACGCTCGGGACGATCGCGCAGACGCTGAAGCAGGCGAAGGTGCTGCCCTCCCCGGAGGGCGGCCGGCCGGTGATAGCCGTGGTCGGTGAGCGTTCCGCCGCCGCCCAGCGCGACCAGTTGTCGTGGTTCGAGTCCAAGCCGCTGTTCGGCTGGAAGGTCCTCGTCCCGCGCACGAAGGAGCAGGCGGCGTCGCTCTCCGACCAGCTGCGGTCGTACGGGGCCGTGCCGCACGAGGTGCCGACGATCGCCGTCGAGCCGCCGCGGACGCCCCAGCAGATGGAGCGGGCGGTCAAGGGACTGGTGACCGGCCGGTACGAGTGGATCGCCTTCACCTCGGTGAACGCGGTCAAGGCCGTGCGGGAGAAGTTCGAGGAGTACGGGCTCGACGCGCGGGCGTTCGCGGGGATCAAGGTCGCCGCGGTGGGTGAGCAGACGGCCAAGGCGTTGGTCGCGTTCGGTGTGAAGCCGGACCTCGTGCCCAGCGGGGAGCAGTCCGCGGCCGGGTTGCTGGAGGACTGGCCGCCCTACGACCCCGTTTTCGACCCGATCGACCGGGTGTTCCTGCCGCGTGCCGACATCGCCACGGAGACTCTTGTCGCCGGGCTGATCGAGCTCGGGTGGGAGGTCGACGACGTGACCGCCTACCGGACCGTGCGGGCCTCGCCGCCGCCTGCCGATACGCGGGAGGCGATCAAGGGGGGTGGCTTCGACGCCGTTCTCTTCACGTCGTCGTCCACCGTGCGGAACCTGGTGGGGATCGCAGGGAAGCCGCACAACGTGACGGTCATCGCGTGTATTGGTCCCGCCACGGCGAAGACGGCCGAGGAGCATGGGCTGCGGGTGGATGTGATGGCTCCGGAGCCTTCTGTGCACAAGTTGGCCGAGGCGTTGGCGAACTTCGGGTTGCGTAGGCGCGCGGCGGCTCAGGAGGCCGGGGATCCGGTTACTCGGCCCAGTGAGCGGCGGCCGGGGGCTCGGCGGCGGCGGACCACCTGACGTTGTGGAGTGACGTTGCGGTGAGTGGGGGCGTGGGTCCGTGGGGGCTGCGCCCCCACACCCCGCTTCGGCCCTGACGGGGCCTCGTCCTCAAACTCCCCCAGAGGGGGGACCCCCAACGGGCTGGATGGTGCCGACCTGGGCTGAAAAGTGCGCGAAAGTGCGCCCAAATGCGCACCGACTCACCGTCGGCAAATGGGCCCCCGCCCCGGGCGTAGCGTAGATGTCATGACGACGTACGGATCCTTCCCCGGCTCGCGGCCCCGGCGGCTGCGGACCACTCCTGTCATGCGGCGCATGGTCGCCGAGACCCGGTTGCACCCGGCCGACTTCATCCTCCCGGCGTTCGTGCGGGAGGGGATCGCCGAGCCGGTGCCGATCTCCGCGATGCCCGGGGTCGTGCAGCACACGCGGGACAGCCTGAAGAAGGCGGCTGCCGAGGCGGTGGCGGCGGGGATCTCCGGGATCATGCTGTTCGGGGTGCCGGAGGAGAGCAAGAAGGACGCCCTCGGGACGGCGGGGACCGACCCGGACGGGATTCTGCAGGTCGCGTTGCGCGATGTGCGGGCCGAGGTCGGGGACGAGCTGCTCGTCATGTCCGATCTGTGTCTCGACGAGACCACCGATCACGGGCACTGCGGTGTGCTTGACGATCAGGGGCGTGTCGACAACGACGCCACCCTGGAGCGGTACGCCGAGATGGCCCAGGTGCAGGCCGACGCGGGGGCCCACGTCGTCGGGCCCAGCGGGATGATGGACGGGCAGATCGGGGTCGTCCGGGACGCGCTCGACCAGATCGGGCGGGAGGACGTGGCGATCCTCGCGTACACCGTCAAATACGCGTCCGCGTTCTTCGGGCCCTTCCGTGAGGCCGTCGGTTCCTCGCTCAAGGGGGACCGCAAGACGTATCAGCAGGACCCCGCCAACGCACGGGAATCCATGCGGGAGTTGGCGCTCGACCTGGAGGAGGGCGCCGACATGGTGATGGTCAAGCCGGCCGGACCCTACCTCGACATCCTGGCCAAGGTCGCCGAGGCCGTGGACGTTCCCGTCGCCGCCTATCAGATCTCCGGCGAGTACTCGATGATCGAGGCCGCCGCGGAGAAGGGCTGGATCGACCGGGACAAGGCGATCTTCGAGGCGCTCACCGGGATCAAGCGGGCCGGGGCGCAGAACATCCTCACGTACTGGGCGGTGGAGGCCGCGCAGAAGCTGCGCGACTGAGACGCCGGGTCGCGTCGGTGGGTTGAGGGCGGTCGGCAACGCTTCGAGATCGTTCCGGCGTCGGGGCGGTCTCGGTTCGGGGTGTGACGGGGGTCTGGCCCGAATTCGCCGGTCGTCATCGGTTGATCTGTCCTGAAAGACCCCCTGGTGTCCGGCACTTATGTGGATTTGACGCGTCCGCATCAGCGTCCTTACCTTCTGCGCCTGGCCTGATCCGTTCCGGATGGTCTGGACGTCGATCCCTGGGGGACACCATGAGCTATTTCATCGAGGCACTGAAGAAGTACGCGGTATTCAGCGGGCGCGCCCGTCGCAAGGAGTACTGGATGTTCGCGCTGTTCACGGCGATCATCGCGGTCGTTCTGCTCGCCATCGGCGCGGCGATCAAGTTCCCGTTCCTCGCCGTCATCTTCTACCTCGGGATCCTGCTGCCCGGCCTGGGCGTCACCGTCCGCCGGCTGCACGACACGGGCCGCTCGGGCGGCTGGTTCTTCATCTCGTTCGTCCCGCTCGTCGGCGGCATCATCATGCTGGTCTTCACCTGCTCGGACAGCCAGCCCGGTGCCAACCAGTACGGCCCGAACCCGAAGGAAGCCGACGCGGTTCCGGCGCAGGCCTGATCACCCGCTCCACGAGGGCCCGTCAGGGCGTGGACCCCGCCGAGGTGGGGGTCACGCCCGACGGGCCCTCGTCGCGTACGCCCATGCCGTCCTTGCATCCCGAGAGCAGCAGCGCCGCGGCGAGCACGGCCGCCGCGGTGGCCAGGACTCGGACGCGGAGACGGGTGCGGACGGGGGTGGCGCGGGCTGGCATGGGGTCCTCCGTAAGCGAAGCGACGCGTCATCGGGTGCAGTTTGGGCGGTCACGCGGGGCCGGCGCTACGGCTGCCGCCGGATTCGGGACGCCGGAGCCGTCCCGTCCGCGCTGACCTGCGGGGATGCCGGTCCTCCCGGGCACGTCGCGGGACGCCGGGAAGCACTCGGCCGCCCGTCCCCCGGACTTGGGCACCATCAAGTCCCGGTGGGAGTTAGGTTGTTGACCACTGCACTTCATACACACTGCTCCGGTTGTCCTTCGTACGACCCACTCTTCCGGGAGACGCCCATGTCCGGTGACGCCCTCAGCCAAGACCCCGCCGAGCTGAGAAGGAGGATCGACTCCACCAAGGCGCACCCGGCCCGCGTCTACGACGTCTTCCTCGGCGGCAAGGACAACTACCCCGTCGACCGCGAGGCCGCCGCCGCCGCGCTCGCCGCCAACCCGCGCGGCTACCTCGACGTACGGCACAACCGGGACTTCATGCGCCGCGCGGTCACCCGGCTGTCGCAGGAGCACGGGGTACGCCAGTTCCTCGACATCGGCACCGGGCTGCCCACCGCGGAGAACGTGCACCAGATCGCCCAGGGCATCGACCCCGAGTCGCGGATCGTCTACGTCGACAACGACCCGGTGGTCCTCGCGCACGCCCGCGCCCTGCTCACCAGCAGCCCCGAGGGCCGTACCGACTACATCGACGCCGACCTGCGCCGCCCGGCCGACATCCTCGAACAGGCCGCCAAGACGCTCGACTTCAACGAGCCGATCGCCCTGCTGCTGGTGGCGATCCTGCACTTCGTCGAGGACGACGAGGCGTACCCGCTGGTGCGCGAGCTGGTCGACGTCCTGCCCGCCGGCAGTCACGTCGTGCTCAGCCACCTCACCGACGAGATGCACCCGATCCCGACCCGCGCCGTGCAGCGGACGTACACGGAGCGCGGGTTCACCTTCGTGTTCCGCAGCAAGGACGAGGTCGAGCGGTTCTTCACCGGGACCCCGGGCCTCACCCTGGACGAGCCCGGTGTGGTCCCGGCCCACCAGTGGCACCCGGGCCCGGCGCCCGCTCCGCCGGTGGTGGACCAGGCGTACTTCGAGAGCCTCGACGACATCGAGAAGATCACCTACCGGGACATCAACGATGTGACGGACGACGACATCAACGTCTACGGGGCCACGGGCAAGAAGGCCTGAGGCACTGGGCGAGGGCGAGGGCGAGGGCGAGGGGGCAGGGGGGCTCGTCCGGATCGCGGATAGGTGTTTGTGTGCGGCACCTACTTTCCTAGGGTGGCGTCATGACCGTCATCGAGCCCGCCCCAGCCCCCGCAGTCCCCGCCCCGGCCGTCCTGCCGCCGCTCGCCGCGCGTGCCCGTGCGATCGGTGGTTCGCCGGTGCGGGACATCCTCGCCGTCACCGCCCGCCCCGAGGTGATCAACTTCGCGGGCGGGCTCCCGGCACCCGAACTCTTCGACGCGACCGGTATCGCCGCCGCGTACCAGGCGGTCCTCACCGAGACGCCCGCGCGGGCGCTCCAGTACGCGACGACCGAGGGCGAGCCGGTGCTCCGGACCGCGCTCGCCGCGCGGATCTCCGACCGCGGGCTGGCCACCGGCGCCGACGACCTTCTCGTCACCACCGGATCGCAGCAGGCGCTCTCGCTGCTCGCGACCGCGCTGCTGGAGCCGGGGGACGTCGTCCTCGTCGAAAGTCCCTGTTATCTGGCGGCACTTCAGGTCTTCGCCTTCGCCGGCGCGCGGGTCGTCGCCGTGCCGGAGGACGCGGCCGGGGTCGATCCCGAGGCGCTGGACGAACTGGTCGTCCGGGAGCGGCCCAAGCTGTTCTACACCGTGCCGACCTTCCAGAACCCCACCGGCCGCACCCTGCCCGCCGACCGCAGGGCCGCGGTCGCCGCCGTCGCCGCGCGGCGCGGGCTGTGGATCGTGGAGGACGACCCGTACGGCGAACTCCGCTTCGAGGGCGAGCGGTTGCCGTGGATCGCGGCCCACGAGGGCGCGGCGGACCGTACGGTCCTGCTCGGTTCGTTCTCCAAGGTGATGGCCCCCGGGTTGCGGCTCGGGTGGCTGCGCGCGCCCGCCGAGCTGCTGCGGGCCTGTGTCGTCGCCAAACAGGCCGCCGACCTGCACACCCCGACCGTCAACCAGCTCGCCGCGGCACGGTACTTGGCGGACAACGACCTGGACGCGCATGTGGCGCGGGTGGCCGCCGTCTACCGGGAGCGGCGGGACGCCATGCTCGGGGGGCTTGCCAACGCGCTCCCGGAGGGGTCCAGTTGGGAACGGCCCGAGGGCGGCATGTTCCTGTGGGCGCGGCTTCCGGAGTCGTACGACACGACGGAACTGCTGCCGCGGGTGGTGCGGCAGGACGTGGCCTATGTGCCGGGGGCGCCCTTCTACGCGGGGGAGCCCGACCGGTCGACGATGCGGCTGTGCTTCGTGACGCAGACGCCCGGGGAGATCCGGGAGGGGCTCAGGAGGCTGGGGGAGGGGCTGCGGGAGCGGGTGGCCCGACTGGGGGATTCGTTCCCGGGGTAGTGCGCTTATGGCGGCCCGGAGTTCCCTGAGCCGGTGAACGCCATTGGATGCGCGCGGAGTTGATCCCCGGGAGGGAATGCCATGGCACCGGTGCTCGTCGGACGTGCGGGTCCGCTGGCGGGAGAGCGCGTCCCGATCGTCGACACCCGCGTCACCTTCGGACGCAACGCGGGGAACACGGTCGTCATCGCCAGCCCGAGCGTCTCCCGCTTCCACGCGGAGATCGTCTTCGACCAGGACCGGGGATACGTCCTGAGCGACTGCGGCAGCAGCAACGGCACCCAGGTCAACGGGGAGGAGGTGGAGTCCCGGCTGCTCCAGGCCGGTGATGAAATCACCATCGGGGACCAGGAGTTCCGCTTCGAGGTCGCCGACGCCATGCAGACCCTGATGGCGCTCAACCTGCCCCGCTCCGTGACCCACCCGGAGGAGGGCGAGGACGGGACCGTGCTGCGGGTCACCGTCGTGGGCGGGGGTCCTGTCGGGCTGACCACGGCTCTGCTGCTGGAGCACTTCCTGGGCGCCCAGGTGAGGGTCACCGTCTACGAGGGCCGGTGGCGCAGGGCCGGCCGCACCGTCGTCTGGAAGACCCAGGACGAGGGCAATGTGCGGCGCCAGCAGGTGGTGACCGTGCAGAGCCGGCAGTACCTCGCCTGGCCGCAGTACGTGCAGGACCGGCTCTTCGACCCCGAGCACTACACCGAGATGTGGCCCTCGGGCCCGGACTCGATCGGCGACCACCATCCGCGCAACATGCGGATCGCCTACATCGAGGACAAGCTGCTGGAGCTGGCCAACGAGAAGCGGCACCGGATCCGGCTCGTCCCCGCCAGGTTCGACGCGGCGGAACAGCGGGACGAACTCGCCTCGCAGCACGTCCTCGCCATCTGCGACGGCGGACGCTCGCGCACCCGGGAGCACTTCGCCGCCCGCTTCGGCAAGGCCGACGAGTCGATCTACTCCCTCGACGGCGTCCATCTGCGGGACGTCGTCCTCGGCCTGCGCGTCAAGTCGGAACTGCCCGACCCCATGGCGATCCTGCTGACGGTCGCTCAGAACCGGTTCCTGCTCAACTCGTTGCGCGGCGAGGGCTTCCTCAACATGCGGCTGACCGACGCCGAGTTGACGGAGGTCATCGGCATCGACCCGGTCCGCCGCGTCTTCGAGGAGTGCATCGCCTCCCGGCCCTGTCTGATGAACCGCGACGAGCACGGCGACTTCCAGTGCGCCACCCACGGCACGCTGTTCCTGCCCGCGCTCATCAAGGGCTCCCCGCTCTGGAAGCGCGTGCACGAGGGACTGCGGCTGTTCGACGTGCAGGCCCAGGACCTGTCGGCGGTGACCAGTTTCCGGCTGGACATGGTGCAACGCCCGCGCTTCTCCGCCGAGTTGCTGCCCCCGACCGTCAACACCCCCGGCACCTACGGCTTCCTCCTGGGCGACGCGGCCAACGCCATCCACTTCTGGCCGGGCCGGGGCCTCAACAGCGGCCTGGCATCGGCGATCTCACTGGCCCGCTCCCTCAACAGCGCCTGGAACGGCCGCCCCTTCCGGGACGCCGACTTCCTACGGCACGAGGCCGCCATGTCGATGCTCCAGTACCGGCACAAGAGCCGCGCCTGGAAGGCCATGGTCACCACCGACGACCAGGGCGTCACCTGGGCGATCAAGGACATCATCGACCACGGCATCGACGGCATCACGGAGGAGCCCGACCGCGAGGCGGACACCGCGACCCTGCTGGCCCGCATGGGCGCCATCCGCGACCGGCTCGCCCCCCGCCTCCCCGGAATGCCGGACGACGAGGCGATCCTGGAACGCCTCCACACCCTGGAGTCCCGAACCCTCCGCATGCTCGTCCTCAGCGGCGCGTGGGACACCCTGACCATGGGCGGCGAGGAGGTCGACATCGACATCTTCTACGGCCCCGACTCCACGGCGGCGGCAGCGGCGGTGGAGGCGCTGGAACCGGCGACGCAGCAGTGATCCCGGAAACCCCGGGGCGCGGTCCGTAGGCTGGGAGCATGCCCGACAGCGACGACTTCGCCCTCGACCTCGACGACTACCTCGCGCACATCGGCTGGGAGGGGGAGCGGCGGCCCGGCCTGGCGACGCTGCGGGGCGTGCACCTCGCGCACATGCGGGGCATCCCCTTCGAGAACCTGGACGCCCTGCGCCGCACGGCCCCCTCCCTCGAACTCCCGGACCTGATGGCCAAGTTGGTGCACAGCCGGCGCGGCGGCTACTGCTACGAGCAGAACACGCTGCTCGCGACCGCGCTGCGGACACTGGGCTTCGGGGTGACGCTGCTGGCGGCACGGGTCGTCGTGGGCGCGGACCGCGTCGAGACCCGCCCCCGCACCCACATGGCGCTCCTCGTCGAGGTGCCGGGTGACCCGCAGCCGTATCTGGCCGACGTCGGTTTCGGGGCGATCGGGGCGCTGCTGGAGCCGGTGCCGCTGAAGACCGGCACGGAGTTCGAGGACGCGGGGCGCCGGCACCGGCTCGTCCGGGCGCCGTATCGCGGGCCGTTGGAGCTGTGGGTGCTGGAGGCGTACGCCGGGGACAAGGACGGGGGCTCCTGGAAAGCGCAGTACGCCTTCACCCTGGAGCCCTACGAGCACGTCGACTTCGAGGTGATCAACTGGCACATCGCCACGAACCCGCGCTCCCCCTTCACCCAGCGCCTCTTCGTCCAGCGCGTCACCCCCGAACGCCATCTCCTGCTCCACGGACGCCGGTTGACCGAGACACGGGCCGACGGCGAGGTGCACGAGCGGGAGTTGGCGGACGAGGAGGAGGCGCGGCTGGTGCTGGAGGTGGAGTTCGGGGTCGAGGCGCCGGAGGGGATGACACTGCTGAGCTGAGCCGACCGGTCGGCCGGGGTCAGGTCAGTCCCACCAGAAGTGCCAGGTGGGTTGGCCGATCAGCTTCTGGGCGTAGGTCTCCAGGTCACCTATGTCGTCCGGGCAGAACGCGAAGTGCTCGGCGGCCACTTCCCCGGCCTCGTCGAGGTCGGCGGGCGGGGCCGCCACGGACACGGTCAGCCAGTCGTGGCCGAGGGCCACGAGCCGTACGCCGAAGCGGTCCTCCCAGGAACGGAGCACCGCGCAGAGCCGGGCCGTGTCGTCCTCCTGGTTGGCCGGGCCCATCCAGCCGATGGCCGCCGGGATGTCCGCGCTGCGGCGGGCCGGTACCAGGGCGAGGTGCGGTGCCTTGAACCCCGGCCTGCCGTCGGCCAGGGAGTCGGCGACCTCCGCGGCCCGCTCATCGGGATCGGCGGCCAGGGTGAGCGGCTCGGCGAGACCGGGCCACTCGTCGCCCTCCTCGGTGTACTCCTCCCAGAACTCCTCCAGCACCTCGTCGGCGTCGTGATCCCCGGGATACGACATCTCGTCGGGGCTCAACTCCCAGGTCTCCGGCCCGCCTTGGCCGCCGTCCATGTCCACGAGCAGCGGGAGCAGTCCCGCGGCCCGGCGGGCGGGCCGCAGCGCGTCGTAGTCACCGGGCCTCGCGGGCGCGTCCGCGCACCACAACAGCGGTTCGTCCGACGGGCCTTCGGCGGTCACGTCGATCAGTCTCCCGGGAGGGAGTTCAAGCCCGAACGAACTGCCGCTCGGGTCGGCCGCCAGTTTCGGCAGCGGGTTGGGAAGGGTCGCCATGCCAGAAACTCTAGAGGCGACCACTGACACTCACCGGCTGGCGGTGAACGCGGCCCAGGCGGTGGGGGTGAGTTGGAGGGTGGGGCCGGTGGCTTCCGGGTTCTTGGAGTCGCGGATGTGGATGGTGTGGGGGCAGGTGGCGACTTCGAGGCACTGCCCGCCTTCGCTGCCGCTGTAAGTCGACTTCCGCCAGGTGTAGGCGACTTCGAGGCACTGGCCGCCCTCGTCGCCGCTGTAGCTCGACTTGAACCACTCAAGTGCGGTGCTCATTGATCTCCTAGCAGACGGTCGAGCAGGACCCTGGACTCCTGAGGCCGCAGGGCCTGTGACCGCAGCATCGCATATTTGCGCGCCAGGATGGACACCTCATCTGGGTCAGAAACCCACTGGCTGCCGCGCTGGCCTTCGGTGTACGCCAGGTGCTGGTGGTCCGGTGTTTCCAGGAGTGTGAAGGGGCCGTTCAACCCGGCATGCGAGGAGGCGTTCATCGGCAGGAACTGGAGTGAGAGGCCTGGGAGTTCAGCGCACTCGCGCAGGAAGCGGAGCTGGTCCCGGCGCACTTCCGGTGTCCCGATGCCGATGTGCAACACCGGCTCCCACACGACGAAGCTCATCGTCGGGGGAACCTTGCGCTGAAGGATCTCCTGCCGCTCGACACGCCCCGCCAACTTGGCCGCGATCTCGTCCTCGTCGTATGCAGGAATTCGTTCCGCCAGGACCGCGCGGGCGTACTCAGTGGTCTGGAGAAGACCAGGGATCACCGCGTTGTCGTACCAGGACAGGGCGATTGCCTCCCGCTCGTGGAGCATGTACTCCTCGGCGAACAGCGGGAATTGGTCGATCTCGGGCAGGTTGTCGACGCCCGCCTCCAGCGTCCCCTTCGTGTCCAGGATGACGTCCAGCGACCTGGACAGGGGCAGCATCAGTCGCCGCCTGCCCTGTTCGATCGACGCGATGGTCTCCTCGTCGACCAACGCTGTTTCCGCGAGGACGCGTTGGGTGAAACCGGCCCTCATGCGGGCCGCCTTCAACTGCGAGCCCAGCATCCGCATCGTCGAGCGGTTCTTCTTGGAGTTCATGCTGTGGTGCTCCCCACATCCACCCGTTCCGGATCCCGCACGCACCCGTACTCCGCCCGTACAAAATCGGGAGCAGGGCTCACGCCCTGTCAACAGTAGTGACGCTGCGCAACTCTTGTCCCGTGAACCCGAGTGAGAAGTTCTTCCGGCGTGAACGCCGGTCCGTTCCCGCCGCCAGGCGCTTCGCGCACGCGTTCCTCGCGGAGTGGGGACTCGCCGGGGCCGAGCGCAGCGGTGATGTCCTGCTGTGTGTCAGCGAGTTGGCGACCAACGCGTTGGTGCACGGGGTGCCGGCGGGGCGGCAGTTCAGGGTGTTCCTGCGCTACGACGGGCAGGTGCTGCGGGTCGAGGTGCACGACAGCGGTGGGGGTGTGCCGCGCGTCGACGCCCATCCCGAGGACACCGACGAGGGCGGGCGCGGGCTGCTGCTCGTATCGGCGCTGGCCGACAAGTGGGGTGTGGGGGAACGGGAGTTGGGCAAGGTGGTGTGGGCCGATTTCGGGTGCGAGGGCGGCGCGTTTTCAGCCTGTGGAGGGCAGCGGTCGTTGTCAGAATGAGTGGCCCACTCGACGTATCCACGGGGAGCCGACCATGCGTAGACCCGCTGTCCTGCTGGCTGTTGCCGCCGCCGCTGCCCTGAGCGTCCCGTTGACGTTACCGGCCGCCACCGCCTCGGCCGTTACTCCGACAACGGAGGTCGTCTGCCAGGACATGTCCGTGTTCCCGCAGTACATCCGCCACATCTACCTCAGCACGGACAACCCCACGGCGGTCAGGGACTTCGACGAGAACCCGGTGTACCTCACCTGCTACGAGTGGTCGGGTTCGACTCCGGCCACGGTCTCGTACACGATCAGCTACGTCATGAACGACGTGGACCATCCCGACGGATACACCGACACCCTCACCATGGGGCACGGCTTCGCGTGGACCCCCGCGATGCCGGGCTATGTCTACCGGGCGAGTTTCACGCTCGTTCCCTGACGAGTCGAACGGACGTGATGAAGCTTCTCCTCACCGACTCCGGCGTCAGGAACGCGAGCATCCTGGCGGCGCTGGTCGACCTCCTGGGCAAACCGGTCGCCGAGGCCAGTGCCCTCTGCATTCCCACGGCGGGGTACGGGGGCCCGTACGGCGATCCGGGCGGCCCATGGCGTTTCATCAGTGGACAGGCGCCCGGCCCCATGACCGGGCTGGGGTGGAAGTCGATGGGTGTCCTGGAGCTCACCGCACTGCCCGGCATCGACAGGGAACGCTGGGTCTCCTGGGTCAGAGAGGCGGACGCCCTGCTGGTGAACGGCGGCGACGCGCTGTACCTGGGCCACTGGATGCGGGAGTCCGGCCTGGCCGACCTCTTCCCCTCGCTGCGCGACACGGTCTACGTGGGGATCAGCGCCGGGAGCATGGTGCTGACCCCGCGCATCGGCGAGGCCTTCGTCGACTGGACGCCGACCGCCGGTGACGATCGCGCGCTGGGAGTCGTCGACTTCTCACTCTTCCCGCACCTCGACAGCCCGGGTCGTCCGGAGCACACCATGGCCGAGGCGGAACTGTGGGCCGCCGGGATGGAGGGTCCCGCGTACGCCATCGACGCCCAGACCGCGATCAAGGTGACCGGCGGTGGCGTCGAGGTCGTCTCCGAGGGGCACTGGAGGCTGTTCAACCCGGCATCCTGAACGTCACCGCGTCACCGCGTCACCGCGCCGTCGATCCGCCTCGGTCAGCCGAACGCCAGCTTCCCCGTCCAGCTGCCGATCACCGTCGCATAGGCGCCGATCGTCGCCTTGCCACCGGCGTAGAGGCGGACGCTTCCGTCGCTCATGTGGGCCCACAGGTCGGGGATCGCGTCGCCGGTGACGTCCGGGATGGCGAAGAAGCGGGGCACGCTCGTGGAACTCCAGCCGCTGGCCGCGTACTCGCCGTCGCCGCCGTCCGCGCTCGCCGCCGCGGTCGCGAGGGAGAGGAGGTCGACCCCGGTGCCCGCCGCGTTCGGCTTGCCCTTGCGCAGCAGCATCCGGCCGGACTCCGAGCGGTAGACCATGTCCGGGATGTCGTCGCCGCTGATGTCCGCGACGGTGACGAGGTCACGGTCAAGCCAGGCACTGCCGGTGTTCAGCAGCGTCGCGTCGGAGAACGAGCCGCCGGTGTAACCGGTGAACGCCCAGTACTGGGTGCCGGAGGTCATGAACAGGTCTGGCTTCCCGTCTCCCGTGACGTCCCCGACGGCCAGGATCTGGTCGAACGCGGACGCGGCCGGGACGGTGACGTTCGCGCCGCCGGCGTCCGTGCCCGTGGTGGGCAGCAGGATCGGCATCCGGGCGCAGGTGTTGAAGCCGCCGAAGCCGTCGCCGGGGTAGACGTAGAGCGTGCCGTCGTTCATGCGGGCCACGAGGTCCTGGAGGCCGTCACCGGGGTAGTAGTCGCCCCCGTGTGTGATGAGCGCGTCCTTCCAATCCACGGAGGAGGTCGTGCAGCCGTCGGCGTACGCGGTGTTCTTGGTGGTCTCGCCATAGGACGGGTTCATGCCGACGAAGAGATCGCCCTTGGTGCCTGAGGGGTAGTTCCGCAGGTCGTAGTGGGTGACGCCGTCGTCGTCCGTGGACGTGATGACGGTGAGGAGGTCCGGCTTGTCGTCACCGGTGAGGTCGGCCGTCGCCTCGTCGCGGTCCCTGGGGCTGACGAAGATCTTGTACGCGTTCGGTGTCACCGACTCGTTGCCGGCCGCGTCGACGGCCTTGACGTAGAGGACCGCCGGTCCGGCGAGCGGCGGGGTGACAGAGACGACCGACGTGGTGGAGGTACCGGTGATCACGGTGCCCGCCTTGGTGGTGCAGCTGTTCAGGTCGGTGAGCTTGGTCGACCTGTCGTACGCCGTGGAGTTCCAGCTGTAGGCGTACGAAGTGACCTTCTCCCC
The DNA here is from genome assembly GCF_044753545.1 of Streptomyces sp. NPDC088350. NCBI lineage: Bacteria > Bacillati > Actinomycetota > Actinomycetes > Kitasatosporales > Streptomycetaceae > Streptomyces > Streptomyces sp. NPDC088350. Next base: position 113,408 of record NZ_JBIVNL010000022.1, on the reverse strand, counting down.
GGGCCAGTTGAAGAACGTCATGCAGCCGGACTGGCCGAAGGTGGCCTTGGACCACTGGTCCTCGCCGCTGTCGTTGTCGTCGTCCGCCTCGTCGAAGTCGGCGGAACCCACCGTCGGGGTCTTCGGGGCGACCGTGTCGAGTTTGAAGTAGCAGGTGTAGCTCGTCGCGGACTGCGCCGGGTAGTCGTCCTTGACGTACATGTTCCAGTGGTACGTGCCGTCCTTGAGGCCGCTGCTGTCGAACTTGACGCTGGCCGTGGTCTTGCCGGAGGCCGTTTCCTCCCGGTTGTAGTACGTGCCCGTCGTGTCGTTCTTCAGGTACAGGTGCACGACGTCCAGGTCGTCCTTGCCGTCCGGGTCCGAGACGGACGCGGAGAAGGTGATCTGGTCGTTGGCGCCGATGGTGACGTAGGGCGCGGCTGTGGTGCACTTGCCCGGGCTCATCTTGAGCTTGGTGGGCTTGTTCGGCTTGGTGTTGAAGGTGACGTCGACGTTCGGGCCCGCGTTGTCGTTCGTCGCCTGGAACTTCTTCCAGGCGTACTGGTCGTCCTCGTTGCTCGCCTGGATGCCCAGCGTCCAGTGGTTCAGGCTGTTGTCGGCCGCGTACTGGGCGGCCTCCTTCACGTTGAAGGTCGTGTTCCCGGCGGCGCAGCTCTTCTTGTAGCCCTTGGCGTACGACTTGGTCTCCTGGCGGGCGTTCCAGCCGGGCTGCGTCTTCCAGCTGGTCTTCTTGTCGATGTCACCCGTGCGCCAGACCTCGACGTCGCGCTTGGAACACGACCAGGAGTACGTCTCCTTCATGTTGAGCGTGGCCTCCTTGATGGAGGTCGTGCGCACCGCGTTCGGCCACGCCATCGTGAAGAAGGAACGGCTGCTGCCGAAGGTGTCCGACTCGTAGCCGGCGCGGGCCTCGTTGGTGCCTTTGTTGAAGCCGCGCCCGTTGAAGAACGTGGCGGTGGCCCAGTCACCGCGCTTGTAGGCGGTGGTCCAGTTGCCCGCGTCGGTGTTGGTGCTGGGGTCGATGAAGACCGGGTACGTGGTGCCCGACCCGGTCAGCAGGTCCTGGTCCGGGGTGATCGTGATCGTGCCGTCGTCGGCCAGCTTCGGGTCCGTGCGGGCGGAGTGGGTGCCGGGCTGGGGGCCGCTCAGGCCCGGGAACTCGCCGTCGATGGCGGTGGTTCCGGGGGTGACGACGGCGTCCTCGTCGCCCGCGGGCTGGGTCGCCACGGGGTCGGCCGAGGCCGCCGCGGAAGCCGTGCCCGGGCTCGCGGTCGCGTCGCCGTCGGTCTCGGTGGTGGCGGTGGGCGCGGCCGACGCCGTACCGAAGTCGGTGTCGGCGTTCTGGTCGTCGGTGCCGCGGTCGCGGGCGGCGTCGTCGGAGTCCGCGGGCTGCGGTGCGTCGCTCGCGGTGTCCGTGACGGTGGCGGTCGGCGTCGGGTCGGGGTCGTCCGAGCCGCCGTCCCCGTGGGCGAGGTTGTCGGTGACGGCCTCCTTGCCGGCCGAGTCCCACATCAGCAGGGTCGGCGTGGCCGCCACGTCGTTGCCGTCGGCGTCGTAGGCGTGGATGGAGCCGCTGCGCGAGTCCAGCTTCATCGTCAGGTCCGGTGAGGACAGGCCGTACGAGATGGTCTTCAGCGCCGGATTCGCCGCCGCCTGGGCCGACTTGACGACCAGGACCTCGGAGAAGCCGCCGTCGTTCGCCGCGACGACGAGGTCGACGCCGGGCAGCACCTCGCGGTACAGGGCCTCGTTGCTCTCGACCTCGGGGGCGGGGAGGGTGCCGGGCCAGGTGAGGTCGATCGTGTGGCCGGCGGTGGTGAGGGTGACGAGGGTGGTGGTGTCGGCCGCGGTGTCCGTGGTCGCGTTCGCGCGGTACGCCGCCGGACGCACGTAACTCGCCTTGTTCGCCGTCGACTTGTGCGTGGTCCCGTTGTGCTTGCTGCCCCCGGAGAACACCACCGGCGTCGTCGTCGCCTTCGTGGTCCAGTTCCCGTCGGCCGTGCGGCGCAGCGTCGGGTCGACGGCCCGCCAGGTGCCGCCGACCTTGGCGCGCACCGGTGAGACATGGATGCGGGTGGTCAGCGTGTGGTCGGGGTTGGCCCAGGTGGTGGTCGTCGCGGTGCGGGCCGTGACGATCTCGACGCGCTTGCCGGAGCTCCTGGCCAGGGCGCGTGCCTCGGTCTCCGTGCGGGGGTGGGGTTTCGCGTCGCTCTTCTTCGCCGTGGAGCCGCCGGTGTCGTGGTCCGGGAGCAGCACCCAGGCGGTTCCGGCGGCCAGGATCAGCGCCAACAGCCCGGCGAGCAGGCTGGTTTGACGCGGGCTCAGCCTGTTCGGCCAAGAAGCGGAGGACACCGAACCGTTTCCCCTCTGACGGTGGCGACATGACGTGGCCGCATGCGGACGACCCTCCGCCCGCTCACCCGGTGATCGGTGCCAGGGGTGTGGGGAGGACGTGCAGATCATGGAGCGCCGGTGTGCGCCGGGCAAGCCCCTTTCGGCCGGGTACAGCCGACGGAACGTCCCCTTCCGGGTTCAACGCCCCTTATTTCGCCCGGAGTTGGGCTGTCTTGTCATGCTCTAGTCAGTGATCAAGCCCACATAAAGTCAAATGATCTAGCGCTTATGGCAAAGGACGGCCAATAATCCGGGCTGTTTTCACCTTCTCTTTTTCCTTCTCTTACTTCTCTCTTTCTCCATCGCGTCTTCACGGCCGGGGTGACTGCCCCGCCGGGCTCACCGGGGGGTCCTTCCGTGTTCCGTCGCTCACGTCCGAGCGCGCATCCGCGCCGCAGAGCCTGGCGCCGCAGAGCCGTGCCCGGTGTCGTCCTGCTGCTGTCCCTCGCGCTGTCGGTCGGGGCCCTGGAGAGCCAGGCCTTCGCCGAGCCGCCGCCGGACGACGACGTCGCCGCGATGGTGGACGTGCCGGCCACCGACCCGGTGGACGGCGCCGACCAGTCCCTGTCCGGGTACGCCAGGCAGTACGCGATCGACGCCGCGCAGGACGACACCGACCCCCCGGACGGCAGCACCGCCATCCCGGCCGCCGGTCCCGACGGCACCGCCGACATCACCCCGGAGAAGCTGGCAGCCGCCACCGACGGACTGGTACAGGTCGGCGGCGGAGTACCGGTGAAGATCGGCGCCGCGTCCGACGACACGGCCCAACAGCCCGTCGGCACCTGGTCCGTCGACGTGCTGAGCCAGACGGACACCACCGCCGCCGGCGTCAACGGCCTGCTCATGCAGGTCACCACCAGCGACGCCACCCCGGCACCGGCCCGCCTCCAGGTCGACTACACCGACTTCAAGAACTACTTCGGCGCCCAGTGGTCCGACCGACTCCAACTGGTCCGCTACCCGGAGTGCTTCCTCACCGACCCGGACAACGAGGAGTGCGCCACCCCCGAGCCGCTGGACAACTCGGCCGACCTGCGCGCCGACACCACGACCACGGACGCCGACGGCAACGAGACCATCGACCTGGGCGCCACCAAGGTCGAGGCCACCGTCGACCTGTCCACCCCGATGGACGCCGACACCGCGACCGGCACGACCACCGCCGACGCGACGGCCGCCCTGGACAAGGGCAGTACGCAGTCGGCCGTCTACCACGGCTCCGCCGCGAAGACCGCGAACGCCGTCACCGCGGCCTCCTCCTCCGGGGCCGGCGGCGTCCTCGGCGTGACCGACTCCGGCAACGGCGCCGGCGGCTCCTTCCGGGCCACCCCCCTTTCCTCGGCGGGCAGTTGGGCCGCCGGATCGTCCTCGGGCGGCTTCGCGTACACGTACGCGATCGACACCCCGCCGGTCTCCGCGGGCCCCACGCCGAGCGTCGCGTTCTCGTACAACTCCCAGGCGGTGGACGGCAAGACGTCCACCGCCAACCCGCAGGCGTCCTGGATCGGCGAGGGCTGGTCCTACGACACCGGGCACATCGAGCGCTCGTACCGGGGCTGCGGCCAGGACCAGGACGGCGACGACGCCAACAACAAGGGCAAGAAAAAGAAGACCGGCGACCTGTGCTGGGCGACCCAGAACGCGGTGATGACCCTCGGCGGCACCACCGTCGAACTGGTCCGTTCCGATGCCACCGGCGAATGGCACCCGCGCTCCGACGACGGCACCAAGGTCGAGCACATGACGGGCGCCGACAACGGCGACGGCGGCGACACCGACGACAAGGGCGAGTACTGGATCGCCACCACCCGCGACGGCACCAAGTACTACTTCGGCCTGGACAAGGTCGGCAACGGCCACGCGGACACCGACTCCGTCTCCACCGTCCCCGTCTTCGGCAACGACCCGAAGGAACCGTGTCACGCGGACGCCTTCAAGGACTCCTCCTGCACCCAGGCCTGGTCCTGGCAGCTCGACGAGGTCGTCGACCTCCACGGCAACGCCATGGTGATCACCTACAAGCAGGAGGACAACTACTACGCCAAGAACAAGTCGACCAAGAAGAACGTCAAGTACCAGCGCGGTTCCTACCCGCTGACCATCGAGTACGGCCTGAGCAAGGACGACCTGGGCGCGGTCCCGGCCGCCAAGGTGCAGTTCCAGACCGACGAGCGCTGCCTCGCCGCGTCCGCCAGCAAGTGCGACGCCGACAACTTCACGTCGGGCGACCCGGAGAAGTACCGCGTCTGGTACGACACCCCGGCGACCCTCAACTGCAAGTCGGATACCGCCAAACAGTGCCCGACGTTCCCCTCCTTCTGGACCCGCAAGCGCCTGGAGAAGGTCGTCACCTGGGCCCACCGCGACGGCACCAGCACTCTGTACCCGATCGACGAGTGGACCCTCAACCACGCCTTCAACTCCGGCTGGTACCAGACCTCGCCGGGCCTGTGGTTGTCCTCGGTCCAGCACGGCGCCTACGACACCGACACCACCGACCCGGACGACGCCCCGGGCCAGACCCTGCCGGCCGTCGTCTTCGACGGCACCGCCCTGCCCAACCGGGTCCGTGACAACAGCGCCGACAAAGAGCTGACGTACTGGCACCCGCGCATCACCGGGATCACGGACGAGAACGGCAAGAAGACGGTCGTCGACTACAACAACGGCTGCGCCTACGCCCCGGCGACCACCGACATCGCCGACAACACGGCCGCCTGCTACCCCGTGCACTGGTCGCCCGACGAAAGCCTTGAGAACCCGCCGCTGGCCTGGTTCAACAAGTACACGGTGGCCAAGGTCACCGAGCAGGACACGGTCGTCACGCAGACCGCGCTCGCCTCACCCGACGTCGTCACGACGTACGCGTACGGGGGCGGCGGCTACTGGGCCAAGACCGACGCCGAGTTCACCAAGCCCTCGCAGCGTACCCACAGCGACTGGCGCGGCTACGCCTCCGTGACGACGCAGGTCGGCGATCCCGACGGCCCCGCCGCCACCCGTTCGAAGACGACGACGTACTACCTGCGCGGCTCCGGCACGGCCCTCAAGGACGACACCGGCGCCACCCTCTCCGCCGACGACGCCGACGAGAACGCGGGCCAGGCCGCCGAGACCGTCACCTACGTCTCCAGCGAGGCCGCGGCGGCGGCGCACAGCCGGGTGATCACGCTGCCCGGCCCGAGCACGGACACCGCCACCCGCAAGCGCACCGGCGACAGCGACCTCGTGGCGAAGAAGACGTACGTCAAGCGCGTCGACGACCTGACCGCCTACAACGGCAAGTGGCGCGGCACCCGCACCACCACCGCCGTGGACGACGACGGCTTGCCGAAGCTGAGCGAGGTCGCGGTCGTCACCCTGGCAAGCCCCGGCGACACCACGCCCACGGTCGGCGACAAGGCCTGCACCCTCACCACCTTCGACAACAGGGCGTCGACGAACCTCTACGGCCTGCCCAAGCGGGCGTTGACCACCGCGACCGACTGCGACGACGTGTCGAGCGCGGCCACCGCCGCGGTCGTCTCCGACGTCACCAGCGGCTACAACGACGCCGGCGACGCCACCAGCGAGAAGTCCCTCAACGGCGAGGGCACCGGCACGATCACCGGCTCCCTCACCGAGTACGACGTCTACGGCCGCGCCAACAAGGTCACCGACGCCGGGAAGAACGTCACCAGGACCACCTACAACCCCGGCAGCAGCCCGTACGTCATCACCGGCACCACCATCACCAACGCCAAGTCGCAGGCGACGATCACCACGATCGACCCGGCCCGCGGCCTGACCACGCTCACCACCGACCCCAACGGCAACAAGACCCGCTACGAGTACGACCTCCTCGGCCGCCTGGTCAAGGGCTGGCAGCCCGGTGACGCCGACGACCTGCCCTCCACCCAGATCAGCTACGCGCTGGGCACCCGCACCCCGACCCGGGTCATCACCAAGAGCCTGAAGGACAACGGGAGTTACACCCAGTCCGTCACCTTCTACGACGGCATGGGCCGCACCGTGCAGACCCAGGCACCGGACGCCACCGGCCTCGGCCGCCTGGTCACCTCGGTCCGCTACGACGACCACGGCGCTCCCGTCCGCACCGACAACGGCTACTACGTCCTCGGCCTGCCGGCCACCACGCCGTACATCCCCACCAGCCAGCAGCCGATCCCCAACTCGACGAGGGCCACCTACGACGGCCTCGGCCGCCCGCTCACCTCGACGACCCTCCACCACAACGCGGACTTCGCCACCGCCACCAACACCTACAGCGACACCGACGCCTCGGTCACGGTCGTCCCGCCCACCGGCGCCACCGCGACAAAGACCCTCGGTGACGCGTTGGGCCGCGCGGTCAAGTCGATCACGTACACCAACGCCGACCGCAGCGCGAACACCTACACCGAGACCACCTACGACGCGCTCGGCAACCGCACCCAGGTCAAGGACAAGTCGGGCCACCTCTGGACCTGGACGTACGACTCCCGGCACCGCGTGCGCCTCAGCACCGACCCGGACTCCGGCACCAGCCAGACCTGGTACGACGACGCCGACCACGTCACCCAGACCAAGGACGCCACCGGCAGGATCCTGCACTACGGCTACGACCCGCTCGGCCGCAAGAGCACCCTCACCGTCGGCTCCGACGCGTTCCCGACCGACGAGTGGACCTACGACACGGCCACCAAGGGCATCGGCCTGCCCGCCAAGTCGATCCGCCACACCGTGCTCGGCGCCACCACCGGCGACATCGTCAGCGAGGCCACCGGCTACACCGAGGACGGGCAGCTGACCGGCAAGACGGTCACCGTCCCGGCGGTCAGCGGTTCCACGGACAACCTCTCGGGCTCGTACCACTGGTCGTACACCTACACCCGCACCGGCAAGCCGCTCACCACCACACTCCCCGCCACCCCCGGCGGCATGACCACCGCCGAAAAGGTCGTCACCCGCTACAACACCCAGGACCTGCCCGTCTCCACCTCCGGCTGGGACTGGTACACCACCGGCGCGGTCTACAACCCGTACGGCCAGATCACCCGCTCCACCAGCGGCAAGAACCCCTACCGGGTGTGGACAAGCGCCCTCTACGACGACTCCACCGGCCTGCTGCTGCACTCCTACGCGGCCACGCAGACGGCGAACGGCCTGGTCTCCCAGTCGGCCTACGCCTACGACCAGGCAGGCAACACCAGCCTGGTGGCGACGGGTTCGACCACGTCGTCCACCACGACCTGGGACAACCAGTGCTTCACGTACGACGCGCGCGGCCAGTTGGCGGAGGCCTGGACGGGCGCGACGACGAAGTCCTGCACGGACTCCGCCGGCACCACCTGGAAGGCGACCGACACCTCCGCGACCGCTTCCGGCACGGTAGGCGGGGCCCCCTCCACCTCCACCATCGCCACGGGCACGGCGGCCTACGGCAGCCTCCCGTACTGGCAGTCGTACCGCTACGACGACCTCGGCAACCGCTCCACGCTCACCGACCACAGCACCCAGCGCACCTCCACCGGCGCCCTCAACACCGCGCTGGACGGCTCGACTTCGTACGCCTACGGGGACACCGGCCAGCCGGACACCCTCACCGGCTGGACGCAGAAGACGGTCACGGCGGCGGACTCCGGCACGAAGACCGTCACGGAGGTCAACTCGTCGACGTACGACGACTCCGGCCGCACCCAGACCCGCACCATCAACGGCGACACCCAGTCCTTCGTCTACGACGGTGAGGGCCTGCTGAAGACGGTCACCGGGTTCGGCGCGGGCTCAGGCGCGATCACCGGCCCCGGCGGCCTGTGCATGGACGACGGCGGCGGCCACACGGCCGACGGAACCGTCATCCAGATCTACACCTGCAACGGCACAGCAGGACAGAAGTTCACCGCCAACGGCGGCAAACTCACGGTCCTCGGCAAGTGCGCCACGGCATCGGGCACGGCGAGTGGCTCGACGATCACGCTGAAGACCTGCGTACCGGACGCGACGACCCAGTCCTTCGTTCTCCGCACGGACGGCACCTTCTACAACACGGCATCCAAGCTCTGCCTGAACGTGGCGAGCGCCACCGTCAGCGCCGACCTGACCCTGGCCGCGTGCACGGCGAGCGCCGACACCCAGAAGTTCACCCTCGCCGCGAGCACGTCGTACCTCTACGACGCGGACGGCAACCGCATCTCCAGGACCACCGGCGGCTGGACCACCCTCTACCTCGGCGAGACCGAGGTCATGGGCTCCCAGACCTCCACCGCCACCAAGGCGATGCGCAGTTACGCCCAGGCCGGCGCCCCCACCGTCGTCCGCTACACCTCCAGCGCCACCAGCGCGCACACCCTGGTCGCCCAGGTCACCAACCCCCAGGGCACGGCCACCGTCCAGATCAAACTGGCCTCCGGAATGGCGGTCCAGACCCGCTCCTACGACGCCTGGGGCAACCTGCGCGGCGACCTCGAAACCTCGCTGACGGGCTGGGCGGGCTCCCGCGCGTACATCGGCGGCACGGACGAGTCGAGCACGGGCCTGATCCACCTGGGCGCGCGGGACTACGACCCGGTGACGGGCCGCTTCACGTCGCTGGACCCAGTGATGGACTTCTCGGATCTCCTCCAACTGGGCGGCTACGCGTACGCGGACAACAGCCCGGTGACGAAGGAGGACCCGAACGGCCAGTTCTGGGGCTGGTCCCAGATCAAGCACGCGGCCTGGTCCGCCACCAAGACGGTCGCGCACGTGGCGTACGAGTACTCGGGCCTGGCCGACATCGTCAGCTGCGCCACCCACCCGGCACTAGGCTCCTGCCTGATGGCGGCGGCGACGATCATCATCACGGTCGCGACCTTCGGGGAAGGGGGCGTGGCCCTGGCCGCCGCACGCGGCGGAATGCGCTTCGGCGGCGGGGTGCTGGCGCGCGGCGCTGAACAGGCGGCGGTGAAGACGGCGGAAAAGACGGCCGTGAAGACCGCGGCCAAGGCCGTCGAGAAGAAGGTCGTGAAGACGGCCGAGGAGAAGGCGGCCAAGGCCACGGAGAAATCCGCGGCGAAGGCGTCGGAGAAGTCGGCGGCGAAGACCGCGGAGAAGGACGCGGGCAAGGCGTCGGACGCGGGCGAGGACGCGGTCGAGTCGGGCGGCAAGTGCAACAGCTTCACGCCGAACACGCGGGTGCTGCTGGCGAACGGCAAGACCAAGGCCATCAAGGACCTCCGTCCCGGCGACAGGGTGAAGTCGACGGACCCGGTGCTCGGTGGTCTGGTCGCCCGGACGGTCACCGCCACCATCCAGGGCCACGGCACCAAGCACCTGGTCCGTCTGACCCTGGCCAACGGCAAGTCGATCACCGCGACGGACGGCCATCCGATCTGGCTGCCGAAGGACCACCGCTGGGCGAAGGCGAGCGAACTCCGGTCCGGTGACTGGCTGCAGACGTCGGCCGGGACGTATATCCAGGTGACGGGGGTACGCGCCTGGACACAGACGGCGACGGTCAACAACCTGACGGTGTCGGGGACGCATACGTACTATGCGTTGGCGGGGGCCACGGCGGTGCTGGTCCACAACTGTGGTGACGCAGACTATGGCGAAGTGCTGTCCGACGGGCGGCGGACGGGGGTAGCAGCCATCGTTGGTCCCGCGGACATCAGCACGGGGACCAAGGCCGGCCGCCGGATCATCCCGCCGGGCTTCGTGAAGAACTCGACCGGCCTCACGCGGGGGCACCTCCTTCCGCAGGTGTTGGGTGGGGACGGCAAGGTTGCGGCGAACATCGTCGCGACCAAGTCGAAGGTGGACAACGGCGCCATGTCCGCGTTCGGTGACTCGATCGCCGCGCATATAGACGCGACGCAAAGTGAGGTGTTCTTCCAGGCGATACCACGCTATCTGCCAGGGTCGAACGTGCCGTTCCGGGTGGACATCAGTGCCTTTGGCGACAATGGCTGGTCAACGGCGGCTCAGTTTCTGGTGGGATGAGGCCGAGGGGAAGGGAGAGAAGATGTTTCCGTATGATCTTGTGCGGCTGAGCGACCTCGAGAACGAGGTCGTCATCACAGTCCTCTCACCCATGGACTCTCCCTTCTGGGAGGCGCAGATCGTGGTGACCAGCACGTTCGTCAAGGGGACCACACTGCTGGTCCTGTCCCCCGCGAAGCTCGATTCCTGGGCGAAGGCACTGGGTGAGCTGCGGCGGGGGCGGGACATCGTCTGGATGGAGACGGACCGTGGTCCCACCATCAGCATTCAGCTTGACGGCGAGCGGGACTGCCCAGAGGTCGTCGTGGAGGACGAGTCCCTGTCCATGGTGACCGTCCGCATCCCAGTCGCCCTTGAAGAAGGATGGATCGCCGACCAACAGGCTCGACTCGGCCGATTCAAAGAGCAGGTGTGAAGCGCCGAGCCGCTGCGAGGCCCAGTCGGAGAAGCCGCCCAGACCGCTGAGAGGGACGCCGACAAGGCGGGCAACTGAAGCAGCTTCACGCCGAACACATGGGTGCTTCTGATCAACGGTAGGTCCAAGGCCATCAAGGACCTGAGGCCTGACGACAAGGTTCGCTCGACGGACCCAGAGCCACATGATGTGGTGCTTGTCGGCGCCGGAGCACACGAGGGCCGGGTTCCGCCGACGGCCCGCCGAGCAACAACACAGGAAGAAACGCATGTTCAGACGCAGAACCTCCCGCATCGCCCTCGCGACGGCCGTGACCGCCGCGCTGACTGGCGGGATGGTCGTCCTCTCGGGGAGCGCCGCGAGCGCCGCACCCCCCGCCAAGCACGCCGACGACTTCAACGGCGACGGCTACCGCGACTACGTGGTCGGTGACAGCGGATCGTTCACCGTGACGTACGGGACGGCGAGCGGGCCCGGGAGTACGAGCAGGACGATCACGCAGAACAGCCCGGGGATACCAGGGAAGTCCGGAGACGCGGGGGGTTACGTCGACACGTTCGGCGAGTCGCTGGCGACCGCCGACTTCAACCGGGACGGGTACGCCGACCTCGCCGTCGCCGACAAGACCGAGAAGGTCGGCTCGCGGGCCGCGCAGGGCACCGTCACCATCGTGTGGGGATCGAGGTCCGGCCTGTCGTCCAGTGCGACCCGGCTCCCCCTCAGGGCACCCCACGCCGACTACGAGTTCGGCTGGTCCATCGCGGCCGGCGACTTCAACGGCGACGGCAAGCCGGACCTTGCGGTCAGCGACATCGAGAAGGTGTACGTCTACCGGGGCGGCTTCTCGAAGTCCGGCACCACCGGCAAGGTCACCACACACCGTCCGAAGCCGAGCGTCACCCATGTGTTCGAGCCGACCGGCCTGGTCGCCGGCAAGGTGACCAAGGACAAGGCCACCGACCTGTACGTGCTCGGTCAGGGCGAGAAGAACGACCGTATGACACAGGCCGCGTGGTTCCTGCGGGGTGGTTCCACCGTCAAGGCGGGCACGTTCACGACCTACGACACGACCGCACCGGACTGGAGCCCGACCGGCGTCATCGCCGACTTCGACAAGAACGGCTACGGCGACCTCGCCGTCAGCGACACCCCGTACAACAAGCACGCCGGATCGGTCGTCGTGCTACGCGGCGGGGCCAAGGGGGCCGCGAGTTCGTACCGGCTGAGTCAGTCCACCGCCGGTGTCGCCACCGCCGCCGCCAAGGACGAGCAGTTCGGTTTCTCCGTCTCGGCGGGCGACACCGACCATGACGGTTACCCGGACCTGGCGGTCGGCGTGCCCTTCGAGAAGGTGGGCTCCGCCAAGGAGGCAGGAGGCGTCCACGTCCTCCACGGAGGCCCCCACGGGCTGACCGGCACCGGCTCGGAGTGGTTCACACGGGAGAGCGGGGACGTACCGGGCAAGGCAGTCTCCGACGCCGCCTTCGGCGTCCACGTCCGCCTGCGCGACGTCGACCGCGACGGATACGCCGACCTCCTGGTCTCCGACCAGTACACGGACTACGACACCAGCGTGCTGCTGCCGGCCGGTCCGGCGGGCGTGAGTGCGTCCGGCGTCCGGGAGCTGCCCGTTCGCGCGGACTTTCCGCAGTAGCGGCCGGGTGCCGTTGGACGTTTCGAGAGAGCTGCTGATTAGCTGGGAGAACGACAGCGTCCGGTCCGAGCGAATGAGAGAGGTGCCCGGTGGAGACTCCCCGTCTGGAGGAGGTGCACCTCACCTCTTTCAAGAGCTTCACCAACCAGCGCCTGCCCCTGCGAGATCTCACGGTGCTGATCGGGCGCAACGGCAGCGGCAAGTCCAACGCCCTTGACGCGTTGATGGTGCTGTCCCGGTTGGCGCTGGGCGAGCCTCTGCGGGAGGCATTGGACGGACCGCGGAGCGGCGGCGAGGAGCCGATCCGGGGCGGGGCCGAGGGCTGCGCTCCGCTGGGGGAGAGCGGGTTCCGGCTCGGGTGCCGGGTGCGGTCCGGAGAGGAAGTCTTCGGCCTGGACGTCGAGATCGAGGTCTCCCCGGGGCTACGGATCGTGCGGGAAGAACTGACGGCGGCCGAGGGCGTACGGTACGCAGGCCGTCGGCTGGCCGCAGGCCGACCCCTCCTGGTCGGCGATGCTCCCTCCAACCGCCGCAGCAGTCTCGCCGAAGTGGGCTACTTCAATGGGAAGCGCGACCTTGACCAGAGCACTTCCTTCGCTGCCGACCGTTTGCTGATCAGCCAGGTACCGGTACGGCTGCCGGTGACTTCGGGGGCGACGGGGCTGGTTCACCGGGCGGCCCAGGCAGTCCTCGCGGTACTGCGCGAGACCTTCCTGCTCGACCCGGTCCCGCACCTCATGCGGCAGTACGTCAACGCGCGCGACACGGAGCTCAGACGCAGCGCCGACAATCTGAGCGCGGCGGTCGCGGGACTACGGCGGACCGACCCCGTCGCCTTCGAACGGCTCACGGAACTTGTGGCCGGCATGCCCGAATACCCGGTGCGTCGTGTCGACAGCGTCGGTACCGAGCTCGGTGACGTCCAACTCGTCCTACGGGAATCGGGATTTCACGGCGCCGACCACGACGTCCCGGCAAGGCTTCTGAGCGACGGCATGCTGCGCTTCCTGGCCTTCGGTACGGCATTGCTCAGTGCTCCCGTGTCCGATGGTGACGACGAGCTGCTTTCGGCCCGACGACACCTGGTGATCGAGGAGATCGAGAACGGCTTGTACCCCACGCAGGCCGCCCGCGTGCTGAGCCTGATGAAGGAAGAATCGCAGCGCCGCAGCATCGACGTGCTGTTCACCACCCACAGTCCCGCGTTGCTCAACTCCCTTACCGCGCAGGATCATTCGGGCGTCGTCGTGTGCAGCAGGGATCCGCAGTCGGGGGAGAGCCGGCTGACCCGTCTCACGGATCTGCCCGGCTACGTCGACCTTCTCGCGGCCGGCGACCTGGGTGACGCGGTGACCAAGGGGCGGCTCCCCGATGCCGTGCGCCCGCGTGAAACGGAAGTGTCCAGTGTCGAGGACTTCCTGAGGAGCCTGTGAGTTCGTGAGCAACCAGCGTCGTCCCGGGCTCCAGCTCCCTGTCGTTGATTTCCTCGACACCTCGGTCTTCGTCGAGATCCTCGACGTGCCTCACATGAACGGTCATCGACCGGAGGTCCTGGCGGAGATGGACGCTCGGCTGAAGGCCAAGGTGCGCTTCATTCTGCCGACCGCGACGGTGGTGGAGACCGGCAATCACGTCTTCCAGATCAAGGACGGCACGGCCCGCCGCCGATGCGCCGCGAACTTCATGAGCATGCTGCGCAAGACCGCACGCGGGGAAGCCCCATGGGTCATGCACGAGCGCACCTGGGACAGCGCCTTTCTCACAGCCCTGTGCGACGGCGGCAGTACGGGAATGGATCTCTCCGAGCACGCCGTACGCCAGCAACTCGGCACCGGCGACATGAGCATCGTCGCCGAACGGGACCTGTACGCGTCCCGCGCGCAGGCCGAGGTGCGTATCTGGACGCTGGAGGCGACCATGGGGACGTGGGCCGAGCTGTCGTGAACTGGGAACAGCCTGGACCTGCTGACTAACGGCTGGCGGTGAACGCCGCCCAGGCGGTAGGGGTGAGTTGGAGCGTGGGGCCGTCGGCTTCCGGGTTCTTGGAGTCGCGGATGTGGATGGTGTGGGGGCAGGCGGCGACCTCGACGCACTGGCCGCCCTCACTGCTGCTGTAGGTCGACTTCCGCCAGGTGTAGGCGACTTCGAGGCACGCGCCGCCGTCGCTGTTGCTGTAGCTCGACTTGAACCACTGAAGTGCAGTGCTCATTACTCTCCCAGCAGACGGTCCAACAGGCTTCTGGAGTCCTCAATCGTGAGGGCCTGCGTCCGCAGCATCGCATACCTGCGGGTGAGGATGGACACCTCATCAGGGTCGGAAACCCACTGACTGCCGCGCTGGGAGTCGGTGTAGGCGAGGTGCTGGTGATCGGGTGTCTCCAGCAGGATGAAGGGGCCTGCGTCGCCAGCATGCGAGGTTCGATTCAGCGGCAGGATCTGGAAGGACAGGCCCGGGAGTTCGGAGTATTCGCGCAGCGCGCGCAGTTGGTCGAGGTGTGTCTCACGGCCGCCGTTGGGCCAGAGCAGTGCGGGCTCCCAGACCACGAAGCTCATTGTCGGCGGCACCTTGCGCTGCATGATCTCCTGGCGGCTGAGTCGACCCGCCAACTTCGTCTCCAACTCCTCCTCGTCGTACGCCGGAATACGACTGCTCAGCAGCGCGCGGGCGTACGCCTCGGTCTGCAGCAGACCGGGGATGACGGCGTTGTCGTACCAGGACAGGGCGATGGCCTCGCGCTCGTGCAGCATGTACTCCTCGGCGTAGAGCGGGAATTGGTCGATCTCGGGCAGGTTGTCGACGCCCGCTTCCAGCGTGCCCTTCGTGTCGAGGATGACGTCCAGGGACCTTGAGAGGGGCAGCATCAGTCGCCGCCTGCCCTGTTCGATCGACGCGATGGTCTCCTCGTCGACCAACGCCGTCTCGGCGAGCACGCGTTGGGTGAAACCGGCCCTCATGCGGGCCGCCTTCAACTGCGAGCCCAGCATCCGCATCGTCGAGCGGTTCTTCTTGGAGTTCATGTTGTGGTGCTCCCCACATCCACCCGTTCCGGATCCCGCACGTACCCGTACTCCACCCGTACAAAATGGGGAGCGGGGCTCACGCCCTGTCAACAGTAGTGACGCTGCGCAACTCCTGTCCCGTGAACCCTGAGGAGAGGGCGAGGTGGGCGATCGCGTCCTAAGCTGAACGCACGGGCAAGAAGCGCGTTCGGGGGCGATGTCGTGCTGCACATGCCGCTGCACCGGCAATTCCGGTACATCCACGAGCCGTTGCCGGCCGGTGACAGCGCGATCCCGGCGCTCGGGCACGAAACGCTGGTCGACGCGTTGAAGGAGCGGCTGACCTACTCGCACGGCGGCGCCTTCCTGGTGAGCGGTTTCCGTGGTGTCGGGAAATCCACCTTGGTGCTGCGCGCGCTGGCCGAAACCATGACCGCGTGGGCCGGTCGTGACGAACTGCTGGTGGTCCACCTCAACGTGGGCCGTTCCATGACGACCGATCAGTTGCTGTTCGCCGTCGTCCGGCGCATCTTCGAGTCCTTGGACGACCGGGATCTGCTGGCGCGACTGCCGCGTGAGGTGCAGCGTTCGCTGCTGCTGGCCTACTCGCGCACCTCGCTGTCGTTCACCCAGACGCAGTCGGAGAGTTCGGAGCGGGCCACGTCGCTCGGCCTCTCCCCGCAGCACCGGCTGGCGCCCACGATGAGCTTCAGCGGACGCAGAACCCGGTCGCAGGCCACCGAGGCGGCGTTCCTCGCCTACTCCGAGACGGACGTCGAGCACGACCTCGTCCGGATCGTCCATCTGCTCAACGGCAGTGAGGGGCGTGCGTACGGCCAACACCCGGGCTCGCGGCGGCTGTTGCGACGACGGCGCCGGGAAGCGGCCAGGCTGCGGGTGCATCCGGTCGTCGTTCTCGACGAGGTCGACAAACTCACCGACAACAGGCAGGAACCGATCGCCCTCTTCGAGGCGCTACTGGGCCGTATCAAGAACGTGCTCACCGCACGCGGTGCACACTTCATCGTGGTGGCCGGCGCCGATCTGCACGACCGTGCCATCCAGGACTCCGACCGCGGCAACGGCGTCTACGAGAGTGTCTTCGGCTGGCGGATGTACGTCCCGTGCCTCTGGGACGCGCCCGACCGGCTCGTACGGGGACTGGTGGAGGCGGGCCGGGACGGCCCGGACGGACAGGCGCCCTGGCCGGACCAAGGAGTCTGGGGTCCACCAGCCCCCGATCCGGTTCCGGTTCCGGTTCCGGCTCCGTACGGGACGTACGCCCCGCCCACCCCGTTCACCCCGTACGCCCCACCCATCCCGTACTCCCCGTCCACCCTGTACGGGGACGACATCACGTACCCCCTTTCGCGGACGCCCCTGGACGAGGCACGGCTCACCCGGTTCATCAGTTACCTCTGTTTCAAGGCGCGTGGCGTTCCGCGGCGTCTGCTTCAGGAGTTCAACTCCGTGGTGGCGTGGGAGGACGGCTGCCCTGTGCTGCACGTGGGGGAGGAGGAGTGGGCGCGGATCGACTTCTACGCACACCTGAAAGCGGTCGTGTCGGAGACGGCGGCCGGTGCCGATGCCGGTGCCGGTGGATCAGCGATGCCCGTGGCCATCGACGGCGACCGGAGACGGCTTGGCGGCTATCACGTGGTGGACTGGGCGCTGCGCAGCGAAGGCAGGCCGTTCACCTCGACCGATGTGACAGGTCCGCAGGGGATCGATCCGCTGCTGCACATGACGTCACCCGCGGTGGAGCGACTGCTGCGCCACCTGGTGAGGGCGGGCATGCTCGACGTGGTGAGCGAGCCGGGCCGGCCCAACGCCACGAGGTACGGCGGAGCCGAGTCCGCACTGGCGTACTACAAACTGTCGGACACGTACAAGCGCCAATTGGCGGGCTTCGTCCACAGCAGCGAGAGCGAACGCTCGGATCTGGGGATCGTCTCCCCGTCGCCGGGGCCCGGCCTGTACGACCCGACGGCGATCGGCTCCCCGGCCCCGCCTCCTCCCGGCTCCCCGGCCCCACATCCTCCCGGGTGGGCCGGCACCCCGGATTCCACCTGGCCCGGCACGGACCCGTCACCGGCCGATCCCGCTGCCCCCGCCCCCGCCCCGCTCGGCACCGCCGGGGCCGGTACGCCCGCCGTCGGTGTGCTGGCCGAGCGCTACGAGATGACCAGCCTTCTGGGCCAAGGGGGAATGGGCGCGGTCTACCGGGGACGGGACCTGCTCACCGGCCGGTCCGTCGCCATCAAGGTCCTGCACCGCGCCGCGCGCAACGACGAGCGCATGCTGGCGCGGTTCCAGCGGGAGGCCGAGGTGTGCCGCCAGCTGAACCATCCGCAGATCGTTCGCACGCTCGACGCCTTGGGATCCGGCGACGCGGAGCCCGCTCTGATCATGGAGCTCGTGGAAGGGCCTTCGCTGCGAGAAGTGTTGAGCGAGCGAGGCGCGCTGCCGGTGGCAGTGGTCGCGAGGATCGCCCGTCAGCTGGGCGAGGCGCTCGCCTTCATCGACAGCATGGGCATCTCACGGATCGACCTCAAGCCGGGCAATGTTCTGCTCCATCCCGAAAGAGGGGCCGTGATCATCGACCTGGGCATCGCCCGGCCGCGGCTCGACGACAGCTGGGATGTGACGCTCGCCGGGATGGTGATCGGGACACCCGGCTACATGGCACCCGAACAGGCGCGCGGCGACCCCGCGGACATCAGGACGGACATCTACACGCTGGGGATCCTGATGTACCAGTGCCTGTCGGGAGTGCAGCCCTGGAACTCGTCCTCGCTGCCCGAGGTGCTCTACGAGATCATGCGCACGGACGTCTCCGTGGACACCCTGCCCGTCTCCGACGGGCTCCGCTCGCTGCTCGGCCGGATGCTGTCCCGCTCCCCCGATTCCCGCCCGCAGAACCCCGACCATTTCCTGGAACAGCTCGCCGCGACACCGGAGGCACAGCAGGAAACAGACCTCGACGTGCCGGACATTGCCTAACGCCCTAACCGCCCCCGCACCCGCCGCACTTGACGGTTGTCCGCGACCGCGTCCAGGAACCGCCGCCCGCCGCCCGCCTCGTACGCCGGGCCCTCCAACCGCAGCACAGCCCCGTCGCGGACGACCACGTACGCGAGCGGGCCCGCCGTCTTCGGGAGGGTCACCGGGTGGCGGCCCGACGGGAGCTTCAGCCGGGCGGGGACGCGGAGTTGGGCCGTGGGGGTGCCGGGGAGCAACTCGGCTTCCACCGCCAGCGTCCCGACGGTGACCTTTACCCGGGCCGGGGCGCCGTCCGCCGTCGCGGCCAAGTACGGGAGGGGCAGGCTCTGTTCACCCCGTTCGGCGTTCGTCGCGGCGGCCGTCGCCGTGTCCGGGCCGAACTTCCGCTGCCGCTGGTCCACATCGAGCGCGAGCTGACCGCTGCCCGTCCAGTACGGGAGCGAGAGCCTGCCGCCGGTGAGGGCCGGGCCCGCCGCCGGAGCGCCCGGCGTACCGGCCCCCGTCACCCTCACCATCCGGTCCACGCCCAGCAGTTGGACGTACGCCCACACGTCGTGCACCCCGCGCTCCAGCGGGCCGCCGCCCGCCAACCGCTCCGGATCGAGGCGCAGTCGGCCGGAGGCGATCACCTGTGAACGGCCGTCGCCGAGGGGGCGTAGGCGCAGCTCCAGGTCGCCTTCCGGGTACCACCAGTCCTCCCGGTCCCGGTCCTTCAGTACCAGCTCCGCGTACGCCAGCCGGAAGGGGTCGGGGACCTCCCAGCCGTTCTCCGTGCCGGGCACGCCATCCAGCAACTCCGGGTCCAGCCACTGCTTTCCGTCCCGCTCGACCAGGACCAGCGGCTCGCCGTCGCCGCGCACCAGGTCCAGCGTGACGTCGGCGACCAGGCGGCCGTCCTCCCAGCGCAGGTCGCCGACCTCGCTGCGGGCCTTGACCTCGCGGACGCGTTCCGCGAGGGTCACCGCGCCGTCGAAGTCGCCGGACTCCAGCAGCTCGGCGCGCAGGCGGGACACCGCGGGCAGGCCCTCCCGTACCGCCGGCGGGAACTCCTCAAGCGCCACTTCCCGTGCCGCCTCGAAACGCTGCCGCTGCTCGGCCGGGTCCTCGCGCAGGATCTCCGGCTCACGGGTGCGGGAGAGGATCTCCACGTGGTAGAGGCGGTGGAGGAGGCGGTTCTGGAGGGCGTCGATGTCGTCGGACGGGGGTGTGCCGTCCTTGAGTTGGCGGACGATCGTGCGGGTGTTGGCCCAGAAGCCGTGCCGGGGGTTGAAACGGTGCTGGGTGTTGTTGCCGCCGTCGTCCCGCTTCATCCAGTAGTAGACGGGATAGTCGGCGAGGATCGCGATCCGCTCCGCCGCCAGATAGGCCGCGCTGACGAAGGCCAGGTCCTCCAGGATCCACGGGCCCTCGGGGAAACGCAGTCCGTGGTCCTCGACGAACGCCCGCCGGAACATCTTGTGCGGGGACATGCTCTGCATCAGCTCGTCGTTCTCGATCGTGCAGGCGTCCACCGTGTACCGGAACAGCCGCCGGGGCCGCACCATCGTGCTGGACATCTTGCCGAGGACGACGTCGGCGTCGTTGCGCTTCGCGTGCTCGTACAGCCGCTCCAGGGCCTGGGGCCCGAGCGTGTCGTCGTGGTCGACGAACTGGATGTACTCGCCCTTCGCGTGCCGCATGCCGAGATTGCGCGGGGCGCCCGGCCAGCCCGAGTTCGGCTGGGTGTGCACCTGGACGTTCGGAGCCCCGGCGGCGATCTTCCGCAGCCGGCTGAGCGTGTCGTCGGTCGAGCCGTCGTCGACGTAGATGACCTCGTACTCGTCCGCCGGCAGGCTCTGCCCCAGCAGCGACGGCGCGCACTCGTCGACGTACTTCCCGGTGTTGTAGACGGGAACGATCACGCTGACCTTGACTCTCGGCATTCAAGGACCCTACACAGCTACGGCACGCGGGCGTCAAAGCACTCCTTCTTCCCGGCCCCCGCCGCCGGCCGGAGGCAGGCCCGGACGACGGTTCCGGGGCCGGTCGCCGTCATGGGCGTGTAGACGTACGACCGCGCGGCCACGGCGTTACCGACCGCCGCGCCGCGGACCTGGCCCGCCGCCGTCATCTCGATCCGGTCCCCGACCCGCCCGTCCCACGTCCGCGCCCAACTCGCCCCGCACTCCTTGCTGTACCGCAGCTCCATCCACGCCCCCGTCGCCGTGCGGTGGGTGGCGAGGGTCTCCGGCCGGGGAGCGCAGTACATGGCCATAGGGTTCCTGCCCTCGCAGGCCGCACCCCGGCAGCCCGGTCCGGGGGAGGTCGCGGCGGTCGGGGACAGGGCGGCGGACGTGTGGGGTTCGGGGAGCAGCAGCACGGCGACGACCACGGCACTCACCGCCACCGCGCACACGGAGGCGAGCACCGCCAGGGCGGCCACGCCCCGGTGCTCCGGTGCCGGAGGCGGCGGGGGCGGCGGGGGCTGCGGAGTGACCGCGGGGACAGGGGGGACAGGAGGTGCCTGCGTCGCACGGCCGCTCGTCTCCGCCTCCGCTATCTCCCACAGGGCCACGCACCGGCCCTCCGGTTCCCCGGCCAGGCGGCACAGCTCCTCCACCGCCTCCCTCGGCGGCAGCGTCTTTCCGTTGAGATAGCGCTCCCAGGACGACTTGCTGTACGGCGTCTTCGCGGCCAGGCCCGCCAGGCTCAGGCCGGTGGCGGTTCTCAACTCGCGCATCGCGGCGGCCAGTCGGCTCATCCCCGGAGGACCTTCCAGGTGTGCGGCCCGACCATGCCGTCCACGACGAGACCCGACCGCCGCTGCAACTCCTTGACCGCGTGCTCCGTCAGCGGGCCGAAGATCCCGTCTATCCCTCCCGGCGAGACACCCGCCCTGCGCAACAGACACTGCGCCTCGGCGACCTCCGGCCCGGCGTTCCCGACGGCAAGATTCTGTTGCCGGGTACGGCTGTTGCCCGCGTACCAGAGACCGCCGACCCGCTCCACACGGCAGGTGTACGACGCCGGCGGCGGCGCCGACGACGCCGTGGACGGCGCGGCGAGCGGTGCCGCCGGGGCCGTAGCACCGCCGTGGTCCATGAGCCGTACGGCGGAGCGGACGCCCGGGCGACCTCAGAGCCGCTCGGGCGTCCTGATGCCCAGCAGCGCCATCCCCCGGTGCAGGGTGCGGGCCGTCAGGTCCACCAGGAACAGGCGGTTCTCCACGACCTCCGGCGCGTTGTCCGGCGACAGCACGTGGCACTGGTCGTAGAACGTCGTGAGCACGGACGCCAGTTGGTACAGGTACGCCGTCAGCTTGTGCGGGGCGTACTCCTTCGCCGCCTCCGCCACCACCTCGCTGAACTGGTCCAGGTGCAGGCCCAACGCCCGCTCCGCCGGGGCCAGTCCGAGCTCCGGGTGGGCCAGCGGCCGGGTCTCGCCCGCCTTGCGGAGGATCGACTGGATACGGGCGTACGCGTACTGGAGGTACACCGACGTGTCGCCGCTCAGCGACACCATCTGGTCCAGGTCGAACTTGTAGTCCCGCACGGCGGACGTCGACAGGTCGGCGTACTTCACCGCGCCGATGCCCACATACCGGCCGTTCTCGACGATCTCCCGCTCGGTCAGGCCCACCTTCTCGGCCTTCTCCCGTACGACCGCGGTGGCGCGCTGCACCGCCTCGTCGAGGAGGTCCTCCAGCTTCACCGACACACCCTCACGCGTCTTGAACGGCTTGCCGTCCTTGCCGAGGATCGTGCCGAACGCCAGCTGGTACGCCGTCACGTCGTCGTTCAGCCAGCCGGCCCGCCGCGCGGTCTCGAAGACCATCTTGAAGTGCAGGGACTGGCGGACGTCGACGACGTAGAGGAGCGAGGTCGCCTTGAGGTGGAAGACCCGGTCCCGGATCGCGGACAGGTCCGTCGCCGCGTAGCCGTAGCCGCCGTCCGACTTGCGGACGATCAGCGGGACGCGGTTGCCGTCCGGGCCCTTGATGTCGTCGAAGAACACGCACAGCGCGCCGTCCGAGATCTCCGCGACGCCGGACTCCTCCAGCAGGCGGCACGTCTCGTCCAGCATGTCGTTGTAACCCGACTCGCCGACGATGTCCGGGTCCCGGATCTCCATGTCCAGCTTCTCGAAGACGGAGAAGAAGTAGATCTTCGACTCGTCCACGAACTTCTGCCACGCGGCCAGCGTCTTCGGCTCGCCCGCCTGGAGATCCACCACCCGGCGCCGGGCCCGCGTCTTGAACTCCTCGTCGGAGTCGAAGAGTTTGCGCGCGGCCTTGTAGAGCCGGTCGAGGTTCGACATCGCCTCCTCGCCGGTGACCTCCGCGCCGCCGTGGTCCAACTCGCCCGGGTGCTCGTCCAGATACTGGATCAGCATGCCGAACTGCGTTCCCCAGTCGCCGATGTGGTGCCGCCGGACCACCGACTCGCCGGTGAACTCCAGGAGTTGGACCAGCGCGTCGCCGATCACCGCGGAGCGCAGGTGGCCTACGTGCATCTCCTTCGCCACGTTCGGCTGGGCGTAGTCGATGACCGTCGTGCCGGGGTGCGCGGCGAGGGGCACGCCCAGGCGGGCCGGGTCGTCGGCGTAGCGCGCGGCCAGGTTCTCGGTGATCGCCCTGTCGCTGATCGTGATGTTCAGGAAGCCGGGGCCGGAGACCTCGATGTCCTTGATCACGTCACCGGCGACCACGTTCGCCACGACCTGGGTCGCCAGTTCGCGGGGGTTGGCCTTGGCCTTCTTGGCGAGGGCGAGGATGCCGTTCGCCTGGAAGTCCGCCCGGTCGCTACGTCGCAGCAACGGGTCCGCGTCCGCCTCCGGCAGGGTGGCCGAGAGGGCGTTCGCGAGGCGCTGGTGGACTAGGTCGGTGAGCGACGTGACCGGAGCCATGGGGTGGGAGCCGTTCTCCTCGTGGGGATGCGTAGACCTGTCCACTATCCCATGGCGGGTAAAGCGAGTTTTCGGGTGCGGGCCCGGTGGGGGCCGGTCGCGCAGTTCCCCGCGCCCCTGAGAGGCGGCTGCGCCGCCGTCCAGGCCTCAAGCCCCCACGGCCCTTGGATGGCGGCGCAGCCGCCTTCAAGGGGCGCGGGGAACTGCGCGACCGGCCCCCACCGGGCCCGCAGTAAGAAAGCCCGCCACCCCCAGGGCCCGCTTCAGAGTCACGGCCTTGGAAAAGCCGTTTTCGTGGATGTCGGGTCGCCTGGGACAATGGTGCGGTCAGTCGTGCGACCGTACCGGCTGCCCCGTGCCAGAAAGAAGGACGTGCCGATCGTGGCTCAGAGCACCGAGACCACCGACTGGGTCTCCCGTTTCGCGGATGAGGTCATCGAGGAGTCGGAGCGTCGGGCCCCCGGCAAACCTGTCGTCGTCGCGTCCGGGCTGTCGCCGTCGGGCCCCATCCACCTCGGCAACCTCCGCGAGGTCATGACCCCGCACCTCGTCGCCGACGAGATCCGGCGCCGGGGCCACGAGGTCCGGCACCTCATCTCCTGGGACGACTACGACCGCTACCGCAAGGTGCCCAACGGCGTGGAGGGGACCGACGCCGGCTGGGCCGAGCACATCGGCAAGCCGCTGACCTCCGTGCCGGCCCCGAAGGGCTCCGCGTACCCGAACTGGGCCGAGCACTTCAAGGCCGCGATGATCGAGTCGCTGGCCGAGCTGGGCGTGGAGTTCGACGGGATCAGCCAGACCGCGCAGTACACCTCCGGGGTGTACCGCGAGCAGATCCTGCACGCCATGAAGCACCGCGGGGACATCGACGCGATCCTGGAGCAGTACCGCACCAAGAAGGCCCCGGCCAAGAAGCAGCAGCAGAAGGCCGTCGACGCGGCCGAGCTGGAGGCCGAGGAAGGGTCGGGCGCGGCCGAGGAGGACGACGGCAGCTCCGGTTCCGCCGGCTACTTCCCGTACAAGCCCTTCTGCGGTGCCTGCGGCAAGGACCTCACCACCGTCACGGCGTACGACGACGACACCACCGAGCTGACGTACGTCTGCACCGAGGACGGCTTCACCGAGACCGTCCTGCTGAGCGAGTTCAACCGCGGCAAGCTGGTCTGGAAGGTCGACTGGCCGATGCGCTGGGCCTACGAGGGGGTCGTCTTCGAGCCGAGCGGTGTGGACCACTCGTCTCCCGGGTCGTCCTTCCAGGTGGGCGGGCAGATCGTCGGGATCTTCGGGGGCGAGCGGCCCATCGGGCCCATGTACGCCTTCGTCGGCATCAGCGGCATGGCCAAGATGTCCAGCAGCAAGGGCGGGGTCCCCACCCCGGCCGACGCGCTCCAGATCATGGAACCGCAGCTGCTGCGCTGGCTCTACGCCCGCCGCCGCCCCAACCAGTCCTTCAAGATCGCCTTCGACCAGGAGATCCAGCGCCTCTACGACGAGTGGGACAAGCTGGACGGGAAGGTCGAGGACGGTTCCGCCCTGCCCGCCGACATCGCCGCGCACTCCCGCGCGGTGCGCACCGCCGGCGGTGAACTGCCGCGCACGCCCCGCCCGATGCCGTACCGGACCCTCGCGTCCGTCGCCGACGTCACCGCCGGAGCCGAGGACCAGACGCTGCGCATCCTCAGCGAACTCGACCCGGCCAACCCCCTGTCCACCCTCGACGAGGTCCGCCCCCGGCTCGACAAGGCCGAGGCCTGGATCAACACGCACGTCCCCGCCGACCAGCGGACCATCGTGCGCGCCGAACCCGACGCCGAACTCCTCAAGTCCCTCGACGAGGCCGCCCAGCAGTCCCTGCGACTCCTGAGCGAAGGCCTCGCCGACCACTGGTCCCTGGACGGCCTCACCCACCTCGTCTACGGCGTCCCCAAGGTCCAGGCCGGCTTCCCCGCCGACGCGACCCCCAAGGAACTCCCGCCCGAGATCAAGGCCTCCCAGCGCACCTTCTTCGCGCTCCTCTACCACCTGCTGGTAGGCCGCGACACCGGCCCGCGCCTGCCCACCCTGCTGCTCGCGGTGGGCCAGGAGAGGGTGCGCAGGCTTCTGGGGGAGTAGAGACCCGGCCTGTTCTACGACGACGGGGGCGGCCCGGGGCCACGAGGCCCCGGCGCCCCCCCAGGCGGTGGGGGAACCCACGACCCGCAGTTGTGTTGCAGGGGTTTCCCCCCGGGGGGGGTGGTGGAAACGGT
>NZ_JBIVNL010000022.1:0-87834 GCF_044753545.1 Streptomyces sp. NPDC088350 | reverse complement strand
CCGCGCGGGGGGGGGGGGGCGGTGGGGGGGGGGGGGGGGTTGGGGGTGTCCCCCCCCCCGGCTTTTCCCCCCGGGGGGGGGCCCCCGGGCCCCCCCCCCCCCCGCCCCGCCCCCGTCGTCGTAGCGGAAACGCTCTACGCGATGTGGTCTTCCTGGAGTTCCGCCGTGTGGCGGTTGGTGAAACGGTTGACCATGCGGTCGGCCTCGCGCTGCGGGAGCGTGATGCCGTACGTGGCCTCCACGTCACCCCTGAACTGGCCCGAGGTCGGATAGCTGCCGTCTATCGACTTCTTGAAGACCAGGTAGTAGTCCTCCTCGGTCAGCTCCGTGCCGCCGCCCGCACCCAGCTCGCGGGTACGGCCCGGGCCGGACGGGATCGGGAACGTACCCGTGTCCTCCGGCGAGGGCTCCGGGGCCGGGGCGGGCTGCTCCTCGTACTGCTGCTGTTGCGGGAACTGCCGCTGCTCGTACCGCTGCTGTTCCTCCTCGAACTGCTGGAACTGCTCCGCCTGCTGCTGCTCCGAGTACCACTGCCGGTACGCGGCGTCCGGGTCGTACGTCGGGTCGTAGTCGCCCTGGTACGCGACGGACTGGGGGTCCCGCGCCTGGAGCCACTGGCTCTGCGGCTCGGGGTAGTCCTCCGGCCCCGGCTGCCCGGGGGCCTCCTGCGCGACGGGCGCGGGCAGCTGCTCGCGGACCGGCGCCGGGGTGTTCTGCAGCGCGGGTGCCGTCTGCTGCTCCGGCTCGCGGGCCGGCTCCAACTGCGGGGCGGGGGGCAGCAGTACGGGCTCGATGCCCGCCGCGGCCAGGCCCGAGGGGGCCGTCTCCGCGAGCGGGACGCCGTAGCGGGCCAGACGCAGCGGCATGATGGACTCCACCGGGGCCTTGCGGCGCCACGCGCGGCCGAAGCGGGAGTGCAAGCGGGCCTGGTAGACGAGGCGGTCCTGCTCCAGCTTGATGACCTGCTCGTAGGAGCGCAGCTCCCACAGCTTCATCCGGCGCCAGAGCAGGAACGTCGGGATCGGGGAGAGCAGCCAGCGGGTGAGCCGCACGCCCTCCATGTGCTTGTCGGCGGTGATGTCGGCGATCCGGCCGATCGCGTGCCGGGCCGCCTCGACGGAGACCACGAACAGGATCGGGATCACCGCGTGCATACCGACACCCAGCGGGTCCGGCCAGGCCGCCGCGCCGTTGAACGCGATCGTCGCGACCGTCAGCAGCCACGCCGTCTGGCGCAGCAGCGGGAAGGGGATCCTGATCCAGGTCAGGAGCAGGTCCAGGGCGAGCAGGACGCAGATACCCGCGTCGATACCGATCGGGAAGACGTACGCGAAGTTCCCGAAGCCCTTTTTCAGGGCGAGTTCGCGCACGGCGGCGTACGAACCGGCGAAGCCGATGCCGGCGATGACGACCGCACCGGAGACCACCACGCCGATGAGCACCCGGTGCATACGTGTGAGCTGAATGGGCGCGGACACCCGGACTCCCCTCCCCTTACATGTTGTTGCGCGCAACAGGGTGGCACATGTGTGCGGCGTCCCGGGTGCCGGTCTGCCAGGAGCCCGGTCCCCAAAGGGTCCGGGCTCCGTCAAAACGCTCTATTGACCTGCGCGTTGAGGCGCGAATCCGTTTCGGATGTGACGGTCAGCTCTTCTTCGTCGCGGAGGGCGAGGGAGAGGAGCTCGCGGCCTTGGAGGCCGACTTGGAGGGAGAGGGGGACACAGGGGCGGAACTCGTGCCAGTGCCAGTGCCGCTGCCCGTGCCGTTGGCCGTCGTGACCGCCGCCACGGCCTCCTTCACGGCCTTCTCCGCCGCCTTCGTCAACGCGTCCGCGCTCGGCGCCTTGTCGCCCGCCAGGCCCGCGCCGTTGTAGTCGATCGTGACGACCACGTTCTCGACCCGCGCCACCACCGTCTGCTGCTTGAAGGCGCCTTCCTTCTTCTTCAGGTCGTAGCGCACCGCCGTCGCCTCGGCGCCCGCACCCGCGACCGGCTCCGACCTGGTGTTCTTCGCGCCGGTGGCGGACTGCGCCTCCTGCACCTGCTTCGTGTAGTACGCGTGCGCCAGCTTGTCGCCCTCGCCCTGGGTCTGCGACGAGTCGAACCGCAGCAACGACACGTTCAGCCAGCGGAACTGCGAACCCTTGACCCCGTTGTTGTCCAGGCTCGTCCAGGAGCAGCTGCCGCGCGACGCGGTGTCGGTCGAGGTGCCCTCCTTGCCCGACGTGGCGCCCTTCGGCACCAGATCGGTCAACGTCTTCTTCGACAGCACCGCACACGGCTCGGGCAGCTTCTTGTACGCCGCCGCCTGCACCGTCGGAGCGGCCGACGCGGTCGCCGTCAGATCGCCGCTCCCCGCGTTCTCCTTGTTCGCCCCGGCACTGGAGCCGGAGTCGGAGGAGCAGCCGGCCGCGATCAGCATCACCGGGACGGCGGCCGTACAGACAAGGACGCGGCTCAGACGCTTCGCCCGCTGCTGGTCACTCTGGTCTCGTTGTGCTGGTTGATGCATGGTTCCTTCACTCATGACGCTCGTGGTTCCTGCCGTCGGATCGGGTCCGAGGGGCCACGGTACGCGGTGAGTCAGCTGTGCGGTCTCCGTTCGCGGCCTTTGCGCGGGGCCGCGAACGGTGCCGCCCGGAGCCCTAACCGTTGAGCGAGTCGGCCAGCTGCGCGGCCAGTTTCCGCGCCCTGTCCTGCATCTTCTGGCTGTCCGGCACCACGCCGACCGTCGCCGGCTGCTCGTCGTACTCGATGGTCACGATGACGTTGGACGTGCGGAACACCACAGTCACCGTGCGCTGCTTCGCCGTCGAACCCGAACTGCTCAACGCGTCGTCCAGGAACGCCTCGTCACCGAGACCGGAGAGGGTGCGGGGTTCGAGACCGGTGGGCGACGGAGAGGCGGAGGCGGAAGCGGACGACGACGAGGAGGAGGTGGCGGAGGAGGAAGGCGTCGCGGAATCCGACGCCGACGCGGATGCCGATGCCGATGCGGACGCGGAATCCGACACCGTGGCGCTCGCCGTCGGCTCCGGGAGATCCGCCGCCGTCTCCTTCGTCGCGAAGATCGTCTGCGCCTCGCTGTCGTCGCTCACGGCGTTGTCGTAGGACACCACCCGCTCGAAGTCGACCAGCAGATGGTCGGTCGCGTCCGTGGACTCCACCTTCCAACGGCAGCCCACCTTGCGGTCCGTGTCGAACGTCAGCGTGGCGTCGCCCGCGTAGGCCGCCTCGCGCTGGTCCGCGTCCGTGATCTGCTTGACGCCGGGCAGCAGGGAGTCCAGCGTGCCGTGGCCGACCGCCCCGCAGGGCTCCGGAAGCGTGCGGTACTTGCCCGGCTGGGCCACCGCCGTCGCCGTACCGGCCTCACCGGGGTTCGCGTCGTCCGTCGTACCGCTGTCGGCCGAGCCGCTCGTGCAGCCGGCCAGCAGCGCCACGAGGAGCGCGGCGGCGCCGGGTACGTACGCCTTCCGCTGCACGGTCGGGCTCCTCTCGACGGTATGTCGGTGTGTAGACGTGTGTAGACGTGTGTAGACGTGTGTAGACGTGTGTAGGTGTGTCCCTCGACCCCTTGAACGATCCAGGGTCTGCCAGTGTCCCCGCTGGTTAATCGCTTGCCGCACCGGGGGACCCCCTGGAGACAATGTCTATCGCACGCACAGCCGTGGACGCCGGTCCGCTGTCCCTTTCGTTGACCTTGGCGCCGGTTTTGCGATGTATGACTTTTGATGTGATTCCGGGGGAATGAGGAAGAGATGTCGTACGTGGAGATGCCGGGCGCGAAGGTTCCGATCCGCATGTGGACGGACCCGGCGACGGTCGAGGAGGGCGCGCTCCAGCAGCTGCGCAACGTGGCGACCCTGCCGTGGATCAAGGGCCTGGCGGTCATGCCGGACGTGCACTACGGGAAGGGCGCGACGGTCGGTTCGGTCATCGCGATGCGGGGTGCGGTGTGTCCCGCGGCGGTGGGGGTCGACATCGGCTGCGGGATGTCGGCGGTGAAGACGTCACTCACGGCGAACGATCTTCCCGGAGATCTGTCCCGGCTGCGGTCGAAGATCGAGCAGGCGATTCCGGTGGGGCGGGGGATGCACGACAGTCCTGTCGAGCCGGGGCGGTTGCACGGGTTCGCTACTGCGGGGTGGGAGGAGTTCTGGGGGCGGTTCGACGGGGTTGCCGAAGCGGTCAAATTCCGTCATGAGCGTGCGCAAAAGCAGATGGGAACGCTCGGATCCGGCAACCACTTCACCGAAGTGTGCATAGATGGCGACGGTTCGATCTGGCTCATGCTCCACTCCGGATCCCGGAACATCGGCAAGGAGCTGGCCGAGCACCACATCGGCACGGCCCAGAAGCTCCCGCACAACCAGGGCCTGGTCGACCGTGACCTCGCCGTCTTCATCGCGGACACCCCGCAGATGGCGGCGTACCGCAACGACCTGTTCTGGGCGCAGGAGTACGCGAAGTACAACCGCACGATCATGATGGCGCTCCTGAAGGACGTGGTCCGCAAGGAGTTCAAGAAGGCGAAGCCGACCTTCGAGCCGGAGATCTCCTGCCACCACAACTATGTGAGCGAGGAGCGGTACGAGGGCATGGACCTGCTGGTCACCCGTAAGGGGGCGATCCGGGCCGGCTCCGGCGAGTACGGGATCATCCCGGGTTCGATGGGCACCGGTTCGTACATCGTGAAGGGCCTCGGCAACGAGAAGTCCTTCAACTCCGCGTCGCACGGCGCCGGTCGGCGCATGAGCCGTACCGCGGCCAAGCGTCGCTTCTCGACGAAGGACCTGGAGGAGCAGACGCGGGGCGTGGAGTGCCGTAAGGACTCCGGTGTCGTGGACGAGATCCCGGGCGCGTACAAGCCGATCGAGCAGGTCATCGATCAGCAGCGGGACTTGGTGGAGGTCGTGGCGAAGCTGAAGCAGGTTGTGTGCGTGAAGGGTTGACGCAGGAGGGCCGGGCAGCGGAGCGGCACGGAGCAAGCCACCCCTACTTGTTCGGCGCGTGTGTCACCGCGTAGATCATCACGAACGCGACGATGTGGATGCCGAAGAGGAAGTAGCCGAGGAAGTACCAGACCTTGCGCTCGTTCCTGGTCTCCTCGGCCAACCGGCGCTTGTCCAGGGCTTCTTGGGAGTTGTCGGGGCCGTCCGGGCGCTCCTGCTCGTCGGGCATCACAGCTCCCTGTGGACCTTGGTGTTCGAGGCCTGGGCGCGGGGGCGGACCACGAGGAGGTCGATGTTGACGTGGCTGGGGCGGGTGACCGCCCAGCTGATCGTGTCGGCGACGTCGTCGGCGGTGAGGGGCTCGGCGACGCCCTCGTAGACCTTCGCCGCCTTCTCCGCGTCGCCGCCGAAGCGGGTCAGCGCGAACTCGTCCGTCCTGACCATGCCGGGCGCGACCTCGATGACCCGGACCGGGGTGCCGACGATCTCCAGGCGCAGCGTCTCGGCGAGGACGTGGGCGCCGTGCTTGGCGGCGACATAGCCCGCGCCGCCCTCGTACGTGCCGTGGCCGGCCGTGGAGGAGACGACCACGACCGTGCCGTCGCCGCTCGCGGTGAGGGCGGGGAGGAGGGCCTGGGTGATGTTCAGGGTGCCGAGGACGTTCGTCTCGTACATCGTGCGCCAGTCGGCGGGGTCACCGGTCGCGACCGGGTCGGCGCCGAGTGCGCCGCCCGCGTTGTTGACCAGGACGCCGATCGTCTTGAAGGCGGTCGCGAACTCGTCGACGGCACCGCGGTCGGTGACGTCGAGTTCGTACGCCGTCGCCTTGTGGCCCGCCTTGTTGATCTCCTCGGCGAGTGCCTCGATGCGGTCCTTGCGGCGGGCGGTGAGGACGACGCGGTAGCCGGCCGAGGCGAGCTGCCGGGCGGTGGCGGCGCCGATCCCGCCGCTGGCCCCGGTGACGACCGCGATACGGGAGGCGGCGGACGGTGCGGCGGTGGCCATGGGGCTGCTCCTCAGGACGGTGCGATGTCTCAGACGTCTCGTACGGCTTGGTCTCCGACGTCTCGTACGACTTACCGCTGCCAGGGTATCGAGGTGGCTCAGCCGCCGTTGCGCGGCGCCCACATGATCACGGCCATCCCGGCCAGGCAGATCAGGGCGCCGGTGACGTCCCAGCGGTCGGGCCGGTAGCCGTCCGCGACCGCGCCCCAGGCCAGCGAACCGGCGACGAAGATCCCGCCGTACGCCGCGAGGATGCGGCCGAAGTGGGCGTCGGGCTGGAAGGTGGCGACGAAGCCGTACACGCCGAGGGCCATGACCCCGCCGCCGATCCACAGCCAGCCGCGGTGTTCGCGCACCCCCTGCCAGACCAGCCAGGCGCCGCCGATCTCGAAGACGGCGGCGACGAGGAAAAGGGCTGCGGAGCGGAGAACGAGCATGACCGCCACCCCATCACACGGGTGTCACCTGATGGACGGCGCCTGTCGGGCGCCGCGCGTGGGATACATCCGTACGACCACGGTGGCGGTGTACGGGTTGTACGGGCGTACTGGGCGTACTGGGCGTACTGGGCGTACTGGGCGTACTGGGCGTACTGAGGAGTGGACGGCATGCGGGTTCTACGAGTACTACGGGTTCTACGGCTACTGGGGCTACTGGGGCTTCTACGGGTTCTGGCCGTGGCGGGCAGCGCGCTGGCGGTGACGGGCGCGGCTCCCGGTCACGCCGATCTCTCCGGTCCGGAGGCGGATCTCGCCTATCACGGCTCGGCCGCCATGACCGCGGGCCGGTTCGACGTGCGGTTCACCCCGCGCAACCACGGGCCGTCCGCGATCCCCGACGCGACCGTACGGCTGCGCTGGTCGAAGCCGCTCGCGGACCGGCAGACGCTGCCGGAGGGGTGTGCGCGGTCGGGGGAGCGGGTGGTGGTGTGCCGGACGGGGGCGCTGGCCGCGGACGAGGCGGGCGAGCGGATCGAGCTGCGGGTACGGCTGGCCGGCGCGCCCTCCGAGGTGCTGCTGGAGCTGGACACCGTGTGGGGCGGGGGCGCGGTGGACGGGAACCGGGCCAACGACCAGCAGCGGGTGCTCGTCCTCGACACCAGCGACACCTACTACTTCTGAGCCACACCCGTAGTAGCGACACCTACTACTTCTGAGCCACACCCGTAGTACCGCGGAGCCACGCCCGAGACCGCGACCGCGTCGTACGCCCTGTTCAACCAGGCCGTCGCCGACCGGCTCGGGCTGCACCCCACCGATCTGCAGTGCCTGAACCTGCTCACGCTGGAGGCCGGGCCGGTGACCACGGGCCGGATCGCCGAGCTGACCGGGCTGACGACGGGGTCGGCGACGCGGCTCGTGGACCGGCTCGGCGGTGGCTGGTTCGCGCTCTTCGACGACCTCGACGACTCCCAACTGGCCGTGATCGTCGACCACATGAGGCGTACGAGGGAGTTCAGCGCGCGGCAGACCGCGCGTCTGCGCGCGGGGGACGTGGACGGGTGACCTTCTCCTGGTCGTCCCCGGCGCAGCGCCCGCGCGCTGCCCCTGGGGGTGCTTCTAGGGGGCAGGCTCCACCTTCGATCTCCACCCGGATTTCCACCCGTGGGTCCGGGAGCTTTTCCGGCGTCGGCGGGAGAGTCGCACTCAGGAAAACGCGCGGCGGGAAGACCGCCGGAAACCGAGGAGTGCGACGTCATGACGGACATGGAGCAGGCGCTGGCGATCAGCGGGGGCATCTTCGCGGTGATGATGCTGACGCAGTACGGGCGCCGGAAGTACGACCTGCACAAGGTGCTGATGCCGATCGGCACGGTGTCCGCGGTCGGCTACTTCTATCTGAAGGGGACGCCCACCCAGACCGTCGACGTGGTCGTCTATCTGGTGGGCGCCGCGATCGGACTGGCCTGCGGTGTCGTCGCCACCCTCACCACCGGCGTGGAGCGGGACCCGGTCTCGGGCAAGGTCCACACCCGGTGCGGCGCGGGGTTCGTGGCGATCTGGACGGCGGTGGTCGCCCTGCGCGTCGCCTTCATCTACCTCGCCGAGCACAACACCTGGTTCCGCGACCACCTCGGCACGTTCATGGCGGAGCACCACATAGTGCAGGACGCCATCGCGCCGTTCTTCGTCATCATGGCGCTGGCCATGGTCCTCACCCGGGTGTTCCTGCTGCTGGCCCGTGTGCGCCTGCTGGCACCGGCCGGGGCCCACGGCGACGCCCTCACCCGGGGGTCTTCACCAGTCCGTGGATGAACGCGTACTTCACGGCATGTGCCCGGTCCCGCAGATGCGCCTTGGAGAAGAGGTTGTTGATATGCGTCTTCACCGTCGCCTCGCTCACCACCAGCCGCTCGGCGATCCCCCGGTTGGTGAGGCCCTCGCCGATCAGTGTGAGCACCTCGACCTCCCGGGGTGTGAGGTCCGGGGCGAGTCCCGTGCCCGGCCGCTCGGCGGGGGTCCCGCCCCGCGCGGCGGCGGCGACGAGCCGGTCCCGTACGGCGGGGTCGAGCACGGACTGCCCGG
Source organism: Streptomyces sp. NPDC088350 (assembly GCF_044753545.1). Lineage (NCBI taxonomy): Bacteria > Bacillati > Actinomycetota > Actinomycetes > Kitasatosporales > Streptomycetaceae > Streptomyces > Streptomyces sp. NPDC088350. The sequence continues at coordinate 79,353 of NZ_JBIVNL010000022.1, read as the reverse complement.
CCGCCGCGGCCCGTACCGCGCGGGTGATGTCCTGCCGGCCGGACTCCTTGGTGAGGTAGCCGCGGGCGCCGGCGCCGAGCGCGGCGAGGATGTACTCCTCGTCGGCGAAGGTGGTGAGCACCACGACGGCGACCTGCGGGAAGCGCTCCGCGAGCAGCCGGGTGGCCTCCACCCCGTCCATCCGCGGCATGTTGAGATCCATCAGGATCACGTCGGGCGCGTGCTCCTCGGCGGCCCGCACGGCCTCCCCGCCGTCCTTCGCCGTCGCCACGACCTCCACACCGGGCTGCAGATCCAGTACGGTCGCCAGCGCCTCACGGACGGCGGTCTGGTCGTCGGCCACCACCACCCGTACGACGGGCTGCCGCTCGTCCCGTACGGCGGCCTGCTGCTCGTCTCGTACGGCGGCCTGCCGCTCGCCGTGCCGCTGTCGCTCGTCGCTCATCCCGGGATCACCACGCGCACTCGCCATCCTCCCGCATCGTCGCCGTCCACGATCGGCCCGGCCGTGACCGTGCCGCCCACCAGATCGAGGCGCTCGCGCATCCCGACAAGCCCCATCCCGCTCCCCGCGTCCGCCAACGGCCGCGAGCCCTGCGGCGGCGCGGAGTTCACCACCTCGAAGACGGTCTCGTCCGGGAGGTGCTCCAGGTGCTCCAGGCGCATGCGGACCTGGGCGCCGGGCGCGTACTTGTGCGCGTTGGTCAGCGCCTCCTGGGCGCAGCGCACGATCACCTGGGCGAGGCGGACGGGCAGTTCACGCGGTGGCCCGTCGACCGTCAGCGTACCGGCGTCGGACGCGGACGCGAGCAGTGACCGCAGCGTCTCCACCAGCGGCAGCGCGTCCTCGCGCAGGTCCCCGACCGTGCGCTGCACCTCGGTCAGCCCCGAGCGCACCAGGCTCTGCGCCCGCTGGGCCGCCTGCCGGGCCCGGTCGATGTCACCGGACTCCAACAGGGCGTCGGCGACCTCCAGTTGCATGTTCACCCCGGCCAGCGAGTGGGCCAGTACGTCGTGCACGTCCCGGGCGATCCGGGCCCGCTCGGCGAGTGCCTCGGCCCGTGCCTCGGCGCGTGCGGCCAGTTCGGCCTGCTCGGCGGCGGCCCGCGCGGAGCGCAGCGCCTCGGTGTGGGCCCGGTTGGAGAGACCGACCAGCACACTGACGCCGGTGAAGGCGCCCACGATCCACGAGGTGCCGTGGCCGCCCCACGGCAGGAGCAGCGCACCCGCGCACAGGGCGCTGGTGACCGCGGCGAAGGGCAGTGAGCGGCGGCTGTCGAGACGGTATCCGGCGTGCCCGGTCACGAAGTACGCGAACAGGGCCGACGCCCCGGAGCGGTCCAGGGCCATCAGCGCGGCGGCCCCGGCCGACCAGACGCACAGCACCGCGAACTGCGGCCCGGACGCGAGCCGCCCCTCGGGAATCAGCCGCGTGCACATCATCAGCGAGACCAGGACGAGCAGACACAGCACCGCGAGCCCGGTACCGGACCAGCCGACCGGCCGCACCACGAACGCGGCCACGGTGATACCGGCGACGGTGCCGAAGACCTGGATGGGGTTGTTGTCCGCCGTGAACCACCGGGTCACGGCCTGAGTTCGGTTCACCGTGGCTCTCTTCCCGCTGTGGTCCGGCCGCTGCGAAAGCTACCAGCGCGAGCGTCGGAGGTGCCGGGCCACTGGACGAGGCCGGATGAACGGGAGGTCGTCGTCACTGCACGCCCTGGGCGTACGCGGTCGGTGTCACCCCGACCGTCGCCGTGAAGTCCCGGACCAGGTGGGCCTGGTCGGCATAGCCCAGGTCGGCGGCCAGGCCGGCCCAGTCCACGGGCTCCTCGGATCCGGCCCGCTCCAGGGCCTCGTGGATGCGGTAGCGCAGGATGACCCACTTGGGGCCGACGCCGACGTACGCGGCGAAGAGGCGCTGCAGCAGTCGTACGGACAGGCCTTCGGCGTGGGCGAAGTCGGTCACGCGGCGGATGGCGCGGTCGCCGCGGATGCGGTCGACCAGGGCGGTGGCCAGTTCGGCCTGCGGGTCGGGGCGGAGGTCGAGGGCGAGGAGGAAGGTGTCCAGGGCGGCGACGCGGGCGCTGTCGTCGGCGTGGTCGAGGACCGTGGCGGGGTCGGTGCCGGGGAACACGTCGGGCTGGCGGATCCGCAGCCCGGTCCACTCCGACACCGGGCGCTCGGGCAGCGCGGTGCGGAAGGCGCCGGGCCGGAACTTGATCCCGCACACGCGCCCGCGCCCCTCCAGTTTCTGCGCGAAGAGACCGTGCGGGATGCCCGCGACCTCGACGAAGGCGTCCTCGCCGGCGAGCCGCTGGAAGACGATGTGCACGGCCGGGTGCGGGACGACGTGGGACACGTAGGGCTCGGTCAGGTCCCAGTCGATCAGCCAGTAGTGCTCGACGTACGGGCGCAGCGGCTCGGCGGGTCCGGGGCGGCGGAAGCGCACGCGGGCGAGGAGTTCCGCGGGGTCGACGATTCCTCGGGTGTCGTCGGCTTCTCCGGAGGCGCTGGGGCGTGGGGCGGCCATGTCGGGATCGTAGGACGAGCCACTGACAGCGGACGGAAGACGGCGTCCCCGGTCTGTGGAATATGTGCGGCGGGGTGGCCGTTGGGGGGTATAGTTGAATAATCAACAACCTGGAGGGTGAACGACCATGCAGTTCGGGATCTTCAGCGTCGGCGACGTCACACCGGACCCGACCACCGGACGGACGCCGACCGAGCGTGAGCGCATCAAGGCCATGGTCGCCATCGCGCTGAAGGCCGAGGAGGTCGGGCTCGACGTCTTCGCGACCGGCGAGCACCACAACCCGCCGTTCGTGCCCTCGTCGCCCACCACGATGCTCGGCTTCATCGCGGCGCGGACCGAGAAGCTGATCCTCTCCACCTCCACCACCCTCATCACCACCAACGACCCGGTGAAGATCGCGGAGGACTTCGCGATGCTCCAGCACCTGGCCGACGGCCGGGTCGACCTGATGATGGGCCGCGGCAACACCGGCCCGGTGTACCCCTGGTTCGGGCAGGACATCCGCCAGGGCATCAACCTCGCCATCGAGAACTACGCCCTGCTGCGCAGGCTGTGGCGCGAGGACGTCGTGAACTGGGAGGGCAAGTTCCGCTCCCCGCTCCAGGGCTTCACGTCCACGCCCCGCCCGCTGGACGGCGTGGCGCCGTTCGTCTGGCACGGCTCGATCCGCAGCCCCGAGATCGCTGAACAGGCGGCCTACTACGGCGACGGGTTCTTCCACAACAACATCTTCTGGCCGGCCGACCACACCAAGCGGATGGTCGAGCTGTACCGGGAGCGGTACGCGCACTACGGCCACGGCACGGCGGAGCAGGCGATCGTCGGGCTCGGCGGCCAGGTCTTCATGCGCAAGAACTCCCAGGACGCGGTCAAGGAATTCCGCCCGTACTTCGACAACGCGCCGGTCTACGGCCACGGGCCCTCCCTGGAGGACTTCACCGACCAGACCCCGCTGACCGTCGGCTCCCCGCAGGAGGTCATCGAGAAGACCCTCGCGTTCCGGGACTACGCCGGTGACTACCAGCGCCAGCTGTTCCTGCTGGACCACGCCGGGCTGCCGCTGAAGACGGTCCTGGAGCAGCTCGACCTGCTGGGCGAGGAGGTCGTACCGGTCCTGCGCAAGGAGTTCGCGGTGAACCGCCCGGAGGACGTGCCGGAGGCGCCGACGCACGAGTCGCTCAAGGCAGCCAAGGCCGCCGCATCGGAAGGGGTGACCGTCGCATGAAGCTCGTAGTCGTCTCGGCGGGGCTGAGCGTGCCGTCGTCCACGAGGCTGCTGGCCGACCGGCTGGCGGCGGCGGTGGACCGGCAGACCCCTGTCGACATCCAGGTCGTGGAGCTGCGCGACCTGGCCGTCGACATAGCCCACAACCTCACCAACGGCTTCCCTGGAAGAAAGCTCGCGGAAGCCCTCGACGCGGTGACGCGGGCCGACGGCCTGATCGCCGTCACGCCGGTGTTCTCCGCGTCGTACAGCGGACTCTTCAAGTCGTTCTTCGACGTCCTCGACAAGGACGCGCTCGTCGGAAAGCCGGTACTGATCGCGGCGACGGGCGGCAGCGCGCGCCACTCCCTGGTACTGGAACACGCCCTGCGCCCGCTCTTCGCGTACCTGCGCGCCGTGGTCGTCCCGACCGGGGTGTACGCCGCCTCGGAGGACTGGGGTGCGGAGGGGCTGCCGGAGCGGATCGAGCGGGCGGCGGGGGAGTTGGCGGGCCTGATGGCGGGCCTGTCGCCAGGGCGCCCGGCGAGCAAGCCGACGGTCGTACCGTTCACGGACCAATTGGCGGCACTGAATATCAGCCCGTCCGGCGTCTGAGGACGAGGCCCCTTCAGGGCCGAAGGGGGGTCTGGGGGCGCAGCCCCCAGGCAGGTACCCCGCCGCACCCGACCGTGAGAAGACGGTAGGAGGACACCCCGGGTTGCGCCCACCTCGGTGAGAGCCAGGTAAAAAGGGTGATCGTAGACCTGCCCCCACCGGTCAACCGCCGGAGGCCTTGGCACACTGGGTGGCGTGCCCCAGACTGTGCTGCTCGCCGAAGACGACCGTGCCATCCGTCATGCCCTGGAGCGGGCCCTGAGCCTGGAGGGCTACCAGGTGACCGCGGTCGCCGACGGTGTCGAGGCGCTCGCGCAGGCCCACCGCACCCCACCGGACGTGCTGCTCCTCGACGTCATGATGCCCGGCATCGACGGCCTCCAGGTCTGCCGGGTGCTGCGCGCCGAGGGCGACCGCACCCCGATCCTGATGCTGACCGCCCTCGTGGAGACCGCCGACAGGATCGCGGGCCTGGACGCGGGCGCCGACGACTACGTGGTGAAGCCCTTCGACGTCGAAGAGGTCTTCGCGAGGCTGCGCGCCCTGCTCCGCCGCACCAGCCCGGTCCCGGCCAACGGCGTCGCCGGCACCGCCGCGGACGCCCTGAGGGACGAACCCCACACGGGGACGTCATCGTCCTCCTTCCTCTCCGCCGCCGCCTCCTCCACCGACCGGCAGATCTCGGCGGCCGGTCTGCGCATGGACCTCCAGGCCCGCCGCGTCTGGCGCGGGGACCGCGAACTGGAGCTGACCAGGACCGAGTTCGAGCTTCTCGAACTGCTCGTCCGCAACGCGGGCATCGTCCTCGACCACTCCACGATCTACGACCGCATCTGGGGCTACGACTTCGGCCCCGGCTCCAAGAACCTCGCCGTCTACGTCGGCTATCTGCGCCGCAAGCTCGATGAGCCCGGCGCACCGCAGCTGATCCACACGGTGCGTGGCGTGGGTTACGTGCTGCGGGAGGACTGAGTGGGCCGCCTGCGGCGGCTGGTGGCCACCCGGCGACCCAGACTGGTCTCGCTCCGCACCACGTTCGTCCTGTCCTTCGCGGCCGTGACCGCCGCCGTCACCCTCCTCGTCGGCGTCCTGTCGTACAGCGCGGCTGCCCGCCTGGTCCGCGTCGACCAGGAGTCCGTGTTCGACCAGGTCGTACAGGATCTCCAGGACGAGGTGCGGACGCACCAGATGACGCCCGACGACTTCTCCTCCTCCGCGCCAGGACACGACATCGTGCGGCCCGCCCGTACGGACGTACAGGTGCTCGGGCGGGACGGCGCCGTCCTCGACAGCGGCAGCCCGGCGCTGCCCGTCAGCGGCGACGACCGGGCGGTCGCGGGCGACAGGGTGGCCGGGAAGACGGTGGAGCACAAGGACGTCGCCGTCGCCTCGGACGTGTACCGCATCGCGACCGTCTCGCTCGGCGACGGACGGGGTGCGGTGCAGGTCGCGCAGGAGTTCAGCGACACCGAGGATCTGCTGCGGGCGTTGCAGCAGCGGACGTTCGTGCTGATGGCGGCCGTGGTCGTACTCGCCGGTCTGTGCGGCTGGTGGCTGGCCCGGCGCATCACGCGGCGCCTCATCATCCTCACCGCGGCGGCCGAGGACGTGGCCCGCACCCGCCGGCTCGGCGTCCAGGTCCCCGTCACCGGCTACGACGAGGTGGGCCGCCTGGGCCGCGCCTTCGACCGGATGCTCGGCCGGCTCGCGCAGTCGGAGGAGGACCAGCGCCGCCTGATCCAGGACGCCGGCCACGAACTCCGCACCCCGCTGACCTCGCTCCGTACCAACATCTCCCTGCTGCGCCGCATGGACGAACTGCCGCCCGGCACCCGTGAGGAACTGGTCGCCGACCTCTCCCAGGAGGCCCGCGAACTCACCGACCTGGTCAACGAGTTGGTGGACCTGGCGGCCGGCCAGTCCGACACCGAACCGCCCCAGCAGGTCGATCTCGCCGACATCGCCGAGGACGTCGCGGGCCTGGCCCGCCGCCGCACCGGACGCGACATCGTCGTCCGGGCGAGCGGCGACACCACGACCGACGGCCGCCCTGGCATGCTCCAGCGCGCGATCTCCAACCTCGTGGAGAACGCGGCCAAGTTCGACCGCGCGGGCCAGACCCCCATCGAGATCGCGGTCTCCGGCCCGGCCCGGCCCGGCACGGTCCGCGTCGAAGTACTCGACCGGGGTCCCGGAGTCTCCGAAACCGACCTCTTCCGCATCTTCGACCGCTTCTACCGCGCGGCCGACGCCCGCTCCCTCCCCGGCTCGGGGCTGGGCCTCTCGATCGTCCGCGAGGTGTCCCTGGCCCACGGCGGCGCGCCGTTCGCGCTACGGCGGGACGGCGGCGGGTCGGTGATCGGCTTCACTGTGGGCGGTGTGACCGGGCCGGGAACCGGGCCACGCGGCCGGGGCTGACGGGTTCGGGCTCGGGCTCGGGTTCGGGGAGGGGAGGGTGTCCGGGAAAATGTGACACTTGGGTGGGTGAGTGTCACATTTTTTTGGAGAGGGGGTGGGGGGCGGAGGGGCGAGTGCCCGTGCCGCGTACGGTCGCTCAGCCGGCCGACCCCGTGCGCCCGAAGCAGCGCTCCAGCTCGTCGAGGTCGTAGAACTTGCTGCCCTTCGAGACGGGACGGCAGCCGGCCTTGAACGCGGTCTCCTTCTCGTTGTAGAGCATGCGCACGAGGTAGGTGCTGCCCTTGCGGTAGACGTCCCACTGGATGTTCGAGCCGAGGGGTGCCACGGCGGCGCCCCGCCAGGAGTTGGTGGCGTAGGTGTACGGCTGCTCGGCCGTGACCCCCTCCGTACTTCCCGGCAGGCCCATCAGCGCGGCCAGCGGGATGATCTCCTCGGCGTGGGTGAACCGGAGTTCGGCGCCCAGGTCGCTCGTGCCGTCGCGCTTGGCCTCGGCCTTCTTGAAGAAGTCGTCGAGCAGGACGCCGGCCATCCTGTACGTGATGTCGCTGTCCGCGAAGCCCGGCCCCTTCTCGTAGAAGTCCTCGGCGTCGGACAGATACCCGAACCAGTCGGCGTCGCGCGCGGAGATGTACCGATCCATGCCCCAGCCCTTGCCGCCCGGGCTCTCCTCGCTCATCGCGGGGGCGATGGCGTACAGGTTGTAGACGGCGGTGGCGGCCTCGACGTCCGTGCCGATCGCCGAGAACTCGCCCGCCGTGATCCGGTCCACGAACGCCGGCTCGAAGAGCTTCCCCAGTACGTCACGGGCGGCGCGGTGGGTCCTCGGCTGGTCGGTGATCGACGCGAGGGTGGCCGCGAGCCGCTTGTCGTTCGCGATGTAGTCGCGGTACGCGGCACCCCCGGCGGCCTTGTGGAAGTACAGCAGGTCCTTGTCGGTACGGGTCGCGCCGATGAGGGAGGCCAGACCGGGGTCGGTCTCGGCGAGCGCGGCGCCGTAGAGGTCGGCGCTGTCGACGGCCCGCCCCTGCCCCGAACTGACGACGTCGATGGGCTCCTTGTCCTTCGCGATCGCCGCGAACAGACTCGGCAGCCGCTTCGCCATCCGTACGGCGGTGTCGTGCATCTCCTCCTTCCCGCGCGCGCTCAGGTCGCCGTACCCGACCCCGCTCATGGCGGTTTCGAGTGCCTGCACCTTCGGTCCGAACTCCCGCCCCTTCGCGGTGAGTTGCCCTTCCGCCTGCGCCCTGTTCCACAGCGCGAGGATCAGGTCGCCGTCCGAACTGTCGGTGGACGACCGCGATCCGTGCCGGGACACGTTCTCGGTGAAGACGGGGGTGAAACCGGCCGGGGCCCTCTGGTACGAGCGGGAGTCCTGCTCCGGCTCGTAGGTGGCCTTCGTGCCGTAACTGTCGGTGTGGGAGCGGTTGTTGCCGGGGGCCGCCTGGGCGGCGAACGCGGTGGCCAGGAGCGCGGCCATGCCGAGGACCAGGGCGGGGGTGACACGTCTCATGGGGCGCATCGTTCGCGGGGGACGTGAACGCCGGGTGCACTGGGGGTGACTCCGGGGACTCCACTGGCGGGTGTCCCGGGGCGACGCGAGGACCTACGGACGTACCGCGCCCTCGGCCGGGGCGAACAGGTGGGCCATGGCCTGCCAGAGGGGCATGACGCGGGCGGTGGTGTGCGGGGTTCGCCGGGCGGGGCTGACGGCTGACGGGCGGGCGGTACGGGCTTCCTTGGTGAGGGAGACGGCGGTGTGAGGCATGTCGGTTTCCTTCCGGCGAGTCGTTGACCTCGACCTTGTGAGATCAACGATCCCGCCACCGGGCTGCCGCCACGAGGGGGTGAGCTGCCCAGTCGGGGGTGCAGCCGGCTCCACCATCACGCCGGCAGGTGAGGAGAAGGGCGTGGAGGGCGGTCCGGGCGGCGGCTGTTTCCGGGCAGTTCGTGTCGTTGCCTGTCCCTGCCCGAGGAAGACCAGAAGACCGGGCCTGGAGATCTACCGGACCAGCGGCGAGATCGAACTGTCGCCCAACACGCCCAACACGCCCCACACGGGCCTGACTTGGGCGGACGACCTGCTGTCCGCTCTGCGGACCCGTACCGCCGCCCCCACCCCCCTCCTCACCAGGACACGCCACCACCCCGACACCGCCCTCCGAACCGCCCTGCTCGACGGCGTCCGTGCCGTCCGCGCCGAACAGGTGCCGCTCGACGAACACATGCTGTTCCTCTGCGACTTGCTGGACGGCGCCGGCCTGACGAAGGACTTCGGCCTCACCATGACCCGCCCCCAGCGCCTCGAACGAGCCCGAGGCATCGGCGCGGCGGGAGCCCTCCCGGAGGCCCTGCGTGACACGAGCACGGTGCTGGGCTTCTCATTGCCGGGCCGGGAGGGCAGAACGATCACGACAGGTGACCAGCGGTTTGTGACTAGCTGTCCTTGCGGGCCACCCCGCCGTAGATGCCGATCGGCGCGGCGGCCGGGTCCGGAGTCTCCTCGGGCTGCCAGTGCGTGACCCGGACCAGGCCGGGGTCGACAAGGGTGAAGTCGCCGAAGAAGTCCAGGACTTGGGCGTGCGTGCGGAGGTTGAGGGTGGCGGTGGCCCGGTTGTAGACGGACGCGGCCTCCTCGCGGTGGTCCTCGTGGACATCGCCCGTGGCGTGCGACAGAACGAGGTACGAACCGACGGGCAGCGCGTCGCGCAGGGTCGCGACGATGCCGTACGGATCCCCGTCGTCGGCGAGGAAGTGCACGACGGCCACCAGCAGCACCGCCACCGGCTGGTCGAAGTCGATGGCCTTGCGTACCTCGGGGTGGTCGAGGACGGCACGGGGATCGCGCAGGTCGGCCAGGATGACGGAGGTGTCGGTGTCCTCCATGAGGGCCATCGAGTGGGTGCTGACGATCGGGTCGTTGTCGACGTAGACGATCCGCGTGTCCGGGGCGACGGCGTGCGCGATCTGGTGCACGTTCGGCTCGGTGGGCAGCCCGGTCCCGATGTCGAGGATCTGCCGTACCCCGCCTTCCGCCACGACATGCCGGACGGCCCGGTGCATGAAGCGCCGGTTGGCCCGCACCCCCTCGCGCACCTCCGGCGCCGCCTTGATGAACTGCTCGGCGGCCTCCCGGTCGACCTCGTAGTTGTCCTTGCCGCCGAGGAAGTAGTCGTACATCCGGGCCGGGTGGGGCTTGCTGGTGTCGATGATCAGTGGCTGGGCGCCACTGTCGTCCCCGCTGGGAGAGGTCATGAGGCCAGGCTCCGTCTTGGTGAGTGGCTGTCAGATCATCATCCTGACATGCCCGCCCTCGAACTCAGGCCCGCACCGGGGAAACGGTGTTCTCGTCTCCGGCAGGAGACGGATACGTTCATGCTCATGGTCATCGCCATGGGCGAGCAGACAGCGGCGCCGCGGGGCGCGGTGGTGGTCTCCGGGGGGATGTTCGGCCCCACTGTCCCCCTTCTCATGTACGCGGCCGGCGGACAGCCGTATGAACGCATGGGTCCTCGGTCAGGTCGCCCCGGTACTCGACCGTACGACCGCGAACTCGCCGGGCGGCGTGCCCGTCGTGATCGGGAAGTCCCTCGGCACCCGCGCGGCGACAGCCCCTTTCCTCTTGGTCGGCGGCACAGCCGACAGGCACTGGGACGGAGCCCTCGCCGCCGAGTTGTCACCCCATGTGCTGGAGGCCCAGGGGGCCGACCACGACATGCCCGTGGTGGCGGCGATGGTTCAGTCGTGGCGTCGTCCTCCCGCCGTGATCTCGCCGGATCCCCGCTCGATCAGCCGGGTCGGAACAGTGACGGTGCTGGTGGGTGACTGGTCGCCGTCCAGTCTGCGGAAGAGCATCTCGGCGGCCGTCCTGCCCAGCCGCTCGACGTCCTGGGCGATGACGGAGATCCCCGGGCTGAGCAGGTCGGCCAGGGGGAAGTCGTCGAAGCCCAGGTGGGCGACGGTGTCCTGGAGACCGAGGGCGCGCAGCGCGCGTACGGCGCCGATGGTGACGAGGTTCTGGCTGGTGAACAGCGCGGTGGGCGGGTCCGGCAGCGCCAGGAGCCGCTCGGTCGCGATGATGGCGGATTCCTCGCTGGCCCCGGTGTGCCGGACGATCTCCTCGTCGTACTCGATGTGCGCGACTTCCAGGGCGTGCCGGTACCCGTCGAAACGCTGGGCGGCGGTGGAGATGGTCGCGCGGTCGCCGAGGTAGGCGATGCGGCGGTGGCCGGCCGTCAGCAGGTGGTTGACGGCGGTGACGGCGCCCCGCCGGTTGTCGGAGACGACGGTGTCCGCGTCGAGCAGGCTGGGCTCGCGGTCGACGAAGACCATGCAGGTGCCCGACCGCTGCTCGCTGATCAGATAGCTGTGGTCGCGGCCGGCCGGCACGATCACCAGGCCGTCGACCCGCCGGTCGATGAGAGCGCGGGCCAACTCCCGCTCCCGGGCCGGGTCCTCGTCGAGGCTTCCGACCAGCACGAGCACTCCGCGCTCGCGTGCCACGTTCTCGACGGTGCGGGTCAGGGCCGCCGAGAAAGGGTTCGCCGAGTCCTCGACGAGCATCCCGATCGTGGCCGTACGGCCGTCCCCGCGGCGCAGGCTGCTGGCGGTCAGGTTGGGCCGGTAGCCCAGTTTGTCGGCCGCGTCGCGCACCCGGGCGGCGATGGCCGGATCGACGGTGGGCACCTCGTTGACCACACGCGAGACCGTCTTGATGGCGACGCCGGCCAGTGCCGCCACCTCGCGCATGGTGGGGCGGCTGCGGGGGGACCGCGGCTCCGGCTCGCCCAGGGTCATCGTTGTCTCCAGCTGATTATGCGTTACCCACTCGTTGCCGACGTATGTCTACCAGTGCCTTGACGCGCTCGTCCATACGGGCCCAGTATCCCGTCGAGTCAACGTTGTCTCAGCGTCGACCACGGGACGGCTCCGAAAGGGATCAGCCATGAACCTCTCCTCCAGCCAGGCCTCGGGCCTTCGCAGCCGGCGCACCCGGGCGGCGGCGATCGGCATCACGGTGTGCCTCGGCGCCACCCTCGCGGCCTGCGGTTCCTCCAACGGAAGCTCCTCGTCGTCCGGCGGCGGGAAGGTGGGGGTGTCACTGATCCTGAAGACCCTCAGCAACCCCTACTTCGTGAGCATGGAGAAGGACGCCAAGACGCAGGCCGCCAAGGACAACGTGAGCCTCACCGTCGCGGCGGGCACCTCGGACGGCGACACCCAGACCCAGATCACCGCCATCGACAACGCCGTCTCGCGCGGCGACAAGGGCATCCTGATCACCACCAACGGCGACGCCGTGAACACCGCGCTGAAGCGCGCGAAGCAGGCCGGCCTCTTCGTGATCGCCCTGGACACCGCGCCCAACCCGCCGAGCGTCGCGGACATCACCTACGCCACCGACAACGAGCAGGCGGGCAAGCTCGACGGCCAGTACGCGGCGGCGGCCCTGAACGGCAAGCCCGCGGTCATCGCCATGCTCGACCTGTTCAACAACCAGGTCGTCTCGGTGGACATCGACCGCGACCACGGCTTCCTGGAGGGCATGGGCATCGACCCGGGCAGCAAGACCGAGAACGGCAAGGAGGCCAAGTCCGGGAAGTACACCGGCGGCAAGGGCGGCACGTACAAGATCGCCTGTCACCAGCCGACCCAGGGCGCCATCGACGGCGGACGCACCGCGATGGAGAACTGCCTGTCGGCCAACCCGGACATCAACGTGGTCTACGCGATCAACGAGCCGGCGGGCGAGGGCGCGTACAACGCGCTGAAGGCGGCGAACAAGGAGAAGAGCGTCGCGATCTACGCGATCGACGGCAGTTGCTCGGGCCTGAAGAACGTCACCAGCGGTGAGTTCGCCGCCGACGCCGTGCAGTACCCGGGCAAGATGGCCGCCCTCGGCGTCAGTTCCATCGCGAAGCTCGCCCGCGGCGGCAGCAAGCCCAGCGTCACCAACGGCAAGTCGTTCTACGACACCGGCACCGCGCTGGTCGCCGCCAAGTCCCTCGGGGGTCTGACGGTCCAGTCCCCGTCGCAGGCCGCTTCCGCCTGCTGGGGCGACTGACAGCCGACCCGGCCGGCCGGGCTGGGCCGCCGGTGCCGGTAGCCGTCATGGCACCGGTGGCCCACCCGCACCACACCTCCTACGAAGGCCCGCACGAGGGACAGAACCGGAAGGACCCCCTGTGACCACCCACGTGGACAGTGAAGCGACACCGGCACCGGCGGAGGAGTTCCTCAACCGGCCCGCCACACCGGCCCAGCGCATCCACGCGGTGCTGCACCGTCAGCCGGCCCTCAGCCCGGCGATCGTGCTGGTGCTCGCCGCCATCGTGTTCTCCCTGGTCAACGACCGCTTCTACGCGTTGCAGAACCTGTCGCTGGTCGCCCAGCAGACGGCCGTCATCGGCTCGTTGGCCGTCGGCCAGACCGTCATCATCCTCACGGCCGGCATCGACCTGTCCATCGGCGCGGTCATGGTGCTGGCCTCCCTGCTGATGTCGAAGCTCGTCGCCGACAACCACCTGCCGGGCGTGCTCGCCCTGCTCGCGGGAGCCGCCGTCGCGATCGCCGCGCAGGCCGTCAACGGGCTGCTGGTCACCAGGATCAAGCTGCCGCCGTTCATCGTCACCCTCGGCACCCTCAGCATCTTCACCGCGATCACGCTCATCTACGCCAAGGGCCAGACCGTGTCCCTGCAACCGGGCAACATCCTCATGTGGAGCGCGGACACGGTCTCCATCGGGCAGCTGAACCTGACCACCGGCGTCCTGCTCATGATCGCCCTGTACGCGGTGATCGGCTACGCGCTGCGCTACACCGCCTGGGGCCGGCATCTGTACGCCGTGGGCGACGACATCGAGGCCGCCCGCCTGGCCGGCATCTCCGTCAACCGGGTGCTGCTGAGCGCCTACCTGGTCGGCGGGTTCGCCATCGCGGTGGGCGCCTGGATCCTGGTCGGCCGGGTCGGCGGCGGCGACCCGAACAGCGGCCTCAACGCCAACCTCCAGTCCATCACCGCCGTCGTCATCGGCGGCACCAGCCTGTTCGGCGGACGCGGGGTGGTGCTCGGCTCGCTGATCGGCGCGCTCATCGTCCAGGTCTTCGTCAACGGTCTGGCACTGGCCGGGATCGACCCCAACTACCAAGTCCTGACAGTCGGCGTGCTGGTGATCGCGGCTGTCTCCGTCGACCAGTGGATAAGGAGTGTGAAGTCATGACGACTGCCACCGCCACCGCCCCCGTTCTCGAAGCCAAGGGCCTGGTCAAGGTCTTCGGCCGGGTCGTCGGCCTGAGCGACGTCGACCTCACCCTCTACCCCGGCGAGGTCCTCGCCGTCATCGGCGACAACGGCGCCGGCAAGTCCACCCTGATCAAGTGCCTCTCCGGGGCGCTCGTCCCCGACCGGGGCAGCATCCTGGTCGACGGCTCCGAGGTGCACTTCAAACGGCCGCAGGACGCCCGCGAGTCCGGCATCGAGACCGTCTACCAGACCCTCGCCGTGGCCCCGGCGCTGGACATCGCCAGCAACCTGTTCCTCGCCCGCGAGATCCGCCGCAAGGGTGTGCTCGGCTCGGTGTTCCGCATGCTCGACACCGGCGAGATGAAGCGTCAGGCCTCCGACCACATCAAGCGGCTGGGCATCAGCACCCTGCAGAACATCAACCAGGCCGTGGAGACGCTCTCCGGCGGCCAGCGGCAGTCGGTGGCCGTCGCCCGCGCGGGTGCCTTCGGCGGCCGGGTCGTCATCCTCGACGAACCCACCGCAGCGCTGGGCGTCCGCGAGACCGGCCAGGTCCTCAAGCTCGTCCGCGACCTGCGCGACCAGGGCCTCGGCGTCATCCTGATCAGCCACAACATGCCCAACGTCTTCGACGTCGCCGACCGCATCCACATCCAGCGCCTCGGCGGCTGCGCCGGGGTCATCACCCCGCGGTCGCACTCCATGGAGGACGCGGTGGCCATCATGACGGGCGCGAAGAAACTCGTTCCGGAGGCCGGGTGACAGGCCGTGACGGGGGTGAAGGGGCTGGTTTCGGAGGCCGGGTGACGGGTCATGGCGGGGGTGAAGAGGCTCGTTCCGGAGGCCGGGTGACGGGTCATGGCGGGGGTGAAGAGGCTCGTTCCGGAGGCCGGGTGACAGGCCACCGGGTGACAGGCAGGGGCGGTGGCGCTACGGCCGACACGTTCCGGATCGCCGAAGGCCGCCTCGGCGACGAACCCACCCTGACCGTCTCCGCGCCGGACGGCGCCGTACGCGTCGTCCTCGCCCTGCGCGGGGCGACGCTGCTGAGCTGGCAGGTCGCACGCGGAGTCGCCGGACAGCTCACGGAACTGACGGACGGTTACCGCGACGAGGCCGAACTGCTGTCGCAGGACGGCGTACGGGCGGGCCTGCTCGCCCCGTTCCCCAACCGTGTCGCCGACGGCCGCTACCACCACGCCGGCCACGACCACGACCTGCTGCCCGGCCGCCTCGGGGACCGCACGGTCTACCACGGCTTCGCGCGCGAAGCGCCGTTCCGGCTCGTCGCGGCCACCATGACACCAGACTCGGCGCGGCTGCTGCTGCGCAGCACGAGCATCAGACCGGACAGGTACCCCGGTTACCCGTTCGCGCTGGACCTCGACGTGGAGTACACCATCGGCCGCCACGAACTCGGCATCGGGATCCGGGCGACGAACGTGGGGGAGACCACCGCCCCCTACGCATCGGGCTGGCACCCCTACTTCACCCTCTCCCGCCCCCGCCCCATCGACGACCTCGTCCTGCACATCCCCGCCCACACCCTGATCCGCACCGACGCCTCCCTCATCCCCCTGCGCGGAAAGGACGCCCTGCTGCCCCTGGACCGCTGCCCCGACCTGGACTTCCGTACGCCCAGGAGGCTCGGCGACGCCGTCATCGACGCCTGCTTCGCGGACCTGGACCCCGGCCCCGGCGGCCGGACCGGGACGGTACTGAGCGACCCGGCGACCGGAGACGCGCTACGGGTGTGGCAGCACGGCGGCTACCTGCACGTGTTCACCGGCGACACCCTCGCCCGCGACCGGCGCGCCTCCCTCGCCCTGGAACCCGTCGAGGCACCCACCGACGCCTACAACCGTCCGGAACACGCCGCCGCCCTGTCACTGGAGCCCGGCCGGCGGCGGGAATTCCGTTTCGGGGTCACCTATCTGCCGGCGGCGCGCCGAGGGGTGTCCGACGTGTCATGTCCCGGCCGCGGTGCGGGCTCGCGGAAGGCGTAGCCGGAAGCACGCGCCGAGGGTCCGGGGGGTGAGGCTGAGGGTGCCTCCGTGGCGATGGGCCAGGTCGCGGGCGATGGCGAGGCCCAGGCCGGTGCCGCCGTGGTCGCGGGAACGGGCGTCGTCGAGCCGGACGAAGCGTTCGAAGACGCGCTCGGCGTCCTCGGTGGGCACGCCCGGTCCGTCGTCGTGCACGGTGAGGACGACCCAGTCGTCCTGGTTCCGGACGGTGATCTGGATGCGGTGCGCGGCGTGGCGGGCGGCGTTGTCGACGAGGTTGCGCAGCAGCCGTTCGTATTCGCCGGGGTTTCCGTGTGCGGGGGCGGGTTCGGTGCTGTCGCAGGTGAGGGTCAACGGCCGTTCGCCGAGGGGGTATTGCTCGGTCAGCCGGGAGGCGAGGGCCGCCAGGTCGACGGTGTCGGGGTCGGACGTGGGGGCGCGGGTGTCGAGGCGGGCGAGGAGCAGCAGGTCCTCGGCGAGGGCCTGGAGGCGGCGGGTCTGTCGTGCGGCGGTGGTGGCCGCGCCGGGCCAGTCGGTGCGTTCCGGGTAGGCGAGCGCTACTTCCAGGCTGGCCAGCAGGGTGGTGAGGGGGCTGCGCAGTTCGTGGGCCGCGTCCGCGACGAAGCGGCGCTGCTGGGCGGCGGCGTCGTCGAGGCGCTGGAGGGTGCTGTTGATGGTGGTGGCCAGGGCGGCGATCTCGTGTCCCGTGGCGGGTACCGTGACGCGTTCGCGGGGGTCGTTCGCGGTGACCGAGGCGGTGAGGACGCGGATGGCCTCGACCGGCCGCAGCGACCTGCGGACGGTGAAGTAGACGGCGGCGCCGATCAGTACGAGGCCGACGAGCCCGGCCCGCAGCAGCAGGAGGTCGGTGGTCCTGGCGATCTCCTCGGCCGTTTTCGGGAGCACCACCACATAGACCCGCAGGTAGGCGTCCGAGGCGACGCCCAGAGCGGCGACCTTGGCCTTGCTGAGTTGACCGACGCCGACATCGGCGAACATTACCGTGAAGGTCCCGCCGGCCAGGCCGAGTCTGTCCCTGGAGTGGGAGCCGCGCTCCGGTATGCGGAGGGGAAGGATCGTCAGGACTCCGGGCTCCCTGGCCTCCGACGGGGTGGGCAGCACATGGCGGGTGCCGGGATCGAGGGCGTCCATGCCTCCGCCGTAGGCGACAGCGGTGCGCCGGCCGGACGCGACGACCTCGTACGGCAGCACGATGCTTTTCTGCGCGGGAAGCACACCCCCGTTCAGCTGATCGACGAGAGCCCAGACCTGTTGCTCGGCCTGGCTTTCGGCGATCCGGGTGCCCTGGCGGTAGACGTCGTGGTGCAGCCACCAGCCGATGCCGACCAGGATGACGGCGGCGGCCGAGGCGGCGGCCAGGGCCGTGCGGGCGCGTACCGAACGCGGCGCGATCCGCCACCGGCGGCGCCGCGGCTCAGTCGCGTTCACGGTCGTCCACCAGCCGGTAGCCGGTACCCCGTACGGTCTCCAGGGACCGTCGGCCGAACGCGGAGTCCACCTTCTTGCGCAGCGCGCTGACCCTTGCCTCCACGAGGTTGGGATCCAGGGCTTCGTCGGGCCACGCGTGATAGAGCAGATCCGCTTTGGAGACCGCCTGGCCCGCCCGGCGGGCCAGCAGCTCAAGGACGGCGAACTCCCTGGGCGTGAGTTCCACCCGGGCCCCGGCCCGGCGGCAGACCCGGCCGGCGACATCCAACGAGAGGTCGCCCACGGCGAGGACCGGCGGGGCGACCGTGGCGGCCCGTCTGACCAGCGCCCGCAGCCGTGCGACGAGCACCACGTAGGAGAAGGGCTTGGCCAGGTAGTCGTCGGCGCCCGTGTCCAGGGCCTCCGCCTGGTCCCAGTCCCCGTCCTTGGCGGTGAGGACCAGGATGGGGGTCGCGTTGCCCTCCCGGCGCAACTGGGCGCAGACCTTGTAGCCGTTGAGCCCCGGCAGCATCAAGTCCAGTACGACCAGGGCGTATTCACCGGTCCTGGCCATCCACAGCCCCTGCCGGCCGTCATGGGCGAGGTCGACGCTGTAGCCCTCGGCGGTCAGACCGGTGTGCAGGGTGTGAGCGAGGTCCACCTCGTCTTCGACCACCAGGATGCGCATGCGGTGCAGCTTCGCACAGCGCGGGCACGCCTTCCTGATCGGCCGGTCAGGTTGGGTCAGCAGCCGGTCAACGGGGTCCGGGCACGCTGGCGGAGCGTCTTCCGCCACTGCTGAAAGGCCCTGTCACCGATGTCCGTTGATGAACGTGCCCCCGCCGTGGCCCCCGCCGTGGCCAGGACGGTCTCCCCTCCCGTACCCGTCCGTCGACCATCACCGGGCCCGGCCCAAGCCGTTGTCGTCCTCGCGCCCCTGCTGCTGACCGTCGCCCTGGGGCTCTGGGGTATCCGCAGGCAGAACACCATGTGGGGGGACGAGTCCGTCACCTATCAGGTCGCGCACCGCGATCTTTCGCAGATATGGCGCACCGCCCAGCACATCGACCTGGTCCACGCCCTCTACTACGCCGTGATGCACGAGCTCTTCGGCCTCTTCGGCGGAGGGCTCCTGACGCTGCGGCTGCCGTCCGTGCTGGCGATGTCCGCGGCGGCGAGCGGAGTCGGGCTGCTGGCGCTACGCCTGGCGGGACCCCGGGTCGGACTGCTGGCCGGGCCGGTGTTCGCGCTCCTTCCCCAGGTACAGAAGTTCGCGCAGGAAGGCCGCTCGTACGCCATGGTCTGCGCCCTGGTCACCTGGGCCACCTACGCGCTCGTGGTCAGCGTCCCGCAACGCGGCCGGTGGGGATGGGGGTGGAGGTGGCGGTTGCGGTGGGCGGTCTACGGCTCCACCATGCTGCTGGCCTGTCTGCTCCACGAGTTCGCGGTCCTCGCCCTGGTCGCACACGGCGTCGCCCTGGTCGTCTCCCGTGCGCCACGACGGGTGGTGAGGGCGTGGGGCACGGCTGCCGCGGGCGTCGTGGCGGGACTGTTGCCGCTGGCGATCCTCAGTGCGGGGCAATCGGCGCAGGTGTCCTGGATCGGCGCACCGGTACGGCCCGATTATTTCCTGGTGGTGGCGGCCGTGGGCGTGGTGTGTGCGCTGGCACCCCTGGGGGTGAGGGGATCTCCGGGGGTGAGGGGATCTATGGGGGTGAGGGGACCTCTGGAGGGGAGAGGACCTCTGGGGGTGAGGGTGCTTCTGGGGGTGAGGGGGCCCGTGCGGCTTTCCGCGCTGGCTGTGCCGATTCTTGTGCTACCCGGCTTTCTCCTGCTGATCGCCTCGCTGGTCAAGCCCCTCTTCGTCGACCGGTATGTGGTCTACAGCAACATCGGAATCGCGTTGCTGCTGGGCGCTTCGATGGATCACCTCCTCCGGCGGCAGTGGTCTTCCCGCTACGCGTGGATCGCGGCGGTCGCCGTACTGACCGCGCTCGTCCCGACGAGCCTTTCACTGAGGACACCCCAGAGCCGCAGCAATGACGTCACCGCCATCAGCGCCGCCGTACGCGAGGAAGGCCGTCCCGGCGACGGGCTGCTCTATCTCCCCGCCCAGCACCGGATCCTGACCGCGGCCAACCCCGAGGACACCCGTTCCCTGACGGATCTCGCCCTGGCACAGGACCCCGTTTCGTCGAACACGCTGGCCGGTGTCGAGCTTCCCGCCCAGGAAATAGCGGCCCGCATGCTGCAATTCGACCGGATCGTCGCGGTCCGCGACCCGGCGGGCACGCACTCGCCGACCAACCCGCAGGAGGAGGCGAAGGCAAGCACCCTGCGGCGCTACTTCCGTGAGTACGGGACAACGCGTGTCAACGGGGCGTGGGTCACTGTCTATGTCCGGGACCTCGGCCCGTCTCCGAAGGCCGGTCCTGGATCCAGCTGACCGGGAGCGCGGGAGCGAGTGGTGGGGTGACGAGGTGACGGAGGTAGTTCTCACTGGTCGACGCTGGTTCCCAAGCTCATCTGCCCTGGATGTGCCCTCACAATCTCAGAAGGCGAGCCGCCTGAGCGAGGTGAGCGATGACTTCGAGGGCAGTGTCGTCGGCCACTTGCTCGGTTGGTGTACAGACTGGGCCGAACCTTGGCGACTGGTAGTGGTCCGTCCACTCGCCAGGAGTGCCCCCCCGGGCCGGGTGCGCCACAAGAGTTGCTGCGGTGCACCCGGCTGCTACTGCCCCGCTATGCGTCGGGCCCGAGTGAGGTCAGGTCGTAGGCGTTGCTGATCGTGTTGTAGCCGTCTGGCGTCAGGTTGATGTGGTCGCCGGAGTCGAAGTCCGCCGGGGCCGCGTCGTTGTCGAGTTTCAGTGCTTTTGGGTCTGCTGTACTCGCAGTGTCCGTGACCGCCACCACCGCTTCCGCGTCCACGTGACTCACTGTTGGTGGAGTGAAGTCGAGTTGGTCGGTGATCCAGGTATTGGTGTCGATGCGGTTCTGGTCGACTGCCGCGGTGCAGGCGCTGTTTCCGTCGCAGGGCGTCAGAGTGGTGAAGATGACCTTGATGCCCCAGCCCTTCAGCTGATCCCGCAACAGCCCGAGGGCACTGTCGATGTCGACGTCGTCGTGGCCGGCGACGATGTCCTCCAAGCCTTGTGTGACCACAACTGTGCGGATGCCGGGCACGGACAGGACGTCCCGGTCCAGGCGGGTGAGTGCCGCGCGCCCGCCCGCGCCTGCGCCCTGGTCGGTTCCCAGGTAGTTGTTCTCTATGCCGGCGTTCTCGACGCCGTAGACCGGTACGCCGTCGGTGTTGGTGATCAGGCGGTTCGCCAGATACTGGTTGAAGCGGGGGGTGCTGTAGCCCGCTGTATTACCCGTGGTGCGGGTGTTGATGAGGCCGTCGCCGAGCACGGAGACGGTGGGCTGGTGGTCGGTGGTGGTGACGTCGACTCCGGTGAGGATGTCGGTGGAGCGGGCCGCGACCGTGCCGGTGCCGGTGAACGCCGTGTTGGCCGTGTCCGTGGTGTGGTCGCCGCTGCCGACGGCGCTGACGTAGCCGACTGAGTCGGTGGCTGCCCAGGGGTGCATGACGAGGTAGCTCACCTGGTTCACCAGATGGATGCTGGTCGTGATCACTCCGCCGGGGGCGACCGTCATGGGGATCGGGTCGCTGTAGAGCTCGCCGCCCTCCGGGATGACCACCGACTTGGTTCCGCCGAAGGTGACGTCCACGGGTGTGGAGGCGGTTGCCGCGCCGCTGCTGTACGGGGCGACGGTGACGTGGTCGAGGGTCAGCGGGTCGGTACCCAGGGCGTTGGACAGGCGTAGCCGCACGTGGTCGCCGCCGGCGCTTATCTGGCTGACCTCGCGGAAGGTCTGGTTGCTGAAGGCTCCCATGGAGGAGAACTGGAACCGCTCTTCGGTAGGTGCGCTCCAACTGCCAGTCCAGGAAGCGCTGTTGGCCGCGGTGGTGGTGTCGCGGACGGACATGCCGATGATGTGCATCCCCGGCACGTACTTGCGTGCGGCCTGGGCCAGATCGGGCAGTGCCACCGAGTCGACCGTGGCGCCGGCCTTCAACGGGACGGCGAACGCGTAGATGTTGGTGCTGTGGGTCACCGCGTTCGTGGGGATGTTGCGGTACGGAAGGGTGACTGCGGCCAGGGTGTCGGGACCGTCCACCCAGTCGGGCATGGTCAGGTAGTAGGGCTGTGCGCTCCCGTCTCCGTAGGTGATGGACCCCTTCGGCGTGACGCAGTCTTCATAGGTGCCGTTGCCGAGGCTGCACTTCGTGGCGGATGTGTTGGTGTTGTCGGGGACGACGGGGCTGGTGGTGTCGCCGTCCTGGTGCTGGGAGCCGACGGACCCGTAAGTGGAATACCCGAGGAAGACCAGTGCCTGGCCGCTGGCGCCGTTCATCTGGATGGTCTGGTTCGCGGCGAGCACGTTGTCGCCGCTTGTGGAGCCGAAGTTGGGCAGTGTGAAGGTGGCACCGTCGACGGTGATCTTGCCGCCGGGTTGCCAGCCGGCTGCCTTGAGCGCCTGGAGGGAGAGGCTGGAGCCCGCTCCGTCGACGTCGGCGGTGGTGCGGTTGCTGTCATCGGTGGTGGCGGTGTTGTTAAAGGCGGCTTGCAGGCTGGTGTAGGTCTTTGCGGCGTGCCCGATCGCGGTGAACTCGTACGTCCTCTGGGAGGAGACGTTGCCGGCCGAGTCGACGGCGTTGACGTAGAGCGTGTGAGTGCCCGGTGCCACGGGGGTCACCGTGATCGTGGCGGCGTTGTTGCTGGCCGTCACGGTCTGCGCGGCTGGGGTGTTGGACGTGGGCGGCGCGGCGTCCAGGCCGTAGAAGAACTTGGTGGCGTTGTTGCCGTTCGTGCCGGGGTCCACGGAGAGAGTGAACTTGCCCGCCGTGCCGGCGGCGGTGATGCCCGGTGCGTCCTCCGGGTAGAGGCTGTCCGCGGTTTTGACCGTGGGCTGGGCGGGGCTGTGCAGGTCGACGGTGAAGTGACAGGTGGCGGAGGTGGCGGAGGTGTCCTCGCCGTCGCTGGAGGTGACCTTCCAGTTGACGATGCTGCCGTCCGCGAGACCGCTCATGAACGTCGAGGGCAGCTGTTTCGGTGCGTTGGCGCCGCTGGCGACGGTGGCGCTGGTGGTTGTGGTGGCCGTGCCGCTGCCGACCCAGTACGAGTAGGTGGCCGCGAGGGCGTCCTTGTCGGTGTCGCTGATGGTGGCGTTGAGGGTGGGCGGGGTGGTGGCCAGGGTCTTGCCGACGATGGGGTAGGGAGTGGCGGTGCCGCAGCCGAGCGAGGTGGAGCCGACCTTGGTGGCCAGTGTGCCGGGCTTGTTCGGCGCGTGGTTGTAGGTGATGGCAAGCGACGGGTTGTTGTCGAAGCGTTTGAAGTAGTTGCCGTCGCCGCTGCCGTTGTGGCCGTTGACGAGGGCGAACGTCCAGCTCTTCAAGGGAACCTGGACACCGTTTCTGATCGTCTTGGTCACATCGAAGCCGGCAGAGGGCTCGCTGGAGCAGGCCGGTCCGAAGCTCTTGGTGTCCTCCTTCGTGGTCCGCGACGTGTTGCTGTTCCAGGTGGTCGACGAGTTGATCGCGGCGGACCAGTAGAGGGAGACGTCGGAAGAGAGGCTGCAGCTGGCGGAGTAGTTCTCTTTGACGTCTACCGTGGCCGTGACCACGTGCGAGTGGTCGACGATGGAGGGCACGGCGAGCTGGAAGTAGGAGATCTCGTCGCCGATGCAGCCGGACCAGCTGTTGTAGCCGACGCCGGGGTCGCCGTACTGGGTGGAGTCGTAGTTCTTGGCGGTGGGGCAGCCCTGTTGAGTCTCGGCGTAGTGCTGCTTGGCGCCGGTGGCGTAGTGCGGATTCCAGGTCGGGTCGATGAAGACCGGGAACTTGGTGTCCGCGTCGCCGAGCAGTTTGGCGTCGGGGACGAGGGACAGGGTCCGGCCGTGCAGGCGGCCCTGGACGCGCGCTACTCGGGCCTTGGGGGCGGGGCCTGATTCCGGGGTGGTGTGTGCTGCGCCGATGCCGCTGGAGTCCCACATGGCAGGCTGCGGGGCGCTGAAGAGCACCCTGCCGTCCGGTGTGGTCGCGGCGAGGTTGCCGTGCCCGTCGTCGGCGACGGTGACGCCCTTCGCACTTGTGGTGAGGGCGAGTTGGGCGAGGGCTGGGTCGGCGGCGGCCTGGGCGTTCTTGACGACGAGGACCTGTGACCAGCCGCCCTGCGTGTCGGCGGTGACTCGCAGGTCTACGCCGGGCAGCACGCTCGGGTAGGTCAGGCCGGCGCCGGAGGCGTGCGGGGTGGGCAGGGTGTGGGGCCAGGACAGTGCGAGGGATGCCTTGCCCTCGGTCATGGTGGCGAGGGGGCTGGTCCCGCCGCCGGAGAAGGAGAGCGGTTCGGCCGCGGCGGTGGGGCTCCAGGTGCCGTCCGCGTCGCGTGTCAGGGTGGCGTCGACCGGGACCCAGCGGTGCGCCTTACGGACCCGTACGGGCAGCACGCTGGAGTCATAGGTGACGGTGCCTGACGGGTTCGCCGTCGTGGTGGCCGTCTCGGTGGTCAGGGCGTCGACCCGGACTGGCTGGCCGGTCGCCGAGGCCTGCTTCTGCGCGCTGGACAGTGCCGACTCCTCGGCCGTCGTCAGCCCGTCGTCGTCATCGGTCGGGCGCAACGATCCGGTCGGATCCGGTGACTTCGTGTCATCCGCGGGCGCCGGCGTCAGGTCCGGTCGGCCGGTGTTGACATCTGCGACGGAGCCCGGTCCGGAGTCCGCGGCGGCAGGCTGAGCGGCGAGCGGTGACAAGCAGAGTGCGCTGACGGTGGCAAGGACCAGGAATCTGCCCGGTATTCGCGGGTACTTTCTGAATGGAACGCCGGAGGAAAGTCGGCGGAAACGGTCGGACATCTGCCCCCCAATTTGAGTCCGAGTGTAAGCATCTATGGGCGCGAGGGAGGCTACCCGTAATCATGTGACGGGGACAACGGTCCCAAGAATAAAACAGCCATGATGCGACCTCTCTGGACGTGTAGATGAAGTGTGCAACTTTGCTGTCCGGTGAACCAGTTGGGGAAGTTATTGAGTGATGTGACCCGTTCATGCCAGAGTTGGTGTGTTTGACCTAGGATTTTGGTCGAACAAGGGTCGATGCGTGGCGATCTCTATACTTTTTGAACATGTGAAGGGACTGTGAGAGGCGTCTTTGATCTGATCGAATAGGCCCCGACAGCCGTGCTGGAATGGGGGGTCCGGAGTGCGTCGTAATTCACGTTGGCGGATTTACAGAAAGACCATGCGGATACGCAGGGTGCCCGCTTTGTGGATCGTCGCAATCGGTCTGCTCAGTCTGCTGGTCGGGTTTATCGCGCCGACAGACGCACTCGCGGCTGAACAGCACACGAATTACCTTGTGAAGGCGAAGAAGGAACCGTCGGTTCCCGTCACGCCGGTCAAGGGCAAGGCCGTGAAGGTGCCGCAGATGGCGCGCTGGAGCGCAGCCCAGGCCCACAAGACCTGGCCCGCCAGGGGGGCGGCCGACGTGGCGGTTCCCGCACGCGGCGCCGCCGCCGAGCGGGCTGCCGGCGTCCCGGTGACGGTTGCCGCAGCGAAGAGCACACACCGGGCGGGCGCGGGCACCCGCGTCCACGTGTCGCTTCCGGGCCAGACGGCCGCGCAGAAACTCGCCCTGAAGGGCGTCGTCCTCACCGTGCAGCCCGACAGCACCACCTCGGGTGGCACCGCCCAAGTGGGCCTGAACTACTCGGCGTTCAAGGACGCCTACGGCGGCGACTGGGCAGGCAGACTCCGCCTCGTCCAACTGCCGGCCTGCGCTCTGACCACCCCGCAAGCCGCCGCCTGCCGCAAGCAGACCCCGCTGACCTCGACCAACGACGCGAAGACGCAGACGGTCTCGGCCGAGATCGCGCTGCCCGCCACCACTACGGCGCAGCCGATGGTGCTCGCGGCGGAGGCTGCCGCTACGGGCGGTGGCGGCAGCTATGCGGCCACCTCCCTGGCGCCGTCCGGCCAGTGGACCGCGGGCGATTCGGCCGGTGCCTTCAGCTACTCGTACCCCATCTCAGTGCCCGACGTGCCAGGCGGCCTGGCCCCGAACGTGTCCCTCGGCTACAGCTCGCAGAGTGTCGACGGGCGCACCTCCTCGACGAACGCCCAGTCCTCCTGGATCGGCGACGGCTGGGACTACTCGCCCGGCTTCGTCGAGCGCAGCTACGCCTCCTGCTCCGACGACACGGCGAACGGCACCCCCAAGACCTCGGAC
The DNA here is from genome assembly GCF_044753545.1 of Streptomyces sp. NPDC088350. Classification (NCBI taxonomy): domain Bacteria; kingdom Bacillati; phylum Actinomycetota; class Actinomycetes; order Kitasatosporales; family Streptomycetaceae; genus Streptomyces; species Streptomyces sp. NPDC088350. Next base: position 53,620 of record NZ_JBIVNL010000022.1, on the reverse strand, counting down.
GAATGCTGGTCCGACGACGTCGACTCGCTCACTCTGTCGCTGAACGGCTCGTCCAACACCCTCGTCCACGACGACAAGTCGGGCACCTGGCACCCGCAGGGCGACAACGGCGAGAAGATCGAGGTCAAGACCGACACGGTCAACGGCGACAACGACAACGAGTACTTCGTCGTCACCACGGCCGACGGCACTCAGTACTACTTCGGCAAGAACCGGCTGCCCGGCTGGGCGACGGGCAACGCGACCACCAACTCGGTGTTCACCGCGCCCGTCTACGGCAACGACGCCAACGAGCCGTGCCACGCGGCCAGCTTCGCCGACTCCTGGTGCCAGCAGGGCTACCGCTGGAACCTCGACTACACCGTCGACCCGCACGGCAACGCCATCAGCTACTGGTACACGCCCGAGACCGGCTACTACGGCCGGGACAACGCCACCACCCCGACCACGTACGCCCGCGACGGCTACCTCGCCAAGATCCAGTACGGGCAACTGGCCGGCAAGGTCTACGACACCGCCGCCCCGGCCGCGGCCCAGGTCTTCTTCGACACCTCCGAGCGCTGCCTGGCCGACTCCAGCTTCGACTGCGCCACGACGAAGATGACGACCGCCAACGCCTCGCACTGGCCGGACGTGCCCGTCGACCAGACCTGCGCCTCCACAGGCACCTGCAACAACCACGGCCCGGCCTTCTTCACCACCAAGCGTCTGACGGGCATCCGCACCCAGACCCTGGTCGGCACCGCCTACCAGAACGTCGACGCGTGGACGCTGACCCACACCCTCCCGCCGACCGGGGACACCACCACCCCGTCGCTGTGGCTGAGCCAGATCGTGCACACCGGCAAGGACGGCGGAAGCCTGGATCTGCCGCCGGTGAAGTTCGCCGGACAGGCGCTCGCCAACCGCGTGGACGGCCTCGACGGCTACCAGCCGATCACCCGGTACCGGATGACCACGGTCACCACCGAGTCCGGCGAATTGATCACCGTCAACTACACCAGCCCGCAATGTCATCGCACGGGCACCCCGGTGCTGCCGTCCAGCGAGGACGGCAACATCTACCGCTGCTATCCGCAGTACTGGACAGCGCCGGGACAGACCTCACCGCAGTTGGACTGGTTCAACAAGTTCCTCGTCAACGCCGTTACGACACAGGACCCCACCGCCGGCGGGCTCCCCGTCCAGACGTCGTACAAGTACGTCGGCGACCCGGCCTGGCACTACAACGACGACCCGCTGACCCAGGCCAAGTACCGCACCTGGAACCAGTGGCGCGGCTACGGCACGGTCGAGACCCGCACCGGCACGGCCCCGGAGAAGATCACGCTGTCCCGGGAGACGTACTTCCGGGGCATGGACGGAGACAAGACCTCCAGCGGTACCCGCAGTGTCACGCTCAACGACACAGCGAACGACGACCCGCAGAAGGACTCGGACTGGCTGGCAGGCCAGACCTTCGAAGCGCTGTCCTACAACGGCGACGGCGGCGCGCTGCTCTCGGACAGCGTCACCGACCCGTGGACCTCGGCGGCGACGGCCACCCAGTCCCGTACAAAGGCGAGCCTGGACCCTCTGGTCGCCCACCGCACCAACATCCAGCGGGCCCGCACCGTCACCACCAAGGCGGACGGCACCAAGCGCACGACCGAGGTCGACTACTCGATCGACGGCGCCACCGGTCTGCCCATGACTGTGGACGACCAGGGCGACATCGCGACGTCCAGCGACGACAAGTGCAGCCGCACCTGGTACGCGACGGACGCCTCCGGCAACCTGCTGCCGATCCCGCGCCGCGTCCAGGAAGTCGCCGTCTCCTGCTCCGCCACCCCTAAGTACCCGCACGACCTGCTCAGCGACGACCTCACCTTCTTCGACGGCTCCACGGACAACACCGCCACGCCCACCAAGGGCGACGTCACGATGGTCCAGAAGGCCGACTCGGTCGCCGACGACGGCACCCCGCACTACGTCACGGCACTGAAGAACACCTACGACTCCTACGGCCGCGAACTCACCGAGACCGACGCCGACGGCCGCGTCACGACCACCGCCTACACCCCGGCCGCCGGCGCGTCCCCGACCGCCATCACGGTCACCCGGCCGAAGGTCACGGGCCAGACGGCGGGCTTCGCCTCCACGACCACGCTGGACCCGGCCCGCGGCCTGGACCTGAAGACCACGGACGCGGCCGGCTACTCCACCACCAGCGCCTATGACCCGCTGGGTCGCCTGACCGCGGTGTGGAGCCCGGGCTTCCCCACCGACAACAACCCCAACATCAAATACAGTTACAACCTCTCGCCCTCGGTGCCGTCCACGGTCACCACCCAGACCCTCACCGACGACAACGCCTACCGCACCTCCATCTCGATCTACGACGCGATGCTGCGCCCGCGCGAGACGCAGACGGCGACCGTCGACGGCGGCCGTACGATCACCGATAGCGTCTACGACACGCACGGCTGGGCGGTCAGCTCCTCCGACGCGTACTACAACAACAGCGCCCCGTCCGCCACGATGGTCGACGCACCGGACAACAAGACGCCGTCCCAGACCGCCACGGTCTACGACGGCGCGGGCCGCGTGACCGCGTCGATCGCCTATCACTTCGCCTCCGAGACCTGGCGCACGACCACGGCCTACATCGGCTCCGACCGCGTCGACGTCACTCCTTCCGCCGGGACCACGCCCTTCGGTGCCACACCCACCACCACGTACACCGACGCCCGCGACCAACTGGTCAAGCTGCTGCGCTATCACGGCGCCACAGCCACCGGTGCCGCCGACACCGTCACCTACTCCTACGACACGGCCGGTCACCAGACCGGCGAGGACGACGGTCAGGGCCACACCTGGTCCAGCGGCTACGACCTTCTCGGCCGTCGTACTTCCCAGACCGACCCCGACACCGGCTCCTCCAGCTCCACGTACGACAACGCCGGCCAGCTGATGACCACGACCGACGCCCGCGGCAAGACCATCAGCTACACGTACGACGAAATGGGCCGCAAGAAGGCCGAGTTCGACACCACGGGCGGTGCCGCGCAGTCCACCGGCAACGAGCTGGCCGCCTGGACGTACGACACGCTGAAGAAGGGCGAGCCCACCGCCTCGATCCGTTACGTGGGCGGCTCCGCCTACACCAACAAGATCCTCGGCTATGACAGCCACGGCTGGGCGCAGGCCAGCGAACTCGTGGTCCCCGCTGCCGAAGGCGCCTTGGCCGGCAACTACATCCACCAGAACACGTACAACCTCACCGGCACGCTGAAGAACTACACCGACCAGGACCCGACGGCCGTCAAGCTGCCGCAGGAGACCGTCTCCTACAACTACGACGCCTACGGACGCCCTACTTCCGTCGGCGGCACCACGAACAGCTGGTCCTACGTCAACAAACTCAGTTACACGGAATTCGACGAGCCGAACCAGCTCACATACGGGACCGACGGCAACTTCGCCCAGCAGACCCTGAACTACGACGATCAGACGCATCGCCTGACGGACTCGACCACGACCACCAAGTCGGGCGGCGCGATAGCCGACAAGACCAGTTACTCCTACCAGCCGTCCGGCAACGTCACGAAGATCACCGACAAGCTGGAGACAGGCTCGACCGACACCCAGTGCTTCGACTACGACTGGGCGCAGCGTCTGAAGGACGCGTGGACGGCCACCGACGACTGCGCGGCGACCCCCGCGTCCGGCGCTTCGACAACGGTGGGCGGTCCGTCGCCGTACTGGCAGTCATGGTCCTACGACGCGACGGGCGCCCGCTCCTCCCAGGTGGATCACGACACCACGGGTGACACCTCCCACGACGCGACGGCCTCGTACACCCCGTTCGCGGCGGGCAACGGCCCTGCCCACGCGGTGTCCCAGGTGAACACGGTGGTGCCCGGCGACTCGACGGCCAACACCACCAACGCCTACACCTACGACCAGGACGGCAACGTCCACACCCGCACCACCCGAGCCGGAACCGACACCTTCACCTACAACGACGAGGGAGATCTGTCGGAGCTGTCCTCCACGGGCTCCTCCGGCGACACGAAGTACCTGTACGACGCCGACGGCAGCCTGCTGCTCCGGCACAGCCCCGACGGCACCACCCTCTACACCGGCGACGAGGAGATCACCCTCAAGAACGGCGCCACCAGCGCCGACGGCGTGCGCTACATCTCCATCGCCGGCGAGACCGTGGCCACCCACTCCTCCGACGGCGAGTTCACCTACCTGATCCCCGACCGCCAGGGCACTGGCACCCTGGAGATCGACTCCCAGACCCAGCAGGTCACCCGCCGCCAGTACAAACCCTTCGGCGAAACACGCGACCAGACCGGGACCTGGATCGGGCAACAGGGTTATGTCGGCGGCACCCAGGACGACAACACCGGCCTGACCAACCTCGGCGCCCGCGAGTACGACCCGTCCATCGGCCGCTTCCTCAGCCCCGACCCCGTCATGGATCCCGGCTCCCCGCAGTCCTGGAACGCCTACGACTACGCCGACGACACCCCGGTCACCACGTCCGACGCCAGCGGCGGCTGTGCGGAGGCCGACTGCCCGACTCGCAACTGCCCCGCCTGCCTCAACCGCACACCCACTGACAAGAACCCCAACTCGCCGGCGCTGCACGACTCCCCGGGCTCGGGCAGCACACCCACCAACACCAAGTCGTACGCCAAGAAGTACAAGGCGGACGTCAGCAACAGTTCGCAACGTGTCCACGACGAGGAACGCGCCCTGGAGCGCGAGAAAGCAACAGCGGACGCCGCAGCCGCCGCAGCGAAGAGACAGGTTTCAGGCTTCAAACACCGCCTGCTCAGCCTGGTCGCGGACGTCATCGGCCTCACCGACGCCTACAACTGCTTCACCAAGGGCGACATCATGGGCTGCGTCAACACAGCCCTGACAGCGGTGCCCTGGGGCAAGGTCTTCAAGGCCATCAAGGTCGGCGTCGAGGCGTTCAAGGTCTGGCGAGCCCTTGACCACGCGTACACCGCGGTCAAGGACGCAGAGGAAGCCGCGAAGATCGCCGACGACGCCGTCAAGGCCGAACACATGGTCCTGGAAGCGGAGAAGACGGAAGGAGCCGGGGCCGAAGCAGCCAGCTGCGCAACGCACAGCTTCGTACCCAGCACGGGGGTCCGCCTAGCAGACGGTTCGTCCACACCGATCAGCAAGGTCAAGGCCGGCGACACGGTCCTGGCGACGGACCCGCAGACGGGCGTCACGGCCCCGGAGAAGGTCCAGAACGTCATCGTCACGAAGACGGACAAGGACTTCACGACTCTGACCCTGGACACGGCCCCGGTCCGTGGCCCGCCGCAGCACAAGAAGGCCGACGCCCAGACCCTCACCACCACCTGGCACCACCCCTTCTGGGACACCACCCACCACCGGTGGACCGACGCCCACGACCTTGCTCCGGGGACCGAGCTTCGCCAGCCGGACGGCGCTACGGTCGTCATTCGCGGAGTGCGCAACTTCCATCAGCACAGCACTACGTACGACCTCACCGTCGGCACCCTCCACACGTACTATGTCGTAGCAGGCGGCACACCGGTCCTGGTTCACAACTGCGATCCTCTTGCGGAGTACGCCGACTCCGTGCGTAATGAACCAGGGACGAAATTCGCTTCCGAATATGAGTCTCCCTCAGGGGAGAAATATTACGGCCGCAACAAGCATGGTCAGCAGGCTGGCGGCGACCTGGCGGATGCTCTGGAAGAGGCTGGTCATCATGGAGGCTGTGCTGAGGTGAGTTGCCTCATTCAGGCTCAGGAGGCGGAAGGCCCAGGTGCGATCAGAGGAGGCACGATGCGTACGGTGAAGTCGAGAAACAACTCCATGCCGACTTCGAATACGACTGGGCATGGTGAACCAGCCGCTCCATGTGGTCGCTGCGTGCGACTGTTGGACAATCTCGGTATCGGTTAGCAATCATGATCAGATTTGACTCGCTGCACCCCGATCTACTGCAGGCTCTTCGTGACGCCGGCTGGCACTCCCAGCGGAGAGTGGATGCCAGCCCTTGGCTCGACTCCTTGCAGCAGGAGGGGTACCAACCGAATTCGAAGGCTGAAGAAATTCTTGTCGCGCTAGGGGGCCTGATTATTGAACCTATGAATAAATCTGGACCGAACTTCAGCAACGATGAACCTTTCAATTTCGACCCCATTTCGGCTGGGGCTGGCCAGTGGGCCCTGGTATTGGAGATTGAGGAAGCTCTGGGTGGGCGATACTTTCCTATCGGTGAATGGCTCAGCTATTCGAGCGTCTTCGTGGAGGCCGGCGGGGGGGTGGTTGCCGCTGGCCTTGGATGGATCTGGGGAATGGGTTCGACCATCGAAGACGCCTTGGGGTTGGCAGTTTGTGCAGATCGACCCCTCGTGTGCCTGCACTCCGACCCGGGACTGGAGCCGTGGCCACGGTGAAGTTGCAACAGTGAACTGAAGTCCCGCAAGGCGCGTCCTGGTGGGGCTTCAGCGTGGGGGTGACGGCAGTAATTGACGGCAACGTCAGCGGACGAAGGCGGCGCAGGGCAGCGGTTCATCGCCGTCGCCGTTGGCCGTCTCGGTGGTCTCCGGGTTGCTGAGCGCGGTGCTGAGGGTGTTGATGACGTCGTGCTGGCGGCGGAGTCGGATGTGGGCGTAGACGGTGGCGGTGACGCCGATGTGGGCGTGCCCCAACAGCTCCTTGATCACGACGAGTTCCACTCCCTGTTCCAGGAGGAGGGTAGCTGCCGAGTGGCGGAGGTCGTGGAACCGGATGCGTCGGAGCCCGGCCCGGTGGAGCAGGGTGTTGAAGTGTCGGGTGAGGGTGGACCCTTCGATCGGTGCACCATCGGGGCGAGTGAAGAGGTAGCCGCTGTGCTGCCAGCCCGTCCCCGCCGCTTCGCGTTCCTGGAGCTGCCGGGCGCGGAGCTGTTCGAGGGAGCGCAGGTACCCTCCACACGTACTACGTGCTGGCGGGTGAGACGCCGATCTTGGTGCACAATTGCAACGACGATGTAGCGAAAATCGCAACCCACGCTGAACCTCGCCACATTGAAGGTGGACATATGGTCGACGAAACATCGAGTCTCTTCGATGACGACGCCGACTTGGGGAATCTGACTGCCCGGTCTGGTCGCACTGTAGGGAAATATCACGCTGACAGTCGCGCGATCCGAACAGTCATTGAAGCTCCTGATTTCATCGGGCAGACCTAAATGGGAGTGCGTACGAGGGTCTACACCGTCATACGTGATGCGGATACCTTGAAGCTGAAGACCATACATCCGGGGCTTCCCAGAGATATACGAGGGTATTGAGTGATGGCGCTGAAGATACAGGTGAGGGGGGAGACGGTGCAGTGCTGGCCCCATTGGTCTCGCTTGAGAGTGTTAATCCACTACTTCAGGGGATCGACCGCGAGCGTTTTCCCATCCTGGGGTACATTGATCCGTATGGGGATACAATCTTCAATTCCCTTCAAGTCCGTTCGCTCATGAAGGAGTTGAATTCCTGGCCGCCGGGAGCGGTGGTTGTTGAGGCGCCCCTCGACCGATTGGTCGAGTACTGTAAATTCGTCCTCGCCGATACCCATAGGTATCTTTGGATTTTCGGAGATTGATACTCAAGCCTTGAAAAAATGAATCAGGTGGCCTGATCAGGGATCTCGCTTGCAGCCTCACCAGATCCGATTCCGGTGGGGCTGCCGAGGATCCTGACGGCAGTAGTTGACGGCAACGTCAGCGGGCGGATGCCGCGCGAAAGCGGCGGTCTACGTGGCAGCGCTTCGCTGTCCCGTCAGGGTTGCTCAGAAGCCGATATCTCCTGTCGGTCGCGCGAAACCTCGGCCGAGAACACAGCCGAAGAGGGCGCAGAACACGCGGAGTTCAAGACCGGGACCTGCAACGGGTGATCGAGTACCCGAAGCTCGGTTTCGCCGTCGAGCAGAACGTACCGGGGGATGTGCATGACGCTTACGAGCGCCTCCTGGGCGCCGGCTTCGACAGCCGACTCATCAACAGCTGACACACGTCGACTCGGGGCGAGTGGCGGGGTGTGCGCGATCCACCAGCCGAACCTGTTTCCTCGGCTGTCCACGCTGGCCAAGCTGCTCGCCGCCGACCGGTGGATCGTCCTCGACGACGTTCAGTTCGCGCGCCGGGACTACCAGCAGCGCACCCGGCTCGCGGCTCTCGACGACCCGAGCAGGCAGCGGTGGCTCACGCTCCCCACGCACCTGCCCAACGGACGCCCAACACTCGTCAACCAGGCGTTGCTCGTCGAGCCGCGCCGGTCTCGCCGAACGGTCAGCCTGCTCATTCGCCAGTACTACGGTCGTAGCCGCTACTGGCCTGCGGTGAGCGAGGTCCTGGACGTGGTCCTCGACCGGTTCGAGAACACGGACCGTATGGCGGACCTGGCGAGGACATCGCCCCTCGCCCTGCTCACCGCTCTCGGCTGGAATGGTGAAGTGCTGGAAAGCAGCGCCATGCCGACTCGCCAGGGCCGGTCCGAGCGACTGGCCGACCTTGCCGTGGCCACCGGCAGCAACTACTACCTGTGTGGCACCGGAGGCCTGCGCTACCTCGACTACCCGCCGTTCGCAGCCCATGGCGTCACCGGTGTGCCTTTCCACACCCCTGTGGATGTAGGCGACCGGCTCTGGCAGTGGGCCCGACGGGTCAGCAGCCTCTGGGCGTTGAGCGCGACCGGCCCGAGTGAACTGGCGACCAAGTCAGCGGTGGAGCGTTCAGCGAGAACCGCACCCGCTCGGCGATCGTCGACGCCTTCACGGCCCCTCCAGGGACAAGAAAAAGGCGAGGCCCGAAGACCCCGCCCGCATCCCACGAACCCTCAACTCACGGCCACACAAGGCAATAAGGCTGATGCCCCGCCTCATGCAACCGGTGGCTGAAGTCCTGCCACTCGTGCAGCGAATGGGAGGGGCGGGGTGCTGACCAGGGGATTCTCGGTGAGATATGTGCTGACCTGCGGAAACGGCTCTCGGTAGTTCTCACTGGTCGGCGCTGTTTCCCAGGCTCATGTGCCCTGGATGTGCCCTCGCAGGCACATCAACTGCTGAAGCTTCTGTCCACTGGATGCCATCGCCATCGACCCGATCGGGGTCGCCGTATGACGGGACAGGTTCAGCCTCTTTCGCACCCAGACAGTCCGAGACGAACTCTGTGACACACCGCCGGATGAAATGATGAGCGGAGCTCGGGCGGCGAGGGCCGCTGGGACGGGGAGGTCAAGTGGCCGGGGACGGGAACCGCGCACGGGCGGACTTCATCTGGTCCGTAACGGATTTGCTTCGGGGCGGCTTGAAGGGGAGCCAGTACGGAAGGGTAGTCCTGCCTTTCACCGTGTTGCGCCGCATGGACTGCTTGCGCCGGAACGAAGCGGACCGGCGGTTGAGCGCGGCTGCGGGCGACCTGGCGAGCGATGGCGCGGGCACCGTTGCCATCGGCGACGCACAGGTGCCCACAATCCAAAGGGAGGGCAACTCTGCGGCAGCGGACTCGGACGAAACGAGGGTCGGGTCGGGTGAGAGCCCCGGCCTCCCAGATGCCCCGGACGGCCTTTCCGGACTTCTGCTGACGGTCGACGACGAGTCGTCACTAAAAGCCGAGCTGCATTTGGCTGAGATGGTGGACAGGTTCGTACGGGAATTTCCCGCAGAAGTCGTCGATGTGCTGGATTCGTTCGAATTTCCGAGCAGTGTCCGCCAATTGGCGGATGCCCGGGTGCTGCGGCAAGTGGTGTCACGGTTTGCTGAGCTGGATCTGAGCCTAGCCACCGTTTCCAACGAGGAGATGGGGCGGGAGTACGAGGAACTCCTCCGGCTCTTCACCGAAGCGTCGCCGGACACCACGGCCGAGCACACGAGTCCGCAGGACGTGAGTGCGTTGACCGCCAGACTGCTGCTCGGCCCAGACACCGGAGCACTGACCCCGACAGGGCCCTCGATCACTGTCTACGACCCATGCTTTGGCACTGGCGGCATGTTCTCCGCCGTCGAAGACTTCCTGCATGAGCTGGGAAGTACCTCCGAGGCGTCGGTTTCCGGTCAGGAGATCAATCTGGAAACCTACGCAATAGCTCGCTCACTACGAATGATGAGAGGCGCTGACCCCACAGGCATCTTGCACGGAGACGTCCTCACAGACGACCGGCATCGAGGCGAGATGTTCGACTATCTGCTGGCGGCCCCTCCAAACGGTGTTGATTGGAAGCGGCAGCATGATGAAGTGACCCGCGAGGCAACGGAACTGGGATTCGACGGGCGCTTTGGTGCAGGGCTGCCCCGCGTTAGCGACAGTTCCTTGCTCTTCGTCCAACACCTCGTTGCCCACATGCGGCCCGCGGACGAGGGGGGTGCTCGAGCCGCCATTCTGTTCACCGCGTCGTCCCTGCAGAGCGGAGGCGCCGGCTCTGGCGAGTCGGAAATCCGACGATGGCTATTGGAAAACGACCTGCTGGAGGGCGTGGTCGCCCTGCCCGCATACCTGCTGCCGAACATCGGCGTTTCGATGTACGTGTGGCTGTTGTCCAACCGCAAGCCGCCCCAACTGCGAGGTACGGTCATCGCGCTGGACGGTCGCGGACACTCCGCGACCCTGCGCAGGCCGCTGGGCGGAAAGCGCCACTACTTGACGGACCAGCACATCGCCTGGATTGCGGAGCGGTACGAGGCGGCCTACGGCCTTGCGTCGGAAGGCGGCCAGGAAGTTGACAGCAAGGGCGAGGCGTTGTTGCTCCACGCCGAAGATCTCGTCTACCAAGAAGTCACGGTCGACTGGCCGTTGCGGCAGCACTTCACCGTGAGCGCCGACATCGTCGCTGACGTCGAGTCGTCGAGAATGCTGACGCGTTTCGACGAAGCGCCGGCCTTGTTGCGCGCCCTGCGCGCGGTGACCGGTGAGACCTGGCCCACTCGGGCCGCATTTGAGAGTGCGTTCTCGACGGCGCTGAGGAACGCGGGCCTGTCGACCGAACTTCCGCGCTCGCTGTGGAGCCGCGTACGCAAGGCCGTGGCAGTCTCGGACCCGGAAGGCGAGGTCCAGACCGACGAGCGGGGGCGCACGCTTCGGGACCCTGACCTGGCCCACAGAGTCCGCGTGCCCCTCGGGCAGGACGCCGCGGAATTCGTACAGCGCGAGATAGCTCCCGAGCACCCGGACGTATGGCTTGACCTGGACACCGTGAAGATCGGGTGTGCGCTGCCGCAAGCTCCTTTCCTGGTAAGCGGGCCCGGCACCGGCTTTGGCCCGCTCTCCACGGTGGCGCGGCGTATAAGCCGCTGGCTCGGCCAGAGGGCTACGGAGGGCCTGCCCCAGTTGCGCGGCACCGACCTCCAGACGGCCGTCACGGCAGCGGATCTTCCGCAAGCTTCAGCGGCGGGGCAGAGTCTGGCCGTCTGCACCGGCGGAGACGTGGTAGGGCTGGCGGGCAACTGGCGCTTGCTGCCACCGGACTTTGGGGACGCGGTAACACAGCTGACAGTCCTGCGTCCCCTCGGCAACAGCGGGCGCGCACTGTGCGAGTGGCTGCGGACCCGCGCAGGCGAAGAGGGCGGTGCGCATCCCCGCGTCTCGATGAACTCGCCAGCGCCCGTCGAGCTCATCAGGGACCCCGAGTTCAACTCACTCCTGGACGACCTCGACGGCGGCAAGGAAGCTCTTGCCCGCACCACCTCCAGGATCCTGCCGAACGTGTTCCGTGACCCTCAGGCCGGCCTCGACGAGATGCGCCGCATCGCCAAGGCTTCGGCGTACGAGGCCCGCATCGTCGGGGAGCTTGTCCAACCGCTCAGGGACCCGGTGTGGCGAGCGGAGTGGAGCTACCCCTACCACGTGGCGGCCCTGGCGCGGCAGTACCGCATTGCTACGACCCTTGCTCAGCGCAAGGACGCCCTGCTCAAGCTTGCGGAGAGCGTGGCGCGCTGTGTCGGAGTGCTCGCACTCGCGGTTCGGATCCGCCGTCAACAGGGCTTCGATGGTCCCCTGCCTGGTCCCTTCAAGAAGGGTGGTGCGACCTTCGGGACATGGCAGTACCAGATCAGAGACCTCGTCAAAACTGGGCCTGTGCCCGAACTTCCAGAGTTGGAAGGGGCCTTGGATCCCGACGGGTTGCTCGGTCTGCTGGACCGATTGCGCGAGATGAGGAACGACTCCAGTCACGCAAGCAGGGTGCAACCGGAACACGAGTTGGAGCGGGAGGTCGAAGCTCTGGAGCCGGTAGTCGTGGCGACCTTGGAGTCCGTGGGATGGCTGTCCGGCCTCCACTGGGACCTTGTCGACATGTGCGCGTACACAGGCAACGGTGGGTTCACCCTGATCGGGCGGCGTCTGCGTGGCAGCCATCCTGATTGGGAGCCTTTCAAGCGCGCATACCCAGGCACCCTCGACCCGAACCGCATCTATGTGGAGGGCCCTTCGTCCGTCGAGCCCTTGTCACTGTGGCCGATCGCAAGGGCGGAGGTGTGCACGGACTGTGACGCGCGGGAGCTGTTCCTGCTGCACAAGATAGACAAGGGGAATGGGGCGATCACCTTGCGCTGCGGCAGGGACCACGAGTTGCCGCGGCACAGCGCCTGAGGCGTAGGGCCGCGGGGAAACCCGAGCGGATCCGTTGACAGATTCTGCCGTTCCCGTCGTGGCAGCACTCGGCACGGCACGGTGTCAGGCTGCAAGGGAAGCGAGCCAGACGGGGTAGAAGCTGATCGGCTTCCTCGGGGTATTCCTGCTGGATCCAGTGGCCGCAGCCGTCACCGATGTGCCGTGTCCGGACCGGCGCTCACCCGGGACGGTAGCGCTGCCAGTGGTCGATGTCCTGATGTATCCAATTATGAAAAGAAACTGACTACACGTCACTGAAGGCGCTAGCGTCACAGTCGTCCCTGTGGGCTACCGAAGCCCCACACCACTTGCACCTTCAGGACGCTCGTGAAGATCAAGCACGTACGCATCGAGAACTTCTGCTGTCTCCGCACGGTGGACGTCGCTTTCGATGCCATCACCTCCCTCATCGGCCCGACCGGCGTCGGCAAGTCGACGGTGCTGCGTGCCCTCGACTGGTTCTTCAACGGAGAAAAGGGCGGAGTGCTGAGAGAGGATGACGTTCACTCGGCGGCAGAGGGCAAGCGGATCCGTGTGGAAGTGGAGTTCGACGGACTCACCGCGTTCGACCGAGCCGCGTTGGGTCACTATGCGCCCGACGGTATCGAGTCAGTGGCCCTCTGGCGCACGTGGGAAGACGGGGACGACCGGATCACAGGGAAAGCTCTCGCGTACCCGCCGTTCGAGGAGATCAGGCGGCGCGATGGAAACCGTGAGAAGCACAACGCGTACAAGGAACTGCGCGACAGTGACCCAGGGTTGGACCTGCCCGCTGCCCGGGGCTGGGACGCTGCGGAAGTGGCCATGCGCACCTGGGAATCACAGAATCGCGATCGGCTCGACGAGGCTGAGGTCGAAAGCACGCAGTTCTTCGGCTTCGCTGGTCAGGGGCTCCTTGCCAAGCTGATCGATTTCGTGTTCATCTCCGCCGACCTGCGCGCCTACGAGGAAGCGGACGACGGCAAGGCCACTGTGGTGGGCCGGATTCTTGAGCACGCAGTGGACCGTTCAAAGGCCGAGGCGCGGTTTACGGCGATTGAGGACGGGGCGCAGGCTGCGCGCGAGAAGGTGCATGAGGAGGTCTACGGCCCGATGCTCAAGAAGCTGTCGGGCTCGCTCTCTGACGAGGTCGCCAAATTCACCACGGGTCGACACATTGTCGTGACGCCTGTGGCGCAGACGCCGAAGCCCGCCAAGACCTCGTTCGCGGTCACTGTCAAAGACGGGGCGGCTGTGACGTCGGTGCGCCGCCAAGGGCACGGCTTTCAGCGTGCCTTGATCATCGCGGCGTTGAAGTATCTCGCCGAGAGTCGGCGTCCCGAGGACGGAACGCGCTCTCTGTGCCTGGCGATTGAAGAGCCGGAGCTGTTCCAGCATCCAGCCCAGACTAGGGTCTTCGCTCAGGTCCTGAGGGGCCTGGTTGCCTCGGCAGCAGACCGGACGCAGGTGATGTACGCAACGCACAGTCCTGTGTTCATCGACCCTCGGAACTACCAGCAGATTCGGCGACTCGGCAGAGTCGGCAGTGGAGACCACCCCGACGTGCGGGTACGACAGCTCTCGGAGCACGACCTGGTGCAGTCGCTTACGGGCCGCGTTACGGAGAAATCGATCAGACGGCACGCCAGTACGCGATACGTGAAGGCGCTGGCCGAGGGCTTGTTCGTCAAGGCCGCGGTGGTAGTCGAGGGGGAGACGGAGGAGAACCTCATCCTCGGTTTCGCAGAGCGTCAAGGGGTCAGCCTTGGGGCTGACGGCATCATCGTGATCAACGCCGAGGGCAAGGACAACCTCATCCTGTGCCACGCCATTCTCACGGGATTCGGGGTGGGCTGCTATGTCGTCTTCGACGGCGACGCGGGACCAGAGACGATGGCTCGCGACGCCAATAAAGCGCAAGTGGCATGCGAGAAGAACATGGACATCCTGGGGTATCTGGGTGCTTCAGTGACGGCTCGTCCTGCGACTGCCTGCGAGGTGACCCACACGGTGTTCGAGGACGATCTGGAGACCTATCTCGCCAAGGACTGGCAAGCGTGGAATGGCCGCCGGAAAGAGCTGATCAAACAGACCGACGGATACGCCGACGGTAAGCATGCACCGACGTATGGTGAGGCCGCCCGTACCGCCGGGGGCGAGCCGAAACTCCTGCATGCCCTGCTGGAGAACGTGATGGCCTTGGCCAAATGAGTCTGTCGGATCGTGCTTGGCCCGTCTGTGACTACGGGCCAAGCACAGAGCATGAGACGAATGAGCGCGGTCAGATACGCGCTTTCCAGTTTCGGATCGCCTGGTCTAGTCGCGAGCGCAGTCGCGTGGCTGCGGGGGTTCCTGGCAACAGTTCCCCGAAGGCTTCGCTCTGGCGTGGGGCGATGAGCCCCGCGAGGTTAGCGGAACTTTGTGACGGATACACCAGTGAACAGTTCTTGTCGCCAAGCTCCTGAGCCAGGCCGAGGAAACTGCGGCCGACCCCCAGGCCGGGTGAGGCGCTGTAGTGCTTTGCCTCGATTGAGGCGACGAGCTTGCTACTCCTGGGATGTACCCCAGCCTGTCGGCTGCGTTCGGCTTCTCGGTGCTCGATGATTGCGACGTCGCACTCGTGCGCCACCTTCGACCGGCCCGCGACGACGTACACACCCAGATGGATTTCGAGCCGCTTCTGAGTGTCGGGGAAGTTGATCAGCGCGTAGGTGAAGTTGCCTGACCAGAGATTCCCCGGTGACCTGCGGAAGTGAAGTCCGGTAGCCGCGGTCGAACCGTCCTTCGTGAGGAGCACGGTTCCGCTGGCTTCTCTCGCGGCATCGATGCACAGCACCAGCAGGGACGCCTCGTACAGGTCGGACTCGTCCGCGTTGTCGCGATACACCTTCTGCAGGGCGCCGATCGCATTCTCGATGGCTGGCATCAGGTTGTCTTTGTTCATCGGGTGGCCTCCGACTGCGTCTCAGCATCTTCTGCGAGCAGCTCTCGCACCGTCTGGAGGGCGATGCGTGCTTGCTCAGTCTCGTCCTGCAAGTCGATACGCGACGGGATTTCCAGATCGGGGTCGCCGAACTGGATCTCCAACTCCATTGCGCCTTGCGCAGCGGTCTTCAGCGCTGCCTGCCGCGTGCGGTACATGGTCTCAGCGAGCGTGAGGAGAGCCTTGCGGATCAGCTCCATGCGCTCCTCATCTGTGTACGGGATCACGGCGACGTCGTTCTTCCCGAGAGCCGAGAGCTCAGTCGCTGCAAGGCGACTCGCTCGCTCTTCGTACAGTCCCTCGTGTCGGAGCTCCTTCTCGGTCACCGAGCGCCCGTGCCGGACCTCCTGGTCCAACTGATCGGCCAGGGCTGGCATTTCAGCCCAGAGCTGAGACATGATCGATTCGTACTGGCCGTAGTTGATGGCCACGTCTCCCCCTCGCTACATATATTGGGTGCCGGGGACTGTACTCAGGGCGACTGACAGACACCTGGACTTGCGAGATTCGGGCGCAGGTCATGCCGTTTTCCTGCTGGCCTCCTCCGTCTACTGTGTCGCTGCGGGCAACTGCATCCAAACCCGGCGGCCCCACCATGAACAGTGGGGTCCTTCCGCAGCCGCTGCTGGGCGGGCCTGGAAGGAGTGCCATGCCGCAGCTGCCGCCGAGGGCAAGGCCGAACGATAGGCACCGAGGAAGAACAGCGGGCTCCTGAGCCGCTGGTTCGCAGCCGATGCAGAAAATGAGACGAGGAATCGCTCGGCTTCTCATGACGCTTCCTCGTCTCGTCCAGAGCGGTTTGAAGAGCGCTATTGGCTGCTGACGAGCCAGTCAAGCAAGCTCTGCACCCAGGGCCCGGAGCGTGGGGACCAATTCGGGGTGGTCTCCACGCGAGGCTGACTGCATCAGTTCGGTGATAACGATGATCTGTGCGACGCGTCCGGGCTCTGTCTTGAGTACGGGAAAGGTGTCGCGGACGCGCTGGGTGAATCTGGGCACGCGCAGGGAGTACGCCAGCAGCATGGCCGCGTCGTAGCCGGCGGGCGCCTGGCCGAAGCCTTCCCAGTCGAGGAGGTAGGGGGTGGCGTCGGTGAGGTTGGCGGTGTGCAGGTCTCCGTGGGCTGTCGTCCAGTCCGTGATCCTGGGGCCGGGCATGCTGAGGAAGCGGGGCACGGTGCGGTCCACCCACTCCTGGCGTACGGCCACGCGGTCCGTCGGGACCCTGCTCACGTAGTCCAGGTCCGCTCGGAGCGAGTCCCACCACGAGACTGGCGGATCGGGATCCGTGTGCAGGACCGGGCTCGGGGAGACAGCGGGCTCGGTGACGTACTGGTGCAGGTCCGCGCGGTAGGCGTGGCCGTCGCTGCTCGTGTCCGAGGTGTCGTACAGCAGCGGTTTGCGGACGTGCCGGTCGAACAGGGCGGCGGCCTGGCCGTTGCCCTCCCAGATCTTCCCGGCCGCCTTGTCCTCGGGTGCCGAGAGCAGCCTCAGCCAGCAGACTCCGCGGTCCGGGTGCTGGACGCGGCTGCTGAGGGTGCGGCCGTACCAGCCCCAGACCTCCGGACCGACGACCGTGGTGTTCAGCGTCTGCGCGGCCTGGACGAATGCTCGGTGCATGCGCTGTTGGTCGGCGGCGTCAGTCGGCGGCGAGTACATCCAGCACCTTTCGCAGGGTGGAGACCGGGATGGGCGGGCTTCGCAGAGCCGCTTGTGCGTCGGCCCAGTGTGCCGGGGTGGAGGTGGAGAGCAGAATCCGCGTTACGCCTGGGCAGGAGGCCGTGGCGAGGAGGCATGCCTGGGGGACGGTGAGTTGCGGGCTGAGGAGTGCGGTGAGTTCGGGTGTGGCCAGGTGGGGAAGTTTCCCGCCGAACAGGGGTGCTGAGGCGTGCACCTGCCATCCGAGTTCGGCCGCCTGGGCGATGGGACCGTTTCCGTCCAGGGCCTGGGCGAACGCGGTGGCGGTGACGAGGGATACGGGCAGTTGGATGGCTCGCAGGTGGTGGTGTTCCGTGCCGGCGGCTTCGGCCGCCAGTTGGTGCAGGGAGGGGATGCTCAGGGCGCCGGTGTCGAAGCCGTCCCAGGTGGCGACGCCGTACGCGCTCAGGGTGCCTGCTGCCGCTTCTGCTTCCAGGGCGATGAAGGCGTCACGCAGGGATTCGTACGGGTCGCCGTCAGCGCGCTCGGGGTTGTGTGCGAAGACGAGGTCCACGTGGTCGCGGCCGAGTTCGGTGCGATTGCGGGAGCACTGCCAGTGGACGTACGGGGTGCTCAGACAGTGTCCGTGTTTGGCGGCGTCGGTGGTGAGGGCTCCGTCGGCGACGGCGTCCTTGATGGCCCGGTCGGTGAGGAATCCGACCTTGGTGGAGACCGCGACGCGGTGCTGGGTGAGAACCGGGGCGAGTAGCGACTGGGCTTGTCCGCTGAGGTAGTTGGGCGCAGTGTCGATCCATGCGGTGGTCGGGTCGGTGGCTGCGCGGATGACGGCGTCGGACAGTGCGGACGGCTGGATGCGGTAGGTGCCCAGACCGAGAGCTGGGATCGTCATCGTCGGTCTCCTTGCACCACTGTGGCCGCCTGGCCGTTCAGCAGATCGGAGACGACGGCCGTCACGTCCGCCATGGGGATTCCGGTTGTCGCGACCAGTTCGCCGAGGGAGACGGCGCCGGGTGCGGCGGACGTCAGGCGCTGAAGCAGAGGCAGGGCCTCCTCGGCCAACTCCCATTCGTTGTCGCAGGCTCGGAAGATCACTCCGTCCCCGTCGGGTGCGGGGCCGATCTGCGCGCGACTGCTGGTCAACTGGATGTGGATATCCGGGTCTGCGGGGAGTCCGGTGATGTGAGGAAGGCTCGGGCGGAGGCGGGTGAGGTCGGTGCTGTCACGCATCGCCGTGTACCGGCCGAGCAACCCGGGGTCTTCAAGGGCGGTGGTGACTTCCTTGCGTAGTCGTTCCAGGTATGCGGCCTGTTGCGCTGCGGTGGCGTGTACGGGCAGGTCTTCGCGCAGGATGTCGTGGCGGCGTAGGTCGTCGGCGAGCCAGGACAGGAGTTGGGCGCCGGTGGTGGTCTGGATGCCGAAGGTGAGGTGGAGGGAGTGCTCGCCTTCGGAGGCGGCTACCGAGTGCCACCAGCCGCGCGGGAGATAGAGCATGTCCCCTGGGCGCAGGACCAGTTCCGCGACCGGTTCCTCCGGCGGCGGTTCGGGTTCGTCGGTGTCCTTGTACATGGGGGCGGTGCGGGTGGGGCCGTACACCTTCCAGCGTTTGGCGCCGTCGATCTGGATGACGACGACGTCGTGGTCGTCCCAGTGCACGCCGAAGCCCTCGCGGGCGGTGAAGGAGGCGTACAGGTTGGTCTGCACGCCGGTGCGCAGCCACTGCTCCAGTTCCATGGCGGCGCGGCCGATGGGCGGGTGGAGTTCGTCGACGGCGTCGATGACCAGGGAGGCGCCCTCGGTAAGTCGGGCGTGCAGTTCGGTGGGGTGCAGGCGCTGCCAGACAGTGTGCCGACGGGTGGTGACGGGAGCGGTGTAGCGGTGGGCGGGCAGCATCTCCCCGTCGGCAGAGAGGCGGAAGCGGGGCGGCTCCAGGCGGTGGGTCGCCAGGATGGTGTTGACGTCGTCCCAGGTGATCAGCTCGCCCGGGTGCGGGATGGCGGCAGGAGTGTGGCGGTAGCGGCGGTGGAGCACCTGGGCCAGGAACTCGTCCTGGCCCAGGTGAGCCGCCAGATTCAGCGGCGACAACGCTTCTCCTCCTGGATCAGTCGTTGCCGTCGGTACGGCCGGTGCTGCCGCCGTCGGACGGGGTGACGCCCCGCTCGCGGGCGGCCTGGATGCGGCGACGTGCCTTGACCAGCCCGGCCTGGGCCGGTCCGGTCTCCGGGTTGGTGGCGGTGTTGTTCGGCATTGCTCCTCCTGGGGTTCGGGGATGAAACGGCATTGCAGACCCGTCCCGGACGGCGTTTGACCTGTCCATGGACTCGGGCGGTTGATCCGCCCGGGACGGGGCTTGCAACCCGCCCCTGCCGGGGCTTGTCGGGTGGGGGAAACCTCTCGATCGGCTACGTCCGGCAGGGACGGGAACTCAGGGGCCGGCCGGGGCGGTGGAGACCGCGACACCGATCACGAAGCCGCACGAGGCGGCAATCAGCGCGGTCGGAAGCGGGCCGGTGTACCGCGCCAGGCAGCTCACGACGTGGCCTGTCACGCCTTCCACCAGGCCCGCCACGGCCGGGTGATGATCTCGCGGTATGTGAGATGTGAGGGGTTGCGGCCGCCGTGCCCGAACACCCAGTCCTGCGGTTCGGCGAAGTCGATGCTGGGTCGGGAGGTCTCGCCGCAGACGGCGCATTGCATCGCATACGTGGTCGGTTCCGCATCCGGCTCCCGGTCGGGCTGGATGGTCCACTCCGTGTGGCAGATGACTGCGCGGGTATTCACCGGCCTGCCTCTTCGAACTCGGTCTGTCTGCGACAGGCGCCGGAGGGCTTCTCCTGGCCGGCGAGGACGTATGGATGGGACAGTGCGGCGCGGAGGGTGTCGACGTCCGTGAGGGTGTTGTCGTCGGGCAGTTCGCACCAGCCGCCGAACCAGTCGTCCATCAGCTCAAGGCCAGGTGCCACCAGCCAAGAGTTGCTGGAGAGATGCCGCACGGGCAGGTCGTCCCAACTGCCGAGGGTGCCGGTCCTGATCGCGTAGTAGAGGCGTTCGTTGGGCTTGTCGTACAGCACGGGGCCGATCGTTGCGCCGGTGGCGCGGAGGTGAGCCAGGGCCAGGAGGCCGATGTCCGCGGGCGTCCGTACGAGGTCCCAGCAGTCGCCGACCTGGAGCAGGCGCAGTCCGGGCACATCGTTGACCATGAGGGCGCTCCGCAGCGCTTCGCGTAGGAACATCACGTGCCTCCTTGCCGTTGGAGGTTGGAACTTGCGCCGAGTGAAGGCGAAGGACCAGTGGTCACCCTGGTGGAACGGACCACGATCAGACGGGTACCGGTCGCGGTTATCCGCCGCTTCCGCTCGTTGGCGGTGCGCTTGGGGCCGAGGTGACTGAGGACGGGGATCACGGTGCCGTAGGTGTCGGGGAGTTCCAGGGCGTCGAGGAGGCCGACGAAGGCGGGGGAGCAGACGGTCACAGTCGCCTCGCGGTCGGTGAAGACCCCGCACAGGGTCAGTTCGTGCCGGCGGCAGTACTCGGTGAGGCAGTCGACCAACGCCGCGTGTCGGGCACGTCCACCGGTGACGTGGCGTATGTAGCCGAAGACGTGTGGGCCGGTGACCGGGCGGCGTTCCGTGATGGGTTCCTCGTCCATGCCCATAGCGTCGGCTGGCGCGAACGGCCTCGAAATGACCTGCTGTTGTACTTCCGTTGCACTTCTCGCCCTGCGCCGTCACAGAGGGTGCTTACATACCTGACGGAGGGGAGGTAATCCGTGGTCAGCGTGCAGCAATGGACAGGCCGGGAGGCGAGCGCTCTGCGCGCTGCCCTGCGGATGAGCACGCGCGCCTTCGCCGAGCACCTGGGCGTCGCCCTGCGTACGGTGGCCAAGTGGGAGAGCCTGCGCGCCGAAACGCAGCCGCGGCCCGATACGCAGGCGATCCTCGACACCGCGCTCGCTCGTGCCGATGCTGCCGCCCATGCCCGGTTCGAGGCGGTGCTGTGCCCGGAGCGAAAGAGCGCGAGGCCGGCGGACTACGAGACCTGGACCGAGGACATCGAGCGGGCCGTGGTCTGCGTCAGCCGCCAGAACTTCTCCTTCGCCTCCACCTTGTTGAACCGCTGGCTGGGGAGTCACGACCCACACCGCCTGGAGGACAAGGGCCTTTATCTGTACGGCCGTTCACTTGTGCTCCTCGGTGACCTTCAGCGGGACCAGGGCGCGATCCTCGGCCCGCTCTCCGCCCTTCACTCCTACCGGACCGCCCGTGGCATGTTCACCGAACTCGACATCCCGCGCCGGGTGGCGCAGATCGAGCTGTCCCTCGCTGTCGTACAGGAGATGTCCGGCCAACTCGAAGCCTCCGCCCGCCACTACGAACTCCTCGCCACCGACGAGCGCCTGAGCCTTCGCGACCGCGCCAGGGCCCAGCTCTGGGTGGGTACGGCCCTGAGTAAGGAAGGCGACAACGAGTACGCCACCAACGTGATGGCGGACGCCACTCGAGCGTTCGAGGACCTGGGCGAGCCGGAGGACTGGTCGGTCGCCCACCAGAAGCTGGCCCTGGCCCACCGCGGTGCAGGGGACCTGAAGCAGGCCCTGCACTACATCGACATCGCGCGTACCACCGGCACGGTCGACTCTCCGATGCAGCGGGTGCGGTTGGACACCGCGTACGGGCACATCCTTCTGTCGGATGCGGCGACCCGGAATGATGGGCTGTCCGTCCTCGATCAGGCGGCACAAGTGGCTCAGCAGTTCGGGCTGAGCCACCAGCTGCGCAGCATCGAGGGCATCCGTAGAGGCCAGCAGGGATGAGCCAGGGAGTGCACGTGCCGGAGCACCAGCAGCGCCAGATCACCGACGAGCAGTTCCACGACGCGACGTTGATCTGGAACTACCACCAGATGGGCCACGAGCAGCGGTCCTGCTCGGCGGCGATCGGCCTGGGCAGCCACGACCTGGGCGTGGCCACCACGGCCGCCGATCTCTACCACGCCGGCCTCTTCCCCGTCGTGGTGTTCAGCGGCGGCAACAGCCCCACCACCCGTGCCCGCTTCCCGCGCGGCGAGGCCGTCCACTACCGCGAGCATGCGCTCGCCCTGGGCGTTCCGGACGAGGCGATCCTGGTCGAGTCGAAGGCGGCGAACACCGGCCAGAACATCACCTTCTCCCGGGAGTTGCTGGCGGAGGCGGGCGTGGAGGTGGAGTCGCTGCTACTGATCTCCAAGCCGTACATGGAACGCCGCTCGTACGCGACCTGCCGCAAGCTGTGGCCCGAGGCCGAGGTGGTCTGCGCCTCCGAGCCGCTGGAGTTGGACGACTACATCAAGTCCATCGGCGACGAAAAGCTCGTCGTCGACATGCTCGTCGGGGACCTGCAACGGGTGATCGAGTACCCGAAGCTCGGCTTCGCCGTCGAGCAGAACGTACCGGGGGATGTGCATGACGCTTACGAGCGCCTCCTGGGCGCCGGCTTCGACAGCCGACTCATCAACAGCTGACATACGTCGACTCGGGGCGAGCGGCGGGGTGTGCGCGATCCACCAGCCGAACCTGTTTCCTCGGCTGTCCACGCTGGCCAAGCTGTTCGCCGCGGACCGGTGGATCGTCCTCGACGATGTTCAGTTCGTTCGCCGGGACTACCAGCACCGCGCCCGGCTCGCGGCTCTCGACGACCCGAGCAGGCAGCAGTGGCTCACGCTCCCCACGCACCTGCCCAACGGACGCCCAACACTCGTCAACCAGGCGTTGCTCGTCGAGCCGCGCCGGTCTCGCCGAACAGTCAGCCTGCTCATTCGCCAGTACTACGGTCGTAGCCGCTACTGGCCTGCGGTGAGTGAGGTCCTGGACGTGGTCCTCGATCGGTTCGAGAACACGGACCGTGTGGCGGACCTCGCGAGGACATCGACCCTCGCCCTGCTCACCGCTCTCGGCTGGAATGGTGAAGTGCTGGAAAGCAGCGCCATCCCGACCCGTCAGGGCCGGTCCGAGCGACTGGCCGACCTCGCCGTGGCCACCGGCAGCAACTACTACCTGTGTGGCACCGGCGGCCTGCGCTATCTCTGCTACCAGCCGTTCGCCGCCCATGGCATCACCGTTGTGCCTTTCCACACCCCTGCGGATGTAGGCGACCCGGTCTGGCAGTGGGCCCGACGGGTCAGCAGCCTCTGGGCGTTGAGCGCGACCGGCCCGAGTGAACTGGCGATCAGACTGACTGCCGAACGAGCAGATCGCCTCCTTGGAGACAACGCGTGAGTGATCAGCCCGACAAGCCGTTTCTCCAGATCGTGGCCTGCGCGGCCGGTGTTGCCACCGACGTCGGCAAGCTGATCACTGCAGCGCACGAGCGGCACTGGGACGTCGGCGTCGTCGCCACCCCGCAAGGGCTCGGTTTCCTCGACGTGGAGGCGGTCGAGGCGCAGACCGGCCGCCTTATCCGCTCGGCCTGGCGATCACCGGGAGAACCGCGCCCGACTCGGCCCGCGGATGCGATCGCGGTCGCCCCGGCCAGCTTCAACACCGTCAACAAATGGGCCGCCGGGATCTCCGACAACCTCGCACTGGTCATCCTGTGCGAAGCACCCGCCATGGGTGTACCGGTCGCCGTGCTGCCGTACCTCAACGCGGCTCAGGCCGCTCACCCCGCGTACCAGCAGAGCCTGGAACGGCTACGCGGGATGGGCGTTCTGATCGGCTCGTACGAGCCACACAAGCCGAAAGCCGGAGGCGGGGCCGACCGTTACCCCTGGGAGGAGGCGCTGGAACTTCTCGCTCCTCGGCTGTCCCCGCGGGCGTAATCAGCGCCGCTGTCCCTTCGAGGACTCCGGAGACGAAGCCGATGGGGTCATGTCGGGCGGAGCAGCAGGGCGTTGCACGGTACGCCGGGCGTCGGCTGCGCTGGCTGCCTGGGCTCGTGGGCTGGGTGCGTGGCGTTGGCCCAGACGGCGGACTCGCCAGGTCAGGGTGCGGGCCGGACTGCGGGCATCGTCCAGAGTTCGTTGGTCGAGGGCCTGGTCCAGGACGGTGGCCGCGTTGTGGCCTGCGGCCTCTGCCTCGGCGAGCACGGCGGCGAGGGCGTTCCAGGCAGGGTCGTTGAGAATGTGCTCGGCATGCTCGGGGACCGCCTGTTGCAGGTGGTAGGCGTAGCGGTGCTGGGTCTGCGGGCTGGGTGCCCGGCTGGCGAGGCCGGCGAGGACGGGCCCGGCGATCTGGGCGTACGCGGTCTGCAGGTGGATGAGGGTCTGTTCGGCCGCTGCCTGCTGTTGGGCGTGCTGGCGGGCGCGGTGCCAGTGCATCGCGTAGGCGACCGCGGTCAGAGCGACGTCCAGCAGCATCGCCAGCCCGGCGCCGTCCTCGCGCCGCGCTGGGTCCTTCCAGATCGCCTGGACACTGCGACGCAGGACGCGGGCACTGGCGTGGTCGGCGGCGATGCGGGAACGGGTGGCGCGCTCGAAGGCGACGGCGGCTCGTTCGAGTTCGGCCCGCGCTGCGTCCGGGGCCGTGAGTGGGAGCAGATCGAGTGCTCCGCCGAGCGCGGCCAACTGGCCCTGGGCCGCTTCGTCGTCGCTGTGGGCCAGGTGGTGGGGGATGCGTTGGGTGGCGGCGGTGGCCTGGTGCCAGGGGTTGCCCGGCCGGACAGCCACCGGTTCGGGGCTGGTGGTGGCCAGGCGTTGGCGGATCTTGGGCAGGGATAGGTCGCCGGCGAGGGTGGAACCCGCGTAGAACACGGGCTCGCCCTTGTCGTTGGTGTCACCGGGCAGGGCGAAGTTGCAGCCGAGCGCGTCGCCGGAAGGGCCGAGCTTGAGGCGCACGGTCACACCGGTCGCCTCCAGCAGGGCGAAGAACTCGGCCTCGGTGGAGGCGGCGGCCATCGCGCGGCGGACACGCAGGCGCAGGATCTCGCGGGATGTGGCGTCGTGGCCAAGGCGCCTGGCCTTGAAGACTTCCTTGCTGGTGGGGCGTTTGGCAGCGGTGCCGTCGCCAGGCTTCAACCGGCGGAGCCCGTAGTCGATTTCGATCTGGCGGGCTTCCTTCTGAACGGCACGGATGTCGTGGTCGCGTTTGGGGCGTCGGCCGTCCTGACGGACGAGGGTAGCGGCGATATGGATGTGGTCGTCGGCGTGCCGTACGGCCACCCAGCGGCATGCTTCCGTGTCCCCGGTGGGGGCGATGCCGGCGGCGGCCACGATCCGCCGGGCGATCTCCGCCCACTGGGCGTCGGTCAGGATCGGGTCCTCCGGGGCGGCGCGGACCGGACAGTGCCAGACGGTCGTCTTGGGTGCCCGGCGGCCCAGCATGGCTATCGGCTGGTCGAGCTGCGTGTGGAGCTGCTTCTCCACTTCCTTGGGGTCGCGGTGGGGGCTGCGGCCGGGGTCGGGTGCGAAGTCGTTCCAGGACGCCACCAGGTGCGGGTCGACGTGCTCGTTGGCGGTGCCCTTGCCGAAGAGGTAGGCGATCAAGTGACGGGTCTCACCCTGGCCGAGGATGACCTTCGGTATCACCGGCTCACCGCCCCTCTACGACCTGGGCGACTGCGGTATCGACGGCGGCGATGGCCGCTTCGACGCGTTCCAGGAGACGGTGGACGGTGTCGGGCTGGGGCCAGGCGCCATCCTTGTTGAGGTGCCAGGTGAGCTGGTTGAGGTTGTTGCCGAGGCCGCCGAGCTGTCTGTTGGCGGCCATCAGTGCCTTGACCGTGGCGCGGTAGTCGGCGACGGCTGCGGCGGGGTCCTCGGCGCGGGCGGCGGCCAGGGATGCCTCGGCGACGTAACCGCCGACCGGCATCCGACTGATGCCGGCGGCGCGTGCGAGTTCGGCGAATTCGCTGTCGCTGTAACGGGGATGGACACGGCGCTCACGCAGACGCGACTGACGCAATCGGCGACGCGGCGCGGACGGCTGCACAGCGCGCGACGACGACTTGGTCTCGTCCCCTTCCTCGGTCGGTCCTCCCGGGCCGGCCGACTCCGGCGCTGCGCCGGACGCCTCCGTCCCCCTCGGGGCGGAGGCCGGGTAAGGACTCCTTATCCGACAACTTGCTGTGCTGTCAGGCGTGGTGGTCACCTCCTGTTCGCTGGTGGGCAGTTCGTGGTGCGGTTCGGGCATGGGGCGGTTCTCCGTGCTGTGTGGGGATAGGGATGGGGGGTGTTTCGGTGCGTCTGGGCCTTGGAGGCGGCTGACCGCGGTGTTCTGGCTGCCGTACGTGAAGGAGCAGGGTCCGGCGGGCTACCGGAAGTCCGGAAGTAGTTCCGGACTTCCGGTAGGCCGGGCTGCGGGGACGTCAGGCGGAAGGCAGGAGCGAGGCTGACGCCGCTTCGTGCTCCTCCGCGAGGAGCGCGGTCACCTTCGTCAGGCGCCCGTTGGAGACCTTGCGTCCGTGCACGTCCCGGATCTCTTCCGCGATCGCGTCACGGTCGACCTCGCCCATGCGCTCGACCACAGGGCGGGCCATGGCCAGCAACTCTTCGAGCGACGCATTCGGCGGCCGACCGGTACGCCGGGGTGCCGGAGCGGTCTGCGCCGGAACCTCATCGCCGGAATCCGGCGAGGGGGCAGCGAACACGCCGGGGTGGTCTTCGGTAGGAGTCGGGGGCTGGACGCTGTCCCTGCCGATGTGGCGGTGGGGAGGGGCTTCCTGGCGGTTGCCGGTGTTGGCCTCCTGGGGGTGGGAAGCGGGCTGGCGTCGGATGACGATGTACAAGTGGACGGCGCCGGCCAAGGCGAGCGGGGGGATCGCGGACAGGACGCCCACGGTGACGTCGTCGAGTCGGAGGCCGTCGCCTGCGCGGGTCTGCTGGTTGAGGCGGACGGCGTGCAGGGCGTTGGCCCAGATGCTCGTCGCCGTAGCCAGGCCAACGAGCGCCCACACGTACGCGCGTGAGAGCCGTGGTGCGTTGCCCAGCATGAGCAGGGCGGCGACGCCGATGGCGATGAACCCGTCGATCACGAGTGGGAAGGCGTAGGTGAGCAGCCCGCGGATGTGGATGGCGACGGCCATCTGCCGCAGGGCGTCGTAGGAGAGAGCGAAGGCGAACGCGGCGAGCAGGGCGATGCCGGCGCGGATCGCGGAGTGCGCGGTGACGGTGGGGAAGACCAAACGGAGGTACTCCAGGTGAGGTTGGGCGGTGGCTGTCGGCGCGGGCAGGGAGGCCGCCGTGAGGTGTGGTGTCTCGTACCACTCGTCGCATGCCTGGTCAGAGCAGGTACGAGTGGCGTGGTGATGTCGAGACGACTCGTTGCGGGCTTGTCACTCGTCCCCGCGCTGACCTGGGCGGGGACGAGTGCGACGAGACAAGTCGGGTCAGGCCGCGCTGTCAGGAAGTGGCTCGGCCTCTGGCCGGGTGGGCTCGGCCGCAGGCCCCGGTTCGGGGCAGTAGCGGGCCCAGGTGTCGAGGAATTGGTTGCGGGCGAAGCCCTTGGCCTGGGTGCCGTCGGGGAAGCGGCGGTTGGCCGAGCCGATGCCGTAGGGCTGCAGCAGCAGTTGCAGGCCGCGCGGTGTCAGGCCGTTGGCGCCGTACTCCGCCCACGGTGCTTCCTTGTCCGCGTTGAGGTGCTCCAGCAGGCGCCTGGTGCCCAGCACCGCGGGGTCGTTCTCGGCGGCGAAGGCCCGGCGGATACCAACCAGAAGGCGGGTGCGCAGACCGCCCTCCTCGTCCTGCCCCGCCTCGTAGTCGGTCATGACGCGGCAGGCGGTGCGGGCGAGCGCGGGCCATTCGCCTCCGGCGAGATCGGCGATGACCACCAGGGGTTCCCAGGTGTCGGCCGCGCGGTCCTCGACTGGCATGAGCGGCTCCATCTCCAGCGCCCACTGGTACAGCGGCTGGAGCCAGGCAGAGAGCCGGTCGCGGATCGCGTGCAGGGCGGGGGTGTCGCGGTGGGTGCGGAAGTACGCCACCTTCTCGCCTCCCGCCCGGCGCCGCATCCGGATGACCACCGACCGGTCCATGACCGTGTCAGGCAGGTCCCCGATCCCGGCGAGCGCCGCCATGGCGAACGTGGGGAACGCGGTGGGCTTGTGCTCGGGCCCGGTCACCCGGAGCGTGGGCCGGTTGCGCTGGTGACCGGCGTTGATCAGGCCGCGCACCTCCTCGTTCTTCTCTGCGGCCTTGACGGTGCCGAAGAGGGTGTCGGCCTCGTCGACCAGGAGTGTCGGCGGGTCCTCGTCGTCGATCGAGCGGAAGATCGCCGCCGCGCTGGCGTTGACCGTGATCAGCGGGTTGCGCACGGTCTCGGTCACCACGTCCAGCAGTCGTGACTTGCCGCACCGCTTCTCCGGAGCCACGATCGCCAGACGCGGTGCGTGCTGCCACGCGCGCTGCAGGTGCGTCGCCGCAGTCCACAGCGTGACCGCGGCGAGGGCCTCATCATTCGGCATCACCACGTACCGCTTGATTTGCGCCCGCAGGTCAGCCAGGATCTGCGCGCCCTCGGGCAGCGGCCCTGCTGAGGACGCGTCGTCACGGTCCCCGTCTGCGGAAAGTGCAGCGGGGATGGCCAGCTGGCCGGGGATGGAGACGACGGGTGGCAAGTCGGGCGTCGCGGATGAGGTGGGGGTGGTAGAGGACGTAGGTTCGTCCACAGGCGTTCCTCCCTGGTGGGCCGGGCAAGCCCGGCCCACCGGATCGATCATTCAAGGGCGATGGGGCAGGGACTCTGCGGCTCTCGGCGGTGGCTCGCCGAGAGCCGTTTCGTTGTCCCGGAAAGGTGGCCTCAGACCGCGAGGCCGTACGCGGACTGGGCGTTCACCCAGGCATCCACCTCGGACCAGCGGTAGCGCAGGTGACGGCCGACCTTGTGGACGTTGGGGCCGATGCCCCGGTACTTCCACTGGTAGAGGGTCTTCACGGGCACGCCGAGGTAGACGGCGACCTCGGCCGGGCTGGCGAGCGGGCCGCGCCTGGCAGCCTCGGCGGTGGCAGAGGCGTTGGTATTGCGGGAGGAGGTATTCGGCACAGGGCTCCTTTTCGGTCTTGGACATCGGGCTTGGACAACACAGCCACACCCCCAGTGGAAAAGTCCAGAGTTGGTTCTTAAACTCTCCAGCACTTCTCAGTGTGACCGGTGATTCCAAAACGGTAAGGGCGGATCCCCGGTTGCCGAAATCGCTCCCATGGAAGCAGAAATTTTCTTCGGCGAACCGACCACCGGAAGGGTCGGAATCCGGTACCTCCGCAGCTCAGAGGTTATGACTGGCAGTCGTAGGTGGCACGGCCAGTCCACCAGGCATGGCGTCCGAAAATAGTTTAAATCGCCCAAATCTGGGATGCGGGGGGAAGATAGCACGGCCTTCCAAGTGAAAAGGATCGCGATGTACCGGAATTCAATGAGGCGAACACCACTTTGCCCCGGAACGACTTTTGGAGAGTTTGAGAACCAACTCTTGCCATAACGCCCGGCTGCAAGTTACAGCTATCTGTCATGGCATCCCGACCTGTCGAAATAGGCCCCGCTGGCCTCCACTCCGCCCGCGCTATCGAGTGCATACGCCTCGCGCGCGGCCTGACCCAGCACCAACTCGCCGCCCGCTGCACCGCACTGGGCCGCCCGATGACCAACACCGCTCTCAGTCGCACCGAACGGGTCCGCCGGCGCTGCGATATCGACGACCTCGTTACGATCGCCGCGGCTCTCGGTATCGCGCCGGTGGCCTTGCTGCCGCTGTGGACCGTTCACGGTCCCGTGTCCCGCTTCGGTAGGTCCCTCGACGACGTCCAGGGGGCCCTTCTTGGCTGACGTGTACGACCGTTGGCACAAGTCCCACCCCAAGCCGACCGAGGCCGAGTGCGGCGAACACAAGAGCCGCACCAAGCTGATGGTCCCCACCGCCGACCACGGCATCGGCAAGCGCTGGCAGGTCCGCTACCGCGACCTGGACGGCCGCCAACGCAAGGAGAACCTCCACACGAAGGCGGAGGCGGACAACCGCGCCGCCGAGGTCGACGTCGAGATTCATCGCGGCTCCTACGTCGTCCCTGCTGAGACGAAGCAGACGCTCGGCGCCTATGCGCAGAAGTGGCTCGACGCGAACTCCGTCGGCCCGACGACCGCGCTCCGCTACGAGGCGACCGTCCGCAACCACATCGTGGAGCACCTCGGTCGGCGCGAGCTGCGGTCCCTCAACCAGCCCTCGATCATCCAGGGTTGGGTCCGTACGCTCCAGGACAGCGGCCTTGAAGTGTCGACGATCGAGGGCATCTTCGACATCCTCTCCAGCATCCTAGGCGCGGCCGTGGAGGACGGGTTGCTGCCGAAGAACCCCTGCAAGGCGAAGTCGGTCAAGCTGCCGACGGCGACCAAGAAGAAGGTCATCCCTTGGTCGTTGGAGCGCGTACGCGCCGTCATCGCCGGGCTACCGAAGCGCTTCCAGGCAGGCGGCAAGCTCGCCTTCGGCTGCGGCCTGCGCCAGGGCGAGGTGTTCGGCTTCGCCGTCGAGGACATCGACTTCAAGGGCGGCTGGATCCACGTCAACCGCCAGGTGCGGCTCGTCGGCACGAAGGCCGTCTTCGCCCTGCCCAAGGGCAACAAGATCCGGTCAGTGCCCCTGCCGGCTCAACTTGCCGCCGCCTTGAAGGCCCACATGAAGGAGTTCCCGCCCGTCGCCGTCACCCTGCCCTGGGCCAAGCCGGACGACGAACCGAAGACCTTCCGCCTTCTCTTCGTCAACGAGAAGAGCCGGGTGTACAACCGCAGCGTCTTCAACATGGGCGCCTGGAAGCTCGCCCTGGCCGCCGCCGGCGTGATCCCTCCCCGCGAACGCGGAGCAAGGTACCTCCAGGCGGCTCCGGAAGACGGCATGCACGCGCTCCGGCATGCGTACGCCTCAGTGCTCCTGGACGCGGGGGAGAGCATCAAGGCGCTCTCCGAGTTCCTGGGCCACTCGGACCCAGGCTTCACGCTGCGGACGTACACGCACTTGCTGCCGTCCAGCGAGACCCGCACCCGCAAGGCAATCGACGACGCCTTCACCGAGGACTCGGAGTCCCAAGCTCGGGCCACGTCAGCGCCCTCAGCGAGATCCGCACGCCCTCAGTCATCTTTGGCAGCCTGACGGCTTGTCTGACACATGACGAGGGTGAGGCCCGGAATCTCGGCTACGCGATGTTTATCTACTCGCCTGTGGTGAGGGCGGTGCGCCATATGCTGCAGAGATGGTGGGGCGCGATGAAGTGGAACGAGTGGCCAGCCCGTACTCGACGGGTGGCGGTGGCACCGTCCTGGAGCATCGCTTCGGCGCTGTCCTCCTCGCTCACCTTCTCCTAGGCGATCCTGTACCGGCATTGGGCGATGACGTGACGCCTGTGGCAGTTCGTTTCCAGGACAGCCGGTTCAGCGCTGTGGACGACCTGATCGTCGTCGGCGACACGGCTGACGGTGCACAGCGCCGGTTGTCGATCGGAGTGCGCCGAGCTCCAAGTTTCACAACCAGTGACGATTCCACAGCTGATCTGCTCGTTTCCTACCTGCGGGTAGTCACCGATCACTGGGCCGAGGCCGGTACGGGGAGTTGGCGGCTGGCACTTGCAGTGGCCAGTCCCAATCCGGCCGTACAGCAGGTGCGCGAGCTGGCTGTGATCGCTCGGGGGCAGCCCAATGAGGAGTCGTTCCGCGCCGCGGTAGGGCAGGCGGGCCGAACGAACGATGCTGTTCGCGCGCGGTTGACCCATCTGGATGCGCTGATCGCTCAGGCCTCGACCAGCCCAAAGACAAGCACGGAGACATCTGCCTCGGAGCTGACCTGGCGAGTTCTGCACGTACTGCGGTTGTGGGAACTCAGGCTGGAGGGAGTCGACGAGTCCGACCGTACGGCGATTGTGGGTCGCCTGCGGAGTGTCGTTCCTGACTCCTCGGTGGCGGGCGCTGACGCTCTGTTTGAAGCGCTGGAGAGGCTCTCCCGGAACTATGCTCCCGCTGGGGCTCATGCCACCGAAGCCATGGTGCGGAGGCAAATCTCCGGGACAGCGGTGGGCCGTTCCCCTTCTCACGCTGCGGCGTGGCGCGCCCTCGATGCTTTGTCGGAGACAGCCGAGAACCTCGTGGGGTTCCGTTTGACCGGCGCTGGCAATGAGCTTGAGTTGGAACGTGCTGAAGCCGGGAACGATCTGGCTGCCGAGATGCGCACGGCTGCACTGCAGACGACCGCTCTCGTCGTTACCGGTGAGCCGGATGCCGGTAAGTCGGCTCTAGCCTTGCGTACTGCGAGGCGATTGCGAGCCGATGGCGTGGCGGTCACGGTGCTGAATCTACGGGAGATGCCCGCACGGCTTGCGGAATTCGAGGCGCTGCTCGGTGCCCGCATCACCTCGGTGCTTGGTGCCTCAGCCGTGGGCACTGGTCGTCTGCTGGTCGTCGATGGTGCGGAGTCGGTGCTGGAAGGCCGTGGCCAACTGCTCTCAGATCTCGCCCGAGCGGCGATGACTGCGGGGCTTGGCGTGGTGGCAGTAACCCGCACCGATGGTTCCGGAGCCGCACGTGACGTGCTTACACAAGCCGCGCAAGGTGTGGAGCGAGATGGTGAGGCCGTCGAGAACCTTGTCCGTGAGCACGAGGTTCCTCGGCTGACCTCGGCCGAAATCGGGCAATTGGTTGAGGTCTTCCCGCAGTTGCGGCGCTGGGCTGTCGACGAGCGGGCGCGGTGGCTGCTGGGCAGGCCGGGTCTGGTCGACATGCTGTTGCGTGCAGGTCCGGGCGTGGCGGCCCCGGAGGGAGCAGCGTCGGAGGCCGACCTGTTCAGGGTCGTCTGGTATCACTTGGTGCGCTGCGGGGAGGTGATGTCGCCGGGAGGACCCTCTCCCGACGCTCGCGATCATTCTCTTCGTGCACTGGCTCGGCGCCAACTGCTCCCGTACGACAACTCTGTATCACCTGATTCGGCCGCGCTGCCTTCCTTGCGCTCTGACGGTCTGCTCGTACCGCGCACCGTGAGTAGCGCCTGGCACCCGTCCGATCGATTTGCCAGTGATCTCGTGCGGGATATGGCAATCGTGCAGGTGCTCGTCACGGACGGCTTCGATCTCCTCTCGGCGGCCGAGGCACCGCGCTGGGCGCTACGGGCCGCACGCGTCGCATGCCAGGCCCATTTGCTCACCACCGCCAATGTGAGGCGATCACTCGCGCAACTGCGTGCCGTCTTCGACCAGATCGCATCCGACCATGGCGAGCGATGGTCGGATGTGCCCTGGGAGGCGGTGCTCACCCTGGGTGCCGCCGGTGACGTCCTCAGCCGGACATGGCCTGAACTGCAGGCCGACCGCCAAGCCGGGTTGCGTACCGTGATCCGGCTGGCCATGCAGCGCTACGCCCCCCACGACATCGGCGATCCCGTGGTGCTCGCACCGCTGGTCGAGCTGAGCTTCTGCCGCGAACGCGACGCCGATTCCGGCGATGATTCCTGGGCTGCGGATGGCGTGGGCCGATCCATCCGTGAACTGGTGCTGGCCTGGCTGCGCGGACTGGTGAGAGCCGAGACGCGCGTGTCCGACCCGATTCGGCAGTTGGTACGGGACCGTATCCTCGCAGCTGAGCCCGAGCATTGGGACGAGTTCGCGGTAGAAGCCCTGGCAATGCTCGGCCCGGATTTTGATGGGCCAGCCGAGACATTCCTCAGGGGAATCGCTGACGACGGAGGTGCTCGTCTCGAACCTGTCGTGGAGAATTTCTGGCCCGCAGCGGAAATGGCCAAGCACCAGCCGGACCTGCTCCTGATCCTGACGGAGTCCTACTACATCGAACGGTACGACGCCGAGGCGGCCAGATACGGCCGGTCTGGTTTCTATCCGTTCGACGATGGCATCCGGCACCACAGCGGCGGCGGAAGCATCACCGAACGGATGGCCGGGTGGTATCGCGGCCCCTTCTGGCAGTTGCTGAGGGTCCGGCTCCTGCCGACGCTGGCATTGATCAACCAGATGCTCGACCACGCGGCGGCCATCCGTGTTGGGGACCACGACGCCTACACTCCGGCGCAGCCCGACGAACTGACCGGAGTGGATCTGGATATTCCGGGAGTCGGTGTCAGGCGCTGTGTCGGAGACCAGCACGTGTGGGCGTGGTATCGAGGTTCGTCTGTTGGGCCATACCCGTGTATGAGTGCGCTACTTGCCGTCGAGCGGCTCGCGGACCAGCTCGTCGCCATTGCTGACGTCCCACTTGAGCGGATCGTGCAGTTGCTGCTGCGTGACTGCAACAACTTGGCCATGCCCGGACTCGTGGTCGGGTTCCTTGTGCGCCATCTGGAGCAGGCGGGTGATCTGCTGGATCCCTGGATGCGCGATCTGGACGTATGGCATCTGGAGTTCGCACGGGCTGCCAGTGAAGGAGTGCTCTACGTTCAGGGCCCGGATGCACCTGATCTTGTCGGTCTTTCTCGCCGTCGAAGCAGTCTGCGCGACATCGCCGCCGAACTCACCATTCGCGCGACCCTCTCCGGTGACGAGACCCGGTTGAACGAGCTCGCGGCCACGGGAGAGGAGCTTGTCCGCCGTGCTGAAGAGCTTGTCGCTGACTCTCAGGGGAGCGCGGAGGCTGATCGCTTCCTCGCCTCGGTACGGGGATGGGCAGCGACGTTCAGACCGGAGAACTTCCGTCCGGAATCCGATGACTCCGGCAACTTGATCGTGCAGTATCAGCACCCGGAGCCGCTGGCGACCCGCATGCGGCCTGAAGCCGAGATGTTTAGCCGCGCCAGCCAGGCGATGCGTTTGCAGAACACCTACGCCAGATCCGCCGATCGCGTTGCCCCCGTCGACACGCTGCTGGCTGACATCGCTTTGGCGCGGTCCTTGGGAGACGACCCGCCTGACTCTGCTCTCAACCGGCTTGACCCGATTGCCGCCGTCGCGGCTGCCGCTGCCGTCGCACACGTCCAGGGACGTATCCACGTGCCAGTCGACGACTTGCGGTGGGCGACGGGTGTCCTGATCGAGGCCATCACCGAACCGAGCCATACCGAGTACGTCGCCTCCTCCTTCTACTCGCTGGGTGCCGACCGGTCAGCGGCGACCGGCCTGCCGGCACTCCTGGCAGTGGCATCAGATGACATCGAGCTCGATAGGCAGGCAATCATCGGTGTCTTGGACCGCTGCACGACCAATCACTTCGACGAGGTACGCATCGCGTTCGCCCAGGCTGTCGACCGGGTCTTGGCTGCGCCGTGCGACGCTGACCAGCGATCGGGCCCGTGCCGTCATGAAGCAGCGCTCAACGCCGTGCGGGCGGGACTACAGGACTGTCGCCTCGGCGACTGGGACCCAGAGACTGGTGCACGCGGCCGGCCCCGACTCGACGGCCCCTACGAGCAGACGTTGCCCGCGGTTGAGACGGAACGGCTCTACCTGACGTCACTCGTCCCATCACTTATCGCCGCTGGTGCCGCGTCTATCAGCGACAGCTGCGTGGCGGATCAGGCCAAAGGACTTGTCGAGGTCCTGCTGGACGCCCACGCCCGCGCTACCGACCACTGGGCGAGTGAAGGGTACGAAAACCGGCACAGTAAGGACAGCGCTCGCGTCATCATCGATCTGGCAGTCCACGGTGACACTGGGCCGCTAAGGGCGCATGCGCGGCGGTTTGCGGCCAACGGTCGTGCCCTGTACGAATTCTTCCGCGACCTCGCTGTCCTGTTCACGTACGACGATGACCTGCGCCCGTCTCTGCCGAACGTGTGGACCGTCGCCATGGAGGCGGCCCTCGACGCCATCGGCGATGCCACCGATCTACGCAGAGACCACCACTGGGGAGATGACGCGCTGGGGGCGCTGCTGCCCGCCCCTGGGATCGACGTGAGCGACGCCGACATTGACGCGACTCTGGCCCGCGCTCGAGAAGGCTGGCTGCACCCCGATATCATTGCCGACCTCGTGGCTCGCTGGATGAGGATCGCCCGCCAGGAACCCAAGGCTCTTGACGCGCTCGCGAATCTCGGCAAGTGCGCCCCGCTCGAATGGCAGCGGGATACGGGACTGACTTGGGCCGAGCAGCTGACCGACGGTAACTATCGTGCCATCGCCAACAAGTGCTGGTACCTCACCGACTGGCTCAGAACACTTCACTCACGCGAAGAGATGCCGCCGGATCAGATCACACGGTGGCGACGCCTTGTGGATGGGTTGGCAGCTGCAGGTGATCACCGGGCAGCCAGTCTGCAACGCATCGAAGAGTGATCTCTAACTGGCTGTTTCAGAAAAAACTTCGGCATCGGCACACTGTCGAGTGGCCTTGACATCGTGAAACGGCCCTTCCGGCGTGGCTTGGTCATCGCAACACCCTCAGGGGCTGGTGTTGCAACGACCTGTTAGCGGGGCAGGGGTGTGACGGACGTGGGAGGGCAACTGTTCAGCCCGCGCCGTCCGACTCCGCGTTGCCGAGGCCGCTCATGAACTCCGCGACGACGGCCTGCTCATGACGGGAGTTGGGTGGCAGCTTGACCGGTCGGCCTCGGTCCGGTGAGCGCTCCGCCAGGGAGCGCCATGCAGCCTCCCGCGCCTGGGTTAGCTGCTCCCGCACCCGGTGGACGGCCCGGAACTCCTCATCGTGCAGCAGGTGGGCGTCGTTGTCGGTAAGGAAGCTCAGCAGCGCTTCGAGGTAGTCGATGCTTGTCTCGCCGAGGTCCCCGGGGTCGGCGGCGAGTTCACGCAGTTTCTCCAAGGCGCACTCCACCATGTCGTCCAGCAGCGTTCCCTCGGCGAACCATCCGATCGGCTCGTCAAGATACGCATACCAGTTGTTCACCTCGACCCAGCCGGTGGCCACGCGCTCCGAGATCTGGCTGCTGACATGTTCGTCGACCAGGGCGCGGAACTCGGCGGAGACCTCCTGCGTAATCAGTCGGCTGCCGTCCAGCGAGTTCGCGAGCTGGAGCAGATCCTTCGTGTTCTCCGACCACCGCGGCAGTTCCAGGGCCCGTTGCGCCACGTAGTCCGCCAGTGACGAGGAGCCGATGGTCTCCGCAGTGTCGAGGGCCCACTCAAGGTGGTCCTCTCTGTTGTCATCCACGGTGTCTTCTGCCGCTAGTACCGCGGAGGTCAATGCCTGCTTGAGCTCTATCAGTTGTGCGAGAATGCCGCCGCCGTCTGCCAACCGTCCGGCATCCACGAGGCGTTCGAGCTGCCGCATATCGCCGCAGGAGGCGAGCAGTGCACCCAACTGCCCCCGGCCGGCGCTGAGGTGGAAGCGGATGTAGTCGGCAATCGACGGGTTATGGAAGGAGACGGCACCTTCGTCGATGACGAGCATGGTTCCGTCGAGTACCTGGAGCGCGTGACGGAAGCGGCGGCCGTCCGCCTCTCGGTCCAATTCCTTGCGATACCAGGTCCAAGTCTCCTCCAGTTCGACGAGTTCGACGGACTCGTACGTGAAGAGGATCTCCAGCAAGTGCACGGCTTCGTCGCTGAGTTCGTTCTCGACGATGCGTTCCCATATCCGCCGAGGATTGTCCAGGTTGGCAACCATGGCGGTGGCTACGTCCGGTTCGCGCTTCAGGTCGATGCGCAGAGTCTCCTCGATCAGGCGTGGGCTGAAGTTGCGGTGGCTAACCACGGGCAGCCAGGCGTCGCGAGCGGCGAACTGCCGTTTCTGTCTCGGTCCGAGAGCCGAGCGGTGGACGTGGTTGTAGAGGATCCGCCCGCGGGTCAGCAGGTCCAGGTCGGTGAGGCGAATGCCGGTGAGAGCGTCCCGTACATCTTCGGCGGCCAGCCGATCGTGCTTGCGGCGGGCCTCCTCCAGGATGTAGTCGCGGGTCGTCATGACCAAGGCCTTGTCTGGCGCGTCTCGTATCGCGCGCATCACGGACAGCAGGCGCGTGTCCTCGTTCTTGCCGAACTGGGGCAGCAGCGTGGTCTGGCCCAGGAAGTCGTCGTAGAGGAAGAGTTGGGGCACGTCGTCGCGCCAGAGTTCTGTGACCTCGTCGATGTCCTGGCTGACCTCGTGCACCTCCCAGCCGTGACCCATCCGCCAGGCGGCGAGCATGCGCGCGACTGTGGTCTTCCCGGCACCGGGGATGCCGGTCACGATGCACACGTGCTGCTCGTCGAGAAGCTGCCGGGCACGCGCGAAGCCCTCGTGCGGGACGAACGTCTGGGCCACCTTCGCCAGCTCGCGCCGCAGCCAGTCGGAGCGCAACAACGGGCCCTTGTGTAGCAGCGCGCCAAGTGCCGCCGTACCGCTGAGCCAGAGCCGGAAGTGTCGCTCCACCAGCTGCGGTCGCTCCCGCAGGGCGGCCACGATGTCATCCACGCCGTGGATGTCCTCGGTTGACCGGATGTGAGGGGCGAAGGCGGCGCGCAGCTTCTCCTTGGCGTCGACGGTCAACCCGACGGTGGTGGCGAGAACATAGCGGTCCGGCTTTAGAGCGGCGACTTTGGGGACCTCCTCGTCGGTCAGGTGGGCCAGGAGTTTCGCGCGGCCGCTGCGGTACCAATGCTTGCACTGGACAATCGTGCAAGGACCGTCTTCCGGGTCATGGCGCAGGTCGACGCCCCGGTCCCGGCCGCGCGGAAAGATCTCCAGCGGCACGCCCAGGAGCTCCGTGAACAGGTCCCGGCACACCTCCTCGAAGTCGTGGTCTGTCAGCCGCCCCAGCTCAAAGGAATCCATGCCGCCTTCGCCCGTGCATCCCGGTACCCCTCGGTCCTCCCGCGGGGCTCGATCGGACCCATTCTCCACGACGCGGCCTTAGCGTTGGCTGTTCCGCCCGTCAGCGGCAGGATCCCGGAGCTGGTGACACTCACGGGGGGAGCACTAACTGATCGATTCGGATTGGGACGGGCTGGCCGGACGGCCTTCAGTCGTTGAGGAGTTGAAGGACTTGGGCGAACTCGCCGGTATCGATCAGACCGGCGAGGACCTGGGTCATGTTGCTGATGCCGCGTCACGGACGATGAGCCCATCCGCGCACCAGAAGTAGCGGCCTGCGAGGGCTTCCCCGCTGGTGGCCCATCGGCTCATGCGGATCTCGACCTGAGCCAGGGTGATGATGGTCGCGCTCCACCGGGAGCCGTCCTTGAGATCCACGAAGACATCGACGTTGTCGACGGCCTCCACGTCCTTGCCGGAATTCGGCAGGAACGCGGCCTCGAACTGCTCGGTGTGGACGCGGTACCAGGGTTTGTCCCAGCTGCCCGATGTTGTGCTGGCGCTCATCGGGAGAGTGTGCCGGGCCCATCCGCCCTCCTCAACTGCTTTGTTCTGGCACGCTTCCGGTGTGAACAGCGATCTTGTGCCCAACGACCTATGGGAGCGGATAGCCCCGCTAATCCCGGCCCAGCCGCTGCGGCGGCACCGGTTTCCTGGACGCAAGCCAGTCGACGACCGGACTGCGCTGGCCGGGATCGTGTATGTCCTGCGCAAGGGCGTGTCCTAGGCAGACGTCCCGGCCGAACGGATCGGCTGCTCGGTGACGTCCCACCAGGTGGTGTAGCGGATCAAGGCGCCGGAATCTGCAGGTCATCGCCGCATCGGTGCGGCTCGGGCCGCGCATGGCGCTGACGGCAGGTCAGCCGCTGCGCCCCCGGAAGCCGTGTCCCGCGGGGTGGCCGCCGCGCGGCTTACTGGAACGAATCGAGCAAGGTCGCTTACACCACGAAGCGGGACACGACCGGCTGCTCTGGGGTCACCTGCTAGCGGCGACTACGAGACTGGACGGAGGCGGGGGTATGGCCCCGCCTCCACGAGGCCCTGCTCGTCGAGCTGCGACATGCCAGCCTGCTGAATATGAACGACTGCGCGATCGACGGCTCACACGTCAGGGCCCTCAAAGGAGGGGGTTCACATCGGGCCTTCACCAGTCGACCGCAGCCGCTCGGACAGCAAGCACCATGAGATTGTCGACCGCCACGGCACCCCGCTCGCCGTCTCGCTGGCCGGCGGCAACCGGCACCACGCCACCCAGCTCATCCCGCTCTTGGATGCGATTCCGCGTATCCGGGGCCTGCGAGGCCGTCCCCGCCACAGGCCGAAGTGCCTGTACGCCGACCCAGGCTACGACTTCCGCAAGTACCGCCGACTTGTGTGGCTCGCGGTATCGTCCTGAAGATCGCCCAGCGCGGCGCCCCGCACGGCTCCGGCCTGGGCAAGACCCACTGGGTCATAGAACGCATGTCCGCGTGGCTGCACCAGTTCAAACGCCTACGCATCCGCTACGAGATACGCGCCGACCTACGCCACGGACTCCTCCAACTCGCCTGCGCCATCATCTGCT
Source organism: Streptomyces sp. NPDC088350 (assembly GCF_044753545.1). NCBI lineage: Bacteria > Bacillati > Actinomycetota > Actinomycetes > Kitasatosporales > Streptomycetaceae > Streptomyces > Streptomyces sp. NPDC088350. Next base: position 13,194 of record NZ_JBIVNL010000022.1, on the reverse strand, counting down.
TGAGGCGGCTACGGGGCGCATTCTAAAACGATCAGTAAGTCGATGCCCTCCGCGACGGCGGACTTTCCACCCATGAGTGCGCGCCCTCCGGCACGCCTACGCCTCCGTACTCCTGGACGCGGGGGAGAGCATCAAGGCGCTCTCCGAATACCTCGGTCACTCGGACCCGGGCTTCACGTTGCGGACGTACACGCATCTGCTGCCGTCCAGCGAGACCCGCACTCGCAAGGCGATCGACGACGCCTTCACGGAACCCGAGGCGGAAGACAACGGCGACGACCCGCCCGCCGACCAGGGCACATCAGTGCCCCCGCCAAAACCCATGTGCCCTCAATGTGCCCTGGCCGCCTGACGGCCCCTCCAGGGACATGAAAAAGGCGAGGCCCGAAGACCCCGCCCGAATCCCACGAAACTGCAGCTCACGGCCACACCAGGCAATAAGGCTGATGCCCCGCCTCATGCAACCGATGGCTGAAGTCCTGCCACTCGTGCAGCAGTTGGTACACATTGAACGCATCCCGAGGCCCGCCCCGGTCCGGCACCGTCGACCAGATGAACGCCGCCGCGCCCACCGCCTCCTCGCCGATTCCGCGCAGGGGATCGACGACCGTCATCGGGAGTTTGACGACGGCGTAGTCGGGGTGGAGGACCACCAGTTCCAGCGGGGGCACCTTGTTGAGCGGGACGCCCTCGATGCCGGTGAGGACCATCGCGGCCATCGTCTCCGGCTTGATCTTGGTGAACATGCCGTTCATCCCGAGTTCGTCGCCGCCGAGTTCCTCGGGGCGCATCGAGATCGGGACGCGGGCCGCGGTCGCGCCGTCGGGCGCACCGAAGTATTTGTACGTCACCCCCACCCGACCACCATTCCTGCTCCCCGCCCGCAACTGATCGATCCGACGTTCGATACGTCGCTCATCGCGATCCGACTCACCCGAACCCGAACCTGAAGACGAGCCCGAGCCCGAGCCCGAGGACGAACCAGAACCTGCGCCCGCGCTCGAACCTGTACCCGAACCCCCACCCGTCCCCGAACCCAAGCCGGATCCAGGCCCGCCCCGCCGTGCCTCGGCGGCTTCCTCCTCGTCGCGCCGGTGCTTCCCCCGCCGGGCACGCCGAGGACCCAGGTCGTCGGTCCCCTCGCCCAGTCCGCCACCGCGATGCATATCTCCACCCGACTGCTTTTCTAGGACGCGTGGCCCCAGCCGCGCAACCCGATCATCGTGTCAGTGACCTCCCCCACGGCCGCCCGCCGAAACGTGCGCTGAAACACCTGTCCGCAGGATCTGCGCAAGCCCTGAACACCGGCGCCCGCATGAGCTGTGTGTATCTGTGTGTATCACCTCCCAGTCTCGCAGATGGGTGGGGGCCCGTGCCCGGGGTCCCGCCGCCTACCCTGAGGAGGTACTGAGGTCCCGGAGTCCGAGAAGTCGGAGAAGTCGCAGGTCATGAGCCAAACGCCCAGCGAAACGCCCAGCGGAACGCCACGTGCGTTGCCCAGCGCACTGCCCTATCCCTACGAAGCGCCCGTCTCGCAGGCTCTTTTCGACCGTGCGTCGGTCGTCACGCCGGGCGGTGTGAACTCCCCGGTGCGCGCCTTCCGCGCCGTGGGCGGCACGCCCCGGTTCATGGTCTCCGGCGACGGCCCCTATCTGACGGATGCGGATGGGCGTGAGTACGTCGACCTCGTGTGCTCCTGGGGTCCGATGATCCTCGGGCACTCCCAGCCCGACGTGATCGCCGCCGTCCAGGACGCCGTCTCGCGCGGGACCTCCTTCGGCACCCCCGGCGAGGGCGAGGTCGCGCTCGCCGAGGAGATCGTCGCCCGGGTCGAGCCCGTGCAGCAGGTGCGGCTCGTCAGCAGCGGGACCGAGGCGACCATGTCCGCGATCCGGCTCGCCCGCGGGTTCACCGGCCGGCCCAAGGTCATCAAGTTCGCCGGGTGTTACCACGGTCACGTCGATGCCCTTCTTGCCGCCGCGGGCAGTGGTGTCGCCACCTTCGCGCTGCCCGACACCCCCGGCGTCACCGGCGCCCAGGCCGCCGACACGATCGTCCTGCCGTACAACGATCTCGAAGCCGTGAACGAGGCCTTCCACCGGCATCCCGGTGAGATCGCGTGCGTGATTACCGAGGCTTCGCCCGGGAACATGGGCGTCGTGCCGCCTGCCCCCGGGTTCAACCAGGGGCTCAAGGACGCCTGCGCGAAGAACGGTGCCCTCTTCATCTCCGACGAGGTCATGACCGGCTTCCGGACCAGCAGGGCCGGGTGGTTCGGGATCGACGGGGTCGTCCCCGATCTCATGACCTTCGGGAAGGTCATGGGCGGCGGCTTCCCCGCCGCCGCGTTCGGCGGGCGCGCCGACATCATGGCGCACCTCGCTCCCGCCGGGCCCGTCTACCAGGCCGGCACCCTCTCCGGGAACCCCGTCGCCACCGCCGCCGGCCTCGCTCAGCTGCGACTCCTCGACGACGCGGCCTACGCCACGATCGACGCCGTATCCGCGCAGATCCAGGCGCTCGTCACCGAGGCGCTCACCAAGGAAGGTGTCGCGCACCGGCTGCAGAACGCCTCCAACATGTTCTCCGTGTTCTTCACCGACCGCAGCGTGCGCAACTACGAGGACGCCAAGGCGCAGGAGTCGTACCGCTTCACCGCCTTCTTCCACTCGATGCTGGCGAGCGGGGTCTATCTGCCTCCCTCGTCCTTCGAGTCCTGGTTCGTGTCCACGGCCCACGACGAACGGGCCATCCAGCGGATCGCCGACGCCCTCCCGGCGGCGGCCCGAGCGGCGGCGGAGGCCACGGCAGCATGAGCGAGAACCCCACGGGCAACCCCACCGGCAACACCACCGGCAACACCAGCGACATCACCGTCGTGCACGTGATGCGGCACGGCGAAGTCGCCAACCCCGAAGGGGTGTTGTACGGCCGTCTGCCCGGCTACCACCTCTCCGAGCTGGGGCGGCGGATGGCCGACCGGGTCGCCGAGCACCTCTCCGCCCGCGATGTCACGCACGTCGTCGCCTCCCCGCTGGAGCGGGCGCAGGAGACCGCCACGCCGATCGCCAAGGCGCACGGGCTCGACCTCGCCACCGACGGGCGGCTCATCGAGGCCGACAACGTCTTCCAGGGCAAGACCTTCGGCGTCGGCGACGGGGCGCTGAAGAAGCCGGGGAACTGGAAGTACCTCGTCAACCCGTTCAAGCCGTCCTGGGGCGAGCCCTACGTCGACCAGGTCGTCCGCATGACGGCCGCGCTGGACGCCGCCAAGGACGCCGCGCGCGGGCACGAGGCGGTGCTGGTCAGCCATCAGCTGCCGATCTGGATCGTGCGGTCCTACGTCGAGCGGCGGCGGCTGTGGCACGACCCGCGGAAGCGGCAGTGCACCCTCGCGTCCCTGACGTCCTTCACCTACCGCGGCGACAAGATCGTGTCCGTCGGCTACACCGAGCCGGCCCGCGATCTCGTCCCGGCCCATCTCCTCGCCGGCGCCAAGCCCGTCAAGGGCAAGGACAAGGCGTTCGGCGCCTGACCGACAACGCCTGACCGCTCGTCGAAGTAAGCGTCACGGACAGTCTTGTGACATTTGTTTCGGAACCCACATGGTTCCCGGCGAACTTTCCCGCCCGTCGCGTCCTCTCACAGGTAGACCACAGAGGACGCGACGGATGGGGAAGCAATGCGGAGTCTCACGCGACGGGGAGCGCTCGGTGTCGGTGCGGGCGCCGCGGCGGCCGTAGGACTCGCGGGGTGCGGCACCCTCGGTTCGGACGGGTCCGGCTCCTCCCGCGGTTCGGGGAAGGGGCACTCCGGCGGTCCCACCAAGTCCATGGAGCCCCGGGCCAAGCCCATCGGCGACGGCTCGACGTCGTTCACCGGCGCGCAGCCCAAGCAGCCCGCCAAGCCCGTGCCGTTGGAGGCAGGGCAGACCCCGCCGCAGTTCGTGATCTTCTCCTGGGACGGCGCGGGCGAGGTCGGCAACGGACTGTTCCCGCGCTTCCTCGACCTCGCCAAGCAGCACGGCGCGAGCATGACCTTCTTCCTCTCCGGCCTCTACCTGCTGCCCGAGTCGAAGAAGCGCCAGTACAACCCGCCGAACAACCCGCGCGGCGCCTCCGACATCGGCTACCTCACCGACGAGCACGTCAAGGCCACGCTCACCAACGTCCGGCGCGCGTGGCTGGAGGGCCACGAGATAGGCACCCACTTCAACGGCCACTTCTGCTCCGGCTACGGCACGGTCGCCCACTGGACGCCCCAGCAGTGGCGCAGCGAGATCGACCAGGCCAAGTCCTTCGTCAAGGAGTGGCGCACCAACACCGGCTGGCACGACCTGCCGTCGCTGCCCTTCGACTACGACAAGGAGCTCGTCGGCGGCCGTACGCCCTGCCTGCTGGGCCAGGACAACCTGCTGCCCACCGCCCGTTCCCTCGGCTGGCGCTACGACGCCTCCTCGCCCGGCGGCCGTCAGGTCTGGCCCGTGAAGCGGAACGGCGTGTGGGACTACCCGCTCCAGGCGGTCCCCTTCCCCGGGCACAGCTTCGAAGTCCTCTCGATGGACTACAACATGCTGGCCAACCAGTCGGTCAACACCACCAAAGCGCCCGCCTACAACTACCCGGGCTGGCGTACCCAGGCCGCGCAGGCCTACATCTCCGGGTTCCAGCGCGCGTACGAGTCGAACCGGGCCCCCTTCTTCATCGGCAACCACTTCGAGCACTGGAACGGCGGCATCTACATGGACGCCGTGGAGAAGGCGTTCAAGCACATAGCCCAGGAGAAGGAGAAGGGCGCCGACGTACGGCTCGTCTCCTTCCGGCAGTTCACCGACTGGATCGATGTGCAGAAGCCCGAGGTGCTCGCCAAGCTGCGCACGCTCGACGTCGGACAGGCGCCGTCGGGCGGCTGGAAGTCGTTCCTCGCCGCGAGCCCCACCGCTTCCTCGACCGCCACCGGACAGTCCGGCTGAAATGCGGGTTTCCGCCCGCCGGGCGCCCTTGAGGGGGGCGCGCAAGATCCTCAGAACGGGCATGCGAAACTTTTCACATGAGTGCCGCCCGTCGCGCCCGTAGCCGCGCCGTCCTGTCGACCGCCGGCGTTGCCGCCGCCGCGTTGGTGCTGTCCGCGTGCAGTTCCGGAGGCACCTCCGGAGGCTCCGGCAACACGAACTTCATCACCGGCTCCGACGGCATCGCCACCGTCAAGAAGGGCGACCGCCAGGCCGCCCCCGACCTGTCCGGCAAGACCATCGACGGCAGGACGTTCAACACCGCCGACTACAAGGGCAAGGTCGTCGTCGTCAACGTGTGGGGCTCCTGGTGCTCCCCGTGCCGCGCCGAGGCGGACAACCTCGTCCAGGTCGCCAAGGCCACCGCGGCCAAGGGCGTCCAGTTCGTCGGCCTCAACACCCGCGACACCAGCACCGAACCGGCCGTAGCCTTCGAGAAGAAGTACGCCGTCCCCTACCCCAGCCTGTACGACCCGACGGGCAAGCTGATGCTCCGGTTCAAGAAGGGCACCCTCAACCCGCAGGCCATCCCCTCCACGATCGTCATCGACCGGGACGGGAAGATCGCGGCGCGCGCGCTCCAGGCACTCAGCGAGGACACGCTGCGCGAGATGCTCGACCCGGTCATCGCGGAGAAGTGAGCTGACGTGCTGCTGCTCGCCGCCGCCGCCCTGCCGGGCCAGAACCAGACGGTCTTCAGCGGGACCCTGCTGCTCGCCCTGCCGATCGCCGTGCTCGGCGGGCTCGTCTCCTTCTTCTCCCCCTGCGTCCTGCCGCTAGTCCCCGGCTACCTCTCCTACGTCACCGGTGTCAGCGGTACCGACCTGGGCGACGCCCGGCGCGGCCGGATGGTCGCGGGTGCCTCCCTCTTCGTCCTCGGCTTCACCGCCGTGTTCGTCTCCGGCGGCGCGCTGTTCGGCTTCTTCGGGCAGACCTTGCAGGAGAACAAGGACGTCCTGTCCAAGACGCTGGGTGTGCTCATGATCGTCATGGGCGTGCTCTTCATGGGGCTGATGCCCTGGCTGACCCAGCGTGAGTTCCGGTTCCACAAGCGGCCGACGACCGGGTTGATAGGGGCTCCGCTGCTCGGCGCGCTGTTCGGCATCGGCTGGACCCCCTGCATCGGACCGACCCTCGCCTCGGTGCAGGCCCTCTCGATGAATCAGGCCAGTGCCGGTCGCGGCGCCATACTGACCGTCGCGTACTGTCTCGGCCTGGGTGTCCCCTTCGTCCTCACCGCGGTCGCCTTCCGCAAGGCCCTCGGTGCCTTCGGCTGGGTCAAGCGCCACTACGTCTGGGTGATGCGCGTCGGCGGCACCATGATGATCGTGACCGGCGTGCTGCTGCTCACCGGCGCGTGGGACGCGCTGGTGCAGGACATGCAGAGCTGGTCCGACGGCTTCACTGTAGGGATCTGATCGATGAGCAAGACGTCCGCGGAAGCGCCCGAGAACCCGGCAGGCGAGGACCAGGACCTCGGCGCCGCCGGCTCCCAGCTCTCCACCGCCCCCGTCGAGACGGCCATGCCCGGCTCCTTCGGCGGCAACCGCGCCCCCGGCCTCACCGGCTGGCTCGCCTGGACCGGTCGTGAAGTGCTCGGCTGGGCGCGCTGGATGTGGCGGCAGCTGACCTCGATGCGGGTCGCGCTGATGCTGCTGTTCCTGCTGTCGCTCGGCGCGGTCCCCGGCTCGCTCATCCCGCAGTCCGGCACCGACGCGCTGAAGGTGTCCGAGTTCCAGGACGCGCACAAGACGCTCGGGCCGATCTACGAGAAGCTCGGCCTCTTCCACGTCTACGGCTCGGCCTGGTTCGGCGCGATCTACGTCCTGCTGTTCGTCTCCCTCATCGGCTGCATCATCCCGCGCACCTGGCAGTTCGTCGGCCAGCTCCGCGGCCGGCCGCCGGGCGCGCCCAAGCGGCTCAACAGGCTTCCTGCGTACGCCACTTGGCGCACCGCCGCCGAGCCCGAGCAGGTGCGCGAGGTCGCCCTCACGGTCCTCAAGAAGCGCCGCTTCCGCGCCCACATCGCCGGGGACGCCGTCGCCGCCGAGAAGGGCTATCTGCGCGAGACCGGCAACCTGCTCTTCCACCTCGCGCTGATCGTGATGCTGATCGCCTTCGCGTGGGGCCAGCTCTTCAAGTCCGAGGGCGACAAGCTGATCGTCGAGGGCGACGGCTTCTCCAACACCCTCACCCAGTACGACGACTTCAAGTCCGGCAACCTCTTCAGCGACGACGACCTCGTGCCGTTCAGCTTCAACCTGAAGAAGTTCACCGGCACCTACGAGCGCACCGGCCCCAACCGCGGCACCCCCCGCACCTACCAGGCCGACATCACGTACAGCATCGGCGCCTACGGCAAGGCGGAGAAGCACACCATCAAGGTCAACGAGCCGCTGGAGATCGGCGACTCGAAGGTCTACCTCGTCAGCCACGGCTACGCCCCCGTCGTCACCGTCCGGGACGGCAAGGGCAACGTGGTCTTCCACCAGGCCGTGCCGATGCTGCCGATCGACTCCAACGTCACCTCGCAGGGCGCGATCAAGGTCCTCGACGGCTACAGGAACACCCAGGGCGTCGCCGAACAGCTCGGTTTCGCCGCCCTGTTCGTGCCGACGTACGCCAAGGGCAGCGGCACGATGTTCTCCCAGTACCCCGGGCTCGACTATCCGGTCCTCAACGTGACCGGCTACCACGGCGACCTCGGCGTCAACTCGGGCATCCCGCAGAACGTGTACCAGCTGGTGACCAAGAACCTGAAGCAGTTCAAGGACTCCAAGGGCAAGATCCTCAAGGCGCAGCTGCGGCCCGGCGAGACGATGACGCTGCCGAACGGCGCCGGGTCGATCACCTTCGACAAGCAGATCAAGGAGTGGGCGGGCTTCCAGGTCGTCCAGCAGCCCGGCACCACCTGGGCACTGGCCGGCGCGCTCACCGCGATCCTCGGTCTGGCCGGCTCCCTGTTCATCCAGCGCCGCCGCGTCTGGGTGCGTGCCGCGCGCGGTGCCGACGGCGTGACCGTCGTCGAAATGGCCGGGCTCGGCCGCAGCGAGTCCGCGAAACTCCCCGAGGAACTCGGCGACCTGGCCGCGTTCGTGCACGACAGGGCCCCGACGAAGACCGCCGACGATGCACCGAACACCCCCGACTCCGACGGCTCCCCCGTCGAACCGCCCGTACCCGCCGAAGGGGCTGAGCAGCAGTGATGAACCTCGCCGCCGCCACCAACGAACACCTCGCCAACATCAGCAACACGCTGATCTACTCCTCGATGGCCGTCTACACCCTGGCCTTCCTGGCGTACATCGCCGAATGGACCTTCGGCAGCCGCAGCAAGATCGGCCGTACGGCCGCCGCGCTGACCGGTGCCACCGCCAAGAAGGCCGCCGCGCCCGCCGTCACCGTGCAGAACGCGGGCGGCACCACCGTGCTGGAGCGGCCGAAGGTCGTCGTCCGGGCCGCGTCCGGCTCGCGCGACGTGCCGGACGGTCCCGGCGCGCACGGCGGGGACGAACAGGGCGACCTGTACGGCCGTATCGCCGTGTCCCTCACGGTGCTCGCGTTCCTCGTCGAGCTGAGCGGCGTCCTCGCCCGCGCGGCCTCGGTGGAGCGGGCGCCCTGGGGCAACATGTACGAGTTCAACATCACCTTCTCCACGGTCGCCGTCGGCGTGTACCTCACGCTGCTGCTGCTCAGGAAGAACGTGCGCTGGCTCGGCCTGTTCCTGGTCACGACGGTCCTCCTCGACCTCGGTATCGCCGTCACCGTCCTGTACACCGCCAGCGACCAGCTGGTCCCGGCCCTGCACTCGTACTGGCTGTACATCCACGTCTCCACCGCGATCATCTGCGGCGCGGTCTTCTACGTGGGCGCGGTGGGCACGCTCCTCTACCTCTTCAAGGACTCGTACGAGAGCAAGCTCGCGGGTGGCGGCAAGCCCGGCGCCTTCGCCACCTCCGTGATGGAGCGGCTGCCCGCCTCGGCGAACCTCGACAAGTTCTCCTACCGTGTGAACGCGGCCGTCTTCCCGCTGTGGACGTTCACGATCATCGCGGGCTCGATCTGGGCCGAGTCGGCCTGGGGCCGCTACTGGGGCTGGGACCCGAAGGAGACCTGGGCGTTCATCACGTGGGTCGCCTACGCCTGCTACCTGCACGCCCGCGCCACGGCCGGCTGGAAGGGCCGCAAGGCCGCCTACCTGGCCCTGATCGCCTTCGGCTGCTGGATCTTCAACTACTACGGCGTCAACATCTTCGTCGGCGGCAAGCACTCCTACGCCGGCGTCTGAGGTCCCTTGAGGACACGGTCTCCTACGCCGGAGGCAGGCACTCCTTCCCCGGAGGCCTGTCCTCCGGCCAGGCGATCTTTGAGTGACGGGCTCAGTCGACGGTGATCGAGTCCAGCTTCTCCCGCAGATAGACATGCGAGTCGACGGCCTCGTACGCCACCCGCCCGACCGGCGCGGGCACGGACTCCACCAGCGTGCCCGGGGTGCACTCCCCGAAGTAGACCAGCGACATCAGCTCCTCGGCCGGTGAGTCGGCGGGCGGCGGCAGCACCCGGTGCCGTCCCGACCGCCAGCGGTCCCCGGTCCAACGGGCCATCAGATCACCGATGTTGATGGTGAACGCCTCCGGATCGAACGGCGCGTCCTCCCAGCCCCCCTCATCGGTGAAGACCTGCAGTCCCCCCTTCCCGGCCTGCCGGTCGAGGATGGTCACCGTCCCGAAGTCGGTGTGCGGCCCGATCCGGAACTGCCCCGGCTCCGGCTCCCCGACGACCTCCACGCCCGGATACCAGTTGATGTTGAACCCGTACGTCGGATGGTCCATGTGCCGCGAGAAGAAGTCGGGTTCGAGCCCCAGCGCCACCCCGAGCAGCGACAGCAACTGCTTCTCCAGCTCGCCCATCCGGTCGAGGTACTCCTCGCAGAGCTCCTGGAGCCCGGGGATCTCCGTCGGCCAGACATTGGGCGCGTACCACTCCGCGTTGATCACCGGGTCCTCGAAGGGCCGGTGCGTGGCGAAGGTCAGCGACTCCTTCAGATCGGGCGGGGTCTCGGTCCCCTCCGAGTACCCGTTGGCCTCGGCGCCGGGCCCGAGCCACCCGCGCCCGCCGACCTTGGCGGAGTAGGGCTCTTTCACCTCGACGCGGAGCGCGAAGAAGGCGCGCGCGGCCTCCCGGATGCGGGCCCGCAGCGCCGGATCGACCCCATGCCCGGTCACGAGCAGAAACCCGGCCGTCTGAAGGGCGTCGTCGACGGTACGGGCGATGTCCTTGCGCGTCTGCTCGTCCCCGGAGAGCCAGGGCCGGAGATCGATGGTCGGGATGCGGGGTGTGGTCTGGGGCTCAGTCACCGATGTCCTCGTTCCAGAGTGCCGGGTTGTCCTTGATGAAGTCGCGCATCAGCGAGATGCACTCGGGATCGTCGAGGACGACGATCTCCACACCGTGCTCGGCGAGCCAGTCGTGCCCGCCGTGGAAGGTGGCGGCCTCGCCGACGACCACCCGCGAGATCCCGAACTGCCGCACCAGCCCGGAGCAGTACCAGCACGGCGAGAGGGTCGTGACCATGGTCGTCCCGCGATACGACCGCTGCCGTCCCGCCGCCCGGAAGGCGGCCGTCTCCGCGTGCATCGAGGGGTCGTCGTCCTGGACGCGCCGGTTGTGGCCGCGCCCCAGCAGGGTGCCGTCGGCGCCGTAGAGCGCGGCGCCGATCGGGATGCCGCCCTCGCCGAGTCCCGCGCGGGCCTCCGCGACGGCGGTGGCGAGCCAGGCGCTCGCCTGGGCCTGATCCAAAGGCTTCATGTCTTCACTCTCCAGTGGCCGAAACACGAGGGCAACGTGCGGAAAGTACTCTCCCCGCAACCCTTAGCCGGACGAACTGTCAGCGCCCCTGGAGGTTCCCGTGCCCGCACTCACCCTCCGTGAGGTCCTGGCCCTCGACCCGGTCCGTGCCACCGAGCCCGAGCTCCTGGCCGGAGAGACCGCTCTGGACCGCCCCGTCCGCTGGGTCCACTCCAGCGAGGTCTACGAGGGCGCGAACTTCCTCGACGGCGGCGAACTCCTCCTCACCAACGGCTTCGGCCTCACCGACACGGACGCCGAGATCCGCCGCCGCTATGTCCGCGAACTGGCGGCGCGGGGTGCCTCCGGCCTGGCGGTCGAGATCGGCCGTTCCCTCCCCACGATGCCGCCGGAGGTCACGGACGAGGCCCGCCGCCTGGGCCTCCCCCTCCTGGCCCTCCACCGGGTGGTCCCCTTCGTCCGCATCACCGAGGCCGCCAACCGGGCGATCGTGGCCCGCGGCCTGTCCGGCCGTTCCGTCGTACGCCCCTGGGGCGACGACCACACGGCAGCCCTCCTTGCCGACCTCGCCGACCGGGCCGCGCTGAACCAGCCGGAGGTCGAGGCGCGGTCGGCACTGGCCGGCTTCCACCCCGGACCGGGCGCCCGCCTGATCGGCGTCTCGGTGCACGGCGCACGGGAGGTGACGGCCGTGGACAGGGCGGTACGCCTCCTGGGCGGGGCGAGCGTGCTGCGGGCGGCGTTCCCCGGCGACGTACTGGCACTGCTGGCACTCCCCGCCTCCGTCTCCGGCGACCCGATCCGCGCCGTGCAGGAGGCCTTCCGTACGGCCGCCGACCCCGGCCTGACCGTCGCGGTCGGGCACGCGGTCGACACCGGCAGCGGCTGGCTGCGCTGGAGCGACACCTTGCGGGCGGCCCGTACGACCCTGGAACTCGCCCTGACCGTCCCGGCCGCCGAACCCGCCGTACCGGAGGGCCCGTTGGTGACGTCGGCGCGAGCACTTTCCCTGGAGCGGGAGCTGACGCGGGGCGGCATCGACGCGAACCGGGACCGCCTGGCAAGGCTGGTGCAGCACGCGCTGGGCCCACTCCTGACCTGGGAGGCGGCCCACCCGAGCGACCTGGTACGCACGCTCGAAGTCCATCTACGGCACGGCTGCTCGCCGACGCGGACGGCGGCCCTGCTGCACATCGGCCGCCAGTCGCTCTACCAGCGTCTGGAACGCATCGAGTCGTTGCTCGGTCTGGAGATCGACGACCCTGATCTGCTGGGGGAGTTGCTGGCGGCGGTGTGCGCGCATCGGGTGGTGCGGGGGATGGGGGCGGCTCAGGTACGGGGGCTGCGGACGGTGGCGTGAGGTGGGTCAGCGCAGGGTGACGTGGCTGGGCCCGTTGAAGGGGGCGTAGCAGGTCACTGTGGGCGGGGTGCGCAGAATGCCGTCCGTGGTGAACAGTTCGCGTACGCCGTCGAAGGAGACCTGACCACTGACGACGGGGGCGACACGGTCGTAGAACAGCCGTGACGACTCCGGCAGGGGTTCACCCGGCTTGCCCTCGTCCTCGCTCCACATGTCCCAGAGCAGGGTCTCGACCTTGTTCAGGGCGGCGAGGTCGAGGCGAATGCTGCCTCCTCGGGCGGGTGGAGCCCGAAGGTCTCAGCGTCTTCTCCGCCCGCGTCTTCTCCGCCCGTACGGATGGCCTGCCAGGCCTCGCCGGCGACGAGGAAGCGGTCGCGGGGTACGTCCATCGGGTCGAAGTCGATGTTCCACTGCTCCGTGATGACGGGATCGGTGAGCTGGGAGTCGGCGAGGAGCCAGCCGCGGTCCTCGTGCCAGTACTCGGTGACGACGTGATCGCTGTGGAATCCGTCGGAACCGAAGTAGTCGACGAAGCCGCAGCGGGTGCGGGCCGGGATGCCCAGGTGCCGCAGGAACGAGCAGTGCAGCAACGCGAAGTCCCGGCACACTCCGACGAACCGGTCACGGGGTGTGCGCCGCCGGGTGAGTGGGGTGGGTGTGGTCGTAGAAGCCGGCTTCCAGGCGGTGGATGAGCAAGTCGCGTGTGACGCGGGCGAGTTGGGTGGGGTCGCGTGGGAGGTCGGTGTAGAGATGGGCGAGGGCGCCGGGGTCGGAGTACGTGCTGTGAGTGGCGTAGAAGGCACGGGAGTTGAGGGGCATGACACCCGACCGTGTCAAAATTCGCCCTAGATTGTCCTAGTTCGAGGGTGTTTCCGTTCGAGTTCGCGACGATGTTGCTGTTGGGCCACTCGCTTCTTTGCCAGTGTCGGGCTTCCGCGTCCCGAGTAAAGGGCGCTCCCTGCGGTCGCGTCGCCTGCGGCGATGCCCCTTCGGGTCACCCTTGACTCGGGCCGCT
>NZ_JBIVNL010000021.1:0-144636 GCF_044753545.1 Streptomyces sp. NPDC088350 | reverse complement strand
GGGGGATATAACCACCTCCCCCCCCACCCCCCCGTTTCATGTTTATTACACCCCCCCCCCCCAACCCCCCCGGGGGGGGGGGGGGGGGGGCACCGGGGGGGGGGGGGGGGGCCCCCCCCGGGGACGGCCACCCCCACCCACCCGCACCCTCACAGACGCGGATCCACCGGCTCCGACTCCAACGCCAGCACCCCGAACACCGCCTCGTGCACACGCCACAGCGGCTCCCCCTCCGCCAGCCGGTCGAGCGCCTCAAGACCGAGCGCGTACTCCCGGATCGCCAGCGACCGCTTGTGGTTCAGGAAACGCCCCCGCAGCCGGGCGAGGTTGTCGGGCCGCGTGTACTCCGGACCGTAGATGATCCGCAGGTACTCACGGCCACGGCACTTGATACCGGGCTGGACGAGTCGACCCGCCTCGCCGCGCACCACCGCGCCGACCGGCTTGACGACCATGCCCTCCCCGCCCCGCCCGGTCATCTCCAGCCACCAGTCGACGCCGGCCCGTACCGACTCGGGGTCGCCCGTGTCGACGTGGAGGCGCCGGGTGGTCTGCAGCAGGCCGGTGCTGTCGTGTTCCACCAGCCGGTCCAGCAGGGCGAGTTGGTCGTCGTGCGGGAGTCCGGCGAGGCTGCGGCCCTGGACCGCGAGGATCTGGAACGGGGCGAGCCGGACACCGTCGAGGCCGTCCGTGGTCCAGCAGTAGCGCCGGTACGCGTCGGTGAACGCCGAGGCGTCGGCGGCGCGTTCACGCTGCCGGGACAGCAGCTCGGCCACGTCGACACCCCGCCCGGCGGCACCCTCCAGCGCGGCCAGCGCACCCGGGAACACCGCCCCCGCAGCCGCACCGACCGCGGCGTACTGACCGCGCAGCAGCCCGGACGCCTTCAGCGACCACGGCATCAACTCCGCGTCCAGCAGCAGCCAGTCGGTCTCCAGCTCCGCCCACAGGCCCGACTCGTCGAGCGCGGTGCGCAGTCGGCCCAGGATCTCCTCCGTGACCGCCGCGTCGTCGAAGAACGGGCGGCCCGTGCGCGTGTACAGCGATCCCGTCGGGCCGTCCACACCGAACCGCTTCGCCGCCGCCTCCGCGTCCCGGCACACCAGCGCCACCGCCCGCGAGCCCATGTGCTTCTCCTCGCACACGACCCGCGCGACCCCGTCCTGCGCATACTGTGCGAAGGCCTCGGCCGGGTGCTCCAGATAGCCCTCGATCCGCGAGGTCGCCGTCGGTGCCATCGTCGGCGGAAGGTACGGCAGCAGGCGCGGGTCCACCGCGAAGCGGCTCATGACCTCAAGGGCCGCCGCCGCGTTCTCCTCGCGTACCGACACCCGGCCCGCGTACCGCGTCTCCACCACCCGGCGCCCGTGCACGTCCGCCAGGTCGAGCGGACGGCCGTCGTGGCCGCCGGGTGCCTCGCTCCGCAGCGGGCGGGTCGGCTCGTACCAGACCTGCTCGGCCGGTACGTCGACCAGCTCCCGCTCCGGCCAGCGCAGCGCGGTCAGCTTGCCGCCGAAGACGGCACCGGTGTCCAGGCAGATCGTGTTGTTCAGCCAGGTGGCCTCGGGGACCGGGGTGTGACCGTAGACGACCGCCGCGCGGCCCCGGTAGTCCTCGGCCCACGGGTAGCGCACCGGCAGGCCGAACTCGTCGGTCTCGCCGGTGGTGTCGCCGTACAGCGCGTGCGAGCGGACCCGGCCGGAGGTGCGGCCGTGGTACTTCTCGGGCAGGCCGGCGTGGCAGACCACGAGCCGGCCGCCGTCGAGGACGTAGTGGCTGACGAGTCCGTCGATGAACTCCCTCACCTGGGAACGGAATGCGTCGGTCTCCTCCTCCATCTGCTCGATCGTCTCCGCCAGGCCGTGGGTGTGCTGGACCTTGCGGCCCTTGAGGTAACGGCCGTACTTGTTCTCGTGGTTGCCCGGTACGCACAGCGCGTTGCCCGAGCCGACCATGGACATCACGCGGCGCAGCACACCGGGCGAGTCGGGGCCGCGGTCGACGAGGTCGCCGACGAAGACGGCCGTACGGCCCGCCGGGTGGACGCCGTCGTCGTAGCCCAACTTGCCGAGCAGGGTCTCCAGTTCGGCAGCGCAGCCGTGGATGTCGCCGATGATGTCGAAGGGGCCGGTGAGGTGGGTCAGGTCGTTGAAGCGTTTCTCGGTGACGACCGTGGCGTTCTCGATCTCCTCGACGCCCCGCAGCACGTGCACCTTGCGGAAGCCCTCGCGCTCCAATCCCCGCAGGGAGCGCCGGAGTTCGCGGGTGTGGCGGGTGATGACGCGGCGCGGCATGTCGGCCCGGTCGGAGCGGGAGGCGTTGCGCTCGGCGCACACCTCCTCCGGTACGTCGAGCACGATGGCGATGGGCAGGACGTCGTACTGCTTTGCCAGGTCGATCAGTTGGCGTCGGCTGTCCTGCTGCACGCTGGTCGCGTCGACGACCGTGCGGCGGCCGGCGGCGAGGCGCTTGCCCGCGATGTAGTGCAGGACGTCGAAGGCGTCCCGGCTGGCGCTCTGGTCGTTCTCGTCGTCGGCGACCAGGCCCCGGCAGAAGTCGGAGGAGATGATCTCGGTCGGCTTGAAGTGGCGGTGCGCGAAAGTGGACTTGCCCGAACCGGAGGCGCCGATCAGCACCACGAGGGAGAGGTCGGTGACGGGCAGGGTGCGCACCTTCGCGGGGGTCTCGTTCGTCATGCGGCCTTCTCCTCCTTCACGGTACTCACGCTGAACACAGCCATCTGGGTGGGCGGTCCCACCTCGGGGTCGTCGGGCCCGACCGGCACGAACTCGACGTCGTAGCCGTGCCGTTGGGCCACCTTTCCCGCCCAGTCCCGGAACTCCGCGCGCGTCCACTCGAAGCGGTGGTCGCCGTGCCGGACGTGTCCGGCCGGGAGGGTCTCCCAGCGGACGTTGTACTCGACGTTCGGGGTCGTCACCAGGACCGTGCGGGGGCGGGCGGCGCCGAACACCGCGTACTCCAGCGCCGGCAGCCTCGGCAGGTCGAGGTGTTCGACGACCTCGCTGAGCACGGCGGCGTCGTACCCCTTGAGGCGGTTGTCGGTGTAGGCGAGCGAGCTCTGGAAGAGCTGGACGCGCGAGGACTGCCGCTCCCCCATGCGGTCGAGCTTGAGGCGGCGGCCGGCGATGGTGAGCGCCCGCATCGACACGTCGACGCCGACGATCTCCGTGAACCGGGTGTCCTTGAGCAGCGCCTGCACCAACTGGCCCTGCCCGCAGCCGAGATCGAGCACACGGGCGGCACCGGAGGACCTGAGCGCGTCGACGATCGCTTCCCGGCGCCGGACGGCGAGCGGCGTCGGCCTCTCCTCGGCCTCCGTCTCCGCCGCGACGGCGTTGTCGATGTCCTCGACCTCGCTGTCGTCCGCCTCCGCGAGCCGTACGAGCTCCAGTCGCTCCATCGCCTCCCGGGTCAGGGACCAACGGCGGGACAGATAGCGGCTGGTGATGAGTTTCTGCTCCGGGTGCGCGGGCAGCCAGCCCTCACCGGCGCGCAGCAGCTTGTCGACCTCGTCGGACGCCACCCAGTAGTGCTTGGCGTCGTCGAGCACCGGAAGCAGCACGTACAGGTGGCGCAGCGCCTCGGCGAGGGTCAGCGTCTCCGATTCGAGTACGAGACCCACGTACCGCGAGTCGCCCCACTCGGGGAACTCGGCGTCCAGCGCGACCGGTTCGGCCGTCACCGTCCACCCGAGGGGTGCGAAGAGCTTGCGTACGAGGTCGGTGCCGCCCCTGGCGGGCAGCGCGGGTACCTCGACGCGCAGCGGCAGCGGCTGCCCGGCGCGCTCGGGGCGGGCGTTGCACACACCGCGCATGGCGCTGGAGAACACCGCGCTCAATGCCACGGCGAGCAGTGAAGAGGCCGCGTACGGGCGGTCGTTGACGTACTGCGCGAGTGCCGCGTCGGGCGCGCCGCCGCGCCCCTTGCCCTTGCCGCGCCGGACCAGCGCCACCGCGTCGACCTCCAGCAACAGCGCCGCCGTGCAGCGCTGGGCATCCGCCTCGGGGTAGAGGACGTGCGCCGTGCCGTAGGACGTGGAGAACGTCTGCGCCTTCTCGGGATGCTTGTGCAGCAGGAAACCGAGGTCGGTGGCGGGGCGTTCGGGGGTGCCGGTGGTGGTGATCGTCAGGAACACGGTGGGTAGGCCTCGAAACGTCTTCTGAGCTGCGGATACTTGTCGTGCGGTCCACTGCCGTGCACATTCCGTGCACACGCGCCGAATGCCGGGGAACCGCAACGATAGGAGAGCGCGCCTCGGCGATCACTGCTCCGGAGCCGTCCTCGCCCTCGTAGTGATGTGCACGCCACGCAGCGATCAGCCGGCCACGCGGCGCCCCTGGTTCAGCGCGCCTCCACAACGTACAGCGAACATCCCTCACGTACTCAGGCATTTTCCCTCCCCCGCACACGCCCGGCCGCCGGTACCGGGGCCGCCTCCGGCAGGCCGGTCGGAGGGGTGCGTCCAGGGAAGTGGTGTACGGGTTCGACCTGATCCGGGGCTGACGGTTGGCGAGGCAGGCTCCTGCCGAAGCAGCGCGGGCCCAGCCCGGTCCGCCACGGGCTCTCCGGAGGAAAGACACCCCCACGACAGGCTGCGCACAGCACGTCGTCAGGTGAGCGCCGGTCCCGTCCCCGCGCCGAGGTCAGCTCCGCGTGCCACCAGTGGCAGCCGGCGCGTCGGAAGCGGGAGTGATCCGCCCCCTGACCAGCTGGAGGAACTGTCGTACGAAGGAGTTCTGGTAGAACTCCCGCACGGCGATCTTCGGTACACCGAGCTCCTTGACCTCGGCCAGTACGCGCACGACCAGCAGCGAGTTGCCGCCCAGCGCGAAGAAGTTGTCCTCAGGGCCCACCCGCGTACCCAGGTGCCGGCTCCAGATGTCCAGCACGTCGCGCTCCAGCCGGTCGGCGGACCCGGTCCCGACGGGATCCGGGGACTCCGCCGCCGGCCGAGGGGCAGTCGGTGCGGGGAGCCGTGCGACATCGACCTTGCCGTTGATCGTCAAGGGGATGGCACCGAGCTCTGTGACCGTTGCCGGGACCATGTAGTCGGGCAGCAGCTGCCTGGCGTGCTCCGCGACCACGGCCACTGTCGCGTCCTTCTTGAGCACTACGTAGGCATCCAGCCGGTCGGCTGCTCGATCGCCGCTCTCGTCGTGGTGGACGACGACGGTCGCCCCGGAGACGGACGGTGCTCCGAGCAGAACGTTGCGGATCTCGTCCAGCTCGATCCGGTACCCGCGGATCTTCACCTGGCTGTCGATCCTGCCCAGGTGTTCCAGGGACCCGTCCGGCCTCATGCGGCCCTTGTCGCCACTGCGGTAGATCCGCTCACCGGTCACCGGGTCGATGACGAAACGTCGCGCCGTGAGCTCCGGCTGCCCCTGGTAGTGACGGGCGACTCCCGCTCCGCCGACCCAGATCTCGCCCGCCGCTCCCACCGGCAGAACCTCTCCTCGCGGTCCGCGTACGGACACCGACCAGCCGGGGAGCGCCGGGCCCACCGACCGGCTCCCCCGCAGAGCCTCCTGAGGCGTCACGGTCTGCGCCGTCACGTGGACGGTGGTCTCCGTGATCCCGAACATGTTGACCAGACGGCACTCCGCCTCGGGGTGCCGGGCGAACCAGGGCAGCAGCTCGCGGGCGTCCAGCGGCTCGCCGCCGAAGATCACCAGGCGCACCGCGAGCCCGGCGGGCGATTCCCGGTCCTGTGCGACGAGGGGCAGGAAGGCGGAGGGCGTCTGGTTGAGCACGGTGACGCGTCGTTCGGCGAGCAGTGCGTGGAACTCCCCCGTGTCCCGCGTGATCCAGAAGGGCACCACCACGAGTTGCCCGCCGGTCAGCAGACAGCCCCAGATCTCCCAGACGGAGAAGTCGAACGCGCTGGAGTGGAACATCGTCCAGACGTCGTCCGCGCCGAGCCCGAAGTCCTCGGTCGTGCCCTCGACCAGGGCCAGCACGTTGCGGTGCGGGACGACGACGCCCTTGGGCCGTCCCGTCGATCCGGATGTGTAGATGATGTAGGCGGGGTCGTTCTCGTCGCAGGGTGCGGTCCGGCCGCGGGAGGCGCTCCGCTCGCCGAGCCGGAGCAGCTCCTCGGGGGACACGGACCGAACGCCCTCGACGACCGGGAACACGTCGGCTGCGGCGACGACGACGCGCACCCCGGCGCTGCCGACCGTGTAACGCAGGCGCTCGTGCGGGTACTTGACGTCCATGGGTACGTAGGCGCAGCCGGACTTGAGAATCGCGAGCAGGGTGACGACGAGGGTCGCGTCGCGCTCCAGGCACACGCCGACCGTGCTCCCCGGCACCGCCCCCGAGGAGCGCAGCCCCTCGGCCATGAGTTCCGCCTGCTCATCGAGCCGGCGATAGGTCAGAGTGCGGGTGCCGTCCGTGACGGCGACCGCGTCCGGACGGCGGCGTACCAGGTCCTCGAAGCGCCCGTGGACGGTCGAACCGGCCGTGGGGGTCGCGGCGACCGGAGGAGTCGCTCCCCGCCGCACGATGTCGGCGGCGCGTTCGGCCGGCATCAGGGGGGTGGCCGACAGCGGCAGTTCTTCCCCTGACCCGCCCAGATCCGCCAACCACTGTGCGACATGGGCCACTTGCTCGGCGAAGGCGTGCGCGATCCGCGGATCGATCACACCCTCGTCGTACCAGCAGGTGCCGCTCCAGGACCGGTCCGGGCGCTGCTCGGCCTGGAGCGTGAGGGGGAAGACGGGCGCGAGGCAGGGGTAGTACTGCCGCGCGTCGTCCCACTCGCCGAAGACCATGCCCACGGGGATCGCGAGGCCACCCCCGAGTTCTGTCGCCGGTTCGCCGGCCGGCTCCGGTGTCTCGGGCCAGCCGGCGAGGAACCCGGCGACGGACATGGTGTCGTCGGACTTGAGGACGTACGTGGACAGCGCGTCGGGTCCTGTCGCGTCGGGGTCGAGCAGGGCGATCCGCGGTGTCTCCTCGGCGTCGTACCGGGCCAGGACGATGGCGGTCGCGGCGGTCAACAGCTTCTGGTCCACCGGGTTTTCGCGGACCGTCGTAGCGAATCGGGCCGCGCCGACGACACCGCGGCGCGCGGGGTCACCGAGACCCCATTCCGGCCCCGCGAGCGGGACGGCCCCCGCCCCGCTCGTTTCACGCGCGGTGCCGTGCCGACCTGCGCGGGGCAGGCAACCGCCGGTCAGGAACCCGGCCAAGTCGCTCAGTGCCGCCCGGGACAGGGCGTCCCGGGCGGCGACCAGCACCAGATCGGCGACGTCGTCCGTGTACCGCACGAGCGTGATGCGCAGCCGCGGACCCGAGGTGGCGCGCAGCGGCCGGCGGGCTTCCTGTTCCGCGTACTGCTGCGCGCCCGGTGCCGTCGAGCGCTCCCGGGTGCGCCGTTCCCACAGCACGCCTTCGGCGAGTTCGCCGACCTGTTCCAACCGTCGCCGAAGCTCACTGCCGCTGGGGGGTCGCGGGCACCCGACCGTCAGGCTGTGGCACAGGGCGGCCGGCTCGTGGCAGTGCGGCGGCACGGACCAGTGGGCTGTCGCCATCGGGGAACTCCTGTCGGTGCGCCAAGAAGGGTGCGGGGAACACGGTCGGCCGACGCGGGTCAGCGCGCGGTGAAGCCCCCGTCGACGGTCAGTACGCTGCCGGTCACTTGAGGGGAGTCGTCACCGGCGAGCCAGAGGGCGGCGCCGGCGATGTCGGAGGGCGCGATGAGCGAGTTCATCGGCTGCGCCTGGACGAAGACCCTCTCGTGGTCTTCCACGGCCACGTCCAGGGAGCGAGCGATCTCGGACAGCATCCGGCCGTCGACCGCCGGGTCGTCCGCGACGGAGCCCGGGCAGAGGGCGTTGACCCGGACCCGGTGCGGCCCGTAGTCGAGAGCCGCGGCCTTGGTCAGCCCTATCAGCCCGTGCTTGGCGGCGACATACCCCGCGAAGTGCCGATAGCCGACCAGGCCGGCGGTGGAGGAGACGTTGATGACGCTGCCCCGCCGCTGAGCGATCATCGTCGGCGCCACTGCTTTGATCATGCGCCACGCGCCGGAGAGGTCGACATCGATCATCAGACGCCACTCGTCCTCGGTGATCTCGTGGACGGCCTTTCCCGAAGGGGCGGCGATGCCCGCGTTGTTGACGAGGACATCGATACGGCCGAAGCGGTCGAGCGCCTTCTCGACGGCCGGCGTGACACTGCCGCGTACGTCGACGGACTCCGCCAGCACCGCCGCGCCGCGCTCCTCGCAGAGCTTGGCGGTGTGCGAGAGCTGACCGCTCGTCGACAGGGGGTAGGGCACGCCCTCGATGTCCTCGCCCACGTCGAGCAGAACGAGGTCGGCTCCCTCCTCCGCGAACCGCAGCGCACAGGCGCGTCCCAGGCCGCGGCCGGCGCCGGTGATCACCGCGGTCCTGCCCTCCAGGGCCGCACCCGCGGCACTCTTCCTGTCGCGCGTCATGTGCGGGCGCCTCGCGCCACGGCGCCGATGACAGCGAGCAGATCCTGTTCTCTCTCGGTCAGATACATGTGTCCGCCGGCGAGTTCCTTCAGCTCGAACGGCCCGGTGGTCGCCGTCTCCCATGTCGCGCACTGCGCCCGGCTCACCAGGGCGTCGTCCGTCCCGCGCAGGGCGGTGACAGGCAGCGTCAACGGCTCGTCCGAAAAGGGTCGGTACTCCTCGTGCAGGGCCACGTCCGCCCGTAGCAGGGGAAGCAGCACCTCCCGCAGGTCGGGGTCGTCGAGTGCCGCATGCCGGTACCCGGCGAGCTCCGCGACCCGCTCCACGAAGGTGTCGTCGTCGAGTTCCGCGGTCCGCCCGGTGCGACCGCTCCGGGGACCGGGGGACCCGCTCACGAAGAGGTGCTCCAGCGCGGTGAAGCCCTGCGCCTGGAGTTCACGAGCCGTCTCGTAGGCGAGCAGGGCGCCGAGACTGTGCCCGAAGAGCACCACTCGTTCCGCCCCGCCGACCAGGCGGAGCGCGGCGCCGGCAAGGTCCTTGGCCGCCTCCGCGGCGTCCTTGTACGGGTCGTCCAGGAAACGCTCCTCCCGGCCAGGCATCTGCAACGGGACGATCCGAAGACCCTGCTCACCGCCGTTCGGCCAGGCCCTGTAGAAGCCGGCGCCGCTCCCGGCGAAGGGTACGCACAACAATGACAGGGTCATTTATCATCCTCATACTTGGAATGCCATTCGCCCAACAGCGCCTTCATCGTCATGGACACCGGTTAAACGCGTCCAGACAAATGAGGAATCCTGGTTCGTGTTGCCGGTGAAAACCTTGTCCCGCGAATCCGTTCGAGGACGCCGAAGGTATTTACCTGGGCCTGCCCGACGGCGAGTGACAACATGCGCCGCGGCTCGCTTTCAGGACGGTACCGGCGGCCGTCGCACGTCGGAAAGACGCCCAGGAGGTCTCCCGACGTGCGACGGCACCCTTGCCTCAGGACCCGCCGGCAGCCCGCCGCAGTATCTCCATCGCCCAGGCCTCGACCGGCGCGCCTTCCTTCCTGGCAGCGGTCCGGATCTGTGCCAGGATTTCGGCCGGGAGTTCAATGCGCAGCAGGCTCGCTTCGGGCGAGGGGTCGGCGTCGCGGCGGTCCGGACCCGAGCCGGATCCGGTCGCGGCGGGTTTGACCGGCTCCGAAGCCGAACCGGCCCCGGCGGGGCCGACCTTGTCCAGCTCAGCACGGCTCCCGGACTCGGTCACCTCGCCCTGCCGCGCGCGGAGGCTGCTACGAACCTCCCCGCGAAGCTTGTTTCTGCTCCAGCCCATCGCTTCCGCTTTCCTCAGCCAGTAGTCCTGTTCCGGCTGATCGAGCGCCACCACTTCAAGGTGATGACTGAAGCTCAGATTCTGCCGCCTGCGGGCCAGCGGGAACTTGCGCGCGACCCACGTGTAGTTACGAAGCGTCTGGTAGCTGAGCGACGTCCGCTTGATGGCTTCGTAGTAACGGTCCTGGAACTCGGATTCACCATAAACCAGCCAGTCGGCGATCCACCAGGTAGAAGAGTCGGCGAAAGAGAGAAGTCCGGTCCCGACTTGCTCCCATATATTGAGGCTCTGCCTGGATGTGAACGACAAGCCCGACTTGTGGAACTGCACGCCCATACTCAGCAGTTGCCCTGCAGTGCTTGCCGTTGCAGCGTTCCGCGCAGTTGTCTCGTTTGTCCTCTTTGTTAGGATAGCAGTACTCAACGATCCCCCGTTGGTTGATGCTTTCGCATGTATTGGCCAATCGTAACAGTTGGACGTCATCCAGGGCGTAATTGTGCGCGATAGTCGGGCCGCCCGCTACGGCACGGGGACGGGTCGACTGCCGCCCGCACTCGCATATTGCTACTCGCTCGGGATCGACACGAGCGCGAGAGCTCGCGCGGGTCGAGGAGCCCTTCATCTATAAGATCTTTTCTTTGAGCAAAATCCCTCTTGCGCCGGCTCCCCTATTTGCGTTACCGATTTCCGCGCCGCCCCGCGCCACCCATCGGACAATTCGCCACGTTCCCGGCCGATCGGCGCGAGAGTGCGTCTGCGTCCTGCGATGTCTCGCCGGCGAGACATGTGAGCGGAGCGAACTACCTCGCCAGGGCTGGATATGACCCCGGCGAGGCGTCATGTTTGGGGTCCACGTTCTTCTCGCGGCGACGGGCTTTAAATGCGGCCCGAAAATAAGGTGTTACCGAAGGAACGGCCGATCGATGGGGGAGGGCTTCCGTGCCCCGAATACGTCACACACATGAGCTGGATATGCCGGATCTTGAGGGTGACGGTCTCGCGGGCAAGCGTCATTCGCGTATGGTTCCCGCCTCGTCACCGCAGCGCAGGATGTACTTCTCCTCGGTGATGCGACCGAACAACTCGTCTGACGTCTGGAGGCCGGTTCTCACCGTCGACGGAGATCTCTCGACAGACAGGCTGGAGCGCGCGCTTCAGGTGCTGCGCAGCAGGCACGAGGCATTTCGAACCACATTTCTGGAGCGCGGCGGCGAAGTCTTCCAATGCGTGCACGACGAGGACGGCGACGCCACGCAGCCGGTCCTGATCGACCTCGTGGAGGCCGAGGGCGACTCGCAGGACGAGCGCCGAGCGTGGGCAGACGCCGAGGCCAGGAGGGTCGCCGACCTCCCGTTCGACATTTCGTCGGGCCCGCTCTGGCGAACGTCGGTGATACGGATATCGCCGAGCCTCCACCTGGTGGTCTTCGTGTTCCACCACATCATCGCGGACGAAGTTTCCGGGAAGGTATTCGCCGAAGAGCTCGGTCTCGCCTATGCGGACCCGCACGCGCCCGCCTTCGGGGTGCCGGCCGCACAGTACGCCGACTTCTGCCTGACGGAGAACGCCTCCAAAGTGGATGATGCCGACCTGGACTACTGGCGTGGCCAGCTGGCAGATATTCAGCCGGCGTCGATGCCGGAGGACGGAGAGAAGAACCCGGGCAGAATGATCGGATCGAGGTTGCCGATCGCCGTCCCACAGAGTGTGGTGGCAGAATTCGAAGAGTTCTGCCGGGCTCGCTCGGTGACCCCGTTCGCCGGCCTGTTGTCCGTGTACTTCGTTCTGCTGCAGCGTTGGGCGGGAACGAGCGACATATCGGTCGGAACGCAGACGCTCGGCCGACCGGTCCCAGAACTCTTCGGAACGATCGGATTCTTCTCCAATACAGTGGCACTGCGCTGCCGGGTGGATTCGGCACTGACCTTCGATCAGCTTCTCGGTCTCGTGAGCGAAACAGTTCACGACGCACTGGACTACCAGGATGTTCCGTTCGAGGTGGTGGTGGGCGCACTGGCTCCCGAGCGTGACGCCGACCGCAACCCCCTGTTCCAGGCCGCCATCACCTATGGCATGCTCGACCTGAGCGACGTATGGGCACTTGAAGGTCTCCAGGTGACGCTCCTGCCGGAACCTGCGGAATTGTCGGGGCTTCAGTTCGACCTGAGGCTGGACATACAGCAGCTGGCAGGCGAAGTCTCACTCAACGTCGAATTCAACCGCCAGCGGTTCTCCGAGGCAGCCATGCAGCGGTTCGCCAAGGCCTACGGCGACCTGCTGGGCTCACTCAGCCGGCAACCCGATGTCGCGCTCGGCAGCATCCCGCTCCTCGACCAAGCCGCGCTGACGGAGACGCTGGCGCTCGGCGCGAGCGGTGCACCGGAAGGCAGCCGTACCCCCTCGGAACCCACGTCCGCGTGGGACCTTTTCGAGCTGACCGCGGCTGCCGTGCCCGAACGGGAGGCAGTCGTCGCGGACGGCGCGCGGCTCACCTTCGCCGAACTGGCCGACCGGGCGCGGACGATGGCCGCGGGCCTTGGGGCGCACGGCGTGCGGACCGGCACCGTGGTGGGGATCTGCCTGGACAGGCGCGGCGATCTGATCGTCGCGATGCTCGCCACCTGGTGCGCGGGCGGCGCCTTCCTGCTGCTGGATCCGCAACAGCCCGAGTTCCGCCGCCGCCTGCTCCTCAAGGAGGCGGGCATCGCTCTCGTCATCGCGGACCAGACGTTCGCCGAGGTGGAGACCGTCTCGCCGGCCGCCCTCCTGGCGGACGCGGAGACGGTCTCCGGAGACGATCCGGCCGACGGCGGCTTCGCGCGTCGCCCGGCCGCCGCTCCGGCCTACGTGGTCTTCACACCGGGCTCCACAGGACAGCCGAGGGGTGTGGTCGTCGGTCAGGCGAGCCTTCTCGCGCTCGCCACCACCCAACTGGCGCCCATGTACGCGCGGTTGCCCGAAGGCCGTCAGCTGAATGTCGGTGCGCTGAGTTCCCTCACCTCCGGCGTGTTCGTCACTCACCTTCTCGGCATGATCGCCTTCGGGCACCGGCTGCTGCTGATCGACGAGGAGGAGCGAACGGACCCGTATCAGCTCCTCGCCCGTGGATCGGATCCCGAGACGGCGATCGAGGTGCTCGACTGCGCGAGCGGCACGCTGGACATGCTGGTCGACGACGGCCTCCTGACGCTCCCGCACCCGCCGAAGATCGTGGTGATCGGTGGCGAGCGACCGTCCGACCGGCTGTGGCAGCGCCTGCACGACCAGCCCGGGCTGCTCGCGTTCCACGCCTACGGCCTCAACGAGTGCACCGTCGAGTCGGCGAGGGCGGAGATCCGCGAACATCCGAAGCCGGTGGCCGGGCGCGCGGCCGGCACGTCACGGATCTACGTCGTCGACGACCAGTTGCAGCTGCTGCCGCCCCTGTTCGTCGGTGAGATCTGCATCGGTGGACTCGGCGTGGCGCAGGGGTATGCGGGACAGCCGGCGCATACCAGCGAGCGGTTCGTGGCCGACCCCTTCAGCCCCGTCCCCGGACAACGCATGTACCGCACCGGCGACAAGGGCCGGCTGCGTCCCGACGGGCAGTTGGAACTGTGGGGACGCCTCGACGACCAGGTCAAGATCCGCGGCCTGCGCGTCGAGCCGGCGGAGGTGGAGGCCGTACTGCTCGGGCACCCCGCCATCACCCACGCCGCGGTCGTGGCGACCGGGGTCGGCACCCGCACGGCCGAACTGGTGGCGTATGTCGCGCCCGGCGCCGAAGGCCGGGACGCGCTGACGCCCGCCACCGTCCAAGAGTTCCTGCGCGACAGGCTCCCCTCCACGCTGCTGCCCGACCGGGTGCAGGTTCTCGCCGCTCTTCCGACCACGCCCGACGGGAAGTTGGACCGCAGGACGCTGTCGGGCGGCGCGCCGTCGAGCACCGTGTCGGACACCGTCCGAAGCGTCTCGGTGTCCGACGACCCCCGTGAACGGCAGCTGTGCCAGATCGTGGCCGAGGTGATCGGCGTTCCGCAGACGGACGTCGACGACAACTTCTTCGTTCTCGGCGGAGATTCGCTGCTCGCCATGATCGTCATCGGTCGGGTGCGCGCCGTCATGGGCTGTGAACTGCGGCTGCGGGCGTTCTTCGAAGTGCAGTCGCTCGGGGAGCTCGCCGCTCAGCTCAGTGCCGAGGTCAGCGCGCCGCGGCCCGTGCTGGGCAGGAGAGCGGACTCATGACGGTGGCGACGCGTTCGTAGCTCGATGACCGCGTTCTTGAAACCGGTGTCGGGGCGGCCGGAGAAATGCATGAGTGAGGAGAGACTTTTATGTCCAGGCACAAGGTGTCGGAGCATGTCGCGAAAGTCGCCGCCGAGCGGGCCAAGAGACTGCGGCCGGACGGCATCGACCAATACCTGCCCCTCAGTGACGGTTTCGCGCACATGAACGAGGACCCCTTCACCGATCGCATCGAACGCGAGCCGTACCGCGACCACGTCACGGTCGCGGTCATCGGCGGGGGGTTCGCCGGCCTGATGACGGGCGCCCATCTGAAGGAGGCGGGGGTCTCCGATGTCAGGATCGTCGACACCGGCGGCGACTTCGGCGGAACCTGGTACTGGAACAGGTACCCGGGCGTCCAGTGCGACATCGCGTCCCTGATCTATCTGCCGTTGCTGGAGGAGACCGGCTACGTGCCCACCGAGTGGTACGTGCGCGGCCCGGAGATCCTCGAGCACTGCCAACGCATCGGCAAGCAGTACGGGTTGTACGAGAACGCGCTCTTCCACACCCGGGTCACCGGCTTGGACTGGGACGAGTCCGCCCAGCTGTGGACGGTGCGGACCGACCGCGGTGACGAGTTCACCGCCCAGTTCGTGAGCATGGGGCTCGGCCACCTGTCCGTGCCGAAGCTCCCCGGCATCCCGGGCATCGAGACCTTCGCGGGCCGCACCTTCCACGCGAGCCGGTGGGACTACGCCTACACCGGCGACCCGGTCGGCGGGCCGCTGGGCAACCTGCGGGACAAGCGGGTGGCGATCATCGGCACCGGCGCCACCGCGGTGCAGTGCATCCCCCACCTGGCCACCGCATGCCAGGAACTGTTCGTGGTCCAGCGCACGCCCTCCGTCATCGAGGTCCGCAACAACCGGCCGATCGACCCGGAGTGGTTCGCGCAGATGGCCACGCCTGGATGGCAGCAGCGCTGGCTGGACAACTACGCGGCCACCATGACGTCGGCCGAGCCGCCGGCCGAGGATCTGGTCAACGACAGCTGGACCGCCATGGCCAAGATGTGGGGCAATGCCGAAAAGGACGTGCCGGCGGAGTCGGACACGTCCGAGAAGCCTCTCGAGCCCTGGTACTACGCGGACTTGAAGAAGATGGGCCAGATCCACGCCCGGGTGGAAGAGACGGTCAAGGACGCACGGACCGCGGAACTCCTCAAGCCCTGGTACCACCTGGCGTGCAAGCGCCTGACCTTCCACGACGAGTATCTGGACGCCTACAACGAGCCGACGGTCCGTCTCGTCGATACGGAAGGCAAGGGGGTCGAGCGGATCACGCCGCGCGGTGTCGTGGTGGACGGCACCGAGTACGAGGTGGACTGCATCATCTACGCGTCGGGGTTCGAGGTCGGCACCGCGCCCACCCGGCGCGCCGGATTCGACCCCGTCGGCAGGGACGGCAAGCGACTGTCGGAGCACTGGACCGACGGCATGCGCACGATGCACGGACTCCATGTGCACGGGTTCCCGAACGCGTTCCTCGTTCAGTCGCTCACGGGCGGGACGCGGTTCTCCAACCTCTCGCACAACCTGTCCGAGGCGGCCAGGACCGTCGCCACCGTCGTCGCGCACGCGGTCACCACGGGAGCCGACGTCGTCGAACTCACCCGGCAGGCGGAGGACGCCTGGATGAGCAACGTGGGAATCGATCCGGAGTGGCGCACCTTCCTGAACACGGAATGCACCCCCGGCTACTCCAACAACGAGGGAGTGGAACTCGGTCCACATTCCCTTTGGGACGAATACAAGTTCCCCGATGGCCTGGGCTTCTTCCGGCACCTTCAGGAATGGCGGGGCAGCGGGGAGTTCGAGGGCCTGGAATTCCACCGTTCGGACGAGTGAAGCCGCTTGCCCCGTCTCGCCGGCGAGACAGTCCTCCCGGGCTCCGTCGAGTGGTGCCCGGGACTCATTCAC
This sequence comes from Streptomyces sp. NPDC088350, assembly GCF_044753545.1. Lineage (NCBI taxonomy): Bacteria > Bacillati > Actinomycetota > Actinomycetes > Kitasatosporales > Streptomycetaceae > Streptomyces > Streptomyces sp. NPDC088350. The sequence goes on along the minus strand of NZ_JBIVNL010000021.1, from coordinate 128,667 downwards.
CCTGGCGAGTGCCGCTTGCTAGCCTCGCGAAGTCGACACAAATCCGTTTTCTCTTTGCCAATTAATTCCGCCGACATAACGGCTCCCGATCCCGCTGCGGCCCGACGCCCGGCCGGTGGTTTCGGCGCCTGAGCCATCGGCTGCGGATCGAGACTGGTAGCGGTCGGAAACAGCGAGGTAGCCTGCATGATTCCGTTGTCGTTTGCGCAGCAGCGGTTGTGGATCATCGGTCAGTTGGCGGGGCCGAGCGCGGCGTACAACATACCGTTGGTGCTGCGTCTGTCCGGGGCCCTGGACCGGAAGGCGCTGGTCGCGGCGCTGGATGACGTGGTGGGCCGGCACGAGAGCCTGCGGACCGTCTTCCCCGTCGTCGACGGCGAACCCGTCCAGCACATCGTGCCCGCCGACGAGGTCACGCTGCCGCTGGCCTGGACGGACACCGACGACGAGCAGGTGACCGACCTCGCCGTCCAGGCCGCCGGACACGTCTTCGACCTCGCCACCGAAATCCCGCTGCGCGCCCACGTCTTCGCCACTCGGCCGGACGAACACGTCCTGGTGCTGCTGATCCACCACATCGCCTGCGACGGCTGGTCCATCGGCCCCCTCGGCAAGGACCTCGCCACCGCCTACACGGCACGAACCGCCCGCACGGCCCCGGCCTGGACCGAACTCCCCGTCCAGTACGCCGACTACACCCTGTGGCAGCGCGACCTGCTCGGTTCCGAAGACGACCCCACCAGCACCGTCGCCCGCCAGTCCGCCTTCTGGCGCGACGCCCTGGCCGCACTCCCCGTCGAACTGGACCTGCCCTTCGACCGGCCACGCCCCGCGACAGCCGCCCAGCACGGCGCCCAGGTACCCATCACCATCGACGCGGAAGTCCACACCCGCATCACGGAGTTGGCCCGACAGACCGGCGTGACACCGTTCATGGTCGTCCAGGCCGCCCTGGCCGTCGTGCTGTCGCGACTCGGCGGCAGCACCGACATCCCGCTCGGCACGCCGGTCGCCGGACGCACCGAGGAAGCCCTGCACGACCTGGTCGGCTGCTTCCTCAACACCCTCGTCCTGCGCACCGACGTCTCCGGCGAGCCCACCTTCGCCCAACTCCTCACCCGAGTACGGGAAACGGACCTCGCCGCCTTCGAGAACCAGGACCTCCCCTTCGAACACCTCGTCGAGATCATCGCCCCACCACGGACCGCGGCACGCCACCCCCTCTTCCAGGTCATGCTGTCCATCGGCACCACCACCGAGGCCGCCTTCGACCTCCCCGGACTCAAGACCGGCGAGTTCAAGATCCCCGGACCCGAAACAGCCAAATTCGACCTCAACTTCGAGTTCGAGGAGCGGTTCGGTCCGCAGGGACAGCCGACCGGCATCAAGGGGTTTCTCGAGTACGCCACCGACCTGTTCGACCACCACACGGTCCAGGCACTGGCCGAGCAGCTTGACCACCTGCTCGGAGAACTGACCTCCGACCCCGACCGGCCCATCGACCTGACGGACCACCGGACGCAGACCGGCAGGTTCCGCAGCGAACTCGGCCAGGTCGAGGCGGTAGTCGCGGGGTACCCCGGCATCGCCGAGGCCACGATCGTCGCCCGCGATGACATCCCGGGCGACAAACGTCTGGTCGGCTACGTGGTGCCCGGCCCCGGCCTCGACCCGGAAGTGACCCTACGACTGCCCGCGATCCTGCGCGAGTACGCTGCCGGGCTGCTGCCTGCGCACCTGGTGCCGGCCGCGGTCGTGGTCCTGGACCGGCTGCCGCTGACGGATCACGGGAAACTGGACCGCGAGGCCCTGCCCGCACCGGACCAGGCCGTCGTGGCCGCCCGCCGTGCTCCGACGACGGTCCAGGAAGAGATCCTGTGCTCCGCGTTCGCCAAGGTGCTGAACCTGGAGCTGTCCACCGTCGGCATCGACGGCAACTTCTTCCTTCTCGGCGGCCACTCCCTGCTCGCGACCCGGCTGGTCGCCCTCATCCGCCCCCTGCTCGGGGTCGAACTCGGCATCCGTACGCTGTTCGAATCCCCCAGCATCGCCGCCCTGGCCAAAGCGCTGGCCGGGGCGGGCCCCTCGCGTCCGGCGCTGGTGACCGCGGATCGTCCGGAGCCGCTGCCGTTGTCGTCCGCGCAGCAGCGGTTGTGGTTCCTGCACGAGTTGGAGGGCCCGAGCGCCACCTACAACATCCCGGCGGCCATCAGGCTTTCCGGTGCGATCGACACCGGTGCGCTGGACGCGGCGTTGCGGGATGTCCTCGGGCGCCACGAGGTGCTGCGCACACTCTTCCCGTCGGTCGAGGGACGGCCCTACCAGCGGGTGGTGCCGGTCGAGGCGCTCGGCGAGGTGCTCACCGTGGTACCGGCCGCCCTGGCCGGGCCGTCCGGCCTGACCGCGTCGGTCAGCGAGGCAGAGGGCCACTGCTTCGACCTCGCGGCCGAAGTGCCGTTCCGGGCCTGGCTGTTCGAAGCCGGTGCGGACGAACACGTGCTGGTGCTGCTCGTGCATCACATCGCCGGTGACGGCTGGTCGCTGGTGCCGCTGGCCCGGGACCTCTCGGTGGCGTACACCGCGCGCCTGGCCGGCCAGGAACCGGGATGGGCACCGCTACCGGTCCAGTACGCGGACTACACGCTCTGGCAGCGTGAACTGCTCGGCGAGGCGACCGACCCCGAGAGCCTGCTGAGCAAGCAACTGGCCTACTGGCGCGGCGCGTTGGCCGACATACCGGAGGAACTGCCGCTGCCCGTCGACCGGGCCCGCCCCGCGGTGGCCACGCATCGGGGCGGGAGCGTGCCGCTGGAGATCCCCGCGGCGCTGCACGCCCGGGTCGCCGAACTGGCCCGGGACGAAGGCGCGACGGTTTTCATGGTGCTCCAGGCCACGTTGGCCGTGCTGCTCTCCCGGCTCGGCGCCGGCCAGGACATCGTGATCGGAACCCCGACGGCCGGGCGCACCGACACCGCGCTCGACGACCTCGTCGGGTTCTTCGTCAACACCCTCGTCCTGCGCACCGACGTCTCCGGCGGTCCGTCCTTCGGTGAACTGCTCGCCCGGGTGCGGGAGCACGCGCTCGACGCGTTGGCGCACCAGGACGTACCGTTCGAGCGCCTGGTCGAGGAGCTGGCCCCGGCCCGCTCCATGGCCCGCCATCCGCTGTTCCAGGTCGCGCTCGCGCTCCAGAACAACGCCGATCCCGTGCTCCACCTGCCCGGTCTGCGCACGAGCGTCCTGCCCGACGCGGACACCCCGGCGAAGTTCGACCTCTCCTTCGACCTGCGCGAACGCTTCGACGAGCACGGCCGGCCCGCCGGAATGACCGGCGCGGTCTTCTACGCCGTCGACCTGTTCGACCATGCGAGCATCGAGCAGCTCGCCGAACGCTTCACCCGTGTCCTCGGCACCCTGGCCACCAACCCGGACCAGCGGGTCGACCAGGTCCCGCTGCTCTCGGCCGCGGAGCAGGACAAGGTGCTGCACACCTGGAACGACACCGCCCGCCCCGTCCCGCCCACGACCCTGCCGGCGCTCTTCCAGGACCAGGCCGCCCGTACCCCCGAGGCCACCGCGGTCGTCCTCGACGGCACCACCCTGACGTACGGCGAGCTCAACACCCGCGCCAACCGGCTCGCGCACCATCTGATCGAGCACGGGGTCGGCCCCGAGGACATCGTGGGCATGGCACTGCCACGGTCGATCGACCTCGTCGTGGCGCTGCTCGGCGTACTCAAGGCGGGCGCGGCGTATCTCCCGATCGACATCGAGTACCCGAAGGAACGGGTCCGGTTCATGATCGAGGACGCGAAGCCGTCGTACGTGGTGACGCTCCGGGCCACCGCGGCATGGCTGCCGGCCGACGCGCCCCTGCTGGTCCTGGACGACGACGCCGTCCAGGAGGAGCTGAGCGCCCACCCGGCCTGGAGTCACGACCCGACCGACATCGAGCGCACCGGCCCGCTGACCCCCGCCCATCCCGCCTACGTCATCTACACCTCCGGCTCCACCGGAACTCCCAAGGGCGTGGCGGTACCGCACCACAGCATCACCAACTTCATCACCGTTCACCGTGAGTCGGTCTTCGCCTGCGCCGCCGATCTGTCGGACCGTCGCCCGCTGCGGGTCGCGCTGACCACCTCCATATCCTTCGACGCGGTGTGGGACCAGCTGTCGTGCCTGCTGGAGGGGCACGAGCTGCACCTCGTGAGCACGGAGGTGCTCTCCGACATCGGCCTCCTCGCGACCTGGCTGGACGCACACGACGTCGACTTCCTGGAGCTGACCCCCACGCACATGGCCGCCGCCGTGTCGGAGGGCCTGTTCGACAACGGCCGCCGTACTCCGGCACTGCTCGTGGTCGGTGGCGAGGCCGTGCCCGACTCGCTCTGGGAGTGGCTCGGATCGCTGGGTGAGGGCACCCGCAGCTTCAGCTTCTACGGGCCGACGGAGTGCACGGTCTACCAGGTCTTCGCCGAGCCGCGCTCCACACCGCGGCCGATCCTCGGCGGACCCACCTTCAACATGCGGGTGTTCGTGCTCGACGACGGCCTGGGACCGGTGGCCCCCGGTGTGACGGGCGAGTTGTACGTGGCGGGTGCCGGTCTGGCGCGTGGCTATCTGAACCGTCCCGCACTGACCGCGGAGCGGTTCGTGGCGTGCCCGTTCGGTGCGCCCGGCGAGCGGATGTACCGGACCGGGGACCTGGCGCGGTGGCGGGCGGACGGGACCCTCGAGTTCGTCGGCCGGGCCGACGACCAGGTGAAGATCCGGGGGTTCCGGATCGAGGTCGGGGAGGTCGAGGCGGTGCTGGCCCGGTGTCCCGGTGTCGCCCGGGCCGTGGCGGTGGTCCGCGAGGACATCCCTGGTGACAAGCGTCTGGTCGGTTATGTGGTACCCGCTCCGGGTCAATCCCCGGAACAGATCGCGCAGTTGCCCGGCCTGGTGCGCCGGCATGCCGCGGGGCCGCTTCCGGATTACATGGTGCCGGCCGCGGTCGTGGTCCTGGACCGGCTGCCGTTGACCGCCAACGGCAAGCTGGACCGCAAGGCCCTGCCCGTCCCGGACTACGCGGTCGCCTCGACCCACCGCGCTCCGACGACCGTGCGGGAGGAGATGCTGTGCGCGGCGTTCGCCGAGGTGCTGGGTCTGCCCGGCGTCGGCGTCGACGACCACTTCTTCGAACTCGGCGGGCACTCCCTCCTCGCGACCCGGCTGGTCGCCCGCGTCCGCGCCCTGCTCGGGATGGAGATCACCATCCGCACGCTGTTCGAGGCGCCGACGGTCGCCGCCCTGGCCGGTGCGCTGGTCGAGGGGGGCTCCTCGCGTCCGGCGCTGGTGGCCGGGGTGCGTCCGGAGTCGCTGCCGTTGTCGTTCGCACAGCAACGGTTGTGGATCATCGGCCAGTTGGCGGGGCCGAGCGCGGCGTACAACATGCCGTTGGTGCTGAGGCTGTCCGGACCGCTGGACCGACAGGCGTTCGCGGCGGCACTGGCCGACGTGGTGGGCCGGCACGAGAGCCTGCGGACCGTCTTCCCGGTCGTCGACGGCGAACCCGTCCAGCAGATCCTGCCCGCCGACACGGTCACGCTGCCGCCGGCCTGGACGGACACCGACGACGAGCAGGTGACCGACCTGGTGATCCAGGCCGCCGGACACGTCTTCGACCTCGCCACCGAAATCCCGCTACGGGCACAGGTCTTCAGCACCGGCCCCGACGAACACGTCCTGGTGCTGCTGGTGCACCACATCGCCTGCGACGGCTGGTCGGTCGGCCCTCTCGGCAACGACCTCGCCACCGCCTACACCGCACGGACCGCCGGCACCGCACCGGCCTGGACCGAACTGCCCGTCCAGTACGCCGACTACGCCCTGTGGCAGCGCGACCTGCTCGGCTCCGAAGACGACCCCACCAGCACCGTCGCCCGCCAGTCCGCCTTCTGGCGCGACGCCCTGGCCGCACTCCCCGTCGAACTCGACCTGCCCTTCGACCGGCCACGCCCCGCCACCCCCGCCCGACACGGCGCCCGGGTCCCCGTCACCGTCGACGCCGAAGTCCACGTCCGTGTCGCGGAGTTGGCCCGGCGGACGGGAGTGACACCGTTCATGGTGGTCCAGGCCGCCCTCGCCGTCCTGCTGTCCCGGCTCACCGGCGAGACCGACATCCCGCTGGGCACACCGGTCGCCGGACGCGCCGAGGAGGCCCTGCACGACCTGGTCGGCTGCTTCCTCAACACCCTCGTCCTGCGCACCGACGTCTCCGGCGACCCCACCTTCACCGAACTCCTCACCCGGGTACGGGAATCAGATCTCGCCGCCTTCGAAAACCAGGACCTCCCCCTCGAACGCCTGGTGGAGATCATCGCCCCGCCGCGGACCGCGGCACGCCACCCCCTCTTCCAGGTCATGCTGTCCTTCGACACCAACACCGAGGTCGCCTTCGAACTCCCCGGACTCGACATCAGCGAGTTCGCCATCCCGGAACACGAATCGCCCAAGTTCGACCTGAACTTCCTGCTGCGGGGGTCGTACGAGCCGGACGGGCGACCGACCGGTATCACGGGGATCATCGCGTACGCCACCGACCTGTTCGACCACGAGACGGTCCAGGCATCGGCCGAGCGGCTCAGCCTGCTGCTCGCGGAGCTGACCTCCGACCCCGACCGGCCCCTCGGCAAGGTCGACGTCCCGGAACCGGCTCGCCGGAACGCGAACCCGGACCGGCCGGCGACCCGGCCGGGGCTCGGCCCCGGAAGGCGGCGGGTGCTGGCCCGTCCCGGTGTCCCGCCGGAGCAGCCGCTCGCCTGACCCCACGTGACCGAGTGTCCGGGGGAGGTCCAGGCACGTCCCCACACCGCCGGGCACGCCCTCGATCACCCGTGCAGCGAATTCGACCCGATAGGAAGACTGTGATGGACCAACACGCCGAGACCCGGCGCTCCCGACCGGGTGCCAAGATCTGTGAGGCGGTGTGGCGCTCATGAGCGAGGACGCCGCGAGCGCCGGGAAGAAGCCAGCTTCGCTGTTCCGCCGGCGGAACTTCGCGCTGCTGTGGACGGGTCAGTCGGCCTCGCTCTTCGGTTCCCAGATCACCTACGTCGCGATGCCGCTGACCGCGGTCCTGCTGCTCCACGCGACGCCGATGGAAGCCGGCGTGCTCGTCGCCCTCGAGACGCTGCCGTTCCTGCTCTTCGGCCTCTTCGTCGGCGTGATGCTGGACCGCCGGGCGCGCCGTTCCGTGATGATCGTCGCCGATGTCGTGCGTGCCGCGGCCCTCGCCTGGATCCCCGTCGCGCACTGGCTCGATGTGCTGAACATCGGTCAGCTCTTCGTCGTGGTCTTCGTCGTCGGCGTGATGACCGTGTTCTTCGACCTCGCCCACCAGTCCTACACACCCGGTCTGATCGGCCGGGACCGGCTCGGCGAGGCGAACGCGAAGCTGGAACTGTCGGGCTCGATGGCGCAGGTCGTCGGGCCGGGCGCGGCGGGCCTGCTGATCAGCGCGCTCAGCGCGCCGGTGGCGATCGCGGTGGACGCGGCGAGCTACGCCCTGTCCTTCTTCATGGTGGCGGGACTGCCGGCCGACGAGCGGCCGAAGCCCCAGCCCGGGGCGGCGGCGACCCTCTCGGTGGGGGCCTCGATCCGCGAGGGATTCGCCGCGATCGTGCGGCACCCGCTGCTGCGCTGGTTCACCACGGCCGCGCTGATCATCAATCTGTTCTCCGGCGCCCTGATGTCGGTGTTCTTCCTCTATCTGCTGCGGATGCTCGACATGGGCTCGAAGCAGGTCGGCCTGATCGTCGCGGTCGGCAGCGTGGGTGCCCTGGTCGGCGTCCTCCTGGTCCGCCCGCTGACCGAACGGTTCGGCGTCGGCCCCACCCTGATCCTGACGATGGCGCTGCCCGGGCTGGGCTATCTCGTCCTGGCGGCCGTGGACGGCCACTCACTGGTGGCGCTCGCCGTCGTCGCGGCCTCCTCCTTCATGGTCCAGTTCAGCGTCCCCGTCTTCAACGTGACGGTGATCAGCTTCCGGCAGGTCTCCGCCCCGGACGAGCTGCTCGGGCGGGTGAACGCCACGGCCCGTACCTGCGCCTTGGGTGCGTACTCGCTCGGCTCGCTGCTCGGCGGTGCGCTCGCCTCCGGTACCGGGCTGCGGACGGCGATCGTGCTGGCCGCGAGCGGGACGTTCCTGGCCTCCCTGGCCCTGCTGTTCTCGCCCGTGCGCACGGTACGCCGCCTGGAGGCGCACGCCACCGATTCCGACTCGGTCGCCGCGCCGGAGCCCGCATGACCATTCAGGAGCAGACATCATGACAACCGTCGAGACCTCGCAGGAGGAGGGCTATCAGCTCTCCCCGCAACAGCTCGCCCGGTCGGGCGAGGCCCGGAGCACGGCGGTGCGCACCGTCCGGACCGCCACCCGGATACCGGTGCCGGACCTGGCGGCCCGGATCGCGACGGCGGTCGCGACGCACGAGAGCCTGCGGACCCGGTACACCGAGTTCGCGGGGCTCCCCACCCTCGTCCAGGTCGTGGATCCGGTGGGCCCGGTCGCGATCGAGCGGTCCGGAACGGATCGCACCGTGTTCCGTGCCGGCGCGCTGACCGTCGAGCACGAACTCGGTCCGGACGGCACGCGGCTGGTTCTCACCCTGCCGCGGCTGAGCGTCGACGACGCCTCCTGGACCCTGCTCGTCGGCCTGCTGCTGGAGGACACGGCCGCCCCGGCCGAGGACGCGGTGCTGCAGTACGCCGATGTCGCCGCCTGGCTCGGTGAGGTGCTGGACGAGTCGCCTCGGCCGCCGGTGCCCGACGCGGCGGCCCGGCAGTCGTCGAAGCCGTCCTCGGCGCTGCCCTTCCTCACGCCCGTCGCCCTCCGGGACCCGGCCGCCGAGCCGGTGAGCGCCTCGGCCGTCGTCGAGGGGCCGGCTCTGGAACGGCTGGACGACCTCACCGGACGGTACGGCGTGAGCGAGGCGGCCGTGCTGCTGGCGCTCTGGCGCTCGCTGTACGGCCGGTACTGCCCCGACGCCGACGACCCTGTGCTGGTGCTGGCCGCCGGCCGGGCCACCGAAGGCCTGGAGAACGTACTCGGCCTGCTGGAGCGTCCGGTACCGGTACGGCTGGAGATCGACGCGGACACCCCGGTCGCCGACGCGCTGCGGGCGTCGCAGGACGCGCTCGGCTCCGTGGCGGCGGTCGAGAACGAGGTCGACCCGGGGACCGCGGTCGCCGCACACCAGACGGCGGACGGGGGCCGGCTCTCGTACCGGCACCGCCTGGACCGGTGGGCCGAGGAACTCTCGGCCGGTGCGTCCGGCCACGAAGCTCCTGGCGCGCTGCACCTCGACTGCGTGCGCGGGCCGCGGAGCCTGCGCCTGACCTTCGTCGGCGGCGCGGGCCGCGTCGCCCGGGCCGACCTGGACCTCGTCGCCGAGGCCTTCGGACATCAGCTGACCGACCTGGTGTCCGGCGGCACGGAGCGCGCCGTCGGCGGCCTGCGCCTCACCGCGCCGAACGCCGAGGCCGGGCTCCGTGCGTCGTACGCCTCGGTGCTCGACCGCTTCCTCGCGCAGGCGGAGCGCACGCCCACGCGGCCCGCGCTGCGCTCCGGCGGGACCGTCGTGTCCTACCGGGACGCGGCGCAGGGCGCGGACGCGGTGGCGCACCTGCTGCGCGAGCACGGCGTGCGGGCCGGGCAGCGGGTCGCGCTGTTCGTTCCTTCCTCGGCGGAAACGGTCGTCGCGATGCTCGGCGTCTGGCTCGCCGGCGCGGCGTTCGTCCCCCTCGACCCCACGTGGCCGCGGCAGCGGATCGAGACGATCCTGCGGGAGGCCGACCCCGCGCTGCTGCTCACCCCCGATCCGAAGGCCGATCACCAGACCTCCGTCCGCATCGTGTGCACGGCCGACGCGGTCGTCGACCCGGGGCGTGCGGTGACTTCCGGCGCGGCGGCCACCGGCACCGCTTACGTGATCTTCACGTCGGGCACCTCGGGGCTTCCCAAGGGCGTCGTCATCGGGCACGGGCAACTGGCGCACTACGCCTCGGCGATCGGCGAGACGCTCGCCCTGTCCGAGGGCGCCGAGTTCGCGGCGGTCTCCACCCTCGCCGCGGACCTGGCCTACACGGCCCTCTTCCCGACCCTGGCCGGCGGTGGCTGCGTCCAGCTCGTCCCCACCGAGACCGCGACGAGCCCCGCGGTGCTCACCGAGTGGTTCCAGCAGCACCCCGCGGCCGCGATGAAGCTGGTGCCCTCGCATCTCTCGGCGCTGCTTGCCGACGCCGCCGATCCGCTCGCGCTCCTGCCGAGCGAGGCCCTCGTGCTCGGCGGCGAACGGCTGCCGCGTCCGCTGTACGAGCGGCTGCGGGAGATCGCGCCGTCCTTGCGCCTGTACAACCACTACGGTCCGACCGAGTCGACGGTGGGCGCCGCCTGCCTCCCGCCGGCCGAGTCGATCGACGAGCGCTGCGCCTCGGTCCCGGTGGGCTCCGGCCTCGGGGCGAACACCCTCACGGTGGTCGACGCGGCGGGTGCCGCGCTGCCGCCCTGGTGCCCCGGTGAGGTACTGATCAGCGGGCCCGGCGTGGGCCTCGGCTACCTCGCCCGGTTGCGCGAGGGCGCGTCGGGCTTCGGTACGGCGGACAGCGCGGACGCCCACCGGACCGGAGACCTCGGCCGCCTGGTGCCCGGCCACGGCATCGAGATCCTCGGCCGGATCGACGACCAGGTGAAGCTGCGCGGATACCGCGTACAGCTCGGCGAGATCGAGACGCTGCTGGCGGACCGGCCCGGCGTCGGCGCCGCCGCGGTCGTGGCGCGCGCGGACGCCGACGGACTCGTCACGCACCTGGACGCCTACCTCACCGCCGCCGTCGCGGCGGACCTCTCCGTCGAGGACGTACGAGCAGCCGTCGGTCTGCACCTCCCGGCCGCCCTCGTGCCGACCGGGTGGCAGGTGCTGGAGCGGCTCCCGCTGACCCGCAACGGCAAGCTCGACCGCCGCGCCCTCGCCCCGATCGCGCCGCCGAAGGCCAGGGCGGGCCGGCCGCGCGACTCGGTGGAACAGCGTCTGCTGGCGATCTGGTCCTCGACCCTCGACCAGGACATCTCCTCCCCGGACGCGGACTTCTTCGAGTTCGGCGGCCAGTCGCTGCGGGCGATCAAACTCATGGCCCAGATCAACAACGCCTTCGGCTGCCGCCTGCCGATGTCCGCGGTGTTCAGCGCCCCGACCGTCGCGGCGATGGCGGAGCTGGTGCGCAGGAGCGACGTCCAGGACTCCAACCTGGTCCCGCTGCGCGCCGGCCGCGGCCGGCAGGAGCGGGCCCCGGTCTTCTGCGTCCACCCCGGCGGCGGCAACACCCTCAGCTACTGGGAGCTGGCCCGGCTGATCCCGGCGGAGCGGTCGGTCTACGGCATAGAGGCCTGGGGACTGCACGGCAGGCCCCCGCAGGACGACTTCGTCGCCATGGCCGAGGAGTACGCGGCGAACATCGCGGCCGTCGGCGATGCCGCTCCGGTGATCGTCGGCTGGTGCTTCGGCGGCGTCATGGCCTACGCCACGGCCCAGGCGCTGCGCCGTGCCGGGCGCGAGGTAGGGCAGCTGATCATCGTCAACTGCGGGGTCCCCGGGAACGCGGAGAGCGCCCTGGCCCGGCAGCCCGACGACTATCTCCTGCGCCGCTTCGCCTTCCATTACCAGCTGGACCTGCCGGAGGAGTCGGTCGGCCGGCTCGGTCATCAGGAACTGCTCAAGGCCCTTCAGGACGTGGGGCGGCTGCCTCCCGACTCCGGTGAGGCGGAGCTGAAGAACCTGCTGGACGTCTACATGACCAACATGACCGCGCTGGACCGCCACCTCGTGCAGGAGCAGGGCGAACTGGGCCGCGCCGACTTCCCGGTGCTGCTGGTGCGCGCCGAGCCGGCCGACGAGCCGCAGGATCCGGACCGTACGTGGGGCTGGGGATCGGTGGTCGGACCCGCGCTCGGCTTCACCTCTGTGGCGACGACCCACCACGGCATCATGCGACAGCCCGCGGTGGAGGAACTCGCCGAGCTGATCCGACGGGAGATCGACGCATGACACAGAGCACGGCCGGGTTCAGCGCCGAGGAAATGAGGACCAGGACATGAACGAAGCGACTTCCAGGACACCGGGTCCGCGCTCCCTTCTGGGCGCGACTCGGCGGCAGGTGCGGATACCCACCGGGGATGCGGTGAACATCGGCTTCCTGCCGGAGTCACCGACGACCCCCGTCCTCATCACGCCGGCCGGTCCCGGCGTCGACCTGCCCGGCTGGCTGCGCGCGAACCGGGAAGACCTCGAGGCACAACTGCTGCGGCACGGCGCGGTCCTGCTCAGGGGGTTCCACGCCGGTTCGGTGGAGAAGTTCGAACTGGCCGCCTCGGCGATCTGCAGCACCCTCTTCCCCGAGTACGGGGACCTTCCGCGAGAGGGCGAGTCGGCCCGCGTATACAAGTCGACACCGTATCCGGAAGACCTCTCGATCCTGTTCCACAACGAGAGTTCGCATCTGCCGCAGTGGCCGATGCGGCAGTTCTTCTCGTGCGTCGTGGCCCCGCGGTCCGGTGGCCAGACGCCGATCGTCGACTGCCGGACGGTTCTCGCCCGGATGCGTCCGAAGCTGGCCGAGCTCTTCGCCACCAAGAAGCTCCGTTATGTCCGCAACTTCATCGAAGGCGTCGACGTCAGCTGGTCGCGCTTCTTCGGCACCGACGATCCCGCCGCGGTCGAGCGCAGGTGCGCCGCGGAGGGGACGAGCTTCGAGTGGACGCCGGACGGAGGCCTGCGGACCTCGCGTCAGGCCGAAGCGGTGCTGCGTCACCCCGTGACCGGCGAGGCCGTGTTCTTCAACCAGCTGGCGCTGCACCACCCGTCGTCACTGGACCCGGAAACGCGCTCCTCGCTGCTGGAGATCTGCGGCGATCAGGGGATGCCGCGCAACGTCTTCTGGGGCGACGGCACTGTCATCGACGACGCCCTGGTGGACGAGGTCCGCGACCTGATGGACCGGGAATCGGTCGCCTTCTCCTGGCAGGAGGGTGACGTCCTCGTCATCGACAACATGCTGGTCGCGCACTCACGCAGTCCCTTCACCGGGCCGCGGAAGATCGTGGTGGCGCTCGGCGACATGACCGGCGAGACCGTCGGCGATCAGGAATAGCGATATCCCATTGCACCGACGCCGGTGTCTCGCCGGCGAGACACAGCCGATGCGAGGCCAATCATCCAGCTTCCGCAACGGTGACGGCTGGTTATCGTCACTGTTACGCTGACGGCCGTTTGATCGATTTCTCAGGAGAATTCGTGGCGAATCCGTTCGACGATGAAGAAGGCGCATGCCTGGTTCTGGTGAACGACGAGAACCAGCATTCGCTGTGGCCCGCCTTCAGCGCGGTACCGGCCGGCTGGAAGGTGGTGTACGGCCAGGAAACTCGCAAGAACTGCCTTGAATACGTTTCCGCGCACTGGACGGACATGAGGCCGGCCAGCCTGATCAGGTCGATAATCGATGAACCGCGGTAGAAACGAGTTCCGCTTCAAGAATCTGGTGCTCAGGACGGAAAAAGAGTCATCCGTGAGCAAATCCAGCGCCATCACACTGTTCGGGCGGAACACCGCGGTCTACGCGGACCAGCCGACTGTCTCAGACCAGGAGCAAGCCCTGACTTCACGGCTGCGTTCCCACTTCATGTTCGGCTTCAACCGCTTGCCGGTGCGGGCGATCGGGAGGTCCCAATGACCAGCGCGGCTACGACGATCGCGACAGTGGTCGCGGCAATTCACCGGCGGACGGGCGACGAGCGGACAAGCGTTCTGTATCGGGACGCGGACGGGGTACGCGGACCGCTGGATGTGGATGTCTCGGGCGATCCGACGCTCGTCGCTCTGGCCGAGCGGGTAGCGGCGGAGTGGGACGCGGCGCCGCCCGAGGCGGACTACTACGGTGACGCACGATCGGTGGACGTCGAGGTATTGGCTGCCGACGCGGACACCGAAGAGGCCGGGGCAGCGCTGACCGTACGGCCGGCAGGTGACACGCCGATCGCCAGGCAGGCGCGGCGGGCGGCGGCGCAGCCGGACCTCTGTCTGAGCCGGCTCGATCTGCTGACCGAAGCCGACGAAGCGCAAGTGCGCGGCTTCATGGCCGGCCCACCGGCGAAGGAACTGCGTCCGGTGCCAGTGCTGATCGCCGAGCGAGCCGCGTCGACTCCCGACGCCGTCGCGCTCAGCCAGGGAGACGACCACGTCACGTATCGCGAGCTGATGGACCGATCCGGCGCCCTGGCCGCGGAACTCCACACGGCGGGGGTTCGCACCGGCTCGGTCGTCGCCGTTCTCATGCCCCGCTCCCCGGAAGCCGTGATCGCCCTGCTCGGCGTGCTTCGTGCCGGTGGCGCGTACCTGGCCGTGGATCTCAACGATCCGGCCGAGCGGGTGTGCCGGCTGTTGGCCACCGCCGATGTGCACGTCGCTGTGACCGATCCGGACCTGGCCGTCGGGTTGCCCGACAGGGTGCGGGCCATCCCGTTCGACAGCACGGCGGGGACGACCGTACCGCCGGCGCTTCCTGACCTCCCTCATGAATCTCCGGCCTATGTCTCCTTCACTTCGGGCACTACGGGTCAGCCCCGGGGTGTTCTCGTGCCGCACCGCGCCGTCAGCCGCCTGGTCGCCGACCCCGACTGGCTCGACCCCGTACCCGGCGACGTCTTCCTGCAAGCGGCACCGCTGGCCTTCGACGCCTCCACCCTCGAGGTGTGGGCCCCTCTTGTCCACGGCGCGCGGTTGGCGGTCCTCCCTCCCGGGCCGATGGACATTGACACCCTCGCCGACACCCTGGCCGCCGAGCGGGTCAGCGTGCTGTGGCTGACTGCTGGGCTCTTCCACCAGCTCGTCGCCGCCCGGCCGCGGGCGCTGGCCGGCGTCCGACGGCTGATCGCCGGCGGCGACGTGATTTCTCCGGCTCACCTCAACCATCTGCTGGCCGCCCAGCCCGGCCTGACGTTCACCAACGGTTACGGTCCGACCGAGAACACCACCTTCACGACATGCTGGGTCGCCGACGGCCCGACCGGTGGAGATCCTGTGCCGATCGGCCGGCCGATCGCCGGGACTTCGGTCGCCGTCATGGACTCCCGGATGCGGTTGGTTCCGATCGGTGTACGCGGCGAGCTGTGGGCCGGCGGTGAGGGTGTCGCCCTCGGTTATGTGGGCGACCCCGCGTCCACCGCCGAACGCTTCCTTCCAGACCCGTTCGCCGACCAGCCGGGCCGACGCGTGTACCGGACCGGCGACCTGGTCAGCTGGACCGAGGACGGCACGCTGCTCTTCCATGGCCGGCTCGACGGCCAGGTCAAAATCCGCGGATACCGGGTGGAGCCCGGCGCCGTCGAGACCGAGTTGCTGGCTCACCCAGACGTGCGGCTGGCCGCCGTCGTGGCGCAGCGCGACCCCTCGGGGGATCCTCGCCTCATCGCGTACATCGAGGCACGAGGTGGGGCGGTGCGAAGCCATGCCGATCTCGCGGTCCGCCTGCGAACCCATCTGGCCACGACGTTGCCCGCGTACTCGCTGCCAGCCGCGATCCTGGTCCGCGACGCGCTTCCACTGACGGCCAGCGGCAAGGTGAATCGCCGGGCGCTGCCGGCCAACAGCAGCATCGCGCGTTCGGTGTGGAACGAATACGTCCCGGCCCGCGACGGTCTCGAACAACGCCTGACGGAGTTGTGGGGTGAGGCGCTGAACGTGGAGCCGATCGGGGTCGAGGACGACTTCTTCGAACTCGGCGGGCACTCACTGCTCGCCGCGGAGCTGCTCAGCCAGATGCAGCGCGAGTTCCAGGTCAAGCTGACCGCCCGGACCCTGTACCTGCAACCGACCATCGGCGAGCTGGCCACTCAGATCTCCGACCTCAGCCGGGAGATCACTCGTGACGACGTCTGACTCCATCCACTCGGCGCGAATACCGGGCTGCCCGGTCCACAACGGCGGAATCGACCTCGTTGATCCGATGCTGTACAGCGACGGTGACGCTCCGGCGATGTGGCGTCGCCTGCGTGCCTTGGACACCCTGCACTGGCAGCAGGTGGACGACGAGAACGGATTCTGGTCGGTCGTTTCCTACGACGACGCCGATCGCGTCCTGCGTGACTGGGCCGTCTTCACCTCCGAACGCGGCACTCTTGTGGACCTGCTCGGACACGACGACCCTGCGGGTGGACGGCAGCTCGCCGTGACCGACCCGCCCCGGCACACCGAGATGCGGGGCCGGCTCCAGAAGGCGCTCACCGCGCGCGCTGTCGACCGGCAGCGCGACATGATCACAAGTCTGTTGGTCGAACTGATCGAACCACTCGGCGACGGAGGAGTCTTCGACTTCGCTCAAGCCACTCTGGCTCTCCCCATGGCCGTCAGCGGCACACTGATGGGCATCCCGCGGCGGGACTGGTCGTGGCTGAGCCGGCTGACAACGGTCTGCATCGCCGCCGACGATCCGGAGTATCAAGGCCCGGATGGCAAGGCCGCCACTCTGGAGGCCGCGCACCGCGAGCTGTTCGCCTATTTCCAAGACCTCGTGGAGTTCCGGCGCGCCAACCCCGGCGACGATTTGCTCAGTGTATTGATCGGGACCACTTTCGAGGGGCGCCATATGTCCCCGGGAGAGATCACCTCCAACTGCTACAGCTTGTTGCTCGGTGCGAACGTCACCACACCGCATTCACCCAACTTCGTCATGGCCCAGTTCATCGGCACGGACGTTCTTGACGACTGGGCCGCGCACCCCGAGGTAGACGCGACCGCCACCGAGGAGGCCCTGCGCTGGGCATCTCCGGTCAATCACTTCCTGCGCTACGCCACCCAGGACGTAGTCATGCACAATACGCCGATCGCCGCCGGAGATGCGGTGGTGGTATGGCTCGGTGCGGCCGACCGTGACGAAAAGGCGTTCCCCGACGCCGAGGTTTTCCATCTGAGGCGCAAGCCCAACAGGCACCTAGCCTTCGGGGTGGGGCCGCACTACTGCGTCGGTCACTCACTCGCGCGCCTGACCCTTCGCATCCTGTTCAACGAGCTGTTCGAACGCTTCGATGATTTCCAGGCCGCCGGACCGGCGGAACGACTGCGGTCGAACTTTGTTTCGGGCTTCAAACACATCCCCATAACCGCGAAGCGGCGCATCGGAGGGAGAAAGTCATGAAGGGCATGAATCCTTGGCTGCTGCGCAAGCCCGATCCGTTGGCCACCGCCCGGATATTCTGTATCCCCTACTCGGGCACCGGCGCAGGGATGTACGGCCGTTGGCCGTCCGGCGTGGGCAGTGTCGAACTCGTGCCGGTACAACTACCTGGACGCGCGAACCGGATGCGCGAACAGATGCCGACCACCTACGAAGAGTTGGCCGTGAACCTCGTGGCCGGCCTGGCGCCTTACCTCGACCGGCCGTACGGCTTCTTCGGGCACTGCGGCTCGGCTTTGGCGGCATACCAGGCAGCCGTCCAGGCCGAGGCGACAGACCCGGCCGTTCCGGGCCATTTGTTCATTTCCTCACAGGTGGCGCCGCAGGACGGCCCGACTGGACGGTTCCTGGAACTCGATGACGATGGGCTGACCGACGAACTCCGCATCCTGATCGAAGACCGCGGCGGGAACCCGAGCCCGGAGGTTCTCGAACTGGCGCTGGAAGTCTTGCGTTCCGACATCGAGGTCAACAAACGGTACGTCGTCCCCGAACCCGTCAGGCTGACCATGCCGATCACGACCATTGGCTGGAGCGAGGACCGCGAAGTCCAGCACCACACAATGAGTGGCTGGAACCGGTGCGGAGATACGGATCACCATGTGCTTCCGGGGGCACATTACCGGTTCCTTGACGGACCACCGGAGTTGTTCGAACTGTTCGCCGCCGGGCTGGGTACGAAGGGGGCCTAGTGGCTGCTCGGTCACGGCGCGGGGCAGAGACCAAGTGGTTCCAGCGGCTTGGTCCGGCCCACGAAGCCAGGGCACTGCGCCTGTTCTGCTTCCACTACGCGGGGGGCAGTGCCGCCTCATTCCGAGACTGGCGGTTCCTGCTTCCGCCGTACGTCGAGGTGGTGGCCGTGCAGCTGCCTGGCCGCGGGAACCGCTTCGCGGAGCAACCCTTCCGGGACATGCGACCGCTGGCCGAGGCCGTTGCCGACGCGATGGCCGGAGAGCTGAATCCACCGTATGCCTGTTTCGGATTCAGCATGGGCGCGCGTGTGGCCTTGGCGGTGTCGCACCTGCTGCGCGAGCGGGGCCTACCGCAGCCCTCGCATATGTTCTCCGCGAGCAGTTGCGCTCCTTTCCGAGGCCTGCCGGTGCGTGGCTGGAACGAGTCGGACGAGATGCTGATCGCCTACCTGCGTGAGCTCGGCGGCACAGCCGCGGAAATCCTCGACAACAAAGAGTTGCTGGACATGTATCTGCCAATCGTCCGCGCCGACCTCACCGTCGTCGGCACCTGCCCGCCGCGAAGCGGGCTGCCGCTGGCGGTGCCCCTGCGGGCTTTCGCCGGCACAGACGATACGCAGGCACCACCCGAGCTCATGCGGGACTGGTACCGGGAAACCTCAGGGGCGTTCAGCTTGACCACGGTGTCCGGCGGGCACTTCTTCGACCCCGCCGGCACCACCGAAATGATCAACCAGATCGCGTCCGACCTGGAGTTCACGGTGCGGAATCAAAGGTGATGTCCGGCTCCGCGCCGGAAACCCGCGGTCGGGGTTCCGGCGCGGCCACGGCGAACTCCCACGCCTCGGCCACAAGGTCAGCCCGGCCTCGCCCGCCTACTCCCGACGGCGGCAAAGGCTGTCGTCCTGGCCGACCTCGGTGCGCAGGCAGGAGGCGACTCGGCGGGTCTTGGTGATCATTCCGATGCGGGCGGTGATCTTCTCCGGGGTGTTGCAGTACCTGCCGTGGGCCCCGCGCCGGACTTTCTCCAGGTCTTCGGTGGCGCGGGCGGGACGTTTGGCGCGAGCGGCCTGCTGGCCTGCGGCGTTGCCGGTGGAGTGGACCAGGATCCGGCGCACGGTCGGCACCGGGTCCCGCTTGCGGGGGCCGTTGAGGGTGTGGACGTCCTCCAGCACCCGGTGGACATCGCGCCGGCCGGGGTCCTTGCCCTCGTCGCGGGCAGGTCCTGGACGCCGAGGAGGCGGCCGACGGCTGGTACGCGCTGCTGACCGCGTCGCCACCCGAGCATCGAGCGCACCAAGGAGTCCTGCAGATGCGGCTTGAGGGCGAACTTGCGCCAGCTGCGCCCGATGGTGGACGTCGACAGGCCGGTACGTTCGGTCATCGAGGCCTGTGACCAGTGCGTGTCTTCGCCTGGCGTGGACTCCAAGGTCGCCACGGCGATTTCCGCGACCCGGTCCAAGAGGATCGAGGGCGGTCTTCCCGGGCGTGGCTCGTCGGCCGGCCCGTCCAGGCGGTCTTCGATGAACCGGGCACGCCGGCGGTTCAGCGTCGCCTGGTCGATCCCGAGCTCCGCCGCGACCGGTTTGTTCGTCCCGCCCTCCGCACACCGCAGCACGAACTTCGCCCGCAACGCGAGGAACTGGGCGGTTCTCGCGCGCCGGGCCCACCGGGTCAGCTCTGCGGTCCGTACCCGGAGCGCCTGCGGCAGCAGTTCGGGGGCCTGATCCGGCGGTTCAAGACCGGAGGGCAGTGGCGGGAGACGCCGTCGGAGTTCGGGGCGTGGTCGACCGTCTCCCCTCGCTTCCGGCAGTGGCGTGACGCGGGCGTCTTCGAAGTCCTGATGGAGGGCGCGATCGCGGAGGCCGCGAGGCGGGGCGAGGTGGACTTGTCACTGGTCGGCGTGGACTCCACCACCGTTCGGGCTCACCACGACGCCGCCGGGACGCACCTGGGCCCCGACGCCCTGGCGGCCCGACGGATCATCGGGCGCAAGCGCCACCTCGGCTGCGACGCCCTCGGCCTGCCGCTGACCGTGCTGGTCACCGCCGACGCCTCCGACACCGCAGTCGGCGTGACCCTGCTGTCCCGCATCGCCGCCGCCCACCCGCACATCACAAAGGCCTGGGTGGACGCCGGCTACCGCACCAGCGCCATCGACGCGACGTCCACCCCGTCCAACGCCCGCCCGGCACCCGCGGATTCACGATCGTCCCGAGACGGTGGACCATCGACCGCAGCATCGGCCGGCTATCGCACCACCGACGCCTCGCCCGCGACTACGAACGCCACCCGGAACCACACACGAATCACCGGACCAAACGCTTCAGTCAGAACGTCGAGTCCTCCCGCCGGTACAGGACGCCCTCGCTCCACACCAGGTCGAGCTGGCCCCACTCGATCGCCGACGCGACGTCGGGGAAGAAGCTGCGGCCGTTGTAGTTCGCGCTCGTGTTGCACAGGACCGGGATGCCGCTGCACTTGTAGTACTCGCGCAGGATGGCGTGCAGGTTCGGGTCGTCGGACGCGTTGACGGTCTGCAGCCGTGCCGTGCCGTCCAGGTGCATGACGGCCGGGACGCGGTCGATCCACTCGGGACGGACCCAGTGTTCGAACAGCATGTACGGGTCCGGCGTGCCCGGGTCGAAGACCGTCGGGGCATGCTCTTCCAGGCAGATGGGCGCGACCGGCCGGTAAGGCTCCCGGCTCTTCACGTCGTTCAGGAGCCTCTTCATCGAGGCCTCGACCGCCGAGGCGATGATGCTGCGTCCGCCGAGCGCGCGGGGTCCCAGTTCGGCACGGCCGTCGAGCACGACCGCGGGCTGGCCTGTGGTGTGCAGGATCTGGGCCAGTTCCTCCGGCGTGCAGGGCGACGTGCTCCAGCCGCGCGGCACGTCCGGCGTCGGTTCGAGAGCCGGGCCCAGCCGGGGGCCCCACTGGATCGGCCGGAGCCCCGAGCCGCCGGCCGCGGCCAGGCAGGCCGTGCCGATGGCGACGCCGGAGTCGTCCGGGAACGGCGGCACCCACATGGCCTTGATCGTCGGGTGGGAGCGCAGGGCGCTGTTCCACTTGATGTTCAGCGCGCAGCCGCCGGCGAAGCACAGGTTCCAGGCGCCGCCGCCCTTCCACGCCTGGATCTTCTTGGTCACCCGGTCGATCAGCAGTTCCTCGATGAACGTGTGGACGCTGGCCAGCACGTCCTCGTCGGAGAACCCGAGCGTGGCGGTGCGGGTCTGCACGGCGGAGAGGAACCGGTGTACGTAGGCATGCGACTGCTCACCGGTGCTGCCGCACCCGATGATGGCCCGCCGGTACTCCCGCACCCGCGGCGAGTCGGCGTCGAAGAACTCGAAGAACTCCTCGCGGAAGACCTGCTTGATCCGCTCCTGCGAAGTGCCCAGGGCGATGTACGCCATCATCTTCCCGGCCACGGAGAGGTCGTCGACGTTCTTCGACTTGTTCTGCCGCTTGAACGGGCCCCAGTACTGCGAGGTCATCGAGTAGGTGTGGCCGATGAGCGGGAACGCCTCGCCGCCGGCCTCGATCCGGCCGTCGGCGTCCACGCAGTACAGCCGCGGGAAGCAGCCGCCGTCCCAGACCAGCACCATCGACGGCTCGCCGCGGCGCGCGAACGGGCTGGTGCAGTAGGCCGAGGCCAGGTGACCGGCGACGTGGACGTAGCTGTCGTAGTCCAGCGCCTGGCCGCCGATCACGATCCGGCCGCGGTGGCCCGGCAGCGCCGGGTCGGGGACCAGGTCGGTCTCCCGGTAGGGGGCGACCAGGACCTCGGTCCGGATCCCGCCGGCGAGCACCTTGACGCGCCCGCCGGCGGCGCCGTCCCAGCCGTCCAACGCCCATGTGCCGACGTCGCCGACCTTGAGGTCGAACTTGTCCATGACGCCGACCAGGTCGTCGAGTTCGTCGACGTTGCTGTACCGGGCGCCGTTGGCGATCTTCTGCATCTCGACGTTGAACACCAGACGGTCCTCGTCGAGGATCGCGATGCCGCCGCTCTGCGTGAGCTTCAGGCCTGCTGTGATCATGGTCTTGCGGCTCCCGTATGTCCGAGGGCTGATGTGGTCGTGCCGGAGGTGGTGCTCAGAGGTCGTCATGGTCGGGCCGGTCCAGCCGGGCCAGTGGGCGCTCGCCGTGCGCGACCAGGCCGGCGAGCAGGTTCTGGTAGCGGCGCGCGACGTCGGCGGCGAGGTCGGGAGCGACGACGTCCGTCGCGATCTCGAAGTCGCACCGGAAGCCGTCCGCGCTCTCGATGATGTTCAGCGCCAGGGGGTGGCCGGTGTGAATGATCGGCAGCGGGTCGGCATCCGACACCGTGAGCCCGTCCATCGGGGGCGCCGCCACGCGGCGGTAGAACGAGACGGACGTCGCGAGCAGGTCGGCGCGCAAGCCGGTTCCGGGCGCGAGCTCCACGATGAGGTCGGCGAACGGGTGGTCCTGGGTCTCGAGCCCGGTCACGAGGTGTTCCATGACCTCGGCCACGTAGTCCGCGGCCAGGACGTCCGCCGTCCGCCGCAGACGCAGCGGCAGCAGGTTCGAGCAGTACCCGACCACCTGGTCCAGCTCCTGCGGTCGGCGGGCGGCCAGGACCGGGACGACGATGTCGTCCTGCCCCGTCACCTGGTGCAGCACGGCGCCCCAGGCCGCGACCAGGTAGGCGAACACCGTCGCGCCCTGCTCTCTGGCGGTGACGCGCATCCGGTCGCAGAACTCGGAGTCGAGCCGGACGCTGTGCCGCACCGCCCTGTAGGGGAAGGGCCCGGACGTGCCGGACCCGGGCAGTTCCGGAGCCGCCGCGCCCTGGAGAAGAGTGCGCCAGTAGTCCCGGTGCCCGGCGGCGTCGGGGCCGCCGACGACCCGCTCGTGCCACGCGGCGTAGTCCCGGAACTGCGCCGCGGGCGGCAGCAGAGGCCTGACATCCTGGCAGCCGGCGTTGTACAGCGCGACGAGGTCGTCGACCAGGACGCTGAACGACCAGCCGTCCACCGCGGCGTGCGCCCCGGAGATCAGCAGCAGATGCCGCTCCGGAGCGGTCTGCGCGATCGCGGCGCGGAACACCGGCCCGGCCGCGAGGTCGAGCCGCTGCTCGGCCCAGGACTGCCGGAAGCGGTCGAGGTCGTCGTCGTCCGGGCAGACGTGTTCGGTCAGAACCTCGTCCAGCACCGTCTCCGCAGCAGGATGCACGACGAGCGTCACGCCGTCGGCAGCGAGCGTGGTCCGCAGGGTCTCGTGCCGCGCGACCAGGCCCTGCACGGCGCCGCGCAGCGCGTCCCGGTCCAGCCGACCGTCCAGCCAGAAGCCGACGGACATCTGATACGCCGGCACGCCGCCCTCGTCCAGTGCCGCCTGCTGCCGCTGCGCGAGGGTGCTGCGCGGCGCGGGCGGCGACACCACGGCCCCCGCCGGGGCCGCCCGGCCGGGGCCGAGCACACCGTGCTCCCGCAGCTCGGTGATCGAGTCGCGGACCGCTGCCCGGATGTGGTCGAGGTCGGCCTGCTCGTGCGCCGTGGACAGGAAGAAGTTGCGCAGCTCCCAGACGAACACGCCGCGGTCGAGCAGGTTGAGGTACAGGGGGTCCATGTTCTGTTCGTGCTCGAACCGGAAGAACGAGGAGAACCGGCGGACCTCGATCGGCACGTCGAGCTCGCGGAAGTCGGCCTTCAGCCGGTCGACGAACACCTCGGTCCTGTGATCGAGGTCCCGCTGCAGGGCCGGGCCCTCGCCGCGAAGGTGGTCCAGAACCGCCCGGGCCGCCACCATGGTCATCGGATGCTGGCTGAACGTGCCGGCGAAGAAGGTGGACTCCGCGGTCGGGCGGGAGTCGTCGCCGAAGTCCCACACGCCGCCGTCGATCGTGTCCATGATCCCGTCCCGGCCGGCGATCACGCCGATCGGCATGCCGCCGCCGATGATCTTGCCGTACGTGGCCAGGTCGGCCTCGATGCCGTAGAGCCCCTGGACACCGGCCGGGTGGCAGCGGAAGCCGGTCACCATCTCGTCGAAGATCAGCTTCGTGCCGTGCCGCCGGGTGATCTCCCGAACCCGGCGCAGGAACTCGGGGTTCTGCACTCCGGGGGTGCGGAGGGTCACCGGCTCGGTCATCACCGCGGCGAGCCGCGGACCGTGCCTGTCGATGAACTCCAGGGCCTCGTCGGTGCCGAATTCGAGCACGTGCACGTTCTCCACCGCGCGCGCCGGGATGCCCGAGGTGATCGGCCGGGTGGTCCGCACGCCGTTCTCGGAGGAGGCCGCGGCGAGCACGCTGTCCGCGTGACCGTGGTAGGCGGTGGAGAAGACCACGACGTCGTCGCGGCCGGTCGCGGTCCGGGCGATGCGCAGGGCGGTCATGACCGCTTCGGTGCCGGTGTTCAGGAAGGCGACCCGCTCCATGCCGGTGAGTTCGATCAGGCCGGCGGCGACCTCTTCGACCACCTCGGTGCGCGAGGCGATGAGGAAGCCGAGGTCCAGCCGCTCGCGCAGGGCCGCCATGACGGCGGGCGGGTTGTGCCCGAGGAGGTGGACACCCCAACCCAGGGTGAGGTCGACATACTCGTTGCCGTCGATGTCCCACAGCCGCGCGCCTTGCCCCCGTTCGGCGACGATCGGGTACAGCATCTCCTTGGTCGTCGGCCGGAAGCCGATGGACGAGCGGCTGTCGGCGATCAGCGGGCGGAACCGCTGGGCGAACTCCTTCGAGCCCTTCGTCCTGCTGCCGAACCGCTCGGCCAGGACCTTGAGATACCGGACGCGCTCTGCCGACTCCACGAGGCCGGCTCCGCCGCGCGCACCGGGTGCGAGCGGGGCGGCCGGCCGGGACGAGGCCGGTCGCCCCGCCGGACGGGCCGCGGGCGCCGGTTCGACGACGACCGGTCCGGCGCCCGGGGCGGCACCGCCCGCCAGGAGTTCTAGCTGGCTTCGCATGACGGCGAGCTGTTCGGTGATCAGCCGCTCGACTGCCGTCGTGGCTCCGGGCGCCGACACGGTGTCGGCCGAAACCGGCGCCACCGGCGCGGCTGCGAGGGTCTGCGGCACGTCGACGGCCGCGCCGATCACAGCACCGGTGGCCGGGGTCGCCGCAGCCTCCGGCGGCGTCCCGGCCGGGGCGTTCGCCGCCAGGTGCGCCGCCAGCGCGGCAGGCGTCTGGATGTCGCCGAACAGCTTCCGGAGCGAGACCTTGCAGCCGAAGCGTTCCTCGACCAGCCGCAGCATGCCGAGCAGCGCCATCGAGTCCGCACCGATTTCGGCGAACGAGACGTCCGGATCCAGCGCGTCCGGCCGGATGTCGAAATAGCCGCCGACCATCGCGACGACCTCTGGGAGCAGTGGCTCCACGGTGTTCTCCTCGTGGTTCACGTCAGCCGACCCGGGCCAGGTGCGCCGCCAGGCGGTCGACCGTCGGGTTCTTCAGCAGATCGATCGTCGGCAGGGGGACGCCGAGCTCCGTCCCGATCCGGCGGGCGAGCCGCACGGCGAGCACCGAGTCGTCGTTGATGTCGAAGATGCTCTGGTCGTAGCGGACGACCTCGGTGCGCAGCACCTCGGTCCACAGCTTCGCCAGCAGCCGCTTCAGCTCCTCGCCGCGCGGCGGGCCGGCGGGGGCCGCCGGCGGCACCTGGTCCGGTTCGTCCAGCCGCAGCCTGCTGCGATACAGCGGATGTGCCGGCAGCGGGACCCTGCGGGGCTCCTGGCCGGACCAGCCCGACCAGTCCACCGGCACACCCGCGGTCCACAGCCGGGCCGCGTCGTGGAGCAGCCGCGCCACCGGCGACGACTCGGCGCCGCCGTCCGGGCCGAAGTCCCCCGGCAGCGGTTCAGCCGGGGTTCCGATGACGACCACCGTCGCCCCGTCCGCGGTCAGGCCCCCGAATGCCCCGGCCAGCCGGCCGCCCTCCCAGACGTCCCGAGTCCAGTGCAGCGGGTCGAGGGCTCGCGACTCCGGCAGCTCGCCGCCCACGACGGCCGACAGGATCGGGACGCGCGGGACCCGCGGCCGCACCTCCGGCGGGCCGTCGAGCAGCCCGGCCCGCCAGGACAGCAGGGCCAGCGCCTCGGTCTCGTCGAGGACCCCGCTGAAGCAGGCCGCGAGGACTTCGCCGGCTCCGGCGCCGCCGACCGCGTCGGGCCGCGCGCCGGATTCGGCCCACAGCGTCGCGAGCACCAGTGCGGCGGTCACCCGCGCGGCCGGCGGACTCTGCGCGCCGATCAGGACGCTGTCGGTGGACCGCTGCGCGATGTCGGCCACGGCCGGCACCCGCTCGGCCAGCACCCGGAAATCCTCGACCGGGACCTCGCCGAACAGGAACGACACGGCCGGGGCGGCCTCCGCCGTCGGCGCCGCCGCGGCCCCCGCGGCGATCTCCCGCAGTCCGGCCACGGCGGTGGCGTGGTCGTCCGCGACGACCGCGCGGCGATGCGCGAACCCGCGCCGGCCGGCCCGCAGCGTGTAGTCGGCGCCGGCGAGGTCGGGGGCGTCCGGCCGCGCCAGCACGTCGGCCAGCCGGCCGGCCAGCTCGCGCAGCGCCCGGTCGCTCTTGGCGCTCACCGCGAGCAGCCGGGGACCGGCGTCCGGCGTCCGCGCGGGCAGCGGCGGCGCCTCCTCCAGCACGACGTGCGCGTTGGTGCCGCCGATGGCGAACGAGCTGACCGCGGCCCGCCGCGGGGTCGGGCCCGGCTGCCACGCCATCGGCAGAGTATTGATGTGGAACGGGCTGCCGGCCAGCTCGATCTCCGGGTTGGGCCGGGTGAAGGTCGGGTGGCCGGGGATCTCCCGGTGCCGCAGGGCCAGCACCGTCTTGATGAACCCGGTGATCCCGGCGGCGGCGGCCAGGTGCCCGACGTTCGCCTTGACCGAGCCCAGCGCGCACTGTCCGGGCTGGGCGCCGCCGGCGACGAAGGCTTCGCTGAGGGCGGCGAACTCGATGGGGTCGCCCAGGGCGGTCGCGGTCCCGTGCGCCTCGACGTACGTGATGGTGTCGCTGTCCACCCCGGCGACCGCGTGCGCCTCGCCGATCACCGCCCGCTGCCCTTCGACGCTCGGGGCGGTGTAGCCGATCTTGTCGGACCCGTCGTTGTTGACCGCCGATCCCTTCAGCACGGCCAGGATCCGGTCGCCGTCCTCGATCGCCTCGGCCAGCCGCTTCAGGGCCACCAGGCCGACGCCGTCGCCGAACGTGGTGCCGTCGGCGTCCGCGTCGAAGGGACGGCACCGGCCGTCCGGGGAGAACATCATCCCCTCGCGGTACACATAGCCCGGATACGCGTTGGCGATCACCGAGACGCCGCCGGCCAGCGCGATGTCGCATTCCCCCGCGATCAGGCTCTGCGCGGCCACGTGCACCGCGACCAGCGAAGTCGAACAGGCGGTCTGCACGGCGACGCTGGGCCCCTTCAGGCCCAGCTTGTAGGAGATCCGCGTGGTCAGATAGTCCTTGTCGTTGGCGACCATGAGCTCGATGCCGTCGTAGGTCAGCAGGTCGCAGGACCGGGCAACGACGTTCGTCAGGTACGTGTTCATCGCCGCGCCGGCGAACACCCCGACCGCCTGGCCGTCGGCCCCGCCGGAGTAGCCGATGGTGTCGAGCAGTTCCCACGCGACCTCCAGCATGATCCGCTGCTGGGGATCGATCAGCTTCGCCTCGCGCCGGGTATAGCCGAAGAACTCGGGGTCGAAGTCGAAGGCGTCGGGCAGGACGGCCGCTCGCCGGACGTAACGCGGATCGCGGAGTACCCGCTCGGGCACACCGGCCGCGAGGAGTTCGTCGTCGGTGTAGGTGGTCAGCAGCTCGTCCCCGGCCCGCAGCCGGCTCCAGAGCGCGTCCACGTCGGGGGCGCCGGGAAACCGGCCGCACATCCCGATCACGGCCACGTCGTTCGACCGGATCGTCACGTCGGTCTCGTCGGCGTCAGGCATTCTTCCCGCCCCGTTCCCGGGCCCGCAGGCGCGCGCCGCGGACCGTGTCGTCCGCCAGTCGGACGCGTCGGCTCGACGTCCGATCCCGGTCGCGGCCCTCGCCTCCGCCGACGACGGCGGGCGCGGCATCGGCCCGGCCGAGGCGCGCGGCCAGACTGGCCACGGTCGGATAGCGGAACAGCTCGGACCCCTTCAGCGGAGGGTCTGCGGCGTCGTCGGCGAGCAGTTCGTGGACTTGCAGCAGCAGCACGGAGTTGCCGCCGAGATCGAAGAAGTTGTCATCGCGGCCGATGTCCTGGCGCTGCAGCACCTGCTGCCAAACGGCCGTCACCCGGCGCTCGTGGTCGCTCGGCGCCCCGGCGACGCCGGTTCGAGCGGCCACGCTCGCGAACTGCGCGGCCAGTCGGGCGCGGTCGACCTTCTGACTGGCGTCGAGCGGGAACGCGTCGAGGAACCCGATCGCGGTGGGCACCATGGAATGCGGCAGCGTGGAACGCAACTCCGCGCTCAGGGCGCTTTCCGTCAAGTTCCACCCCGGCTCGGGAATCACGCAGGCGACGAGGCGGCTGTCGTCGACGCCCGCGCCGACGACCAACGCCGTCGACCTTCTGACACCGGGCACCTTGTCCAGCTGGGCTTCCACGCCTTCCAGCGCGACCCGGAACCCGCTGATCGTCACCTGGTTGTCG
Source organism: Streptomyces sp. NPDC088350 (assembly GCF_044753545.1). Lineage (NCBI taxonomy): Bacteria > Bacillati > Actinomycetota > Actinomycetes > Kitasatosporales > Streptomycetaceae > Streptomyces > Streptomyces sp. NPDC088350. Next base: position 100,093 of record NZ_JBIVNL010000021.1, on the reverse strand, counting down.
ACACGTCCCAGGATTTCCAGTTGCCCCCGGGTGTTGACCCGCGCCAGATCGCCGGTGCGGTACAGCCGGCCCCGCGGCTCGAGCGGACTGTCGAGGAAGCGTTCCTTCGTCAGCTGCGACTGGTTGACGTAACCCCGGCTGACGCACTGTCCGCCGAGGTGGAGTTCGCCGGTGAACTCCGGCGGCACGGGCTGCCCGTGCTCGTCGAGGACGTGGACCCGGGCGTTCGCCAGCGGGAGTCCGACCGGCACGCTGGTTCCCACGCAGTCTTCGGGCCGGACGGGCTGCGCAGTGGCCCAGACCGTGGTCTCGGCCGGGCCGTACACGTTCCACAGCGTCCCGCACCACTCGCGGACGGTCCGGGCGAGCGGCGCGGGCAGAGGCTCGCCGTACGAGAAGACGTGCCTCAGCGCCAGACCCTGGGTCCCGGTCCGCCGGACCACGGCGGACAGGCCGTGCAGGGCGGAGGGGGTCTGGACCGTGTGTGTGACCCGTTCCTCGACGAGCAGCGTGTGGAAGAGTTCGGGCGAGCGGGCCGCCCCCGACGGCACGACGACCAGGCACGCCCCGGCCAGCAGGGTGCCCCACAGCGACAGATCGAGACCGGCCGGGTGGAAGAACGCCCCGACCGCGGTCTCGTCGATGACGACGTGCTCGCGCATCGACTCCAGCAGCGTCAGGACATTGCCGTGCTCGACGTCGATCCCCGTGGGCGTCCCGGCCGAGCCGGAGGTGTAGACGGTGCAGGCCACGTCGTCGGCTCGGGGCAGATCGCCGGGCTCGCCGGCCGGCGGCAGCTCGGCCTCCGGCATGACCAGGACCGGCACCGCGACACCGTCCAGCAGACCGGTCAGGTCCGGCTGGGTGAGCACCACGCGCGCTCCGCTGTCCTGGAGCACCGTCCGGCACCAGGCCGCGGGATGGGACGGGTCCAGGACCACGTAGGCCGCCTGGGCCCGCTGGACCGCGACGATCGCGGTCACCGTGTCGAGGGAGGGCTCGAGCAGGAGGGCGACCCGGCTGCCCGGCCCGACGCCCTCGGCCCGCAGCCGGGCCGTCCAGCGCCCGGCCAGCTCGTCGAGCTCGGCATACGTGAGCCGGTCGCCATCGCAGCGCACTGCCGTTCGACGGGCGTGCTGCTCCGCGGCCTGCCGGAATCGGGCCGCCAGGCTGTCGTCCGGCGCGACGGACACCGGCACGGGGTGCCGGTCGGCGCCGTGCCCGGCCTCGGTCAGGATCGGCAGTTCTGCCACGCTGCGGTCCGGGCCGGCGACCGCGGCCCGCAACAGCGTCGCGTAGTGCTCGGCGGCACGGCCGGCCGCGGCGGCGGAGAAGACGGACTTGCGGTACTTGAGCACTCCGACGAGCCGGTCGCCGTCGTGGACGACCTCTAGGGTGAGCTCGAACTGGTTGTCCTGCTTGGCCAGCGGGAACGGCGCCGCGGACAGTCCGGCCCAGGCGACCGGGGACGCGCCCTCGTCGGCCACGTGGAGGGCGGTGTGCGCCGGATGCCGGCCGGACTTCTGGTAGATGAACATCGCCTGGAAGACCGGATTGCGGCCGTCCACCCGACGCGGCGCCAGCTCGCTGACGAGCAGCTCGAACGGATAGTCCTGGTGCTCGAACGCCTCGGCGACGGTGCGGCGGGTCCGGCCGAGCTGCTCGCGGAACGAGACCGCGTCACTCAGGTCTGCGCGCAGCACGACGGAGTTGACGAAGTTCCCGACGCATTCGGCCAGCGCCGGGTCGGTGCGGCCGGCGAACGGGCTCCCGACGAGCACGTCACGTCGGCCTGTGTAGCGGCCGACCAGGATCTGAAAGGCCGTCAGCAGTACCACGTAGGGCGTCACCGCTTCCGCCTTGGCCAGCGCGAACACGTCGGCGGCGAGGTCCGCGGGGATGGGGAACACGAGCTGATCGCCGCCGTCGGCGTCCGCCGGGTCCAGATCGAACCGGGGCCATTCGGCCGGCTCCGGCTGACCGGACAGCTGGGAGTGCCAGTAGGCGCGGGCCCGGGCACCCCCATCGCCGGCGATCAGCTCACGCTGATACGTGACGAAGTCGCTGTACGGATTGTTGCGCCCGGACAGCCCCGCCGGGCGCCGTTCGGCCTCGGCGGCGTAGAGCTGCTCGAGTTCGGCCAGCATGGTGCCGAGCGACCAGAAGTCGCACACCGCATGGTGGGCCGCCAGCAGAACGACCGCTTCTCCGGGCGCCACCCGGTAGGCCCGCGCTCGAAGGGGAGACCCGGTCACGAGGGCGAACGGCTCGCGATAGGCGGCTCGCACCGCCTCCTGGAGTTCTCCGTCAGTCCACTCATGCGCGTCCAGCTCGGCGAAGTCGGGTTCGAGCCAGCCGTGGACGGTCTGACGGCCCGCGAGGCCGTCCCCGCCGTCGGCGCCCGCCGGGCTGAAGGTGGTGCGCAGCGCCGCGTGCCGCCCGACGAGCGACTGCAGCGCGCGGTGGAACGCGGCGGAGTCGAATCCGCCGGTGAACCGGACGGTGAGGGCGACGTTGTAGGACGCGCTCTCCGGGTCCATCCGATGCAGCATCAACATCGAGCTCTGCGCGTACGAGAGCGGATGCTCGGTGCGTGCCTGCCCGGCCCGTGCCCGAAGCGCCGTCTCCAGCTTCTTCCGGAGGTCGTAGTCAGTCATGAGTGTCACTCCTCGGTCGATCCGACGGGGGTGGAAGCGTCTGAGCCGGTCCACAGAGGCAGGAGGGCGTGCAACTGGTCCTCGGTGAGCGCGTCGAGCGAGGCCAAGAGCCGCTCCGCCTCCTCCGGCGAGATCTGGTCCGGCCCGCCCGCCTCCTCACCGGTCCCCGCCCCGATGACGAGCCCGAAGACCTCGACCACCGGCCGGCCGGCGTCGTCGACGACCGAGACGTCGACCACCTCTCGCGCCGTCTCGCCCACCCGGTGCCGGACCACCGCGACTCCGGACCCCGCAGCGCTCGCCGACTCGTGGATCACGACCCGCTCGATCCGGAACGGCAGCTCCGTGGACGGCGCCGGAGCCGGCCGATCCACTTCCGGCCGATCCACTCCCGGCCGATCACCGACCGTCCGCCCCGTCGCACGGAACGGCGCGTGGTACCTCACCCAGTCGACCGGAATCCCCTCCTCCTCCAACCGGGTCAGGTGCTCCAGGACCGTCACCGAATCCGGTGTCCGAGGCGAGAGCCCCGCCAGCCAGAGCTCGCTCCCGTCGCTCTGCGCCCGGCCGGCCGTGGTCAGCGTCCGTCCGGGCCCCACCTCCAAGAAGACCGTGCAGCCGCCGTCCGTCAGTGCCCGCACTCCCGCCATGAACCTGACCGGTGAGGTGAGCTGCCGGCCCCAGTACTCCGCGCCGAGATCCCCGCCCGCGGCCCACCCCCCGGTGAAGTTCAGCGCCAGCGGCACGGCCGGGGTCCGGTGCCGGATCCGGCCCGCCGCCGCCACCAGCTCCGGGACGGCCGGGGCGACCAGCGTCGAGTGAAAGGCGTGGGTGGTCTCCAGCGGGATCGTCAGCCAGCCTCGCCGCTCGAACGCCGCCACCAACTCCCCCATCGCTGTGTCGGTCCCCGAGACGACGATCCGCTCCGGGGCGTTGTACGCGGCCACCGACGCGGCACCGCCGTGTGCCGCGACCAGGCGTTCCAGCTCCGCCGGGTCAGGAGCGCCCACGGCGACCATCCGGCCGGCGCCGGGCACGGCCGCGAAGGCCCGGCCGCGGGCGCTGACGAGTTCGAGCCCTTCCTCGACGCCGAACACCCCCGCCACACAGGCGGCCGCGTATTCGCCGAGGCTGTGGCCGACCACCGCGTCCGGCCGCACCCCGCACGAGGTCCAGAACTCCGCCAACGCGACCTGCAGCAGGAAGACCGCGGGCTGGAGCAGCTCGGCGCGAGTCTGGGCGGCCGGGTCGGCGAACACGTCGAGCGGACCGACGCCGGTGAGCCGGCGGAACTGATCGGCGTGCCGGTCGACGGCCGCGCGGAACAACGGGTGCTCACGATGGAGCTCGACGCCCATGCCGACGTACTCGGAGCTCTGCCCTGGAAACAGGAACCCGGTCCGCGGCCGGGTTCCGGCCGCCGTCACGAGGTCCCCCCGCACCGCAGCACCGGCCGGGCACTGCTCTCGGCGGCCCCGAGCTGCGCCGCGATGTCCCGCAGCGACGTCCCGCCGAGGGCGAAGAAGTCGTCGTCGAGACCCGCCTCCGGCAGGTCCAGGACATCGGCCCCGATCTCGCACAACTGCCGGCCCCGAGTATCGGCCGGCGATGCGACGGCAGGCGCCGCGCTCGACAGCCCGGCACCCAACGGCTTGACGACCGCCGGCTGATCGCTCGACGCCATCCGCTCCGCCAAGGCCCGGCGATCCACCTTGCCGTTCGCCGTGATCGGGAAGGCGTCGAGCAGCTCGACCCGGTCCGGGAGCATCGCGGACGGCAGCCGATCCCGCAGAAACACCCGCACGCCAGCGGTGGTCGTCGCGTCCCCGCCCTCGTCCGCCGGCACGAGAAACGCCGCCGACTTCGCCTTCCGCGTGCCTTCGCCCGTCGCGACGACAGCGGCGCGGGCCACATCCGGGTGGCCGAGCAACGCGGCCTCCACTTCGCCCGGCTCCACCCGCACGCCCCGGACCTTGACCCGGCGCGCGGCTTCGGCGTCCGCCCGGTCCCGGCGCTCGGCCGACGACACGCCCTCGGCCTCGACGACCCCGGTCCCGACGCGGCATGCGTCGGCGTCCCGCACCACCTGAAGGACTTCGCCGTTCCGCTCGAGGCACGTCGTGCGGAACGCGCCACGCCGCCGGTACAGCACCATGCACGCCCGCTCGAGGCGGTCGACGGACAGGCCGCCCCCGACGCTCGGCACAGCCTTCCCGATGTCGGCGGTGTCATCTGACCGCAGGATCCAGGAGAAATACATCCGTCGCCGCGCCGACGATGCGGCGACCGTTCGGGAATGACCTCCGGTCGAGGGATCACCGTCTGAATCCGACATGACCTGAACATTGTTGTACGGCATTCCGGGCACGAAGGAACTCCAAACGATCTATCAAGTCTGGAAAAAGTCAGCCACGTGAGCCCGCGACGACATCCAACGGGCCAGAAATGGGATGACGCCGATTTCCAGAAGAGGTCGAAGCGCCATTGACCGAGGGTGCTGTCACCGAACCACGAACATATAGGCCGGGACACCGTCCACCGCAAGGTGATATCGGCTCGATGTCTAGCCGGCGAGACAGGCTCTCTGTCTCAGCGTTCTGATGCTGATGCGATTTACCTGGCACGGGGAAAGGGCGGCGTCGCACCCGGGACTTCGCCCGGACGCGGCCCTCACGACATGGTCAGGACGCCTCGCCGACCAGTTCGCTCAGCACGTCGCTGAGGTCGCTGAGCAATGGGTTCTTGAGGATAACGCCCGTGATCCGGGATATCCCGAGCTCCTGGCGGAGGGCCTGGCCGAGGCGGACGGCGGTGATGGAGTTGCCGCCGACGGCCAGGAAGTCGTCGCCGATGCCGATGCCCGGATTCCCCAGAAGCTCCCGCACCTTGCCGACCACCAGCTCGTCCATGGGGTTACGGAACCCGCTGTCGACCGTCACCTGACCACCTCTCGCACTTCATCGGTCAGCTCTCGCAGGCTGGCAGGCCGCATGTCCGACCAGTGTGCGGACACGTATTCAAGACAGTTCGCCCGCGTATCCGCGTCGTGCGCGACCGACCAGCCGGCGGGCACGGCAGGGGACGCCGGCCACAGCGAGTACTGCTCCTCGCCATTGACGAGGACCAGATGAACGCCTTCCTCGTCTTCGAACGAATTGGCCACGGCTCTCCTGTGTGAACGAAACCTGATTTCCCGAAGGACGTGTCCATCGTGCGCTTGTCTCGCCGGCGAGACAACACTCCGTCGGCCGTTTTCCACCGCGGTCAGCGGTGAGCGTGTCCGCGAAGAACGAGGGTGCTATGAATCAGGAGCGGGCGCTTTTACTGACCGATGTTCGCCACACACCCCCGACTCCGAACCCGTATCCGCTGGGGAGAACACACAATGGATCTCAGCCTCTTCTATTTCGCCAACGACAGCGGAGGCGCCGAGGCCGACCGGTACCGGTTGTTGCTCGAAGGCGCCCGCTTCGCCGACGAGAACGGCTTGGCGGCGGTGTGGACCCCGGAACGCCATTTCCACCCCTTCGGCGGGACCTATCCGAACCCCTCGGTGACCAGTGCGGCGATCGCCGCGACGACGGAGCGTGTCAAGATCCGGGCGGGCAGCGTCGTGGCACCGTTGCACCACGCGCTGCGGATCGCCGAGGAGTGGTCCGTGGTGGACAACATCTCCCGGGGCCGAGTCGGGGTGTCCTTCGCCTCCGGCTGGCACGCCGTCGACTTCGCCCTGAATCCGGCCGCCTACCCGAACCGCCGCGCGGAGATGTACGAGCGGATCGAGCAGGTGCGTGCCCTGTGGCGCGGCGAGGCAATCGAGGTCACCGACGGCGCGGGGAACCTGGTGAAGGTGCGGTCGTTCCCGCCGCCGGTCCAGACCGACCTGCCGATCTGGGTCGCCAGTGTCGGCGACGTAGAGACCTTCCGGAGCGCCGGCCGGATCGGAGCCGGGCTCCTCACCCACCTGCTCGGCCAGAGTCCCGAACAGCTGGCGCACAACATCGCCGAGTACCGGAAGGCCGCGGCCGACGCCGGCTGGCCGGGCCACGTCGCGGTCATGGTGCACACGTACCTCGGCGAGGACACCGACAGGGTCCGAGAGCTGGTCCGGCCGTCGCTGAGCGACTACATGCGCAGCTCGCTCGGGCTCATCCTGACGTCCGACCTCAGCACCGGAGACCTGGAGCCGGACGAGATCGACATGCTCGTCGAGCGGGCCTTCGAGCACTACTTCGACAACGTCGGACTGCTCGGCTCGGTCGACAAGGGCGAGCAGGTCGTGGCGCGGCTCGCGGAGCTCGGCGTGGACGAGATCGCGTGTCTCATCGACTTCGGACTGCCGACGGACGAGGTCATGACCGGCTTGACCTACCTCAAGCGACTGCAGGACGCGTGCGGCGCCGTCGCGCCCGACCAGCGCACGATCTGATCCTGATACCGGCCCGTTTCCGGGGCGCGGTTGTATCAGCCGACGGCGGTCCGTTGTGATCGGGTCGATGGACAGGGCGGTAGGTAGAGGTTGATGCCGTTGCCACCGGCCAGGCCGGCGGTGAGCACGTTCGTGGCCGGATGTCGGGTGCTTGTTCCGGGCAGAGTCTTCGTATCGATGACTTGCGTGCCCGGAAGTCCGTCCGAATTGAGCACGCCACAGAATCGCCCGACCACCGGCGGAACCGGGTATTCCACTCCCCCGTGATCACGCTGCGCCGTGAGCGGGCACAAGCCATACCCCAGCGGTCTGTCCGACGCCCGACGGGCCTCGACCGGGCCGACGTCGACGGCCTGGAGAAAGGCCCGACTCGAACACAGGCAGTGGAGCGAAGCAGCCATGATCCACATCGCCCCGGCCGACACTCTGCGGCATAGACAACAAACTGCCCAGATCAAACGTCCTCTGAACACGCCGCACCGGATCCGCTCTTCGGGCGCATGAACGGCACACTGTCCCACCGCAGCGACGCGCACCGAGCTCCGCGGGATCATCAAGCCGACGTGACGCGGCGTGCTCGTCTCGTCGGCGGGACGAGCGACGCGATCGCCGAACGCCTCATCGGCTCAGTCCGCGGGGAGGTCACCGACCGGCTCCTGATCACCGGGAAACGCCATCTGCGCCTGGTCAGGGCCGGTGATGGAGTCTTGGACCAGGACAGCCGACGTCGAGCAGTCCGCCGGTCCCAGCACCGTCCCGCAGTTCGTCCAGGCGGTGCGCGGCCACCAGCACGTCCAGACCGGCCCCGGCCGGCCCGCTGCCCGGGTCGAGGCACGCACGGACGATCTGGTCGTACGGCGACACGTGGAACATCGGGCAGCCGGGCGTCCCGGCGAGCGCCGCGCCGAGGCAGGGCAGGATCGGGTCGGCTGTGCAGCCGGCCGCGATCCCGATCCGTGGACCGGCCGACGCCGGGTCGCGGAGGTCCACAGAGGCGTCGAAGAGCGGCGGTGGCTTCGTCGTCCTCCCGTCAGTCCGCGAGCCGGGCGATGGCGTCGGCGGTCTCCAGGTCCTGCTTGACCGCGGTGAGGAAGCGGACCGCGTCGCGGCCGTTGAGATAGCGGTGGTCGTAGGTGGCCGCGACCGTGGTGACCGGCCGGGCGAACGGCATACCGTCCTCCGTCAGCGCGACTTCGCTCCGCTCGGCGCACAGGGTCACGACGCAGGTGCGGCCCGGATGGACGATCGGCGCGGCCAGGATGATGTCCGGATCGTTGTGCAGGGAGAGGGTGATGGCCTCGTCGGCGAACGCGTCCTCGCGGAAGTTCTGCCGCCGGGCGCTGACCCGGAAGTCCATGAGGTCGTCGGTCAGGTCGGCGATCGGACGGCGGGCGGCGTCCTTGAGCACCGGGATGAACAGCCCGGTCCCGACGTCGACGGTGACCCCGACGTTGGCGGCCGACGCGAGGGTGAGGGTGTGGTCCGCACCGGGCGTGGCGAAGAACAGCGGGAAGTCGGCGTGGCGAGCGGCAATGGCCTTGACCAGGAGCTCGACCAGGCCGTACGGGGCGCCGCCGCGGGTCGCGCGGAACGCTGTCAGGTCGACCGCGATCGCGGCGAAGGCGGCCGGGATTGTGCGGTGCGCCTCGCTGACGACGGCGGCCACCGCGCGCTGGCGCGGACTGAGGTTGACGACGACGGCGTCCGTGGACACCGCGGACGCCGCCCCCTGGTCCATGACCCGCTGGTCGATGAGCCGCTGGACGTCGGAGGCCTTCACCACCCGCTTGCCGAGCGTACGCAGTTGCTCGGTCCGGATGCCGTGATCCTGGGCGAGGGTGCGCGCGGCGTCGCTGAGGATCGGGTCCGGGCCGCCGTCGTGGTCCTCGCCCTCGCCCTCGGGTGCGGTGGTCACTTCGGCGGCTGCCGGGCTCGCCAGGTAGTCGTCGCGTTCCTGACGGCTGTCGAACAGCAGCCCCACGGGCCGCCCGAACTCGCAGTGCGCTCCGGCCTCGACGAGCCGGTGGAGGACGCCGTCCGCGTCCGCGACGAGTTCCTCCAGGGCCTTGGCGGTCTCGACCTCGGCGACGACCGCGTCCGCGGACACCGCGGCGCCGTCGTCGACCGTCCAGCCGACCAGGACGCAGCCCTCGTCGTTGTTGTTGAACTTCGGCAGCAGCAGTTCACGCATGCAACGCCTCCCAGATGGCGCGGTGGATGTCAGTGGCTTGGGGGAGCACGGTCTGTTCCAGGTGTGCGGCGGTCGGGATCACTTCGGCCTCGGCGCTGCACAGCACGACCGGGCGCCGCAGCCGCCCCCACAGCCGCTCATAGACGCGCGCGGCGACCTCCGAGCCCCAGGTTCCGCCGGCGGCACAGTCCTCGACCAGGCACACGACCTCGGCGCCGGCCAGGGCGGGCAGCAGTGGCTCCACGTCGAACGGGTACAACCGGGTCGGAACGATCACCTCGCAGGTGATCTCGTGCTCGGCGAACAGCGTCCCGGCCGCCGCCAGGGCCCGCCGGGCCACGCCGCCGGGCACGATGATCACGCAGTCGGCCGCGTCGTCGCCGTCCGACGCCCGCAGCCGTGCCGGGCCGCCGGCTCCGAACGGGAAATCGGCGACGAACGGCCCGTCCGTCCCCGGCTCGTACATCGGCTGTGTGTAGAGCACCTTGTCCTCGAACAGGACGGCCGGCTCGCCGTCGGCGAGCAGCCCGGCCAGCAGCGCCGTACTGTCGTGGAACGGCGAGATCTCGTGCACCGACAGGTGCGGCACGCCGATGAAGTGCTTCTGCAGGCTCTGGCTGTGGGTCGGGCCGTACCCGCGCCGCCCGCCGGTGGGACAGCGCACGATCACCGGGACCTCGACGCGGCGGCCGTACATCGCGACCGATTTGGCCGCGAAGTTCACGATCTGGTCGAAGGCCAAGGTGGCGAAGTCGCCGAACATGATCTCGACGATGGCGCGCCCGCCGGACAGCGCCAGCCCGTTGGCCACGCCCACCAGCGACTGCTCGCTGATGGGCGTGCTCAGGACCCGGTCGGGGTAGCCCGACGACAGCCCTTTGGTGATCTTGAAGGCGCCGCCGTACGGATCGGCGACGTCCTCCCCCAGCAGGAACAGGTCGGGGTCGGCGGCGAAGGCCGCGTGCAGGGCCCGGTTCAGGTTCTCAGCGACACGCTCCACGGCTCAGCCCCTCTCCCACACCGAGGCCGGACGGGCCAGGACCCGGTCCACGGCCTCGGCGATCCGCGTCCGCTGCTCGTCCTCGACCTTGGCGAACAGATCGGGGTCCAGGCGCCGATAGGCGTCGTGCCAGTCGTGCTCCCGCTCGGCGGCGACCTCGGCGGCGGAGCGCGTGTCGTCGCCCTTGCTGTGCGGGCCGAGGCGGTGGGTCGCGAACTCCACGACGGCCGGCCCGCCGCCGGTGCGCGTCCGTTCGACCACCGGTGCCAGACGCGCGCGGATCGCGGCGACGTCGCTGCCGGCCACGGACGCATGGGTGATTCCGAACGCCGCGGCCCGCCCGGCGATGTCGCCGGCCATGGCGCGCGCGGTCGGCGTGGTCTGTGCGATGCCGTTGTTCTCCACGACCACCAGCAGCGGCAGCCGCCACAGCGCGGCCAGGTTCAACGCCTCGTAAACGGCGCCCTCGCCCCAGGTGCCGTCGCCGATGTAGGCCACGGCGATGCCGGGCCGGCCGGTCCGCTGGAACCACAAGGCCGTGCCCACGGCGACCGGCAGGCTCTCGCCCTGTACCCCGGTGGACAGGTAGGTGCCCCGGAAGATGTGCTGGCTGCCGCCGACGCCCGAACAGACGGCGCCCTCGCGGCCGGTCATCTCGGCCAGCAGGCCCTCGGGGTCGTCGAACCGGGCCAGGTAGTGTCCGTGGCCGCGGTGGTTGCTGAACACGAAGTCGTCCGGGGCCAGCAGCGGCCCCAGGGCCACCGGCACGTACTCCTGGCCGAGGCAGGTGTGCGTGGTGCCGTTCAGCAGCCCGCGCGCGAACAGGTCCAGGACGGCCTGCTCGAAGTGCCTGATCATCAGCAGGCTGGAGAGGTCGTCGACGTCGATCCCGGCATCGGTCCCGGCGACGCTGATGGCGGTAGCCGCTTTCATGACAGGCCCCCTTCCGGAAACGCTTCTGACGCGTGTCCTTCGAGGAGTGTCGTGAGCTGATCCTCGTGGTTCACAAGGACGAGGGATCGCCCGTTCTCGTCATCGACCACGTTCATGTTCCCGCCCGTCGGAGTTCGAAAAGATCAAGATGAGGTCGCATGAGTCATGTCTGCACAGATGGTCACCGTTCCGCCTGGCGGTGCTGCGCCGACTGCGGCGTGCAGGTCCTCGCCCAGGTCCGCCGGGCAGGGAGCGGCATCTCGGAACCCTCGACGTCACCCCGCGTCATCTGCGCCCGCTCGGGGAATGCCGACAGTGCGGCAGTCCGGGTCCGCAAAGGTGAACTCCCTGGTGACTGATGTGGCGGGATCACCCGGCCTGATGTGCAACTGGCCGCTCCCCGGCAATGCGACGGCAGCAGCGACGGTGCGCTCGTACCGGATGTCACCGGTTCCGACAACTCGGATGGGAGGGACCGAGAGCAGAGCGAAATGCTCTTCCACCCCTGCGGCCGGTGCCATCGCGGCGAGACCGGCGCGGCACGCCTCCAGCCTTCGGCGTGAGGAGTTCCGCGCGAAGACGTTGATCTCGTCGAAGGGTTCGAACTCGGGGTGGAGGAAGTGGTTGGTGTGCTCGGTCTGTTGGGCTTCGAGGCACCGGAACCCGCCGTCCAGAGCCTCCACCCAGACCGCTTTGCCCGCGTCGCAGAGCATGAACGACCGTGAGCTGGCCAACGGGAGGCCGCGGAGGCACTCGACCCCCTCATCGACGGTGGCAGCGGAGTCCAACACGTGGCGAATGGCCAGGTACGGCGGGACTCCGGGTTTCCAGTCGCCGCCGAGGACCAGGTTGAGGCCCACGGCCAGGCCGTCGCTGTTGACCCCGAGATAGCCGAGCAGGCCCGCGAAACTGAGCACCAGCGCCCGGCGCGGGGAACCTGTGAGTCGGACGTCGAGGACGCTGATCTGATCGTCCAGGTCGCCGTTGAGGTCCACCGTCTGGGCCAGGACCGGATGGGAACCGGCCTTGGCGTAGGTGGTGCAGTCGCCTCGCGCCGGGATCTTCCGGTAGCCCAGGATCTCCCGGCGCAGTTGCAGCAGCAGCGCCTGGTCACGGTGGATTCCGATCCCGTCGGCGAGTCCGGTGATCTCCTCGGCCAGCCGTGGCAGCTCTGCCGTGATCACCTTGTCGAACGCGGACAGCACCGGTTCGAGCCCGGCCGTCGTGACAGGTTCGTCCAGAAGCAGGTTGAGGCGGCAGAGCGAGTCGTCGACGAAGCCGCGCAGCGGACCCGCGAGGGCTGCCCCGTGCTGTCGGCCGACCTCATATGGATCGCCGCAGAGATGCAGACGGGTGACGCCCGCTCCGCCGGTCACACCGCCATGCCCTCACGGATCACCTTCGCGTTGGTGGCCAGCTCGTCCTTGAGCCACGACCACTCACCGCGCAACACGCTGTAATAGACAGCGTCCCGGCGTCTGCCGCCCGGCATCGGGTTGAAGCTGCGAAGGACGCCCTCCTCCAGGGCGCCGATGTTGCGCAGGCCCCGTCGGGCCTGCGCGTTGAGCTGGTCCGTCTTGAACTCCACGCGCTCGGCGCCCAGGTTCTCGAAGGCGTGCTCCAGCAAGAGGTACTTGGCCCAGCGGTTGATGCCGCGGCCCTGGAAGTCGACGCCCAACCAGGACCAGCCGATCTCCAGGCGCGAGTCCGCCTCGGAGAGGTTGCCGAAGCTCATACTCCCCGCGCATCGCCCCGTCGTCTTGTCGGTGATGTGGAAGACCACACGCCTGCCTGCCGCATGGTCGGCGACCATGCCCTGGAAAAAGGCTTCGAAGTCCTCCTCCGTCTCGACCAGGCTCACGAAGTAGCGCCAGATCACCGGGTCCATCGCGATGTCGTGGATCGACTCGCGGTCCTCGGGACTGATCGGACGCAGCCTCACGTGGTCATTCTCCAGCGTGGCCGCGGCCAGCTCTGCCCAACTCACTCTAAGAAGCCTTTCCTGCGTAGCGTGACAGTGTGTCGACAACATCGTTCAGCGTGCGCATCTCTGCGACGTCGCGCTCGGTCAGATACGCGAGGTCGACCGCGAGGTCCTCGCAGAGCCGGGTCAGGAACAGGACCTTCTGCAACGAGGTCAAGCCGTAGTCGGTCAACTCGAGTCCAAGTTCGATCTCGTGCGGATCCACGGCCGACTGGAACGCGGCCGACAGGTTTTCCCGCGCGATGGTCTCGACGTCACTGGGCATGGATACCGTCCTGGTTGTTGGTGATCTCCGACTGGAAGGCAGCGAAAATGGCCTGTCGTTTCGGCTTGAACTGCGAAGTGAGCATTCCGTTGGCGATACTGGGCCGCGGGCTCGCGACCACGACCTTGCGAATCTGTTCGTCACTGCCGAACGAGGCGTTGGTGCGGGCCAGTTGTTCGGCGATCGCCTCAAGGTCGGCCGTGTCGGAGGAAGGCGAGACCACCGCCACCAGGGACGTCTGCGCGGGGCAGAACACCACACACTCCTCGATCGCCGGACTCGTCCGCATGTGCTCCTCGATCGGCCGGACGATCACCTTCTTGCCGTTCCCCAGCACGATGACGTCGTCGGCGCGCCCCTGGATGAACAGGAAGCCGTCCTCGTCCACGTAACCGAGGTCGCCGGTGCGCACCACCCCGTCGGCGACGAACATCCGCTCGGAGTCCCCGGGCTCGGCGAACTCGTAGCGCTGGTTCACCGGATGCTCGCTTCGTACCAGGATCACGCCGTCCTCGTCGAACAGCACCTCCTTCCCCCGCAGCACCCTCCCCACGCTGCCCTCCCTGTGGGCACCGGGGTGGTTCTTGCTGACGATGCACGTCTCGTTCAGCCCGTAGCCCTCATAGAGGGGAAGACCCGCCTCGGTGAGGTAGCGCAGCACCTCACCGTCCGCCGGCGCCGATCCCGTCCACAGGTAGCGGATCCGATCGCCGAACAGCCGCCGCGCTGCCGCGCGGCGAGCCTCCTCCGGCGCGACGCCGTCCGCGCGAGCGGCATCCTGGCTGATCTGCTGCCTGGCGGCCTCGAAGAACGCTGGTACGCCCATCACCACAGTCGGCCGGGCCGTGCCCAGTGCGGCGAAGGCCGCCTCGTACGTGGTGACAGTCGCATCGTGGCCGAAGCAGAGGGCGGAGTACAGCCAGTACCGCTGCTGCAGCAGCGACAGCGGAAGGAAGACGAAGAGGTTGTCGCCGCCACGGTGCTCGAAGATCTCCTGCACAGCCTGTATCGACGCGTCGATACTGCCGACCGTGGCCCCGAGTCCCTTCGGCGCACCGGTGCTGCCGGAGGTGAACTTGATCGTCGTCACCTCCCCGGGCTCGTACACGACAGGTCCGGGCGGCTCCGGCCATGTCTGCCTCGCGGCCTCGGCGACATCGGTGATGGTTCGGACAGCCGCCGGCGCGTCCGCCGGCACGTCCTGGTCGGTGAACAGAACCGTGAGCCCGTAGCGCGCCACCAGCTCTCCGGCATCGGTGAACTTGCCTGGTTCGAAACCTGCGACCACCACCTTGAGCCGCAGCGCGGCAAGGTCCAGCAGAACCCATTCCAGGCAGTTGGCCGCCAGGATTCCGATGCGGTCCCCGGACTCGACGCCGAGGCTCCGAAGGTAGGCGGCGACACGGCCCGACTGTTCGTACAGTTCGGTCAGGTCCAGCGTCCTGAGACCGCCGAGCCGGATGAAGGAGATCCGGTGGCCGGGAGCCGGCGGCCCCGCCACCAAGCGGTTGATCACAGAGTCCGTCATCCCGTGGCTCCCTCGGCGAGCGACCAGTCCGACGGCAGGGCCTCGAAGTAGGACTGCCGTTCGAGGTCGATCAGGGTGCCGGGCTCGACCAGTTCGACCTGGGAAGGCCAGGACGAGAGGTCGGTCGTCCCCAGCGCCTGGGCGAGTCGGGCGGCGAATCGAGGCATGATCGGCGTGGCCGCGCGGGCCAACAGTTGTGCCGCGGCCAGTTCCAGCGCGATGGCCGTACGGGCCTCGTCCTTCCAACCGGCGATCAGCGCGGTCCGTGCCTCGGCTTCAGCGAACCGCCGGGTGTCGACGACGATCCCGTCCAATTCGGCGGCCGCACGGTTCAGCGAGAATCCGTCCTGTCCGAAACTGTCGGCGACAGCGGCGAGCCGTATTCCCAGGCGGTTGAGGAACGCCGTGTGCTCAGGAGTCCAGACACCGGCGTCGGGGGCGATCCCGCCGTACTGCCCGGCAACCCGAGCGCCCAGGTCGTTCAGCCAACCCTGCCAGCCGTCCACCAGGACCCGCTGAACGGTCTCCGTGTATGCCTCGAGTTCGAAGTTCGTCCGTCGCCGCTCCGGACGCGTGAGCGACAGGTAGTAGCGCACCGCGTCCACGGTCTCCGGTCGCAGGATCTGCTTGCCCCAGACGGCATGGCGCCTGCTGGTGGAGAACTTGCCGTCCTCCAACAGGTAGAACTCATTGACGTGGTAATCGATATCGGGATTCCACTGCGGGTACGCCAACCGGTAGAGAGCCGGGTAGAGCACGGCATGGTAGAAGCTGTTGTCGTAGCCGAAGAAGTGGACGAACTTCCAGTCCTGCTCGGGAGTCACGGCTTGCCAGTCACGGCCCAGACGCCCGCCGAGGGCCTCGATGCCGTGGAGAAAGCCGTAGGACATCTCAGGCCAGACCCAGATCACCTGCCCGTCCACTGCCGTATCCGCGGGCGCGACGCCCCAGTCCGAAGGGTGGGTCACGGGAATGTCGAGCCTGGTACGCGCGAACACCCGGTCCGCCAGTTCGCGGAGTCGGGCCGGGACCCGACCGAGACGGTGGTGATCGGCGACCTCGCTGCCGAACTCGTGGAGGGGCAGGACGTAGCGTGGGACAGGTTGCTGCCTCGGCGGCGCCTCCGAGCGGCTGCTGCGCGGGTTGACCAGGTCGACGCAGACGTTCGGTTCGCCGCACTCTTCGCAGATGTTGCCGCTGGTGCCGCCCCCGCATCCGGGACAACCGCCCGAGACGTCCACCTCGTAGAGGTAGGCGTCCGTCTCGTCGTCCACCAGTGCAGCCGTCTGCTGGACGGTAACCGCCCCCGAGTCGACCAGCTTCGAGAAGTATCCGCGCAGACCGTCCCGGTAGGCGGGGTCCTCGTTGGTCACTGTGTACTGGTCGACCTCGATGTCCATCAGACGGAGCGTCGCGGCGATCTCGGCACTGTAGTGCTTGGCCGTACGCGCCGGTTCGCGCTCCTCACGGCGGGCGCGGTCGACCACGTAGCTCTGGAAGTCGTCGCTCCCGGTGAGGTGCCATACCTCAGTGCCCCGCATGCGTTGGAACCGGACGTAGGCGTCGGCTCCCAGGTAGGGACCGGACAGGTGACCGAGGTGGAGGTCGCCGTTCGGAGTGGGCGGGGTCGAGAAGACGAAGACCGGCCTCTCGTGGAAACGGCGGCGGGTACCGCCTGCCGCTGCGGCCTCGGCGGCGCGCACCGGGTCGCGCCAGTACAGGTCGAAGAAGACCAGGTCGACGTCTCCGTCGTTCTCGACGACGTGTGTCTCGAAGGGCTCGAACTGGCACACCGTTCCCGGCTCCACCCGGATACGCCGACCGTCGAAAGCCACCCATCCGGTTCCGGCGACGACGACGAACATCTCGATCTCGTCGTGCTGGTGCGGATCGGAGGTGACACCCGGAGCGACCCGGCCCCAGCCGGCTCCGGCACTCATCTTCTCCACGGAGCTCATCTCGATGCCGAATGCCTGGTGCAGTTCCTCAGCGGAGAAGACGCTCACGTTCATTGCTGGCCCCCTTGGTCGGAAACGTTCTCAACGGCTCTACGGAGCAGGTGCGCCGCCTCTGCGGCGATGGCGGGTGCGAGTCTGTAGCCGGAGCCGTTGGCAGCACCCGCGAACACCAGTCGGCCCTCCTCGTCCAGAGCGCGTACCAGCGGCTCCCGGTCTGCGCTGTACGCGTCGCAGAACACCCTTCCGCTGCGGGCGGAGTCGGCCAGGCGGGGGGCGCGGCTGATCAGCACCTCGCGGGCCTCGGCCAGGTCCGACGGGGAGACACTGCCGGTGAGCCGCTCGGGGTCGACGTCCCAGACCTGACTGGTGTAGCTGAAGAGCCAGCGCCTCTGCTCGTGGAGCGGGAGCAGGAACGCGTCCTCGTCATGGAAGACGACGACTCCGTCCTCGGCCGCAGGCGGCTGTTCGATGTGCAGCGCGACGACCTTCTTCACCCTGGCACCCAGGGGGGTGAGCCGTTCCCGCCAGGCCGGTGCGGCCAGCCACGGGCCGGGTGCGAGCACGACCGAGTCGGCTGTGACGCGCTCTCCAGTGCTGAACCCGAGTTCGTACCCGCTCCCGACCCGGTCCAGGGAATCGACGGAGACCCCCTCCCTGAAACTCGTCCGTGGCCGCAGAGACCGGGCCAATGCCCGGGTCAACGCCCCGACATCGGCGTACTGGCAGCCCTCGCCCGTCCAAGCCGCCGTCTCGTCCGAAAGTGGTGGCAGCCAGTCCGGCAACGCGTCCACGCGGGACAGTCCGGCCTCGTCGAGATAGGCCGTCTCCACCTGGTCCACGGCCGCGCGGTCGGACACGACGAGCAGGGGGACCGGATGAATGGGCAACGCCGGATCAGCGTCGAGCAGGGCCCTGTAGTAGGCCTGGCTGTAGCCGGTCATGCGGCGTACACGCTCCGTCGCGCCACGAGGGAAATGCAGACCGGCCGACCGGCGACTGGCTCCGGACCCGACGGCGTCTTTTTCGAGCACCAGCACGGAAGCGTGCGGAGCCCGTAGCACCAACTCCCGCGCGATCGTGCACCCGATGACTCCGCCACCGACGACTGCGAAGTCGACATGCTTCATGGCTCACACCACGCTCTCGTCCGGGCTGAGCTTCGCCGACCATTCGATGAACGAAGGAACCGGATCGTCACTGCGCACGCATCGAACGCGGTCGATGATCCGCTGGCTCCGCCAGGCAAGCAGGCTGAGGTTCTTGTCCGCCAGTCCGCGCTGCCGCAGAGCCGCGTTCTGGAGGAAGATGCTTCGGTTCGAAGGACCGTCCCACCTCACGGCGAAATCACTGTCGATCCGGTACTCGTCGCCCTCCCGCTCGAGTCGGTCCGCGATCGGCGCGAGGAAGTCGGGCGCGACGGTGCGGAACCCGGTCGCCCAGACCACTACGTCGGCGTCGACCTGCCCGAGGACCGCCGGATGGTTGCCGTTGTGCAGCTTCAACGACCACGCGTTGCCGGAGGGGGAGACCGCGATCACGTTCCGGTTCGGGTACAGCGAGACCAGGTCGGTGTTGCCGTGGATGAACCGCTCGGCGTAGATGCGCTGGTAGATCTCGCGGAGTGTGCCCTCGGAGACGCCGTCACTGGTGAGGACGTGCTCCCGGTTGAGCGATTCGCGCTTCCCCTGGTCCAGCCTGGAGAAGTAGTCCGAGTAGCCCGGCATGTAGAAGTCGTTGGTGAAGGGCGAGTCGTCGATGGGGTAGAAGTTGTGGCGGCGCGACACCCACGAGACCCGGCGCGGTCGCTCAGCGGACGGACGCGAGATGAGGTCGAGGAACGCCTCGGCGCCCGACTGGCCGCCGCCGACCACGCAGACTCTCTTCCCCGCCAAGTCGCGGCTGAGAGGCACGAATTCGCTGACGTGGAACTGAGTGCGGCCGAGGTGGTCACGGGCCACCGCCGGCACCCAGGCATGTCTGCCGATGCCAATTGACACGTTGTTCGCTGTGACAGTGCGTCGGTTGGTGCGCAGAACGAATATGCCGTCGAAGTCGACGGACACGACCTCCTCGCCGAACACCACGTTCTGGTTGCGCCGGCTCGCCCATTCCAGATAGTTGCGGAACTCCTGCCGCGGCACCGCGCTGAACTGAGCATTGATGAAGTGGTAGATCCGCCCTTTGTCCTTCAGGTAGGACAGGAACGAAAAGGGACTGGTCGGGTCCGACAGACTCACCAGATCCTTGAAAATGGACACCTGGAGGGTCGCATCGGGGATCTGTTGTCCATCATGCCAACTGAACACCTCACGCTTCTCAAGGAAGAGGTTCGGCAGCCCCGGACAACCGTGCAACAGAGATGCAAGACTCAGGTTCGCAGGGCCGACGCCTATGCCGACACACTCGTAGTGCTGTTCGTCACTCATGGCTCTCCCCGTGTATGCATCGGATGTCTTTCCGCGCCCGGCAGCCGGTGTGAGCCGGGATGCACAGGTACGGATCTGCCCGCGTCACTGCTACGACAGGGGACGACAAGTCAGCGCTCCACTCGACTTGCGCCGCGTCCGGATGCTGCTCGGGATCGGCCCGCGTGCGGCCGTCGTCCCAGCGCGTCCGCGATGATCAGCTTCTGGACCTCGGACGCTCCCTCGTAGATACGCAGGGACCTGACCTGCCGGTACAAGCGCTCGGGGACGCTGTCGGCAACCAGGCCGGCAGCCCCGTGAACCTGGACGGCAGCGTCGACGATCTCCTGTGCGGCCTCGGTGGCGGCCACCTTGGCGATACTCGAGTGCTTCGCGTAGCCGGGATTCCCGCGGTCGAACTCCCACGCAGCCCGCGCGACCAACAGAGCGGAAGCGTTGAGCTTTACCTCCATGTCGGCGAGCGCACCCTTCACAAGCTGAAGATCCATCAGCTTGCCGCCGTGGATCCGCCGTTCACGGGCCTGCTGGACTGCCGAGTCGACAGCGCGCCGCGCAAACCCCACCGCGGCCGCCCCCACCGTCATCCGGAACCGCTCCAGCAGGTCCGTCGCGACCACGAACCCCTGTCCGGGGCGGCCGAGCACGCTCGATTCGGGGACCAGGCAGTCTTCGAAGGCCAGGTGTCCGAACGAGCGCGGAGCAATCAACCGCACCTCCTCCAGCACCCGGACTCCAGGCGTGCGCGCCGGCACCAGAAATGCCGTGAGTCCCAGCGCACCGGGTCCCCCGCCCGTTCGGGCGATCACGCAGTGCACATCCGCGATGCCGGCATTGGCGATCCAGGCCTTGCGGCCGTTCAACAGATAGCCGTCGGACACTCGGTCGGCAGTCAGACCGACTGCTGATATGTCGGAACCGGTCTCCTTCTCCGAGATCGCGAACGATCCCGCCGTCTCGCCCGACGCCATTCGCGGCAGATACTCCAACTGCTGCTCACTGTTTCCGTATTGGGCGATCGGGGTCGCCGACAGCGCTTGGATGGAGAAGGCGAAGTCCGCCAGATCGTCGGCGTACGCAAGGATCTCCCTGGCCAGACAGATCGAGCGGTGGTCACCGGCGGCGGACCCGTTCGCGGGATCGAGGAATCCCAGCCATCCGGCGGAGCCAAGCGCGCTCAGGATCTCCCTGCCGGCCTTCTCCGGGGTCTGCTCCAGAGGACGTGACCACAGGCCGGCGTGGCCTGCGCACCAGTCGGCGAGCTCCACGGCAAACGTGCGGTGCTGCTCCTCGTAGAACGGCAACGCCAGAATGTCCTCATCGAGACCACCGAACAGCGCGTAAGTCATGTCGCCCTTTCAAATCCGCAGGTCAGCATCGGCCGAGACGGCCGCGAGCCCGGCGGCACCTTGATCAGGCGATGCTCGATGAAAGTACGCGACCGAGGCGCGGCCCCGCCAGATCCGCCGCCCTCGCGCGGCACCACGCCGATATCGGCGCCGTGACGGGCCTCCTCCCATCAGGAAAAAGACAATGGCCGTGGACTCGCGGGCATGACAGACGGCGAATTCTTGGATCACTGGGCGCATCTTCACTTCACCGAAGTCGGTTGATCACCTTGTGGCGGGAATTCGGCGAGAAAGCACGGAACCTGATGATCGTCCGGTGTCGGATACCGTACGCCCGCAGAATCCGCGCTCCGCCTGCCCTTTTCGCATGAGCCTGCTGCGACGTGTCGGCCGATGTCTGTCTCGCCAGCGAGACAACGCCCCCGCCGACCATTCCGATGAGGCCGGTTCGCGTGCTAACGCGTCTGCTTGCGGAGCAGAACCCCGTACCGTACTCCTGGAACCGAGGCGGCCAGCAGGTAGTGGCCGTTGTCGCGAAGGCGACCGGCTGCTGCGAGGTCCGCCAGGTTGACGATCGGGTCAGCGGCGAAGCAGTGGCCCACCCGTGCGATGTTGTCTGTGTACAACTGCGCTGCGGAAAATCCCGCCTGAAGCTCTTTCATGACGATGATGGCTTCGAAGATATTGGTGTGCATGAGGATGTCGACCTGGTCGATTCCCATGGATGCACGTTTCATCAGCTGCGTGTTCACGCGGCGGGAGAGGTCCGGACTGATCTGGTTCGACCAGTCCAGGTCCTTCATCTCGTGCGCTGCGGCACTTGCGACGATCTCGTACTCCCCGTCGGTGTCCGACACCAGCGCACCGGCCGCGCCATCGCTGAACAGAGCGAACGTGGCCAGTCTTTCCGCCTCGGCAGTGACTCTGTCGGTGGTGATGACCAGGACCCGCCGATGGATTCCGGCGGCCACGAAGGCCTCGGCGACGCGCAGGCCCGCCAGCAGGTTCGTGCATCGGTCGAGCGTGATGCCGAGGAAGTCGGTCTCACCCGTTCCCAACCCCTCCGAGATGGTCCGCACAAAACTGCCGTGGCTGTCCGGCCCCCCTGGAAAACTGGTGCAGCACAGCACCAGTGCGTCGACGGAGGAGGGATCGACGCCGGCGGCGCGGAGAGTCGCCTTGCCCGCCTCGACCGCCAGGTCCTCCAGCGACTTGTGGCTCCGGTGCACATGGCCCCAGCCCCAGAGCTCCGGGGCATACGGCACCCCCAGTTCACCGGCCCGCGCCTCCAGATCCGGAGTCTCGGTATGGTGCGACGCGATCTCCCCCAGCACGTACTGCGGTCCGCTCAGGAAGACAGAGGAGGAACTCATCGAGGCTCCACAACGGGATGTGTATTTGGTCGGTCAAGCCACTGCGGTGACCGGCTGGCTCGGCCTCGGGCCCGGCACCCGCCGCCGATTCGTCCGGCCGGGCCTCCTCGATCATGTCCGGGTCCCGCATCCTCCGCAGCGTCGAGCAGAAACCCTGCAACGCCGCACACCGGCAACCGATCACCGAGATCCATAGCGTCTCACGGGCCCCACCGCCGTGCCCAGCATGCCGCCGACGACCGCGCCGACCGGCATCCAGCCCCAGATGGGTGACCTGCGCGTCGTTGCGGACGCCCGCCTGAGCAAGAAGAAGGTGCCGCCCACGAACAGCAGCGCGCCCCAGCCCGGCGACGCCATCGGCAGCGCGAAGGCCGGAATGCCGAGGACGAACGCCGAGACCCGGATGATCCGCGCGCTGCCGATCCGGTTCGACAGGCGTCCGGCCGCCAGCCCGCCGATCATGCCGCCGACCGCCGACACCGGGAAGACGAATCCGAACCCGTCGGCGATCTCCCGCTTCGTCTTCCGGCCCTCGGCGCGCCGCGCGCGGCGCCGGGCGGGCCGACGAGCCCGCCACCGATCGACGGCCCGGCGAATTCTGCGAACGACGCCGTCGTGCCCGGCTTCCCGTTGGCGTCCATTCGCTCGTCGCCGGGGAGCCGCACCGGGACGTAGCTCGTACAGGCGATGTCGACGGAGACCGCACGCTGGAACCCCGCTGAGCAGCGAGACGATCAGAAGCTGCGCGAAGGTGAGGTGCAATCCGGGCAGCGTGGCCGGCGGGATCGAGGCCAGCAGCAGCAAGCGACCGATGTCGCACCACGTCATCAGGTCGCACCACGTCATCAGCTTGTGCTTGGCGAGGCGGTCGACGACGACACCGGCCGGGAGGGAGGGAGGGAGGGAGGGAGGGAGGGAGGGAGGGAGAGAGAAGAGCGGGAACGGCAGCACGCCGAGGCTTGACGGGATCGCGACTTCCAGCGTCGTCGAGCAGGACGACGCGGCAAGCGGGATCGTCAGGAGGGAGACCGACGAGCCGAGTTCACTGGCGGCCCGCACACTCCACAAGAGCATGAAGTCTCGGTTGTCCTACCGGGGCTTCTCGGGAATCGCGTCCTCGGCTTTGTCGATCACGTGCCTACCGTGCCAAAGGGGCGACCCGGCGTCCGACGGTTGTGAGAAGGCCGTTCAAGAGCGGACTCCCCTCACAGGTCGTCGGCCGGCACGAACGATGGACGGCCCGTGTCGGGGAGGCCGAGCTCAGTCGGCGGGCGTTGTCCCGGATCCGGGTCCGAGTCCGGCCGCCAGGCGCTCCATCCCCGCGTCGTCCAGGCCGTCGAGGGTCGCCAGCAGCTGCGCGGCCGCCTCCGGAGAGGCATCGTCGAGGTCTGCCCCGGCGGGCCCGCCGGCCACCGGTCCGGCAGCGAACGCGGCGACAGACCCGCCTTCCGCCCGCACCCGCGCCGTCAGGCCGTCCAGGGTGAGCTCCAGCAGCTCGCCGGCCGGGACGTCCACACCGAGGTCGGTCCGCAGCCGGCTCCACAGCTCGATGGCCGCGAGCGAGTCGAACCCGAGCGAGACCAACGGGACGTCGCAGCTGAACGGGCTGGTCAGTCGCGCCCGGATCAGCCCGTCGAGATAGCCGCGGACGGCCAGGGGGTCGTCGCCGCTGCCGATCGTCACCTGCCCGCCGCCAATCTGCCGCGACTCATCGGCCATCTCCCCGATCCTCGAACTGGGTTCGCCATGACTCTCCTGTGCAAACAATCCGACACTCGACATCCGAACGGAGGCCGACACCATTTCGCCGCGGCACGCGCATACCCTCGCAGGCGCTCCCCATGCTGTGCCTGTCCCGCCGGCGAGACAACACCGCGCAGACCATTCCCGGCCCGCTCCGCATGCGGGGGTCCGCAAGCACGCCGTTCCCACATCATGATGTGAGTCCGAGGATGTGGAACGGGTGCTCTGCCCGTCGTACTGCCCGGCGGGTGGTTTCGGCGTCGTCGTCGCGTCCGTGCAGGTGAAGCGCCCCGCCGGCGAGGTTCCGCAGCGCGGCCATGACACGCGGGCCGGAACCGGTGCGGACGCGGCCAGGCGCACTCGGAGCACCTTCATTCGCACGCCGGAGTTCCAGGCCGAGATCGTCGAGCTGTGCCGGCGTGGTGACCGCTCGGCCGGTCAGATCGCCAAGGACCTCGATCGAACCGAGACCGCAGTACGGCCGTGGGTCAGCCAGGCCGACGCCGACGCCGGCGAGCGCGACGGCCCTGACCAGCAGTGAGCGCGAGGAGCCGGCCGCGCTGCGGCGGGAGAACCGCCGGCTGCGGGAGGACGCGGAGATCCGTAAGCGGGCCACGGCCTTCTTCGCGAAGGAGACCCGGTGACGGTGCACCCGTTCATCGAGGCGGAGAAGCAGGGCCGTCACAGCGTCGAACGGGCGTGTGAGCTGCTGAAGGTCTCGCGCACCGCCTTCTATGCCCGCCGTGCCGGCACCCTCGGGCCCCAGGCGGTCCGTGACGCTGAGCCGACCTAGCAGATCACCGAGATCCATACGAGGCCGCGCGGAACCTACGGAGTCCCGCGAGTCCATGCCGTGCTCAAGCGCGAGGGCGCCGGATGCGGACGCCGTCGTGTCGCGCGGCTGATGCGGGCCGCAGGGCCGCAGGGCCGGCATCGCCGACGACGGGGCCTGACCAAACGATCCCCGGTCCACGGGCCACCGCACGGCCCGATCTGACCGTCCGGGACTTCCAGCCCGACCCGGCCGGGCTCGACTCCCGCCGATGCGGCGACATCACCTGCATCCCGACCGGGGAGGGCCGGCTCCGCCCGGCCACCGTCATCGACATCGCCGCACGCCGTGGGACCGGCCGCGCCACCCCCGACCACCTGCGAACCGAACCGGTCGCCGATGCCCTCACGGCCGCCTGCCCACAGCGTCGCCCCACCCACCCGGTGTTGCATCGACCAGTTGAACTTGCCCAGTACACCGGTCAGCAATTCGCCGTCCCGGCGGACCAGTTCGGCATCCGGCTGCCGGCCGGCCGCACCGGCCAGTGCTGGGACAACACGCTCGCCGAGTCGTTCTTCGCCACCGTCAAACGCGAGTTGCTCGACACCACCGCCCGGCCCAGCCGGGCCGCCGCCCGCACCGCGATCTTCGCCTTCATAGGGGGACCCCGTTGCCCCATGGGCATTCTCCTCGCCCCCGTGCGCGAAGGCATGCCGCGCATCTAGCCATACCGACCAGTCGGTACTAGCCTCCGCTCGAACGGGAGGACCCCCAGCCTCCCGCCGCTCAGCGCGTCCCCCGCCGCTCCCTCTCCCCAAAGGAGTCGTATGTCCTCCGCCTCCGCACCACTCGACACGCGAGGCCCGGGTGCCGACGCGTCCGGCGCCGGCCCGCGCGGCTCGCTCACCCGGCTGTACCGGCGCGATCTGGCGGCGTATCCGGCCACCGGGCGACGCATGTCGTACCTGGCGATCGTGGTCGTGACGACCGTCGTCCTCTACTACATGCTCTACATCCAGTACGCGGTGGCGACGTCGATCATCACGCACTTCGACATGACCTACCGCTACTTCGTGTGGGTCTCGGTCATAGGCAACGCGGTCGGCGCCTTCGCCTCCCTCGTGGCCGGCCTCGCGGACCGCTGGGGGCGGGCGAACCTCGTGGTCTACGGCCTGCTGGTCGCCGCGCTCCTGGTCTTCTTCGGACTGCCCAACGCGGGTGACAAGACGGCCTACTTGGTGCTGTTCGCCGTCGTGAGCCTCATCGAGGGCATCGTGCTGGTCGCGACCCCGGCGCTGATCCGGGACTTCTCACCGCAGCTGGGCCGCGCCACCGCGATGGGCTACTGGACGATGGGCCCGGTCATCGGCAGCCTCGTCGTCACGTCGGTGACCAGCAGCACGCTCGACACCGCCGGCTGGCAGGACGAGCTGCGCTACTCCGGGGCGGCCGGGCTGGTCGTGTTCGTCGTCACCCTGTTCGCGCTGCGCGAGCTGTCGCCGGGGCTGCGCGACCAGATCATGGTGAGCCTGCGCGACCGGGCCCTGGTCGAGGCCCGCGCCAAGGAACTGGACACCGAGGCGGTACGGCGCGGCGAGTGGCGGCAGATGCTGCGCCTGGACGTCCTCGGCTCCGCCTTCGCGATCGCGGTCTTCCTGCTGCTCTACTACGCCGCCGTCGGCAACTTCGTCGTCTACTTCTCGACCACCTTCGGCTACAGCGAGCAGCGGACCAACGGGCTGGCCAACTGGTACTGGGCCGCGAACGCCCTCGCACTGATCGTGGCCGGCCTGCTGTCGGACCGGCTGCTGGTGCGCAAGCCCTTCATGATCGTGGGCGGGATCGGCGCCATCGCGGCGACCGCGATATTCGCCTCGCTGGCCACCCACGCGACGACCGGTTACTACACCTTCGCCTGGCTGTTCGTCGCGATCGGTGTGTTCAGCGGGGTCGCCTACGCGCCGTGGATGGCGAGCTTCACCGAGACCGTGGAGAAGCGCAACCCGGCCGCGACCGCCGCCGGCCTCGCGGTCTGGGGCTGGACGGTACGGATCGTGGTCGCCGTGTCGGCGGCCTTCATCCCGGTGCTCGTCACCTCGGTGACCCCGCTCGTCGAACACGGCGCGGAGGTCGCGGTCGCGCAGCAACAGGCCGCTCCGGCACTGGCGATCGTCGGCGCCCACCCCCAACTCTTCGCCGAACTGGGCAGGTTCACGCCCGCCACCACGCCCGCCGACCTCGCCGCGCGCGCGGTCAAGGAGGTCGGCCCCGCCGACCTGGCCGTCGTACAGAAGGCGCAGCCGCAGCTCAAGGTGCTCAAGGAGTACGGGCCGCAGGTGCAGAAGGCCGTGAAGGACGGTCCCGGGGAATGGCGCACCTGGTGGTGGATCTGTGTGGGCGGCCAAGTCCTCTTCCTGCCCTTCGTGTTCGTGATGGCCGGCCGCTGGAGCCCGAAGAAGGCACGCGAGGACGCCGACGCCCACCAGGAGGCCGTCGACCGCGAACTCGCGGCGCTCGGCGCGAGCGAGGCCTGAGCGAGGCCTGAGCGACACGCCGACGCGCTGCGACATGAGCCCAGCAGCCCGGCCAAGGCCCGGACCAGGCCTGACCGAGACCCCGGACCAGGCCTCAGCGAAGCCCGGCCGGGGCCCCGGGCCTGGCCGACCCGAAACCCGGCGCGGACTTCGGAACCGGCTGACCCGAAACCCGGCCCGGCTCTCTGGCCTGGCCGACCCGAAACCCGGCCGACTCCCCTGGCCTGGCCTGGCCCGACCGTCTTCGCGGCATGAGCCCAACAGCCGGGGGTCCAGGCGGGGTACAGGCGCACCGGCGGCGGCCAACGTGGCGGCGGGGGCCCGGAGTTGGGCACGGCGGATCGGTGGAACGGCGGAACGTGGCCGTGCCGCGGGCGGGGTCCCGGTGCCCCGCCCGCGCGGTGTGCCGACGCCTTCGACGCCTACCACGCCTACGTCACCTACATCACCTACATCACCTACGACAGCTGTGACTGCACCTGGGCCGAGATCAGCTCCAGGTGGTCCAGGTCGTCGAGGTCGAGGACCTGGAGGTAGACGCGCTGGGAGCCGGTCTCGGCGTAGCGGCCGATCTTGTCGACGACCTCGGACGGGGAGCCCGCGAGGCCGTTGGTCCTGAGGTCGTCGACCTCGCGGCCGATCGCGGCGGCGCGGCGGGCGACCTCCTGGTCGTCCTTGCCGACGCAGACCACGAGGGCGTTGGAGTAGATGAGGTCGTCGGCCTTGCGGCCGGCCGCCTCCGCGGCGGCGCGGACCCGGCCGAACTGCCGCTCGCTGTCCTCGATCGACGCGAACGGGATGTTGAACTCGTCGGCGTACCGCGCGGCCAGCCTCGGCGTACGGCTCGCGCCGTTGCCGCCGATCAGCACCGGGATCCTGGTCTGCGCGGGCTTGGGCAGCGCGGGCGAGTCGGTCAGGTCGTAGTACGTGCCGTGGAAGTCGAAGGTGTCGCCGGGCTTGGTCTCCCACAGCCCGGTGACGATCGCGAGCTGCTCCTCCAGGCGGGCGAACTTCTCCTTCGGGAACGGGATGCCGTACGCCTTGTGCTCCTGCTCGAACCAGCCCGCGCCCAGGCCGAGTTCGACCCGGCCGCCGGACATCTGGTCGACCTGCGCGACCTGGATGGCGAGGACGCCGGGGAGGCGGAAGGTGCCGGCCGTCATCAGGGTGCCCAGGCGGATGCGCTTGGTCTCGCGGGCGAGGCCGGCCAGGGTGAGCCAGGCGTCGGTGGGGCCGGGGAGGCCGTCGCCTGAACCCATGCTCAGGTAGTGGTCGGAGCGGAAAAAGGCGTCGAAGCCGAGGTCTTCGGTGGCCTTGGCCACGGCGAGCAGGGTGTCGTAGGTCGCCCCCTGCTGGGGCTCGGTGAAGATGCGAAGATCCATGCCTCCATCCTGCACGCTCGGGTACCGGTCAACCCCACCGGTCCCTCCAGCCTCTGTCGTCCCCGGTCGGGTGAAATTGCGTCAACCGTGCGCACGGGGGCTGCCCGTGCCAGTGACCGGCCCCGATGATGATCGTTGGCTCGGGCGGAGCCGGACCGCCCGGATTCCCGCACCGGCAAGGCGACGTCGGGGCGTCACCCGCATCGGCCTCCTCCCCCGGAGGCCACGGGCCGAGGAGGCCGTCATGTCCGAAGAAGCCGTGCCGCAGCAGGGCGGGCCTGCGCAACCGAAGGGGTTGTTGCAGCAGATGGAGGAGCTGATGGCGGCACTGAACGCGGATCTGTCCGCCCTGGACGCGGATCTGCAGTCGGCCGGAAGCACGGGGTCGGCGTCCGCCGAGGAGGGCGGGGCGACCGCCTGACCCGCACACCGCGGCGGACCGGTTCACCCCCACCCGACGGGCGGACCCGGGTGCGGGGGCTCGCTGCACAGAGCAGACCCGATGCCGACAGCACAGGCCGCGTGAGGTGCCCCTGAAGGGGCGCGGGGAACTGCGCGACCAGCCACGACGGCGTCGCGCAGGCCCCCGAACCGCGACCGTCACGGCGATCACCTCACCCGAACGCGACGGCCTTGTCGCCCTTCCCCCGCACCGTCACCCCGCCTCTCTCTCCGGTATCGCCCCCTGCTCCCGGTCCGCCAGTCTGCGCAGCATCTCCAGGACCCGGTCCCGGGACTCGTCCGCCGCGTCGATCGCCTCCATGCACTGCCAGTACGTGCCCTCGTCGTCCGCCGCGCAGGCGATGCCGACGAGAGCGATGCCGACCTCGCCGAGCAGGCTGCCCAGGCACAGCAGTGCCAGGCGGGCGTCGCCCAACTCCGTCAGCTGGGCCGCGCGTAAGTCCTCGACGGCCAGCACCGGGGTGTCGAGCACCCCGCAGCCCCGGCCCGCCAGTTCGGTCAACCCCAGTGCCTCGCCCCGCAGTTCGGGTGGACCGAAGACCGCGAGGCGGCTGCCTATCGCCTGGGCGAGGGCCTGCGCCTGCCACACCTCCGTCATGGTCTGAGGCACGTCGCCGCTTCCGGCCAGGGCGCGCCTGCTCGTCACGATGAGCCGCATCGCGTCCATGCGCTGCCCCCGTCATATCCCGACGTGCTGTTCGCACGTCCGCCCGAACTCCCTTGTCCACTACCCAGAGTGAGAGTGCCTGAGACGAAAAGCCAGAGGAAGGCGGAAATCTGTGGACAACAAATCGGTTGCGGACAGATGAATGACTCCGGAGAGTGAAAATGGACGCGCGGGCTCCCCCAACTTGACCATTACGGCGCCGGGAACCGGTGTTCGTTCCGGTCGATCTTCGCGTCGAGCGCCGCAAGCGGATCGATGCCGAGCACCTCGCACAGTTGGAGCAAGTACGCGAGCACATCGGCTACTTCGTCCGTCACCCGGTGCGCGCTGTCCGGGTCGTCCATGACCCGCGTCGACTCCTCGGGGGTCAACCACTGGAAGATCTCGACCAGTTCGGAGGCCTCCACGCTGAGCGCGGAGGCGAGGTTCTTGGGGGTGTGGTACGGCTGCCAGTTCCGCGCGGTCGCGAACTCGGCCAGTCTGCGCTGCAGTTTCGCCACGTCGAGATGTTCTGTCACGGCTCCAGGTCTACCACTGTGACCCCCTCGACCCCGGCGGCCCAGGACGCGTCGCTCACCGCGCCGACCACCCGGATGTGCCCGCGCTCGCACATCCGCGCCGCGAGCCGCAGCAGTTCGGACCGTTGCCGTACGTCGACCGCACGATCCAGGCCGTCGGCGAGCACCGTGAGGGTCTGCATCGCCGCCGGGACCTCGCCGGGCGGATCGACCTCCAGGACGCCGGGGCCGGTGAGGAGCACCAACGCCAGTGCCGTGTACCGGAGTTCACCGTCGCCGAGGCGTTCGAAGCCGGTGCGCGGGCCGTCGCCCCGGTCAAGCACCGCGCGGAGCATGCCGTCGGCCAGCGGTTCCGCGAGCACGTCCACAACGGGTCCGGCGCAGCCGGTGCGCACCGCCGTGACGAGTTGCCCGTGCCGTCGCCCGCACTCGCTCCGGGTGCGCCACAGCACGTCGGCGAGGTTGCCGCAGTCCCGCAGCAGCCGCCCGTCGCCGATCGGTACGGCCGCGCGCATCCGCTCGGGCGCCGGATCGCAGGCGAAGACGGAGCGCAGGGCGACCACCATCTGCTCGGCGGCGGCGAGGACTTGGCGCTGTCCGTCCGTCTTCCCGGCGACGCGCAACGGCAGCAGCGCGGTGCCGAGCCGGTCGTCCGGCAGCGGGGCGCGGGTGACCGGCGACGAACCCGCCGTATGCCAGGCGGCCTGTACGGAACGGCGGGAGGGGTCGCGCAGGGCGGTCTCCAGGAGGACGAGCCCGCCGGACGTCAACCGCTCGCCCACGATGCGCAGTTCGGGCTCGGCCTGGACGGCGACGTCGAGCCGTACCGGGCCCTCGGGCCCGTCCGCAGTGCAGCCGATACGGAATCCGCGCCGGCGCTGGGCGTCGGGCCGGGCCCGTTCCGGGACGCAGGCGACCGGGTCCCGGAACACCTCCCCCACCTCGCCCCCGCCGCCGAGTCGCGCGAGGGCCTCGTACGCCCGCAGCGCGGTCGTCTTGCCGCATCCGCTGGGTCCGGCGAAGAGGGTGAGCGGCCCGAGCGGGAACGCGGCGCCCCGGTGCGTGGCGAACGCCGACAGGCGCAGCTCGGTGAGGTGCGGCCGGTCGGGGTGCGCCTCGGTGCGGCCGGGGCCTGCCGGTGAGGGCCGGGGCGAGGCGGCTCCCGGCGGCTGCGCCTGCGGCGGCACACGCGACGCACACGGCGGGGAGGACGGAGAGGACTGTGACGACACGGCCATATCCGGACCGTAGGCCTCCGCCGTGAGGCGAACCGTTCCGTCCCGGGGACCTTCCTACGATCGGGGGATCATCCGCGCCGCTCCCGTCGGCGCGGGGCTCACACGCCCGGAACCCCCGCACCCTCCATCAGCCCCCGCACTTCGGTCCCCGGCGGTGTGAGCAGGAACACATTCCGGTCGACGCGGGTCATTCCGCTCGCCAGGCCGAAGACGACGCCCGTGCTGAAGTCGAGGACCCGCTTGGCGACCTCCGTCTCCGCGCCCGTGAGGTCGAGAAGCACCGGTATGCCCGCCATCAGGGTCTCGGCGACCTCGCGGGCGTCCCCGAACACGTTCACGCGGAGGACGACGAAACGCCGGCGCGGCTCGGTCCGGGCCTCGGGCAGGGAACGGTGGCCCACGGCCGACGGCCAGGCGTCCCGGCCTCGCAGCGGCACTACCTGGGCGAGCCCCTCCCACTGTTCGTCGGTGACATCGTGGCTGTTCACCGGCATGCTCCGTCCTGGGTCGCGCTGGCACTCTGCATCCGGCAATTGTTGCGCACTGTCACCCGTTCGGCCCAACTGCGACACACTGCGCGACACGATCGGGCCGCATCTCACACCGGCCCCCGGCCGGTTGTGCAGCGCGCGTAACCCCTCATGATCGAGCCGCGTGACATCGGCGTAACGGGCAATTCGTACGGTCTACGGCATGACGACGAGCCCCCAGGCACAGCGAGTACGGACGGTCTGCTCGTACTGCGGTGTGGGCTGCGGCATGCTGCTCGACGTCGGGGCGGGTCCCGACGGCAGGCGTACGGTCCTCAAGGCGTCCGGCGACAAGGCGCACCCGGCGAACGCGGGCCGGCTCTGCACCAAGGGCGCGACCACGGCCGAGATGCTCGCCGCACCGGGCCGGCTGACCAGTGCGCTGGTACGCGACGAGCGCGGTGACGAGCCGGTGCCCGCGCCCGTGGCCGACGCGATCGCCGAGACCGCGCGACGGCTGCGGAAGATCGTCGACGAGCACGGGCCGGACGCGGTCGCCCTCTATGTCTCCGGGCAGATGAGCCTGGAGGCGCAGTACTTGGCGAACAAGCTGGCCAAGGGGTTCGTCCGGACGAACCAGATCGAGTCCAACTCCCGGCTGTGCATGGCGAGTGCGGGCGCCGGTTACAAGTCGTCGCTGGGCGCGGACGGCCCGCCGGGGTCGTACGAGGACTTCGAGCGGGCGGACGTGTTCCTGGTCATCGGCTCGAACATGGCCGACTGCCATCCGATCCTCTTCCTGCGGATGATGGAACGGGTCAAGGCGGGCGCCAAGTTGATCGTCGTCGACCCGCGCAGGACCGCCACGGCGGCGAAGGCGGATCTCTTCCTGCAGATCAGGCCCGGGACCGATCTGGCCTTCCTCAACGGCCTGTTGCACCTGCTCCACGAGAACGGGCACACCGACCCGGAGTTCATCGCCGCGCACACCGAGGGCTGGGAGGCGCTGCCCGAGTTCCTCGCCGACTACGCGCCGGACGCCGTCGCCGCCCTCACCGGTCTCGCCGAGGACGACATCCGTACGGCGGCCCGGCTGATCGGCGAGGCGGGCGAGTGGATGAGCTGCTGGACGATGGGGCTCAACCAGTCCACGCACGGCACGTGGAACACGAACGCCCTCATCAACCTGCATCTGGCGACGGGCGCGATCTGCCGTCCCGGCAGCGGGCCGTTCTCCCTCACCGGCCAGCCGAACGCGATGGGCGGCCGTGAAATGGGCTACATGGGACCGGGGTTGCCGGGCCAGCGGTCCGTACTCGTCGACGCGGAACGGGAGTTCACCGAGGAGGTGTGGGGCCTGCCGCCGGAGACCATCCGCGCGGACGGGGTCGGCCGGGGCACCGTCGAGATGTTCCAGAAGATGGCCGACGGCGACATCAAGGCCTGCTGGATCATCTGCACCAACCCGGTCGCCTCCGTCGCGAACCGACGCACCGTCATCGAGGGCCTGGAAGCAGCCGAGTTCGTCGTCACCCAGGACGTCTTCACCGACACCGAGACCAACGCGTACGCCGACGTCGTCCTCCCCGGCGCGCTGTGGACCGAGTCCGAGGGCGTCCTCGTCAACAGCGAACGCACCCTCACGCTCGCCCGCCCCGTCGTCGACCCGCCCGGCGAGGCGATGGCCGACTGGCGCATCATCGCCGCCGTCGCGTGCGCCATGGGGTACGAGAAGGGGTTCTCCTACGACAGCGCCGAGCAGGTCTTCGAGGAGATACGGCAGTTCTGGAACCCGGTGACCGGCTGGGATCTGCGCGGGGTGACCTACGAGCGGCTGCGGTCCACGCCGGTGCAGTGGCCGGCGGCGGAGGAGGACGGGCCCGACCGCAATCCCATCCGGTACGTGGGCGGGGGTGACCTTCGGTTCCCCACTGCCAGTGGGCGGGCCGCCTTTCACGCCCGTCCCCACATGCCGGCCGCCGAACTGCCCGACGACGACTACCCGTTCGTGCTGAACACCGGGCGGCTCCAGCACCAGTGGCACACGCTGACGAAGACGGGCAAGGTCGCCAAGCTGAACAAGCTGAACCCCGGGCCCTTCGTGGAGCTGCATCCGCAGGACGCACGGGAGTTGGGGATCGCGGAGGGCGACTCGGTGGAGGTCGCCTCGCGGCGGGGGCGTGCGGTGCTGCCGGCCGTGGTGACCGACCGGGTGCGGCCCGGGGGCTGTTTCGCTCCGTTCCACTGGAACGATCTCTTCGGCGAATACCTGAGCGTCAACGCGGTGACGAGCGATGCCGTGGATCCGGTGTCGTTCCAGCCGGAGTTCAAGGTGTGCGCGGTGTCGCTGGCGAAGGTGGCGAGCGCACCACAGGCGCCGACGGACGCGACACCGGCCCCAACAGTGGTGCGGCCGAAGGCACTTGAGCCGACCTCCGTGACCCCGGGCGCGAATCCCTTCGGCCTCGATCCCACCCCGCCGCCCGTCCTCACCGCCCAGGAGCGCCTCTACCTGACCGGCTTCCTCGCGGGTATCGAGTCCGGCGCCCCGGGTGTGCCGACGCTCCCGCCGGACGCGCCCTTCAGCGCCGAGCACGCGCTGTGGGTCAACGGCGTTCTCGCCGGGATGTATTCGAGGTCGACGACCACTCCCGTACCACAGCCGCAGCCCGCCCGGCAGATCGTCGTCCTGTGGGCCTCGCAGACCGGCAACGCCGAGGAGCTGGCGGCGGCGACCGCCGAGC
Source organism: Streptomyces sp. NPDC088350 (assembly GCF_044753545.1). Classification (NCBI taxonomy): domain Bacteria; kingdom Bacillati; phylum Actinomycetota; class Actinomycetes; order Kitasatosporales; family Streptomycetaceae; genus Streptomyces; species Streptomyces sp. NPDC088350. The sequence continues at coordinate 65,473 of NZ_JBIVNL010000021.1, read as the reverse complement.
GGCTGGGCTCGGCCGGGCACCGGGCGACCCTGGTCGGCATGGACCAGGCCGACGTCGGCACGCTCCCCGCCGACGCCGATCTCCTCTTCATCACCAGCACGTTCGGCGACGGCGACGCCCCCGACAACGGCTCCGGCTTCTGGGACACGCTCGCCGCTGAGCAGGCACCGCGGCTGGACGGCATGCGGTTCGCGGTGCTCGCCCTGGGCGACTCGTCGTACGACGACTTCTGCGGGCACGGGCGCCGACTGGACGCCAGGCTCGACGAGTTGGGCGGGGTGCGGCTCGCTCCGCGTACGGACTGCGAGCCGGACTTCGAGCCGTCGGCGGACGCCTGGCTGGGCCAGGTGATCACCGCGCTCGGCACTGACACCGAGACCCCTAAGTCACCGCCCCGCACCCCGAAACACACCCTCACCGCCGCCCGTCTCGTGGGCAACCGGCTGCTCAGCCGACCCGGCGCGGGCAAGGAGGTCCGCCGGTTCACCTTCGACACCACTGGCACCGACCTGACGTACGAGACCGGTGACGCGCTCGGCGTGCGGCCGGTCAACTCCCCCTCCCTGGTGGACGAATGGCTCGCCGTCACCGGCACCGACGCCGGGGCGGTCGTAGCACTGGAGGGCGTGGGAGAACTCCCCTTCGCCGAAGCGCTCCACCGGCAGTTGGACATCACCCGGATCACCCCGGACCTGCTCCGGTTCGTGGCTGAACGTGCCGGGGACGACCGGGAGTTGCGCAGGCTGCTGCGGCCCGACAACAAGGACGGGCTGGCGAAGTGGAGTTGGGGACGGCAGGCGGTGGACGTGCTGGCCGGGTATCCGGTGAAGGCGAGTGCCGTGGAATGGGCCGGAGTCCTCAAGAAGCTCCAGCCGCGCCTGTATTCGATCTCGTCCAGCCCGCTCGTCGACCCGCACAGCGTCTCGCTGACGGTGTCGGTGGTGCGGTACGAGAATCTCGACGGCCGTCCGCGCGGCGGGGTCTGTTCTCCGTTCCTCGCCGATGCCGAGGCCGGGGCGGGGACCGAGGTGCCGGTGTTCGTGCAGCGCTCGCCGCACTTCCGGCCGCCCTCCGATCCCGCGACACCGATGGTGATGGTCGGACCCGGCACCGGGGTCGCGCCGTTCGTCGGGTTTCTTCAGGAGCGACGCGCGCTCGGTCATCCCGCGCCGAACTGGCTGTTCTTCGGGGAGCAGCACCGTGCGACGGACTTCTACTACGAGGAGGAGCTGACGGCGTTGCTGGCGGAGGGCACGCTCGCCCGGCTGGACACGGCCTTCTCCCGGGACCAGCGCGCCAAGGTGTATGTGCAGGACCGGATGCGGGAGCACGGGCCCGAGTTGTGGCACTGGCTGCGGGAGGGTGCCCACTTCTATGTGTGCGGGGACGCCTCGCGGATGGCGAAGGACGTGGACCGGGCGCTGCGTGACATCGCGGTCGCGCACGGCGGGCTGGACGAGGGCGAGGCGGCCTCGTATGTGAAACAACTGGCGGCGGCGAAGCGGTATGTGCGCGATGTTTACTGAATGAACCGATGGCCACGACCAGTTGAACAAAGCCGTTCGAGTTCGCCCCATTTAGGCCACAACGAGGCCTTCTTACCCGTCTCACACCGGAATCTTCTCGATTGCCGACACCTCGCTCACCAGGTGGGATTAGCGTCCTGTGGTGTGCACTTGGCAGAAACACATCAGGTGACGCCCGGTCGGCGGACACAGTCGGCGGTGTCCGCCCCGGAACCTCCCGCGCAGTGGCACCGCATCCTCACCCTGCTCGCCGACATCAGTCTGTTCATCGGCGTCCGCCCGGTGTGGACACAGGCCGCCAGCCACCGGCTCGTCGTGGCGGCGGCCGTCTCGCTCTGCTACGCCTCGATCCTGGTGTGCGGGGTGCTGGCCCTGGTGGTCCGCCGGGCACGGTCGCTGGCCCGGATCGATCTCGCCGTGCTGGTGACCGCGGTCCTGCTGGCGCTGTCCGCGTGGTCCGTGTTCCACACCGGCAGCGACGAGGCGGTCCTCACCACCCAGGCCGCCAGGGAACTGGTCGCCGGACACCCGATCTACGGCCAGCCCTGGCCGTGGCTCTTCCATTCGAGCCATGGCGTCGCGCTGACCCCGACGGTGACGGGCGGCTACGACTACACGTACGGCTACCCGCCGTTGGAGACGCTGCTGACGGCGCCCCTGCTGTGGATCGGGCACGGCGGCGCCCCCGCGACGGCCGTCGCCACCGCCGCGCTCATCGCCGCCGCGGTCCTCATGTGGCGGCTGCTGCCGGTGCAGTGGCGGTCCGCAGCCACCATGGCGTGCCTGGGCCTCGGCCTGCTGCCGACCTACGGCCGTCAGGGCTACCCGGCGGTCCTCGCCATGGCGTTGCTGGTGCCGGTGGTGATCCGCTGGCCCCGGATCGGCAGGGGCGGCCGGCTGGGTCGCGCCGGGATCGCGCAGGCCGCGTGCCTGGGAGCGGCGTGCGCGGCGCAGCAACTCCCCTGGTTCCTCACGCCGTTCCTGCTCGCCGGGATCTACGCGCTGCGGCGCGGTGAACTGGGCGCCCGGCAGGCCGCGTTGGTGCTGCTGCGTATCGTCGGGATCGCCGTCACCGTATGGCTGCTGATCAACATGTACTTCATCGTGCACGAGCCGGGCACCTGGCTGTCGGGCATCGCGCTGCCGCTGACGCAGGGCGCGGTGGTGCACGGTCAGGGCCTGGTGGACATCTCGCTGTACTTCACGAACGGCAGCGACCGGCTCGACTGGTACTCCCACGCGAGCATGCTGCTGGCGGCGGGACTGCTCGCCGTGTTCGTGCTGTTCGTACGGCGGTTGGGACCGGCGGCGACGGTCCTGCCCTGGTGCGCCTTCTATCTGGCGACCCGTTCGCAGGACGGCTACTACCTGTTGATGACCCCGCTGTGGCTGGCCTCGGCGGTCACCGCGCCGCTCTCCGAGTTCCGCGAGGCGTGGCAGCCGCGCCCCCGGCTGCTGTCCGGTCCGCACCGCCGTCAGGCCAGGGTCGCGGCGGCCGTGCTGCTGGTCACGCCGGCGCTGGCGAGCGCGGCCGTGGCGGCGACGGGGGCACCGCCGATGACCATGAAACTCGCCGGAGTGCGTCGGGCGTCGCCCACCGTGGTGACCCGGCTGACCGTCCAGGTGACCAACTCCTCCGGGACCGCCCTCACCCCCCATTACACGCTCACCACGGGTCAGGGCATGAGCATGTTCTGGTCCCAGGTGGGCGGTCCGGCGACGCTGCCGGCGCACAGCACGGAGAGCGTCGAACTCCGGCCGCCCAACGGGACGTTCACCCTGCCCCACAAGCAGGTCCGCATCCGGGTGCGTGCCTTCACCGCCACTCCGCTGACGCTGTCCAGCTCGGACATCCAGCTGCGGCTTCCGGGTTGACGGTCCGTCAGGCGGCCGTACGCAGGAAGCGGAGCGTGGTGGTGACGGTGGTCAGGCCGCGCAGCATGCCCATCTGGTTCCAGCCCAGGCCGAACTGGTCCCGGTCCACGGTGAATTCGGCGTCCAGCGTGAGCGCCTCGCCGGTCGCGTCCTTGAGGCGGGCCGTGAAGGTCTGCGGGCGGCTGATGCCGTGGACGGTCAGCTGACCGACGACGTGCACGGTGTCGCCGGTCAGCTCCGCGCTGCGCACCGCGAAGGTGATCTCCGGGAACTTCTCGACGTCGAACAGGTCGGCGGAGCGCAGATGCTTGTCGCGCTTGGGGTTCTTGGTGTCCAGGGAGGCGGCGGCCAGGGTCAGCGTGCCGATCGCGGACCCGTCGGGGCGGACCTCGCCCTGGCCGGTGACGGTGGCGAAGGTGCCCTTGACGTTGACCAGGCCCCACATCGTCTTGTGGCTGATGCCCACGGTGGAGGCGGCCTGGTCGAGCTGCCACACCCCGGTTTCGACGGCGACGGTCATGATCTCTCCCGCTGGTTCCGGTAGTCCAAATTTGAATGAGCCTCACGCTAGCCCATTATCCAAATCTGGACAACCATCTCCTCCAAATTTGGACAACGGGTAGACTGGATGTCATGGCCGACCCTGTTGAGCGCCCCGCCGACCAGCCCGAATGTCCCTCCCTGCAGGGCGGCGGGCTGCTCCCGCCCGAGCTGCGGGCCTGGATGCTGCTGCTGGCGGCGACGGGTGCGGTGGAGCAGGAGCTGCGCTCGGTCGTGAAGGGGAACCTCGACGTCTCGCACGACGAGTTCCTGGTGCTGTGCCTGCTGGCCGAGGAGCCCGCGGGGCTGCGCATGACCCGGATCGCCGAGCTGCTCGGCCGCCCGAAGACCCGGCTGACGTATCAGATCGCCTGTCTCCAGCACGCGGGGCTGGTCACCCGCCAGTCGGTGTGCGGGGACAAGCGCGGGGTCGAGGTCGCCCTCACGGAGAAGGCACGGCAGCTGCTGAAGGAGGCGTCCGGGACGCTCTCCGAGACGGTGAAGCGGGCACTCACCCAGTTCGTCGGCCCGGCCCAGCACGAGGCCATGCGCGCACTGCTGCCCGACCTCACGGCCAACTGACAGCGGTACCGCCCTGATCCGGAGCGAGAACGGCACCGCCGACCGCTTGGGGAGCCTGACCGCCCGGTAGCGCACGGGAAGAACCACGGGGCGGGTATCCATGCCGGGACACCCGCCCCGCGGGCTCAGACCGCGGCCGGTACGGCGGGCCGGTCGGCCTCGGCCAGCAGGTCCACGAGGGTGGCCCGCGCGCGGGCCACCCTTGAACGGACCGTCCCCACAGGGCAGTCGGCGCGTTCCGCCGCCTCCTCGTAGGGCAGGCCGAGGAGTTGGGTGAGGAGGAACGCCTCGCGGCGTTCCTCCGGCAGCACGGCGAGGAGGTCGAGCAGGGCCACGCCGTCGTCGAAGCCGGGGAGGCCCTGGGGCTGGGCGAGTTCGACGGCGAGCTGCCAGTCCGCCACCTCGGACAGGCGCGGGCGGGCGGCGGCGCGGCGGTAGCTGTCGATCACCGCGCGGCGGGCGATGGACAGCAGCCAGGTGCGGGCCGAGGAGCGGCCCTCGAAGCGGTGCAGGCTGCCGAGCGCCCGCAGGAACGTGTCCTGTGCGAGGTCGTCGACCGCCTGCGGATCGGCGCAGAGGTGGGCGACATAGCGCAGGACGTCGCGGTGCAGGGCGCGCACGAGGTGTTCGACGGCGGCGGAGTCGCCGTGGCGGGCGGCGAGCGCCCAGTTGGTCACCGACTCGTCGCTCGACACCACCGTGTCGCGCTCGGTCGTGTGGTGCTCGGTCATGTGGCGCTCCGCCATGTCGGGCGGGGCGGGCAGGGCAGGAGTGATCACCTGGAGTCCTTCTCGGTCATCCGTGAAAGGGGGCGGCCGTCCTGCGGCGCCGAAAGCGGCGCGGGGGTACGGCCGAGGCCCGGGGCGCGCATGGCCGGCCCCGGGGCACCAGCTGTCGTCAGACGACAGCCGTCCCCAGGGGCGGACCCCGCGAGGTGATCGCGTGCACGAGAAGGAGAAGCCGCGGCGCCCGGTCGGAACGGGGGCGGCGCGGCCGGAAACGCGGACGGTGCGGCGGAGCGGGGAGCGCGCGCAGCAGTCGTAGCGGAGCCGCCAGTCGGCCGGCCACGGCCCGCAGCAGACGGAACGCGGCGCGCTCGCCGTGCGCCAGCCACAGGCCGCAGAGCAGGGCGGCGACGAGGTGGGCGGTGAGCATGCCGGGCGAGGACGTACCGCCGGCGGTGGCTGCCTGCGACATATGGGCCATATCAATGGAGTCCGTGGCACTCATATGCATGGAGCCCATGTCGGCGGACCCCATGTCCATGGACGCCGACTGCGCCGTCGCGGGCTGCGCGAGGGAGAACGCCGAGTGGAGGGCGGCCTGGGTGGCGACCACGAGGGTCACGATCAGCGGGAGCCCGCGTTCACGGTCCGCCAGGGTCCAGCCGGCGACGCCGGTCACGGCGAGCCCGGTGAGCAGCGCCCACACGGGTACGTGGCGGCCGGACATCAGGACGTGCCCCAGGGCGGCCAGCACCACACAGACGGCCGCGAACACCGCGGACCGTACTGTGCGCGCACACCACCCTGCCGTCATGGCGCCTCATCCTGGCATCCGTACCTTGGTCTCAGCCGTGGGTACGGTATTTTCCGGCACGGAACTCAGTGGGACACGGCCGGGCTCGGTTGCCGAACCCGCTCACCCCGCTTGCGCACCGGTGAGGCCGGCCCACTGCAACAGAAACCTCAGCCCCTCCTGCGAAGGCGAGTCCGGCGGGGCCGTGTACGCGACGAGGAACTGCTCGGGGTGCGTGTCGACGGTGAACTGCTGGACGTCCAGGGTGAGTTCGCCGGCGACCGGATGGACGTACGTCTTGGTGAGCTGCCGCGGTCCTCGCACCTGATACGCGGCCCACCACGCGCGGAAGTCCGGGTCGCGGGCGCCGAGTTCGTCGATCAGGGCGGCCGGCGCGGGGTCGTGCGGAGTGCGGCCCGCCTCCATGCGCAGGACGGCGACGCACTCGCGGGCGGCCCGGGGCCAGTCGGCGTACAGGGCCCGGAACGGGGCGTCGAGGAAGGTGAGGCGGATCAGGTTGCGCTCGGCCGGGGGCAGGGCGCCGAAGTCGGTGAGGAGGGCGGTGGCCGCGCGGTTCCAGGCGAGGACGTCCATGCCCCGGTGCAGCACCATCGCGGGGACGTCGTACATGGTGTCGAGCAACTGCCGTAGCCGCGGGGCGACTTCGGAGCGTGCGGGCGGCCGGGCGGACCCTCCCGGCGCCACCTCGGCCAGCGTGAAGAGGTAGGCGCGCTCGTCGGGGGCGAGGTGGAGCGCGTCGGCGAGTGCGTCCAGGACGGCGCGGGAGCCCCGGCGGGTGCGGCCCTGTTCGAGGCGGACGACGTAGTCGACGCTCACGTGCGCGAGATGGGCCAACTCCTCCCTGCGCAGGCCGGGTACGCGACGCGGCCGGCCGTCGTCGGGGAAACCCGCCTGCCGCGGGTCGCGTTCCGCGCGGCGGGCGCGGAGGAAGTCGCCCAGGTCGTTGGCGGCGGAGGGCGCGTCACGGTGTGCCATGGCTCCAGTGTCGTCGGGTCGGCGGCGCGGTGCCTGGTACAGAACCGCATAGGCAGAGCCGTCCCTGGTGGCGCCGGGGCGGGTGGCGTGACGGTGGGGGCATGGCCGTACACCGGCTTCCCTCCCCTCCCACTGGAGCGCCTCCCCATGCGTACGGACGTCACTTTCTCCAGCGCCGGTCTCCGGCTCGCCGGTCACCTCTACACCCCGGACGGGGAGACCGCCGGGCCGCCGCGTCCGGCCGTCGTGGTCGGGCATCCCGGGACCGGGGTGAAGGAGCAGGCCGCCGGCCTGTACGCCCGTCGGCTGGCCGGGCGCGGATTCGTCACGCTCGCCTTCGACGCCGCCCACCAGGGCGAGAGCGAGGGCGAGCCGCGCGGCCTGGAGGATCCGGGACAGCGGGTCGAGGATCTCAAGGCCGCGGTCTCCTTCCTCACCACCCGCGACGAGGTCGACCCCGGCCGCATCGGGGCGCTGGGCATCTGTGCCTCCGGCGGCTACGCGCTGGCGGCGACCGCGACCGACCCGCGCATCCGGGCCGTGGGCACGGTCGGCGCCGTCGACATCTCACGGCAGTTCCGGCTCGGCGCGGACGGCGCCCAGGACCCGGCCGTCGTAGCGGGAATGCTGGCCGCCGCCTCCACGGCCCGCACCGCCGAGGCGCGTGGTGCGGGCGTCCAGCGCTTCCCGCTCTTCCCCGCCACCGAGGAGGAGGCGCGCGCGGGCGGTCCGCACGTCCACGAAGGCTGGGAGTACTACCGCACTCCGCGCGCCCGGCACCCCCGCTCGGCCAAGGCCCTGACCTGGACGAGCGTCGACCGTATCGCCGCCTTCGACGCGTTCGCGTCCGTCGCCCTGATCGCGCCGCGTCCCGTGCTGCTGATCGCGGGGCGGGCGGCGGTGACGTCCTGGATGAGCGTGGCGGCGTTCCAACAGGCGCACGGGCCGAAGGAGTTGGCGTGGATCGAGGGCGCCTCGCACGTCGATCTCTACGACAAGGACGAGTACGTCACGCCCGCCGTGGGGAAGCTGAGCGACTTCTTCGGCGCCCATCTGGCGGTGTGATCCAGCCGGCAGCGGCAAACTGCACAAGTGACTTGGCAAAGTTAGCGCGGACCGTGCGGCGGCTGCTGCGGGATCTTCCCTCACGGGGCGGGGTCTATTTTCTGCTGGCGACGTGCGTGTTCCCCGAGGTCGGCTATCAACTCGTGTGGGCCAAGCCGGCGGCCGGCCTGTCGGGGATGCCGGTTGTCCACCCGAGCACGAAGGCACTCCGTGATCTGTGCTGCCGATCCCCACTCGCCCTGGCAACGACCGACGAACGAGAACACGAACGGGCTGCTGCGTCAGTACTTCCCGAAGGGCACCGATCTGTCCCGGTGGTCGTCCACGGACCTCGAAGCCGTCGCCATGGCGATCAACAACCGGCCCCGCAAGACCCTCGGCTGGCGGACACCCGCCGAGGTCTTCGAAGAGCAGCTACGCTCGCTGCAACAGCCCGGTGTTGCAACGACTGGTTGAACTCGCCCAATATACGTCTGCCCAATTCCGGGAAAAATTGGCGGAGTCGGACGTCCGGCAGAGTACAGGCCGAACCGGCTCGTGCTTCGACAGTGCGGCCGCGGAGAGCTTCTTCGCCGTACTCAAGTCCGAGATCGGCACCACCGCTTGGCCAACCCGGAGGCAGGCCCGGCAGGACGTATTCGGATGGATCGCGCAGTATTACAACCGAGAGCGGATCCACTCGACCATCGGCTACCTCACCCCGTGTCAGGCACGGACCCGCTATCAGCAACGCCTCGACCTCGCGGCATGAAACGGAAGTGTCGGACCTCAGGGGGTCACTTCACACGACGACCATCCCCCGATCGACGACACGTACCTGAACGCGCTCGGCTCGTACATCCGTGGCTGCATGCAGTTCAGCCAGGAGAGCCACCGCTACCGCTACCAGGACGGAAGCACCGCAAGCGCCGAGATGTTCACCCCGCCCGGGTTCACCGACCAGTGCGGTGCGACCTCCCGTCAACCGCTCGACACCGACTCGATCAGCTGGTGGTGGCACGCAGAACGCCCCGCCTGCCGGAAACCCGCAGGTCAGCCGGCCTTGGCCACCGGCTCCAGGATCGCGACACACTCCACATGGTGGGTCATCGGAAACAGATCGAACGCCCGCAACGTCCGCACCCGATACCCCCCGTCCCGGAAGTACGCCAGGTCCCGCGCCAACGCCGCCGGATCGCACGCCACGTACGCGATCTTCCGCGCCCCCAGTGACGACAGATGCTCCACGGTCTTCTTGCCGGCCCCCGCCCGCGGCGGATCCAGGACGATCAGGTCGACCTCGCTGATCCCGGTCCGCGGCAGCACGCTCTCGACCTTGCCCTGCTCGATCCGCACCCGCTCGAACCCGGCGAGATTGTGCCGCGCGTCCTCGACCGCGCGCTTGCCGGACTCGATGCCCAGCACCGCGCCCTTGTCGCCGAGGCGGTCGGCGAGCGCGCCCGCGAAGAGGCCGACGCCGCAGTACAGGTCGAGGGCCATGTCGCCCTTGCGCGGGAGCAGGCCCTGCATGACCGCCTTGACGAGGGTGTCGGCGGCCATCGGGTGGACCTGCCAGAAGCCGCCGCTGCCGACCCGGTACGTACGGCCGTCGGCCCGCTCGCGGACGAACGCGCGGCCGTGGACGCGGTGGATGCCGCCGTCGTGCTCCTCGACGCGCATGACGGAGACAGGGCGGTCGAGTTCGACCAGCGGAAGGCGGGCTCCCGGCCTCGGCTCCAGAATCACCATGCGGTCCTGGGAACCCGTCGCCGCGATCGCCTCGACCGACGCCATGCCGGACCAGTCGCGCTCCTCGATGCCCAGCTCGCTGACGCCCGGCGCCGCGATCATGCAGTGCTCGACGGGCTCGACCTCGTGCGAACGGTGCTTGCGCAGACCGGCGTTGCCGTCGACGTCCACCGCGTACTGCACGCGCGTGCGCCACTGCGGTACCTGACCGGCGGGCAGCTTGTCGCCCTCGGCCGGCATCACCGTGCCGTCCCAGCCGGCCTCCTCGGGCGTGAGCCCCGCGAGCCGCTGCAACTGCTCGGCGATGACCTCGCCCTTGAGGCGACGCTGGGCACCGGGCTTGGCGTGCTGCCAGTCGCAGCCGCCGCAGCGTCCGGGACCGGCGTACGGGCAGGGTGCCTCGACGCGGTCCTTGGACTCCTCCAGGATCGTCACCGCGTCGGCACGCAGGAACCGCGCGCCCTCCTCGCCGTCGGTGACCCGCGCGACGACGCGCTCACCGGGCAGCGCGTGGCGGACGAACAGCACCTGGCCCTCGGACGTACGGGCGATGCAGTGCCCACCATGGGCCACGGGGCCGACCTCGACCTCGTACTCCTCCCCCACCAGCGATTTCTTCGGTTCTGCCTGCATGGCGGGGTGACTCCACAACGTCAAAGGGGGAACGGCCGGACAACAGCCCACCAGTCTACGTGGGCCCTGCCCGACCGCTCACCACAAAGCCGCCGCGGCTAGAGCTTCGACTTCGGAGACTCGGTGTGCCGCTCCTCCGCCGGCCCCCGCCGCACCGCACCCGGCGCGCTCCACTCCTGCCGCTTGCGGGCCCGGTTCTTCGCCGCCTCGGAGGACTCCAGCTGGTACGGCACCGACGTCACCATCACGCCCGGTGTGAACAGCAGCCGGCCTTTCAGCCTCAGCGCGCTCTGGTTGTGCAGCAGGTGCTCGTACCAGTGGCCGACGACGTACTCGGGGATGATCACGGACACCGCGTCCCGCGGCGACTCCTTCCGCAGCCCCTTCACGTACTCGATGATCGGCCGGGTGATCTCCCGGTACGGCGAGTCGAGGACCTTCAGCGGTACGTCGATGCCGCGCCGCTCCCACTCCTCGCGCAGCGCCTTGGTCTCGGCCGGGTCCACGTTGACGCTGAGCGCCTCCAGGGTGTCCGAGCGCATCAGCTTGGCGTAGGCCAGGGCCCGCAGCGCCGGGCGGTGGATCTTGGAGATCAGGACGACCGAGTGGACGCGGGACGGCCGGAGGCTGTCGTCGCTGGGGCCCTCGGGCGCGGCGATCTCCTCGGCGACCCGGTCGTAGTGCTTACGGATCGCGGTCATCGTCGCGTAGAAGATGCACATGCCGAGCAGCGCCACCCAGGCGCCGTGCGTGAACTTCGTGACGAGAACGACGACCAGCACCAGGCCGGTGAAGAACGCGCCGAACGCGTTGATGGCCCGGGAGCGGACCATGTGGCGGCGCTTGGCCTGGTCCTTCTCGGTGGCCAGGTGGCGGTTCCAGTGCCGGACCATGCCGGTCTGGCTGAGGGTGAAGGAGACGAACACGCCGACGATGTACAGCTGGATCAGCCGGGTCGAGTCGGCGCCGTAGATCGCTATCAGCAGCGTGGCCGTGCCGGCGAGCAGCACGATGCCGTTGGAGAAGGCCAGGCGGTCGCCCCGGGTGTGCAGCTGGCGCGGGAGGTAGCGGTCCTGGGCGAGGATCGAGCCGAGGAGGGGGAAGCCGTTGTACGCCGTGTTGGCGGCCAGGAACAGGACCAGCGCGGTGGCGGCGGCCAGGACGACGAACAGGAAGCTGCCCTTGCCGAACACGGCCTCGGCGACCTGGGAGATCACCGGGTTCTGGACGTAGCCGGAGCCGATCGCGACGCCGTTGTGCAGCAGGTCGGTGCCCGGGTTCTCGGCCATCCGGACCTTGGTCGTCATGGCGAGGGCGATGATCCCGCAGAACATGGTGACGGCCAGGATGCCCATCGCGGCGAGGGTGGTCGCCGCGTTCTTCGACTTGGGCTTGCGGAAGGCCGGGACGCCGTTGGAGATCGCCTCGACACCGGTGAGGGCCGCGCAGCCGGAGGAGAAGGCGCGCAGCATCAGGAAGACGAGCGCGAAGCCCGCGAGGCCCTGGTGCTCGGCCTTGATGTGGTAGTCGGCGGTCGGCGCGCGCATGGTGTCGCCGAGGACCAGTCCGCGGAAGGCACCCCACGCGATCATCACGAAGACGCCCGCGACGAAGACGTACGTCGGGATCGCGAACAGCGAGCCGGACTCCTTCACCCCGCGCAGGTTCATCAGCGTGAGGAGGACCACGACGGCGATCGCGCAGACCACTTTGTGCTCGACGACGAACGGGATCGCGGAGCCGAGGTTCTCGATGCCGGAGGCGATCGAGACGGCGACGGTGAGGACGTAGTCGACGAGCAGGGCGCTGGCGACGGTGAGGCCGGCCTTGGGACCGAGGTTGGTGGTGGCCACCTCGTAGTCGCCGCCGCCGCTCGGGTAGGCGTGGACGTTCTGCCGGTAGGAGGCGACCACGGTGAACATCAGCACCACGACCGCGAGCGCGATCCAGGGGCTGAAGTGGTAGGCCGACACGCCCGCGATGGAGAGGACCAGCAGCACCTCGCCGGGCGCGTACGCGACGGAGGACAGCGGGTCGGAAGCGAAGACGGGGAGTGCGATGCGCTTCGGCAGGAGCGTTTCGCCCAACCGGTCGCTGCGCAGTGCGCGCCCGATGAGGATGCGCTTGGGCACGTCGGTCAGTTTGGACACAACAGAGGATCGTAGGCCTTCGAACAGGCGATCCTCCACTCGCCACCGCCGTGACCCCTGTCATCTGCCTCACGGGTGAAATAAGGGACGAGTGGAGTTGCGGATTCCGTCGGGAGTGGCGACTCCGTGTCTATATGACAAAACCCCGTTCCCGCCCGCCTCCTGGAGGTTCCGTGCCCGCGACCGCAGAGCTGATCGGCGCCCTGGCCGCCCTCGTCGGACTCGGAATCCTCACGCTGGCCAGTGTGCGCAGCATCGGACGCCGCTGACGCACAGGGGTGCCCCGGAAGGACCGGACGTGTGTACTTTGGCCTCGGTCTGAGACCCTGATGGGGCTGAGCATTGATTTCAGGACACCGGAAGGACGGTCGTGCACATCGTCATCATGGGCTGCGGCAGAGTGGGTTCCGCTCTCGCCCAGACCCTGGAGCAACAGGGGCACACGGTCGCCGTGATCGACCAGGACCCCACCGCCTTCCGCCGGCTGGGCCCCGGATTCGGCGGACGCCGGGTCACGGGGGTCGGCTTCGACCAGGACACCCTCCGCGAAGCGGGCATCGAGGAGGCGGGCGCGTTCGCGGCCGTCTCCAGCGGTGACAACTCGAACATCATCTCCGCGCGCGTGGCCCGCGAGATGTTCGGCGTGGAGAACGTGGCGGCCCGTATCTACGACCCCCGCCGTGCCGAGGTGTACCAGCGCCTGGGCATCCCCACGGTGGCCACGGTCCGCTGGACCGCCGACCAGATGCTGCGCCGGCTGCTGCCCTCGGGCGCGGAGCCGCTGTGGCGGGATCCCACCGGCGGCGTCCAGCTCGCCGAGGTGCACGCCTCGGCCGCCTGGGTCGGCCACAAGATCAGCAAGCTCCAGGAGGAGACGGGCGTCCGTGTGGCGTTCCTCACCCGTCTCGGCGAGGCGATGCTGCCCTCTTCGCAGACCGTGTTGCAGGAGGGCGACCTCGTGCACGTGATGATGCGCACGGACGAGGTCGACAAGGTCGAGGCGGCGTTCGCCAAGGGTCCCGAAGAGGAGGGCGGTCACTGATGAGGGTCGCCATTGCCGGAGCCGGCGCGGTCGGTCGTTCCATCGCCGGAGAGCTCCTGGAGAACGGTCACGAGATCCTTCTCATCGACAAGGCCCCGACCGCGATCTCGGTCGAACGGGTCCCCCAGGCGGAGTGGCTGCTGGCCGACGCCTGCGAGATCACGTCCCTGGACGAGGCGGCGCTCCAGCGCTGCAACGTCGTGATCGCCGCGACCGGCGACGACAAGGTCAACCTCGTCGTCTCCCTCCTCGCGAAGACGGAGTACGGCGTCCCGCGCGTCGTCGCCCGCGTCAACAACCCCAAGAACGAGTGGCTCTTCAACGAGTCCTGGGGCGTCGACGTGGCCGTCTCCACCCCCCGCCTGATGTCGGCCCTGGTCGAGGAGGCGGTGTCGGTCGGCGACCTGGTCCGCCTCCTCCGCTTCAGCCACGGCGACGCCAACCTGGTGGAACTGACGCTCCCGGAGGAGTCGGCCCTGGCCGGCACCCAGGTAGGCGACGTGGAGTGGCCCGAGGACACGTCCCTGGTCACGATCATCCGAGGCACGCGTGTGCTGACTCCGTCCCGCGAGGACTCCCTGGAAGCGGGCGACGAGCTGCTGTTCGTGGCGGCTCAGGCACGCGAGGAGCAGTTGGAGGACCTGCTGTCGGTGCGCCGGGAGGACACGGCGAGCTAGAGCGGTTCTACGACGAAGAGGGCGCCCTGTGAATTCAGGGCGCCCTCTTCGTCGTAGTGAAAGCAGCGAAAGCTACGCGTCGCGACGGTGCCGTCCCGACGTGACGTCCTGGTCCTCGCCCGAGGACTCGGCAGCGGCCTTGCGGTCCTTCTCGGCCTGCTCCTCCGCCTCCATCTCCGCGAACACATCGATCGGCGCGGGCGCCTTAGCGAGGAAGACCCAGGTCAGCCAGACGGCAAGGAGGAACGGCGGGATCTTCAGGGCGACCAGGACCCAGCCGAGCTGAGCCGTGTCGGCCCACCAGTACAGCGGGAAGAGGATCGCGCACTTGGCGAGCAGGATCAGACCCCAGGCCCAACTGGCCTTGGTGTAGGCCTTCTTGCGGCCGGGGTTGCGGGTCCGCCAGGAGAGGTTCTCCTTGAAGACCGGGCCGAGGATCAGGCCGATCAGCGGGACGCCGGCGAGGGTGGTGATGATGTAGGCGAGCGCGAGGCCCAGCGTGTAGAGCATGCCGGGGAGGTAGAAGTTCTTCGCGTTGCCCGTCATCATCGCGAAGACGACACCGAAGGCGACGCCGAAGACACCGCTGAAGGCGTGCTTGACGGTGTCGCGCTTCACCAGGCGGACCACGACCAGGGCGAGGGACAGCGCGAGGGCGGCGATCGCCGACCAGTGCAGGTCCTTGTTGATCGTGAAGATGGTGACGAAGAGGAGGCCGGGCAGGACCGTTTCGATCATGCCGCGCAGGCCGCCGAACGCCTCGAAGAGGGCCGCCTCGGTCACCGCCCGGACGTCCTGCTCGGTGTCTTCGGCGTCCACGGTGTCCGCGGTCGGCTTGTCGAGCGACGTCACCGGCTACTCCCGTCCGAGGGGTCTCAGTTCGTATTTCGGGTTGAAGAGCACCCGGCGGCCTCTGCTCATCGAGATCCGGCCGGACGCGATCAGCTTGCGCCCCGGTTCTATCCCCACGATGGAGCGCCTGCCGAGCCACACCACGTCCAGAGCGGCGGAGCCGTCGAACAGTTCGGCCTCCAGGGCCGGGACTCCGGCCCGGGGGCGCAGCGTGACCGTGCGCAAGGTACCAGTAACCGTCACGATCTGTCGGTCGTGGCAGTCGCCGATGCGCACACAGCCCTCGGTCTCGGCGTCCTCACGCAGCTCCTCGGACTCCAGGTCCTCCTGCGAGGTGGAGAGCCGGTCGAGCATGCGCCGGAACCGGCCCGCCTGCTTTTCGGAACGAGGAACAGCGCTCATATCTGAAGCGTACCGGGGTCCACTGACAGCAACGTACCCACGGCACTAGCGCTCGAACCGGTAGCCCATCCCGGGCTCCGTGATGAAGTGCCGGGGAT
Organism: Streptomyces sp. NPDC088350; assembly: GCF_044753545.1. Taxonomy (NCBI): domain Bacteria; kingdom Bacillati; phylum Actinomycetota; class Actinomycetes; order Kitasatosporales; family Streptomycetaceae; genus Streptomyces; species Streptomyces sp. NPDC088350. The sequence continues at coordinate 49,789 of NZ_JBIVNL010000021.1, read as the reverse complement.
GCGCGGGGTCCGTCTCCAGCTTGCGCCGCAGCTGTGCCATGTAGACGCGGAGGTAGTTCGTCTCGGTCCCGTACGACGGCCCCCACACCTCCTGGAGCAGCTGCTTCTGGCTGACGAGCCGCCCGGTGTTGCGCACCAGCACCTCCAGCAGATGCCACTCCGTGGGGGTGAGCCGTACGTCCCTCCCGTCGCGCTGGACCTTCTTGGCGGCCAGGTCGACGGTGAACTCCTCGGTCTCGACCAGGACGTCGTCCTCGCCGCCCCCGGTGGGCTCGGCCCGGCGCACGGCGGCCCGCAGCCGGGCCAGCAGCTCGTCCATGCCGAACGGTTTGGTGACGTAGTCGTCGGCGCCCGCGTCCAGCGCCTCCACCTTCTCGTCGGAGGAGTGCCGCGCGGACAGCACGAGGATCGGCACCCGGGTCCAGCCCCGCAGCCCCCTGATCACCTCGACGCCGTCCATGTCGGGCAGCCCCAGGTCCAGGACGACCACGTCGGGGTGGCGGGAGGCGGCGAGATCGAGGGCGGTCTTGCCGTCGGCGGCGGCGTCGACCTCGTACTTCCGCGCCTTGAGGTTGATCACGAGGGCCCGCACGATCTGCGGCTCATCCTCGACCACGAGGACCCTGGTCATGAGACCTGCCTTTCCGGTTGTACGTCTTTCACATCGCGCACGCCATGCACGTCATGCCCGTCTTCTACGGCACCCTTCGCCGCGCGGAGCGTGAGGACCATGGTGAGGCCGCCGCCGGGCGTGTCCTCGGCGTTCAGGGTGCCGTTCATGGCCTCGGTGAAGCCACGCGCCACGGCGAGACCGAGCCCCACTCCGGCACCGCGCGGGGCGTCGCCGTAGCGCTGGAAGGGCTCGAAGATGCGGTCCTTGGCCTCGTCCGGGACTCCGGGGCCGCGGTCGACCACCCGGACCTCGACGCGGTCGGCGATGGCGCTGGCGGACACCAGGACGGGTCTGTCCGGCGGGCTGTACTTGACCGCGTTCTCGACGAGGTTGGCCACCGCCCGCTCCAGGAGCCCGGGGTCGACGGCCACCATGGGCAGCGTCTCCGGGATGTCGAGTTCGGCGCTGCCCTCGGGGACCCCGCCGAGCGCCATCGGCACCACCTCGTCGAGGTCTATCTCGCGGATGATCGGGGTGACCGTACCGGTCTGGAGGCGGGACATGTCGAGCAGGTTGCCCACGAGGTGGTCGAGCCGGTCGGCGCCGTCCTCGATGCCCTCCAGCAGTTCGGCCTGGTCCTCCTCGGACCACGCCACGTCGTCGGACCGCAGGCTCGACACGGCCGCCTTGATGCCGGCCAGCGGGGTCCGCAGATCGTGGCTGACGGCCGCCAGGAGGGCCGTACGGATGCGGTTGCCCTCGGCGAGCGCGCGGGCCTGGTCGGCCTCCTCACGCAGGCGCCTGCGGTCCAGTACGACGGCTGCCTGCGCGGCGAAGGCGGCCAGAACCCGGCGGTCGGAGGCGGGCAGCACCCGGCCGGTCAGCGCGAGGGCCATGTGGTCGCCGACCGGCATGTCCACATCCCCGTCCTCGGGGCGTTCCAGCGGCGCCCCCACGCCCACGCGTCCGGCGCAGGTCCAGGGCTCCACGTCGCTCCTGCGCTCCAGGAGGGCAACCGACTCCATGCCGAAGGTCTCCCGGACGCGCTCCAGAAGCGCTTCGAGGCTGGTCTCGCCGCGCAGGACGCTGCCCGCGAGGAAGGAGAGGATCTCGGACTCGGCGCGCAGTCTGGCGGCCTGCTGGGTGCGTCGCGCGGCGAGGTCCACGACGGAGGCCACGGACACGGCGACGCCGACGAAGATCGCGATGGCGACGATGTTCTTGGGGTCGGCGATGGTCAGCCGGTGCAGCGGGGGCGTGTAGTAGTAGTTCAGCAGGAACGATCCGACGGCCGCCGAGACCAGCGCCGGCAGCAGCCCGCCGAGCAGCGCCGCCGCCACGGTCAGGGACAGGAACAGCAGCATGTCGTTGGCGAGGCCGAGATGGATCGCGTTCAGCAGGATCGCGAGCCCCACCGGGCCGGCCACACCGACCACCCAACCCGAGACGATCCGGGCCCGCCCGAGCCGCGCGCCCCGGGACACGGGCAGTCCGCGCCCCTTGGCGGCCTCCTCGTGGGTGACGATGTGGACGTCGAGATCGGGCCCGGACTCGCGGGCGACCGTGGCACCCACCCCCGGCCCGAAGACGTACTGCCAGGTCTTGCGGCGGGAGGAGCCGAGGACGATCTGGGTGGCGTTGACCCCGCGCGCGAAGTCGAGCAGCGCGGCCGGGATGTCGTCGCCGACGACGTGGTGGAAGGTGCCGCCGAGGTCCTCGGCGAGGGTGCGCTGGAGGGCGAGTTCCTTCGGGGAGGCCGAGGTCAGGCCGTCGCTGCGCGAGATGTAGACGGCCAGGACCTCACCGCCGGCCCCCTTCTCGGCGAGCCGGGCGGCCCGTCGTATCAGCGTCCGCCCTTCCGGCCCGCCGGTCAGCCCGACGACGATCCGCTCGCGGGAACCCCAGATCGCGGAGACCTGGTGTTCGCTGCGGTACTCCTGGAGGTACTCGTCGACCCGGTCGGCCACCCACAGGAGCGCCAACTCCCGCAGGGCGGTGAGGTTTCCGGGCCGGAAGTAGTTCGAGAGGGCCGCGTCGACCTTGTCGGGCTGGTAGATGTTGCCGTGCGCCATGCGGCGGCGCAGGGCCTGGGGCGACATGTCGACGAGTTCGATCTGGTCGGCCCGGCGGACGACCTCGTCGGGCACGGTCTCCTGCTGCCGCACCCCGGTGATCGACTCGACGACGTCACCGAGGGACTCCAGGTGCTGGATGTTGACGGTGGACACCACATCGATGCCGGCCGCCAGCAGCTCCTCGATGTCCTGCCAGCGCTTGGTGTTGCGGGAGCCGGGGATGTTGGTGTGGGCGAGTTCGTCCACCAGGGCGACGGCGGGGGCGCGGCGCAGCACGGCGTCGACGTCCATCTCGGTGAAGACGGTCCCCCGGTAGGCCAGCTCCGCGCGCGGGACCTGCTCCAGACCGTGCAGCATCACCTCGGTACGGGCCCGGCCGTGGTGCTCCACGAAGGCCACCACGCAGTCGGTGCCCCGCTCCACCCTGCGGTGGGCCTCGGACAGCATGGCGTACGTCTTGCCGACGCCCGGTGCCGCACCGAGGTAGATCCGAAGCTTGCCGCGTCCCATGGCCCCATTGTCTTCCCGTCACCGCTGTGCACGCAGCGTCGACTTTACGGCCAATAAGTCCGACAAATGGGGTGGCGAGGGTGGTCGGCGGCGTCTTTGACACAACCCTGATGCCGCTACGGCACCGTCGCGCGCTCAGTGTTCGACGATCTCCCCGTCGCTCAGCTCCAGCACCCGGTCGGCCAGGTCGAGGAGGGTCGTGTCGTGGGTGGCGACCAGGGCGGTGACGTTCTCGCTGCGGACGACGGCCCGCAGGAGTTCCATGACGGCGAGGCCGGTCTCCGCGTCGAGCTGGCCGGTGGGCTCGTCGGCGACGAGGAGGGCGGGGTTGTTGGCGAGGGCGCGGGCGATGGCGACGCGTTGCTGCTGGCCGCCGGAGAGTTCGCCGGGGCGCTGGGCCGCGTGGTCGGCGAGGCCGACGAGGGAGAGCAGCAGCGCGACGCGTTCCTCGCGCTCGCGCGGGTCGGCCCGGCGCAGCCGCAACGGGACGCCGACGTTCTCGGCGGCGGTGAGGATCGGGATGAGCCCGAAGGACTGGAAGACGAACCCGATCCGGTCCCGGCGCAGTGCGAGCAGCCCGGCCTCACCGAGCCCGGCGAGTTCCTGCCCGGCCACGGTGACCCGGCCGCCGTCCGGCGCGTCGAGACCGCCGACGATGTTCAGGAGGGTGGTCTTCCCGGATCCGGAGCGCCCCTTGAGGGCGACCAGTTCGCCGCGCGCCACCTCGAAGGAGACCCCGCGCAGCGCGTGCACGGCGGCGGCTCCGTGGCCGTAGGACCTGTGGACGTTCTCGACGCGGACCATGGTGTCGGTCGCGACCTGGCTCATCTGTGTCCTTCCCCGGGTCCGCCGTGGACCGGGCGCCAGTATCGCCATCGGGCGCCCGGTCGGACAACGGTTCAGTGGGGGTTGTCGCCGTGCGTGAGGGTCTCCCAGGCCACGAAGAGGTTGTTGCTGCCGGCCGGGCGGTTGTTGAGCGTGAGCGTCTGGGTGTTGGTCATGGCGATGCCCAGGCGGTTGTGCAGGGCGTTGTAGCCGACCTCGGTGACCGGCCCGAGCCCGAGGGTCAGCGACCCGCCGCACAGCCAGCTCGGTACGGCCGCGCCCAGCTGGTACTTGGCCTGGAACCCGAGCGCCTGCCGCAGCCGCTCGCCGACGTCGGTGCCGTAGAGGTCGGTGCCCTGGATGCGGCTGGTCTCGGCGACGTGCGAGATCGCGGAGATGCCGTACCCGGTGTGGGTGAGGTCGCGGCACGTCTCCTGGGTGAGCCCGGTGACGAAGGTGGACTGGCCCTGCCAGTAACTGACGATCTTCGCCGTGGTGTTGAGGTTCTGGCTCGGCACGGTCTTCGGTACGGAACCGTCCGAGGCGAGGTAGATGTACGCCGCCGCGCGCGTCCGGAAGGTCGCCATGGCCTTGTCGTACGACGTCCTGTCCTCCAGGAAGACGGAGATGCCGATCGCCGCGTCCATCATCGACAGTTCCCAGTTCCCGTTGGAGTTCGAGCCGTTGATGATCTCGGGCAGGTAGACGGTGCGCAGCATGGTCGCGAAGCGGGCCGAGTTGGTCCACGTCCCGGTGTACGTGTACTTGATGATCTCGGCGGCCTTGGGCCAGGAGGAGCCCGCCCAGCCGGTCTGGAGGGGCGCGTTGCTGTTGGTGTGGCTGGTGATCGTGGCCGACCAGGCGTCCATGATCTCGATGGCCTTCTGGGCGTAGCGCGCGTCCTTGGTGATGTACCAGGCGAGCGCGTCGGTGTAGGCCGCGATCGCGTCCTCGCGTTCGTCGGTGCAGCCGTGGTCGGGGTTGGAGTACGAGCCGCACTCGACGACGGCTCTGGGTTTCGGGGCGCGGCTCAGGCCGGCGTAGGAACTGGCCATCATCTGGTCGTAGGCGCTCTTCCAGGGCTGGGCGCCGGCGAGGACCTCGGTGCGGGCGAAGTCCAACTGGCTCCGGGAGACGTCGACTCCGGGGTGGACGAAGGTGGCGGGGGCCGCCTGGGCGGTGACGGTGGCGCCGGGCTGGGCGAAGAAGCCCAGGACCAGGGCGGTGACGACGGAGAGCAGGGCAGCGCGGCGCACGGTGACTCCGTTCTCGTATGTGAACAAGGAGCACCCTCATGAACGTGGGCTTTGAGCCGAGACCATAGGTACAGACCAACGGACCGTCAAGAGTGCGCGCACGCCGAAAGGGCCGCACCCCCGGGGAGGGGTACGGCCCTTTCGTGGCTGTCTGTTCCGGCTGGTGCCTAGCGGACCTCGGTGATCTCCGGTCCGCGCTGCAACTGGCCCATGCCGCCGGAGAAGCGGGAACCCGCCTCCTCCTGCTGGACGCCCTCGGGAACCATCTGGGCGTCGTTCGGCAGCTTCAGGACGATCGGGTCGCGGGGCGCCATCGGGCCCTCACCGCGTACGACGACCGTGTCCCGGAAGATCTGCTCCAGCAGGCCGGCCGCCTGCGGCTGCACCGCGCCCTGCCCGGAGATCACCCCGCGCAGGAACCAGCGCGAGCCGTCGACACCGACGAACCGCACCACCTGGAAACCGCCCGTGCCGTCCGGCAGCTGCACCGGAACCTGCGCGCGCAGCTCCCAGCCCAGCGGCCCCTCGACCTCGTCGACGATGCCGCCCTGCTGGGTGATGCCGCTGGCGATCTCCTCGCGCACCTCACCCCAGATGCCCTCGCGCTTGGGGGCGGCGAAGGCCTGCAACTGGATGGCACTGTCCTTGAGGACCACGGTGGCGGCGACGATCGCGTCGCCCGCGACCTCGACCCGCAGCTCCATGCCGTCGACTCCCGGCACGAACAGACCGCCCAGGTCCACCCGGCCCTCGGCGGGATCGCCGACCTCCGAGTCGTCCCAGGGTCCGTCGGGGCGGGGCTCCGGTTCGAGCTTCACGCGCTCGCCCGCTGCTTCGTCCGCCTCAGTGTCGACGTCGTCGACGACCTGCTCGGCCTCGCTCGCCGCGTCCTCGGCGGCAGTGCCCTTCTTGCGACGTCCGAACACGTCACTGTCCTTCCCGGTCGGATACGACCGAAGCGTATCGATTCCCACCCGTTGTGCCGCCCACGGCCGCATGACCGCCAGTGGACCCGAAGCCCCCTGCGGCCCGCGCCGAGTCGGGAAGTTCCGCGACCTCCTGGAAGCGGACCTTCTCGACCTGCTGGACGACGAGTTGAGCAATCCGGTCGAAGCGCTCGAACCGCACCGACTCGCGCGGGTCGAGATTCACCACGATCACCTTGATCTCCCCACGGTACCCGGCATCAACCGTCCCCGGGGCATTCACGAGGGCGACACCGCAGCGGGCGGCGAGCCCCGAACGAGGGTGCACGAAGGCCGCGTACCCCTGCGGGAGCGCGACAGACACCCCCGTGGGCAGCACGGCCCGTTCACCCGGCTTCAGTTCCCGGCTCTCGGTGGTCCGCAGATCGGCTCCCGCGTCTCCGGGATGCTCGTACGACGGAAGCGGTACGTCCGGGTCGACGCGCCGGATCAGCACAGCGAGCTCTTGACGGGGGTTACGGCTCACGGGTTCACCTCGAAGGCACGGGTACGCCGGACCTGGTCCGGGTCGTTCATGGCGGCCCGGATCTCCTGCGGGCGGCCGTTGTCGATGAAGTGGTCGACCTTCACCTCGACGAAGAGGGCGTCGGCGCGCACCGCGACGGGCCCGTCGGGGCCGCCGATGCGTCCGGTGGCGGTCGAGTAGATCTTCCGCCCGGCCACGGCCGTCACCTCGGCCTCCAGGTACAGCACGGTGTCCACGGGCACGGGCCGCACGAAGTCGGTCTCCAGGCGCCCGGTCACCGCGATCGTCCGCAGCAGCCAGTTCAGCGAGCCGAGGGTCTCGTCGAGGGCACTGGCCAGCACACCGCCGTGCGCGAGGCCCGGGGCGCCCTGGTGGGCGGCCCGCACGGTGAACTCGGCGGTGATGGTCACGCCCTCACCGGCCCGCGCCGCCAGGTGCAGCCCGTGCGCCTGGTCGCCGCCACACCCGAAACACTGTTCGTAGTGCGCACCGAGCAGCTCACCGGGCGCGGGCGCGTCAGGGTGCCGCACGGGTTTCACCGCGTCGGCCGGAGGCTGAAGAGCTGGGGAAGTACCACTCACAGCCGCAGACCTTACCCGCGCGTCGGTGGGATACAGACACCGTGCCAAGCTTGGTTCCATGCAGCTTTCCGCCTCCCCCTACGACGAGCGCCTCACCGCACCCCGTTCGTGGTGGTTCATCTCGTTCCTGGTGGGCGTCTCCCTCGCCCTGATCATGCTGCCCTTCGGCACCCTGCCGATGCTCGGCGGCCTGGTCGGCGGCACGGCGGCGGCGTCCGTCATGGCCAGCTCCTACGGCTCGCTCCGCATCCGGATCGTGGGCGACCAGCTGATCGCCGGCGAGGCGAAGATCCCGGTGACGGCCCTGGGCGAGGCGGAGGTCCTGGACCCGGAGGAGGCGCGCGCCTGGCGCACCTACAAGGCCGACACCCGCGCCTTCCTGCTGCTGCGCTCGTACATCCCCGGGGCGTTGCGCGTCGAGGTCACCGACCCGGACGACCCGACGCCGTATCTGTACCTGTCGACGCGCGAGCCGGAGCGGCTGGCGGAGGCGCTGAAGGCGGCTCGGGCCGCGGTCTAACGCCCCAGCTCCTTCGGGATCTCGCCGATCCCGAGCGGGTCCGGCGGGGTCTCCAGGGGCGGGAGTTCGGGCAGCGCGTCCCAGGGCACCTGGGCCTTGCGCAGGTCCTTGCGGATGCGTTCGGCGAGCTTCCTGGTGTCCCGGCGGTTCATGACCGCTCCGACGGCGGCGCCGACCATGAAGGGCATCAGGTTCGGCAGGTCGCGGACCATGCGTTTCATGATCTGCTGGCGCAGCTCGCGCTTCATGTGGCCGTTCAGCGCCGCGCTCATGGTCGACGGCTTGGTCACGTCGATGCCGCGCTCCCCGGACCAGGAGTTCAGATACGCGGTGCTGCGCTGCCGGAGGTCGCCGGGCGGGCGGACGCCGTAGACCTCGTAGAGCTCGGCGATCAGCTTCAGCTCGATCGCGGCGACGCCGGTGATCTCGGCGGCCAGTTCGGTGGGCATGGCGGGCGGCACCGGCAGCATCGCCGCGGCACCGATTCCCGCGCCGACCGTCGACGTCGCGTTCGCCGCGCCCGCCACCAGTTTGTCGGCGAGCTGCTCGGGGTCGAGGCCCGGGAACTGCCTCCGAAGCGCCTCGAGGTCCCGTACGGGGATCCGCGGGGCGATGTCGATGATGCGGTCGGCGAGGTACGCCAGACCGGCCCTGGCCCGGCTGCCGCCCTTACGGACGCCTTCCCTGGCCTTGTCCCGGATCACCGCCACCCGTCGTTTCGCGACGGGGGCGGCTGCGGGAACGTCCGCCGGTACCGGGAGGTCAGCCCGGTCGCCCGCCGGTTCGAGCGAGGCTGATCCGGATTCGGATGAGCCCCGCTCGTCGTCACGCGCGCCATGAGGACCGTCCGTCGGCCCTTCGTCCGCTTCCTTCTGGAGGGAGCGGCGCTTCCAGGGTGGGGTCGAGCCAGTCACGGCCGACCCCTCCTCAGTCGCAGTCGCGGCAGATCGGCTGGCCGTTCTTCTCGCGGGCCAGCTGGCTGCGGTGGTGCACCAGGAAGCAGGTCATGCAGGTGAACTCGTCCTGCTGCTTGGGCAGCACCCGGACGGCCAGCTCTTCGTTCGAGAGGTCCGCTCCGGGCAGTTCGAGGCCTTCGGCGGCCTCGAATTCGTCGACGTCCACTGCGGAAGTCGACTTGTCGTTCCTACGGGCCTTGAGCTCTTCAAGGCTGTCCGAGTCGACGTCGTCGTCGGTCTTGCGTGGGGTGTCGTAATCCGTTGCCATGTCGCTCTCCCCCTCTGGGTGTCTGCGGTGTCTCCAGCGCACGTAACGCGTGAGAGGCCGGACTTGTGCCCGACCTGAGGCGGAGATTTTGCCTCACATCAAGGTCTGTTACTCAATCGACACCCAACCGGACCCCTCAAGAGTGATCGGCTTGGATGGCGAAGGGGACCGTACACGGTCCCAATGCCGCTCTTCAAAGGCACCTCATCGTGTACTTCCCGTGATCAAGACCCTTGAAAACCCGGATTTTCCCGGCTTTCCGACAGGGTGCATGATCACGGAGAGTGGATGGCCTGAAAATCGCGCTTGTGATCGATCACACACGAGAGTGCCGGAGAAGCGGCCAGAAAATTCCGCGCAAAGCGAACATCCTCGTGTGTCGGCGACATGATCTCAGATGGGCAGGGTGACTCGCATCACGAGTCCACCTCCCTCACGTGGCTGGGCCGCGATATGGCCGCCGTGTGCGCGCGCCACGGACCGCGCGATGGACAGACCGAGGCCCACACCCTTGTCGCTGCCCGTTCGCTCCGTACGCAGCCGTCTGAAGGGCTCGAAGAGGTTGTCGATCTCGTACGCCGGGACCACCGGCCCCGTGTTCGAGACGACCAGCACCGCGTGGCCGTGCTGGACCTCGGTGGTGACCTCGACCCAGCCGTCCTCCGGCACGTTGTACCGCACCGCGTTCTGCACCAGGTTCAGGGCGATCCGCTCCAGGAGCACGCCGTTGCCCTGGACGACGGCGGGTTTCCGCTCGCCGCGGATCACCACGCCCTTGGCGCCCGCCTCGGCGTGCACCTGGTCGACGGCCTGCTCGGCGACCTCGGCGAGGTCCACGGGCTTGCGCTCGACGATCTGGTTGTCACTGCGGGCGAGCAGCAGCAGGCCCTCGACGAGCTGCTCGCTGCGCTCGTTGGTGGCCAGCAGCGTCTTGCCGAGCTGCTGGAGCTCGACAGGGGCGCCCGGGTCCGACAGATGCACTTCCAGGAGCGTGCGATTGATCGCCAGGGGGGTGCGCAGCTCGTGCGACGCGTTCCCCACGAAGCGCTGCTGGGCGGTGAAGGCCCGCTGCAGCCGGTCCAGCATCTCGTCGAAGGTGTCCGCGAGTTCCTTCAGCTCGTCGTCCGGGCCGTCCAGCTCGATCCGGCGGGACAGGTCCGAGCCGGCCACCGCGCGGGCGGTCCGGGTGATCCGGCCCAGCGGGGACAGCACCCGGCCCGCCATCGCGTACCCGAAGGCGAACGCGATGATCGCGAGGCCGAGCAGGGCCAGCAGCGAGCGGCTGAGCAGGTCGTCCAGGGCGTGCTGACGCTGTTCGTTGACGCACTGGTTCATCGCGTTGTTGAGCGTGGTCGCCGACGGCTCGGACGGGAAGTTGCAGGTGCTGCTGCCGACCGAGCCGGAGATGACCTTGAAGGGCAGCTCACTGCCCACGTTCAGCGCGTGCGCCGCGAGCAGGTAGATGATCGACAGCAGCAGTATCCCGGCGATCAGGAACATGCCGCCGTACAGCAGCGTGAGCCGTATGCGGATGGTGGGACGCAGCCAGGGGAACGGCGGTTCGGGCCTTCTGGGGTCCCAGGTGGGCTTCGGGGGCGCCTGGGGAGGCGCGGGGGTCGTGGCCACAGTGGATCTCAGATCCGGTAGCCGGAGCCGGGGACGGTGACGATGACCGGGGGTTCACCGAGCTTGCGGCGCAGGGTCATCACGGTGACGCGCACGACGTTGGTGAACGGGTCCGTGTTCTCGTCCCACGCCTTCTCCAGGAGCTGCTCCGCGGAGACGACGGCGCCCTCGCTGCGCAGCAGCACCTCCAGGACGGCGAACTCCTTGGGGGCGAGCTGGACTTCCTTGCCGTCGCGGAACACCTCGCGGCGGTTCGGGTCGAGCTTGATGCCGGCGCGCTCCAGGACGGGGGGCAGCGGCACGCTCGTACGCCGGCCGAGGGCACGCACGCGTGCCGTCAGCTCGCTGAACGCGAAGGGCTTGGGCAGATAGTCGTCGGCGCCGATCTCCAGGCCCTCGACACGGTCGCTGACGTCGCCGGACGCGGTGAGCATCAGCACGCGGGTGGGCATGCCGAGCTCGACGATCTTACGGCAGACGTCGTCGCCGTGCACGAGCGGGAGGTCGCGGTCGAGGACGACCACGTCGTAGTCGTTGACGCCGATGCGCTCCAGGGCTGCCGCACCGTCGTACACGACGTCGACGGCCATGGCCTCCCGGCGCAGTCCGGTGGCCACCGCATCGGCGAGCAGCTGCTCGTCCTCGACGACGAGTACGCGCACGTCGCTTGTCCTTCCTCTGTCCACCCGCGTAGCGCGTCTCGGCGCACGCGGGCAGGGTCTTCGTGGCTGTGTGACCTCCATCCTGCCCTTTTCGGCCATAAGTCGGCTGTAAGGCGGCCGGGCGCGGGATGAAGGTCGGCTGCGAGGCCCGGGAATGCGGGATTTTCTCGGTGGGTTGAGGTTTCCACGGAAGGGAGCGGGGGGAGGACGGCTTTACACCCCGCGATCACGCTCTGCATGTGGCAAGCCACCTTGTGGTACGTCCAACCGCTTCCGCAGAGCGGGCGTGGGTGTCCGGCACCGTCGCCGCCCAGCCAGGGCAGCGCTGGGCACCCATTCTTCAGACGTGATCGCCCCTTCCGAACGGCACACCCCCGTGCCACCCGACCCACGACCCAGGACGAGGGGGCGCAGCATGGACGCATTCACCGCAGGACTTCTGCAGCGCATAAGGGCGACCGAGACCGACCTGACGCGGGCTCGTGACGAGGGCGACGACTTCCTCGTCGAGGTGGAACAGGCCGAGCTCGACGACCTGCGCCGCCTCGCCGCCGACCACGGTGTGGAGGTCGGCGCGACGAGCGTCTGATCAGCGCGAACAGCAGGATGGCAGGGCCCCGGCGAATCCAGCGCCGGGGCTTTGCTGCTTTTGGCTCTTTACCTTCGGGGTAGCCGGGCCGGTGTTGACCAGCGTCAGTCGTGCCAGGCGCCGAAGTCCTCCAGGAGGCGTTGGAGGGGTTCGAAGACTCCCGGGGTACCCGCGACCGCCAGATCGCGTGCGGGGCGCTCTCCGGGGCGTCCACCGGTCAGGGCGCCCGCCTCACGGGCGATCAGGTCGCCCGCTGCGAGGTCCCACGGGTTCAACCCCCGCTCGTAGAAGCCGTCCAGCCGGCCCGCGGCCACGTCGCACAGGTCGACCGCCGCCGAGCCGCCCCGCCGGATGTCACGCAGCAACGGGATCAACTTCTGCGCCACAGCGGCCTGGTGGACCCGGACCTCGGTGACGTAGTTGAAGCCGGTCGACACCAACGCCTGCTCCAGGGGCGGCGCGGGCCGGCACGCGAGCCTGCGTTCGCCCTCCCACGCGCCCGTGGCCCACGCCCCGCCGCCGAGCACCGCGTGGAACGTCTCGCCGCGCATCGGGACCGCGACGACCCCGGCGACGGTCTCGCCGTGCAGCTCGGCGGCGATGGAGACGGACCAAGTGGGCAGTCCGTAGAGGTAGTTGACCGTGCCGTCGAGCGGGTCGATGACCCAGCGGACGCCGCTGGTGCCCGTGACGGAGGCGCCCTCCTCGCCCAGGAACCCGTCGTCCGGGCGCTGTTCGGAGATCAGGTCGGTGATCAGCTTCTCGGCCGCGATGTCCATCTCGGTGACGACGTCGATCGGGCTGGATTTGGTGGCGGCGACCGCGAGGTCGGCCGGGCGGCCGTCCCGCAGCAGCGCGCCGGCCTTGTGAGCGGCCTCCTGGGCGAGTGCGAGCAGTTCCTGGTGCAGGGGGTCGGTCACGGCGCTCCTCAGGCGTAGGGGCTGTCGGCGCCCGCGGCGGCGGGACGCGGGGCGCGGGCCGGGCAGCAGCCCACCGGGCAGAGGTTGCGGCCGGCGCCGAGCGCGCCCAGGGCGCAGGGTGTGACCTGCCGCCCGCTCTCGACTTCGGCGCGCTCCAGGACGAGTTCGCGGATCGCGGCGGCGAAGCGCGGATCGGCGCCGACGGTGGCCGAGCGGCGTACGGGCAGGCCCAGTTCCTCGGCCTTGGCCCTGGCCTCCGTGTCGAGGTCGTAGAGGACCTCCATGTGGTCGGAGACGAAGCCGATGGGTGCCATGACGACCGCGGGGGCGCCGGCCGCGTGGCGCTCCTCCAGGTGGTCGCAGATGTCGGGCTCCAGCCACGGGATCTGCGGGGCGCCGGAGCGGGACTGGTAGACGAGCTGCCAGGGGTGGTCGACGCCGGTGCGCTCGCGGACGGCGTCGGCGATCAGCCGGGCCGCGTCCAGGTGCTGCGCGACGTACGCCCCGCCGTCTCCGTGGTCCTCGACCGGGCCGGAGCTGTCGGCCGCGGCGGTCGGGATGGAGTGGGTCGAGAAGGCGAGGTGTGCGCCGTCCCGGACGTCCTCGGGGAGGTCGGCGAGGGATTCGAGCACCCCGTCGATCATCGGCTCCAGGAAGCCGGGGTGGTTGAAGTAGTGGCGCAGCTTGTCGACCTTCGGGAGGTCGAGGCCCTCGGCCTGGAGGGCGGCCAGGGAGTCGGCGAGGTTCTCGCGGTACTGGCGGCAGCCCGAGTACGACGCGTAGGCGCTGGTGGCGAGGACGAGGACGCGGCGGCGGCCGTCGGCGACCAGCTCGCGCAGGGTGTCCGTCAGGTACGGGGCCCAGTTGCGGTTGCCCCAGTACACCGGCAGGTCCAGGCCGTGGTCCGCGAAGTCCTTGCGGAGGGCGTCCAGGAGGGCGCGGTTCTGGTCGTTGATGGGGCTGACCCCGCCGAACAGGAAGTAGTGCTGCCCCACTTCCTTGAGGCGTTCCTTGGGGATGCCTCGCCCACGCGTCACGTTCTCCAGGAACGGAACCACGTCGTCCGGGCCCTCGGGGCCGCCGAACGAGAGCAGGAGCAGGGCGTCGTAGGGGGTGGCATCGAGCACGTCTGGCATGCGTCCGATCCTGCCACCCGCCACTGACAGCCGGGAAACGGCGGGGTGGTGTGCCGGGATCCGGGCGCGGTACGGGCGGGTGCGTCGCGGCCGACCTGCTCGTAAGCTGTATCAGCCGCATTCGCACCTTACCGAGCCGCCACTGCTCCTTTCCGACCGGAGAACCCCGTGCCCAGCCCCTATCGCGCCCTGTTCGCCGCCCCCGGCTCCAGGGGCTTCTCCGCCGCGGGGTTCCTCGGCCGGATGCCCTTGTCGATGATGGGCATCGGCGTGGTCACGATGATCTCGCAGATCAACAGGCGCTACGGGCTCGCGGGCGCGCTGTCGGCCACCATCGCGCTGGCCGCCGCGGCGATCGGGCCCCGGATCTCGCGGTGGGTCGACCAGTACGGGCAGCGCCGGGTGCTGCGTCCGGCGACCCTCGTCGCGCTGACCGCGGCGGCCGGGCTGCTGCTGGCGGCCCGCTTCGAGTGGCCGGAATGGGTCCTGTTCGTGTGCGCCGCCGGGATCGGGTCGGTGCCGAGCCTGGGCGCGATGGTCCGCGCGCGCTGGGCGGCCGTGTACCGGGGCACCCCGCAGTTGCACACGGCGTACTCCCTGGAGTCCGTGGTGGACGAGGTGTGCTTCATCTTCGGGCCGATCATCTCCATCGGACTGTCCACGGCGTGGTTCCCGGAGGCCGGTCCCCTGCTGGCCGCCTGCTTCCTGGCGGTCGGTGTCTTCTGGCTGACCGCCCAGCGCGCCACCGAGCCCGAGCCGCACCCGCGCGTGCGGGGCGCCGCCAACGGCGGTTCGGCGCTGCGGGCGGCCGGTCTGCAGGTGCTGGTGGCCACGTTCGTGGCGACCGGGGCGATCTTCGGTGCGGTCGACGTGGTGACCGTCGCGTTCGCCGACGAGCGGGGTCACAAGGCCGGCGCCAGCGTGGTGCTCGCCCTGTACGCGGCGGGCTCCTGCGCGGCGGGCGTCGTGTTCGGGCTGCTGCGCTTCCGCGGAGCCCCCGAACGTCGGTGGCTGCTGGGCATATGCGCGATGGCCGTGAGTATGATCCCCCTCCTACTGGTCGGAAACTTGCCGCTTCTGGCCGTGGCGCTGTTCCTTGCGGGCCTGTCCATCGCACCCACGATGATCACGACGATGTCCCTCATAGAAGAGCACGTACCTCGCGCGAAGCTCACCGAGGGCATGACCTGGGTGAGCACCGGCCTGGCGGTCGGGGTCGCGCTCGGCTCCTCCGTCGCCGGCTGGGTGATCGACGCGGCCGGCGCGCGTGCGGGGTACGGGGTTCCGGTCGTCGCCGGGGCCGTCGCGGTCGCGGTCGGTTTCCTCGGGTACCGCCGGCTCAGCAGACCGGCGACGGGTCGGGGAGGCACCGTTGTTGAGCACCAACGCGAGCGCGAGGAACGGCACGTGGCGTAACTGGGGCGGCACGGTCGCGTCCCGTCCCGCACGGGAGGTCACGCCGGCCTCGGTCGAGGAACTGGCGGCGGCCGTGCGGAGGGCCGCCGAGGACGGCCTGACGGTGAAGGCGGTCGGCTCCGGGCACTCCTTCACGTCGATCGCCGCCACCGACGGCGTATTGATCCGCCCTCAACTGTTGACCGGCATCCGCGACATTGATCGTGACGCCATGACGGTCACGGTCGAGGCGGGCACCCCGCTCAAGAGACTCAACATGGCCCTCGCGCGCGAGGGTCTGTCGCTCACCAACATGGGCGACATCATGGAGCAGACGGTGTCGGGCGCGACCAGCACCGGCACCCACGGCACCGGCCGTGAGTCGGCCTCGATCGCCGCCCAGATCAGGGGACTCGAGCTGGTCACCGCGGACGGCTCGGTGCTCACCTGCTCCGCGAAGGAGAATCCGGAGGTCTTCGCGGCCGCGCGGATCGGCCTCGGCGCCCTGGGTGTCGTCACGGCGATCACCTTCGCCGTGGAGCCCGTCTTCCTGCTCACGGCCCGCGAGGAGCCGATGACCTTCGACGAGGTCACCGGACGCTTCGACGAACTCTGGGCCGAGAACGAGCACTTCGAGTTCTACTGGTTCCCGCACACCGGCAGCACCAACACCAAGCGCAACAACCGCAGCGCGGGCCCCGAGAAGCCGGTGAGCCCGGTCTCCGGCTGGTTCGAGGACGAGTTCCTCTCCAACGGCGTCTTCCAGGTGGCCCAGTGGGTCGGCCGCGCGGCGCCCGGCACGGTCCCCTCGATCGCCCAGATCTCCAGCAAGGCCCTGTCGGCGCGGACGTACACCGACATCCCCTACAAGGTCTTCACCTCGCCGCGCCGGGTGCGCTTCGTGGAGATGGAGTACGCCGTCCCGCGCGCGGCCCTCGTCGAGACCCTGCGCGAGCTGAAGACCATGGTCGACCGCTCGGACCTGAGGATCAGCTTCCCCGTGGAGGTGCGCACCGCCCCCGCGGACGACATCGCCCTCTCCACGGCCTCCGGCCGCGACAGCGCGTACATCGCCGTCCACATGTTCAAGGGCACGCCCTACCAGGCGTACTTCACCGCCGCCGAGCGCATCTTCACCGCGCACGAGGGCCGGCCGCACTGGGGCAAGGTGAACACCCGGGACGCGGAGTACCTCGCCGGGGTCTATCCGCGCTTCGGCGAGTTCACGGCGCTGCGGGACCGGCTGGATCCCGACCGGCGGTTCCAGAACGACTACTTGCGGAGGGTGCTGGGTCAGTAGCCGACGCGCTGGACATGGAGGTCGGCGTACCACCGCCGTCCGAGGCGCTCGGCGTCGGCGTCGGACTGGACGGGGAATCGGTCGGAGCGGGCTGGTCGTCACCGGACCTCGGGGTCAAGGACGTGTCGTGTCCGGTGACGGCGGCGCGGGCCGTGGTCCCCTTGCCGCCGCCGAAGCCGCCGCCGAAGCTGTCGCCGGACACCAGTTCGTACACGGTGATCCCGGTCATGGTGACCCCGAAGACGAGGGCCGCGGCGAGCACCGGGCACCGCCGACCGGCCGCCCGCGCGCGGTGGAGGGTGCCTTCCGTGAACTCGCCGGGGTGCGTGGGCCGTTGCTGCGGGGACCTGGACGTGACGGTCGCCTCCCGGAGCGTCGCGCCGGTCCGGCTGAAGGGGACGTACGGCCGAAACCAATAGTTCCGTTTCGGGCTATTGCGTGAAGTACGCCACTTTCAAGATCGCCCGAACCCCGCTCCACACCGCCAAGTCCCGCCCAGCGCAAGAAGTTGGGCGGCGTGCCAATCCACGCACGTGGTCCAAATGGAGTACTGTTGCGAGCCCTGGGTCAGGCCTCCCGCCAGGGCGTCCACAGCCTTTTGGACCGCCCAGAAGGGGCCAGTTGCACAGGGTGACGTAGTTGGTCACTTAGCGTTGCGAATAGGTAACCGTGCCATAACGGCGAGTCCGGGCCCGTGCCCGACACGCCGGGCAACTCGGCAAGGTTGTGGCAGGCTGCACCCGGGCAGGCCACACTCGACTAGCGGAAGCAGCGACGCACGTGACGTCGGCAGGCACCACCCGGGAGGTCCCCATGCCCGAACTGCGTGTCGTGGCCGTCTCTAACGACGGCACACGGCTGGTGCTGAAGGCT
This sequence comes from Streptomyces sp. NPDC088350, assembly GCF_044753545.1. Taxonomy (NCBI): domain Bacteria; kingdom Bacillati; phylum Actinomycetota; class Actinomycetes; order Kitasatosporales; family Streptomycetaceae; genus Streptomyces; species Streptomyces sp. NPDC088350. The sequence goes on along the minus strand of NZ_JBIVNL010000021.1, from coordinate 32,232 downwards.
GCGGACAGCACGGAGTACACGCTTCCGATTGACGAGCGTCTGCGCGCCGCCGTACGCGGCGACCGTCCCCGCCTCGGCCAGATCGAGATCGAGGTGGAGAGCCATCTCCGCCCCCGAGACATCCAGGCACGTATACGTGCCGGCGCCTCCGCCGAGGAGGTCGCCCAGCTCGCCGGCATCCCCGTCGACCGGGTGCGCCGCTTCGAGGGCCCCGTCCTCGCCGAGCGCGCCTTCATGGCCGAGCGGGCCCGGAAGACCCCCGTCCGCCGCCCCGGTGAGAACGCCGGACCCCAGCTCGGCGAGGCCGTCCAGGAGCGGCTGACGCTGCGCGGCGCCGAGAAGGACACCGTCCAGTGGGACTCCTGGCGCCGCGACGACGGCACCTGGGAGGTCCTGCTGGTCTACCGGGTCGCGGGCGAACCGCACTCGGCGAGCTGGACGTACGACCCGCCCCGGCGACTCGTCCAGGCCGTCGACGACGAGGCACGCTCGCTGATCGGCGAGTCCGACGACCTCGCCGCCACCCCCGAGCCCAGCTTCCCGTTCGTCCCGCGGATCGCCCGGCTGCCCCGTGACCGCCCGCTGGACCGTGCCCTGGAGCGCCCGGAGCGTCCCGCGCTGCCGTCGCCCGAGCCGGTGATCGAGGAGAGCGAGCGCGACTCGCTGACCAGCCTCCTGGAGGCGGTACCGAGCTTCCGCGGCGACATGGTGGTCCCCGAGCGCCCCTCGGAGACCCCGGAGGAGCCCGTCGAGGAACCGGAGGCGGAGGAGCCCCCGGCGCCCGCGGCCTCGGCCGGTTCGGCCTACGCGGACGTCCTGATGCCCCGTTCCGTCGGCGCCCACCGCGACCGGCTCATCGGCTCGACCGACCGCCAGGCGGAGGCGGACGGCGTCCGTCCGGGCCGTAGAGCGGCGGTTCCGAGCTGGGACGAGATCGTCTTCGGGACACGAAGGAAGAAGCAGGACTAGTCCGTCGTACGACGAGAGGGCCCGCGCCGGTTTCGGGACGGTGTTGGCTCATTCCGCTGCGGCGATGCGGGCCACGGTGAGTCCGTGCCGGAGGTCCTGGGTGCTGTCGCCGCGAATGTGACACTTCCCGCCGGGAGTGTCACATTCGCGGAACTGGGACCCGGCCGCCCATGGCTGTGCCAACAGCGTCCGGTTTCGGCCGCGGGCCCTTTTCGTCTCCTACGGGTGCTACTGCGGGTCGGGGCCGACGGCGACCGGTCGCTCCGGGTCCGCGGACCACTCCGACCAGGAGCCGACGTAGAGCGCGGCCGGGATGCCCGCGACCGCCAGCGCCAGCACCTCGTGGGCGCCCGAGACGCCCGAGCCGCAGTACACGCCGACGTCCGCGCCTTCTGTAGCGCCCAACGACTTGAAGCGGGCGGCCAGTTCCTCCGCCGGGAGGAAGCGGCCGTCCGTGCCCACGTTCTCGTTGGTCGGCGCGGACAGCGCGCCGGGGATGTGGCCGCCCACCCGGTCGATCGGCTCGACCTCGCCCCGGTAACGCTCCCCCGCGCGCGCGTCGAACAGCACCCCGGTGCGGGCCAGCGCGGCGGCCCCGTCGGCGTCCAGGAGGGGTACGGCTCCCGGTTCCGGTGTGAAATCGCCCTCGGCCGGTGCCGGTGCGTCCGTCTCCAAGGGCCCCTCCCACGAGGGAAGGCCGCCGTCGAGCACACGCACGTCCGGGTGACCCGTCCAGCGCAGCAGCCACCACGCGCGGGCCGCCGCCCAGCCCTGACCGCCGTCGTACACGACGACCGGGCGGCCGGTAGACACGCCCGCGCGGCGCATCGCGGCGCCGAACCGCGCGGTGTCGGGCAGGGGGTGCCGGCCGCGGGTGCCGGGTGCCGAGGCGAGTTCCTCGTCCAGGTCGACGTAGACGGCGCCCGGGATGTGCCCGGCCGCGTACGCGGCGCGGCCGTCGAAGGGCGGCTCACCTGCGGCCTTCGCGACGCTGAGCTGCCAGCGGACGTCGAGGAGGACCGGCGGGTCGATTCCGGCCAGGTCGCTCGCCAGTTCGGATGCGGAGATGATGGCGTTCATGGTCGCCATCCTTGCGCAAGGGGTGGCCGCCGCGTCCAGGTCCGACTACTGTGCTCCGCCGGACAGCCTCGATCACGAGGCGTACGGGATCGAACACATGCTGTACAACCGATGGACACCCCGCGGCAATCACCCGGAAACGGATGAGTAGCCACAGACCGGTCACCCTCCCCATGTGAGCCGCCTGTCGACGGCGCGGCCGGGGCGCGGTGCGCCACAGGGAGTGCGAGCATCGGCACGGGGCGTGCACGCGGCTGCGGCACGCGGATCCGCAGAGCGGAAGCGACACGGCCACCGCGAGGGGCCGAGGAGAAGGTGACGATGACCGAGGCACGGGGGTCGGCCGGCCTGAACGGCGACACACATGCTCGGCGTACGCAGGGCACACCCTGCTGGGTGAGTCTGATGGTGCACGGGATGACCACGACTCAGGAGTTCTACGGAGAGCTGTTCGGCTGGGAGTTCCAACCCGGCCCCCATCAGCTCGGCCCCTACGCGCGGGCCCTGCTCGACGGCCAGGAGGTGGCCGGCATCGGCCAGCTGCCGCCGGACCGGCACCTGCCCATCGCCTGGACGCCGTATCTCGCCTCGGACGACGTGGACCAGACGGCCGAGACGGTACGGATGTGCGGCGGCACGGTGGGGGTGGGCCCCCTGGACGCCGCCGAGGCCGGCCGCCTGGCGATCGGCTCCGACCCGTCGGGGGCGGTGTTCGGCATCTGGCAGGTCGCGGAACACCTCGGCACGACCGTCACGGGCATCCCCGGCACCCCCGCCTGGAACGAACTGCTGACCTTCGAGACCGCGAGCGTCGCCAAGTTCTACGAGGCGGTGTTCGGCTACGAGGAGGTCCCGGCGGTCTCCGCCGACTTGGACTACGTCACCCTGCATCTGGACGGCCACCCGGTCGCCGGCATCCACGGCGTCGGCACGGCCCTGCCCCGCGACCGGGGCCCGCACTGGATGACGTACTTCGAGGTCGCCGACACGGACGAGGCCCTGCGCCGCGTCACGGACCTGGGCGGCCACACCCTGACCCCACCGCACGACAGCCCGCATGGCCGCGTGGCCACGGTGACGGACCCGGAGGGCGCGATGTTCTCGGTGATCCAGGGGCCGCGTTGACTCTTCGGTGGTCAGCCGTTGGAATCGCACTCCCCTGTCACAACTCAGAGCGTGCCTTTCCCCTGCGGGGACTCCTGGTGATCGCGAATGACACCCGCAATCCGTGCAACGTCGTCCACCGTCAGTCCACTGTGAACCGGAAGGCAGATACCGCCCTCATAGCCAGCCACAGCATTCGGGAAGTCCCGATCGGATGTGTCCGGGCCACGCAACGACGCGAACGCGGGCTGGAGATGGAGCGGGTAGAAGAACGTTCTCGACTCGATCTGATGCGACGTCAGGCGCTCCATGAGGGGCGCCGCGTCGTCCACGAGAGCGACACAGCGGAACGGGACATGGTTGGCGCCTTCAGCGGCTCCCAGGACTCGCACGCCGCGAATGCCGCTCAGCGCATCGCGGTACGCGGCGTACAGTGTCTGCTTCCTCTCCACGATCTGGCTCAGCCTGCGCAGCTGTACGCGTCCCATGGCCGCCTGCATGTCCGTGATGCGGAAGTTGAATCCCACGCTGGGGTGGATGAACGTCCCGCTGTTCATGCGTCCCTGATTGCGGAGCAGGCGCAGGCGCTCGTAGGTCGACTCGTCCCGGCAGGTGACGAATCCGCCCTCGCCCGTCGTGATCGTCTTGTCTGCGAAGAAGGAGAAGCAGCCCACATCGCCGAAGGTGCCGACATGCTGCCCTCGAAAACGCACCCCCATCCCCTGAGCGGCGTCCTCGATGACCCGGAGCCCCCTCTCGTCGGCGAACGCCGACACGGCGGTCATGTCGCACGCCGTCCCGTAGAGGTGCACAGGCATGACGGCCTTCGTGGCCGAGGTCGCCCGCCGTTCGGCATCCGCCATGTTGATCTGGAACGTCGTCGGCTCGACATCGACGAACACCGGCTTGGCTCCGGTCAGAGCCACCGCCGACGCGGAGCCGACGAACGTCGTATCCGGCACGAGCACCTCGTCGCCCGGCCCGACACCGAGCGCCAGGAGCCCCAACGCCAGCGCCAGGGTGCCGTTCGGCGCGAGGACGGCAAACCGGGCGCCGACGTACTCCTTCAGTTCCTCGACGAACGCCGCGGACTCGGGCCCCTCGGTGATCCAGCCCGACTCCACCACCCGGTGGACCGCACGGGCTTCCTCCTCGCCGATGAGCGGCGACACCTGTCGAATCCAGCCGTCACCCGACACGGCCGCCCGATCCACGGGGCGCTCCTGAGGACGTTGTGAGGAACCGCTCGTAGGAGTCGCGGAGCCCGCCGTCGAAATCGACGCGGGGCACCCAGCCCATGGCCCTGATCCGGCTGGAGTCGACCCACTTGCGCGGCGCGCCGTCGGGACGCGAGGGGTCGAAGCGGAGCTCGCCGTCGAAGCCGGCGATCGTACAGATCTTCTCGGCAAGCTCCCGGATCGAGATCTCGGACCCGCTCCCGACGTTCACCGTCTCGGTGTCCGAGTACCGCTCCGCGAGGTGGACCAGTGCATCGGCGCAGTCGTCCACATGCAGGAACTCGCGGAGCGGGGTACCTGAGCCCCAGACCTCGAGCGACTCGGCCCCCGAAGCGACAGCGTCGCGAGCCTTGGACATCAGCGCCGGGATGACGTGTCCGCGTCCCTCGTCGAAGTTGTCGTTCGGCCCGAACAGGCTCGTCGGCATGGCGGAGATGAAGTCGTGGCCGTACTGGATGCGATAGGCCTCGGCCAACTTGATGGCGGAGATTTTCGCCATCGCGTACCACACGTTCGTCGGCTCGATGGCACCGGTGAGCAGCGAGCTCTCCCGCATCGGCTGAGCCGCGTGCTTCGGATAGATGCAGGAAGAGCCGAGCACCATCAGCTTCGGCACGTCGGTACGGACCGCAGCGGAGATGACCGACATGTTGATCGCCAGGTTGTCGGCGATGAAGTCAGCGGGGAAACGGGAGTTCGCATCGATCCCGCCGACCCGGCCGGCCGCGATGAAGATCATGTCCGGCGCGGTGTCCTTGACCCACCGAAGAGTCGCGTCACTGTTGCGCAGGTCGAGCTCGCCGCGGCTTGCGGTGACGAGTTCGACATCGCTCTCCGCGAGACGTCTGACAAGCGCGGATCCCACCATCCCGCCGTGCCCCGCAACCCACACACGTCGGCCGGCCAACGGAAAGACCACTTCACTGACAGGGGAGGTGTGACCACTCAGCTCCGCAACCATCAGGTTCCCCTTTTGACGAGTTCGACAAGGCGCTTCATCTCGTTCTCCTCCGAACCGCAGGCAATCTCGACCAAGAGCCGTTCGGTGGAGAGCAGAATGTTCTGCAGATCGGCGTCCGGAAAAAAGGCCAGGTCGGTGCGCAGTCTCATGTCCGCGTGCTCAGAGAATTCATAGATGTCCAGCGTGAGGTCGCTGAAGCGCACTCCGTCCCCAGGGTCTCTGGCGCCGCAGACCCCACGATCCAGGAGCTGCCTCAGCTCTCCCGGCCGGACCGCGAAGGCTGCCTCGATCTGACGCTGCTGACGGCTCCGCGATTCCGCGTCCTCCACGGGCGTCGTCAGGTTCAGGTTGACCAGGTACGGGAAGAACACCTCTTTCCCGTACTCCGCCTTCATCTCAGCGTACAGATTTTCCATGAGCGCCGGGTCGTACACCCCGTAGCGATATGCCAGGAGAGTGGCGTTGTTCGTCCGGCGGCAGAATTCCTCGAACGTCGGCACTGCGGCGTCCACAGAAAGGCTGGAGGCTTGTGCCACTTTGGCGATGGACATCTGGAGCTTCGGGTTGAATCTGTTTCCGCTCGTCAGGGCGAGGGGAAACCTGTCCTTCGACAATCTGGCGGAAAGAACCGTGCAGTACGTTGCCAGCGTGACGCTCAACGCGCTCACATTCACCCGTCGGGAAATCTGCTGCGCCGCGACCACGACGGCCGGCGAGGTGAGCTGGTACTCCCGCAAGGGTGTGACCACACGGTCGGTCGGCGGGACGTCGAACTCGGCCAGATCGCGGAACCTGGTCCGATGGTATCCGTCGGCCCTCTCCGCCAGCGCTCGCCCGGGCGGGCTCGTCTCGAACTCGACCAACTGGTGCGGCTGCCACGCGGAAGACGTCAGGACGGGCAGACCGAGACTCCTGCGGCAGATTTCGTGGCACGCGATCTCTGCGCCCATGTTGTCCACGGAGGCATGATGTATGGCCAGATAGACATGGGTAGGCCGGCCTTCGAAAGTGACCACCGCGACCCGCACGGGTACTTCGCCGGGCTCGGGTGACAGGGGCCCGAGAAGCGCCACGACCTCGGCCGCCTCCAGCTGCGGTGACGTGGCGGAAAGCTCGGCCACGGAGATGTCACCGCTGCCCATTATTTCCTGGAGCCACCGGCCGTCTCGGCAGACATAGCGCGTACGTAGAGCGTCGTTGCTCTCGTAGGTCAGACGAATGGCAGCAAGCACCCCCTCGACATCGACCCGGCCGCCGTCCAGCGAACCGAATTTGGTGACGTACAGGAGATCGTCAGGGTCGCGCGTGTGAATGTAACTGAGCATCTCACCCTGCGCCCAGCCCAGTTCATAGACGCCCGCGTTGCAGTTCGAGTAAGAAAGGACATGCTTCTTCAAGATTTCCAAGACAAGGCCTTTCCGTGTATTTCCTGAAGCACGACGTTCAGGTTCTCCAGGCTGCTCAACACGGCTTCCGCTGGAAGGCCGAAGTCGATGAGGCAGGCGATTTCATCGACGCCTGTCCGACGGAACTCCTCGGCAACCGCAAGCGCCTGGTCGACCGTGCCGATGAGACTGCAGCCGTGCAGGTACTTCTCATACGCCGGCTGGACCGCGAGACGAGCGTGCCTCAGCCGGATCTGGGCATCCGAGCGGGAACCCTCCTCGGGCCTCATCAGGTTCATCGCGCTCATGAGGTAGTCCTCCAGCGGGCCGCGCACCGCCTGCTCGACCTCGGATTCCGTACGCCCCACATAGGCATGGAGCATGAGCGCGACATGTCCCGATCCCCGGCTGCCACTGTCCCGAAAAGCCTTGCGGTACTCCTGGATCCGCTCGGCCAGCACCGCGGGGGTCTGCGAGGCCAGATGGGTCAGCACGCCGACGCCGAGACGGCCGGCCGCGGCGAAGGTCTCCGGGCTTCCGCCCGAGGAAAGCCACAGCGGAATTCCCTGCTCGTGATCCTCCCGCGTCCCCCGCAGAGCATGCGCGGCCTGCACGGTCGACCGAACACGGTCCTCGAAGCCGGTCGGGTTCAGGACGAAATCGCCACGATTCCATCCCGAGGCGAGCGACACACCGGCCCGCCCGTTGGAGGAGGTGTTGATCAGCCACCAGTCCCGCGCGATCTGCTGGGGGTCGTGCAGTGGCGCGACAACACTTCCAGCGCGTACCGCGACCCGCTCCGTCACCGCCGCAACGGCCGCGCCGGTGACCGCGGGATTCGGGTAGTTCCCGCCGAAGCGATGAAAGTGACGCTCGGGCGTCCACACGGCGGCGAAGCCGTGAGCATCGGCGAACCGCGCGCCATCCAGCAAAAGTTCGTAGCGTTGTGTGGCTTGCCTCGTCGAATCATCCGCGAAATAGAACAGGCTGAGGTCCACGATCGGGGTTCCTTTCTCCGGCACGGCCGACTCTTGAGGCTGTTCCCGAGACGGGTTATCGGCCGAGGTACTCGGTTTGGTGATCGGGTCCATGAGCCAGGAAAGCCTCCACCGCACGACGGTGGTCCTCGGTGCCCGAGACACGGTGCACCACCGCCGACAGGACGGCATCGGCTGCCGCCACACCGCCCCGGAGGTACTCCCTGGTGACCTGCTTCGTCGCCACGTGCGCCTGGGTGGGACCAGTGGCGAGGTCCGATGCGAAGGCGTGCGCCTCGTCCGTGAACGTCGCCGCGCCGAACAGGGCGTTGACGACCCCCCAGTCCGCGAGCGTCGATGCCCGGTACAGCCTGCCCGTCATCACGAGCTCCCGAGCCCTTGAGACACCGGCCCGTTCCGCCAGACGTTGGGTTCCGCCCATCGCCGGTGTGAACGCCACTCTCCGCTCGACCAACCCGAACCGCGCACCGTCCACGGCGACGATGAAGTCACAGGCCAGCGCGATTTCGAAGGCGGCGGTGAGAGTGAGGGCATGGGCTGCGAACACCGTCGGGCACGGCAGCCGCTCCACGGCCTGGACGATGCGCAGATTACGGCGCCAGTACTCCTCGACCTTCTCGGCAGGGGTGTCGCGGAAGATCCGGACATCGACGCCGGCGCTGACCACACGCCCTTGTGCCCTGATCAGCAGGGCCCGCGGCACGTTCTGTTCGCACCAGTCGACGGCCGCGAACCACGCCTGCCACATCGCATCGTCGAACAGGTTGTGCGGCGGACTGGCCAGGGTGAGCACCGCGAGCGGGCCGTCGAACGACAGCCGCAACGGAGCGTCGGGATCTTCCAAAACCGCAGGCACCGCGGTGCCGTCCGCATCGGATACGGACATTGAATTGTTCACGATATTCGCCGAAAGATGGTGATGGCGTTGTTTCCGCCGAATCCAAATGCGTTGTTCTGAACGTAACGAACATCCGGGACCGAGCGGGCCGCTCCCGTGACGAGATTCAGGTCGAGTTCGACCTCGCTCGCATCGACCACGGTCGGAGGCACCAGGCGATGCTTCAGTGTCAGGCAGGCCGCCACAGCGCCGGCCGCGCCCGCAGCGCCCATCATGTGCCCGATGGTTCCCTTGACAGCCGTCACCGCGGCCCTGGGGAAGTCCTCGACGAAGATGTTCCCCTCGATCGCATCGTTGATCCGACTGCCGGTGCCGTGGGCGTAGATGACATCGATCGCGGACGCTTCGAGGCCGGCCTCCCCGAGTGCCCGGCGATGGCACGCCTTGACTCCCTCGGGATCAGGCGCTGTCGGATGGCTGGCGTCGTTGCTGATCGACGCCGCGACCAATTCCGCGTAGGGGTGCTGGTCCTGACGCAGCGAGCGCTCCGTCTGGAGGACCAGTGCGCCGGCGCCCTCGGCGGGCGTGACGAAGCGTCGGTCCTTCGAGAAGGGCCGGCACCCAGTCGGACCGATGGCCTGAAGGCTGCTGAAACCGATGATGTTCTTCTGCGAATAGGCATCGCAGCCCACCACCACCGCGGTCTCGGCAAGGCCTGAGCTGAGCGCGTCCCGAGCACAGGAGAGGGCGGCGTTCGTCGACGCGCAGGTCGCTTGCACCACGAAGGCCGGGCCGACACTTCCCACCACCTGAGCAACGGAGGACCCGATACCGGCACTCGAGAAGCGCGCCGACCCGGCACCGTCGCCCGCACTGATCGCTTCGAGCACGTCGGCCTGGCCATCACTGGTGCCGACGCAGACCACCGACCGTGACAGTAAGGGGTCTCCGGCGAGGAGACCGGCGTCCTCAATGGCCTCCGTCGCGGCGTACGCGGCGTAGATCTCCGCCATCCGAGATTGCGCGCCCACCTCGGTCTTGGTCGCGGCGATCGCGGCCTCGCGGGCCGGCTCCGGCACCCAGGCCCCCAGCGAGCCGAGCTTCATTCCCGTGTAGAGGGGCGAGAGTTCGTCGAAGAGGGGTGCGGCTGCGCAAAGGCCGTCCCAGTACGCCTGCCTGCCGGCTCCTGCGGGCGAGATGATTCCTACACCCGTCACGTACACCCTCGGCGCGGTGGCTGTCATCGGCCGCTCCGTTCCCTGCTCGCATCCGGATCTGCCAGGCGGCTGATCAGCACTTTCCCGCGAGGCCCGCTGACGCCGCGGCACTCCATGCCGACACACTCGCCGTTGTCCAGGTCGCGGGCGGCGCGGAGAAGATCCGCCAGGGCGAAGGCACCGTTACGGCCATAGCCATCGCGGGCAACTCCGTTCGGCCCGTGCAGACTTACCCGAGGAAGCCGTGATGGGCCGACCTCGTCCTCCTCGTGCGGCGCGTCGAACTCGAAGCGTGCCTCGAACTCGGAGCCCGCGGTCAGGCATGTGTGCACGAGCCCGGGGTCACACGCGAGGTGCGGTGTCTCCTTCCCGGCATCCTCGCGGGCTTCCGAGCAGTAGACGTCGCCCACGAGCAGCCTGCTCCCAGAGCTCTTCAGGTAGCCCAGCCCGCACAGGGCCTGCCAGAAGGCCATGATCGGAGTGAGGAGGCTGGCGTTGATCGTGTAGTTTCCGCCGGTTGCTCCGATACGCATGCTGAGAAATGCCGCAGCGGAACTCGAGGTTGCGCTCGGGAAGTATTGCGGAGACAGCCGCCGGCCCTGGGACTCCGCCGCGCGTTGAAGGCCTATGAGAGCAGAAGTGTTTCCGTACTCGGTGCCGACGACGATGACCTGGTTGGCGGCTTCTTGGGACGTATCGAAGGACCTCCCCACCGCATAGAGGCACATGCGAGTGAACCAGTCGCGATAGCGGTCACCTCCAGTACCTATGACCTCGTACAGGTCTTCGGGTGGAGACGAAGGCTCAGAGGAGTCATCTGGCATATCAAGCGCGACCAGGTCGACCTCGCCAAAATTGAACTTGAACAAGATTTCACCTTCAGTCACTAGTTGCGGCGCTCATAACTCATCCGGGCTACAAGTTTTACAGGTACATCCACTGCACCGTGTTGTATCAACGGCTCTTGGAAGTGATCGCTCCGAATCCGCCACAGAACGTTGCGCGGAGACCTTGCGGGCGGCCAGTCCTCAGCGTTGACCACACCCCAGCGTGCGAGAGTCCGAAGAAAGAACGGGTCCGCGGCGATCCATCGTCCGTTCACATTGATATCGAGCCATATGTGCGGTACGGGAAAAGGGGCGCCCACGAAGTAGCCCGACGCCTGGCGAACCGCCAATCCTGCTTCGACAGCCACGTCGGCGAGATGGATGCTTGCCGACCTGCAGTCGGCGATGCGGTACTCACGGAGAAAACCCATGTCCTGCGCAAGTTCAGGGGTGAGTCTGTGGAAGTGGAGCTTCTCGACCTCCTTGACAAGAGCGGAGAAACCATCCTGGAAAGTGTGGTCGTCATTCTGCAGCTGCACGTCCAGGTCGACGTTCCAGCCGGAGATGTCATGAGCCATCGGACCTACTGACCGACCTCCGATTCGAGGGCTCACGGTGAAGTGACACTCGCAATACCCCTCGTGCCCCGGAGTCGGGCAGGACCATGCCAGCTGCGCGGTGCAGCGAGCTGTGGCCATGCGGACCGGGTCCCTGAACGCTCTCGCCCAGAGCGACATGGCGGCACGACTCGCCGAGGGAAGCCCCAGGTCCAATCCCAGATTTTCCAGGTCGAGCGAGTCGAATGCGACCTGCCCGCTCCGGCTCCTATAGGGAAAACCCATACCGATAAGCACGTCGACAAGCTCGCTGTTCACGCCGTAGGCGGTATGCGCCTCCGCCCGCGATACGTTGTACGACCGACACCACTCAGGCTTGACCAGCGCACGGTCCACAGCTTGCCCGAGCCGTTGCGGATCTATGTCATCATATTCCATGTCCACTCACCCCTGAAGTAAATGAAGGTGAGATCACCTCGGCCCCACAATCTCGCCGTTCGACACCAGGTCGTTGGCGTGCGCGAGTTCTGTGACGGCCTCGGTCAGACGTTCTTGAACCGCTTCGATGTCGAGCCGGTGCACAACTTCCTCGACGCCGAGGGCGTGGATCCCCTGGATGTCCTCCGGACTCAGCGCGGTGCCGGCCGCGACGGCCACGCGGCCTGGATTTCCGTTCACGGCCCGGAACTGTTCTTGCAGAAGCGCGATCCGCTCCGCGATCTGATCGAAGCTGAGATCATCCACGATGTAGACACCGGTGTTCATCTCGGCGGAAAGCTCCCGTCCCAGCCCGTCGTCGCCATCGGCGAGCCAGAATGTCGGAGCCGCCTGCTGCGGAGCAGGGTAGATACGGACGTTGTACTCGTTCTCCCCTGGTCCGGCGCGCAGAACGTCCTTTCCGTTCCACAGGTCACGGGTGGAAAGCAGCTGTGCACGCGTACGGTCGGCTGCCTCGGCAGGATAAAGCAGCTCGACGCGTGAGTCCGAGAGGTTGTCCACGACTGACCAATCCTCCGCTACTCGCAGAGGATCATGGCCTGACTCCGCCATTTCGACACGCAGCCGGATGTTCTGGGTGCTGACGGACACAGCCGCGGCTACGAGCGCAGGATTGGGCCGGACCCTGTCGACGGTACGGTCACCACCGGTCAGCCATATCGAGTGGAATCCACAGAGCTCCGCCGTACGCGCGGCTTCCACCACCGCACGCCAGCCCTCCTTCTCCCAGCTTGTGCCGACGCCGACTGCTATCGAAAGCCCGCAGAGCCGTGTGTCGTCGCCGCGCCGCGTCTCCTGTGAAGTCGTCATTTCTCATTCCCTAACTCCATGGCCAGCGTTTCCCACAGCTGGGCAGTGGCCGTACTCAATCGTTCGAAACGCTCATCTATGCGATCCGCTATCGATCTCGAGGACGTCGCTTCGAACTTGAGCGACTGCAGTCCGAGTACACGCCAGTCGTCCATCAGCGCCTGGCACAGGTCAGAGATATGTTCCGGCGCTTCGGCCCGGCGCAGTGATTGGTCGAGCAGTTTTAGACCCGGGAGAACGTAGAGAACGTTCACATGGTCGAAGAGACGTCGCGCCGCGTGCTTGGCGATATCCTCTGTGCTTGCCATGGCGTCTCTGCACAGAAGCCTGTACTCGTGGACGGCGTTGAAGTAACAGGAATTCGTGCGGAAGGCCTCCGATTGTCTCAGGAGACCCGACACCGCAATGTTCCTGCTGTCTGCAGCAGGCGCAGGCGCCGCGACCAATGTATGGAATCTTCCCATATGGTCGAGCGACTTGGAGTATATGCGGTCGAGAATTGCGCCTTCAAATGCGGTGTCCGTCGTCCAGGCAACGCATGAATAACGGCTGCGCTCATCGACGAGCGAGTCGAACACCTTGAGCTGCCTCAGGTCTTCTGACTGCTCCAGGATCAGGACGGCGTGCATGAAGCCCGGATGGGATGAGTAGACATCGGCATAGTCCAGGTGTGCGGAGTTGACCCAGACGACTGCACCGGCGTGCTCGGACAGCAGGCCGTGGAGTTGCTCGCGCCACTCGTCCGGCTTGATCGCGACGTCTCGCGTCTCGTACCCGAGCGAGGCCAGGCCGGAGAGGACGACGGACTCCACTCCGAAGACGAGTTCCGGGCACGACCGTTCGTCCAGGCCGGCCTGGAGGAGGTATCCGTCCCCGGCCTCCATGATGGCCGCCTCCTCGACCTGCCGGTCAGGGAGGAGGGCCAGCCGCTGGAAACTCCCCGAGAAGCAATTGCGTGCCGCTACGGGGAATTGCTCGACTTGGCCCGCCTTCACGTGCTCGATACCAGATCCCATGAACAGGCCTTCAGACCTCGTCGAGCGCGGCGATGAGACGTCGAGGGTCGTGGTTCTCGGTGTTGCTCAGCAGTGCCAGCAGCATCCGTTCGATACCGAAGGCGATGCACATGGAATGCATCGCCGGGCCTTCTGTCGCGGTACCTATATTAAATGACGTGGTGAACAGATCCTGGTGCAGGTTGCGAGAGCCGATGGCGACCTCGCTCACGTTGTCCCAGGGCACCGATATTTCCCGCTTGACGCCACGTGCGAGCTGCACCCTTCGCGTCACCTCTGCGCGGTCACCGTAAAAGACGTCGTTCGCCTTACTGACGGATACCTCGCTGTGCAGCTTGCCGACCAGATCGACGGATTCATTGAACGCCGACTCGCCTTGGTGCACGACCAGGTCTTCATCGCCGATGAGGACGAACTCACGCATCGTGAAGCTTGCCAGCCGGAAGGCCTCGGTCGAAGGCTCGAACCGGTGGCAGGTTCCACGTGCCGTGTAACAACGCAGGTCCCAGCGCTCGTCGACGCCGGAGAGGTGGGCGAAGGTGTGGTAGCAGGTGGAAGGGCTGAGCACCCACTCGTTCTGCTTCGGGATCTCGAGCGAGGCGACCTCGTGGGGCACCGCGCTCATGGGAATGCAGGGGAGCTTGTCGAAGAAGTCGATCGCCTCGAGCACATCCCGCTGAATCAGAGTGGTGCAGGAATGTGGGCTGAGCGGGAAGCGCTTCTCGAAGAAGCGGACCAGCGCGCGGTCCAAGGACTCGAAAGCCTCGAAGAGCGGACCGTGGAACCGGTAGCCAATGAGTCCGGTCTCGTTCGAAACCGATGAAATAAGTCGCTTGGTATGCAAATCGTCGAGCATCGCATTGCCACGCACCTGGGAGACCTCCTGTAGCGCTTCCATTCAGTCCGCCGCCCGGCTGACTTCGAGCCAGAGCTCTTCGACGGTACTCACGTCCGCCGAAACGTCGTCGCTCAACTCGACGCTGTACTCGCCCTCCAGGTTCACGATGAGGTCCATGAGCTTGAGCGAATCGACGCCGAGCTCATTCCGCAGGTTCTGCTCGCCGGTGATCACCAGATCGTCGGGAAGTTCCGCGACGGACCGCAATATGGTTTCAAATCGGTCATCGAACATTGTCGCGCTGCCTTCTTTCTGCGAGGGTTCGAGGGAGACGCTGGCCCACTCGGGGCTACGGAAGGTACTTCAGTACCGTGAGTCGCAGGCTGCGGATGCTCTTGAAGGTCTCAAAAGACAGATCCTCGTCGGACAGCGAGACACTGAAAGCCTGCTCGACTGCGACGACGATTCCGATCGTTCCCACCGAGTTCAAGCCCAGGTCCTTCAAATTGTCATCCACATGAATAGGGACATGGGGTTCGAGATCGGGGCAGCATTCCCTGACAATTTCTTCCAGCTGCGCATCTATCGTTTCTATGCTCATGTGAGACCTTCTCCATCAAGGAGTCGCAAATAAGGAAGTTGTTCATGGCCGAGGGGATGCAGAGCATCGCTTCGTGGCCGATGGCGCTGCGCCGGCACGGTTTTGAGGTCCGCTTCGACCAGCACCGAAGCCAGCTCCGTCACGAGCGTCTTCGGTTTCCAGCCGAGGCGGGCGGTCCCGGTCGCGACGGCGTAATCGCCCGATTCATCATCCTGCAGCATGAGCCATATCGCCTCGCCGTACCTGGACGCTTGTAGAGAAATGGCAGTCGAGCTTCAGCAGCCTGATAGCCTCCAGGATGCGAATCGTCCCCATGCCGGTGATATCACCTGTGAACTCGGGCTGGTCGAAGCTGACTCGCACGGAGTTCTGAGCGGCGAGACGGTACATCTCGCAGGCTGGATCTCCTGGAGGAGGGCGATCAAGCGAGAACTTTCCGCGAGATCTCCGTAGCGCAGATGCAGTCCGGACTCCTCTGCGTGCAACGCGGCACTCAGACGTGCCAGACGCCCGACGCTGGACAAGGACCCTCGCCGGATGCCCCCGTGAACCTCGTGTCCCCCGTCCAGTAGAAAGTACCGTCTTGGCCGGCCAGGCCGGTATTCAATGCCCTCTTGGTCGTGTCCTTGCACTTCTTTCTGGGTAGAAACCCAATGACCGTAAAGAGCGGGAGAGAGAAGCTCATGCCGTCACTCGCCTGGTGTCCAATGTGCGGGAGTTATCCACTCCGAGTAAACGTCGCGATGTTCGGGCGTATACCAATGACGCGGGCGGACGATCTCGGTTGAGCCGGAGAGGAAGGCTCCCCACCAGGAAAATGACGAATTGGCGATGACAAGTCGGCTGCAGCGCGTCATGCAGGCGAGATCGAGGAAGCCGACCGGCTGACAGGTCATGCGAGCACCGTCGAGGAACGGCATGTGTTCCGCAACCCACTGGGGATCGTCGGTGAAGACGATGATGTTCGCGGCCGAGAAGCGTTCAATAGCCTCCCGGTAGTAGCTCGCCGTCGGCAGCGGATATTTGTCCGGGTACTGAAGGTAGTCGCCACGTCGAACATGGATGCCCGTCACATCACCGCGCTCGAGAACATCTCCGTAGAGGGCGTCCACTTCGTCGAGAACGTGCTTGGCCGGCGTCAGATACTCTCTGACCTGCTGTTCATATGGCCACCACAGTCGGATGTCCTGCAGTACGAACCTGTCCACCGGCTTGAGATAATCCACGAGATCGTAGACTTGAACGTCATTCTCGTCGGGCAAGGCGAACCACGAACTCGGAAGACTGAAGGCATTGCCGTATATCCAGGCCGGCAGCCGTATCGGCAGGCCGAGTTCCAGCGAGCGGCCTATCACTGCGGCGATCTGCCACAGCTGGTTTCCAAGCCTGCCATCAAGGCCGAGCGTGGAGAACGTGACTGCGCGCTCACGCATTGCGCGACACCTCCTGCGGATCGATCGCCCGTGCCGCTGACCGATGTGTGGTGCCCAGAATCCGGGCGAGACGCTGGTAGTGCGTGAAATGAGATCCCGCGACCACTGAATCTTCGCCCGAGTCGGGATATCCCCCCGACCAGTCGCTGACTTGGCCGTGTGCCTCGGAGATCAGCAGCGCGGTGGCAAGCCTTGCGGCCGGATCCGCCACCCGGCCCAGGAAACCGGCCGCGCGGCCCTCGGCCACGTCGAGCAGCGCCAGGACCTCCGACCCAGCGGGAACGATGCGGTAGCCGGATTCCGTAAGCGATTTCTCGACGGAGTCCAACCGATCCGCGGCAGGCACCGACCAGCCCACGTTCTGAACTGAGTCATCCTTCGGGGTGTCCGAGCCTGTCTCCTCATGGCGCGGCACGGCTCTGGCTCCCAGTGTCGCGCTGTGAACAGATCCAGTCGTCGAGACATATACCGCGGCACTGGTGAGAACGCCGGCCGTCGTCCAGGCAAGGGATGTGGTGTAGCCGACAACGGATCCCGAGTCGTCAGTCAGTTCCGAGGATCCCAGATGCCAGCGATTTCGGCTGTTCGGATTCTCCGGTCCACCTGCCGGGCAGACACGCATCAGAAAGTCGAGAACCCGCTGGTCCGCCTCGATGTGATCCGCACTGTCCGCTGCATTCAGAATAGCTGCGCGGCCGGTCTCTATTTGCGCTTGCGGAAAATTGCTCCACATATCACTCATCCTTGGAGTCTCGGCGCCAATTGATCACTTCTGCAGCTTCCTTCCGGCGACCGTCAGCGGGCTCAGATTTTTTCCCAGGTGAAGGGTCATCTCAATCCAGGTGAAGCCGACTTCAGGCTGACATGATGCGCAGATCCGGCATCGGATCAACATCGATAATTCGAGTTACCAAGGCGCCGAGTCCGCGAAATCTAGTCCTTTTCAGGCTCCCCGTAGTCCAATTTTGTCCACTTTGGGACCTCGCTCGCATCGAGGCGCTCCAGCGAACAATCGATGGCTCTCGATCTGAAGTGTAAGGAGAGAAAAAGATGTTCGACAAGACCATTCAGAAGCGACAGGGCCGACCGGGTTGCTGCAAAGTCGCGGCGATCTCTCGGATGCGCAGGTCACGGCGGCATAACGCTGCTGGTCCGGTGTGCGACCGGTCCGTCGCCGGTCAACCGGCGGAAGACGGGCGGCAAGCACCGTGCGATTCCGCCACGGGAAGGGCACCCCGCTCCACGTCATCACGACTGCGGCGCACGTCAACGACATCACGCAGAATCTCGCCCTCGTCGACGGCATCCCGCCGGCGGCCGAACGTCCGGGCCGTCCCCTCCGACGCTCCGGCACTGTCCTGGGCGACCCTGAGCGACAAGGGGTACGGCTCCCGGGCAGTCCGCCGTGAGCTGCGCACACGCCGGATCGTGCCGGTGATCTCCGGCAAGGGCGCCACGAACAGCAAGGGCCCGGGGCAAGCTCCGTTACGTCGTCGAGCAGCCCCTCGCCCCGCTCGACCAGTTCAAACGCCGCGCTGTTCGATGGGAACGACGCCTCGAACTCCGCGGCACTTTCGTCTCGTCGGCATGCGGCCTCACCTGCTGGCGACGCACCGGGAAGGCCCACTCATGATCCCGGTACGAGCTCTCTGGACCAGTCTTCGTCCTCGCTGAGGCGCATGGCTTCGTCCAGGAGTTCCTCAGAGTCCTTGTCCCATCCCTCGGGAAGCTCCCCGAAAGCGGCGGGTCGGAAGCCGAGGCGCTCGTCCGTCACGTCGATGTGGCCGTCTCGCCCCTCGACGTGCCGGAGCAGCTTGGCAGCCTCGTTCCGAATCCAGGGACCGACCTCGTGCCACGCCCCGGTGGTGTGCTCGGAGACGCGACGCGCGAGGTCCGGCAGGACGCCTTCGCGCCATTTGAAGTGATGGACAGGAACCAAGGGGCGGTTGATGGGCGACGCATCCAGGTTGCGGTGGCTTCCCAACGCCAGTCGGACCGATGAGTGAGCAGCCACGATCTTGCCGGGATTGCCGCCCAGCAGTCTGGGAGTGAGGTAGCCGCCAAGCGGATACGCCTTCTCCAGCCCCTCTTCGACGGACCACGATCGGATGGCCCCGTCCTCGGCCACGCGGTCGAACAGCAACCCGCCGATCACCTTGCTGCCCACGGACTCGGCATCGGCGATGAGATCGGTCACCGGAACCGGGTAGTCATGGAATTCGTCGCTGTCCGCGATCAAGTGCCAGCCGGCGCCGGCGCGGACACGCAGGTGATCGCGCAACTGGCTGTGCACCTCTTCGTGCCAGGGCCCCTGGCTGATGAGGGTCGGTGGTCCGATTAACTCTTCGCACACCGACAGCAACTCGTCTCGCACCGAGTGCGGAGCATGTTCGGTGAAGTGAAAGCCAAGGTAGAAATCGGAGACACCGACCCTTTCTCGATAGTGCGTGATGAAGGAGGTGAGCAAGCCTGACTCAACTGGCCCTATTACCGCAACCAGAGGGGGGGAGGTATGCATGCCAAATCCTCGTCTTGGTATTCGGGTGCAAAAGCGCAGCAGGATAAGCGGTGATCACTTCTTGAATGTCAGCAAGCACAGCATCCACCCGCGCGGAAGGATCATATTCTCTATCGTGGCCACCACAACAGGGCTGCAGCGTTCTCGGGTGACGAGACGTCATGGTTGTGATGGAGTAGGCGTGTTGTCAGTTTCACGCGGTTGGCGAAATGAGACGCGACTCCGGATGATCAAGGTGCTGAAGCCATTGAGCGTTTTCAGCGTTGCTTTTCCAGGGTGAGGACGAAGGGCCGGCACAAGGGCTTCACCGAGACCGACCACACCCGCCTTCTGGATGGCGCACAGCAGCAGCCCGGCGGCCCCGCCGTCCCGAGATCGCCGGCCGGCCTCGCCAAGACCGGACTCGACTTCCAGCCGCCGTAACCCCAGCCATTGAAGATCTCTGGAGGTCAGCAGAGCCTGGAAAAATGAGCCAGTGGTGCGCTCACACTTCGTACGATGACCTGGCCGCCGTGCCAGTGTCCGCGCTGCCTGTCCGCCCTCAGCCGTTGACGCCTGTGTAGTGCCGCAGGCTCCAGTTCCACAGCAACCGGGCCCCGATGAACCCCGCCAACCCGAACAGCGGTGCAGAGGCCGCCACCCACACGGGTACGCCCAGCGCCGAGCCGTGCCCGGTGAGCACCCCGGCCGGGAAGTATGCGATGAACGCCAGCGGCAGCACGTAGGTCAGCGCAGCCGAGACGGCCTTCGGGAGGATGTTCAGCGGGTAGCTGCCGAAGGTGCCCATCAGCTCCTCCAGCCAGCTGCTCCAGTAAGAGGTGGCCGGGTAGTGCAGCGCGGCGCTGGACAGCGCGGTGAAGAGAGCGGCCTCCACCAGCATGCCGCCCAGCACCCCCGCGACCAGGAAGGCGATCCGGCCCGGGGTCCACTCCAGGGAGCTACGGACGATGGCCCAGGAGAAGAGGCTGGTGGCGACTGCCAGGTCGCCAATGGCGTGGGTGGGGAACCAGTGCAGCTGGACCTGACGGTAGACCGGCATGGGCCGCACCAGGCAGGCGTCGATCAGCCCCTCCTGGACCCGGTGCGCCAGTGCGGGCAGCCGGCCGAAGAAGAGCACGAACAGGCCGTGCGCCAGCATCCGCATGGCGACGATCAGCAGGACGTCGGCAGCGGTCCAGCCGCCCATCCCGGAGAACTGGGTGAGCAGCACGGTCGCGAAGACGATCACCGCGACCTGCCAGACCGCCCCGATGGCAATCGTCATCAGGAACTCGACGCGGTACTCCAGCTGCGTGCGGAAGTTGAGCCTGGTCATCCGCCAGGCCACTCCCCAAGCCGATTTCGGCACGCTCGGTCATCCTCCCTGGGAGACGACCCGCCGGGCGGCACGGTGCCACAGAAGCCGGGTCAGTACGGCGAACAGGACCACCCACCCCGCCTGGAGGGCGAGTTGGGGCAGCGCGTCGGCGAGGGGGATCCGTCCGACGTACAGGGAGAGCGGGACCGCCAGCGTGGTCTGGAAGGGCAGGAAGCTGCTCATCGTCTGGAACCAGCCGGGGAAGTACCACAGCGGCGCGAAGACCCCGGACAGTAGATCCTGTGCGAACAGCAGGATGAGCAGGGCCGCCTGGTTGCGCAGCGTCCAGAAACAGCACAGATCGATCAGCAGCATCACGTAGTACAGCACCCACTGCCCGAGCAGCAGGCTCAGCGCCGATACGGCGGCGACGGCGGCCGAGGCCGGGGGCTGCACCGCCCCGGCGGCGAGGCAGATCACGCAGCCGGCCAGCAGCCAGATCAGGCCGTAGAGCTGGTCGCCGAGCGCGCGCAGCGCGTAGTAGCGACGGGGCGGTAGTGGGCGCAGGAACCAGTAGATGATCGTGCCGAAGTGCAGATGCTGGAGGACCGAGTCCCGGGAGGCATTGCGGTCCAGGCCGCGGATGGGGGTAGCGAGGACAGCCAGCACCGCGTAGCTGACGGCCTGTTCACGGCTCAGCCCGGCCTTGGTTCCGTCCCCGACCTCGGCGTACAGGCCCCGCCACAGGGCGACGACCAAGAGGATCTGCACGGCGAGCCGCAGCAGATTGGCGGTGATGCGGGGCGGGGCGAGGACCTCGCCGAGCGGGGTGATCCTCGCGACCCGTAGGGCGCCCGTGGCGCTGCCGGCCATGGTTCAGCCGCTCCGCAGCGCGGATTCGGTGGGCTGGGCGGGTTCGGGGGCCTTCAGATAAGCGGTCCGCATCACGTCTTCGAGGTCGTTCTCCTCGATCGCGATGTCGGAGACCTCGTACCGCTCGATGATCCGTTTCAGCGCACCCTGCACGGTGATCGGGGCAGCGGAGTCCTGGGGCCCGAACACCAATCGGGGACCCTCGCGGCGCAGCAGCGCGATCCCGGCGGGCGGCTCCAGGCGGGTGTCGGGGTCGGGGTCGGCGAGCGTGACCTGCACCTGCCAGGTGCCACCGAATCGTCGACGTATCTCGTCCAGTGAACCGTCCAGCACGATCCGGCCATGGTTGATCAGCACGACGCGCTCGGCGAGCCGGGCCACCTCGGTCATGTCGTGGGTGGTGAGCAGGACGGTACGGCCCCGCTGCTCGACCTGGTGCCGTAAGAAGTCGCGTACCTGCTCCTTGACCACGACGTCCATGCCGATGGTCGGCTCGTCGAGGAAGACCACAGGCGGGTCGTGGAGCAGGGCTGCGGCGAGATCACTGCGGACCCGCTGCCCGAGGGAGAGATGCCGGACGCGGGTGTCCCAGAACGAGGACAGTTCGAGGAGTTCGTCGAACTCCTGGAGGCGGGCGCGGTGTTCGGCGTCGTCCACCCCGTAGATGTCGCGCAGGATGGCGAACGACTCACGCACCGGCAGGTCCCACCACAACTGCGTGCGCTGCCCGAAGACCACCCCGATGTTGCGCGCGTTGCGCTCGCGCTCACGGTGCGGGACCACCCCCGCGACCAGCGCCTCGCCGGACGTGGGGGCAATGATCCCGGTGAGCATCTTGATGGTCGTGGACTTCCCCGCGCCGTTGGGTCCGAGCAGCGCGAGGAGTTCCCCCGCCCCGACGGTGAAAGAGACGTCTGCGACCGCGGTCTTCGCCACCCGCTCGGGGTTCACCAGCGAACGCAGGGCGCCGCCGAGACCGGGACGGCGGACGGTTGTGCGGAAGACCCTGGAGAGGCCACGGGCTTGGATCACCGGAACCGCCATCAGCCACCCTTCGATGTACCGGACGAGGTTCGTTCGGGCCGGCTTGAGTCTAGAAAAT
This sequence comes from Streptomyces sp. NPDC088350, assembly GCF_044753545.1. NCBI lineage: Bacteria > Bacillati > Actinomycetota > Actinomycetes > Kitasatosporales > Streptomycetaceae > Streptomyces > Streptomyces sp. NPDC088350. The sequence continues at coordinate 10,072 of NZ_JBIVNL010000021.1, read as the reverse complement.
CCGCGAGACGGGTCAAGCGAGTGATCAAGCGAGTGATCACGAAGGTCTATGGGTGCGGACGGGATGTCGATGAAGTCCGCTCCTGGTCCACGCGTTGCGCACGCGAGGTCGGATCAGGGCGAACTGCCTGTCCGGGCCCTCCGCGTGGTGATCGAGTACCGAGGCCGGCCGACGGGTGACCCTCCGCGCCGGCAGCACACCTGCGTCCCTCGGTCCGGGACGCCCGATCGGTGTGTCGCCCTCCCGCGGCTGAGCCCTCAACTCCGCCCGCCGCGGCTCCGGTTCAGCGAGCAGCTCCAGCACGGCGATCAGCTTGAGCAGTGCCGAGGACCACTCCTGCGTCCAGGCCCTCGTGCATACGGCCTCCAGCATCCCCACCTCCGCCGGCAACCCGCCGCTCGAACCACGGCTGAAGCACCCGGACGGCCCCCCGGCCTGGAACTGCCGGGCCACGGAGGAGGTGAGGGGGCGATCCTGCCCTCGTCGAGGCAGAGAGCCTCGGCCTCCTCGTCGTACGAGATCGAGACGGGCCGGGGCGGAATCGCGGCCCGCGCCAAGGGCCACCGCCCAGCAGGCACACGAGGGCGGTCCATACCGCATGCACCGTGTGCGCAGCCGCACCATGCGCCTCCCCAGCTCCACGCCCCGGTCCCATTTCTCTGCGCCGGTGATGAGCGGGACCGCGCGGAGAGGCCGGATCCAGCCTGGCCCGACGGGCAGCCACCCCGGCTCGGCTCTCGGGCCGATTTACCGCCGCCCCTGCCCCTCGGATATTTCCGACGCTCAACTGCAGGCACGGGTAACCGTGAGCTGTATCCAGGAAGTGGTGTACGGCCGATCTTCACGATGGACTGTCGTGCGGGGCCTGTTGTCGAGCGCGAGAGCAACGGCGTGCAGCTCGTCGGGATCCCATCGCAACAGATCCGTTCCCCTGGGAAGGGATTGCCGCGGCAGGCCGTTGGTGTTCCCGTTCGTGCCCCGCTGCCAAGGCCTGTGCGGGTCGTCGAGGTATACCTGCGGCCCCGCGTCGATGCGTAGTCGGGCATGCTGGGCCAGTAATCTGCCGCAGTCCCATGCCGAAAGGCGGCGCAGTTGCTTCCTATGAGTGCAACTCGCCGCGCCGCTCCAGGCGTTCGGCAATGATGCCCCAAGTGATGGAGCACTGCTTCGCCACCGCGGCCATTTTCTGCGCGCAGTGCACGGGAACCGAATCCGCCACTCCTTCATCCAGACTATATGCCCGCAAGAGAGTCAGTAGGTTGCGGCCGAAACGCGTCAGGTTCAGGGACGGATCCTTGCTCAACTGTTTCCAGAAGAGCACGAAGTCGGAATTCGACGCTGCCGATATCCTGTTGTTCACCACTCGATGCCGCGTACTGTTCGCTGACGACACCTTGGCGGCCATGACGGGATCCTTGCCGTCTCGCAATCGACGGCGGACGTCGTTCACCGTCCCCGGGGACAGTCCGGCTTCCCTGGCAACCTCACGCAGTGAGGCATCGGGCCTGGCTGTCATGATCTCCTCGGCCTTGCGTCGCCCCTCTGCCGTGCTCAACGGCCGGACACGCCCGTCACGCCCCACCCTCCCGTTCAACTGAGTGGCGCTGACAGTTGAACGGCGTACCTTGCCGACAGTCTGCGCCGAGACACCCGCCGTGGTCGCAATGGCTCGATCCGACCACTCGGGGCGCGCCCGCAGAAGGCGCACCACCGCCGCACGACGGTCCGAGACAGTCAGGGGCAGCCCATGCGCATTGTTGGCCCGGACGGAATGGATAAAGGCCTCATCATCCGTCCCGTCGAACAACCAAGCCCTGACAGAGGTCTCCCCCCTGGCTATCGCCGCTCGCACACGATGCGCGCCATCAATCACCCGGAGAGTAGACCGATGAACGGTGATCGGGGGCAACGCATCTTCAGCGTCCGCGAGGAGCTGTACATGCGCCTCGTCAATCTCCTTCAACCTCGGGGAATCCCCTAACTCAATCTGCTCGATCCCGATGCGGACGACGGGGCCGCGATCGTCCACACCCAGTTGCCGCTCATCAGATAGTTCGTAGGGCCGGATGCACGTGTCATCGACGGCAACAACAACGTCAGGCTGGGTCATACCGACTCCTCGTTCAGTATCTCGGCACTGAAAGCGCTTTCGTTGATCATGCCCCTGGCGGCCGCCCGCTAACCGCAGTCTTTTCATGGCGGCGTCAACCCCCAGAGGGTTGTTGAGACATAACTCCATTGTTTGCAAGGCCTGTTGGCCCGCAGGATCAGGTTGTGGCGGACGCGTTCGGGCTGCTGCTGCGGCATCTGGATAAGCGGCGCCTGGGGCTGCGGCCCGGGTGCGAGGGCGCGGTGGGGGTTCGCACGGTGGCCGGAGCCTCGGGTGGCGGCGTCCACGGTGTCGCACGGACTGCGTGAGTGGGAGCAGGGTGAGGAGTCCGGTGGCCGTGTCCTGGCGGGGGCGGAGGCCGCAAGCGGTTGCGGGATGCCGATGCGGCGCTGTTGCCGGCCCCGTCGGCATTGGTCGAGCCGGGGCAGCGGGGAGATCAGGAGTCGCCGTTGCGGTGGCCGTCCTGTTGACGGCCGAGGGGTTCTCGCTGCAGGGCACCTGGCGCACCACCGAGAGGACCCGGCACCCCGACCGGGACACACAGTTCCACTACATCAACAACTGGGTCAACGAGTTCACCGCGGCCGGGCAGCCGGACATCAGCGTGGGCGCCAAGAAAAAGGGGGCCCTGGGTGACTACGCGATCGTCGGAGGCGAGTGGCACCCGACCGGACGGCCTGTCCGGGTCCGGCCCACGACTTGCCTGAAATGAGCGCGTTGATGGCGATGCCGCACGGGATCCACGACATCAGCGCAGACACAGGCTGGGTCTCGGTCGGCTGCGGCACCAGCGCCTTCGCCGTGGCCACCCCGCACCGCTGACGGGAAGACGAGGGGCAGCACCACTACCCGACCGCTTCCGGCCTGCCGATCACTCCCAATGCGGGAGGCCGCAACGGCTACCGCGAACGCGCCTGGAAGAACGGGCCGGCCACCTCCGCTCACGCCACCGGATCGGAAGTAACACAGTCGTTTTTCACTCAGCGCCGGGTGATGGCCGACTTCTTGGCGGAGCCCCTGGTGATGAGCGAGGAGCCCACGTACGCTCTCATGCCGCGAGAGTCGGCGAAGCGGGTGTGGTGGTCCCCCACCACCTCAACGATGATGCGGGCGGCGAGCTGGATGCCGAGTTCGGGGAAGCTCAGCGGGATCTCGACGTCCGGGTGCTGCGGGAATGCCTCTTCCACCGCCTCGGCGAGCTGGTCAGCGGCGGCGCAGGCGGCTTCCAGCTGGACAAGCAGGGCGAGCATCTGCGTGCCGAGGCCTCTTCGGCCAAGGGCGGCTGCCCAATTCACCGGAGCCACTGCGCTCGGCGCCGCCCCTCATCGCAGACGTGGAGCCTTGCGCCCATTCGACATGACTACCGGGCCATCGGCCTGCTCTCCGGCAGATGCCTCCACTCAAACCCAAACGAAAAGGGTCCGTCAACGAGTCAAGTTGACGGACCCTCATGCATGATCGAGACTAATACCGGCCGGAAATGAAGGCCCAACGGTGGAGGCTTAACCAACCTGTGCGTTGCGTGTCAGCCGATCGATGAGCCGTTGCTGATCCTCAAGGCAACCGACACACGGAGCCCCACCCGAATCATGACCGGATGCCGCCCAAACATCATCCCGGACTATGACCACTCATCAGGGCCGGTTTGCGTGCAAAGCCCTGCCGAATGCGCAAAAAGTGCCGAACATCCCACAACAAGTCTTTTGATCGCATGACGACTGCAGACCTAATGTGATTCATCTTTTACAAGAAGTGTTGATGCTCGCTCGCAGTCAAGTTGCGATCTATCAGCTACGAAGCAACGCGACGCTCTACTTTGCCCTTCTTCAGGCAAGACGTACAGACCTTCAGTCGGGTCGGTGTACCGTTGACCGTCGTCTTCATAGGCTGCACGTTCGGATTGAACCTCCGCGCCGAACGCCCCTGCACCCTACGGTGGATGGCATTCTTACCCAAGCGAGCGACTTTCTTGCCGAAAGAGGGCTCCTTGCCACAAACATCGCAACGCTGAGCCATTAAAATCTCCACTTCCAGAAACGGGTCGCCGCACATTCGACCAGATGCGCACTAAACGACGATGACAGACCAAGCAAGTTTAACACACCCTCCAACGCCGTTTTCACACCGTGGGCAGTGGGAGGTTTCAACCTGACGTTGCAGGTGGCGGGGGTGGTGCGGGTCACGAACGGGGGCTCTTGCCGGTCAGGAACGTGATCGTCGGCAAGCGATCGTCTGACAGCGGCTGAGGTGTCCCGCCAACCTTACATACGCCAGTCGGCACGGTCACGCCCACGGTGTAGGCGTCAAGGCCCCTTGATTGGCCGACGACGAGGTCTACGGTAGCAAGGAACTGCGCCGGACGGCCCCGCCGCTCGGCCTCGACCACGCTCCCCAGTAACCGGTGGGCTGCGCCGATCCCTCGGGCTGTTCGACCAGGAGGGTCCGCAAAGGCAGTACGAGGTCATCGGCCCTTCGCTGCCCTGGCTCCAGATGACGGTTTCGCAGCAGGTACCCGCATCGGTCAGTTGGTGCAGGGGCCGGGCGGAGGGAGACACCGCGGCCGTAGCCGCAGTCGGCCACGATCACCGGCACCGACCCCAGCAGCCCCACAGCCAGACGTGTGTGGCGCATCACACTGGCCGGCCGAACACGCAGGCCGCCGATCGACTCACCGAAGGGGGCCGGACCCCGGTGCCGTCCGTCGGGTCTGGTGCGCGGCTACGGCCATCACGCCGACGGAGATCAGGACAATGGTGGCGCCAACGTAGAGAGGGGAGGCGTAACCGAAGCCGGCGGTGATGGCCAGGCCGCCGAGCCAGGCGCCGAGGGCGTTGCCGACGTTGGAGGCGGAGACGTTGGCACTGGCGGCGAGGGCGGCGCCGTGGGCGGCGTCGGTGACGCGGGTGATCATGCCAGGGACGCTGGCGAAACCGAACACACCCATCAGGAAGACCAGGACCACGGTCGCGGTGGCGCTGGCGGCCAGCAGGCCGAAGACGAACAGCGTGACGGTGAGGCCGACCAGGGCCACCAGCAGGGCTCGGTCGCGGTCGATGTCGGCGGCCCGCCCGCCGATGATGTTGCCGACGACCAGGCCGACGCCGTAGACCATCAGCAACCAGGAGACGTCCCCGGTTGAGAAGCCGGCGACCTCGGTGAAGGTGTACGCGATGTAACTGAAGGCTCCGAACATGCCTCCGTAGCTGAGGGCGGTGGCTGCGAGGGTGAGCCAGACCTGCGCGGAGCGGAAGGCGCGGAACTGGGCGCGCAGGCTTGTGGGTGCTGCCGCGAGGCGCTGGCCCGCCCCGGTCCCGGTTTCCTGCGGCTGGCCCGCCCATGCCGGGACCAGGACGACGATTCCGGCCAGGGCGAGGACGCCGATGCCGGTGACCGCCCAGAAGGCCGCCCGCCAGCCCCAGCGTTCGCCGACCAGGGCGCCAAAGGGGACGCCCAGCACGTTCGCCACCGTCAGCCCGGCGAACATGATCGCCACCGCGCGGGACTTACGCTCCGGGACCACCAGGGCGCGGGCCACCAGGGAGCCGATACCGAAGAACGAGCCGTGGCACAGGGCCGCGACGATCCGGCCGAGCATCATCGTTGGATAGTTCTGGGCGATCGCGGACAGTAGGTTGCCGAGGACGAACAGGGCGACCAGGCCGACCAGGACGCTCTTGCGGGGCAGCCGAGTCGTCGCTGCGGTCAGAGCTATCGCGCCGATCGCGACACTTAGTGCGTAGCCGGAGATCAGCCAGCCCGCGGCTGCCTCAGACACCGAGAAACTCGACGCGACCTGCGGCAGCAGTCCGGCGATCAGGAACTCGGTCAGCCCGATGCCGAACCCTCCCAGCGCCAGTGCGACCAGCCCGCTCGGCATCCGCCGCCCCTCACCCGGACCGCTGCCCACATCAAGCCCCGCGTCGAGTCGGGAAGTCCCGTCTGTCATATGCCTGCCATGCCCTTTCGGCGAAGTTTTCAGTGAGGCTTTCACGTGCTGCCGCCCAGTGGATCACCCGCCGGGAAAGTGGCTGAAATCCCTTCGGTAATTCCCCTGACCCATGCGGGATGATCAGTGTTCGATGGCCGAAGCTAACGAAGAGGGCGGGCGATTGCGCATCATCGAGTGTCACTTCGAGTTCAGTGGATTCGACGATCATCTGGTGAAGGCCGGCACCTCTGTCTATCTGTGGAACCTCGTCCGGCAGTTCAAGGCCGCCGGGCACGAGACCGGGGCGGTGACCGCCGCGCACGGTCTGCTGGACGTCATCGCGGAGAAGCACACCGTCACCGACCTGGACTGGCGCTTCGCCGACCGGATACCCGTGCGGCTTGACCCCGCCGAGTGGCCCGGGTTCCCCGAGACGGTCACCCTGGACGTCACCGCGCGCGCCCACCGGATCACCGTGGACGGCATCGACATCGTGCTGCTGAGCGGTGGCATGCTCGACAACCACCCCGACAGTTTCTACCCGCCCCGCGAACTCAAGGGCCACAGCCTGGACTTCCTCAAGCCACTGGTGTTCCAGGTGGTGGCGGCCCGCTATGTGCGGGAACAGGTGAGGGCGGGCACGCTCGTCCACCTGCACGAGCCCTTCTACCACTACCTCCTGCCCGGCCTGCTGGCCGGGCACGGTTTCCACGTCGTCTCCACCGTGCAGACGAACATGGCCGTCAACACCAAGGTGTACGGCCCCGAGGTGCGCGGCGTGCTGGAGAGCGAGGGCGCGGACGCGTCGGTCGCCGACGGGCTCGCCGACCCGCCTCTCGACTCGTCCCTGGAGCGGGCGATGCGCGCCTTCCTGCCGCGGACCCTGCTCTACCAGGACTATCCGGAGCGGCCGGGGCACGACTACATCACCATGCTGGGGCTGGTCGTCCGGTCCGTGGCCGCGATGGACTTCCTCTCGGAGGGACAGCTCGACCACGCGCTGACCCAGGCGGAGACACCGTTCGAGCAGCTCTTCCAACGGCTGGCCGTACGGCGGGAGTTGGCGGCGCGGGAGCAGCTGCTGGTGGTGGGGGGCTGCGCGATCGGCGACGAGTGGCTGGACGTACGGCGCGACGACGAGGTCCGCGCGCGGACGCTCAGCGGGCTGGGGCTGGATCCGGGGCTGCCGACGATCTACCACAACGCGCGCTACTCCGTGCAGCACAAGGGGCAGCAGGAGCTTTTCAAGGGGGTCCGCGCGCTGCTCGACGAGGGCGGGCGCTGCAATGTGCTCTTCCACTGTCTGGCGCCGCGGCCCCCGGAGGATCCGGATCTGACGGCGCTGGCCGAGGGCTACCCGGAGCTGGTGCGGATCGAGACCGGGCCGATGAGCAACGCCGAGATCAAGGACTGGGCCGTATCGAGTGACTTCTGTGTCTTCCCGTCCAAGTTCGAGATGGACACCTTCCTGATGGCGATGGGCGAGGCGATGGCGAGCGGCTGCGTGCCCGTCGCCACGGCCCAGCGCGGGATGCGGCACTTCCGGCACTCCTTCGATCTCGACGCGCCGGCGGCGACCGGGCTGGCGCTGCCGCGGTCCTTCCGGGTGGACGACCCGCTGTTGACGGAGGCGGTGCACACCGGGCTGGCCCAGGTGCTGGACCTGTGGCACCGCGACCCCGGGCGTATCGAGAAGTTGCGGGTGCTTGCGGTCGAAGCCGGCCGGAGCTTCACCTGGAAGGCCGCCGCGGAGCGGTTCCTGGCGGTGTTCGCCGCGTGCGTGGCCGGTACTCCGCCCGCGAACGCCGTCCCCGCGGGGCGTACCCCGGTACGTGCGGGCGGGGACGAGGCCGCGCCGTTCGACGCCGGGCACGGCGGCGCACGGCGGGACGGCGACGGCGTGGTCGTACGGTGGCACGCGCCGCATGCGAGCCGGGTCGAGCTGGTGCCGACCGCCCCGGACGGCGAGGTCACCGTCCTGACGCGGGAAGACTGTGACTGGTTCACCGGCCGGACGGCCCGGTCCTCCGGTGACGACGCTCTCGCCGTGCTGACGACCGGGCCCGACGGCCGCTCGGCCTGGGCGGAGGCCGTCCTGCCGGACTCCGGCTGAGACGAGGACGCCGCGGGCGCCCCGGAGGGTCAGCCCAGGGAGAGGCTCGCGCCGACCTTTTCCAGGATCGACTCTCCAGCGATCACTGGGCTCATGCCCGCGCCGCCGCCCACGGGCGCCGCCAGCGGGACGACCTCCGTGTCGGGGTCGGTCTCGAAAAAATAGACCAGGGAGACCAGTTCCTCGTCCGGGGCGGCGTTGCTGGGGGCGAGGACCCGGTGGCGCAGGGAGCGCCACCGACCGTCCGTCCAGAGGTTCATCAGGTCACCGAGGTTGACGACCAGGGTGCCCGGTTCGAAGGGCGGCCGGTACCAGCCGTCCGCCTCGTTCCAGACCTCCAGTCCGCCCACCCCCTGCTGCCGGTCGAGCAGGCTCAGCGTGCCGAAGTCGGTGTGCGGGCCGACCCGCATCTGTCCCTCCAGCACGCCGCCGACGGCCCGTAGCGAGGGGTACCAGTTGACGTTCTGGGTCCAGGTCGCCCGCTGTGAGCGCGAGGTGAAGTAGTCGTCCGGGAGGCCGAGGACCGCGGCGAGGACGGCGAGCACCTCGTGGGCGACCCTCGTCATGTGCCCGGTGTACTCCAACGCCGTTTCCCGCAGCGCGGGTTGTTCCGCCGGCCACTTGTTGCCCGGGTAGTACCGCGCGTCGTACGTGGCGTCGCCCGTGCGGTGGGAGGGCCCGACGTGGTACGCCTCGTGCAGGTCGGGGGTGCCCGCCTGGCCGTCGACGGCACCGACGTCGAGCGCGCCGAGGCCCCGCCAGCCGTTGTCGTAAGGGCGGTCGACGGCGTATTTCCGCTTGTTCTCGGCGGGCAGGGCGAAGAACTCCCGGCCCGTGACCCGCATGCGGTCGGTGAGCTCCTGTGGGATTCCGTGGCCGCTCAGGAGGAAGAGGCCGGTTTCGCGCAGGACGGCGTCCAGTGCCGCCGCGATCCCGGCGCGGCGGGGTGGGGCCTCGGTGCGCCACTCGGTCAGGTCCAGAACGGGTATGTCACGAGACATGGCTGTCTGCCCTTCGTTCGTGCGGTTCGTGCTGGGGCTCGGTTCCGGCCGCCCGCGCGAACCGGTGGACGTCGCCGATGGGCTCCGCGGAGGGCCCCCAGCTCAGCGCGGGGATATGGGCATTGACCAGTTCGCCGTCCTCCCGCAGCACCGCGGAGGATGGGTGGTACATGTGCAACAGCGGGTCGTCGTAGTGGTCGAAGGCCGAGTTGATGTCCATCCGGTAGGCGAAGTCGTTGTCCTCGCCGCCCCAGCCCTCGAAGCGTTCGTCCATCCCGCCGATGCGGTGGAAGGCGCTCGTGCGGACCCAGACGCAGCACCCGGGCGGGCGGCGCAGCACGAAGGCCCGCAGATGCTCGGCGTCCACCTGCCCGGCGCCCCGCCACAGCCGCTCCTCGATCGCCCAGGAGGTGGCGGACTCGTCGAGGCACCACATGTCGCGGTAGCTGAGGTGGCCCATGGTGCCGGGCTGGTGGAAGCGGGCCACGTTCCGCGCGATGAAGTCGCGGTCGACCAGAGCGTCCGCGTCCAGGACGCAGAGGATGTCGGCCTGGCCCGGGGCGTTCACCGCGCCGACGTTCACCGCCCAGGACTTGTTGAAGCTGCCGGGCTTGTACGCGAAAAGGTAGTGGTCGGCACGGGGCTGGACAACGTCACGCCAGCGGGGTTCGTCGTCCGTTTCCACCGCCACGACCTGGTAGAAGGAACGCGGCACCGACTGGTCGCGCAGGGCCAGCAGACAGGCCAGCAGATTGCGCAGGCGCAGCCCCGGGCCCCGGTCGCGGAACGGCACCACCACCCGCACCCGGGGCGCGTCGCCGGGCACGGGCCCGTCGCCCGGCGCCAGGGTGGCGAGCCGCTCGGGGCGGACGGTGGCCTGGAGAGTGCCGTCGTAGTGCCGGCCCAGCTGGTAGCCCAGG
>NZ_JBIVNL010000020.1:0-164925 GCF_044753545.1 Streptomyces sp. NPDC088350 | reverse complement strand
CCCTTCGGCACCCCGGTCGACCCCGACGTATACACCACATACGCCAAGTCAACCGACGCACACACCACACCAGAAACCGGCTCCGCAGCCAGCAGGCCGTCATCCAGCCACACCGGGCTGAAAAGACCCACGCCCGACAGATTCCCCGCATCACCGCGCCGCGCCAGCACCAACCGCGCTCCGCTGTCAGCCAGCAGGAACTCCAACCGGTCCGCCGGATACGACGGATCCAACGGCAGATAGGCAGCACCCACCATCCACACACCCAGTATCGCCGCCACCATGTCCAGCCCATCGGGCAAACACAGCCCGACCACCGACCCCCGCCCCACACCAGCAGCCACCAACAACCCCGCCACCCGACCCGCCCGCACAGCAAGCCCGGCATAACTCACACACTCATCCCCACGACACACCGCCACCACATCCGGACACCGCTCAACCCGCGCCCAGAACAACTCCGGCATCAACACCGCACCCTCCGGAACAGGCGCAGCATTCCACCCCTCAAGCAACTGCCACCGCTCAGCCTCAGCCAGCACCGGCACGTCTCGCAGCGGGGTCGCGGGAGCCTCCTCCAGCGCGGTCACCAGTCCGCGCACGGTGGTGTGTATCAGCGTGCACACCAGCTCCTGGTCGACGGGAGCGACCGCGTCGACCGTGATGACGAAGCCGGTGCCGGTGTCGTTGACGGAGACGGTGACCGGATAGTTGTTGAGCGAACGGTTGAACACCAGCTCGATACCGGCCAGGCCGGTGCCGGAGCGCGTCTGGGCAGGGCTGTGCCGGTAGTTGAAGATCGAGGTGAACAGGGGCGCCTGGTCGGTCAGGCCGCTGGCCTGCTGTGCGAGGACGAGCGGGGCGTGCTCGTGCGCGAGCAGCCGGGCGAGCTGGGAGCGCATGGCGGCCACCGCCTCGGCGACACCGGAGGTGCCGACGCCGACCCGGACCGGCAGGGTGTTCATGAACGGGCCGAGCACCCGGTCCGCGCCGCGCCCCGACTGCATCCGGCCGAACAGCACCGTGCCGAACACCACGTCGTCGCGTCCGGCCAACACCGAGAGCACCCTGGCCCACGCCAGGTGCAGAACGGTGGCCGGGCTCACCCCCAGCGTCCGGGCATGTGCCCGCAGCCTGGTGGCCAGGTCCTCGTCCACCGCCAGCCGGGCCTGACCGGCGCCGGTCCCGTCGCTGCGGACGTCCAGCAGCCCGAACGGCGCGGTCGGCTCGGTGACGTCGCCGAGCAGGCCGGCGAAGTACCGCTCGTGCTCCTCCCGCGGCACGCCCAGCCGGGCCTGCGCGACGAAGTCACGGAACGGCAGCGGGTCGGCGAGGTCGGCGGCGTCGCCGGAGAGCATCGCCGAGATCTCTTCGAGCATCCGCTCCTGGCTGTTGTGGTCGAGTACCAGGTGGTGGACCTGGACCAGGGCCAGCCAGGTGCCGCTGTCGGCCTCGGCTGCCAGGTGGACCCGCAGCAGCGGTGCCCGGCCCAGGTCGATACGCTCCCCCGCCGCACCCAGCAGGGCCTGCGCCGGATCGGCGCCGTCGTCAATGGTCACCTCGGTGACCGGAACCTCGGCCCGGCGCCAGACCACCTGTACCGGCTCGCGCAGTTCCTGCCACGCCACCGACGTCCGGTAGATGTCGTGCCGGTCCACCACCCGTTGCAGCGCGGCGAGAAACTCCTCCAGCCGGGCCCGGGAGCGGAAGCGGAGCACCGACGGCGACAGGTACACGTCGGCGTCCGCTTCTCCGCCCATCAGGTGGTGGAAGAACATGCCCTCCTGCAAGGGCGCCAGCGGGTAGATGTCGGCCACGTTCGCCGCGCCGCCGTCCACTCCCGCGACGACCGCGGCCAGTTCGGCCTCGTTCAGCCCGGCCAGCGGCACCATCTCCGGCGTGATCGTTTCAGCTCCGGGCGGGATCAGGTTGGCCGGTACGGCCACCTCGCCGGGACCCGCCGCCACCGCCAGCCCGGTCGGCGTCGGTGTCTCGAACAGAGCGCGCACGCTGACGCCGACGCCCCGCTCGCGCAGCCGCTCCACCAGCCGCACCGCGAGCAGCGAGTGCCCGCCCAGCGCGAAGAAGTTCTCCTCCGGCCCGACCGCGTCCAGGCCGAGCACGTCGGCGAACACGCTGCACAGCAGTTCCTCGGCCGGGTTGGCCGGGCCACGGCTGCGGGCGCCGTCGGAGGTGTAGACAGGTACGGGGAGCGCGGCCTTGTTCAGCTTGCCGTTGCTGGTCAGCGGCAGCGCGTCCATGACCACGACACCGGCCGGCACCATGTGCGCGGGAAGCTGGGCCGCCGCGTACTCCCGCACCTCCGCGACCAGGCCGTCGGCACCGGCGCCCTCGGCCGGAACGAGGTAGGCGGCCAGCCGCCGGTCGCCCGGAGAGTCCTCCCGTACGATCACGGCCGCCTGGGCCACGTCCGGGTGGGCCGCCAGCACCGTTTCGATCTCGCCGGGCTCGACGCGGAACCCACGGATCTTGACCTGGTCGTCGGCCCGTCCGACGAACATCAGCAGGCCGTCACGGCCCCACTTCGCGAGGTCCCCGGTCCGGTACATCCGCTCTCCGGCCGGGCCGAACGGGCACGCGACGAATCGCTCGGAGGTCAGCTCGGGCCGACCCGCGTACTCGCGTGCCAGCTGCGCTCCGGCGATGTACAGCTCCCCGGGAACGCCGGGCGGCACCGGCTCCAGCCACTTGTCCAGCACGAACACCCGCATGTTCACGATCGGCCTGCCGATGGTGACCTCCCGGACGTTCGGTGGGCACGGCCACACCGTGGCGTCGACGGTCGTCTCAGTGAGGCCGTAGGTGTTGAACATGACCCGGCCGGCCGACCACCGCTCGACGACCTCCGGTGGGCACGCCTCGCCCGCGACCTCCAGCACGACACCGGGCCTGACCTCCCGGGCGTCCAGCGTCGCCACCACCGCGGTCGGCAGCGACAGGTGGGTGATCCCGGTCGTGGCGAAAAAGCCGGTCAACTCCCGGCCCAGCCGCCGCTCGTCGGGGATGACCACCAGCGCCGCGCCCCACAGCAGCGCCATCGACCACTCGGTCCCGAAGACGTCGAAACTGACCGAGGTGAACTGCCCGACCCGGTCGCCCGGCCCGGAGCCGAAGCGGGCGATGGCAGCGGTCATGTTCGCGAACCCGCCGTGGGTCACGGCAACGCCCTTGGGCCGGCCGGTCGACCCCGACGTGTAGATGACGTACAGCGGGTGCGCCGGCAGCAGCACCCCGGTGCGGTCGTGGTCGGTGACGTCGGAGTCGGGCAGGTCCGCCAGGCGTGCGATCAGGCCTGGGTCGTCCACCGCAAGGACGGGCGCGCCGGAGGCGTCCGGCAGTCCGTCCGCCACGGCGGCCGCGGTGAGCACGCAGACCACCTGGGTGCCGGCGAGCATGTACTCGATCCGCTCGGCCGGGTAGCTCAGGTCGATCGGAAGGTAGGCGGCGCCGGCCTTCACCACGGCGAGCAGCGCCACCATCAGGTCGACGCCGCGTTCCAGGGCCAGCGCCACGACCGTCTCCGGCCCGGCGCCCTGTCCGGCGAGCAGCCGGGCCAGCCGGTTGGCCCGTGCGTTCAGCTCGGCGTAGGTCAGGGAGGCGTCCCCGGAGGTCACCGCGATCGAGTCGGGCCGACGTGCCACCTGCGTCCGGAACAGCTCCGGCACGGTCACCGGCGCCATCGGAGCGGCCGTGTCGTTCCACGCCGCCACGACCTGCCGCCGCTCGCCGTCGTCGAGAACGGGCAGCTGGTGCACCCGCACCGCCGGGTCGGCCGCGACGGCGTCCAGGACCCGGGCGCACCTGCGCGCGAACATACCCGCCGACTCCGCGTCGAACAGGTCGGCCGCCACCGTGACCGTTCCTCGCAGCCCACCGGGCCGACCGTCCTCGAAGTGCTCGCGCAGGCTCACGTCCAGGTCGAACCGCGCGACCGGCTCGCCCGCCGGCAGCACGCTGCCCACGAGGCCGGGCAGGCCGAGCTCGGCGCTCGCGGTGTTGTGCACCGCCAGCATCACCTGGAACAGCGGATGGCGTCCGATCTGCCGCTCCGGCGCGAGAACCTCCACCAGCCGCTCGAACGGCACGTCCTGGTGCTCCAGCGCGCCCAGCCAGCACTCCCGTACCCGCCCCAGCAGCATGGTGAACTCCGGGTCACCGGAGACGTCGGTACGCAGCACCAGAGTGTTGACGAAGAAGCCGACCAGGTGATCCAGCGCGGCGTCGGTCCGCCCGGCCACCGGGGTGCCGACCGGAATGTCCTCCCCGGCTCCCAGCCGGGACAGCAGTACCGCGAGGGCCGCCTGGACCACCATGAAGAGGGTCACGCCCTCCCGCCGGGCGAGCGCGGCCAGTCCCGCATGGGCTTCTGCGGAGAGCTCTATCGGCGCGACGTGCGCGCGGTGACCCGGGACCTGCGGGCGCGGCTGGTCGGTCGGCAGCGCAAGCTCCAGCGGCGCACCTTCCAGCGCGGTCCGCCAGTACTGCACCTGCGCGGCCAGCAGGCTGTCCGGGGCGTCCTCCGCCCCGAGCAGCTCCCGCTGCCAGAGCGCGTAGTCCGCGTACTGCACCGGCAGCGGTGACCATCCGGGCGCACGGCCGTCGCGCCGTGCCGCGTACGCCACCGACACGTCCCTCGCGAACACGCCCGTCGACCAGCCGTCGGTGGCGACGTGATGCTGCACGAGCACCAGGACATGCTCCCGCTCTCCCAACGAGAGCAACCGGGTGCGAACCGGTATCTGCACCGAGAGATCGAACGGCTCTCCGCCCACCTCAGCCACCGCCCGCAGGAGCTGGTCCGGCGCGACGCTCGCGGTACCCAGCCGCCATCCGGACTCGGCCAGGTCCAGCACCCGCTGGCACGGCTCCCCGCCCGAGACGGGGAAGATCGTACGAAGCACCTCGTGGCGCCCGATCACGTCGCGCAGCGCCAGTTCCAGCGCGGCGACGTCCAGGTCGCCGGTCAGCCGCAGGGCCATCGCGTTGTTGTACGTCGCGGACGGACCCTCCAGCTGGGCGATGAACCACAGCCGCTGCTGGGCGAACGACAACGGCACCTGCTCCGGCCGCGGTCGGGCCGCCAGCGGCAAACGGGCCCGGGACGCCTGTGCCAGCGTCGCGACCAGCCCGGCCGGCGTCGGTGACTCGAACACGGCCCGCACCGGCACTTCGACGTCCAGCACGCTGCGCAGCCGGGCTACCAGCATGATCGCCATCAGCGAGTGCCCGCCCAGCCGAAAGAAGCTGTCATCCGGTCCGACCCGGTCCACGCCCAGCACATCGGCGAAGACGCCGGACACGATCTGCTCGGTCACCGAGGCGGGCCGGTCGCCGTCCGGCTCGGAGGCGTACTCGGGCGCCGGGAGGGCGGCCCGGTCGAGTTTGCCGTTGGAGGTCAACGGCAACGCGTCCAGGACGACAAGGGCGGCCGGGACCATGTGTCCGGGCACCCGCTCCGCCGCGAACTCCCGCACCGCCTCGGCCAGTCCGCCGATCGCGGCGCCCTCCGCACCGGCGGGAACGAGATAGCCGACAAGGCGCCAGTCGCCGGGGGCGTCCTCGCGGACCACCACGGCGGCCTGGGCGACGCGCGGATGGCCGGCCAGCACCGCCTGCACCTCACCCGGCTCCATCCGGAACCCGCGGATCTTCACCTGGTCATCAGCCCGCCCCGCGAACACCAGCCGACCGTCCGGGCTCCACTTCCCCAGGTCCCCGGTCCGGTACATCCGCGTGCCCGATTCGCCGAACGGGCACGCGACGAACCGCTCCGCCGTCAACCCGGCCCGGTTCACATAGCCCAGCGCCAGCTGCGGCCCGGAGACATACAGCTCACCCACGACCCCGGCCGGGACCGGTTGCAGCCATCCGTCGAGCACGAACAACGACGTCCCCGGCACTGGCCTCCCGAGCGGCACCGCTCCGTCGCGGGACACCTCAAGCGGCCCGGCCACCACACCCACCGTCGTCTCCGTCGGACCGTAATGGTTGAACACCGCCACACCGGCCACCGACGCCAGGTCGCGCGCCAGCCGCGGCGGGACCGCCTCACCACCGAGGACCAGCGACGAGCGCGGCAGCACCGCGCCCACACCACCACCGGCCGCCAGGGCGGACAAGTGCGACGGCACGATCTTCAGGTAGTCCACACCACGCGACGACAACCAACCCGCCACCGCGGACGCATCGCCGATCTCCACTTCCGCACCCGGCAGATGCAGCACCCCACCCGAAGCCAGAGACCCGAACACCATCGTGTTCCCGAGATCGGTCACCAGCGCCTGCAACAGCCCGTACCGACCCGCGCCCAGCCCGACCCGCGACGGCACCCCGGCCGCATAGGCGGCCACCGCCCCGTGGCCGACACCCACGCCCTTCGGCACCCCGGTCGACCCGGACGTGTACACCACATACGCCAGGTCGTCTTCGGCCGGCGGCGTCGGAGCCACCGCCTCACCCGGCGCGCCGGACTGTCGCAGGACGGCCACCGACATGTCGGCGAATGTGTCGGCCACTCCCTCACCGGCGACCACGACAGCCGCACCGCTGTCGGCCAGCATGAACGCGAGCCGGTCCGCCGGATATCCCGGGTCCAGCGGCAGATAGGCCGCGCCCAGCCACCAGACGCCCAGCATCGCCGTGACCATCTCCAGGCCGTCGGGCAGGCACAGGCCCACCACCGAGCCTCGCCGGACACCGGCAGAGGCCAGTCGCCCGGCCACCCGGCCGGCCCGAACGGCGAGCTGCGCGTAGCTGACGCTCCGGTCCCCGCACGTCACCGCCACCCCGTCCGGGCAGGTCGCGACCCATTGGAGGAACAGCTGCGGCAGGGCGAGCGACCCAGGGGCGGGCGTCCGGTTCCCCGCGACCAGTTGCCGCCGCTCGTCCTCGTCCAGGATCGGCAGTTCGTGCACGCGCCCCGCCGGCGCGGCAGCCACCGCCGCCAGCACCCGCACGAACCGCCCGCCGATGGCGGCCACGGTGGCGGGATCGAACAGGTCGGCCGAGGCCGTCACCGCCCCGGCGAGCCCACCCGGCCGACCGTCGTCGCCGGTGAGTTCCTGCAGGCCGATGTGCAGGTCGTGCCGCGCGGTCGGCTGTCCGGCCTGCAGGCTGGCGACCCGGAGACCTGGCAGGTCGAGTTCGGCCCGACCGGCGTTCTGGACCATCAGCATGACCTGGAACAGCGGGTGCCGGCCGCGCACCCGTTCGGTCGCGAGCACCTCGACCAGCCGCTCGAACGGCACGTCCTGGTGCTCCAGCGCACCCAGCCAGCGCCTGCGCACCCGGCCGAGCAGCGTGGTGAACTCCGGGTCACCGGACACGTCGGTACGCAGCACCAGCGTGTTGATGAAGAAGCCGACCAGGTCGTCCAGCGTCGCGTCGGTGCGGCCCGCCACCGGAGCACCGACCGGAATGTCCTCTCCGGCGCCAAGCCTGGACAGCAGTACGGCCAGTGCCGCTTGGACCACCATGAACAGCGTGACGCCGTGTTCGCGGGCCAGCGTCCTGAGCCCGGTGTGCACGTCCGCGGGCACCTCCAGCCGCAGCCAGTGCCCCAGGTGGCCGGCCTGCGCGGGGCGCGGCCGGTCGGTGGGCAGGGCCAGCTCCGGCGGAGCGCCGTCCAGCTCGGACCGCCACCACTCCACCTGGGCGGCGAGCAGGCTGCCCGGGTCCTCCTCGTCCCCCAGCAGTTCGCGCTGCCACGTCGCGTAGTCCGCGTACTGCACCGGCAGCCGGTCCCAGCCGGGAGCGCGGCCCGCGCGTCGCGCCGCGTACGCCGACGACAGGTCGCGCGCCAGCACGCTCGTCGACCAGGCGTCGGTGGCGATGTGGTGCAGCACCAGCACCAGCACGTGGTCGTTCGGCCCGACCTCCAGCAGCCGCGCCCGCAGCGGGATCTCGGTCCCCAGGTCGAATCCGCGCCCGGCGATCTCGGCCAGGGCCCCGGGCAGCTCGCTGTCGGCGGCCTGTGCCCTCTGAAGGGTCCAGCCCAGGTCTTCCGGCGGGACGATCCGCTGGCAGGGCTCGCCGCCGGCGTCCGGGAACACGGTGCGCAGGACCTCGTGGCGTGCGATCACGTCGGCCAGCGCCGCCTCCAGCGCGACGGTGTTCAGGTCACCGGACAGACGCAGCGCGACCGTGCTGTTGTACGCGGCTCCGGGCCCCTCCAGCTGGGCGATGAACCACAGCCGCCGCTGGGCGAACGACAGCGGCAGCCGCTCCGGCCGTTCGCGCGCCGCGAGCGTCAGCCGCGCGGGTCCGGCCTGAGCCAGCAGGGCGGCCAGGCCGGCCGGTGTCGGTGCCTCGAAGATCGAGAGCATCTCGATTTCGACGCCGAGGGTGGCCCGCACCCGGCTGACCAGCCGGGTCGCCAACAGCGAATGCCCGCCGAGGTCGAAGAAGCTGTCGTTCGGTCCGATCCGGTCGACGCCGAGCACACCGGCGAACAGGCCGCACAGAATCTCCACGGCCGGGTCGGCCGGCATCGGGTCGGCCGGGGCGTTCGCGGAGGCCTGGTCGGGCGCCGGCAGCGCGGCCCGGTCGAGTTTGCCGTTGGAGGTCAGCGGGAGCGCGTCCAGGGTGACGACCGCGGCGGGTACCAGGTGCTCGGGCAGCTGAGCCGCCGCGTACTCCCGCACCGTCGCCGCCAGCTCTCCACGCCCGGCGCTCCGGGTGGTGGCCGGGACCACGTACGCGGTCAGCCGCTTGTCTCCCGGCGTGTCCTCCCGCACGATCACGGCCGCCTGGGCGACGCCCGGGCAGCCGGCCAGCACCGCCCGCACCTCACCCGGCTCGATCCGGAACCCGCGGATCTTCACCTGCTCGTCGGCCCGGCCCCCGAACATCAACTGTCCGTCGCGGGTCCACTTGGCCAGGTCCCCGGTCCGGTACATGCGCCTGCCGGATCCGCCGATCGGGCTGGCGACGAACCGTTCGGCGGTCAGCCCGGCCCGTCGCAGGTAGCCGAGGGCCAACTGCTCTCCGGCCACGTACAGTTCGCCGACCACCCCTGCCGGGACCGGCCTCAGCCACCGGTCCAGCACGTAGCACCGGGTGTTCGCGTTCGGCGACCCCACCGGTGGCGCCTGCCCGTCACGCAGCACGACGTCGCCGGTCGTCACCATCACCGCGGCCTCAGTGGGGCCGTAGGTGTTCACCAGCCGCCGGCCGCGCCGCCATCGGCCGGCCGTCTTTGCGGTCAGCAGTTCCGCGCCGGACAGCACCACCGACAGTCCCGGCACCGTCTCCGGGTCCAGCACCTCCAGCAGTGACGGCACCACGCTGGCGCCCCGGATTCCGGTACGGCGGATCACGCCCGCCAGCTGCTCCGGATCGGAGCGCTGCGCTCCGGCCACCACGGCCAGTGTCCCGCCGGCTGAAAGAGTCGCGGCCATGTCGAGTACCGACGCGTCGAAGCTGAACGACGCGAACTGCAGGACCGGGCAGCCCACCTCGGGAACGAGCACCGGCGCCACCGAGGCCACCAGGTTCGCCATCGCCGCATGACTGACCTGCACCCCCTTCGGGATGCCGGTCGAGCCGGACGTGTAGATCACGTACGCCGGCCGACCCTCGTCCGGGCGTACCGCGGGAGCCGGGGCCGCCGACGGGGCGGTGTCGTCCAGCCACACCACCCGGGCGGCCAGGTCCTCCGGAAGGTTCCCCGTCTGTCCCCGCCGGGCCAGCACCGCGCCGGCACCGCTGTCGGCGATCATGAACGCCAGCCGGTCCGCCGGGTACTCCGGGTCCAGCGGCACGTACGCCGCACCGGCCAGCCACGTACCCAGCACCGCCGCGACCATCTCCGTGCCGCGCGGCAGGCACAGGCCCACCAGCGCCCCGCCGCCTGTTCCGGCCAGCAGATCCGCCACCTGGGCCGCCCGCGCCGCGAGCGCCGCGTAGCTTGTCCGCTCGTCGTCGCAGGTCACCGCCACCGCGTCGGGGCGGCGTGCGACCTGAGCCTGGAACTGTTCGAGCACCGGCGCCGGCGTCTCCGGCCGGGCGGCACCCTCCCTGTCGGCCACCAGCTGACGCCGCTCGGCGTCGTCGAGGATCTCCAGCTCGTGCACCCGTGCCGTCGGAGTGACCGCCACTGCCGCGAGGGTCCGCGCATAGCGCTCCGCGAACAGCTCCGCCGACGCCACGTCGAACAGGTCGGCGGCCACCGTCACCGACCCGCGCAGTCCGGCGGGCCGGCCGTCGGCGTCCATGGTCTCGGTGAGCATCACGTCGACGTCGAACCGGGCGGCGCGCTTGCCGCTCGGCATGGCGGTGGCCCGGATCCCGGGCAGCTCAAGGACCGACTGGGCGTTGTTCTGTACGGTCAGCATCACCTGGAACAGCGGGTGGCGTCCCACCGACCGGTCCGGCGCCAGTGTCTCCACCAGCCGCTCGAACGGCACGTCCTGGTGCTCCAGGGCACTCAGCCAGAACTCCCGCACCCGGCTCAGCAGCGTGGTGAACTCCGGGTCGCCGGACACGTCGGTGCGCAGCACCAGCGTGTTGACGAAGAACCCCATCATGTCGTCGAGCGCGGTGTCGGTCCGGCCCGCGGTGCCGGTCCCGACCGGGATGTCCTCACCCGCGCCCAGCTTGGACAACAGCACCACCAGCGCGGCCTGCACCACCATGAACAAGGTGACGCCCTGGGTGCGGGCCAGCGCGACGAGACCCGCGTGAACGTCGGCGGGGACGTCCAGCCGCACCCCGTGCGCCCGGTGCGAGGCCACAGCCGGCCGCGGCCGGTCCGTCGGCAGCACCAGCTCAGCGGGCACACCGTCGAGTGCGGCCCGCCACCACGCCACCTGCTGGGACAGCAGGCTTTCCGGGTCCTCCTCCGCGCCGAGCAGCTCGCGCTGCCACACCGCGTAGTCGGCGTACTGCACCTGCAGGGGCTGCCAGGCCGGCGCCCGGCCGCCCATCCGCGCCGTGTACGCGGCCGCGAGTTCCCGCGCCAGCACGCCCGTCGACCACGCATCGGTGGCGATGTGATGAATCACCACCACCAGCACGTGCTCGTCCGGCCCGACCTCCAGCAGCCGCGCCCGCAGCGGCAGCTGAGCAGCCAGATCGAACGGCTCGCCCGCGAGCCGGGCCACCATTCCGGGCAGGCCGTCCTCGGTCGTCACCACCGTTTCCAGTTCCCAGTCCGCCTCGTCGGCCCGAAGAATCCGCTGGTACGGCCGGCCGTCGACGACGGGGAACACGGTGCGCAGCACCTCGTGGCGGGCGATCACATCGGCCAGCGCCGCCCGCAGCGCGGCGGCGTCCAGCCGCCCGGACAGGCGCACCGCGACCGTGTTGTTGTAGGTCGGGTCCTGTCCCTCCAGCTGGGCGATGAACCACAGCCGCTGCTGCGCGAAGGACAGCGGGGCCGACTCCGGCCGCTCCCGGGCGGCCAGCGGCAGCCGAGCCGGGCCCGCCCGGTCCACCACGGCCGCCAGCGCGGCCGGGGTCGGCGCCTCGAACAGTGTCCGTACCGGCAGCTCCACACCCAACGCCGCACGGACTCGGCTGACCAGCCAGATCGCCAGCAGCGAGTGCCCGCCAAGGGAGAAGAAGCCGTCCTGGGGGCTGACCCGGTCCACTCCCAGCACATCGGCGAACACCCCGCACAGGAGCTCCTCCAGCGCCGAGACCGGCTGCTCCGGCGCGCGGTGGCCAGAGGCCGAGTAGTCCGGCGCGGGCAGCGCCTTGCGGTCCACCTTCCCGTTGCTGGTCAACGGCAGTTCGTCGAGCACCACGACCGCCGCGGGCACCATGTACTCGGGCAGGCGCTGGGCGGCATGGTCGCGGACCGCCGCGGTGGCTCCGGCGGCGTCTCCCGACATGACGACGTACGCGGCGAGCCGCTTGTCGCCGGGGCTGTCCTCCCGGACGGTCACCACGGTGTGACTCACCCCTGGCGCGCCGGCCAGCACCGCCTCGATCTCGCCCAGCTCGATCCGGAACCCGCGGATCTTCACCTGGCCGTCGGCCCGCCCGGCGAACTCCAGCGACCCGTCGGCAGCCCACCTCGCGAGGTCACCGGTCCGGTACAAGCGGGCTCCCGGCTCGCCGCCGAACGGGTCGGCCACGAACCGCTCGGCGGTCAGCCCCGGCCGGCCGAGATAGCCGCGGCCCACTCCGGCACCGCCCACGTACAGCTCGCCGGTCACTCCCACCGGCACCGGCTCGGCACGCCGGTCCAGCACGTACAGACGGGTGTTCGCCAGCGGCCGCCCGATCGGCACCCCGGTCGCCTCAGGTCCGGGCGGGACCGTGATCGCGTGATGGGTCACGTCGTCGGAACATTCGGTGGGCCCGTAGGCGTTGAGCTGCGGAACCCCGGGATAGACCTCCAGCCAGGCCCGGGCCAGCGGAGCCGGCAGCGCCTCACCGGTCACGGCGAGCCAGCGCATCGCGGTCAGGTCCGGCCGGTCGCCGTTCATCCGGGAACTCTCGGCGACCATGGCCCGCAACAGCGAGGGCACCACCTCCAGTACGCTCATCCGTCCCCGCTCGGTCTCGGCGAGCAGCCGGGCCGGGTCGTGGGCGATCTCGTCGGGCAGCACCTGCACCCGGCCGCCGGCCAGCAGCGCCGCGAAGAACTGCCACACGGAGATGTCGAAGGAGGGCGACGCGGTCGCCGCGACCACGTCGGCGGCCGTCAGCCCGAGGTCGGCCACCTTGGCGAACAGGTGGTTGACCATGCCGCGCTGCTCGATCATCACGCCCTTCGGCAGGCCGGTCGACCCGGACGTGTACATCACGTACGCCAGGCGACCGGCCGCCTCCGGCCTGCCGTTCTCCGGCTCGGCTGCCGGCAGCTCCTCGTCCCCGAGCACCACCGTGCTCCGCGCCTCGGGCAGCTGCCCCGGCCACGCCCGGCTGGTCACCACCACCCGTGCCCGCGCGTCGTCGAGGACGAACGCGGCCCGCTCCGCGGGCAGGGCAGCGTCCACCGGCAGGTACGCCGCACCGGCCTTGAACACCGCCAGGATCGCCGTGATCAACTCGACCGACCGGGCCAGGCACAGCCCCACCACCGACTCTGGGCCCACACCGCGCCCGGCCAGTACCCGGGCCAACCGGTCCGCCCGGTCGTTCAGCTCCCGGTAGGTGATCCAGGCATCGCCCGAGCACAGCGCCACCGTGTCGGGGCAGCGCTCGGCCTGCGCTTCGAAAAGCTCCGCCAAGCCCGCCCCGGGCGTCTCGACAGCGGTGTCGTTCCGCTCCCGCAGCAGTTGCCTCCGCTGTGCTCCTCCGAGTACACCGAGCCCGCCCAGCGGAGTGCCCGGGGCGTCCTCCAGCGCGGTGACCAGGCTGCCGACGGCGGTGTGCACAAGCTCGCACACCAGCCGCGAGCCGATCAGGGGGACCGCGTCAACGGTGATGTCGAACGTGTCCCCTCGGTCGTCGACGGTGACAGTGACCGGGTAGTTGTTGCGGTCCTGGGAGAAGGTCGTCTCGATGCCCAGCCGGCGGCCGGTGCCGCCCGCGGCGGACCGCGGGTTGTGCCGGTAGTTGAAGATCGAGGTGAACAGCGGCACCTGCGCCGGAAGGCCGCTGGCCTGCTGCGCCAGCACCAGGGGCGCATGTTCGTGCACCAGCAGCTCGGCCAGCCGACCGCGCATCACGGTGACGGCTTCCGCCACTCCGAGTGCGGCCGTGTCGGTCCGGACCGGCAGGGTGTTGAGGAAGGGGCCGACCACCCGGTCCGCGCCGCGGCCGGCCCGCATCCGGCCGAACAGCACCGTTCCGAACACCACGTCGTCGCGGTCGGACAGCACCGCCAGCACCCGCGCCCACGCCACGTGCCACAGCGTCGCCGGACTCACTCCGGCGGCGCGCGCCCGCTCTCGCAGCCGGGCCGCCAGGTCGTCGGCCACCGGCAGCTGCGCCCGCTCGATGTCACTGCCGTCGCCGCGCACGTCCAGCAGCCCGAACGGCGCGGTCGGCTCGGTCACGTCCCCGAGCAACTCGGCGAAGAACCGCTCGTGCTCCTCGCGCGGCACCCCGAGCCTCGCCTGCGCCACGAAGTCGCGGAACGGCAGCGGATCGTCGAGGCCTGCCGCATCGCCCGAAAGGATCTGGGAGATCTCCCGCAGCAGCATCTCCTGGCTGGTGTGATCCAGCACCAGGTGATGCACCTGCAGCAGCACCAGCCGGCGCCCGCCCTCAGGCTCGGCGGCAGTGTGCACGCGAATCAGTGGGGCCTTCGTCAGGTCCATCCAGGGACCGGCCGCCGCGAGCAGCACGGTCTGGGCGTCCTCACCCTCACCCGGCGTCACCTGCGACACCGGCAGCTCCGCGTGCCGCCACACCACCTGCACCGGCTCCCGCAGCCCCTGCCACGCCACCGACGTCCGGTAGATGTCGTGCCGACCGATCACCTGCCGCAGCGCGTCGAGGAACTGTTCCATCCGCTGCTGCGACTCGAACCGCAGCACCACCGGCGACAGGTAGACGTCCCGCTCCCGGGCCTCCCGCGCCATGACGTGGTGGAAGAACATGCCTTCCTGCAGCGGCGCCAGCGGATACACGTCAGCCACGTTCGGTGCCCCGCCATCCACACCGGCAACGACCTCGGTCAACTCCGCCGCGGTCAGTCCCGCCAGCGGAACCATCTCCGGCGTGATCGTCTCCGCGCCGTCCGGGATCAGGTTCGGCGGTACGGCCACGTCGTCCGGGCCCGCCCCTCCTGCCAGGCCCGCCGGTGTGGGCGACTCGAACAAGGCCTTTACGCTCACCGCCACGCCGCGCTCGCGCAGCCGCTCCACCAGCGGAACGGCCAGCAGCGAATGGCCGCCGAGCTCGAAGAAGTTGTCCTCGGCCCCGACCGCGTCGAGCCCCAGGACCTCGGCGAAGAGTCCGCAAATCAGTTCCTCGCGCGCGCTCGCCGGCGCGCGCCCGCCAGTGGACGAGGCGAAGTCGGGCTCCGGCAGCGCGGCGCGGTCCACCTTGCCGCTCGGGGTGAGCGGCAGTCGCGGCAGCACCACGATCGCGGCGGGCACCATGTGGCCCGGCAGGTGGCGGGCCACATACTCCCGGGCTCGGCCGACCAGTTCGGAAGGGTCGGCGCCGGGGGCGGCCGGCACGACGTAGCCGATCAGCCGCCGGTCGCCGACGGCGTCCTCGTGGACCGCGACCGCCGCCTGCGCCACCTCCGGGCCGGCGGCCAGCGCGGCCTCGACCTCGCCGGGCTCGATCCGGAACCCACGGATCTTCACCTGCCCGTCGGCGCGGCCTCGGAACACCAGCCGCCCGTCCGGCGTCCACTTCGCCTGGTCACCGGTCCGGTACATCCGCGAGCCCGACCCGCCGAACGGGCACGCGACGAACCGTTCGCCGGTCAGCTCCGGACGGCCCAGATACCCCCGGGCGAGGCCGGCACCCGCCACATACAGTTCGCCGGTCACTCCGACCGCAACCGGCTGCAGCCGTTCGTCGAGCAGGAACACCCGGCTGTTCGCGATCGGTCTGCCGATATGCGGCCGGTCACCGGCGTGCAGCGGCCCGCTCATGGTGGCGCACACGCTGGTCTCGGTCGGCCCGTAGGCGTTGATCAACCGGCGCCCGCCGGCCCACCGGGCCGGCTGCCCGGCGCCCAGCGCCTCGCCCGCCGACACCAGGGTGGTCACCGACGGCAGGCTGCCGGGGTCGGTGACCGCGAGCAGCGACGGCGGCAGGGTCACGTGGGTCACCCCGTGGCGCGCCACCAGGTCGGGCAGCGTGAGCAGTGCGTCCTGCGCCGCCGTCACCAGGCAGGCACCGCCGCACAGCGCGGTCACCAGCTCCGACACCGAAGCGTCGAATCCCGGCGAGGCGAACTGCAGCAGCCGCGATCCCGGCGTGACCTGAAACCGGTCGATCTGGGCCGCCGCGAGGCTGGCCAGGCCTTCGTGCGAAACCTGTACGCCCTTGGGGGTCCCGGTCGATCCGGAGGTGTAGATCACGTAGGCGAGCTGGGCCGGTGCCGGACCGGCTTCCGGCAGCCCGGCCGGTACCGACGTTAATCCTGGGTCGTCCAGTACCACCAGCCGGGCCTGCCCGGGCGGCAGGTTCCGCAGCGTGTCCTGAGTTCCCAGCACGAGTGGCGCCTGGCTGTCGGCCAGCATGAACGCCAGCCGCTCCCCCGGGTATTCGGGGTCCAGCGGCAGGTAGGCAGCGCCCGCCTTCCACACCGCCAACACCGCGGCGATCATCTCCAGGCCGCGCGGCAGGCACAGTCCGATGACCTGCTCCGGCTCCGCACCGGCGGCCAGCAGCTGACCGGCGAGGCGGTCCGCCTTGGCGTCCAGTGCCGCGTAGGTCAGGTGCCGTTCACCGAACGCGACGGCTGCCGCGTCGGGGGTACGGATGGCCTGTTCGGCGAAGAGCTGGGCTGCGGTGGTGTCACGTACCAGGGTGGCGGTGTCATTCCATTCGCGGAGCAGCCGGTCTCGCTCCTCGGCATCGGGCACCGGTATCTCGTGTGGCCTTGTCAAGGGGTCTGCTGCAATGGCCGTGAGTACCGACACCAGCCGCTCGGTGATGGTCACGGCCGACTCCGGGTCGAACATCTCGGCCGCCACGGTCACCCAGCCGTGCAGGCCGGCCGGAGCCTGGCCGGCGGTGAAGGACTCCGTGACCACTATGTCCAGGTCGAACCGGGCGACCGGATCACCGGCCGGCAGCGAGGTCGTCCGCACACCGGGCAGATCGAGAACCGAGGGAGCATTGTTCTGCACGGTCAGGTTGACCTGGAACAGCGGGTGCCGTCCCATCGACCGGTCCGGAGCGAGCGCCTCCACCAGCCGCTCGAACGGCACGTCCTGGTGTTCCAGCGCATCGAGCCAACAGTCCCGCACCCGCCCCAGCAGCGTGGTGAACTCCGGATCGCCGGACACATCCGTACGTAACACCAAGGTGTTGACGAAGAACCCGACCAGGTCGTCCAGCGCGGTGTCGGTCCGGCCCGCGACCGCCGTCCCGACCGGGATGTCCTCGCCCGCGCCCAGCTTCGACAGCAGCACTGCCAGCGCGGCCTGAACGACCATGAACAGCGTCACGCCCTGTTGCCGGGCCAGTGCCGCGAGGCCGGCGTGCACATCCGCAGGGACCTCCAGCCGCACCGTGTGGCCACGGTGGCTGACGACCTGCGGGCGGGGACGGTCCGTCGGCAGCTCCAGCTCGGGCGGCGCGCCCTCCAGCGCTCCGCGCCACCACGCCACCTGCTGGGACTGCACGCTCTCCGCATCGTCCTCGTCGCCCAACAGCTCCCGCTGCCACAGCGCGTAGTCCGCGTACTGCACCGGCAACGGTTCCCAATCCGGCACCCGCCCGTGCCGCCGCGCCTCGTACGCGGTGGTGACGTCCCGGACCAGCACACCGGTCGACCACGCGTCGGTGGCGATGTGGTGCAGCACCACCACCAGCACGTACTCCTCCGGACCGACCGTCAGCAGCCGCACCCGCACCGGGATCTGACTGGCGAGGTCGAAGGGCTGTCGCGCCATCTCGGCCACCGCATCGGAGACGCCGTCCTGGACGACCTGCGCGGTCTCCAGTTCCCAGCTGATCTCGTCCATGCCGAGGATCCGCTGTGACGGAGTGCCCTCGACAGCGGGGAACACGGTACGCAGCACCTCGTGGCGTTCCAGCAGGTCCCGGAATGCGGCACCGAGCGCGGCGGCGTCCAGCTCGCCGGAGAGCCGCAGGGCCGTCGCGTTGTTGTAGGTGGCGGACGGTCCTTCCAACTGGGCGATGAACCACAGCCGCTGCTGGCCGAACGACAACGGGATCATGACGGCTCCTTCCGTTCGCGCATCGGCCGCAATGCCGGCCTTGCTGTCTTTCCGGTTTCGGTGTGGGCCAAGGTGGTGGCGAGTCCGGCGGGGGTCGGTGTCTCGAAGATGGTCCGGACGCTGATCTCGGCGCCCAGCGCGGTACGGATCCGGCTGATCAGACGGGTCGCGAGGAGCGAGTGCCCGCCAAGGTCGAAGAAACTGTCATCGG
Source organism: Streptomyces sp. NPDC088350 (assembly GCF_044753545.1). Lineage (NCBI taxonomy): Bacteria > Bacillati > Actinomycetota > Actinomycetes > Kitasatosporales > Streptomycetaceae > Streptomyces > Streptomyces sp. NPDC088350. The sequence continues at coordinate 146,922 of NZ_JBIVNL010000020.1, read as the reverse complement.
GACCGACGGTGTCGATACGCAGGACATCGGCGAATACGCCGCACAGCACCTCCTCCTCCACCGACGCCGGAGGCCGTATCTCCCGGCCGGCCCGACCCGCGTAGTCGGGCGCCGGCAGGGCGGCCCGGTCGAGCTTTCCGCTGGAGGTCAACGGCAACGCGTCAAGCACCACGACAGCCACCGGAACCATGTGGGCGGGCAGACGGCCGCCCGCGAACTCCCGCACCGCGTCGGCCAGCCCGTCATCATCACCGGCATCGGCGGGAACCACATACCCGACCAGGCCCCTGTCGCCCGGGACATCCTCACGGACGGCCACCGCCACCTGGGCGACCCGCGGATGCGCGGCCAGCACCGCCTGCACCTCACCCGGCTCCACCCGATAACCCCGGATCTTCACCTGATCATCAGCACGGCCCGCGAACACCAGCCGCCCGTCGACGGTCCACTTCGCCAGATCCCCGGTCCGGTACATCCGCTCGCCCGACTCGCCGAACGGACACGCCACAAACCGCTCCGCCGTCAATCCAGTCCGGTTCACATAGCCCCGCGCCAACTGCGGCCCGGAAACATACAGCTCACCCACCACCCCAGCAGGGACCGGCTGCAGCCATCCGTCGAGCACGTACACCGACGTCCCCGGCACCGGCGTCCCGAGCTGCACCGCTCCACCAGGCGACACCTCCAACGGCCCGGCCACCACACCGACCGTCGCCTCCGTCGGACCGTAATGGTTGAACACGGCCAGCCCAGGCGTTGCCGTCAGATCACCAGCCAACTGCTGAGACACCGCTTCCCCGCCCAGCACCAGCGTCCGTGCCGGCAACACCGGACCCACACCATCCCCGGCCGCCAACGCCGCCAGATGCGACGGCACAATCTTCAGGTAGTCCACACCACGCGACGACAACCAACCCGCCACCGCAGCAGGGTCACCCACCTCCAACCCCACACCCGGCAGATGCAGCACCCCACCCGAAGCCAACGACCCGAACACCATCGTGTTCCCCAGGTCCGTCACCAACGCCTGCAACAGCCCATACCGGCCCCCACCCAAACCAACCCTGGAAGCCACCCCAGCCACATAAGCCGCCACGCCACCGTGACTGACCGCCACACCCTTCGGCACCCCGGTCGACCCCGACGTATACACCACATACGCCAACTCACCAGCCACCACCGACACCACATCGGAAACCGGCTCCGCAGTCAGCAGATCATCGTCCAGCGCCACCGTCGGCACCCGGCCGGCAGGCAACTCGTCCAAGACATCCCCGGTACCCACGACCACAGCAGCACGACTGTCGGCCAGCATGAACGCCAACCGCTCCACCGGATACCCCACATCCAACGGCAGATAAGCGGCACCCACCATCCAGCTACCGAGCACCGCCGCCACCATGTCCAGCCCATCGGGCAAACACAGCCCGACCACCGACCCCCGCCCCGCACCAGCAGCCACCAACAACCCCGCCACCCGACCCGCCCGCACAGCAAGCCCGGCATAACTCACACACTCATCCCCACAAGACACCGCCACCGCATCCGGACACCGCTCAACCCGCGCCCAGAACAACTCCGGCATCAACACCGCACCCTCCGGAGCAGGCGCAGCATTCCACCCCTCAAGCACCTGCCGCCGCTCGGCCTCAGCCAGCACCGGCACCTGACCAACCCGCACCGCAGCATCAGCCGCCACCACACCCAGCACCCGCACGAACCGCTCACCGATCAACTCAGCCGTGGCCAGGTCAAACAGATCCGCCGCCACCGTCACCGAGCCCGACAACCCAGCCGGCCGCCCCTCCCCATCAGCCCGCTCACGCACACTCACATCCACATCGAACCGCGCCGCCCCCGTCCCAGCAGCCAACGCACTCCCCTGCACGCCGGGCAGGTCGAGCACGGCGGGGTCGCTGTTCTGCAGGGTGAGGTTGACCTGGAACAACGGATGGCGGCCCATCGACCGGTCCGGAGCGAGCGTCTCCACCAGCCGCTCGAACGGCACGTCCTGATGCTCCAGCGCACCCAGCCAGAACTCCCGCACCCGCCCCAGCAACCCAGTGAACTCCGGATCCCCGGACACATCCGTCCGCAACACCAACGTATTGACGAAGAACCCCACCAGATCGTCCAGCGCCACATCAGTCCGGCCCGCGATACCCGTACCGACCGGGACGTCCTCCCCCGCGCCCAACTTCGACAGCAGTACCGCCAACGCGGCCTGCAACACCATGAACAGCGTCACGCCCTCCCGCCGCGCCAGCGCCGCCAACCCAGCGTGCACATCCGCCCCGACCATCAAGCGCACCGTGTGCCCACGGTGACTGTCCACCGCCGGCCGCGACCGCTCAGTGGGCAGGGTCAACTCGGCCGGCGCGCCCTCCAACGCGTCCCGCCACCACGCCACCTGCCGCGCCAGCAGACTCTCCCGATCCCCCTCGTCACCCAGCAACTCCCGCTGCCACAGCGCGTAGTCCGCGTACTGCACCGGCGGCCGATCCCACCCCGGCTCCCCACCCCGAACCCGCGCCGCATACGCAGCACTCACATCCCGCGCCAAAACCCCCGTCGACCAGCCATCAGTGGCGATGTGATGCAACACCAACACCAACACGTGCTCATCCGGGCCAAGCACCAACAGCCGCGCCCGCAACGGAATCTCCGCGGAAAGGTCGAACGGCACGCCCGCCACCGCAGCCACCGCGTCCGCCAGCTCCTCCTCGGCGACCCACGCCCGCTCCAGCCGCCAGTCCAGCTCGCCCACACTCAACACCCGCTGGAACGGCACACCGTCAACAGCGGGAAACACCGTCCGCAACACCTCATGACGACCCACCACATCACCCAACGCCAACCCCAACGCATCGACGTCCAACTGCCCGGACAACCGAAGCGCCATCGGGCTGTTGTAGGCCAGGCCCGGTCCTTCCAGCTCGTGGACGAACCAGAGCCGTTGCTGGCCGAACGACAGCGGCACGCGCTCCGGACGCGGCCGCGCCGCCAGTGGCAGTCGTGCCGCGTCGGACTGCGCCAGGGCCGCAGCCAGCCCGGCCGGGGTCGGCGCCTCGAACAGGGTGCGCACCGCGAGTTCTGTTCCCAGCACGGCACGGACCCGGCTGGCCAGCCGGACCGCCAGCAGCGAGTGCCCGCCGAGCGTGAAGAAGCTGTCCTGCGGCCCGACCCGGTCCAGGCCGAGCACGTCGGCGAACAGGCCGGACACGAGGTCGGTGATCACCGAGGTGGGTGTCTGCCCGTCGTCCGCGCCCGGTCCGTAGTCGGGTGCGGGCAGTGCGGCCTTGTCGAGCTTGCCGCTGGTGGTCAGTGGCAGCTTGTCGAGCACTACGACCGCGCCGGGGATCATGTAGTCCGGCAGCCGTGCCGCCGCGTACTCGCGCGCTGCCTCGGCGAGTCCGTCCCCGCCGTCGTCATCGGCCGGAACGACGTAGCCGACGAGGCGCTTCTCACCGGCGGCGTCCTCGCGAACGGTCACCGCGGCCTGCGCCACATCCGGGCACGCGGTCAACGCCGCCTCGACCTCGCCCGGCTCGATCCGGTAGCCGCGGATCTTGACCTGGTCGTCGGCCCGGCCCGCGAACACCAGCTGCCCGTCGACGGCCCATTGGGCCATGTCTCCGGTCCGGTACATCCGCTCGCCCGGCCCGCCGAACGGGCACGCCACGAACCTCTCCGAGGTGAGGGCTGCCCGCCCCAGATAGCCGCGAGCCAGGGCCTCCCCTGACACATACAGCTCCCCTGCGACACCAGCGGGCACCGCACCGAGCCACTGGTCCAGCACGAACACCCGCGCGCCGATCACCGGCGAGCCGATCGGCACCTCGCCGGCGCCGCTGCGGCACCGCCAGAGGGTCGCGTCGATGGTGGTCTCCGTCGGGCCGTAGGAGTTGAACATGACCCGGTCCAGCGACCACCGGGCCATCACCTCCGGCGGGCAGGCCTCGCCGGCCGTCACCACCACCATGTCCCGGCCGACCGGGCTCTCGTCCAGCGTCGCCAGCACCGCCGGGGGCAGCGTCGCGTGCGTCACTCCGGTCTCGGACAGGAACCCGGCCAGTTCGCCGCCCAGTCGGCGCTGTTGCGGGATGACCGCGAGGGTCGCCCCCTGGAGCAGCGCCATGCACCATTCCCAACCGAAGGTGTCGAAGCTCGCCGAGGCGAACTGCGCCACCCGGTGCCCGGCGCCCACACCGATCCCCTGGGCGTGGCCTGCCGCCAGGTCGGCGAATCCGGCGTGCGACACCAGGACGCCCTTGGGCTTTCCGGTCGAGCCCGACGTGTACACCACGTACGCCGGATGGGAGGTCTTCAGCGGCGCGGTTCTGTCGTGGTCGGTGAGGTCGTGGTCCGGCGCTGTGGCGAGTTCGGCCGCCAGCCCGGGCTCGGCGTCGGTGAGGACCGGGACGCCGATCAGCGTCGGCAGATCGTCGGCGCTCTCGGCGGAGGCGATGACCACCGCCGGGCGGGCGTCCCGCAACATGTAGTCGATCCGTTGGGCCGGGTAGGAAGGGTCGACCATCAGATAGGCGGCCCCGGCCTTGAGGATCCCCAGCAAGGCCGTCATCAGGCCGGTGCCGCGCTCCATCACGACCGCCACCACCGACTCGGGCCCCGCGCCACGGGCGGCCAGGACCCGGGCCAGCCGGTTCGCCCGTGCGTTCAGCTCCCGGTAGGTCACCGCAGTGCCCCCGGACATCAGCGCGACCGCGTCCGGGTACTGCGCCACCTGTGCTCCGAACAGATCCGGCAGCGTGGCCGACGGCACGTTCTGGACGTTGCCGCTCCAGGTGCCGAGCACCTGCCGCCGTTCGGCACCGGACAGGATGTCCAGCCGGCTCAGCCGGACTTGCGGCGAGACGGCGACGGCGGCCAGGAGCCGGGCGAAGCGCTCGCTGATCGCGGCGGCGCCGGCCGGGTCGAACAGGTCAGCCGAGGCGGTGAGTTGGCCGCGCAGCCCGTCCGGACTGCCAGGTGCTTCGGCCAGGCTCAGCTCCAGGTCGAACCGGGACATCCCGGCTCCGGTCGGCAGCGCACTTCCCTGTACGCCGGGCAGGTCGAGCGTGGCGGGGTCGTTGTTCTGCAGGGTGAGGTTGACCTGGAACAACGGATGCCGTCCCATCGACCGGTCCGGCGCCAAGAGCTCCACCAGCCGCTCGAACGGCACGTCCTGATGCTCCAGCGCACCCAGCCAGAACTCCCGCACCCGCCCCAGCAACCCAGTGAACTCCGGATCGCCGGACACATCCGTCCGCAACACCAACGTATTGACGAAGAACCCCACCAGATCATCCAGTGCAGCATCCGTCCGACCCGCGACACCCGTACCGACCGGAATGTCCTCCCCCGCACCCAACTTCGACAGCAACACCGCCAGCGCCGCCTGCAACACCATGAACAGCGTCACACCCTCACGACGCGCCAACGCCGCCAACCCAGCGTGCACATCCGCGGGAATCGCAAGCCGCACCACGTGCCCACGATGGCTCCCCACCGCCGACCGCGGCCGATCGACAGGCAACACCAACTCCACCGGCGCACCCTCGAGCGCACCACGCCACCACGCCACCTGCTGGGACTGCACGCTCTCCGCGTCGTCCTCGTCGCCCAGCAACTCCCGCTGCCACAGCGCGTAGTCCGCGTACTGCACCGGCAACCGACCCCACCCCGGCACCCCACCCCGCACCCGCGCCGCATACGCGACACTCACATCCCGCGCCAAAACCCCCGTCGACCACCCATCCGTCGCAATGTGATGCAACACCAACACCAACACATGCTCATCAGGCCCCACCGAGAGCAACCGCGCCCGCAACGGAATCTCTACGGAGAGGTCGAACAGGCTTCCGGCCGTGTCGGCTATCGCGTCGTCGACGCCCTCGTCGGTGGTCTGCGCCGTTTCCAGCCGCCAGTCCAGCTCTTCGGTGCCCAGGATCCGCTGGTACGGCTTGCCGTCGACGGCGGGGAAGACCGTACGGAGCACCTCGTGTCTGGCGATGACGTCGTCGAAGGCCGCACCGAGGGCTGCGACGTCGAGTGTCCCTGCGAGCCGCACTACCACCACGTTGTTGTAGGTGGCGGACGGCCCCTCCAACTGGGCGATGAACCAGAGCCGTTGCTGGGCGAACGACAACGGCACCCGCTCCGGCCGTTGCCGCACCGCGAGCGCCAGCCTGGCCTGGTCGGCCTGCCCGAGGACGGTGGCCAGGCCGGCGGGGGTCGGTGTATCGAACACGGCACGAACCCGAAGGTCGGCGCCCATGACCGCGCGGATCCGGGAGACCAGCCGGGTTGCCAGCAGCGAGTGGCCGCCGAGGTCGAAGAAGCTGTCGTCAGGACCGGCCGAATCCACCCTGAGCACGTCGGCGAACACCGCGCGCAGCATCTCTTCCCGCACCGAGGCAGAACGGCCGCCCGTCGGCGCTGCCGGGTACTGCGGAACGGGCAGGGCCGCCTTGTCGAGCTTCCCGTTCGGGGTCCTCGGCAGTGCCGGCAGGATCGTGATCGCCGCGGGGACCATGTACGTGGGCAGCCGGGCGGCCGCGTGGTCGCGAACGGCTGCGGCGAGACCCTCGCCGCCGCCTTCGGCGGAAACGACGTAGCCGACGAGCCGGGGCTCACCGGCCCCGTCCGTCAGAACCGTCACGGCCGCGTCGGACACGTGCGGGTATGCGGCGAGCACGGACTGGACCTCGCCGGGCTCGATCCGGAATCCCCGGATCTTGACCTGCTCGTCGGCCCGGCCCACGAATGCCAGCTGCCCCTGCGGTGTCCATTTCACCAGGTCGCCGGTCCGGTACATCCGCTCCCCTGCCGGCCCGAACGGGCAGGCCGTGAACCGCTCGGCCGTGAGCGCGGACCGGCCCGCATAACCGCGCGCGAGCTGCGCACCCGCCAGGTACAGCTCGCCCGCCACACCCACCGGCACAGGTTCCAGCCGCCGGTCGAGCACATGGCACCGGGTGTTGGCGTTCGGCGACCCGACCGGGGGTGCCTGCCCGTTGACGGTCCCGACGTCGCCGGTCGTCACCATGACCGCGGCCTCGGTCGGGCCGTAGGTGTTCACCAGCCGTCGGCCACCCTGCCAGCGGCGGGCCAGCTCCGCGGTCAGCAGTTCCGCGCCGGTCAGCACCACGGCCAACTCCGGCACCGCGCCGGGAGCCAGCACGCTCAGCAGCGACGGCACCACGCTGGCCGCCCGGACCGCGGTGGCGCGGATCATCCCGGCGAGCAGTTCGGGATCCGACCGCTCCGCCGCGGTCGCCACCGCGAGCGTCCCACCGCTGGCGAGGACCACCGCCATGTCGAGTACCGACGCGTCGAAACTGAACGACGCGAATTGCAGCACCGGCCCGGGACCCGCATCGCCCAGCACCGGCCCGACCGATGCCACCAGGTTCGCCAGCGCCCCGTGGCCGACCCCGACGCCCTTCGGGGTGCCCGTCGATCCGGAGGTGTAGATCAGATAGGCCAGCTGGTCCGTGGCGGGTCGTCGCACCGGGACGGGCACGGTCTCCGGCGCGGGGTCGTCGATCAGGACCGTGGCGGGGACCGCCGTCGGCAGGTCACTCGCCTGGCACCGCGTGGTGACCACCACCACTGCGTGGCTGTCGGCCAGCATGAACGCCAACCGGTGTGCCGGGTAGTCCGGGTCCAGCGGCACGTACGCCGCCCCGGCCAGCCAGGCGGCGAGCACCGCGGTGACCATCGCCGTGCCGCGCGGCAGGAACAGACCCACCACCGACTCCGGGCCCGCTCCGGCCTCGGCCAGCCGGCCGGCCAGCCGGGTCGCCCGCACCGCCAGCTCGGCGTAGCTGATCCGCTCGTCGCCGCAGGTCACCGCCACCGCGTCGGGGCACCGGGCGGCCTGCGCCACGAACAGTTCGGGCACCGGCGCCGCCGGCGGTGTCGCGCTGCCGTTCCATCCGGCCAGCAGCTGCCGCCTGTCCTCGTCCCCCAGTACCGGCACGTCGCGCAACGGCGTGTCAGGCGCCTCTTCCAGCGCGGTCACCAGGCCGCTGATCGCGTTGTGCATCAGGTCGCACACCTGCTCCGGCCGGGCCGCGGCAATCGCGTCGGTCACGATGCCGAAGCCGGTGCCGGTGTCGTTGACCGCGACGGTGACCGGGTAGTTGGTGCCCATCCGGTGCCGCAGAATCTCGATGCCGTCGAGGCTTCCGGTGAGAGCGGCCCGTTGCCGGCTGTGCCGGAAGTTGAACAGGGAGCTGAACAGCGGCGTCGGCGGTCGGACGCCACTGGCCTGCTGGGCGAGGGCCAGCGGTGCGTGCTCGTGGGCGAGCAGGCCGGCCAGCTGGGAGCGCGTCGCGGCCACCGCCTCGGCGAGGGTCGGCGTGGCGGTGGCCACCCGGACCGGCAGGGTGTTCATGAAGGGGCCGAGCACCCGGTCCGCACCGCGGCCACTCTGCATCCGGCCGAACAGCACCGTGCCGAACACCACGTCGTCGCGCCCGGCCAGCGCCGCCAACACCCGCGCCCACGCCAGATGGCAGAGCACGGCCGGGCTCGTCCCGAACGCCCGGGCCCGCTCCCGCAGCCGTACCGCCAGGTCCGAATCCATCGCGAGCCGGGCCTGCTCAAGCGCGGCGCCGTTCCCGCGGGTGTCGAGCAGCCCGAACGGGGCCGTCGGCTCGGTGATATCGGCGAGCAGTTCGGTGAAGAACCGCTCGTGCTCCTCCCGCGGCACACCCAACCGGGCCTGCGCCACGAAGTCACGGAACGGCAGCGGCTCGGCGAGCCCGTCCGCCCCCCCACCCAGCATCGCCGCGATCTCGCCGAGCATCACTTCCTGGCTGGTGTGGTCGAGCACCAGGTGGTGCGCCTGCAGCAGCGCCAGCCACCGGCCGGTCCCGGGCTCGGCGCAGGTGTGCACCCGCAGCAACGGTGCCCGCCCGAGGTCCATCCACGGCCCGGCGGCGGCCACCAGCCGGGCCACCGGATCGGCGCCCTCGTCGACGGCCACCTCGGTGACCGGTATCTCGACGCGCCGCCACACCACCTGGACCGGCTCGGCGAGCCCCTGCCAGGCGACCGAGGTCCGGTAGATGTCGTGGCGGTTCACCACGCGCCGCAGCGAGGTCAGGAAGTCGCCCAGGCGTTCCCGCGAGTCGAACCGCAGGACCGACGACGACAGGTACGCGTCATCGCCCTCGCTGGTCAGCAGGTGATGGAAGAACATGCCCTCCTGCAGCGGCGCCAGCGGATAGATGTCGGCCACGTTGGCCGCTCCTCCATCCACCTGCGCGGTGATCCCCGCGATCTCCGCCTCGGTCAGCTCCGCCAGCGGCACCATCTCGGGTGTGATCGTCTCTGCCCCGGGCGGGATCAGGTTCGGGGGCGGCGTGACCTCGGTGGAGGCCGCCGCCACGGCCAGGCCGGCCGGGGTCGGCGACTCGAAGAGCACCCGCACCGCGATCTTGATCCCGAGCTCCCGCAGCCGGCCCGCCAGGATGACGGCCATCAGTGAGTGCCCGCCGAGGGCGAAGAAGTTGTCGTCGGGACCTACCCGCCGTACGCCCAGCACCTCGGCGAAGGCGGCGCAGAGTATCTCCTCGGTCGGCGACTCAGGCTCCCTGGCTTCCGCCTGGCCCTCGTAGGCGGGAGCGGGCAGCGCCTTGCGGTCCAGCTTCCCGTTCGAGGTCAGCGGCAGCCCGTCCAGGACGACCAGGGCGGCGGGGAGCATGTGCCCGGGGAGCCGGGCGGCGAGGTGGTCGCGCACCCGCGCCGCCAGGTCCGCGTCGGCACAGTCCGGCGCGGGGACCAGATACCCGACCAGCCGCCGGTCCCCCGGGGTGTCCTCACGTACCGTCACCGCGGCCCTGGCGACCTGGGGATGGCTCGCCAGCACCGCCTGCACCTCTCCCGGCTCGACCCGGTACCCGCGGATCTTCACCTGGTCGTCAGCCCGGCCGCAGAACACCAGCTCGCCGTCCGGCGTCCACTTCGCCCGGTCACCGGTGCGGTACATCCGCTGCCCCGCACCGCCGAACGGGCCGGCGACGAACCGTTCGGCGGTCAGCCCGGCGCGGCCGAGGTAGCCGCGGGCCAGGCCCTCGCCGGCGATGTACAGCTCGCCCGGCGTACCGGCCGGAGCCGGCTCCAGCCAGTTGTCGAGGACGTAGCAGCGGGTGTTCCCGAACGGCGTCCCGATCGGCACTGTCCCGCCGGTTCGTATCGACAGCGGGGCGGCGGTCGCTCCGATCGTGGCCTCGGTCGGCCCGTAGTGGTTGAACGCCCTGACCTCGGTATGGGCCCGCAGCTCACGGGCCAGCTGTGGCGGTACGGCCTCGCCGCCGAGCACCACCGACGTGCGGGGCAGTATCCGCTCGAGTCCGCCGGCCGCCGCCAGCGCCGCCAGGTGCGACGGCACCGCCTTCAGGTAGTCCACGGCACGCGACGCCATGAATCCGGCCACCGTCTCCGGGTCGGTCACGACGGCCTGGTCCAGGACGTGCAGCACACCGCCCGAGACCAGTGAGCCGTACATGATCGTGTTCCCCAGGTCGGTGACCGGCGCCTGCAGCAGCGCGTAGCGGCCCGCGCCCAGCCCGACCCGGCCGGGCGCGGACTGCAGGTAGTTCGCCAGCGCGCCGTTCGTCACCCCGACCCGCTTCGGCACCCCGCTGGAACCCGAGGTGTACATGACGTAGGCCAGTTGCTCGGGGTGCGGCCACCGCGGCAGAACAGCGGTGGCCGGGCCCTCCTCGGCGGTGGTGAGGACAGGAAGCCCGCCCGTGCCGGCCACGGTGCCCGACTCGGTGATCACACAGGTCACCCCGGCGTCGGCGAGCAGGAACGCGACCCGCTCCGCCGGGTACGCCGGATCGACCGGCAGGTACGCGGCCCCTGCCCTCAGTACCGCAAGCAGCGCCGTCACCAGCGCCCCGCCGCTGCCCAGCAGCACCCCCACCACCGACTCCGGACCGACGCCGCGGGCCACGAGCGCCCTCGCCAGCCGGTCCGCGCGGGCCGTCAGCTCGGCGTAGCTGAGCCAGGTATCCCCGGTGCACACCGCCACCGCGTCCGGGATGCGGGCGGCCTGCGCCTCGATCAGCTCGGGCACCATGCGCTGCGGCAGCGGCCGGGCCGTGTCGTTCCAGCCGGTCACCGCCTGCCACCGCTCCGTCTCGTCGATGACCCGCAGCTCGTGCAGACGCGAGTGCGGGCCGGCTCCGACCGCCGCCAGCAACCGCCCCAGCCGGGCCGCGATCACCGTCGCCGTGCCGGGGTCGAACAGGTCGGCGGCCACCGTCACCGTGCCGCGCAGCCCGGCGGGGACACCTGCCTCGGCGAAGGTCTCACCCATGATCACGTGCAGGTCGTACCTGGCCGGCCGTTCGCCTGTCGGCAGTTCGCTCACGTCCACACCGGGCAGCTCCAGCACCGCAGGTGCGGTGTTGTGCAGGGTGAGCATCACCTGGAACAGCGGGGGGCGGCCGGTCACCCGGTCCGGCGCCAGCAGCTCCACCAGGCGCTCGAACGGCACGTCCTGATGCTCCAGTGCGCCCAGCCAGAACTCCCGCACCCGGCCCAGCAGCGCGGTGAACCGCGGATCGCCGGACACGTCGGTACGCAGCACCAGGTTGTTCACGAAGAAACCCACCAGGTCGTCCAGCGCCGAGTCCGTCCGCCCCGCCACCGGGGTGCCGACCGGAATGTCGTCCCCCGCACCGAGCCGGCTCAGCAGCACCGCCAGGGCGGACTGCAGCACCATGAACAGAGTCACGCCCTGCTCGCGGGCCAGCCGGGCCAGCGCGGCATGCACGTCCGCGGGGATGTCGACCGGCATGGTGTGCCCCTCGTGGCCGGCGATCACCGGGCGGGGCCGGTCGGCGGGCAGCGGGAGGTCCGGCGGCGCGCCGTCCAGGGCCTCGCGCCACCACGCCGCCTGCCGGGACAGCAGGCTCCGCGGATCCTCCTCGTCGCCCAGCAGCTCCCGCTGCCACAGCGCGTAGTCCGCGTACTGCACCGGCAGCCGGTCCCACCGTGGCGCTTCACCCGCCCGCCGCGCCGCGTACGCCGTGCCGATGTCGCGGGCCAGGACCCCCGTCGACCAGGCGTCACCGGCGATGTGGTGCAGCACCACCACCAGCACGTGCTCGCCCGGTGCGGCAGCGATCAGGCGCGCCCGCAACGGAATCTGCGTCGCCAGGTCGAAGCCCTGCGCGGCCGACTGCCGCACCATCGGGGCGACCTCTGTCCCCCTGGCCTGCGTCCGGTCCAGCGGCCGGCCCAGTTCGTCGGGGCGCAGGATGTGCTGGAACGGCAGCCCGTCACTGACCGGGAACACCGTCCGCAGCACCTCGTGGCGGCCGATCGCGTCACCCAGCGCGGCCTCCAGCGCGGCGACGTCCAGCTCGCCCACCAGCCGGAGAGCCACCACATTGTTGTACGTCGCGGACGGCCCCTCGAGCTGCCCGATGAACCACAGCCGCTGCTGGGCGTACGACAGCGGCACCCGCTCCGGCCGCTCCCTGGCGACAAGCGGCGACCGCGCCGGGTCCGCCCGCTCCGCCAGGGCCGCCAGCCCGGCCGGGGTCGGGGCCTCGAACACCTCCCGCACCGTCAGCTCGACGCCCAGGACCGACCGGATCCGCGAGCCCAGCCGCACGGCGAGCAGTGAATGGCCGCCCAGCGCGAAGAAGCTGTCCTGCGGACCGACGTTCGGCACGCCGAGGATGTCGGCGAAGATCTGGCACAGCAGCTCCTCGCGCACCGTGGCCGGAGCCCGGCCCTCGCCCGTCGGAGAGTGGTCGGGGACCGGCAGCGCCTTCCGGTTCAGCTTCCCGTTCGCCGTCAGCGGCAGTTCCCCGAGCACGACCACGGCTGCGGGGACCATGTAGTCCGGCAACCGTTCCGCCGCGTGTTCGCGCACCGCCGACGGGAGGGTGCCGCCGGTCTCTCCCCCGGCCGGAACCACATAGGCGACCAGCCGTCTGTCCCCTGGCCGGTCCTCCCTGACCGTCACCACCGCCTGGCCCACTCCCGGGGTTCCGGCCAGCACCGCGGCGACCTCTCCCGGTTCGATGCGGAACCCCCGGATCTTCACCTGGTCATCGATCCGGCCGGCGAACTCCAGCTGCCCGCCGGGCAGCCACCGCACCAGGTCTCCGGTCCGGTACATCCGCTCGCCCCGCCCGCCGAACGGACACGCGACGAACCGTTCCGCCGTCAGCGCCGTGCGGCCCAGGTAACCGCGTGCCAGCCCGGCGCCCGCCAGGTACAGCTCACCCACCACGCCCACCGGCGCCGGGCACAGCCACTGGTCCAGCACATACGCCCGGGTGTTGGCGATGGGCGCGCCGATCGGCGGGTTGTCAGCAGTGTCGGTGCACGCCCATGCGGTGGAGTCGACCGAGGTTTCCGTCGGGCCGTAGAGGTTGTGCAGGCCCGCCGCGTACGTTCTGGCGAAGCGCTGGGCGAGTCTCCCCGGGAGCGCCTCACCACTGCAGACGACCCGGCGCAGGCTCCCGTGTCCGGCCGGGTCGGCCACGTTCAGGAACGCCTCCAGCATGGACGGGACGAAGTGCGCCGTGGTGACCGCGGCCGAGGCGATGAGGCCGGACAGGTACGACGGGTCCTGGTGTCCGCCCGGCCTGGCGAGGACCAGCTGAGCGCCCTGCAGCAGTGGCCAGAACAGCTCCCACACCGAGACATCGAAACTGACCGGGGTCTTCTGCAGCACCCGGTCGTCGGCGGCCAGCCCGTACTCGGCCTGCATCCAGGCCAGCCGGTTGACGATGCCCGCGTGGGGGACGGCCACGCCCTTCGGCGTGCCGGTCGAGCCCGAGGTGTAGATGACGTAGGCGGGGTGCTGCCGCCGGGCCGGCGTGGTGCGCTCGCCCTGGCTCAGGTTCCCCGGCGCGAGGTCCGTGTCGGCCCACAGCTCGTCCAGGAGGAGGGGTGTCCTCCCCGCCGTCGGCAGCCGGGTGGACAGGTCGCCCGTGGTGAGGGTGCAGGCGGGGTCGGCGTCGGCGAGCATGAAGGCGATCCGCTCGCTCGGGTACCCCGGATCCACCGGCAGGTAGGCGGCCCCGGTCTTCAGCACGGCCAGCAGCGCGCAGATCAACTCGCTGGAGCGCTCCAGCACCACCGCCACGACCTGCTCCGGGCCGGCCCCTCGCGCCACCAGGGCTCGGGCCAGCCGGTTCGCGCGGGCGTTCAGCTCCGCATAGCTCAGCCGCACCTCCCCACAGACGGTCGCCACCGCATCGGGTGTCCGCGCCACCTGCGCCTCGACCAGCTCCGCGAGCGTCCCCTCGGGCACCGGCGCCGCAGTGTCGTTCCAGCGTGAGACGACCTGGTCCCGCTCGGCCTGACGCAACGGCGCGAGCTGGTGCGGCCGGACCCGCGGATCCACGGCGACCGCCGCCAGGATCCCGGCCAGCCGCTCACCGATGTCCGCGGCGGCATCCTCGTCGAACAGGTCCGCGGCGACGGTCACCGACCCGGTCAGGCCGGCGGGCTCGCCCTGCTCGCCGAATGCCTCCCGCAGCGCGACGTCGACGTCGAACCGGGCGGCACCGGTGCCGACCGGCAGCCTGGTGGCCCGCACGCCCTGCAGATCCAGCACCGCCGGGGCGTTGTTCTGCACGGTCAGCAGCACCTGGAACAGCGGATGCCGAGCCGGCGACCGCTCCGGCGCCAGCACGTCCACCAGCCGCTCGAACGGCACGTCCTGCCGCTCCAGCGCGCCCAGCCAGAACTCCCGCACCCGGCCGAGCAGTTCCGCGAAGTCCGGGTTCCCGGAAAGATCGGTCCGCAGCACCAGCGTGTTGACGAAACACCCCACCAGGCCCTCGGTGCCGGTGTCGGTCCGCCCGGCCACCACGGTGCCCACCGGGATGTCGGTCCCCGCGCCCAGCTTCGACAGCAGTATCGCCAGCGCCGCCTGCGCCACCATGAACAGCGTCACGCCCTCCTGGCGCGCCAGCTCGGCGAGCCGGGCATGCACCTCCGCAGGGACCTCCAGCGTGCGGCGGTGTCCCCGGTAGCCGGCCGCCTCCGGGCGGGGCCGCTCGGTGGGCAGTGTCAGTTCGGCCGGCGCGCCGTCCAGCGCGTCCCGCCACCAGGCCACCTGCCGCGCCAGCAGGCTCTCCGGGTCGTCCTCGTCCCCCAGCAGGTCGCGCTGCCACAGCGTGTAGTCCGCGTACTGCACCGGCAGCCGGTCCCAGGCCGGCTCCCGGCCGTGCAGGTGTGCCGCGTACGCGGCACTGACCTCCCTGGCGAGCACGTCGGCCGACCAGCCGTCGGTGGCGATGTGGTGCATCACCAGCACCAGTACGTGCTCGTCCGACGCGGTGGCGAACAGGTTCGCCCGCAACGGGATCTCCGCCGCCAGGTCGAACGGACGCCCCGCCAGCTCGGCGACGGACCCGGCCAGGTCCGCCCCGGCCAAGCCGGTGACCGGCAGCTCCCACTCAAGCCCGCCGGGCTCCAGGACGCGCTGGTACGGCTGCCCGTCGACGGCGGGGAACACGGTGCGCATCACCTCATGGCGGGCGATCACGTCGTTCAGCGCCGCGCCCAGCGCCGACACGTCCAGCTCACCCTCCAGACGCACCGCCACCACATCGTTGTAGGGCGCGTTCGGCCCCTCGAACTGCGCGATGAACCACAACCTCAGCTGGGCGAACGACAACGGCAGCCGCTCGTGGCGCTCCCGGGCGGCCAACGACGCCCGCGCCGGGCCCGCCCCCGCCAGGCGCCCGGCCAGCCGCGCCGGGGTGGGCGCCTCGAACAGCACCCGCACCGGTACTTCAACGCCGAGTACCGCGCGGAGCCTGCCGACCAACCGCACCGCCAGCAGCGAGTGGCCGCCCAGGTCGAAGAAACTCTCGTCGGGCCCGACCCGCTCCAACTCCAGCACCTGTGCGTACGCACCGCACAGGAGCTCCTCGACGGCGGTGGCGGGCGCCCGGTCACCGGCCGCGCCACCGGCGTGGCTCGGTGCCCGCAGGGCGGAGTGGTCGACCTTGCCGTTGCCGGTCAGCGGGATGGCGGGGATGGCCACTACCGCCGCGGGCACCATGTGGTCGGGCAGCCGCGCCGCGGCGTACTCGCGCACCGTCACGGCCAGCCCGGCACCGTCGTCGCCGGCCGGGACGACATAGCCGACCAGCGCCGTTCCGCCCGGCGCGTCCCGGCGGACGGTCACCACCGCCCGCTCCACGGACGGGTGCCCGGCCAGCACCGCCTCGACCTCTCCCGGCTCCACCCTGAACCCGCGGATCTTCACCTGACCGTCCGCCCGGCCACGGAACTCCAGCCGGCCGTCCCCCGGCCCCTCCGCCCACCGGACCACGTCACCGGTCCGGTACATCCGCTCCCCTGGCCCGCCGAACGGGCAGGCCACAAACCGCTCGGCGGTCAGCCCCGGCCGCCCGACATACCCTCGGGCCAGCTGTACCCCGGCCAGGTAGAGCTCGCCATCGGCGCCGACCGGCACCGGTTGCAGGTCGTCGTCGAGCACGTACGCACGGGATCCCGCCAGCGGTGATCCGATGGGCGCTGCCCGGCCCTGGCCCACCGGCTCGGCCAGGGCCGCCGTGGTCACACCGACCGTGGTCTCGGTGGGGCCGTAGTGGTTGAACACCCCGCGCTCACCGGCCGCCGTCACCAGCCGCACCAGCCAGTCCGTCGGTGCCGCCTCCCCGCCGAGCACCAGCGACCTGCCCGGCAGCACCTCCGCCAGCCCGGCGCCCGTGCCGAGCGCCGACAGGTGCCCCGGAACCGCCTTCAGGTAGTCGATCCCGGCGGTCGCCATGAACCGCGCCATCCCCACCGGGTTCGTCGCCACCCCGTCAGCGGGGAAGTGCAGCTGCCCACCGCTGGCCAGCGACGTGAAGATCGCCGTGTTCCCCAGGTCGGTCGCCTGGCCCTGCAGCACCGCGTACCGGCCACCGGGCGTGCCCCAGCCCACCCGGCCGGCCACCGCCGCCACATAGGCGGCCAGTCCTTGCTGCGTCACCCCCACGCCCTTGGGGCGGCCCGTCGACCCGGACGTGTACATCACGTAGGCCAGCCGCCCGCCGTGGGCACCGGCCGGTGCCGGTGGTTCGGCCGGAAGCGCCGCCGTCCGGGGATCGTCCAGTACGACCACGCGTGCCCGCCCCATCGGCAGCTCGTCGGCCACCGCCGGACTCGCCAGCACCACGGCCGCGCGGCTGTCGGCCAGCATGAACGCCATCCGCTCCGCCGGGTACTCCGGATCCAGCGGAAGGTACGCGCCCCCGGCCCGCCACACCGCCAGCATCGCCGCGACGAAGTCGTCTCCCCGTTCCAGGCACAGGCCCACCACCGACTCCGGCCCCACCCCGAGGGTCCGCAGGTGGTTCGTCAGCCGGTTCGCCCGGGCGTCCAGCTCGCCGTAGGTCACCCGGACGTCGTCGCTCACCAGCGCGACCGAGTCCGGCGCCTGTGCCGCGCGCTCGGTGAACAGCTCCGGCACCGGAGTGATCGCCTCCATGGCGCCTGTGTCGTTCCACGTCTGAAGCACCAGTCGGCGCTCGGCCGGATCGAGCAGGTCGACGCGCGCGATCGGGTCGGTGGGATCGGCGGTCGCGAGCTGGTCCGCCGCGGTCAGGAATCGCCGGCAGACCCGCCGCGCCTCCGTCTCGTCATGGCGGGCACGGTTCATCTCGACGACGGTGTGCAGGCCACCGCTGCCGCCGTACTGGCCGAACACGTCGATCTTCAGGTTCTCGGCGGGAGCGCTGCGGAGGCCGTTGCGGACGACCTGGCAGTCGCCGAACCGGACGGGCTGACCGCCGGTCATGACATTGACGATGAGGTCGTAGAGCGACTGACCGCCCACCCGCTGCAGGTCACGGGCGATGTCGTGGTACTGGTAGCGCTGGTGGGGCAGTGCGCCCTGGACCGCCAAGTGGGTTTGCCGGGCGATTTCCCCGATCGTCGTCTCCGGCAGTACCTGGAGCCGGATCGGCAGGATGTTCGCGGTCATCGCCGGGATCCGGAGTTCCCGCATGCGGGTACGGCCGCTGGCCGAAACGCCCAGGACCATGTCCCTCGCGCCCGTGGCCCGGTGGTGGTAGGCGGCGGCGGCACCGATCATCAGGCCCGCGAAACTGGTCCGGAACCGCTTCACGGCCGCGCGCAACGTGGCGACGGCCTCCGGGGCGGTCTCCGCGCCGTGGACCACCGGCTCGCCCGCGATCAGGTGGCCTTGATCCGTTCCCTCGGCTTCCCGGTGGGAGAGCTCACCGAGCGTGTCCCGCCAGTATTCCTGGTCACGGCCGAGCGCGGCCGAGCCGCGGTAGGCGTGTTCCGCGTCCAGCAGCACGTGCAGCGGTTCGAGGGCCTCCGCGGACGGATCGGCACCCTGCCCCAGCGCGTCGTAGACCTGGGACAGTCTGGAGGCGAACTGCGTCAGGCCGTTCCCGTCCACCGCGATATGGTGCGACCGCTGGTACCAGACATACCGGCCGGACGCAAGGGTGAAGAGGGCATGAAGGCTCAGCGGCCCGCTGATGAGGTCTGTCGGGCGCTCCAGGTCCGACCACATCCAGGCCTGCGCCGCCGCCATGGGATCGGGCCGATCACTGAGGTCGACGGCATATACCGGGCAATCCGCCGGGTCCACGAGATACTGCCGCGGGCTTCCTCCCGCCACCGTGAAGCACAGCCGGTAGGCCTCCGCCTCGGCCACGGTGCGGCGCAGAGCCTGGACCAAGCGCGATGCGTCGAGTTCACCGCGAATCTCGGTGTACTCGGCAACGTTGTAGGCCGCGCTCTCCGGAGCGAGCTGCTGCGCGTACCAGATACCGAGCTGACCTGACATCAGGTCCCACGGTCCTATGTCGGACGCACCCATTTTCGTTCCTCCTGGTTACACGGCAGACCGAAAATCTGCGGCAGGTGACGGCCCCGGGCCGGGCGAACCCCGGTTCACCCCGCGCCTTCCACACCAACCAGAACCCTTCGGTCATCTCCCGATGCGCTCAGATTCATCAATCCGCAGGAGCATTATGAACAGCTTCACCGAGGCTCGGTAATCGCCGGTGTTCAACTGCGCAAAGAACGCAGTCGAACACCGTTCCCGCGAAGCCCGGTAAGACGTCGGACCCCAATACCGAACACGACGATAATTGCTCTACCGTAAACACGGAATTCGCACCGGTCGTTTATCGGTCCGCTTGGAGGTACTGCCTTGGCGCTCGACCTCGACAGATTCCGGAACGTGGCCGACTTGTTCGCCGAGTGCGCTGTCGCACATCCCGACCGGGTCGCCCTGACCATCGTCGACGGCTCGGCGGCAGCCGCCCACAGCAGCCTCAGCTACGGCGAGCTCGACCGCCGGGCCCGGGCCCGGGCGGCACGACTCGGCGCACGGTTCGGCGCCGGGGAGCGGGTCCTGGTGGTACTGCCGACCTGCGCCGAGTTCGCCGAGCTGCTGCTGGCCTGCCTCTACAGCGGGCTGGTCGCGGTGCCGGTTCCGGAACCCACCGGTTCCACCGCGGTCGAGCGGGTCGCGTCGATCGTGGCTGACAGCGCGCCCCGGCTGGCCATCACGACGGCCGGGGGCCGCGACGATCTCCAGGAGCAGCTGCACAGCCACGGGCTCGGGCAGCTGCCGGTCGAGGCGATCGGCGCCCCCGGACCCGACGCGCCGTCTTCACCCGGCCCCCGGCCTGACCGGGACTCGCTCGCTGTCCTTCAGTACAGCTCGGGCTCGACCGGCGAGCCGAAGGGCGTCGTGATCACGCACGGCGCGATCCTCGCCCACACCGAGGCGATGCACTCGCACGGCGAACTCGGCCCCGACGACGCCTTCGGCAGCTGGCTGCCCCTCCACCACGACATGGGCCTGTTCGTCATGTTCCTCGGGGGCATGCTCCTCGGTTCCCACGTCGTGCTGATGTCGCCGGTCGGCTTCAGCAGGCGCCCGGCCGAGTGGTTCCGGATGCTGGACCGCTACGGATGCAGCGTCACGGCAGGCCCGAACTTCGCCTTCGAGCTGTGCCTGCGTGCCGTACCCGACGCGAAGCTCACCGGCCTCGACCTGTCCAGGCTCCGCCGTCTCTTCAACGGCTCGGAGCCGATCCACCCGGAGAGTGCGATGGCCTTCACCCGCCGGTTCGCGGAGTACGGTCTGCGCCCCGAGACGGTCTCGCCCTGCTACGGGCTCGCTGAGGCCACCGCGTACGTCTCGGTCACACCGCGGCACGAGCCGCCGGTCATCCGGACCGTCGACCCGGCCAGGCTCGCCGCCGCGAAGGAGGCCGTGCTGGTGCCCGCCCTGGGCGGCCGGGACATCATCGGCGTCGGCACGCTGGGCGACATCGAGGCCAGGATCGTCGATCCGGCGAGCGGCCGCCGCCTGCCCGACGGCGCGGTCGGCGAGATCTGGCTCCACGGGCGGAGCGTCGGGAACGGCTACTGGGACAAACCCGACCTCACCGAGCGGATCTTCCGTGCCCGGTTCGCCGACGACCACCGAAACTGGTTGCGCACCGGCGATCTGGGGGCGTTCCTGGACGGCGAGCTCTTCATCACCGGCAGGATCAAGGAGATGCTGGTCATCGCCGGCCGCAACATCTTCCCGCAGGATGTCGAGCACGAGGCCCGCGCCGCCCACGAGGCACTCGCCGGCTTCGCGGGCGCCGTGTTCGGCGTCCCGGCACCCGATGAGCGCATGGTCCTCGTCCACGAGGTCAGTCCGGCAGTGCCCCACACCGAACTGCCCGAGGTCGCCACGGCGGTCGCGCGACGACTGGCGACCTCGCTCGGCATCCCGGTCCGCAACATGATGCTGGTTCGCCGCGGCACGGTCCGCCGCACCACCAGCGGCAAGATCCGGCGGGCCGCGATGCGCGAGCGCTTCCTGGCCGGCGACATCCGCGCAATCCTCACCCGGCTCGAACCCGCGGTGCAGCGGATGACCGCGGACAGCCCCCGTTGAGCCGAGCCGCCGGACACCAGCACGCCGGGCCGAGCCCGGCCCGGCGTGGGGCCGATGTGCGTCCGCGCCGAACTCGCGCAGGGCTCAGCGGTCGCCTCCTGCGACCGGCCCGTTCTCGGCGAACTGGCTGACGAGATGCGCGGTGAGAGCGCTCACCGTGTCGGTGTCCCACAGCAGAGTGGGCTCGATCACCGCGCCCAGGGTGTCCTCGATCTCGCCACAGAGCGCGAACGCATACACCGACTCCAGCCCGTAGTCGGCCAGCGAGACGTCCGGCTCGATGTGCTCGGGCGGCAGCCCCAGAAACTCGGCGATGCGAGCGATCAGCCAGGTCTGGATGGCCTCGGGTGAGTCACCGGGACGCACCGAGTTGCTGAGTGCCACGGAAATACCTCTCATCCTGCGATCTGACGCTCCGTCAGATCGAAAAGCCGGCTCTCACGGTGGCGATCCAGCGCGAGGTCGAACAAGGCCCGATCGCTGCTCTCCCGCTCGGCCTCGGTGAGCACCGCGGGGCCGCCGAGGCGGCGGTCCAGCTGGTCGAGGACGCCGGGGAGCGCGGCTTCCGGGTAGCGCCCCGCGTCGTACCGCCAGACCGCCAGCGAGCACGCGGCCGCGAGCAGGACTGTGTACCTGCCGGCAAGCGCGTAGGCGGCGGGCGAAGCGCCGATGGCGGGATCGGACGGCGCGAGCGCGGCACACTGACCGGTCAACGAGGTCAGCTCGGCCTGGAACCGCCGGGCGAACCGGCCCACCTGGGTTCCGGCCGGCTCCGTCGCGGCGAGTTCGGAGAGGGTGCCCATGACCGGGTCGCCGGGCGGCGGGCCGAGCGTGAACCGCGTCAGGTCCAGCGGGGGCAGCGGGCCGCCGAGGTCGAACAGTTCCGGTGGGGCGGCATCGCCGTCCGGCCAGGACCGCCGGGCGAACCGGGGCAGCTGCGGCCAGATGGTGACCAGGCAGGCGCTGCGCGAGATGTGCGCGAAGGTGGCCGCCGCGGCATCGCGGGCCAGCTTCTGGAACATCGCATACCGGCCCTCGCGCAGGTAGGACTGTGCGCCGAGCAGGAACCGCAGGTCTTCGATCGTCTCGAGCAGGATGCGTGACGTCAGGTACGTGGTGGCGGGCGCGTACACACTCATCGCACCGGGAACCAGGTGCAGTCCCCGCAAGCCCACGGCGGAGAGCGCGTCGATGGCCAGCAGACCGGCCAGGGCCCGTCCGGCGGTGGCGCGCACGTAGGGCAGATCGGCGGCCACCCCGCCGTAGAGGCGGCGCTCCAGCACGCAGTCGAGGGCAAGCCGCAGCGCGGTGTCCAGCGGCCCGGGCAGCAGCGCGGGCAGCACCGCGCGAGTCAGCTGGAACGAGCGCAGGGCGATCTCCTTGCCCTGACCCGGCCGGCCGAGCACGTCGCGGTCGGGCGCGGGGCAGTCACTCAGCCGGATACCGCCGAGCTGCACCCCGCGCAGGCCGGAGCTCCGGAGGCGCCGCAGGTCCTGCAGTCCGCCCGGCGGCACATAGCGGCGCCTGAGGAAGAACTGGCTGTGGCTGCCCGCCGCGTCGCCGGTCCTGGCGCACACCACCATGGCCTCACAGCGGCGGATGTCGGTCACGGTCTCCTCGCGCCCGGACAGCAGCCAGCCGTCGTCGGCCCGCCGGGCGGTGCAACCGGCGTCAGCGGAGTCGTTGCCGTGGCCGAACTCGTGGAAGGCGAGGGCGATCCGCCCGTTGCCGAGCAGGATGTCGGCCGCCTCGCGACACTGCTGCCGGGTGCCGGCGGCCCAGATGTCGACCGAGCCGAGGAGCGAGCCGGTCCCGTGGCCGACACCGAGGGAGGGATCGCGTCGCCACACGGCTCGCTGAACCTCGGCCAGCCGGTCGGCCCGGGTGAGCCGGCCACCGTACGCGGCGGGTACGAACTCGGCGTTCATCCCGTACTGGTCCAGCAGCCGCTCACCTTCGGCGAGCATCTCCTGCCGCTCGTCCGCGGCCAGGACGGCGGCGTGGCCGACGGGGTTGTCCGCATCGCGCGGATCGCCGAGCAGGGCCTCCAGCTTCTCAACTCCCACAGTCGCTCCCCAGGACCGGCAAGGGCAGCCCGAACGGTGTGATCCCGGCGCCGCCGGTGGCCGCCTCGACGACCACACCGGCCAGGGCTTCGTCGATGTCGTCGTCACCGGGGGCGGCGGCCGGCTCGGGGGTCCGCAACAGGCCTGCGGCCCTGGTCCGCAGCTCGCGCAACGCGGACCTGGCCCACAGTCCGTCCGCCCAGAGCGGCTGCCCGGTATGCCGCGCCGCGCCGGTCTGCCAGAGCCACAGGCAGGCCGCACCCGCGTAACAGAGCTCGTAGGCGGCGGCCAGTTCGTACGCGGCCATCGCCGGGCGGCGTGCCAGGGCAACCGCTCCCATCGCGGTGTGGAGTTCCTCGGCCGTGGCACTCAGCGCCTCCGCGTGCCAGGCCAGTCCCGGGTGGACCGGCCTCTCTGCGAGCGACCGGGCGAGCGAGGGCAGCGACTGCACCAGGCTGGATCCGTGACGGGATGTCAGCGTGAGCGCCGTCCGGTCCAGCGGGCGCTGCCCGCTGCCGGCGGCGACGGTGTCGGCCAGTCCGGCGGAGTTGACGGTGCCGGCCGCGAACGCCCTGGCCAGCCTGGGGAACTGCTGGATCAGGGCTGCCCGGTTCACCGGTGTGCTGCCGTCGAAGATGGCGACGATCCGGTGGTCGCGCCAGAGCTTCTCGAACGCGCCGTGCTCGTAACCGCCGGTCAGGAACGAGCGGGCGTCGAGCAACTCGGCCAGGTCCCCGAGCGCCGCGTCGACCAGGGTCGGGGTGACGCTCTTCACTACGGCGGAGGTCACCGCCATCTCCGCGGTGAGGCTGTGGATCGAACGGCTGCCGGCGAGCGCCACCGCCTCGCTCGCGGCGAGCAGCGCGGCACATCTCGCCAGGATCGAGGCGGGGCGGGCGCGCCCGGCCGGCGGCCGGCCGCCGAGGACGCGCGCAGCGGCGAACCGGGCCGTCAGCCGCAGCGCGTGCTCGCCCGCACCGAGTGAGAGGGCGGCACACATGGTCCGGGTGAGCTGAAGCGCGTGGAGCACCGTCGCGATCCCGGTTCCCTCGGCCCCGAGCATCGTGGCGGCCGGCACCCAGGCGCCGTCGAACCGGACTCCCGAGATGTCGATGCCGCGGATGCCATGGGTGCGGACCTTGGGCAGGTGCGAGACGGTGCCGGGCGCCAGCGCGGCCTTGTCCACCAGGAACAGGCTGTGGCCGCGGGGGTTGCCGGCCTGCCCCGTCCGGGCGAGCACGGTGAGCAGACCGGCCCGGGTCGCGTTGTTGACCGGCCACTTGACGCCGTCGAGCCGGTAGCCGCCTGATCCGGACACGGCTGTGAGCTCGCCCGCCAGCAGGTCGGCGCCGTGCTCCGGCTCGCTGAGCGCCCAGGCGACCGGGCCGCCGTCCAGGACGGCGGCGGCGGTCGAGGCGGCCTGCTCCGGACTGCCGGCGATCCAGACGCAGGCGGTGCCGAGGTAGGTCTTGCCGTGCGCCACGGCGGCGCTGACGTCGCGGCGCGCAACGCTCCGCAGCAGGCGGAGCAGTACCTCGTGGTCGTCGAGCCGGCCACCCCACTCGGCCGGCACGTAGAACGCGGGCAGACCCACGGCGTCCAGCCGGGCGCAGAGCCCGGCCGGGAACATCTCCGCGTCATCCAGCGCGGCGGACTCCCGCCGCGTCTCCTCCGGAGGGCCGAGGGCGGCCTCGACGGCCGCCTCCGCTCCCACGTGGGTCCGGGGAGGCATCACTCACCAGCGCCATTCGTGCTGGCCGAAGAGGTGATCGGCCTTGACGCCCTGCTCCGCGCACCAGGTGAGGAACTCCTTGACCTGCCGGAGCTGGAACGAGTCGTCGTTGTAGGTGGTGGCCATGACATGTCCGACCAGCCACTGCTCCTCGCCCATCGCGTAGATGTAGGCCTCGGAGGCGCCGAGCTGCTTCACGATCTCGGCGGCCTGGGCAGCATTGGACCCCGACAGGGTCCGGGAGTCGCTCATCTTCTTGGTCACCGGCTTGGTGAACAGCGCCTGGTACAGCCACGTCAGCGGGGCACCCGCGCACTCCATGCCGAGGAACGCCACGTCTACGTCCCCGACATGGGCCCGTATGTACTGGTAGAGCCCGGGGTCGATGCCCGACGAGTCGGCGCCTATGAAGATCGTTTTCCCGCCGATCTTCACGCAGTAGGTCGACTTGGCACGGATGTCCAGGTCGGCGTGCTCGCCGAGGAACGGCGTCGCGGTCACGCTTCCGCCGGGGAACTCGACCTCGGAGAAGTCGTCGACTTCGACCACCGGCAGGCCCAGCTGCCCCAGGTAGAGGCCGAGCGACGGGTCGGTGAGGTTCCCGCGTGAGGATCGCGGCACCACCACCGTGCCGATACGCCCGCGCAGCGCCAGAAGAGTCTCCAGAACGATGTGGTCCTGGTGTCCGTGGGTGATCAGCACCACGTCGATGTGGTCGGGCAGATCCCGGTAGGTGTACCGCCCCGACGCCGAGATGTCGGCGTTCACCCACGGGTCGGTCATGATCGCGGCCTCCGGCGTCTGGATCACCAGGCAGGCGTGACCGAAGTAGCGGATCCGCGCGCCCGAGCCGATCTCCCGGTCCGGCGCCAGGTCCGGCGCGCTCGTGAGCAGCCGACCGAGTCCCTTGACCTGCTGGTCGTCGAGGCCCAGCGCCTCACGCAGCCGGTTGACCGTCGTCGGCCGGATCCGCGCCTGGAGCAGTTCGTCCAGGCCTGGGTGCCGGAACGGGACCGGCAGCTCCAGCACGTCCTCGGACGGAAGCCGGGGGGTGCTCAGAATGAACGGCCGCTCGACACCCGTCTCCAGCGACAGCTGCACCGACTGCCGGTCCTCGGTGTAGGCCTTGCTGTCGTACACCAGGGGTTCGATGAACCTGACCGACGCCTGGTTGCTGGTGTCGTAGGCCAGTTCCACCAGGCCCGACAGCTCCGGCGGCAGCTTCGGATACAGCGGCGTCATGTCGAAGCCGGTCGCGCTCTGGCGCACCAGGTCCTCGGCCTGTGCCACCGCGCCGGCCAGCTTCAGCATGTCGGCACGGTCCCGCTTGATGGTGGCGAGGAGCTCGCCGATCTCCTTGCTCCGGTCCCCGTCGACGTTGACGAAGAGTCCGCCGCGCAGCTCCGGATTACGGCTCGCATTGGCGTGCACCTGCGGCGACTGAAGATATGACTCCAGCAGCGGAACCTGCACAAAGGCGAGGTTCATCGACGCCTGTACCGGCGCGACCGTGTGCAGCCACGCGTAGAACCTGTCCACCAGCGGCTCGATGTTCACGTCCTGCCGCAGGAAAACCTCGTCTTCACCCATACCCATTCCTCAATCTATTCGCTGGATTCACCATGGCCGGCATCGGGTGATCAGGCGGCGCTCGCCGATTCGGAATCGAAACGGCATTTCACGCAGTCGATCGACTGTCCGCCGGCTGCCTGGAAAACTGCGTCAGATACAGTTCCGAATAAAGCCCACGGCTGGCAAGCAGCTCTTCATGCGTACCCTGCTCCTGCACCCGCCCGCCGTTTATCACCAGAATCTGGTCGGCCTCGCGAACAGTGGACAGACGGTGCGCGATCACCAGTGAGGTCCGGCTCAGCAGGGCGGTGTTCAGCGCCCGCTGGATGGCAGCCTCCGACTCCGAGTCGAGGTGCGCGGTCGCCTCGTCGAGCACCACGATCGGCGGTGACTTCAGAAGCAGCCTGGCCAGGGCGACACGTTGCTTCTCGCCGCCGGAAAGGCGGTAGCCGCGGTCACCGACGATCGTGTCGAGACCGTCGGGCAGCGCCGAGATGGTGTCCCAGATCCGGGCCGCCTCGCACGCCTCGATCAGCTCACGCTCCGAGGCCTCGGGCCGGGCATAGGACAGGTTCGCACGAATCGTGTCGTGAAACAGGTACGCCTCCTGCGACACCACGCCGACTGCTTGCCGCAACGAATTGAGGGTCAGATCGCGGATGTCGTGGCCGCCGATGCGAACCGCCCCGGAAGTGGGGTCGTAGAGACGGGAGACCAGATGAGAAATCGTGGTCTTCCCGGCGCCCGACGGCCCAACCAGCGCCGTCAGCTTTCCGGCCGGAACGTGAAAACTGATGTCCTGCAGAACGGGCGTATCACTGGACATCTCGGGTGCCGGCAGGGCCACCGACTCCAGCGAGGCCAGTGACACCTCGGCAGCGGACGGGTATCTGAAGCAGACCTGGTCGAACTCGATTTCCGGCGCGCTCTCGCCCGACGCCAGCGACAGCTCCAGCGCCCCGGGCCGCTCGGTGATCAGCGGCTTCAGGTCCAGCACCTCGAAGACCCGGTCGAAACCCACCAGCGCGGTCATGACACTCACCTGCATGCTGGACAACTGGTTGACCGGACCGTAGGCCCGCAGCAGCAGGGTGACCATCGCCACCAGCGTGCCGATCTTGAAGGCGCCGGCCAGGACCAGGCCGCCGCCCAGTCCGTACACCAGCGCGGTGGTCAGCGATGCGAGCAGCATGGTGATGATCATGAATATCCGCCCGTACACCGCGATCCAGACCCCGATGTCACGGACCCTGCCCGCCCGGTCGGCGAACGCCTTCGCATCCTCTTCCGGCCTGCCGTAAAGCTTCGCCAGCATGGCGCCCGCCACGTTGAAGCGCTCGTTCATCATCGAGCCCATCTCCGCGTCGAGCTGCATGTTCTCCCGGGTCAGCCGCTGCAGCCTGCGCCCTATCAACCTGCCGGGGAGAAGGAACGTCGGCACCAGCACCGCGGCGGCAAGGGTGATCTGCCAGGACAGGTAGAACATCGCCGCGAGAACCAGGCCGAGCGTCAGCACGGTCGACAGCGCCTGGGCCACCAGGACACTGACCGCTTGCTGCGCCCAGACGACGTCGGTGTTCAGCCTGCTCACCAGCGAGCCGGTCTGGGCCCGGGTGAAGAACGCGATCGGCTGGCGTTGGACGTGGTCGAACACCGCGATGCGCAGGTCGCACACCAGCCCCTGACCGATCTGCCCCGACAACCACGCCTGGACGTAGACGACCAGCGCGTCCACCAGCGCGAGGCCCGCGGCGACCAGCGAAAGGGTGACGACGACCGCCAGCCGCCGATCCATGATCCCGTCATCGATGATCATCTTCAGCAGCAGTGGCGTCGCCACGGTCACCAGGGAATCGAGAACTGCCATCGAGGCCAGCAGCACCAACCACCAGCGGTGCCGCAACAGGTAAGGGATGACGCGCCGGACCGTGCCCGGCTTGATCTTCTGCCGGGTGACCGAATCGTCGATCCGCGGCCGCAGGTTGCGCGTGCCGATGCCGCCCGCTACGTACAACGTGAACACCGCCCGTGCAGCCACACCAGCAGGTCGGGTGGGAGTTCCTGCGCCGCGCGCTCGTAGTATCCGGCGAGCTCGTCGTCGGTGAGCAGTTCGGTTCCGGAGCCCGACCGGCCGGACCGGAAGAACGCGGAGTCGTCGGCTAGCACGCCGCCGAGCGGCTTGATGCGGCCGGCCGCATCACGCATCTGGTCGAACGTCGCGGCCTTCACCAGCTCCGGCAGCGCGGTCTCCGGGACGGTGATGTCCAGGCGCTGCGCGAGGTAGCGCATCTGGCCGGTCAGGTCCGCGGCGAGCTCGTCGTAGTGCAGCAGCACCACGTTGCGCTCGTGCCGCAGGGCCCAGGCGCTCGACATGTGGCGGAGCATTCCGGCGAGCGAATCAGGCGGCACCGGTGGGCGGGTCTCCTTCTGAAGCCACTTCAGCAGCCACTCGCGCGGCGGATCGCGGTGTTCGGACGACCGCGCCTCGCCGGTCTCGCGATCCAGCATGTTCGCCCGCTGGTGGTACAGCGAAATGGCGGCGTCCAGGGGGTGCCTCCCGACAGCGATGTACGTCGCCTGCGGGCTGCGGGTGATGTCGCTCAGCGGGCTGTGTGTCTTGATGAACCGCCGGTGCTGCTGGCCCTCCAGCAGGGCCAGCACGTCATCCCGGCGATCGTCGGGCCCGTCCAGCCAGGGCGACAGCACCGACAGTGGGGCGGCAAGGTCCGGCTGCTGGAAGACCAGCAGCGCGCAGATCATCTGCAGCCAGGTCGTTCCACTCTTGACCTGGGCGGAGACGACGATGTCGTCCGGCCGGAACCGTAGAGCCTTCCACCGGTCGGCGCGGACGATGACCATGGTGCTCAACAGCGCCCTGCGGCCGCGGTCGGTGGCGCCGTCCGGTCCGAGGTAGCCGCGCTGGATCAGCTTGCCGGCCAGCTCATCCGTCGTCTCCGGGCCGAGCCCCAGCTCTTGGGGCAGGTCCAGCACGGCGTGACGGCGCAGGTACGACCCGAGCAGGACGAGGTTCTCGGGCCAGGTGATGTCGCCGAATCCCGCAGCGGCCAGCTGCGCCTCCATGACCGGCCCGTCGCACCTGAGCGCTTCGTGGAAAAGCTCGACTCTCGATTGCTCGGTACTCAGCGGAGCCATACGGTCACTTCCATCCCATCGGGTCGCCTCCACGTCGGCCGGTCCGCCGCGGCGGACCGGCTTCCACACGTCAGCACGACCGGTTCTTGTCGAGGAATTCGACGATCGCCGCATTCACCTCGTGCGGGCGTTCGAGGTAACCGACATGACCGCACGACGCGATCTCGACGTAGTCGCAGTCCGGAATCGCCTCGGCGACCTCGGCGACCAGGTACGGCGGGCACATCAGGTCGTCGGAGAAGGCGATCGCCCGGCACGGCACACCGATCCGGCGGAGGAGATCGCGCTTGTCGGAGGTCAGGTCGATGGAGCTCTGGCCGCCGGCCGCCCCTCTCCGGGAAGCCGACATCTCATAGATGTCCAGCCACGTCGCGACGGCGGTGTCGCTGTTCAAGGTCGCCGGCGAGAACATCTGCAGCACCGAGTTCGGCGCGTCGTAGGCAGGCGGCAGTCGGACACCGTTCTCCGCCAGCATCCGCTCCCCGGAGTACAGCGCACGCCGCAGGACGTCCGCCCGGGAGCGCATGGCCATCAGCACGCAGCACGTGACGAGGTCCGGCCGGGCGACGGCGAGTTCGGCGGCAATGAGCGCCCCCATCGAGGTCCCGACCAGCCGGCACGGGCCGAAGTCCAGTGCCTCGATCAGCTCGGCGGTGTCGGTCACCAGATCGTCGAGGAAGTACCTGCCCGGTGGAACGTCCGACGGGGGCACTCCCCTGTTCTCGAACGTGACGGTCTCGTACCCTGCCTGGTTCAGCGCGGGCACCTGATGCATCGTCCACACGTTCCCGCCGGCCGCCTGGCCCATGATCAAGAGAACATGTTCCCCCTGGCCGGTTCGCTCGTATGCCAGCCGGATACCGTTGACAGACGCATACGGCATTGATAGACCACCATTCACTCGCTCCGCTCGACGTACCGCGACGACCTCCGCGCGGCCATCGGTCGCATATTCGTTCAACTGCGGCGGCGAATCAGTTGAACTCTCTCTGCACGCAGGCAGCGATGGCGCGGCCGTGAATCCGCCGCGGGCGGTCACTTCCTGTCTGCGACCTCTTCCGTGGCCGCCCGCGGTCCGGCCGGCATCCCGTTCGTCGCCGACCCGTTCCGCCGCGCCGCGGCATCTTCTTCCATCTGCCGGATCAGGCTGTTGGGCCGTAGGTCGGTCCAGTTCTTCTCGACGAAGTCGAGACACTCCTTCCGGCTGTCCTCGCCGAAGATCGCGTTCCAGCCCTCGGGAACGTCGGCGAAGGCGGGCCAAAGAGAATGCTGGCCCTCGTCATTTATCAGAACAAAGTACTGGGCGTCCTCGTCTTCAAAAGGGTTCGTCGCCACTGTCCGCTCCTTTTGCCTACGCCGACCTTTTGGCCAAAACCGGAATTCGATTTCATAATGCCCGATTGCCTTATCGCTGGCAACAGCGCACATTCTAAACACTCTCAGCTTTCGAAGTGGAGGACCGGTTCCGGCAGTGGATCGGCATCCGGCCGCTCCCACCTGAACCGCAACCCGTCGGCGCGAAGCCGGTCAATCGCCGCGACCGTTTCGCCGAACAGTCCGATATCCGCCAGCCAGCGATCCGAGTAGAAGGTATCCAGGTACTTGGTGCCCTCATCGGGGCAGAGGCACAACGGGAACAGTGTTTTCCGCCGCTCCGCCGCCGCCACCATCGCGCTGATCACACAGCCGCTCGAACCGCCCACGGCGAGCTCAAGGTCCTCTCTCAGTACCCGGCACATCGCGAAGGACTCGGCCGCGCCGACCGCCGCGAAATCGTCGTAGCAGCTCGCGTCGAGAAAGCTCGATCGCAGGCTGGACCCGATGCCGGGCACCACCCGCCGGCCCGCGCTCTCGGTGATCGCCTGCGACCCCGCCGCGTCGACCGCCACGATGTGCATGTCAGGACGGTGGCGGCGAAGGTACGACGAAACACCGGCGAGCGTGCCGCCGGTCGAAACGGCGACGTAGACACCGTCGCAGGCGGAACCGCCCTGCTCGGCGATCTCCCGGCCGGTCGTGCGCTCGTGAATCCGGGGATTGGCGCTGTTGCGATACTGGTCGGGCCACCGGTAGCCGGGATGGAGTTCGAGCAGGCGCGCTACTTCGTTGAGGCGGCTGATCAGATACCCGCCGTACTGATCCGGCGTGTCCACGAGTACCGTCTCCGCGCCAAGGCGCGTCAGCCGCTCGCGTGTCGCGCCTGGTGTCCGCGGATCGATGACCGCGATGAAACGGCAGTCGATCTGCCGCAGCAGTGACGCCATCGCTATGCCGAGGTTGCCCGACGTCGACTCGACGACGACAGTGCCCGGAGTGAGCGGTCTTTCGCGTTCGAGCATGAGGATCAGGCCGATCGCCGTTCGATCCTTGATCGATCCGGTGATGTTCTCGGCTTCGAGCTTGAGCAGAAACCTGCGCCGTCTGCCGAGGTACTCGAAGGTGGCGATCACCGTGGGTGTGGGCCTGAGGCTGTTCTGCAGAATCGAGGCCGTACTGCGCGCCGGAGTCCGGCCCATTGTCTAACCTCCAGCAGAACTGACGAATATTCGCTTCGACGCGAGCCTGTTCTCGCGAAGCACCCCGGGACGTGCCGGTCGAAGAGCCGTCGCGCCACCGGCGCCGGCGTTCCGCCCGCTCGCACGGACTCACGCAGATCGGACCGGCTCAGTCCTGCGGTCCTGCGCGACCCGCTTGCCGGAGCCCCCGGACGGGCTGAGAAAGAAAACGAGTCCGGTGACGAAGCTGCGCCGCGTACCCCTCCGGATCGCTCGCCACCAGACTCCGGTGCAGTTTCCGGATCCGGTGATGCGGAACGCCCGGCCAGAGGTGGTGCGCGGTGTGGTAGCCGTCGCCGTGCGGGTGGATGAGGAATCGCTGCAACAGCCCGAGGTTGGACACGGTCGACTCGAACACGGTCTTGGAGCCGGTGTAGACGTGCTCGCTGCTCTCACCGAGAAAGCGCACCACGGGCAGCGCCACGCCGTAGCCGATGAGCCACAGGCCGGCCGCGGCCAGCGCGGACCACCAGCTCCCCCAGACCAGCCCCGCCGGGACGACCGCCAGCACGAGAGCCCAGACGAGCGGCCGGAAGGGAAGATTTCCCGTCCCCGTCGAGGTCACCTTCCACCGTCGGCGATAGGCCGGCATCCGGCTGAACGAATCCCGTGCGAACGACAGGATGTTCCCCCGGTCCAGTTCCTCCAGCCCGAACTGCCAGTAGTTGGCGAGGTCGGGGTCGTCCCGGGTGCCGAAGCGCCTGTGGTGTCGATAGTGCGACGCGCGATAGACGTCGAGTCGGGCCCCGGTCGGGACACCGGCCAGTGCGGCGGCCAGCAGATCGTTGAGACGGCGGTTGGCCCGAGTCCAGTTGTAGTGGGATGCCTCGTGGGCCATGCATTCGAGGGCCCGGTACTGCCGGCCGAGCAGCACCGCGCCGATTCCGGCCGCGGCCAGCCCGGCCACGACATGCCATCCGGTCCAGAGGGCAGGCCAGGCCCCGAGGATGAGGATCGTGACGATGACGGTCTGGTCCGCCACCGCCTGCGCGGTGGACAGCCACAGCTTGGTGGAGTGGGCGGCCGCGATCACCCGGCGGGTCCGCACCGGCGCGGTGTACCCCCGAGGGACCGGGCGGTCGGCACGCCTCACCGGACTCATGAACGGGCTGGAGGAATTACCGGTTGCGCTCGACATTGTCAGACGCACCCCGGTCCGGCGCCGGTGACCAATTCCCGAGACCCGGAGTGCTTCCGCCGTAAAGCATAGCGAGTGGTCACTGTCAGTTCCTGTCGAGAAACTCTGCGAAGGTCTGGGCTGATACGGCATCGGCGGCCATGAGCACTTCCGATGAATCGAAGTGGAACCCTATGGTTCTCATGGCGGCCTCCATTTCCCCGGTCAGGGCATCCACTATCGCAATCCACGACACGTTTATTCAACGCCGGCCGTTCAACTGCGGTCGGGTACCAGTTGAACAGCCGGTCGGCGAGGCCGTGCCGATCGACCGGGCACGCTGGACTCACTACACGTTCCCAGCAATAGCATGTCGACATCAGCCTTGTTCACGTACGACTGCACGCCAGCTGAAGGGCCGCTGTACTCTCGCCTTCGGCAACGCACCGCTTGGCGTTGCACGGTGAGTCGCGCGCGGCGTCGTGCATCCCGCACGCCCCAAACCGACGCGCCAGCGGATTTCGCCGATTCGGCACTCGTGCCAGACCGCTCAATGGGGATCATGGAGGCTTCGGATGTCGGTTCAGGTAGAGCAGGTGAAGCAGGAAGTCCACAGTTTCCAAGCGGAGGCGGCACAGATCCTGGACCTTATGATCCATTCTCTGTACAGCAATAAGGAAATCTTTCTGCGCGAGCTGGTGTCAAATGCCTCGGACGCGATCGACAGATTGCGACTGGAACTGCTCTCACACTCGGAGCTGCCCGAGGCGGAGGGGCAATTGCGGATCCGCATCGGATACGACAGGGAGGCCGGCACAGTCACCGTGGCCGACAACGGCATCGGTATGAGCCGGGACGAGGTCATCCAGAACATCGGCACGATCGCCAAGTCCGGCACCCGGGAGTTCCTGCGGTCACTCTCCGGTGACCAGCGCAAGGACTCCACCATGATCGGCCAGTTCGGGGTGGGCTTCTACTCCGCGTTCATCGTCGCCGACCGGGTGCTGCTGACCACCCGACGGGCAGGTCTCGAACCGGGCGAGGCGGTGCGCTGGGAATCGGACGGGCAGGGCGAGTACACGCTGGAGACGATCGAGCGGCCCGAGCGCGGCACCACGATCGTCCTGCACCTGCGGGAGGGTGAGGACGATCTGACGAACGGCTGGCGGCTGCGGTCCGTCGTCGAGAAGTACTCCGATCACATCAGCGTGCCGATCGTGATGCCCGGCGAACCCGAAGACCGGTCCGGGGAGGAGGCGGACGCCCCGAGGCCGGACATCACCCTCAATCGGACCTCCGCGCTGTGGACCCGCCCAAAGGGCGAGCTCACCGAGAAGGACTACAACGACTTCTACCAGCACGTCGCCGGCGAAGTCAGCAACCCGCTGACCTGGGTGCACGCCAGGATCGAAGGCACCTACGAGTACACGCTGCTGCTGTTCGTCCCCTCCCGCGCGCCGTACGACCTGTGGGTGCCCCAGGCACGCCGCGGTGTTCGGCTCCATGTGCAGCGGGTCTTCATCATGGAGGACACGGGGCAGATCCTGCCGAAGTACCTGCGGTTCATCCGCGGCGTCATCGACTCCGCCGACCTTCCGCTGAATGTCTCCCGGGAGACTCTGCAGGGCAGCCGCGCGGTGGACAACATCCGCGCCAACGCGACGAAAAGGGTGCTGCGGCAGCTCGCCCGACTCGCCGAGTCCGAACCGGAGAAGTACGCGGTGTTCTGGAGGGAGTTCGGCGCCGTCCTGAAGGAGGGAGTCGCCGACGACTACTCCAACCGGAACGAGATCGCCAAGCTTCTGCGGTTCACCTCCACCAAGTCCCCCACCGATGCCCCGGACACCTCGCTGGATGCGTACGTCGCACGGATGAGGGAGGGCCAGGAGCACATCTACTACCTACTCTCCCCCTCCCTGGGCACCGCCAAGTCGAGCCCCCACCTGGAGGCGTTCCGCACAAAGGGCGTGGAGGTGCTCCTGCTCGACGAGGGTGTCGACAACTGGGTCGTGTCCAGCCTTCGCGAGTACGACGGCAAGAAGCTGCAGTCGGTCGCCCAGGGGACCGGAGACCTGGGCGCCATGGCGGACGACGAGGAAAGGAAGGCCAAGGAGCAGGCCGACACCGAGTACGCCGACCTGCTCGCCAGTCTCAAGGCCCACCTGGCCGGACAGGCCTGGGATGTGCGCCTGTCCACCCGTCTCACCGCCTCGCCCGCCTGCATCGTCAGCAACGAACCCGAGACCGACGTCAATCTCATGGAGCGGCTGCGCGGAACCGGGCTCCCACGCCAGGCGGTTCTCGAACTCAACCCGAAGCACCCCCTCATCCAGCGCCTCAACGGCACACAGGACCGCACACAGCTCCGGGAGTGGGCACTGGTCCTCTTCAATCAGGCGGTACTCACCCTCGGCGCCCGGATCGCGGACCCCACCACATTCGTCCAGCGGCTCAACACCCTCCTCACCGCCCTCACCGATCAAGAGAGTGCAGACGGTGCCGCCCAGGCGGCCGGCATCTCTCCCTGACGCGGCAGGGTGGGATGCCCTGCAGCCGCGACTTCCGCTGCAGGGCATCCTCCGTGTCCGCCGCGGGTCAGGAGGTGTGAGGCAGTGCCGTGCACCGCGGCGCCGGAGCCGAGCGTCGAGGGGGTCCGGGACAGCTCTGGCCGCGTCAGAACAACTCGCGGGCCGGGATGGCGCCTGACGCCTGACGCGAATGCCGTCTTGCTCTTTCCAGACGAGGGACACCGTTACGCCGCGCGGCTTGTCCGCGGCCGGACGAATGGCTGCGCGTTGCTCGCACCGCTCATCCGCGGCTGACGCGCGCATGTCCGGCGACCTTCGCGCCCCGAAGCCCAGACTCCCCGACGAAAGGCACGCCATGCTGATCCTGCGCCACCGCGAAGTGCGTGACATTCTCGCCTCCCGGCGCGACCTGGTCGTGGAGGAGGTCGGCGACACCTACCGCAGGCACGCCGAGGGCCTGACCACGGTGCCGCACTCCATCTTCCTGCGCTTCCCGGACATGCCCAAGGACCGCATCATCGGCCTGCCGGCCTACGTGCGTGACGGCGAGAAGTCCGCAGCGATCGGGATGAAATGGATCGCTTCTTTCCCGGGCAACGTCGCGCGCGGAATCGAGCGCGCCAGTGCTGTCATCGTGCTCAACGATCCGGAGACCGGACGGCCGGCGGCACTGGTCGAGGGCTCCGAGATATCCGCGCACCGCACCGCGGCGAGTGCGGCGATCGGGGCGCGGGCGCTCTCCCTGGAGACGGCGCCGGAGGAGGTCGCCCTCGTCGGCTGCGGCCCGATCAACCGCCAGGTGCTCCACTATCTCTGCGACACCTGGCCGACCCTGGACCGGCTGCGGCTTTTCGACCTGGACGCGGAGCGGGCACGACGCTTCGGCGAGGAGGCCGCGAAGCGGCACGGCCTGAACGTGATGGTCGGCGGGTCCGTGGCCGAGACGATCGCCGGGCAGCGTCTGATCGCCCTCGCCACCACCGCAACCACGCCCCATCTCGATCTCGGGCCCGCGGCCGGGAACGCGACCGTTCTGCACGTCTCCCTGCGCGACGTGCAGGTGCCGGAGATCCTCGCGGCGCAGAACGTCGTGGACGATGCCGACCATGTCTCCCGCGAGCAGACCTCGGTGCACCTGGCCGAACAGGCGAGCGGCTCCCGTGACTTCATCGACGCCGAGATCGGCGCGATCCTGTGCGACCCGGCCTCGTTCCGCCGCGACCCGGCCCGCCGGGCGATCTACTCACCCTTCGGTCTCGGGAGCCTCGACATCGCGCTCGCCGACCGCGTCCGCCGCATCGCGCAGGCGGCCTCCCAGGGCATCGTCATCGACGGCTTCCTGCCGGGCGAGGCCTAGCTGCCCTGTGGCGTACGGCCCGACCGCCCAAACTCCCACGAGGCTCCCGAAGCACCTGTGAGGCCGCCCGGTCCGGCACCCGAAGAGTTGGTACGGCAGCTCCAACAGACCGCCGATACCCGCCAGTTGTCGTCCGGAGCATCCGGGTAGCCGCCCAACCGTGCCATTCGGCCCCGGCCTGCCACCATCAGCGGCGCGCCTCGGGACTTTACCGCCACCGACGACAGGAAGGCCTCCTGTGCCCGACACCCTGGCAGCCTCCTTCTTTCTGGCTCTGTTCACGGCCCTGGTCCTGGCGAAGGTTCTCGGCGCCGTGGCGCAGCGGTTCGGCCAGCCGTCCGTGCTCGGTGAGATCCTCGCCGGCATCCTGATCGGCCCGACCTTCTTCCACGGCACGATCGCCGACCACCTGCTGCCCACCGACGTCCGGCCGTACCTGAGTTCACTCGGTACCGTCGGACTCGCCGTCTTCATGTTCGCCACCGGAGCGGAACTTGAGCGCACGCTGCTGCGTTCACAGGGCCGAGTGGCGGCTAGCGTCGCAGTCGCCTCCTTCCTGCTGCCGTTCGCACTCGGCTCCGGGCTCGGTCTGTATCTCGCCGGGCAATACGCACGCGGCAACTCGGCCGGATTCGTGCTCTTCATCGGCTCGGCCGTCGCCGTCACCGCTTTCCCCGTGCTTGCGCGGATCCTTGCCGACCGCGGGCTTCTGCAGACTCACATCGGTGGCATCGCGCTGGGCGGCGCGATGCTGGCCGATCTGATCGCCTGGTCGGTACTCGCCGTCGTCCTCACGGTGATCGGGGCGGGCCAGTGGCACGCGCTGCTGATCCCCGCCTACCTGGCGCTGATGTGGTGGGGCGCACGGCCTGCGCTGCACCGGCTGCTCATCGTCTCTGGGACCAACGCGCAGGTTGTGGTGGTGTGCGGGATGTTCCTCTCGTGCTGCGCTTCCCAGTGGATCGGGCTGCACTACATCTTCGGGGCGTTCGTCTTCGGCGCGGTCATGCCGCGCGATCCCACCGTTGAGGTGGCTCTGTTCACGCGCCGACTGCAAGCGTTCGGCACGCCCTTCCTGCTGCCGCTGTACTTCGTCCTCGCGGGCATGAACGTCAATCTGTCAGGGCTGTCCGGAGGCGCGCTCACCGACCTCGCGCTGATCCTGCTCGTGGCGGTGGTCGGCAAGATGCTCGGCGCGTGGAGCGGGGCGCGGCTGCAGGGGATGCGCGGGCGCGACCCCTGGGTTCTGGCTGCCCTCATGAACACGCGAGGTCTGACCGAACTGGTCGTACTGACCGTGGGATTGGAAGTCGGTGTACTCAACGGCGCGTTGTTCTCCCTGATGGTCGTCATGGCTCTGGTGACCACGTTCATGACCGGCCCGCTGCTCACTCTGCTGTTGCCGCACGCCACACCCGACGCCGGCACCGGGCCGGATTCCAGTTCTGGTGCCGTTTCGTCGTCTGAGAACGGATCCAGGAATCCACCCGTCCCCGCTCCCGGGGAAGCCGCACACCGGGACGACTCCTGAGCCGGATCCACCGGCTTGATTCCGAGGGCGAGCATAAACATGGCGGCGGATCCGCCGATCATGGGAGAGATGTCAAGTGACGGAAACCGCCGTGAAGTTGGAAACCGTGGAGTCCGTCGAGAGTGTCCGGTCCGGAGAACCTGCGTCCTGGTCCGACGAGCAGGCGGCAGGCGCAGCCGCCGATCCCGACGCACTCGACATCTTCGCATGCGGCGTGTGGCCGATTCGATGGTCTGCTCGATGCCGCCCGCATCTGGCCAACGGGCACACTCCACCACGGCTTTAGGGCTTGCAGATCATTGACACGTCGCCTTGATCTTGTTTTGGGGCTCGCCGGTTTGAGCGAGGACCCGAGCGTGGAGGGCCGCGAGGACGACGGGTGGCGTAGTCGCCGGCGGGATGACGATGCCGTGCGCCTCAAGGAGTCTTCTGTTTTTCAGCGGTGCATCGCGGTCCGGCTGCTGCCGAACAGTACGGCGAGAGGTCCGGCGGCCAGGGCGACCCGGAGATGGAGCACGGTGGCCAGGATCTGTTCGGGGAAGGCGAGCCGGGGCGGACGGCCGCGTCGGGCATCGCCGTCGGGGATCAACGTCCTGGTGAAGAACTCATTGCCCCTTTGATCTGTAGCTCAGCCGCACCCCGCGTAGACCATGCCAAGAAACCGGTCCCCGACGTACGCACCCCATGCCGGGCCGTCGACATCAACAGGTCTCACCGACTGCACTGCCTGTCTGTCTGTCTGTCGACATCGCGCGTGAACAGGTCTCCGCACCCAGTCGGGTCCGTGAGCGACACCGCCCCCCGCTCGGTCGGCGACGCGTGGCGCGAGGCTGTCCCGCGGGATCAGCCCAGTGAGGAAGTGATCTCGCTGGCGGAGAAATAGTGGGGGTCGACATAGCGGTTACTGATCATGTACCAGTCGAAGGTGCCGCGGATGATGCCGTAGGCGAGGCTCAGATACTTGCTGATCGCCTCTTGTTTCGTATAGTACCCGTCGATCAGCCGGGGACGATCGTTTTCGATCTGAAGCATGGATCTGACCATGTCATCCTCGATCTTGCCGGTGAGGTCGATGGAGGCCTGCAGATCCAGGCCGTACTCGCGTTGCAGGATCGTGACGAAGTTCGGCTCTCCGCTCTTCACGTCCTTGTAAAGGCCGATTAGGTCGTTTTGGAGGACGATGACGAACGGAAGGATGTCAGTGATCATCCGCACGTGTTGCTCGTCGGCGACCTGCCGGATGTCGAGGCCGGACTCGTGTGCCAGGAAGATGGCGCCGTGTGCCATGAAATAGCGGGTGACGATGTCTTCTTGACGGCGCATGAGATAAGTCATGGCGCACACGGTCGCTGGCTGGTCGGTGAGGATGTGCGAGCGAACCGCGCCGAGGTAGCGGTGAAGGTCCGCGATGAAGGCTGAGTAGAGTGCGGGTGTCGCGTACGCTTCGCTCTCCTTCAGCCATCGGTGCCACGCTTTGAGCAGCGCGTCGTCGTGGGGTGATGGTCGTGCGCCGTCCACGATCCGTGACAGCTTGCCGAGGTAGGAGAGTTTGGTGTCGGCTCCGACGGCGACGTTGTCAATCAGGTCATCGAAGAGGAAGAACAGGGCCAGGTTGAGGGCCCCGTAGAACACAAGGTCCTTGCTGCACCTGGCGTTGGTCAGGGCGGAGCACTCGTCGAGTTTCATGCCGAGTAGGACGTCGTGCCCTTGAGTTCCCGGCTCGATCAGTTCACTGTCGACCAGCCAATCGACGTAGGCCGTCCGGACCTCGGCCAGGTGCGGGCTGAGGGCGTGCCGCACCGGGAGGAGGAGCCCCGGGAGATGGACCGGTTCGAGGCCTGGAAAGTTATAGGGCACGCTGGTGAGGCGTTCGCCGTAGGGTTCGGCCTGTCCGTCTGTCTGGATCCGCCAGCCGCCAATGCCGTCACTCATAGGGTTCTCCGTCCCGGTGCTCTAGGTTGATGCCTCGCATTGCGAAGGTGTTGACCAGGGCCTGCGAGCCGACATAGACCGCCGAGCGGCCTAACAACGGCTAACGCAATGAGCCGAGTTGTCGGTGGGTGATGAGGCAGCAGGCGAGTTTGAGGAACGCTTCATGGATGTCGGTTCTGTGTTCCCAGCGGATACGCAGACGGCGGAAGCCGTGGAGCCATGCGAAGGTCCGCTCGACCACCCACCGGTAAGTACCCAGCCCGGTGCCATGCCGGGTGCCGCGTCTGGCGATGGCGGGCACGATGCCCCGGGCGCGGACCTGGTCGCGGTAGATGTCGTGGTCGTAGCCGCGGTCGGCGAAGAGCGAGTCGGGCTTGCGGCGGGGCCGGCCGCCCCGGCCGCGGACGGGCGGGATCGCGTCGAGCAGCGGCAGCAGCTGGGTGGCGTCGTTGCGGTTGCCGCCGGTCAGCAGGACGGCGAGCGGGCTGCCGTGCCCGTCGGTTATCAGGTGGTGTTTCGAGTCGGCCCGGCCCCGGTCGACCGGTGAGGGGCCCGTGTGCTGCCCCCTTTAAGCGCCCGGACGTGGGAGGAATCGGCCACGCAGCGGGACCAGTCATGGAGCATCGGGACGGAACTCGGTACGGTCGGGCCACAGGAGGAGGGTGCCTGGCTCGGATCCGTCGCCTGCGGAGCCGCTGCCGTGGTACCTGCGGCACGTATACGACCAGTGGCGCGCTGCGGACATGAGGGAGCCGAGCGCGTTCAGGTACCCGGACAGGGAGTCGTGCCAGTCAGGGTGGTTTCCCAGCAATGCCTCGCAGCCGAGGAGGAATTCCTCCTCGTTGCGGTCGATGACGTCGCAGAGCCGGTCGACCGCGCCCTGCAGCGACAACCCCTCGATGCGTTGGAACACTTCGATGGCGTTGATGAGGTCACCGGAGTAGTACTCCTTGCGATACGAGAAAAGGTCGGTGGCCAGCGCCTGATGGAACAGGACGCGGTTGTGGACCTCCTGCATGGCCGGCCCCGTGACAAGGTCTTCCGGAAGGGCGGGGGCCAGGACGTGTTCCAGGATCGGGAAGATCCATTCAACGAACACACCGTCGCGCCGCTGGGCCAGGTAGCTATCGAAGTCGGCGTCGTACTCACCGGCCTTCGTGGCGGAGGCATCGCGCAGCAAGCCGTTCCAGCTCGCGTCGCAGGCCGCGACTAAACGTGCCCAGCGGTGGGCGGGAAGCTCGTCACGGAATTCCCGCCAGGTGGTACTGAACGGAAGCGTCGGGTCGGGGCCAGAGCGCCAGCCCGTCATGTCGGCCATCATCCGGCCCGCGTAGTCGCGGGCGGCAAGGAAGCTGCCTCCCAGGCTCGCGGGGGTGGACATCTCGGTGTCGACCGCACCCAGGTAGTGGGTGAAGGTCACGACGAACAAGGCCCACCTCTCGGGCAGGTCTGACGAGTACAGGCAGCCGATGCGGTCGCATTCGTCGTGCAGGTCCTGCGCGGCGCGGAACGGCGAGGTCATGAAGGACAGGTTCTTCTCGATCCACTCGCCTGACCTGGCCAGGATCTTGTCGGTGTCTGGGTGAGCACGAGCCGGGATGCGGGCGGCCAGCGGACGGAGGCGGAACGTTGGAGGTTCGGATACGGGAGGGGTCATCGGAGTGGCTCCTGTCGGGCGATGATGCTGTAGGCGGAGGACTCGGCCAGGAGTAGCGCGACAGCTTTTTGGCAGGTGCACTGTTCGTGGTGGGCCAGCAAGTAGGCGGGGACCAGGTGTCGCCGCGGCTGAGGTCGCGCTGCAGGCGTTCTCCTATGCGGTCGCCTATGAAGCATGTGTTTCCGCGCGTAGGTCGCGGCGGAGTTCCTTGGGGAGGCTGAAGGTGATGGATTCGTCGGCGGTCTTGACCGTCTCCACGTCGCCGTAGCCGCGCTCGGCCAGCCACTGAAGGACGCCGTCGACCAGCACGTCCGGGACGGAGGCGCCAGAGGTGAGGCCGACCGTGGTGACGCCCTCCAGCCAGGCCTCGTCGATCTCGCTCTCGAAGTCCACCAGGTGGGCGGCGGGGGCGCCCGCGTCGAGGGCGACCTCGACCATGCGGATCGAGTTGGAGGAGTTCTTGGAGCCGACGACGATGACCAGCTGGGCGTCCTCGGCGACCTTCTTCACCGCGATCTGGCGGTTCTGCGTGGCGTAGCAGATGTCGTCGCTCGGCGGCGAGAGCAGGTTCGGGAACTTCTCCTTCAGCGCGCCGACCGTCTCCATCGTCTCGTCGACGGACAGCGTGGTCTGGGAGAGCCAGACGACCTTCGACTCGTCGCGGACCGTCACATTGGCGACGTCGTCGGGGCCGTCGACCAGGGTGATGTGGTCCGGCGCCTCGCCCGACGTACCGATGACCTCCTCGTGGCCCTCGTGGCCGATCAGGAGGATGTCATAGTCCTCCTTGGCGAACCGGACCACCTCCTTGTGGACCTTGGTGACCAGCGGGCAGGTCGCGTCGATGGTGGCGAGCCTGCGCTCGGCGGCCTCCGCGTGGACGGTCGGGGCCACGCCGTGCGCGGAGAACATCACGATGGAGCCCTCGGGGACCTCCTCCGTCTGCTCGACGAAAATGGCACCCTTCTTCTCCAGGGTCTGCACGACGTACTTGTTGTGGACGATCTCGTGGCGGACATAGATCGGCGCGCCGTACTGCTCCAGGGCCTTCTCGACAGCCTGGATCGCGCGTAGGACACCGGCGCAATAGCTGCGGGGAGAGGCGAGCAGGACACGGTGGCGGGTCACGAGGCGCGCTCCGCAGGACGCGCCCCCTGCGAAAGAAGGTGGAGGGTGCTGCCGAGGGCCTTGAGGACGAAGATGTCCGCGAGGACTGGGAAGTCATAGGGAATGGGACGTGGTGCTGCTTGGTCGGGGATGGACGTGAACCCGCCGTCGGGATCTTGCTGGTCCATGAGGTAGCGGACTGCGCTCAGGCGCCAGGGCGCGCTCCCTGACGGGAGGGACGCGGTCAGGGCGTGTGCGGTACTGATGGGGTCGCTGGGGCCACCGCTGCGATGGCCCCAGCCGCCGTCCGGGTTCTGTGTCCCCTCCAAGAACCGCAGGGCGAGCGTGGATACCCGGGCGATGCCCGTCTGGAACCGGGC
This sequence comes from Streptomyces sp. NPDC088350, assembly GCF_044753545.1. NCBI lineage: Bacteria > Bacillati > Actinomycetota > Actinomycetes > Kitasatosporales > Streptomycetaceae > Streptomyces > Streptomyces sp. NPDC088350. Next base: position 103,282 of record NZ_JBIVNL010000020.1, on the reverse strand, counting down.
CACGTGGCGGTGCGGTGCAAGGGAGAGGGCGTGAAGGACACGGGAGATCGCGTAGGCATCGGCGCTGCTCCAGCTGCGTTCGAAGGTGCCGTCGGGCTTCTGTGCCTGCAGGAGGAAATCGACGGCTGGTTCCAGCAGCGCGGCATGACGGTCCCAGTCGGGCGCCAACGCACTGATGGCGTTGGCGGTCATGGTTGCCTCTGAAGTGTGACCGCGGCGGTAGGTGGGGAAGCCGCCGTCCTGGTTGGCGATGCGGGTGAGGTACCGAGCCGCCCGGTGCAGCTCCTCGGCATATCGGGACGGGTTCAGAGCGGCGAGGAACTCCGCGCTGCAGGTGGTGTCGTCGACGTCGGTCTGCGCAACGCTTTCGGTGTAGGACCAGCCGCCGTCGGGAGCCTGATGGATTGCCAGGTAGTCGCCCATCCTCTGTAGCACCGCCGGATCCGCATTGACCTTGGTCAGGGCCGAGCCGGCCAGAGCCGTCAGCCACACGGTCATGTCGGTGATGAAGGGCAGGCCACCGTCGGGGTTGCGGTGCTGGAGTATCCGGTCGATGTCCTCACGGACCAGCCGACTGCCAGGAAGGAACCGGGTGACGGCGTGGAGGGCCAGCAGGTGCGCGGACAGATGCCCTTCCCAGACCTCCCGTCTGCTGCCGGCCTTGACCCGCGAGACCAGAAACTCCCGGTCCTGCTCGCTGACCAGATCGGGGCGCCCGCGCCCATAGGCATGGAGAATCTTGACGGCGCTGAGCGTGACTCCAACCCAGGAAGCCTGCCCGTGATACGCGACCGCGGACAGGTCCACCTTCTCGTCAGGGGGCGTCGCGCCCAGGACCATCAGGTAGGTGTCGAACATCAGCCTCTTGCGCGCCGCGGTGAAATGCTCAAAGCCCTCCAGGAGCACCGCCGCCTCGACCTGAGACGGCACGGCGGACAGGCACACATCCGCCAGCTGCCGCTCCAGCATCGTCAAGGCACGGTCCTCACGGCGCGAATGAAGAAAGCACGCAAGAGACTCCCGCACGCCCGGGTAGATGCTTTCCCGGCGCAACAAGGCGAGCATGAGCGCAGATTCCAGGACCCGGCTGCCACACGCCTCCTGAACCGCGCCCCGGTCATCGACGTGCGTCACCAGGTGCGCGGACAGCTTCGCGACGCACTCCCCAAGCCGTGTGGAACCCCCCGTGGTGGCGGCCCTCGACCCGGCGGCACGGTGCCACAAGGACTGTGAAGTCGCAGTCATGATCGCGACGCCTCCCCTGCAGCGCCAACAGCCCACCGCCAGGCGACCGACGAGAGCGGCAACGGCTCGGGTGAGTCATCACTGGGTCCGTACAGTTCCAGGGCCTTCTCGACGGTGGCGAGGGCGCGGTCGACCCCGGCACAGCAGCGGCGGGGGACGGTGAGCAGTACACGCTTGCGGGGGTTCATGAGGTGCGCTCCACGGCTCGGGCGGCGAGGTGCCGCAGTGCGGCGGCGGCTGGTTGCGGGTACGGGACAGCGTCGAGGGCGGTGAGGGCCTGCACGCGCCGGGCGTGGATCATGTCCTCGACGGTGGCGCGGGCACCGGTGGCGTCCAGGACGGTACGGATGCGGGCGGCGCCGTCGTGGTCCAGGTCCGGGCTGCCGAGCAGGGTGTCGAGGAGCTTGCGCTGTGCGGTGTCCGCGCGTTGGGCGGCAAGGACGATCAGGACGGTGCGCTTGCCCTCGCGCAGGTCATCCAGAACGGGCTTGCCAGTGTGGTCGGGATGGCCGTAGATGCCTAGGAGGTCGTCACGGAGCTGGAAGGCCTCGCCGAGGGGCAGGGCGTAACGCGACAGGGCGATGTGCACCTCTGGCTCGGCGCCGGCCAGGACCGCCCCGCAGTGCAGGGGCCGTTCTACGGTGTATTTGGCGGTCTTGAACCGGATCACTTGCAGAGCCGCTTCATGGTCGGTGATCGGTCCGAGGGGTGTCATGAGGTCCAGGTACTGGCCGTAGATGACTTCTTGACGCATGACGTCGATGACCTGGCGCAGCGCGGTGAGGCGGTGGGGTGGGTGGCCGGCGGTGTGCAGGAGTTCGTCGGACCAGGCCAGGGCCATATCGCCGATGAGGATGGCGGCGCTGGTGCCGAGATGGTCGTGGCCGTGCTGGTCGGCGAGCGTACGGTGCACGGTGGGTCGGCCGCGGCGGGTGACGCTGCTGTCCATGATGTCGTCGTGGATAAGGCAGAAGGCATGGAACATCTCCAGCGCCGCCGCCGTGCGCACCACGGCCGTATCGTCGCCCTGTCCGCCAGCGGCATGCCAGCCCAGTACGCAGAGAAGGGGGCGTAGGCGCTTGCCGCCCGCGGTCAGGAAGTCCTGCAGCACCGTGGGTACATCTGCAGGCATAGTCAGGTCCTGGGCCGCACGCGTCTTGGCATCGAGGAAGCCGTGCAGCACCTCCTCGATCCGGCTCTGCAGGGCTGCGAGGTTGATGGGCTGGGCGTCCAGGGACGGCGCGCTCATGACGGCTTCCCTCCCGGCTCGGTGGGTGCTTGGTCGGTCAGGCGCAGGGCTTCGTCGAGGAGGGCGTCGACAACGCGGGATTCGGGGACGGTCCGTACGACCTGGCCGCGGACGAAGATCTGGCCTTTGCCGTTGCCGCAGGAGACGCCGAGGTCGGCCTCGCGGGATTCGCCGGGGCCGTTGACGACGCAGCCCATGACGGCGATGCGCAGGGGGTGGGGGAATCCGTCGAAGGCCGCCTCGACCTGGCTGGCAAGCTTGTGGATGTCGACTTGGAGGCGTCCGCAGCCGGGGCAGGAGACGATCTCCAGTTTGCGCGGCCGCAGCCCAAGGGACTGAAGGATGTGATTGCCGGCCTTGACCTGCTGCACGGGGTGGTCGGAGATCGAGACGCGGATGGTGTCGCCGATGCCCTCGCTGAGGAGGATCGCGAAGGCGGCCGCGGATTTGATGGCGCCTTGCATGGCAGTGCCGGCTTCAGTGACGCCGAGGTGGAGGGGGTAGTCGCAGGCGTCGGCGAGCAGCCGGTTCGCCGCAATCATGGTGATCGGGTCGTGGTGCTTGACCGCGATCTTCAGATCTTGGAAGCCGTGCTCCTCGAACAACGAGGCTTCCCACAGCGCCGATTCCACCAGCGCCTCCGGCGTCGCGGATCCGTACGTGGCCAGCAGGCGCGGGTCGAGGGATCCCGCGTTGACCCCGATCCGGATCGGCACCCCGGCAGCCGCGGCTGCTTGGGCGATCTCGCCGACCTTGTCGTCGAACTTCTTGATGTTGCCGGGGTTGACGCGGACGGCGGCGCAGCCGGCGTCGATGGCGGCGAAGACGTAGCGGGGCTGGAAGTGGATGTCCGCGATCACGGGGATGGGGGACTTGGCGGTGATGGCGGGCAGGGCGTCGGCGTCGTCCTGGGAGGGCACGGCGACCCGGACGATGTCGCACCCGGCGGCGGTGACAGCAGCGATCTGCCGCAGCGTCGCATCCACGTCGGCGGTGTTGGTGGTGGTCATCGTCTGCACGCTCACCGGTGCGCCGCCGCCCACCGGCACCGCCCCGACGTGCAGTTGACGGGTGTTCCGGCGGCGCATCGGATCCCGCGGGGCGGCAACGGTGGGCAGGCCGAGGTCGATGGCGCTCACCGCACCGCTCCTTGGGCTGCGCTGGACGTGTGGGTGGGCGACGGCCGTAGGGCAAGGGCGGCTTGGACGGAGCGGATGATCTCGGCGGCGTGGAGTCCGGCCTGGGTCAGCAGGTCCGTCCGCGGGCCGTGGGCGATGAACGAGCGGGGAAGGCCGAGCGGCACCACCGGGGTGCTGACGGCCTGGGTCTTGCATGCCTGGGCCAGGGCCCAGCCGATCCCGCCGGTGAGCACACCGTCCTCGATGCTGACCGCGAGGTCGTGACGGGCCGCCAAGGCCGTGAGCGCGGGGTTGACGGGCAGCACCCACCGGGGGTCGGCGACGGTGACCCCGATGCCCTGTTCCTCCAGCAGAGCGGCTGCGTCGAGGGCGGCTCCGGCGAGCGGGCCGGCCCCGATGAGCAGTACGTGCAAGGGGCGGTGGGGGCTGCGGTGCAGGATGTCGATCCCGTCCATCCGCGCCAGCGCCGTAATGTCCCGCGATGCCGTGGCCTTCGGGATTCGTACCGCGGTGGGCCCCTGGTCGTGGGCGACGGCCTCACCCAGCAGCTCCTCGACGCGCGCGGCATCCCGTGGGGCGGCGACCCGCAGGCCCGGCACCATCGCTAGTAGCGACAGGTCCCACATGCCGTGGTGGGAGGGCCCGTCGGGGCCGGTGATGCCGGCCCTGTCCAGGACGAAGGTGACCGGCAACTGGTGCAGGGCGACGTCCATCAGCATCTGGTCGAAGGCCCGGTTCAGGAACGTGGCGTAGATCGCGACCACCGGGTGCAGACCGCCCATCGCCAGCCCCGCGGCCGAGGTGACGGCGTGCTGCTCGGCGATGCCCACGTCGAAGACCCGCTCGGGGAAGCGTTGTTGCATCGGATGGAGGCCGGTGGGCCGCAGCATCGCGGCTGTGATGGCGACCAGGTCGGGCCGCTCGGCAGCGAGTTCGGCCAGGGCCCGGCCGAACACGGACGTCCACGACGGCCGGCCAGGAGCGGAGGGGCGTCCGGTGGCCGGGTCCACGGTGCCGACGGCGTGGAGGCAGTCCGCCTCGTCATCCTCGGCCGGGGCGTATCCCTTGCCCTTCACGGTCACCGCGTGCACCAGCACAGGCCGGTTGAGGTTCCGGGCCCGCCGCAGCACACCCTCAAGATCCCCGATGCTGTGCCCGTCGACGGGCCCGAAGTAGGTGAAGCCCAGGTCGGTGAACAGGTTCCGGCACGCGGTCGCGCCCGTACCGGATTTGAGAGTGTGCAGGTGGTGGGCCAGAGCGCCGCGGGTGGGTTCGTAGGAGCGGCCGTTGTCGTTGAGTACGACGATGACCGGCCGGTCCCGGGCGGCGCCGAGGTTGTTCAGCGCCTCCCAGGCCATGCCGCCGGTCAGCGCGCCGTCGCCGATGACCGCGACCACCGCCCGCTCCTGTTCCCCGGACAGCTGCCGGGCCTTGGCCAGACCGTCGGCGTACGAGAGCGCGGTGGAGGCGTGCGAGTTCTCCACCAGGTCGTGTGCGGACTCGGCCCGTGAGGGATACCCCGACAGGCCACCTGCCTGCCGCAGCGAGCCGAACTGCCCGGCACGGCCGGTCAGCAGCTTGTGCACATACGCCTGATGGCCGGTGTCGAAGATCAAGCTGTCGCGGGGAGATTCGAAGACCCGGTGCAGAGCGAGGGTCACTTCCACTACGCCCAGATTCGGGCCCAGGTGACCGCCCGTCGCACACACGTGCTCGATCAGAAACGACCTCAGCTCGCAAGCGAGCCGGCCAAGCTCCGGCTCCGACAGATCCCGCAGTCGGGCCGGATCCGGGAGAGGACGGGAGACTTCTGCCCGGACTGGTGGGGCCGAGAGATGCGCCATTCGACTGGTCCTTCCGCCTGAGGGAGCGGCAAGCAGTAGGCACGGGCACGGTCAACCAAGCCGCTGACGGCCGGCTCTACGCCAACAGGCCCCTGCGGAAGGCCAGTTCAGCACCGCGCTGCCGCACCGAACCAGAGGTGCAGGCCACGGACTGGTCGCACTAGTCGCAACTTAGTGCGTTTGTGAAACGCTTCTACGGGCCTGGTCCCCGCCAGAGCGGCGACCGCGCCGTGCACCGTGGTGCATGCGGTGTTGGTGGGACGATCGCGCGACCGGACGGCCGCCCGGTCCGGGCCGGCAGGCACTCCCGGCACCCTGCGGACTCTTCCGCACAAGAGGTCACCGGCCTGCGGGCGGGGCTTCACCGGAGGTGTGCGCGGAGCGCGCGGGGTGGGAACCGGCGTCCCGCATATGCCCCTCGCACACGCTTCCCTCCGCCCTGATCGCTTCGCTTGACTGCCAAAGCGCACACGCGCATATATCCGCGAACGGAACGTGCGAGCGGAAGGGGAACCCGCCGTGCAAGATCCCTTCTTAACCGCCGAAGTCGCTACCGCCGGGAGGTCCTTCGGCAGTCGCCGGGCTGTGGTGCGGAGATGGGCATCGCCCCCTCACCTGGCAGGGGCGCGTCTGCCCTTATGGGTCCGGCGAGCAATCGGCGCACAGCAACCCGACGGTGATCAGTGCCGCGGCGGCCGGGACGGACCGGAGGCTGGGCATCAGACGCCGCCCGCCACGGGCAGCGTGGTGATCACGAGACACACGGGATGGTCCGGCGAGCCGTACGGTATCTGACCGAAGTGCTGCTTGTCCCCGGGCAAGTGGAAAGCGCACCATCGCAACGGCGACCGCTGCGATGGTGCCGCGGCTGGTAGACCCAGACCCCGTCTTCAGACACCGGCCAGAGCACCCCGTGCTCGTACGCCCGGGAGGCCGTCATGCCGCGCACTCCCAACACCCGGCTCACGCTCCTTATGGAGGCTGGGGGCTGGGGGCCCGCCCAGTTCGCCGCCGCACTGCGGGGCGCCGCCGCCGAGCAGGGGCTTACGCTGACTGTGCACCTCACCACGGTGCGGCGCTGGCTGGAGGGCTCCCAGCCCCGCCCGCCGCTTCCCGGGCTGATCCTGGAATGCCTCTCCCGGCGTCTGGACAGGTGCGTCACGGCCCACGAAGCTGGCCTCACCCGAGCCCCGGGCCCACTTGTGGATCCCGCCTGGGAGGCCGACCCCATGCGCAAACTCTTTCACCTCACCCATGCCGAACTCGACCCGCATCGCCGTGCCCTGATCGGCGCGGGCGTCCTCACCGCCACCGCACTCGCCCTGCCCGCCCAGGACCGGATCCCGGCCAGGTCCGTGGACTCGGCACGTGCAGGGCGCCGTGCCACCGCGAGCGATGTGGAGCAACTGCGGGCCATGGCCTCGGTGTTCGCCGCCTCGGCCGATCAGCACGGCGGTCAGCGGATGCGCGCCGCCCTGGCGGCCTACCTCGCTCACGAGGTCACCCCCCTGCTGCACGCCCCGGCCCCCGACCCGGTGCACCACGCTCTGCTGGCCGCCACCGCTAGGCTCGCCCTGCTGCTGGGCTCGATGTGCGCCGACAGCGGCCACCACGCCCCGGCCCAGCACTACCACCAGATCGCCGCCCGCCTCGCCGCCGACGCAGGCGACCCCACCACCCTCGCCATCGCGCTGCGCACCATGGCCACCCACGCCCACGACCTCGGCCAGCACACCCCCGCCGTCCTGAACCTCGCCGAACAGGCCGACCAGCACGCCCGCAACGCCCCGCCCGCCGTCCGTGCCTACACCCACATCCACCTGGCCGTCCTCAGCGCTCACCACGACCGGCACGCAACTGTGGCTGCCCTGGCCCGCGCAGAGTGCCTCCACACCGAGGCCGATGTTGAACCGGGCCCCTTTAGCCGCTATCCGGCTGGCGCCCTGCACTACCAGCGTGCCCAAGTGCTCGCCACTCTCAAGGACCACACGGGTGCCCTGAGCGCGCTGACCACCTCCCTGCGCCTGCGCACCGAGACCGAGCGCCTGCCCGCCGCGCTCACCCGCGCACGCCTGGCCGAGACCCATCTACGCCTGGGCCACCTCGAACCCGCCCTCACCCACTGGCACGCGCTCATCGACATCTACCCCACCCTCCACTCCGCCCGAGCCGACCAGCGCCTGACCACCGCGGTCCAGTACCTGCGCCCCCACCGCCGCCACACCGGGGTCACCGACCTCCTCGACCGCATCACCGAGGTGACCAGCCCGCCCCGGTGAACAGCCGTTGCCAGATGGGTCGTCGTCCTCCGGCCCGTGAGTCGTGCCGCCACTTACGACCGTGGGTGGGTGGACGAGGGCGCAATCGAACGGGTCTTGCATATTCGGAATCGTGCCCGCCCGCATGCGGGCGCTGCCCTTCCGACACATGGGTCCCGCATCTCTCCGCTCCACCGGCCCTACCACGGCGGGCGCCCCATGCGGGGTGGCGTACGTGGAGTGGGCGCAACGGACAGACTCTGCTCCCCGAGCCAAACTGGTGCAGAGGATGGTGGCGAGGGGCTCGGGTCAGCGAGGTGCCCGGTTCACGGCGTCCGGGGCAGGCGTGGGTACGAGGCCGTCGTGGAGAGTGGTCAACAGGCGGGGCGCCGGCGAGCGCTGACGCTCGAAGGTTTCTGGCCCGCACCTGGCTGGAACTTTGCTGCGGTGAGGACGGGGTGATGGTGTCCGGATTCCTCTTTGTCTGAGACGTCATCCGCTTTCCGAACGTGATCGTTTAGTTCGGGTGGGTGGGCATGAACTCTCGTTCGTGGCGGGAGAGATGGGCGTGGTTCGTCCGCTCGTCTGGCTCGTGGAGGTCGCTGGTGGCGTCGGTACTCGGTCTACTGGAGGCCAGGGAGAAGAGTCCGGGAGGAGATCACGCGGTTGCGGGAGGAGGCCGAGCGGGTGCAGGCCGCGCTCGGTGAGGCGGAACGCGAGCTCCAGCGGTTGGTGGATGCCGGGTGACAGGGACCGAGGTGCTGGCCGGGCCGCCTTCGACGGTCGCGGAGCCGACGGGCAGCGCGGTGGCGGGTTCGACAGTGCCCCGGCGGGAGACGGGCATGGCGGCGGCAGCCCTCGCGCCGGACTACCAGCGGATCCTGTCGGTGCTGGAGTCTGAAGCGGGCGAGGGCATGCGCTGCCGGCAACTGGCCGTCGCTCTCGGGCGGGAGGCCGTCCCGGCGAAGGTCGAGGGACTGCGATCGAAGGCGAAACGCCTGGTGGAGCGCGGGTGGGCACTCCAGGTGCGGCCGGGAGTGTTCACCGCCCTCGCGGTGCCGGCCGTCTGCAGCCGGCCGGGCGGCGTCCGGCCGGGCGACCGCTCATGAGCATGGTCATCGACCACAGCACCATGGCTTCGTGCATGGCCGGCAGCGTCTCGTCGTCGCGCACCAGGCGACGCGAGCGCAGCGCATCAGCCAGCTGAGCGTCCTTTCCACCACCCACCTGCGTGGCAGCACCACGAACCCCGCTGTGTCATCGGTGCGTTTGACGATCTGGAGGGTGAGCCGGGGCTTCTCGCGGGCCCAGCCGACGAGCCGGCCGGCATAGCCGCCGTCCGCCCACACCAGACGGATGGAGAAGTACTGCCCTCGCAGCCGCTGAAGCAGCGGCACGGCGGCGTCGCGGTCCTGCACGCTCGCCGCACTCACCGCGACGGCCAGGACCAGGCCGAGGCAGTCCACCACCAGGTGCCGTTTGCGGCCGCCCACCTTCTTCCCGCCGTCCCAGCCGGAGGTCGGGCGCGGGATGTTCACCACCGCCCGCACCGACTGGGAGTCCACGATCGCGGCCGTCGGGTCCGGCAGGCGGCCCTCCTTCTCCCGGACGCGGTCGCGCAGCCGGTCGTGGAGTTCAGCGAGCAGACCCGTGACCTGCCAGCGGCGGGCGAAGGCATGCACACGCCGATACGGCGGGAAGTCCGCGGGCAGGCTGGCCCACTTCACGCCGTTGTCCCAATGCCGTGACTCTGTTGGCGATCTTGTCGGGGTCAGCTGGGGGCTGTGCAGAGGGCGCGGAAGTGGCTGGGTGTCCGGCGGGGGCGGGTCGGTTCGGCGATCCAGTCGGCGATGCGGGTGACGTTGCAGGCCAGTGCGGTCAGGACGTGCCCGATGTGCGTTTTCGGCAGGCCTCGGTAGCGGGTTCTGCGCAGGCCGTAGGCGCGGACGTTCTGGGAGAGGGTGGCTTCGATACCGGCACGGATCGCGTAGCGGCGCTGCCAGTCCTCGGTGTGCTGGTCGAGACGGTTGTGCTGCTGGATCTCGTGCAGTTCGCGGGTGGGCAGCAGCGCGAGTGAGCGCGGACCACTGATCGCGTCGGTGCACTGCGTGCGCACGGGGCAGGCCAGACACGTGGCCTTGTCGAACTTGACCTGGATGTAGTCGTGTCCGCTGATGCGCAGGGGCCGCCACTCGCGGCTGAGGTTGCCCTGGGGGCAGGTGGCCCGGCGGTGCTCCCAGTCGATCGTGAAGGCGGCCTTGTCGAACCCGGCCCCTCTTTTGGCCTGGTGACTGTGGTCGGGTGCGACCGGGCCGAGCAGGGTGATGCCGTGCACCCGCCGGGCGCGCTCGATCTGCACGGGGCTGACGTAGGCGGCGTCGACCGCGTGCTCGGCCGGAGTGAGATCGATCGCCGCGAGGTCGTCGTGGATCTGGGCGGTGAGCTTGCCGTCCTGGACCGGGGCGATCGTGGTGGCCACGTGCACAACCACCTCCGGCAGGTCTGACGTGCACGTTTCGGTGAAATGGGTGCGGTAGCCGGACCAGACGGTGTCGCGTTTGACGCAGTAGTGCGCGTCGGTGTCGTACGGGGAATCGAACCGCAGCGACGCGGGTGGCAGCGCGTGGCCGTCGCGCCAGCGCAGCAGCCCACGGGCGTCCCAGTAGTAGTGGTGCACCCAGACCCGGCGCAGGATCTCCACCTGCGTCAGCGTCCGGAGCCCGGCCGGGGCGTCGGCCGCCCACGCGGCGGCCAGGATCTTCTGCCCGTCCCGGCCGAAGGCCTCGGCCAGGGCGGTGACCCCGGCCTTCCCGCCGGGGACCCTCCCGATCTCCACCTTGCGCCCGTAGCGCTTGTCCCACTCCGGCTCGACCAGCGGCAGCAGCCAGTCCGGGTCCGCCTGGGCGAGTTGTTCCAGGGCAGCCCGCAGGCTCTCGCCGACCAGTTCCAGCCGGCTGAGGGTGCGTACCGCCGCGAGCACGTGGGTCGCGTCGGTGCGCTGCCGTCCGCGGGGTTTGAGCAGTCCGGCCTCGGTCAGCCGGTGCAGCATCACCTGCAGCAGCCGGTCCGCGGCGTTGGCCTCGGCCAGCCGGGCCCGGAACTCGCACAGCACCGAATGGTCGAAGCCGGGATCGTCCAGCTCCAGGCCCAACGCGTACTTCCAGTCGATCCTGGTGCGGACCGCGTTCGCGGCAGCACGGTCGGACAGGTTCTCCGCGAACTGCAGCACCGACACCAGCGCCAACTGCCCCGGCGACAAGCCCGGCCGCCCGTCCTTGGGGAACAGGTCCGCGAACTCCTCGTCCTTGAACACCACATCCAGCCGGTCCCGCATCAGCATCGCCGGCGTGCCCTTCGGGCACGCCGCCCACGCCGTCAACACCGTTCGCATCGGGATCCGTTGGTAACTCCTGGCCCGCAAGGACATCTCCGGCCCTCTCCCCGGAACCACCCCGCCTCATCCCAGCAAACCGCCGAACAGACGACCTGTCAGCATCCCCGACAAGATCGCCAACAGAGTCCCGGCGTTGGGGCTTCTGCGAGTAGTACGGCTGGTCCGCGGCGATACGGTCGGTGGGGATGAGCGTGCCGTCGACGATGACGAAGTCTCCTTCGCCCAGCCCGACGAGGGCCTCGTGCAGACCCGGCGCCCAGGAGGCCAGGACTTCGAGTGTCTCGTCGACGTAGCGCCGGCCGTTGCCTCCGACACCCCGAACCCGGCACCGACTTGTGCGAACGTCTCGTTCTTCCGTAGATGGGCCAGCGTCAGCAAAGCCTGCTTGAAGCAGTTCAACTTCCGCCAGCGTGTGCGAAGTTCACGCCTTCGGGTGTAGATGAGCCAGGAGACATGCTCGACCAGCTCGTACGGGACATCGAGCGTGGAAGGATACGGAACCAACGAAGCCCCCCGGCCGTCGGCGTGTTGAGTGAAATCACCACACCAACGACGAGGGGCTTCGCCACGTCACCACACCTGACCAGCCTATTTCATCCCCACGGCACAGGATGAAAGAGGTTCAGTGACAGAGCTCAAGGTATGGGGCTGACCGGTGCCGGAGCGTCCTCCACCAATTCACTCACGCAGCGATCAACGCCCCAGAAAATCGACCGTTTCGGATCAATGAGTCGAAACGCAACACCACTGAAAGACCCGAAGCTCTCCTGACTGGAATAGAGACTGCATACAGGCCCCGTTTTCTGCCGGCCCGTTAGTTTACGAGCCGGCAGAAAAGACGTCGACTACGCCTCCTTCCAGAAGGCTCGTTCCTCCAGCTCTCCGAATCGGGCCCGCCCTGAGACGAGATCCACCAGAATTGGCCAACAGTCCAGCAGTTGATTCTCACCCGCGGTCAAGAACTGCGAAGAGTTGTACGGAGCGATAAGGATTCGCTCCTTTACCCGCACTCGACTCCAGTCGATCGCCAGTTCGGGCTCGTTGGGCCTTCGACTTGCTTGCAGGAATTCCTCCGCAATCAGGCGGCCCTGCTCTTCTGAAATCATCAGTCCGTCCTCATGAACGAGTAACTGTCCCATGTGGGCGCGTGACTTGCATTCCCGGTTTGCCCATCCAGGAACGTAACCTTTCCGTCAAGGTTGGTCACGTTGAACACATGACCACCCTGAGGGTCTTTGCCCCACACGATACCTCGGGCCCCGGGGCCCGCATTTTGCATGTCGCTCACAATGTTCGAAAAGCTCCTGTTTCCGAATTTTCTGCCGTAGAAGTCTTCAATCGCCTTCTCGGAGCCGCGCTCCAGCATGGGGATAGCGTTCGAGCGTGCCCCGCTGGCCATGAGTTGGTCAAGTGAAATCACGCATGCCCGGCAGTTCGTCTTGCCTCCGCCTGGGTTGATGAGAGCCTTGAGGCTTGTTTCGGGCGTGAAGTACGTCCCGCCTAGGCGAGTAGAACGGGCTGCGCTGTAACCACCGATTCCAACCGCGGCACCACCGCCGACTACCGCGCTGCCGCCCGATGCCCCACCGGTCACCATCTCCGCGATTTCAGCGGCGCACACCGGGGCCGCGGCAAGGCAGCCGTCGCCCACGGCGACAGCCACAGGAGCGGCGACCACGGCCACCGCCACCGCCATAACGGCCCCCAGCACGACCTTCTGCCAGGTGGCGAGTTTACCGGCGTCCGGGATGTCGTTGGCGTTGGGGTCGTAGTGCGGTGCCGGCACCAAGGTCCTCCTGGCCGACGGTTCGACAAAGAACATCGAATCCGTCCAAGTCGGCGACGAGGTGCTGGCCACAGACCCCGTCACACAGCAATCAGGACCACGCAAGGTCACGGCCCTCATCGTCACCGAGGACGACAAGTACTTCACCGAACTTCTCCTCACCACACCCCATGGCGAGGAGAAACTGACGGCCACCGAAGAACACCCCTTCTGGTCGCCGTCCGAGAATGCGTGGGTCGACGCGGCCGACATCAAGAGCGGCATGACGCTGCGCACGGACGACGGCAACACCGTCACCGTCCAAGCCACGCGGTTCTTCTACCAGCACGCGCGCACCTTCAACTTCACTGTCGAGGGCCTGCACTCGTACTATGTGCTCGCTGGGGCCACACCGGTCCTCGTCCACAACTGCAACGGAGACCTTCCCGAGGGGTATACCTCTTCCCCTGCACTCGAGGGTGATCCGTACCATCCGGACTCGGTGGCTGCACGGAGTCAGCAGAACCGAGAGCTGTATGCCGGAACCGTAGGAGATCGGGCGGGAGCTCTTGGGTACAGAACGAGAATTCCCACACAAAAGGCCCCGTTCAATTCGCACGGCCAGGTGGTCTTCTCTAATGGGAAGAACTACATCACGCCTGATGTTGATGGGCATAACGTGTCGGATGGCTGGAAGATGTTTAGTCGCAAGGGACAACGGATCGGAACCTATGACCCAGACCTCAATTACCTCAAGGAATGACGGCTTCGTTATCGAGGTGATCGATTACCCAACCTCGGAGGGTGCGAGTTCACCGCCCTCCGAGGCGGTCGGCAGGATCAGGGTCGGTGGTTTCACGGAGACGTTTCCGATGGACCTGAGTTTCTGGACGGTAGATGAATACTGCCGAAGCTGGGATGGCTCGCTGAGAAAACTTGAGGAGATCGATAATTCGATCTCATGCCTCATTGCCTCAATCACTAATCCGGAGACCAGTAACTTCATCTCCTGTTGGCCGATGTATCGCGAGGGGGAAGAGGTCTACGTGCAAAACTCGATCATCTTCCTGGATGAACTCGACGAACAGTTCAACCCGCAAGAGCCGTGGCGGTACGTCGAGCCTCGGTCCTCGGTTGACGAGGATGGAAACCGCATCTCTGAGTGGTTGACGAGCACCTCTCAAGTGCGCCGGTTCCGCGAGTCCGCCTGGGGTCGATAGCAACGCGTGCAGCCGCAAATTTGAAGCCCCGCCAGATGCATCTTGGCGGGGCTTCAGTGTGGTCTGACGGCAGTAGTTGACGGCAACGTCAGCGGACGGGGGTTGCGCAGAGGGTTGGTTCGTCGCCGTCGTCGGGCTTGCCGGTGATCTCGGCAGGGTTGCGGAGGGCGTGGCCGAGGAGGTCGATGGCGTCGCGTTGGAGGCGGAGCCGGACGTGGGCGTACACGGTGGCGGTGACGCCGATGTGGGCGTGCCCCAACAGCTCCTTGATCACGACGAGTTCCACTCCCTGCTCCAGGAGGAGAGTGGCCGCCGAGTGGCGGAGGTCGTGGAAGCGGATGCGGCGGAGCCCGGCCCGGTGGAGCAGGGTGTTGAAGTGTCGGGTGAGGGTGGACCCTTCGATCGGTGCACCATCGGGGCGAGTGAAGAGGTAGCCGCTGTGCTGCCAGCCCGTCCCCGCCGCTTCGCGTTCCTGGAGCTGCCGGGCGCGGAGCTGTTCGAGGGCGCGCAGGCACGGTGTCGGCAGGGCGATGCGTCGTTCTGAGCTCTGGGTTTTGGTCGGGAGGGCGGTCAGGCCACTGGAGTTGGTGTGCTGGAGGGTGCGTCGGATGCTGGCGGTTCCGCCGACCAGGTCAAGGTCCTCCCAGCGCAGGCCGAGGAGTTCGCCCTTGCGGAGGCCTGTGTGCAGGGCGAGTTCGAGCAGACCGGCCGGGCATCCGAGAGGCCGTCCGGCACGCTCGTACCGTGCGGCGTCAGTATCCCGGCGGTGCTGTCGTCCGGAACGCCAGTCCTGGTGCCTGGCTGGGGCCGTGACGATGGAGATAACTGGGCTGATGCCGGTGCGGGGTTGAGCGAGACACACGTGACGGGTGATCGGGCGGCATGCCCGCCGTCGTGGCTGACTTTCTGGGGCTGAGGCCAGAACCTCACGGTTATGGGCGCGGCGCGCACGTGAAGGCCCGTCCCCGCCGAGGCTGACGAGGACGGGGGAGCCTCAATCAGTTACGCACGGCAGGGACGGGAGTCGGGTGGGGCAGCGCGGTTCCCGGGCGAGCAGGGTGGTCAGGTCTGCCGCCAGGCTCGCCAGGGCCGGGTGATGATCTCCCGGTAGGTGTGGTGGGACGGGTTCTGGCCGCAGTGCCGCAGCACCCAGTTCTGCGGTTCGGTGAAGTCTTCGCTTGCCGTGGACGTCTCGCCGTCCACGGCATACTGCATCGCGTACAGGACCGGCTCCGCGTCCGGCTCGCGGTCAGGCTGGAGAGTCCAGCTCTCGTAACGGAGGACCGAGCGAGGGGTCACCGTCCCCACCTCCGGTTGGCCACGGCCACCTTGGCGCTCAGCTCCTCGGACGGGGTCGGTGGACGTACGTCCTCGGGCGGCACGTCCCACTCCCGGCCGCCGCGTGGCGGCCGGAACTGCACGTACGGCCCGACATGCCCCATCACCACGCCCACCTTGCCGTTCCGCCGGTCGACCGCCACGGCGCCCACACTGGGCGAGGGGGTGCACTGGACCGCGTCAGAATTGCGGTCCGTCATCGTGACCACCCCGGCAAGGCGGTCCGCGACCGGGCATCCAGTCGCAGGGCGGGAACATAAGGTGTGGCGTACTTTCGCACGTAGACGCTCCTCAGCGGCGTGAATCCGTGCCTCTGGGCCTGTCGGTGCCGCAGGGTCGGCACCGATCCTCACGCCGGTCGCCAGGACGAAGGAACCTCCGCCAAACCCCACTCCGGGACGTCCCGCACCATGTAGAACGTCCCTAGTGCCGTCCTGAGACGAAGGGGGAGACTCATGCCGAACGAAAGACTACGAGCCGTCATGTCGGCGGGAGGCTGGACGTACGCCGCCCTCGCTCAGGAAGTCGAGGTCGACCCCAAATCGGTCGAGCGCTGGGTGAACCTCGGGCGCACGCCACGCCGTACCACAGCCCTCCAGGCGGCCCGAGCCCTGGGAGAAGACGTGCACGCACTCTGGCCGGCGCTCCGCCAGGCCCGCCCCGCCCGCGCCATCAGCCCCGAACTGGTCGCGCTCTACGAGCAGCGGGCCGACATCCCCGCCTCGACGTTCACCGACCTGATGGCCCAGGCCCGGGAGCGGATCGACATCCTCGTTTACGCGGCCGTCTTCCTCCACGAGGCGTACCCCCGGCTGAACGAACTCCTCACCGAACGCGCCGCCGAAGGCTGCACCGTCCGCATCGCGATCGGGGATGCCGACAGCGACAACGTCCAAGCCCGCGGCCAGGATGAGCGGTTCGGCCACGGCATCGAATCCCGCTGCCGCCTCGCCCTCATGCACTACAGGCCGCTCACCGGCAGCCCCGGCATCGAGGTCCGCACCCACGGCACCACTCTCTACAACTCCCTCTACCGCGCCGACGACCAGCAACTCGTCAACGCCCACGTCTGGGGCGTCAACGCCTACGCCGCCCCCGTGTGGCATCTTCGGCGACATGAGACAGGCGGCATGTTCGACACCTATGCCGAGAGCTTCGACGCGGTGTGGGCGACGGCGACGCCCGTACGAGAGGAAGGCTGACCGTGGCCCGCACCGAGCACTACGACGACCCCAACGCCCCCAAGCCGAACAGCATGGTCGTCGCCGCCTCCGCCATCGTCACCGACGACCACGGCCGCATCCTCCTCCAGCGCCGCCGCGACAACGACCTATGGGCCCTGCCCGGAGGCGGAATGGACCTCACCGACTCCCTGCCAGGCACAGCCGTCCGCGAAGTCAAAGAAGAGACCGGCCTCGACGTCGAGATCACCGGCCTGGTCGGCACCTACACCGACCCGAAACACATCATCGCCTACACCGACGGCGAGGTCCGCCGCCAGTTCAACGTCTGCTTCACCGCCCGCATCACCGGCGGCCGACTGGCAATCTCCGACGAGTCCACCGAACTCCGGTTCGTACCGCCGGAAGAGATCGAGCAGCTGCCGATGCACCACACCCAACAGCTCAGGCTCCAACACTTCCTGGAACAGCGCGAAAAGCCGTACCTGGGCTGAACCGGCTGACGGCAGTAGCTGACGGCAACAACCCCGCACAACCACGGATACCCACGCACGTCACCGGACCAGCAAATCGCGCTTGACCTGCATAAAAGCAGGTACAGGCGTCCGCGTAGCACACGTACTATGTGCTCGCCGGGAACATCCCCGTCCTGGTCCACAACAGCCGATGCCTCATCGCCGACGTCATCGGTCCCCAGGGCGAGAAGCTCTGGCTGCCCAAGGGCCGCAAAGCCCTTGCGAGAGCCAACAATGGAAAGGGCTGGTTCTTCGAAATCAAGGAATCCGAAGCTACGGCCAACGGATTCCACAAGAGCGTCAGGTATGTGCGCGTGATGGATCCGGTCACCACCGGTCCGCACCCATACCCCAATGGGTATGTTACCTACGTGAACGAAGGCGGCCAGTTCGTCAACCCGATAACCGGGCAGACCATCGACAAATTCGACCAGTATTGGCACATACCGATTCCATGACTCTCATCGAAGACATCTTCGCACGGCAAAACCACTATCATCCTGCAGAACCCGTCGACTGCGACCCGTTCAGGGAAGATGACGCTCTGCTCGATGCGCAACTCCTCGACTGCAGGGTGTGCCCGACATCGAATCGCGCAGCACTACTTTTCGAAATGCGTACCGCAGAGCAGTTCTCCAGAGGAAATGGCGCCATCCTCGTAGTCCACGGCCTGCAGTCGTTTCACTGGGACGGGGCACCGATGCATCGCCCATTGACGGCCTTTTCCGTACAGGAATACAAGCCCTCCGTGACCGCCGATAACGGAGTCCGGCTGAATCTTGGGTTCTTCCCTGACGGCGCACTCTCTGTCGCAGGAGATCGCGCAGACTTCCATCTCCTGGAAGTCCCCGGCATCCCCCAGGCGCCACCGAACTACAGCCAGCGCAATCTCGGCCAGGTTGTGGACAGACTGCCCTGGTGGGGCTCTGCCTGCACGGTGCTGCAGTCGTCCACCACGAGCAGCACGTGACATAGCAGTACGCCCGAAGCGGCCCGCCGAGGCTCTCCCACGGCGGGCCGCTTCACTGAGCCTCGTTACAGCTTCGCTCTTGCTGCTCTCATGTCCGATCACACGGTCCACACTGCAGGTCCGATGCGCACGGCGGGCCGCGGTGCCGCATCGTGCCCTGAGCTGGGCTGGCCGGTCATGAACCGGCAGAGAGCTCATCGAGTTGGTGCAGCCAGTAGTGGGCGGCCCAAGCGGCTCGGCGGATCACGTGCTCTCCGGCCCCTACGCGACTCCTCACACCCGACTGCTGGTTGATGACCCGGTTGACACTGCGGTAGGAGCGTCCCGTTGCGACAACGATCCTGGCCACGGCCGAGGTGAGCCGCCGTTGGGGAAAGAGCCCGTCATACGTCTCATTTCCCTGCGGCGTCACCGGCTCGTAGCTGGCGTCATCCGGCTGGACCCGGTCACAGGTATCGCACCAGCCAAGCTCGTCATCGACTCGCTTCATGCCGCAATTCAGGCAGACGAAGCCGTCACAACGGGCACATTCGGTAATCGCTCCGTCCCTGTCATCGCCGTACTCCTTCTGCTTGGACGCGCATTTCCCGATGCACGGGCGGCTGGGCGGAAAGTCGCCGTGTGAAGGAGGCGGGATTTCGAGATGGTCGCGCTCCGCGGCCTCCTGCTTCCGGCGCTCCGCGGCCAGACGGTGGTGCCGCTTACGGGCTTCCTGGCAGGCAGTCCACTCCGGCAGACTGAGGTGACGGGCGCAGGCCACGGCAGGTGCAGGAAGATCGTCAAAACATGGCCATTCCGCGGCGTTCCTCAAGCACTGGGCGCGAGTCGACTTGCTGTACCGCGAGCACCTCATGTCCCGAACCCGGTCTCGTACTTCCGAACGCGCCGGTGGCGGGGCAAGGCATTCCCCGCACGGTCGTAAACCGTGGGGGGCATGCGACACCAATTGGCCTGCCAGACACCTTCGCCGGCACCGGCGTGGGATCCGGGCTCGTCTTCGACCGGCGCATTTCCTACGGCGCCACATTCCGCGCGGGTGAAGTGGGGCACGTCGAACTCAACATGGGCGACATACTCGAACTGGGCGGCCTGACCCTGCAGCCCCGCCGTTGCTCCTGCGGGAAGCACGGCTACCACTTCGAGTCACTGATCGGCATCGGCGGGCTCGGCCATCTCGCCGGCGTTCTGGACCGTGACACCCTCACCGCGGTGATGGCTGCCTATCGCGCTGATGGCCGGCATGAGGACGTCGTGGGCAGGCTCAGCGGTGACCCCGAGAAAATCGCGGGCATGATTCTCCTCCATGTACTGCGCGCCCTTGGCGACCGCGCACTCACCGTGGTCGTCGACGATCCGCTGCTCCATCACTTCCTCGAACGACTGATGGTGCTCTACGGTCAGCTCTTCGCCGTCGGCATAGCGGCGATCCTCGACGCGCTCGACCTCCCCTACGTCGCCCTGTGCGGCACGATCCCGGAATACCTCCAGGGCAACAATGCCTTCCGCCGGGCCTTCATCCAGCATCTGGCCGCCTGTGTCATGGGGACCTCCCCGCAGTACCTCTACGGCGACATGCGCGCGTGGGGATGGCGTGGCGCCGCTCTGCTCACCCGCGATCCCAGCTACCTCAAACATCGCTTTCCAGGGCTGTCCGGATCTGCCCTCTAGCGATTGGGAAAGCTCGGCGGTTCCAGAATTCTGCCACCCCAGTGCTTCACGCAGCCGAGACGCCCCGAGCCGATCAGTACGCCTCCAGACCCAGCTCGCGGAACTGGTTTCGGACCCGTCCGACCAGGTCGGGACCCGGAGTCGGCGTTGTCAGCAGGCGGAAGGGCACGTGAAGGGCTTCGTACTTCGAGGCTCCGAGTTTGTGGAAGGGCAGCACGTCGACCCGGTCGACGTTGCCGAGGCCGGCGAGGAAGCGGGCGAGGCCGTAGACGTCCTGCGCTGAATCGGTCCAGCCGGGGACCAGCACGTACCGGATCCACACACGCTTGCCCAGTCGGTTCAGGCGGGTGGCGAAGTCCAGGGTGGGCGCCAGTTCGCCTCCGGTGAGCTGGCGATACGTGGGCGCGTGGAAGGACTTGATGTCGAGGAGCACCAGGTCGGTGTCGGCGAGGAGGTCGTCGGTGGCACGGGCGCCGAGGAAGCCGGAGGTGTCGAGGGCGGTGTGCAGTCCGACTTCCTTGCAGCGATGCAGGATTTCACCGGTGAAGCCCGACTGCAGCAGCGGCTCGCCGCCCGTGACCGTCACTCCGCCGCCGGCCGTGGTGATGAAGGCGCGATACTTCTCGATCTCCTGCATCACCTCGTCGACCGTCGCCTCCCGTCCGTCCCGCATGTGCCAGGTGTCGGGGTTGGCGCAGTACAGGCAGCGCAGCGGGCAGCCGGAGACGAAGAGGACGAACCGGGTCCCGGGGCCGTCCACGCCGGTGGACAGGTCCCAGGAGTGGATCCGGCCGGTGGTCGCGGTCAGCATGGCACTCACAGCGATCCGTGGAAGGTGCGGCTGATCACGTCGAGCTGCTGCTCGCGGGTCAGGCGGACGAAGTTGACGGCATAGCCGGACACCCGGATGGTCAAGTCCGGGTAGTTCTCCGGGTGTTCCATCGCGTCCTCCAGCGTTGCCCGGTCCAGCACGTTGACGTTCATGTGGAAGCCGCCCGCCGACATGTAGGCGTCCAGGATGCCCACCAGGTGCCCGGCGCGCTCGTCGGGCGCGTGCCCCAGTCCCTCGGGCGTGATCGTCGTCGTCAACGAGATCCCGTCACGGGCCTGTTCGTACGGCAGTTTGGCCACCGAGAGGGCGGAGGCGGCGACTCCGTGCCGGTCTCGGCCGTTCATCGGGTTGGCGCCGGGGGCGAAGGGCTGTCCGGTACGGCGGCCGTCCGGGGTGTTGCCGGTGTGCTTGCCGTAGACGACGTTCGAGGTGATGGTGAGGACCGACTGGGTGTGCTCGGCGTCCCGGTAGGTGGGGTACTGGCGCACCTTCGCCATGAAGGACTCCACCAGTCCTACGGCGATGCCGTCGGCGCGGTCGTCGTTGTTGCCGTAGGCCGGGAAGTCGCCCTCGGTTCGGAAGTCGACGGCGAGTCCGGTGGCGTCCCGGAACACCTTCACGCGTGCGTACTTGACGGCGGACAGGCTGTCGGCGGCGACGGACAGGCCGGCGATGCCACAGGCCATGAAGCGGTGCACCGGGTAGTCGTGCAGCGCCATCTCGATGCGCTCGTAGGCGTACTTGTCGTGCATGTAGTGGATGACGTTGAGCGCGTTGACGTAGGTCCGGGCCAGCCAGTCCAGGACGTGGTCGTACGCCGCCGACAGCTCGTCGTAGTCGAGGTACTCGCCGGTCAGCGGAGGCGTCGGGGGCGCGACCTGGTCGCCGGTCATCTCGTCCCGGCCGCCGTTGACGGCGTAGAGCAGCGCCTTCGCGAGGTTGACCCGGGCGCCGAAGAACTGCATCTGCCGGCCGACCTGCATCGCGGAGACGCAGCAGGCGATCGCGGTGTCGTCGCCGGAGCGCGGGCGCATCAGGTCGTCGGACTCGTACTGGACGGCGCTGGTATCGATCGAGACCTGCGCGCAGAACTCCTTGAAGGCGAAGGGGAGTCGGGGCGACCACAGGACGGTCAGGTTGGGTTCGGGCGCCGGGCCGAGGTTGTAGAGGGTCTGGAGGAAGCGGAAGGAGGTGCGGGTGACCAGGGGGCGGCCGTCGGTGCCGATGCCGCCGATGGACTCGGTCACCCAGGTCGGGTCGCCGGAGAACAGGGCGTCGTACTCGGGGGTGCGCAGGAACCGTACGATCCGCAGCTTGATCACGAAGTCGTCGATCAGTTCCTGGGCGCGGGTCTCGTCCAGGAGCCCTTCCGCCAGGTCCCGTTGGAGGTAGACGTCCAGGAAGGTGGAGGTGCGGCCGAGCGACATCGCGGCGCCGTTCTGCTCCTTCACGGCGGCGAGGTAGCCGAGGTAGAGCCACTGGACGGCCTCGTGGGCGGTGGCAGCGGGGCGGGAGACGTCGCAGCCGTATGTCGCCGCCATGCGCGTCAGTTCGCCCAACGCCCGTATCTGCTCGGCGAGTTCCTCACGGTCCCGGATGATGTCGGCGACGGACGCGCAGGCGTCGAGCTTGGCCCGCTCGACGCGCTTGGCCTCGATCAGCCGGTCCGTGCCGTAGAGCGCGACGCGGCGGTAGTCGCCGATGATCCGGCCGCGGCCGTAGGCGTCGGGCAGTCCGGTGATGATGCCGGCCTTGCGGGCGGCGCGCATTTCGGGGGTGTAGGCGTCGAAGACACCGTCGTTGTGGGTCTTGCGGTAGGTGCCGAAGACGCTCGTGACGAAGGGGTCGGCCTCGTAGCCGTAGGCCTTCAGGCTGTTCTCGACCATGCGCAGGCCGCCGTTGGGCATGATCGCGCGCTTCAGCGGGGCGTCGGTCTGCAGGCCGACGATCAACTCCCGTTCGCGGTCGATGTATCCGGGCGCGTGCGAGGTGATGGTGGAGGGGGTCCGGGTGTCGACGTCGAGGATGCCCCGGCTGCGCTCCTCCGGGAACAGGGAACTGACCTTCTCCCAGACGGCGCGTGTACGGTCGGTCGCGCCGGTCAGGAAGCCTGCGTCGCCTTCGTACGGCGTGTAGTTGGCCTGGATGAAGTCGCGCACGTCGACGCGCTCGCGCCAGGATGTGCCGGCGAAGCCGCGCCATGCCTCGGTCGCGCGTGTTCCGGCTGTCGCTGTGATGGTCATCGCCGGTTTTCTCCCTTGCTTCGCACTGGAATGCCTCACTACCGATACTCGTGCGGCCTGCCCCGCTGGTGGGAGGGCCGGTCAGGGCCCTGGTCCTGGCCGTCCGACCCCCTGCTGGGGCCGAACGGCCCTCCCCCGCCGCGACCCGCTCACACGACGGGCAGGTCGGGGCGGACGAGGGTGCCCGACCGGCCGTGGACGATCTCGTAGGCCGCGTCCAGGGCTCCTATCGCGGCCAGTCCCCCGGTGTGCTCGACGAACCGGGCGGCGGCCTCGGCCTTGGGTCCCATGGAGCCGTCCGGGAAGCCGCCGCCGCGCAGCTGCTCGGGGGTGGCGCCGAGGACGGGCCGCTGGTCGGGGGTGCCGTAGCCGGAGTAGACGCAGGGCACGTCGGTGAGGATGAGCAGGAAGTCGGCCTTCAGGTCCTCGGCGAGCAGCGCTGCCGTGAGGTCCTTGTCGACCACGGCTTCCGCCCCGGTGAGGGCGCCGGTGTCGGAGTCCGCGGTGACGGGGATGCCTCCGCCACCCGCGCAGATGACGAGCGTGCCGCTGCCCAGCAGGTCGTGGATGGTGTCGGTCTCCAGGATCCGTTCGGGTGCCGGGGAAGGGACGACACGCCGCCAGCCGGTCGTGTCGGCGGCGATGTGCCAGCCGCGTTTGCGGGCGAGCGCGGACGCCACGTCGTACGGGTACACCTGGCCGACGAACTTGGTGGGGTGCTCGAAGGCCGGGTCGTCGGCCCGGACGATGGTGTGGGTGACGAGCGCGGCGATACGACGGCCGGGCAGCGCGTCGTGCAGGGTGCGCGCCAGCAGGGAACCGATCATGCCCTGGGTCTGGGCGCCGAGCAGGTCGAGCGGGTAGGGGGCGCTGAGGGTGGGGTCGGCGGCGCTCTCCACGGCGAGCAGGCCGATCTGGGGGCCGTTGCCGTGGGTGATGACGATCTCGTGGTCGTGGGCGAGAGCGGCGATCGCGGTGGTCACGCGGTCGATGTTGGCCTCCTGGACCGCCGCGTCGGGGCGTTCGCCGCGGTGCAGCAGGGCGTTGCCGCCGAGGGCGATGACGATGCGCATGGTTCAGTCCTCCAGGGTGGCGACGAGTACGGCCTTGATGGTGTGCAGGCGGTTCTCCGCCTGGTCGAAGACGATCGATGCGGGGGACGAGAACACGTCGTCGGTGACCTCCAGGCCGTCCAGTCCGTAGGTGTCGAACAGGTCCTGGCCGAGGTGGGTGCGGCGGTCATGCAGGGCCGGCAGGCAGTGCATGACCTTGACGTCCGGGTTTCCGGTGGCGGCCAGCGTCTTCTCGTTCACCTGGTACGGGAGGAGCAGCTCGATCCGCTTCCTCCAGGAGTCGGCGGGCTCGCCCATGGAGACCCACACATCGGTGTGCAGGAAGTCGACCCCCTGTACGGCGGTGTCGACGTCCTCGGTGAGAGTGATCCGGGCTCCACTGCTCTCGCCCAACTCCCGGCAGACGGTGACCAGTTCGGCCGCCGGCCACAGCGCCTTGGGTGCGGCGATGCGTACGTCCATCCCGAGCAGGGCGCCCATCGACAGCAGGGAATTTCCCATGTTGTTGCGGGCGTCGCCGAGGTAGCAGTAGGCGATGTCGGGCAGGGGCTTGGGGCTGTGCTCGTGCATGGTCAGGATGTCGCACAGGCTCTGGGTGGGATGCGCGGTGTCGGTCAGGCCGTTGTAGACGGGGACACCGGAGTGGGCGGCGAGTTCGGTGACCAGGGCCTGGTCGGAACCCCGGTACTCGATGGCGTCGAACATGCGGCCCAGCACGCGGGCGGTGTCGGCGATGGACTCCTTGGCGCCGATGTGGGTGTCGCCGGGGCCGAGGTAGGTGGTGCGGGCGCCCTGGTCGGAGGCGGCGACCTCGAAGGCGCAGCGGGTGCGGGTGGAGGTCTTCTCGAAGATCAGCGCGAGGTTGCGGCCGGTCAGCCGGGGATGTTCGGTGCCGTTGTGCTTGGCGGTCTTGAGGTGGGCGGCGAGGTCGAGGAGGTGGTGGATCTCGGGGGCGGTGAAGTCGAGTTCGCTCAGGTAGGAGCGGCCTCGCAGGTCGATGGTCATGGTGGTGGTCCCCTTGCTGGGTCAGGCGGTCGGACGGTCCCTTTGCGGGGTCGGGCCGTCAGGCGGCCGGGTCGCGTTCGATGGGGCAGCTCATGCAGCGCGGTCCGCCCCGGCCGCGGCCGAGTTCGGCGCCGGCGATGGTGACGATCTCGATGCCCTGCTTGCGGAGGTAGGTGTTGGTGGTGACGTTGCGCTCGTAGCCGACGACCACACCGGGAGCGAGGGCGAGGAAGTTGCTGCCGTCGTCCCACTGCTCGCGCTCGGCGCCGCGGATGTCCTGCGGTGCGGACAGCATCCGGACCTTGTCCAGGTCCAGGGCCTCGGCCAGGGCGCCGGCAAGGTCGGAGTTCGGGGTGACGTCGAAGCCGGTGTCGCGGGTGTCGCTGGGGCGTAGCGTCCACGAGCGCAGGGAGTCCGCGAGGCCCGGGTAGACGGTGAAGGCGTCGCGGTCGACCATGGTGAGCACGGTGTCGAGGTGCATGTAGGCGCGGGCGGCGGGGAGTTGGACGGCGATCAGACGGTTCGCCGTGCCGGTGGCGAAGAGCCGGGCGGCCAGGTTCTCCACGGCCTGGGCGGTGGTGCGCTCCCCCATGCCGACCATGACGGCGCCGTTGCCCAGGACGTGGACGTCGCCGCCCTCCAGGGTGCCGACCTCGCCGTCCAGGAGTGGTGTGGTGACGGTGCCGGCGAACATCGGGTGGAAGCGGTAGATGGCCTCGGCGTGCAGGCTTTCGCGGCGCCGGGCGGTCCTGGCCATCGGGTTGACCGACAGACGGTCGTACATCCAGCAGGAGTTGTCGCGCGGGAAGAGGTGGTTGGGCAGCGGGGTCAGCGCGAAGTCCTCGGCGTCCAGCGCGTTCCAGACCAGGCTGTGCGGGGTGGCGAGCGGCAGGTCGCTTTTGAGAATTCCGCCGATGAGATGGCCGGCGAGGGTCTCCCCGTCGAGGTCGACGCACAGCTCCCGCAGGGGGTCGATGAGTGCGGGGCCGACGGTGGCCGGGGTGAAGACCCGTTCCAGCAGCCAGTCGCGGGCTTCGGGCGCGTCGAGGGTCTGGGCCAGCAGGTCGGCGAAGTAGTGCACGCGGGCCCCGTGGTCGCGCAGGACCTGGGCGAAGGCGTCGTGCTCCTCGCGGGCTCGCTTAGCCCACAGGATGTCGTCGAAGAGGAGGGCGTCGACGTTGCGCGGGGTGAGGCGGGAGAGTTCGAGGCCTGGGCGGTGCAGGATCACCTGGCGGAGGCGGCCGACCTCGGAGTCGACGTGGAAGGTGCTGGTGTTCATGGCGGGGCTGCTCCTGTGGTCGTACGGGTGCGGGGCTGATGCGCAGGGTGCGGTCAGTCGCGGTGACGGAGGAGATTCCCCCGGAGGCCGCCGGTACGGGTGGTGGGCAGTCCCCGGGAGATCCGCTTGACCGGCGGTGTGACGGTCTCGGGGGCCCGGCCCTCGGAGACCGGCTTCCGGGTCGGCTCCTCGCCGTAGACCCCTTGGCCGCGCTTCAGCCAGATGTACACCGGCAGGCCGAGGAGCAGGACGAACAGGCCGTAGTAGACGGTCTGGTAGCCGCTTCCCTGGATCGCCCAGTACGAGAAGGCCATCGCCAGGGCCGAGACGGTGACGTCGCGGGCCAGCCGTCGGCCGGTGATGCTCTCGCGTCCGCGGACCACCAGCCAGTACAGCTGGGCGGAGGCGGAGAACAGGTACGGGATCACGGCCGTGAGCACGCTCAGCAGCACGATCTTGGTGAACACGTCGTCGAAGCGCGTGTAGCTGAACACGGTGATCAGCGAGGCCAGCACGGTCGAGGCGATGATGCCGAAGACGGGGACGCCACTCTCGCCGCGCAGCTTGGCGAAGGCGCCGGGGAAGAGTCCGTCGCGGGCGGCGGCGTACGGCATCTCGGCGCAGAGCATGGTCCAGCCGTTGAGGGCGCCGATGCCGGAGACGATGGCGGCCACGGCGACCGTGTCGCCGGCCCAGGTGCCGCCGAGGATGTTGTTGGCGGCATCGGTGAACGGGGCCGTGGAGGCGCCGAGTCGGCCGTGGGAGACGGTGCCGAAGACCGCGAGGGTGCCCAAGATGTAGATGACGGCACAGGCGAGGGTGCCGTAGATCGTGGCACGCGGCACGTTGCGGCCCGGCTCGCGGACCCGGCCGGCGACCACCGAGGCCGCCTCCAGGCCGATGTAACTGAACAGCGCAATGGGCGCGGCGGCCGAGATCGCGCCCATGGCCGACTGGCCGCTCGCGTTGAACGAGCCGAAGTTGTGCGGGTCGACGAACAGCAGGCCGACGGTGGCCATGAAGAGCAGCGGGAGGAACTTCAGCACGGTGGTGAACACTTGGAAGGCGCCCATGTTCCGTACGCCGGTGAGGTTGATCGCGGCGGGTATCCAGAGCCCGATCAGCGCGATGAGGATCGAAATCGCCGTCTTGTGGCCGGTGTTGACGAACACCTCGACATAGCCGACCCAGGCCACCACGATCGCGGCGTTGCCCGCCCAGGCGGTGATCCAGTACGACCAGGCGTTGAGGAATCCGGCGAACTCGCCGAAGGCCTCGCGGGCGTAGACGTAAGGTCCGCCGCTCGCCGGGACGCGCTTCGACAGCGCCCCGAAGGTCACCGCCAGCGCGAGTGCGCCCAGCGTGACGATCCCGAACGCCACGAGCGAGATCGGCCCGTACGGTGCGAGGGCCGAGGGGAGCGCGAACACTCCGGTTCCGATGATGGTGCCGACCACGAGCGCGGTCGCGCCGGAGAGGCCGAGCGCCGCTTTGGGAACCGCCCCTTCACTGCTTCTTGGGGTCCTGGGCATGGTGGTGCTCCTTGTGCAGGTCTGGTGCGGTCGAATCGATCTGTGCACGATCTTTCTCGGGGGCAGTGCTGGTAGTCAGTGGCCGGACGTCCCCCGCCTGGGCCATTGGTCCCAGGGCGTCGCGTCCCGAACGGCCCATCGAGCGGCCCGGGACGTTGCGAGCAAGAGGTCGGCGCCCACGGCGATCCCGTCGGCAGTCGGTTCAGTACGACGCGGAGCGGAGCGGTCGATCATCGTGGTGATGGAACGGTCGGACGCACGTTCCACGGCGGTCAGCACTTCGGCCACGCCGGGTTCGGCCGTAGCCCGCACGATCCGAGGTTCCTTGATCGTGCCGACCGGCGGAACCGCGACCTCGACCTGCCGTTCTCCCCGCAACCTGATGTTGCGGGCCACTCGCCGTCGCCCTCGACAATGCCTTGAACTCCGGCCGATGGAGGTGTCGTGAACTGATGAGATGGTGCCGAGCGGCATATGACAGGAGCGTGGGTACTGCCCCAGGTGTACTGATCGGGTGGGCCTACGTGTCCAGCCCTGCCGGGGAGGGGGAGCCGGGGTGCGGGATTGGGCCGGACGTTGGCCGTTGACGGGCCGTGAGTCGGAGTTGGAGTACTTCGGCGCCGCGCTGGCGGACCGGGAATGTCGCGGGTTCGTGGTGGGTGGGGTCGCCGGGGTGGGCAAGTCGCGGCTGGCGGAGGAGTGTCTGGAACGGGCCGCGGCTGCCGGGTTCCGCGTAGGGCGGGCCACCGCGAACGTCGCTGCGGGTGCCGTGCCGTTGGGGGCGATCGCCCATCTCCTGCCCTCCGGGGTCGACTTGACCGACCCCGTCGCGGGATTCGCCGCCGTCGCACGGGAGTTGGCGTCCGGACCCGGACGGCAGTGGGTGCTGTTCGTCGACGACATGCATCTGCTGGACGCCGCATCCGCCGTACTGCTGCGGCAGTTGATGGACACCGGCGCACTGCTGCTGATCGGCACCGTGCGCACCGGTGAGCCGTACGGGGAGGCCGTCGCGGCCCTGCGTGGCGGGGACGCGGTGTACCGGGTCGACCTGACCGCTCTGAGCCCGGAGCAGGTGGAAGCGCTGTTGCAGGTCGCACTCGGGAGACCGGTCGCCCGAAGAACCCTGCACAAGCTGTCGGCCGCCAGCGGTGGCAACGTGCTCTACCTGCGTGAACTCGTCCTCGGTGCAATGGCCGCCGGAAACCTGACCGAGGACGGGGAGATCTGGGACCTGGTCGACGACCGGTTACCCGGCACCGCGCGGCTCACCGAGACGATCGGTGCACGGCTGGCCGCCGCGGGCACCAGGGGGCGCCCCGTGCTCGAACTGCTGGCACTGTGTGAGCCGTTACCCTTGGCGGACGCCGAAGCCCTCGCCCCGCCGCAGGTGACGGCGGCCCTGGAGCAGGCGGGGCTGATCCGCGTCGACCAGGACCGGAGACGTACCACCGTCTCGCTCGCCCACCCCCTGTACGGCGAGGTGCTGCGCGCCTGGATGCCGGTCCTGCGCCGCCGCGCCCTGCTCCTGGACCAGGCCGCGCGGGTGCAGGCACGCGGCGCCCGGCGTCGCGGCGACCTGCTGCTCATCGCCAGCTGGAGGCTGGCCGCGACCGGCACCGCCGACCCGGCCCTCCTCGCCCAGGCCGCCGTGCTGGCCCGCCACGCCCACGACTTACCCCAGACCGTCGCCCTCCTGGAAGCCCTGCCGGAGAAGCACCGGACCCCCGCCACCGACCTGCGGCTCGGCGAGGCCCTCTTCGAGCTGGGCCAATGGGACCGGGCGGAGGCCACGCTCGCCCGGGCCGACGCCCTCGCCGTCGAGGAACAGGACAAGCTCGCCGTCGCCCTGGTCCGCACGACGAACCTGCTGTGGAGCAACGCCCCCGTCGCCGAGGCCCTCGCCGTCAACGACGCCACCCGCGACCATCTCAGCAGCCCGGCCGATCGCCGCAAGCTCACGATCAACGAGGGTTTCCTGCGGATCGTCGGCGGCCAGCCGGTCGAAGGTCTGGCCCTGCTGGACGATCTGGAGACCGACGTCGGCGACGCCCCCGACCTCAACGCCTGGCTGCGCGGTGCCTGGATGAAACCCGCCGCGCTCGCCCTCCTGGGCCGTACCGCCGAGGCCACCACCTGGGCCCGGCGCGCCCACGACGCGCACCGGCTGGTCCAGAAACGCGCCCTCGCCTCCCATCCGGCCTTCCAACGCGTCCCGCTCGTCCTCGCGCTCACCGAAGCCGGTCTCCCGGCGGCCGAGGCCTGCCGCGAGGGCGAGCACGCCTACGCCGAACTCACCGCCGCCGGCTCCCCCGTGCGGATCTGGCTGGCCGTCCTCCTCGGCCGCGCGCACTGGCTGGCCGGCCACCCCGTCACCGCCCGCCGCTGGTGGGCCGAGGCCGCCACCGTCTCCCGCTCCATCGACCACGCCATGGCCCTACGCCTGGTCCTCTCGGGCCTCGCCGCCTGCGCGGCCGTCCTGGGCGACCTGGACGCGGCCGAGACGGCGTTGGCCGAGCACCGCGCCCTGCCGCCGGTGGAACCCGGCCTGTTGTCCGCCGGGGAGGAACTCCTGGGCGAGGCTTGGCTGTTGGCCGCCCACGGACAGTTGGCGCGGGCCCGGTCAGTGCTCACCACGGCCGCCGCCATCGCCCGTGACTCCTGTCACGCCACCAGCGAGGCCCTGCTGCTGACCGACGTGGCCCGGCTCGGCGGAGCCAAGGAGGTCACCGGCCGGCTGACCACGCTTACCCTGACCTGCGACGGACAACTCGCCCCGGCCCGAACCCAGTTGGCGGCAGCGCTGGCCGCCGACGACCCCGAACTGCTCCTCCGGGCCGCCGACGCCTGTCAGGCCATCGGCGCGGACCTGCTCGCCGCCGAGGCGGCCACCGCCGCCGCGACCGCCTGGCGCAGGGCGAAAAGGTCCCGCCGCGCCGCAGCAGCCGACCGGCGGGCCGACGCCGCCCGGGCCCACTGCGAGGGCGCCCGCACACCATTGCTGACCACGGCTCAGACCACGGCCGCGCTCACCGCCCGCGAACACGAGATCGCCCTGCTCGCCGCCGCCGGCAACACCAGCAAGGACATTGCCCAGTTCCTGGCCCTGTCGGTGCGCACCGTCGACAACCACCTCCAGCACACCTACGCCAAACTCGGCGTCACCACCCGCCACGAACTCGCCCAATCCATCGGGGTAGTTGAGTAACGGTTACTCATCCCCTGGCGAGGCGGCGCGGGCACCGTGTCTCACGGCGGCAACGTTGTCGCCAGATCACCCAGTTCTCCTCATCGGGGGCTGGCCGCATGGGAACGAGAAAGATCAACGCACGCGTGAAAACACTCGCGGGGACGTGAGTGAGCACGGCAAAGATCATCGGTTTTCGTCGGGAGGAGACGACATGAACAGACGCAGATGGGTCGGTATGTTACTGGCCGGCATGACGACAATCGTGGCCGGCTTGGGCCTGGCAGGGGCAGGAGCAGCCCAGGCCGCCCCTGCCAAACCCGCCGTCGTCGCCGCAGCCGCCCGCACCACCTTGTACCTCTGGTGGAACCCAGCGCGGGGCGACAACTTCACCACTGGCACCACCGCCGAAGTGCAGAGCGCCTTGGACGCGAACTACTCGCTTGTCCGCCAGGAGGGCTGGCTCCTGCAAACCCAGGATCCGGGCACGGTTCCGCTGTATCTATTCTGGAGCGGCAGCCGAGAGGACAACTTCAGCACAGCGACGGACGCGGGCATCGACTCGGCGTTCGCCGCCGGCTACACCCTCGCCGGGGTCGAGGGCTACGTCTACACGTCTCAGGTAAGCGGTACCGTGCCGCTCTACCAGTTCTGGAACGGTGCCCTGGGGGACAACTTCGTCACCGCTACCCAGACGGGGATCAACTCGGCGTTCGCCGCCGGCTACAGCCTGGTCCGGGTCGAGGGCTACGTGTACCCGGTCTGACCGCAGAACCCGACGAATCGCAGCGCTGCGCAGGCACGGTCGTCAGAACGACCCCAGGGTTGGTTCACCCCGGCGCCAACACCTCCTGTGAAGGCGGCTCTCACAGTCCGGACACCCTGTAGCAGAAAAGCCTACGGCCACCGCCCGGAAGGGGTGGTGGCCGTACGCATCCGTCCGCCTGCAACTGAGACGGTCCAGGGTGGCCGGTGGGATCACGGCGTCCGAGCCGTCCATGACAGCCCCGTTCACCGGGCTGAGCGCTCGCCTGTTCGGCAAGCTGGTGAGCGTGCTGCTGCGCGAGGAGGCGGACGCGGTGCGAAAGGGTCGGCCATGGGGCCCACCGCAGGAATGACCGAGTGCTGCCGACGGCGGCTGTCCCGGCACCGAGCCCGTCATGCCCGACCGGCGCAAGGGTGAAGATCTGCCCGGCTTGAAGAAGGCACACAAACAGGTTCGCGCCTGCGGCGAGCACGTTGTTGCCCGCGTGAAGACCTGGAAGATCCTCGGACCAAAGATCATTCACTGGACAGCCACTGCACGAGCGGCTCGACGTGGCCACCTACCCGGACGAAGACACGCGCCCACCGACTGCCGACGCACCCCCGAGCGGGCTGGTCACGGCTGACGCTACCGCACCGCCCGGCTGTCCGGCCAGGGCCCATCGACAGGCGGAGAGGGACCTCCAGCCCATGCCCGTGCCATCGCCCCAAGAGTTGACTGACTGCCACGGCCGCCACGCTCACCCCGAGCAGCCCGGCGCCACGGCGCGCCCCGCACTCCAGGACTCCGACCGGAGTCCGGCGCGCCGGATCCTGAACACTGTCGGCCGCCCATGGAACCCCGGGCGGCAGAACGGAGGGACGTCATGGCAGACGCTCCGCACCACTCATCCCACGCCTACCTCGTCGGCGGCGGCATCGCCTCCCTCGCGGTCGCCGCCTTCCTCGTCCGCGACGCCGAATTCCCCGGCGAGCACATCCACGTCCTGGAGGAACTCCCCGTCGCCGGCGGCTCGATGGACGGCAGCGGCGAGCCCGCCGGGTACGTCACCCGGGGCGGCCGGATGCTGGAGGAGGAGGCCTACACCTGCCTGTGGAACCTCCTGGAGACGATCCCCACCCTCACCGACGAGACAGTCTCGGTACGCGAGGAGATCACCGAGTTCAACGCCAAGTGGCCCACCGACGCCAAGGCCCGCCTGATCGGCCCGGGCACCACGATCCTCGACGCCGCGGACTACGGCCTCGACACCCGCGACCGCCTGGAGCTCACCCGCCTGCTGGTGCTGCCGGAAGCGGTCATCGGCGCCCGCCGGATCGAGGACTTCTTCTCGCCGCACTTCTTCGCCACCAACTTCTGGGCCATGTGGCGCACCACCTTCGCCTTCCAGAACTGGCACAGCGCGATCGAGCTCAAGCGGTATCTCCTGCGCTTCATGCAGGAGTTCCCGCGCATGCACACCCTCGTCGGCGTGCGCCGCACCCGCCTCAACCAGTACGACTCGATCATCCGCCCGCTGCGTACCTGGCTTGAGGCCCGCGGTGTGGTCTTCGAGTACGGCGTGCGGGTCACCGACGTCGACTTCACCACCGACGAAGAGGGCGTACGACGCGCTCGCCGCCTGCACGTGGAACGCGACGGGCGACCGGACACGTACGAACTCACCGCCGACGACTATGCGTTCCTCACCCTGGGATCGATGACTGCAGACGCCGCCTACGGCACCGACGACAGCGCGCCGGAACTGGTCCGCGACAAGCGGGACGGTGGCTGGCGGCTCTGGGAGACCATCGCCGCCAAGGCCGACGACTTCGGCCGGCCCACCGCCTTCAACGGCAACGTGGACGAGGCCAAGTGGGAGTCCTTCACCCTCACCATGCGCGACCCGCTCCTCCTGCACCGCATCGAGGAACTGTCCGGCAACCTCCCCGGCACGGGCGCCCTGATGACGTTCAAGGACTCCAACTGGCTGATGTCCGTGGTCGTACCGCACGCCCCGCACTTCGACGGCCAGCCCGAGAACGTCTCCACCCTGTGGGGCTACGGCCTGTTCACCGACCGCGACGGCGACTTCGTCGGCAAGCCGATGGCCGAGGCCACGGGCCGGGAGATCCTCACCGAACTCCTCGGCCACCTCGGGATGCCGGACATCGAGGAACAGGTCGCGGCGACCACGACCGTGATCCCGGTGATGATGCCGTACATCACCAGCCAGTTCGCCCCGCGCACCGTGCACGACCGGCCTCTGGTGATCCCGGACGGCTCCGCCAACTTCGCCTTCCTGGGCCAGTTCACGGAGATCCCCGAGGACGTGGTCTTCACCGTCGAGTACTCCGTGCGCGGCGCCATGCACGCGGTCTACGGCCTGCTCGGCCTCGACGAGCGCGAGATACCCGGCATCTACCACGCCCTGGCCGATCCGGCGACGGCCTTCGACGTGCTCAGGTCGGCGCTGGCCTGAGTACGACCGGATGGGCCAACTGGCCCTGTATTGGAGCTGGTTGGCCTTTCCCTGTGTCCGTCGCCGCGCCCACATTCCGGTGAGCGCGGCGCCGGCCCTCTCGCGCAGGCCCGGGGCGGGAAACCCAACGAAGGGAACCGGATCATGACCGACACCGGATCGCTCCTGGCGAAGGTGGTGGGGCCAGAACACATGCTCATGGAGGACCGCGATCCCGAGGAGTACGGGCACGACGAGTCGCTGGCCGTCGCGGCACGACGGCCGAGGTACGTGGTGCGTCCCGCGTCGACGGCCGAGGTGTCCGAGATCCTGGCGGTCGCCGCCATGCAGCGGGTCCCCGTGACGGCACGGGGCTCCGGCACCGGGCTGTGCGGGGCCTGCGTGCCCGGCACGGACGGGATCGTCGTGTCCTTCGAGCGGATGAACCACGTGGTGGAGATCGACGCCGACAACCACGTGGCGGTGGTCCAGCCGGGGGTCACCCTGGCTGAACTCGACGACCACGCAGCCGAGTTCGGGCTGTGCTACCCGGTACGCCCGGGTGAGCCGAGCGCGTCGGTCGGCGGCACGATCGCCACCAACGCCGGCGGCATGCACGCCGTCCGGCACGGCGTCACCCGCCACCACGTGCTCGGAGTCGAGGCGGTCCTCGCCTCCGGCGCGATCGTGCGCAGCGGCGGCAAGTACGTCAAGACGAGCACGGGCTACGACCTGACCCAGCTGCTCGTCGGCTCCGAGGGCACCCTCGCCCTCGTCACCGAGGCGACCCTGCGTCTGAAGCCCCGCGCCGGGCACGGCGCGACGATGCTGGCACCCTTCGCGACGGCCGAGGAGATCACCCGCGCGGTGCCGCGCCTGCTGGCCACGGGCCTGGATCCGCTGGCCCTGGAGTACGTCGACATGCTCACGATGGCGGCGATGACCGCCCAACAAGACCTCGGGCTCGGCATCCCGCAACAGGTCCGCGACACGGCACTCGCCTATCTGGTCGCGGTCCTCGAAGGGCAGTCGACCGAGCGGCTCGAAGCCGATGTGGAGACGCTCGGCGGGCAGTTGCTCGAACTGGGCGCGGCCGACGTCTGTAGGGGTTGGATCGGCCCGTTCCCGCCAGACCGGTGATCTTGTCCTGGTGAAGGCCGTGCTTGACCATGGAGCAGGCTTCGACCAGGAGCGCGTTGGCATCGAGGATGGGCAGCAGCATCTGCCGGCTCAACACCATCGGGTTGATGGCGGGCCCGGTGGGGACCAGCAACTGCGATGCCCAAGCGGCACGGTCTTGCGTCATGCATCCAGTGTGGCCGCAGCCACTGACATCCGGGCAGGATTTTCCGTCCCGGTACCACCCTGACCAACGGCGTCGGAGAACTGGCCCAGCATCAGAAATGCGATTCTCGTCCGGCCCACTGAAATCGGCGGGCCTCCGCTGTTCATATCTGTCCATCCGGCCCTGGGCCGGGTGAAGGCTCGCCCTATGTCGTTCATCGAGAACGTCGCCTCTGGCCTCCTCGTCGCGCTGATCGTCTGGGGCATCAGCCGGGTGAGGTTGCATTGGCGCCGATGCCAGACGCAGAAACCTCCGAGAATTGATGCCCGACACTGGTACGGAAGGGAGCGCTACATGGGCCGAGCTGGAGCCATCAAACAGCCTCAACTGCCTCCCGGTGCACGCCGCGATCTCAATCGGCAATTGCACATGCTGCACCAAAGGGCCGGGTGCCCCACCACCCGGGACATCGCCAAGCGTCTCGGAGGCCGGCCCCGCCACACCACCATCCACAACGCCTTCGCCAAGGCGAAGTTGCCCAGTTTGGACGTAGTGACGGCCGTCGCCCTCCAACTGGCAGAGCGGGCAAGAGACTTGGGGACCGAGACCGACCGCGAGGAAAGTCTCGACAACATCGACCGGCGCATTGATCGGCTCTGGAAGCAGGCCCGCCACGAGGAGGATGCCCAAGCCAACCAGGCCGAGCCGCCACCCATGTCCGACGCCACCCGGGGGCTGATGCACGCGCTCAGCCCCGAGTGCTCAGAGTGCGGGGAGACCCGACAATTCATCGACATCGTCCTCATGGAGGACCCCGAACCGACGCCATGGCCACCCGGATTCCGCAAGACGGGAGAGCAGCCCGAGGCACCCGATCCGTGGCGACCGATCCGCCTGTGCCGCAGATGCCAACGCAACCACCAGGACGGCGAGCTGACCGAGCAGCAGCTCCGTACCGCCAGGTCCGCCCTGGACCGACGCCCCGGCGCCGCGCGGCACTACGCCGCGTACCTGGATCAGATCCTGCTGGGTGCCGAGCCCGCGATCGACTCACGCGTCGCGGCGCTCGCCGCCAATATTGTCCGGACCGACCCCGGTCTCGCCGCCGCCCCGTACGTCCTCAACCACGGACAGATCAAGGTAGACCGCGCGCACGGCTCACTGAGCTGGGGACAGTACGAGTGCACGGACGGCCACTAGAGTGCGGCGGCCAAGCCGCAAGCCCAGGCGGGCACACGGCCCATGGTCATCGCTCCTTGATTGACCACGGAGACCTGTGCCCTCTGCCCTCATCGCTGACCGAACCACTCACCTGCTGTCGCTGCCTCCGGTGATGTCCATGAGCGCCGCCCGTCCCGCCTCCAGCCGGGCCGCCGGAATGCGGAACGGCGAGCAGGAGACGTAGTCCAGGCCCACCCGGTGGAAGAAGTGGATGGACTCCGGGTCACCGCCGTGTTCGCCGCAAACACCGGTCTCCAGGCGGGAGTTGACGGCTCGGCCCGCCTCGACGGCCAGTTCCACGAGTCGGCCCACGCCCTCCTGGTCGATGGTGTCGAACGGTGACACGGTGAAGACGCCCTTCTCCAGGTACAGCGGGAAGAAGGAGGCCTCGGCGTCGTCGCGGGACAGGCCCCAGGTGGTCTGGGTCAGGTCGTTGGTGCCGAAGGAGAAGAAGTCGGCGGACTCGGCGATACGGGCGGCGGTGAGCGCGGCGCGCGGCAGTTCGATCATCGTGCCGATCGGGCAGTCGAGGGTCGTACCGGTCTCCTCCTGGACCTCGGCGAGGACCGCTTCCGCCTCGGTGCGGGCCAGTCGCAGTTCCTCGACCGTGCCGACGAGCGGGATCATGATCTCGGCGCGCGGCCGGCCGCCGGCCCGCAGTCGCGCGACCGCTGCTTCGGCGATCGCCCGCACCTGCATGGCCATCAGTCCGGGCACGGCCAGGCCGAGCCGGACGCCGCGCAGGCCGAGCATCGGGTTCTGCTCGTGCATGCGCTCGACGGCGGCGAGCAGCTCGCGGTCGTGCGGGTCCGGGTGCTCGGCGCGGGCCAGGCGTACGGCCAACTCCGTGCGGTCCGGCAGGAATTCGTGCAGGGGCGGGTCGATGAGCCGGATGGTCACCGGGAGTCCGTCCATCGCCGTGAGGATGCCGGTGAAGTCCTCGCGCTGGAGGGGCAGCAGGGCGGCCAGGGCCTTCTGGCGGGCGCCGTCGTCGCGGGCCAGGATCATCGCCTCGACCAGTGCCCTGCGTTCGCCGAGGAACATGTGCTCGGTACGGCAGAGGCCGATGCCCTGCCCGCCGAGGCTACGGGCGCGTACGGCGTCCTCGGGGGTGTCGGCGTTGGCCCGCACTTCGAGGCGTCGTACGGAATCAGCGTGGGTGAGGGCGCCGAGGACCGCCTCGGTGAGCGGGCCGCTCGCGGTGCCGGTCTCCAGGGCGCGGCCTACGTCGGACGCGGTCAGCGGGAGTGCGCCGAGGTGGACGGTACCCTCGGTGCCGTCGACGGAGACGGTGTCGCCCTCGTGCACCAGCACACCTGATTCCGTGGTGAATTGACGGGCTGTCGGGTCGACCGTGAGGGATTCGGCGCCGCAGACGCAGACCTTGCCCATGCCGCGCGCGACGACTGCGGCGTGGCTGGTCTTGCCGCCCCGGCTGGTCAGGACGGCCTGGGCGGCGATCATGCCGGGGAGGTCGTCGGGGGTGGTCTCCCGGCGGACGAGAACCGTGGCCTCGCCGGCCTCGGCGCGTCGTACCGCCTCGGCGGAGTCGAAGACCACGACGCCGACGGCCGCGCCCGGGGAGGCGGGGACACCGTGGGCGAGGGGAACGTCGGCCGGGGTGGTGTCGAAGCGGGGGAACATCAGGCGGGTCAGTTCGGTGCCGTCGACGCGGACCAGGGCCTCGTCCGCGTCGATCGTGCGCTCCTCGCGCAGGTCGTGGGCGATGCGGAAGGCGGCCTCGGCGGTGCGCTTGCCGACGCGGGTCTGGAGGATCCACAGCTTGCCGCGCTCGACGGTGAACTCGACGTCGCACAGGTCGCGGTAGTGGTGCTCCAGGGTCTGGAGGTGATCGGCGAGCTGGTGGTAGGCGCCTGGGTTGAGCCGCTTCAACTCGGTCAGGGGCAGTGCGTCGCGGACGCCCGCGACGACGTCCTCACCCTGGGCGTCGGGCAGGTAGTCGCCGTACATGCCGCGTTCGCCGGTGGCGGGGTCGCGGGTGAAGGTGACGCCGGTGCCGCTGCTTTCGAATGTCACAGGGGAGCTGAGGTTGCCGAAGACCATGGCCTGGACGTTGACGGCGGTGCCGAGGTCCTCGGAGATGTGTTCGCGGTGGCGGTAGATACGGGCGCGTTCGCCGTTCCAGGAGTCGAAGACCGCACGGATGGCACGGGTCAGCTGCTCGGCCGGGTCCTGGGGGAAGTCCTCGCCGGTCTCCTTGCGGATGATGGCCTTGAACTCCTCGGTGATCAGGGCGAGTTCGACCGTGTCGAGATCGTGGTCGCCGGTCATCTCGCGCTGTGCCTTGTGCGTCGCGATGGCCTCCTCGAACAGGTCGCCGTCCACGCCCATCACGGTGTGGCCGAACATCTGGATGAGCCGCCGGTAGGAGTCCCAGGCGAACCGCTCCTGCCCGGACGCCTCGGCCAGCCCTACGACGGAACGGTCGTTGAGGCCGATGTCGAGGATGGTCTCCATCATGCCGGGCATGGAGAAGCGGGCGCCCGAGCGGACGGACACCAGCAGTGGATCGTCGGGCGCGCCGAGGGTGCGGCCCATCGTCCGTTCCAGTCCGGCCAGCGCGCGGGCCGTCTCGACGGCCAGCTCGGGTGGCTCCTCCCCCGTCTTCAGATAGGCCTTGCAGGCCTCGGTGGTGACGGTGAATCCGGGCGGCACGGGCAGCCCGAGGCGGGTCATCTCGGCCAGTCCGGCTCCCTTTCCGCCCAGCAGGGCGGCCATCTCGCGGCTGCCTTCGGTGAACTCGTACACGTACTTGGTGGGCGCAGTCATCAGGACTCGGGCCTCTCACTCGTGGGGTACGACGGCCACGGGGCAGCCGACGTGGTGGATGGCGGTATGGGTGACGGGGCCGATGTGCGGTCCCGCCGGCCGGTCGGTGAGGTGCCGGCCGACGACGAGGAGGCCCGCCTCGCAGGCGGCCCGGAGCAGCGCGGACTGTGCCCGGCCTTCCGCGACGGTCTCGGTGACCTCGACGCCGGGGTACTTGTCGCGCCACACCTGGAGCACGGCGGACAGGAAGCCGTGCCATTCCTCGGCTCGCCGCGGGCCGCTCACCAGACCGATCTCGCCGGGGCCGAACCCCAGCGAGGTCGGTGGCCGCCAGGCGTGGACGGCGCGGAGCCGGGCGCCGCGCACCCGGGCCGCCTCGAAGGCGAACTCGATCACCGCGTCGCAGGGATCGCCCAGGTCGACGCCCAGGACCACGTCCCGGTAGCCGGTCAGGACGGAACCGCGTCCGTCGCCCGCCGGAAAGTGCTCGTCGGCGGCCCTCTCGTCCGCCCGCACGAGCACCACGGGATGCGTGGCGCGAGCCACCACGCCCTGCGCGACCGAGCCCATCAGCAGCCCGGTGAACCCGCTCAGGCCGCGCGAGCCCAGCACCAGCAGCTCCGCCTCCTCGGCCGCCCTGAGCAGGGCGGCGGTCGCGGGACCCTCCACCTGCTCCTCGTACGGGCGGACCTCCGGGGCGACGGCACGGCACCTCGCCCTGGCCTGCCGCAGGACGCGGCCCGCCTGCTGCCGCTGCGCCGCCGTGACGGGTTCGCCGTCCTCCTGGCGCGGATGCCAGTTCCAGACGTGCACGAGCCGCAACGGCAGGTCGCGGCGTGCCGCCTCCCGGGCGGCCCAGTCGGCCGCGGCGAGACTCTCCGCGGAACCGTCGACTCCGGCGATGACGGGCGGAAGCATGATCCGCACCTCCTGCGCTCGGTCTGCCCCTCGCTTCCAGCGTCGTCCGGCGCCGTGCCCGCAGGTATGGGCCGCCAGGTCACCACCCGGGTCCGTTCGGCCCCAGCACACGTCCGCCCCGGACCGTCATGGTGGAGAGGCCACGGATCTGGAGGGCGGCACACCATGGAACGAGTGATCATCGCCGGAGTCGACCGGTCGGGACGTAGCCGTGTCGCCGCGGACTGGGCCGCGCGCGAGGCGCTGCGGCGCGGGCTGCCGCTGCGCGTGGTGCATGTGGCACCACCGGAGAACCTCGACCCGGTGGAACGGTGGCCCTACCGCCCGGACACCGTGGCGGGCCGTGTGGTCGCCGAACTCACCGTCCGCCACCCGTCGTTGACCGTCCAAGGGTTGAGCCTCACCGGGGCGCCCGTCCCCGAACTGCGCGCGGCGAGCGCGCACGCGGAACTGGTCGTGCTCGGGCTGCGCGGCGAGGGCCAGCACGCCCGGATGCCCCTGGGCTCGACCACGGCGGCCCTCGCCACCGGGTGCGCCGGGCCGCTGGTCCTCGTGCCCGGGACTCTCGCGGGGCGCGATGTGCCAGGTCACACCGACGCCGTGACCGTGGGTGTCGACGCCCGGGACCCGTCCGGCGGCGCCCTCGCCTTCGCCTTCGAGACGGCCCGGCTGCACCGCGTCCGGCTGCACGCGGTGCACGCCTGGGCACTTCCCGCGAGCGCCGCCGCCTCGCTCCTCCCGCTGCCTGAGCAGGAGCGCGCCGCCCGTGAGGACCACGAGGAGGACCTGCTGTCCGACGCGCTGCGCCCGTGGCGCGGCAAGTACCCGGACGTCGAGGTCCGGGCGGACGCGCTGCTGCTCCCGCCGGCCGAGGCCCTGGCCCACGCCTCCGAGACGTCAGGGCTGGTGGTGGTCGGCCGGCACACCGCACCGGGCACCACCGCCCTGGCCCTGCTGAGGCATGCGCGCTGCCCGGTCGCCATTGTGCCCGCTTAGTCCGGGCAAGGCGGGTCGGCCCCGGCCGATGGGTCGTTCGGCCCCTGTAGGACCGGGCGCCGGTGGCGCACGGTGAAAGGTATGAGGATGCGTCTGCGCATCGCCGTCATCGGCGTCGGGAACGAGTTCCGGCCCGATGGCGACCCCGGACCGCTGGTCGGGCTGTGGGAGCGCGCCGCGCTCAGCGTGGTCGACAACACGGCCCACGCACACCCCAGACACCCTGGCCGTATCCATCGGCCCAAGTCGACGCCGGCACCTGGTCCGGCCACGAACTGTAAGTCTCCGCGCTGGAGGCCGAACACGGAACGGAGACAGAGCGATGCCCCCTTCGATAGCGCTCCGCATGAACCACGCGCTGCCTTCCGTCCATCGCGAACGCCTGTTGCGGATCGCCCGCGAGGTCAGCTTCCCGCCGGGTACTCGGCTGTTCGAGGAAGGCGGGCACGCCGACCGGTTCTGGATCATCAAGGCCGGCACCGCCGCTCTCGACATACGCCTTCCCGACCGCCGGCAGCCGGTCGTCGAAACGCTCGGGGTCGGTGATCTCGTCGGCTGGTCCTGGCTGTACGAGCCGTACGCCTGGCAGTTGGGGGCCGCGGCGGTGACCCAGGTGCAGGCCTACGAGTTCGACGCGGTCGCCGTCCGTCTGATGTGCCTGGACGACGCCGAGTTCGGCCAGGCCGTCGAGCACTGGGTCGGCCGGGTGCTGGCCCACCGCCTGAGTGCTGCCCGCGTCCGACTGGTCAGCCTTCCCTCGACATACGCGGAGCAAGAACCGCGATGACCGCCGTACCCACGCGACGGGATCCGGAGGTCCACCCGCTTCCTCGATCCGACGCCCGTCCCCACCCAAGGAAAGACCACGGGAGGCTGTGATGTCTGAATCTCCGTACACCGTGAGCGATGTGATGACCCACACCGTCGTCGCCGTCGGCAGCGAGGCGCCCTTCAAGGACATCGTCGAACTGCTCGATCAGTGGAAGGTCAGCGCCGTCCCGGTGCTGGCCGGCGAGGGCCGGGTCGTCGGGGTGGTGTCCGAGGCGGACCTGCTCGCCAAGGAGGAGTTCCGCGGCGGCGAAGGCACGGCGAGCCAAACCGATTCCGCGCACCGCGCCAAGGCAGGAGCAGTCACTGCGGGCGAGTTGATGAGCAGCCCGGCCGTGACCGTACATGCCGATGCCTCGCTCGCGGAGGCCGCACGCATCATGGCCCGGCTGCATGTCAAACGGCTGCCCGTCGTGGACGGAGTCGGCCTGCTGCAAGGGGTCGTGAGCCGCGGAGACCTGCTCAAGGTCTTCCTCCGTCCCGACGAGGAGATCGCCGGGGAGATCCGGCGCAGCGTCCTCGGCCGGCTCCCGGTGACCACCGCGCTGACCGTCGAGGTGACCGACGGCGTCGTCACGCTCGGGGGTTCCCTGCCCGACCGGACGCTCGTGCCTGTGGCTGCCCGGGCGATGCGGGCGGTGGAAGGGGTCGTGGACGTCCGGCTCGACCTCACGCACCGCTGAAGTTCCCTGGGCGAGTACCGGCTCCCGGCCGGTACTCGCCCAGCGGCGGCTGAGTCGACCAACTCCCATAGATATAACGACCGTTGACCTACAGGCGCATCAGCCGGTCTTGTGCCCCCATTGCGGACCGATGCGCGCCCACTCGGCGTCCCACTGGTCCAGGCGCCGCCGTTCCAGCAGCCCGGACAGCCCCCGGCCGACGAGGAGCATTGCCCCGCCGGCGCCCCCGGCGGCCCACACGCCCAGCACCACACCCTCGATCCGTGCCTGAGCCGCGGTCGGGGGGTTGGGCACGAGACGACCCTCGGCGTCCAGCCACACGTGGGTGGTGGACCCGGCCTTGCTACTGGAGTCCACGTGGGCCAGTCCCATGCGCTGCGTCCCGTCCGACCCGGTCCAGCGCACGGTGGCCCGGTAGCTGTCGCTGCCGTCGCTCGTGCCCACGGTGCGCACGGCGTCCTAGACGAGCACGGCCGACACCGGGTGCCGCTCGGCCCGCAGGGCATCGATGTGCCGCTCGACGGCGAGGGCCGTCCAAGCGCCCGTGCCGACCGCCGCCACGACCGCGAGGATCCAGGCCGCGAGCAACAGCCAGGCCTCGACGAGGTAGCTGCGGCGCCTGAGGGGGTTGCGCCGAAGCCGCCACCCGCGCACTCCGGCCGGCCTTCCGTGCCTGCTGGGGGCCACCGTCCTCACCTGACCCGCGTGTCACTGCGGAGCAGCGTCTCGGCGGGCGTGCGTCGTGGCGTGGCCCAGGCCTGGGTCGTGTGGCCCAGGCGCAGGACCATCTGCGGGAACCGGCCGAAGGCGGGCCAGGTAGGCCGGGTTCCCGGTCTCCGGAAGCGGGTCGACGGCGGGCCGAAAGCCGAGGTTGCGTACGGCGATCCGCGCGTTGAACAGCGCCGCCCCGCAGGCGATGACCGTTTCCCGGCCGCCCGGATCGGTCAGGGCCAGGCGCCGCCCGCGGTCCGCGTGGATCTCGAAGCCCTGGTCGTGGCCCTCCTCGACGAAGAACCGGGGCTGGCTGTTGTGCGGCGAGGGCGCGAGGGACGCGGCGTGGGCCAAGTGCAGGGTGGCACGGCCGTGTTGTTCGTGAGCCAGAGACATGGTGACTCCTTCGTCAACCGTTCCCTTTCAGGGTCCTCGCTCACCGGCCCCCGGCGCATGGGCCTTCCGTCCCCTCGTCAGGCCTGGTTGGCCCCCTCCGGAACGATGCCGGACCGGTGCCGGACCGTCCGCCGGGGCTGTCGCCGCCCCGGCTGCCGTGCTCGCTTCGAACGGTCAATGGAACGGCCCCGGCGCAGATCCGTCGCGCCGGGGCCGTTCTCTGCCGCAGGGGAGGTACAACAGGTCAGCCCTCCTCCCTCTCCGCCAGCAACTCGTCCGCGATCCACGCCGCCCATTCCTCGATCGCGCCGAAGTCGCGGAAGTCTCCGCCCTTCCCGTTGCGCACGATCGACTGGGCGATGCGCCCCTTGGCGCCGTCCTCCAGACAGCCGCCGAAGGTGACATGGCCCCTGGCGTCGAGCCGGGACATGGCCCGCCGCACGCCGAACACGGGCGGGATGTCCCGCTCCGAGGCCGAGGCATCCAGTGGACCGCTGCTGAACAACCACAGCGGGCGCTTTGCCAGTTGACGGCCGTGCCGGCTCAGGAACCGGCGGGCGTCGCGGTGCCAGCGGCCGGCGTACAGGCCACTGCCGAGCACCACGGCGCCGTACAGCCGCACGTCCACGACGGACCTGGCGGGCAGCAGGTCGG
Source organism: Streptomyces sp. NPDC088350 (assembly GCF_044753545.1). Classification (NCBI taxonomy): domain Bacteria; kingdom Bacillati; phylum Actinomycetota; class Actinomycetes; order Kitasatosporales; family Streptomycetaceae; genus Streptomyces; species Streptomyces sp. NPDC088350. The sequence goes on along the minus strand of NZ_JBIVNL010000020.1, from coordinate 58,657 downwards.
TGGTGAGGCCCGCCTTGCGCAGGACCTCGGCCACGGCCTCGGCGATCTGCGCGGTCGATCCGTTCGTCGTTCCGTAGGTGACCAGCACGCTGGTGGGCATGGCGGTCCCCTCCTCTCACTTCACAGGTGGCGCACCCAGTCCTCGGTGACACCGTGGAACCTCGGCTCCTCCGGGCGGAGTTGCGAGTCGTCCAGCCGATACGTGAGCTCGTCGACGACCGCGACGACGCCGTCGATCTGGCGGGTCATGGAGAGGGCGATCTCCGTCTCGCTCTTGCGCTCCATCTGGCCGGCGAGTGTGACGACGCCCTCCACCACGGAGACGTCGATGCTGCGCGGGCCCTGCCACAGGGCACGGACCAGCACCTCTTCGACGACCTCGTCGTGGATGTCCTTGTCCGGCCGCAGGAAGACCTGGAGCACGTCGCGGCGGGTGACGATGCCGACGAGCCGCTGTTCCTCGTCGAGAACGGGCAGCCGCTCCACGCGATGCTGCGCCATGGTCCGGGCGGCCTCGACGATGGTGTCCTCGGCGTGCACGGTGACCGGTGGCTCGGTCATCAGCTGACCGGCGGTGCGGGCTGCAGCCTTCACCGCCCGGCGCCTGGCGCTGCGCGTCAGGTCGGCGAACCGGAACCGCTTCTTCGGCTCGTACGGGTCGGGGGCCTCTGCCTGGTGGGCCATCAGGTCCGTCTCGGAGACGACTCCGACGACCTTGTCGTCCTCGTCGATCACGGGCAGGCCGCTGATGCGGTGTTCGCCGAGCAGGCGTGCCACCTCCTTGAACGACGTTCCGTAGGTGGCGCGAACGACCTCCATGGTCATCACGGAGCCGACCTTGTTGTGCTTCATGGTGTTCCCTCCTCAGCGAAGTCGGCGCAGATACGGGTCCTGCGCCCCGCGGGGCAGCAGGCGGACGCGGGCATCGAGGACGGAGACTCCGCCCGGTGCCGCGAGTACGGGGTTGAAGTCGGCCTCGGCCAGCTGCGGCAGGTCGCTCGCCATCCGGGACAGCCGCAGCAGCAGCTGTTCGAGGCCTTCGAGGTCGACGGGCCGGCTGCCGTGCGCGCCGAACAGGAGCGGGGCGCAGCGCGGGGCCGTGATCAGGTCGTGCACGTCGTGGTCGGTGAGCGGGGCGAGCCGGGCGGTGTGGTCGGCGAGGATCTCGGTCGCGGTGCCGCCGAGCCCGAACAGGACGAGCGGTCCGAAGACCTGGTCCTGGACGACGCCGGCGAACAGCTCGGTGCCGCGTTCGGCGAGCGGCTGCACCACCACGCCCGTCAGCAGTCCGGCGAACCGTGTCTCCAAGTCCCTGAAGGCGGCGCGCACTTGGGCGCCGCCGCGCAGGTCGAGATGGACTGCGCGCTGTTCGCTCTTGTGCAGCAGGCCCGGCCAGTGGCCCTTCATGACCACCCGGCCGTCGGCGCCGCGCAGCCGGTCGGCGGCGAGGACGGCGTCGTCCTCGGTCTCCGCCCAGGCCCAGGCGAGCTGGGGAATGCCGTAGCAGCCGAGGAGTTCGGCGCACTGGCGCGGGTCGAGCCAGCCGCCGTCCGGGTTGGCGTCGAGGTAGGTCTCGACGACGGTGTGGGCGCGCGCGGTCTCGACTCCGTCGAGGTCGGGGATGGTCCCGGCGGGCCGGGCGAGCCAGGCCGCGCGGTGGGCGGCGTGGGCCAACGCCCGTGCCGCCGCCTGGGGTTCGGCGTAGGCAGGGACGGTGCGCAGGTCGGTGGTGGGCAACAGCTCGACGGGCAGGGCCTGTTCGAGCCGTACCGCCGCAATCGGCTTCGGCCGGTGTCCGGTTGCGTGGGTGAGGGCCCGGACGAGATCGTCGCCGGTCGCCTCGGCGACCGCCGTGGGGACCAGGGCCACGAGCACGGCGTCGACGCCGGCGTGCCGCATGATCCGGTCCACGCAGTCCCTCAACTGGTCCTCGCTGACGGCCGCGGTGGCGTCGATCGGATTGCCGGTCGCGGCGCCTTCGGGCAGTACGGCGAGCAGGTCGTCGACGAGTTCGGGGGTGGGCGTCGGCAGGCGGAGCCCTGCCTCGGCGCAGGCATCGGCCGCGAGGACACCTGCTCCCCCGGCGTTGGTGACGATCAGGACGCGGGATCCGGCCGGCAGCGGCTGGGAGTGCAACAGGGCGGCGGCTTCCAGGAGTTCACCGACGGAGCGGGTGGCGGTGATGCCGGCCTGGGAGAACAGCGCCCCGCGCGTCATGGTGCGGGTGGCGGCCGCCGCGGTGTGCGAGGCGGCGGCGCGACGGCCCGCGTCGGTGCGGCCCGCGTCGACGGTCAGGACCGGCATGCGGCGCGTCACGCGGCGCGCGGTGCGGGAGAACGCCCGCGGGTTGCCGAAGGACTCCAGGTGCAGCAGGGCGAGATCGGTGGTGCCGTCGCTCTCCCACCACTGGAGCATGTCGTTGCCGCTGACGTCGAACTTGTCGCCCAGGGAGGCGAAGGTCGAGACACCGATCCCGAGCCGGGACAATCCGTCGAGCAGGGCGATGCCGACGCCGCCCGACTGCACAGCGATGCCCGCGGTGCCGGGGTTCGGGTGGTTGGCGGCGAAGGTGGCGTCGAGGCTCAGTTCCGGGTCGGTGTTGGAGACACCGAGGCAATTGGGGCCGACGAGCCGCATGCCGTAGGCCCGGCAGGCCGCCATGAGCGCCCCGGCCTGGGACGCGTCGAGTCCGGCGGTGACGACGAGGAGAGCGCGTACCCCCGCCTTGCCGCACTCCTCGGCGGCGGCCGGGACGGCGGCGGCGGGTACGGCGACGACCACGAGGTCGGGCGTCCTGGGCAGGGCGCTGACCGAGGGATGGCTCGGCACGCCGAGGATCGAGGTGGCCGCGGGATTCACCGCGAAGAGGCGGCGGGTGAAGCCGCCGGCCTTCAGGTGGTGCAGGATCGCCCGGCCCACGGAACCGGCCTTGCGTCCGGCACCGACGACGGCGACCGCGCCCGGGCGCAGCAGCGGCACGAGACTGGCGACGTCGGCGGCACGGCCACGTGCCTCGGTGGCCGACAGGTAGTTCTCGTCCTCGTCGAGTTCGATCGTGCAGCGCATCTCGGGGCCCTCGAAGCGGCGGGCGGTGCGCAGGCCGAGGTCGGCGAAGAGCCGCAGGATCTCGCGGTTCTCGCTGAGCGCGTCGGCCGTGAACGTCGTGATGCCCTCGGCACGCGCGGCGGAGACCAGGTGCTCGACGAGAAGGGTGCCGATGCCCCGGTGGTGCAGTCCGTCGGCGACCGCGATGGAGATGTCGGCCACTGTCCCGGTACCGCCGGTGTCGTACTCGGCGAGCCCTATCACCTGGCCCTTGGTCTCGGCCAGCAGCGCACGGTATCCGGGGTGCGGCCGGCAGGCCCGGTCGGCCGCCGTCTCTGCGGACCGGCGGCTCACTCCGAAGAAGCGCAGCCGCAGGTTCTCCGGGGACATCTCCTCGTAGAGGCCCTGGAGTTGGTCGTGGTCGCGGGCCTCGACGGGACGGATGCACACGGTGGTACCGTCCGCGAGCAGGGCGTGGACCGGGGGTTCGCTGAGCAGGTCGTCCGTCATCGGGGTCTCCTCCAGGGTTCTTCGACACTTCGAGCGTCCCGCGGAACGGGCAGAGGCCCCATGGGCTGCCTGGGGGCGGACCATGGGGCCTTTCGGCCCTCAGGAATCCGCCCACAGGCCCACCTCACGGGGCCTCTCGCGGTCGTGCTCAGTCGTCGGCGACAAGCGCCGTCAGGTCGAGGAGCCGGTTGGTGTAGCCCCACTCGTTGTCGTACCAGCCGAAGACCTTGACCAGGGTGCCGTGCGCCTGGGTGAGCGCCGGGTCGAAGACGCAGGACGCGGGGTCGCCGATGACGTCGCGGGAGACGATCGGGGCCTTCGAGACGCGCAGGATGCCGTTGAGCGGGCCGTCCGCGGCCTCGGCGAAGGCCGCGTTGACCTCCTCCACCGTCGTCTCACGGTGCAGGACGACCGCGAGGTCGGTGAGCGAGCCGTCCTCCACCGGTACGCGTACGGCGATACCGTCCAGGGCACCCGCCAGCTCCGGCAGCACCAGGCCGACCGCGCGGGCGGCACCCGTGCTGGTGGGGATGATGCTCAGGGCCGCCGAGCGGGCCCGGCGCAGGTCCTTGTGCGGACCGTCGAGGAGGGACTGGTCGTTGGTGTAGCCGTGGATGGTGGTCATCATGCCCCGGTCGATGCCGAAGGTCTCGTGGAGGACCTTGACCATCGGGGCGACGCAGTTGGTGGTGCAGGAGGCGGCCGAGACGATCCGGTCCTGGCGGCGGTCGTACGTCGTGTCGTTGACGCCCATCACGATGGTGGCGTCCGCGTTCTTGCCGGGTGCGGACAGCAGCACGGTGTGGGCACCCGCCTTGAGGTGCAGGGCGGCCGAGTCGCGGTCACGGAAGCGGCCGGTGGACTCGACGACGATGCCGGCGCCGTAGTCCGACCAGTGCAGCGCGGCCGGATCGCGTTCGGCGGTGACCTCGATGCGCCGACCGTCGACGGTGATCGAGCTGTCGTCGTGGGTGACCTCGCGACCGATGCGGCCGAACGTGGAGTCGTATTCGAGGAGGTGGGCGAGGGTCGCGGGCGAGGTGATGTCGTTGACGGCGACGACCTCGACGTCCTGGGTGCCCGCCTCGGCGCGGTCGAGTGCCGCGCGCAGGTAGGTGCGGCCTATCCGGCCGAAGCCGTTGATGCCGACGCGTACGGTCATGGCGGTGAACTCCTTTGCTGGGGTGGGGATTTCAGGCGTTCCAGGTCCAGTCGGCGACTTCGGGCAGGTCGGTGCCGTGTGCGCGGATCCAGGCGTGGTGGCGGGTGCGGGCGTCGGCCATCTGCTGGCGTACGGCGGCGGCGCGTACCGCGAGGCCGGGGACGCGGTCGATGACGTCCATGACGAGGCGGTAGCGGTCGAGGTCGTTGCGGACGACCATGTCGAAGGGCGTGGTCGTGGTGCCGGACTCCTTGTAGCCGCGCACGTGCAGGTTGGCGTGGCCGGCCCGGCGGTAGGCGAGGCGGTGGATGAGCCACGGGTAGCCGTGGTAGGCGAAGATGACCGGCTTGTCGGTGGTGAACAGGCCGTCGTACTCGAAGTCGCTCATACCGTGCGGGTGTTCCTCGCGCGGCAGCAGCCGGGTCATGTCGACGACGTTGACGACCCGGACGGCCAGGTGGGGCAGGTGGCGGCGCAGCAGCTGGGCGGCGGCCAGCACCTCCAGGGTGGGGACGTCACCGGCACAGGCGAGGACGACGTCGGGTTCGCCGCCGTTCTCGCTGCCGGCCCACTCCCAGATCCCGGCGCCGCGCGCGCAGTGGGCGCGGGCCTGTTCCATGGAGAGCCAGTCGAAGCAGGGCTGTTTGCCGGCGACGACCACGTTGACGTAGTCGCGGCTCCGCAGGACGTGATCGGCCACCGAGAGAAGGGTGTTGGCGTCCGGCGGGAGGTAGACCCGTACGACCTCGGGGCTCTTGTTGAGGACGTGGTCGACGAAGCCGGGGTCCTGGTGGGAGAAGCCGTTGTGGTCCTGGCGCCACACGTGCGAAGTGAGCAGGTAGTTGAGGGAGGCGATGGGTGCCCGCCACGCCAACTCCCTCGATGTCTTCAGCCACTTGATGTGCTGGTTGACCATGGAGTCGACGATGTGCACGAACGCCTCGTAGCAGGAGAACAGTCCGTGCCTGCCGGTGAGGAGGTAACCCTCCAGCCAGCCCTGGCAGGTGTGTTCGGAGAGGATCTCCATCACGCGGCCGTGCCGGTCCAGGTGTTCGTCGACGGGCAGGAGTCCGGCCTGCCATGCCTTGCCGCTGGCGTTGAAGACGGCCTGGAGGCGGTTGGAAGCGGTCTCGTCCGGGCCCACGACGCGGAAGTCGCGGCTCGCCGAGGTGTCGTGCATGACCTGTTCGAGGAGGTCGCCAAGGACGCGGGTCGGCTCGTGCAGGGTGGTGCCCGGCTTCTCGACCGGGACGGCGAAACGGTCCAGGGACGGGATCGGCAGGTCGCGTACCAGCAGGCCGCCGTTGGCGTACGGGCTGGAGCCCAGCCGCTTCGCGCCCTCGGGTACGCAGGCCAGGACGTCTGCGACGGGCCGCCCGTCCGGGCCGAAGAGCTTCTCCGGGTGGTACGAGCGCAGCCAGGTCTCCAACTGCCGCAGATGCTCAGGGTTTTCGCGCACCTCGGACAGCGGGACCTGGTGTGCGCGCCAGGTGCCCTCGACGGGGACGCCGTCGACCTCGGCGGGGCCGGTCCAGCCCTTGGGAGTGCGCAGCACGATCACCGGCCAGTGCACGCGCTCGGTGACGCCGTCCTCGCGGGCGGTGCGCTGCATCACGGCGATGCGGTCCAGGGCGTCGTCGAACGCGGCGGCCATCGCCCTGTGCACCTGGAGCGGGTCGTCGCCGGTGACGTGGATCGGGTCGTGGCCGTATCCCCGTAGCAGCTCGTCGAGTTCGGACTCGGGGAGGCGGGACAGGACCGTCGGGTTGGCGATCTTGTAGCCGTTGAGGTGCAGGATCGGCAGGACCGCGCCGTCGTGGACCGGGTCGAGGAACTTGTTGGAGTGCCAGGCGGCGGCCAGCGGGCCTGTCTCCGCCTCGCCGTCGCCGATCACACAGGCCACGAGCAGGTCCGGGTTGTCGAAGGCGGCGCCGTACGCGTGGGCGAGGGAGTAGCCGAGTTCGCCACCCTCGTGGATCGAGCCCGGGGTCTCGGGTGCCACATGGCTCGGCACACCACCGGGGAAGGAGAACTGCTTGAACAGCCGCTCCATGCCGGCGCCGTCGCGGCTCACGTCCGGGTAGGTCTCGCTGTAGCTGCCCTCCAGCCAGGAGTTGGCGAGCACGGACGGGCCGCCGTGGCCGGGTCCCCACACGCACAACGCGTCCAGGCCGCGCGCCTTGATCACCCGGTTGAGGTGGGTGTACACGAGGTTGAGGCCGGGCGAGGTGCCCCAGTGGCCGAGCAGTCGAGGTTTGATGTGCTCCGGCTTCAGGGGCTCGGTGAGCAGGGCGTTCGCCATCAGGTAGATCTGGCCGGCGGCAAGGTAGTTGGCGGCACGCCAGTGGGCGTCCAGGGTGCGCAGTTCGTCGTCGGAGAGTGCGGTCGCGTCCAGCATTTCGGCCTTGGGCATCGGAGGCTCCGGAGGTCATCGGCACGGGCAGCGGGCGGTGGAGGCGGAACTACTGCGTCAGCAGGCGGAGTTGGGGACGGGCATGCTCATGCGTGCTCGGGCACGATGACCACCGGGCAGGCGGAGTGGTGCAGCACCCCGTGGGCCACTCGGCCGAGTTGGAGTCCGTAGTGTCCGGGGCGGCGTTTGGCTCCGACGATCAGGAGGTCGGCGTCGCGCGAGGCGCCCACGAGCACGGCCCGGGTGGGGCCCTCGACCGTGCGGCGGTGCGTCTCGACGTCGACCGGAGCGTCCTGGAGCGCCGCTTCCAGCACCTCCGCCGCCTCCTGCTCGTGCAGTCGGGCGGGTTCGCCGGACATCAGGGGATGGTCGGTGGTCTCGTGCGCGGGCCAGCGCCAGGCCCGTACGGCCTCCACCGGCACTCCGCGCCGCCGCGCCTCCTCGAAGGCGAAACGCACCGCCGCCGAGCCCCCCGGCTTCTCTCCGACGCCCACGACGACGCGACCGTGCGTGCCGGTGCGGGCCTGGTTGTCGTGGTTGCCGCGGACGACGATCATCGGGCACTGCGCGTGTCCGGCCACGGTCAGGCTCACCGAGCCCAGCAGCGCCTCGGCGAGGCCGCTGCGGCCGCGGGTGCCCGTCACCAGCGCGGAGGCGCTGCGACTCTCCCGCACCAGCGCGTACTCGGGCTCCTCGGCCAGGACGTCGGTGGAGATCTTCAGGTCGGGCCGACGGAGGTGGGCACGCCGGGCGGCCGTGTCGACGATGTCCTCGGCGAGCACCTGTTCGTCGGGCTTGGCGAGGTCGTCGGCGAGCGAGGTGCCCTCGTACCGCTCCCACAGCGACGCGTACACCAGCCGCAGCGGCAGTCCGCGTACGGCGGCCTCGTCGGCCGCCCAGTCGACGGCCCGCAGGCTGGGCTCGGAACCGTCGACGCCGACGACGATCGGCAGGGCCTTCGTCATGTCCGTCACCGCCCCGACGTGAGGTCGAAGACGATCCGGGCCTTGACGTCGCCGCGCAGCACGTCGGCGATGGACTCGTTGACCGAACTCAGCGGGCGGGTCTCGGAGATGACCTTGGTCTGTCCGGTGGCGTGCAGTTGGAAGACCTCGGCGAGGTCCTGCCGGGTGCCGACGATCGAGCCGATCACCGAGGTGCCGTTGAGCACGGTGTCGAAGATCGGGACCTGGATGGTGCCGTGCGCGGGCAGGGCGACCATGACGAGCTTCCCGCCGCGCCGCAGACCGGAGTTGACGGCGGCGAACGCGGCCTCGTTCACGGCCAGGGCGATCGCCGCGTGCGCGCCGCCGTGCCGCTTGAGGACTTCTCCCACGTCGTCCTTGCGGGCGTCGATGACGAGGTCGGCGCCGAGCGCGGTGGCGAGTTCGAGCTTCTCGTCGGTGACGTCGATGGCCGCGACCTGGGCGCCGGCGATTTTCGCGTACTGCACGGCGAGGTGGCCGAGCCCGCCGACACCGGAGATCGCGACGAGTTGCGCGGGCCGCACGCCGGCGACCTTCAGCGCCTTGTACGTCGTGACGCCCGCGCAGGTCAGCGGGGCGGCGTCGACCGCGCTCACGCCGTCGGGCACCGGCTGCGCGAAGTCCGCCCAGGCCAGCATCTTCTCCGCGTACCCGCCGTCGCAGCCGTAGCCGGTGTTGATCTGCTGCTCGCAGAGGGTCTCCCAGCCGGACAGGCAGTGCTCGCACCGCCCGCAGGCCCTGCCGAGCCACGGCACGGCGACCCGCTGGCCGACGGTCAGGTGGGTGACGCCGTCGCCGAGCTTCTCGACGAGGCCGACGCCCTCGTGGCCGGGGACGAAGGGCGGGTTGGGCTTGACCGGCCAGTCGCCGTGCGCGGCGTGGATGTCGGTGTGGCACAGCCCGGAGGCCTCGACGCGGACACGGACCTGGCCGGGGCCGGGCTCGGGGTCGGGGCGGTCCTCGATCACCAGGGGCTCACCGAACGCCCGTACTACTGCTGCCTTCATGGCCAATGCTCCTCAGGGGGAAAGTCGGGGGTGGGTCAGTCGTGTGCGACGACGGCCACGGGGGCGACGGCGTGGTGCAGGACGCCGTGTGCGACCGGGCCGATGTGCGCGCCGAGCGCGGCGCGGCGGATCCGGCGGCCGATGACGACCAGGGAGGCCTCTCGGGAGGCGTCCACCAGGTGGTCGGCGGCGCTGCCGACGCGGGGTTCCAAGGCGACCTGGATGTCGGGGTGCTTCAAGCGCCAAGGGCGCAGGGCCTCGGTGAGAGCGGCGGTCTCCTCGCGGGAGAGTTCGTCGTTCAGGCCCGCGTCCATCGCGAGGCCGTAGGCGTAGTAGGGCGGCAGGTTCCAGCCGTAGACCACCCGCAGACCGGTGCCGCGCCGGGCGGCCTCGGCGAACGCGAACTCGATCACCGCGTCGGCGGGGGTGTCGGCGTCGAGGCCGAGGACCACGGGCCGGTACGGGGTGCCGGTCGACGGGCTGCCCGCCGGGTCCGTGTCGTGTTCGTCGGCGGCCTGTCCGCCGGCCCGGACCAGGACCACGGGCAGTTCGGCGCGAGCGACGACGGAGAGGCCGACGGAGCCGACGAGGAATCCGCCGACGCCGCTCAGTCCGCGCGAGCCGAGGACCAGCAGTTCGGCGTCCTTCGCCGCGTCGAGCAGCGCGTCCGCGGGCGTGCCGGTCACCTGGTCCTCGGTCACGTCCAGACCGGGGTGGCGCACCCGCAGGCCCTCGCCCGCCTCACGCGGAATGCGCTCGCTCCAGTGCTGTTGCGTCTCCGCGCCCAGCAGCGGGGCCTGGGCGAGCGGGTCCGGGGCGGGCTCCCAGACGTGGACGACCTTCAGCTGCAGGCCGCGCAGTTCGGCCTCGCGGGCCGCCCATTCGGCGGCGGCGCGGCTCTCGGGGGAACCGTCGAGACCTGCGACAACAGTGCGGACCATGATTCTTCCTCCTGAACGGATGTCTGATTCCAGGTTCGTGGCGCAGGGGTTCCCGCGGCAGGGGCCGCAGGTCCCCGACAGGGGCCGTTCGGCCCAATGGGCAGCCGCACTCCGGGCCCCCTCACGAGGGCCCGCCGGATCTGGCGTGGTCAGCGCAGCCAGTTGTGGTCGCGGACGATCGGGAGCTTGGCCCAGACCTTGCCCAGACCCCAGGTCGCGCCGGCACCCGCCACCGCGAGGGCGATGATGACGACGGCGTAGATCAGGTGGTAGTCGACGAACGGGTTCGACGACATGCTCAGCGACCCGTCGGAGAGGTGCCTGGCCGGCGGCCACTCCGCCATCCACATCAGCGCCATCATCGCCGTGCCCGCCACCGCCGCCAGCCGCAACGCGACACCGGAGACCAGCGCGACACCGATACCCAGCAGACCGAGCATGAACAGCCAGTCCGCCCAGCCCGCACCGGCCCAGTCGTGGAACGTCGACGCCATCGGACCCGCCGCCACACTGCTCAGGAAACCCTTCGTCGGCGAACCACCGTCGATCCAGCCCTTCCCTGACGGGGTGGCGTAACCGAACCCGAACGTCTTGTCCAGGAACGCCCACAGGAAGACGAACCCGGTCAGCACACGCAGAGACGCGAACACGTAGGCACGCGCCGAAATAGTCGCCGCCGTCGTGTCAGTGGCGGCCTGTGCCGTCCCGGTCCGGTGCAGGGACGGGAAGCGGAATCGCAGGTGGTGTTGGGGTTGGTTCTGGACTGCCATGATGCTCATCCCTTTCGAGGGAACGATGCGTTGGATTGGAGGGCTCTCGTTGCGCCCTCAATGTCTCGCGGCGGACCGTGTCGGCGGAGGGGCTGCAAGGCCCGGAGCGAGGGGCCGAACGTCCCTGTCCGCCGGGTCACTTGGCGGTGGGCACCACGACCACCGGGCTGTGGGAGCGGTGCAGCAGGGTGTGCGCCACCGGACCCAGCCGCGGGCCGAACCGGTGGGTGCGGTGATGGGCACCGACGACCACGACGGCACAGTCGCGGGTGGCCTCCAGCAAGGCACGCGCCGGGCCGGTGCGGACCGTACGGCTCTCGACCTCGACACCGGGATGCCGCTCGCTCAGCCGGGCCAGGCTGAAGCGCGGAACGGCGTCCTCCGCCCTTGCCTGCCGGGCGAGTTGCTCCTGGCCCAGGCTCATCGCCGGGACCAGTGAGGGCAGCTCGGGGGTGACGTGCCGGTGGGTCCAGGAGTGCACGACGCGCAGCGGGACACCGCGCCGCTCGGCCTCCTGGAAGGCGTAGAGCGCCGTGTCCTCGTCGCTGTCGCCCTCCAGGCCGAGCAGTACGGGCCGTCCGTCGTCGCACGGGTGGTCTCCGCGCACGACGAGCAACGGGCTGTGCACCCGCGCGGCCAGCCGCAGACTCACCGAGCCGAACAGCAGGCCCGCGAGGCCGCCCATGCCCCGGGTTCCCACAACGGTGAGGTCCGCGCCCTCGCTCTCACGCACGAGCGTGCGCACCGGGCCGCCGACGGCGTCCCTGGTCGACACCGTCAGCTCGGGGTGGCGTACTCCGACGCGCGTGACCGCGGACGCCAGGACCGGTCCGGCCTCGTCGCTGTCGGCAGCGGCGTACACGACGGTCAGTTCGACACCGCGCCGCGCGGCCTCGTCCGCTGCCCGGTCCAGGGCTCGTACGGAGATCAGCGAACCGTCCACTCCGACGACCACATGATGGAGAGTCATGTCCCGTTTCCCTTCTGACTGTTGCCTGCTCACGCTGTTCGGCGAGAAGGGGCCGCCCATGCGCACAGCGGCTCTGCCGGCGATGCTCGTCCTGCGCGAACGGACCGGGGCAGGGGCCACGGGAACCTGCTGACACGCCGTACGGCCCCTTCTTGTGGGGCCGTACGGGCCAGGCGTCGTCCTGTCACGGACTCACAATCCATCGACGCCGACTGGATGCGGGCAACGGCCCGTATTGACGGCCAGCTGTGACTGAGCCCGCGCTACTCGGTGTTGGGTCGGCGGACCGCAGTCAGCTCGGCAGCCACAGCTCGCACCGGAACGGCCCTGCAGTTGTCACGTGCCCTGCTGAAAGAAGGTTGCCTTGCCGTGGACGGTCCGTCATTCTGCAAGGTTCGCTCACTCTCCGGAAGGTGGTCTTCGTGGACCGTGACCTCACGCTTCAGGACCTTCAAGCCGTCGACCCCCGGTCGCTGCACTCCACGCCGGGAGGGGCTCTCACCCCTGCCTCGCCGGATGTCGCGGTCGCGCACCACCAACGCCTGGCCTCCGTACTGGTACTCGCTCCCGAGGTCGGCGACCTGACCCGGCGGCAGTTCGATCGGCTGCGCACGGTCTTCGTCTACGGCGTGCTGAACTACGAACTCTTCACGATGGTGGCCGACGATGCCCGACTGGCCTTCGAACAGGCGCTGCGCGACCGCTTCATGGCCTTCCACAAAGGCACGGTCGCCGTCCGGGACAAGCACGGGCACGAGCACCGCATCTCGGCGACCGGCTACAGCCACTTCTTCCGCCAGATGCGAGATCTGAAGCTCACTGGGCCCAGGATCCAGATGGCCGGCCGCTGGACCGGCTTCAATGGGACGCTCGACGGGCTGATCTCCTGGGCACGCCGCGAGGGCCTGCTGCGCGGCGGGCGCAGTCGGCGCGTAGAGACCTTTCTGCAGGACATGCGCAACGAGGTGGCGCACGGATCCTTCCACCTGCTCGGCCCCGGCGACGCGCTCATGGCGCTGTCGACGCTGGTGGAGGTCATCAATCAGCTGTGGGGGTGCCCAACCCCGGGCGGGCGCCTCTACCCGCAGCCGATCACCCGCGAGGTCCTGTTCATCGGCTGGACCAGCGCGGGAGACGAGTGCGTTGCCGGGCTCGCCGAGAACCTGGCCACCAGCGCCACGACAAGGGATACGGGCTGGACGTACGTGCTGGTCCGGGCCGTGCACTGGTCGGAGGGACGCGAGGATCCCAACCTGCTGGAGTTCGACTCGCTCCACGCGACGACGTCCTACCCGACGACCCTCCTGTGGGGACCGGGCACCCGAAGTGAGGCCCTGGTGTGGCTGCGCGAGAACGACCCGCAGCCCGACATCTGCGACTACATGGACCAGGTCTTCCTCGTGCGTGTCCACGACGGTCATGTCCTCCTGCCGACGGAACCGGGCGTGGCCGCAGGGTTCAGCGGACCGGACCGCCTCGGCAACTGGTACGCGATCCGCGCGGACGGGGGCCTGGACGCCTTCAACCACGTCCGATCCCTTGAGTCCGGCGTGGCAGGTCACGCGTCGTCGGGCGAATGCCGGCAGTGCCCGGTGTCCACCCTGATCCGAGGCGATCTCGACATGGCCCTGCGAGCTGCCGCGGGGTCCGGGGCCGACACCACACCCCGCACCCCACCGGACGTCCGTACTCCCCCGCTCCGCTACCCGCGCATCATCCCCCTGCCTGCCGCCGCAGCCGGGACTCCGTGAGTCCCGGACGGTGGTAGGTGCGTCTCTACCGCCAGCCTCAAGACCAGCGCCATCGCGGCTTCTGGCCTCATCCAGGCCCCACCCGGGCACACAGTCGTACGCCCCGGTTCAGGTCGCGCCGGTGAGATCCACCCCGTACATCGAACGCCCGCCCACGAGTTCACGTCCCGTCACCAGCTCGGGTTCGATCCGGACGAAGACTTCCTGGGGCGAGGGCACCCAGGAGGTCGGGCCGTTTCGGAGCATGCGTTCGTGCTCGGCCGGGTCGGTCACCACGGTGGCCGACCCGGTGACGACGACGCTCCAGCCGGAGTGCGCTGCGGCGTCGACCTCGTCGGCCTCGAAGGCGACCACCGATCCGCCGATCGCGCGCACCAGCTCCGAGTCCGCGGACGTGCACAGCAGCACCGCCCCGTCGTGGTCCAGGGAGAAGTTCACGGGCAGTACGGCGGGCAGTGCCTGGCGAGTGTGGACGATGCGGCCGACGCGTGCCCGGCCCAGCCGGCGCAGGCACTCGTTTCGTTCCAGTTCGCGGAATCCGTCGTTGGAATACATCAGCCAGTCCGTCTCTCGCCCTGTGCGCGGGTCTGCGTTTCCGGGGGTGTCACTACGTGTTCGGTACCGCAGGGCCGGCAGGTGAGGTGCCATCGGTCCCGCTCGCTTCGGAGAACGTCCCTTGGCGCGTGGTGATCCGACGCCCAGTGAGACTCAGCGCGTCGATACGGACCCACTCCTCACGTGAGCCGCCGGCCCACGGCTGGCTGAACGCCTGTTCCGTCAGACGCCGAACGTCGTCGGCGTCGGTCACGGTCCGCGCCCGGCCGAGCGCCAGCACGCTCCAGCCTTCGCCGAACGCGTCGTCGATACGGTCGATCTCGAAGGTCACCTGGCAGCCCGCAGCCCGGGACGGCATCGCACCGGGCGCGGTCCTGTACACGATCGCACCGTCGACCACGCTGTAGTTGACGGGGACGATGACGGGTCCCGAGGCGGTGGGTATCGCGACCCTGCCCACCCCGTGTGTCGACAGCAGTTCTCGGCACTCCTGGACGGTCAGTTCGGTGAACGTGGGGGCGGAGCCCGCCCGGCCCTGGCCAGGTGTGAGATCGCTGTCGCCTCCGGCGAGGTCGGTCACGGTGGTGTCCAGGGCCGCGGCGAGCCTGAGCAGAACGCTCCGGTCCGGAGCGGCACCGGGAAACTCCTCCAGGTACTGGAGGTAGCTCGCCGCCACGCCGGCCTGGACGGCCGTCTCCTCGCGGGAGAGGTCAAGTGCCGTGCGCCGTACGGCGATCCGGCGTCCGAGATCACCCGCGGGTGAACCATCTGTCACGTTCAGCGGGAACGGGTCAGGCATGGCTGGTCACGTCCTTTCGTCCTGTCGCCTGGACGGCGACTTCCTCGTGCCGGGTCCCGCCGAGCACGACCTTGAGGGCGCCGGTGTCGGCCGCCTTGGCGAAGACGTCGTACGCCTCCTCCATGTGGTCCAGCGGGAAGGTGTGGGTGACCAGCGCGCCGGTGGGCAGCCGGCCGGCGGCGGCCATGCGCAGCAGGGTGGGGGTGGAGTGGGTGTCGACCAGGCCGGTGGTGATGGTGATGTTCTTGATCCACAGGTCTTCGAGGTGCAGGGTCGCGGGTTCGCCGTGGACGCCGACGTTGGCGACGTGGCCGCCGGGGCGCACCATACGGGTGCACAGTTCGAAGGTCTCGGGTACGCCGACCGCCTCGATGACGACGTCGGCCCCCATGCCGTCGGTGAGGTCGGCGATGAGCTGCTCGGGGGTTTCGCGGGCGTCCACCACGGCGTCGGCGCCGAACCGCTTCGCCGCGTCCAGCCGGGCGGCGGCCAGGTCCACGGCGACGACGCGTTCGGGCGAGAACAGCCGGGCCGTGGCGATCGCCGCCAGTCCGACCGGACCGGCTCCGACGACGGCGACGGTGTCACCGGGGCGCACCTGTCCGTTGAGCACGCCCACCTCGTACCCGGTGGGGAGGATGTCCGCCAGCAGGACGGCGTCCTTGGCGTCCAGCGTGCTGGGCAGCAGGTGGACGGAGAGGTCGGCGTGCGGGACACGCACGTACTCGGCCTGGGCGCCGTCGATGAGGTGGCCGAGGATCCAGCCTCCGCCGTCGCGGCACTGGCCGTACATGGCCTTGCGGCAGTAGGCACAGCGCCCGCAGGCGGTGATGCAGGAGACCAGGACGCGGTCCCCGGGCCGTACGGTCCGCACGTCGGAGCCCGCTTCCACGACCTCGCCGACGGCCTCGTGGCCGAGGACGGTGCCGGGGCGTACCTCGGGTACGTCGCCCTTGAGGATGTGCAGGTCGGTTCCGCAGATGGTGACGGCGTCGACGCGCACGATCACGTCGGTGGCGTCCTTGATGCCGGGATCCGGGACGGAATCCCATGAGGACTGTCCCGGGCCGTGGAAGACGAGGCCCTTCATGACGTTCCTTCCCCATTCGGTCGACTGCCCCCGTGTGTCCAGCGTGTCCGGGTCCGTCGGTCCTGGCTTGGGCCGGTCGGCCCTCATCGGCCGGACGAACGGGGTCGTCGCGACCGAGCAGCCACGGGCTGGGCCGAACGGCCCAGGTCGAACAGGTGGACGGGGCTGGTCGGCCCTTCCGGGCGGGACCACCTGGCCGGTTGGCTCGCACCATGACCGAGATCCACACCCCCGCCACCGCACTGCACTCCACGGAGCGTGTGATCGCCGGGACGACCGTCATGGCACTGCGCGGCGAGATCGACCTCCTCACGGGGCAGCGGCTGTCGGCGCGCCTCGACATGCTGACCGCCGGCTCCTGCCCCGATCTCGTACTGGACCTACGCGCCCTGTCGTTCGTCGACTGTGCCGGGCTGGGTGTCCTGTGCCGGGCACAGAACCAGACCGCGGCCCGGGGCGGACGGCTCCGGCTCGTCACGGGCCAGACGGGTTTCCTGCGGATCGTGCGCCACGCCCGGCTCAGCGACGTCTTCGAGATCCACGCGCGGCTGTCGACCGCCCTGGCCGCCGGGCCGGAGTCCGGCGGCGCCTCCGCCACCGCGGGCTGAACGGACCGTCCAGGCCCGGGACGCGGTGCCGATCGGGCACCTGCCAGGCCCTGTTCGGCCCATGCGACCCCGCATTCCTCGCTGACACCTTCGTCATGAAGACCACGACGAGGAGGTGCGGACTCATGAACAGGAACAGGCGTGGGAAGAAGCGGCTGTGGCGCTTGCGGAGCAATCCGTTGCGCCGGCACGACGACATCGTCGAAACCTGGATCGTCCTCGTCGTGTGGGCGGTCGTCGCGGTGGGCGGCGCGCTCGCCGGCCTGGTGACGTACCACGCCGGCGACGAGGTGTTCGCCGCGCAGCGCGCCGAGCGGCACTCCGTGCGGGCGGTCCTCCTCACGGACACCCCGCCCTCCGCCTCGGCTGCCGGCGGGGCCCGCGACCAGATCCGGGCGAAGATCCGCTGGACGACCGCCGACGGCACCCGTCGTACGGGCAACACGCTGGTGGAGACAGGGGAGAAAGCCGGATCCAAGGTTGTGGTCTGGATGGACGCCGCGGGCAATCTCACCATCGAACCGCCGAGCCGGACCGAGGCGACTCTCGAATCCGCCTTCCTGGGCCTGATCGCCGCGCTCGCCCTCGCCGGTCTGGCATTGGGCGCCGGGGCCGTCGCACGGTATCGGCTGGACCAGCGCCGTATCGACTCCTGGGGCACCGAGTGGAAGCTCGTGGGACCGAGCTGGGGCCGCAAGACGAGCTGACACACGGCACCGCACAGCAAGGCACGATGAACTGCCGCCCCGCTGACGCCAGCCGTTGAAAAACGAATCCGGGCACCGCCACCGCCCGCACCAACGCTCCGGCGGCAGCCCTCTCCTCCTCGGCTACCGTGCGCCGAGTACGAGGAGGAGTGCACGATGAACGCGAAGAGCGCCCCAGCAGGCACGGGCGGGATGAAACGGCGTCTGGATCTGTCCGACGCCGTGGTGATCGGCCTGGGGTCGATGATCGGTGCGGGGATCTTCGCGGCCCTCGGCCCGGCGGCCGAGGCAGCCGGTTCCGGACTACTGCTCGCTCTGGCCCTGGCCGCCGTCGTGGCCTACTGCAACGCGACGTCCTCGGCACGGCTGGCCGCCCTCTACCCGCAGTCCGGCGGCACCTACGTCTACGGCCGCGAACGCCTGGGCGACTTCTGGGGCTACCTGGCCAGCTGGGCGTTCGTCGTCGGCAAGACGGCCTCCTGCGCGGCCATGGCCCTCACCGTCGGCGCCTACCTCTGGCCCGGCCAGACCCACGCGGTGGCCGTGGCCGCCGTAGTGACGCTGACCGTGGTGAACTGCACCGGGGTGCAGAAGTCCGCCCTCCTCACCCGCGTCATCGTCGCCGTGGTCCTGGCCGTGCTCGCCGCCGTGGTCATCGCCGCCCTGGCCACCGCCCACGCGGACACCGCGCGGCTGGGCATCGGCTCGGACACCACCGTCGGCGGACTGCTCCGGGCCGCGGGCCTGCTCTTCTTCGCCTTCGCCGGCTACGCCCGCATCGCCACCCTCGGCGAGGAGGTCCGTGACCCGGTCCGCACCATCCCGCGCGCGATTCCGCTCGCGCTCGGGATCACTCTCGCCGTCTACGCCCTCGTCGCCGTCGCCACCCTGACTCTGCTCGGTCCGCGCGGTCTGGCGAACGCCACCGCCCCGCTGTCGGACGCCGCGCGTGCCGCGGGCGCCGACCGGCTGGTGCCGGCCGTCCGTATCGGCGGCGCCGTCGCCGCGCTCGGCTCCCTGCTCGCACTGCTCCTCGGCGTCTCCCGCACCACCCTCGCCATGGCCCGGGACCGGCACCTGCCGCACGCCCTGGCCTCCGTCCACCCTCGCTTCAGTGTTCCCCTCCGCGCCGAACTCGCGGTCGGCGCGGTGGTCACGGTCCTCGCCGCGACCACGGACGTGCGCGGTGCGATCGGTTTCTCCTCCTTCGGCGTCCTGGCCTACTACGCCATCACCAACGCCTCGGCCTGGACCCTCACCGAGGAAGAAGGTCGACCGAACCGCCTCGTCCCCGTCGTCGGCCTGGCCGGCTGCGCGGCCCTCGCTTTCGCCCTCCCCGCGAGCACCGTCGTCTCCGGCACCGCCGTCCTCGCCCTCGGGGCCGCCCTCTACGGCCTACGAAAGATCACGACCGGCAACAACTCCGGCCACTGAGCCGGACTGCCGGCGCTCAGGACCGGTAACCGAGCTGACAAGCACGGCTTCAAGACGGCGCCGGCACCAGCGGCGTAGTTCGTCGGCTCCCCAGACGATGAAGGGGAACGGTGCGACGAGGGCCCACTGACCGGCGGACAACGCTTCGGTGCCCAGCACGGTGTGGGCGACAGGGATGTACACCCCGGCCACGGCGAAGACCATGGCGAAGCCGAGGGCTGCCAGGAGCGGTTTGTTGGTGAACAGGCCGACGCTGCGCAGCGAGGCGTGTTCGGTGCGCACCGCCATGGCCGTGCCGAGCTGGCAGGCGACGATCCCGACCCAGGTGATGGTGGTGGCCTGCCGGTAGGCGTGATGGAGAGCGCTGCCCGCACCGACGTCGTCGCCCGGGTGCCAGCCCGCGTGCAGCAGGACGATGAGGAAGGCCGCCATGACCAGCAGCCCGGAGATCAGTCCGAGGAAGCCCCAGGCCCGGGCGAGCATGGACCGGGTGATGACGTTCTGGGAGCGGGGGCGCGGGGGCCGTTGCATGGCGCCGGGTTCGGCGGGTTCCCGGCTCAGGGCGAGCGCGGGCAGGGTGTCGGTCCCCAAGTCGATCGCGAGGATCTGCATGACGGTCAGCGGGAGCGGGATCGCCCCGCCGGACAGCGCGAAGACCAGGAAGGGAAGGACTTCCGGGACGGCGTGCGCGAAGATGTAGACGATGAACTTGCGGACGTTGTCGTAGATACGGCGGCCGGCCTCGATGGCCGAGACGATGGTGGTGAAGTCGTCGTCGGTGAGCACCATCGTGGAGGCTTCCCGCGCGACATCGGTGCCGGAGCGGCCCATGGCGATCCCGATGTCGGCCCTGCGCAGCGCGGGGGCGTCGTTGACACCGTCCCCGGTCATGGCGACTACCTGCCCCTCGGCGCGCAGCGCGTCGGCGATACGGAGCTTGGCTTCCGGTGTGCTCCGCGCGAAGACCACTTCGCCTTCCGAGGCCAGAAGTTGATCCAGTTCTCGTTCGGAGAGCCGGTCGAGTTCGGGGCCGGTGACGACGTGCGGCTTGTCGTCGCCGATGCCGACCTTGCGGGCGATCGCCGCGGCGGTCGCGCCATAGTCGCCGGTGACGACGTGCACGCGGATGCCGGCCTGGTGGGCGCGCGCGATCGCGGCCTCCACCTGGGGGCGGGGAGGGTCGGTCATGGCGACCAGGCCGAGCAGGCACAGGCCGAGTTCGGCTTCCTCCCGCCGGTCGGGAACCGGTACCCCGGTGGGCAATTGGCGGACGGCGACGGCAAGGACGCGCAGTCCGGCGTCCGCGTAGTCGTTCATGGCCGAGGTCACCGCGGCACGGTCGCTGTCCGTCAACGAGCTTGCGCCGCTGGGATGTTGGAGGTGGGTGCACCTGGGGAGCACCTCTTCGGGCGCGCCCTTGGTGTGCACCGCGAGGACAGTGCCGCCGTCCCCGTCCTGCTGCTCGTCCACGGTGGTCATGAGCTTGATCCGTGAGTCGAAGGGGAACAAGGTCCGGCGCCCCAGGGTGCGTTGGTCGGGGGTGACCGGACGGCCGAGGGCGGCGGCCAGCTCCAGCAGGGCGAGTTCGGTGGGATCCCCCTTCGCCTCGGCCGTGGCGCTCCCGGGCAGTTCGGCGTTGGTGCAGGCCGCGGCGGATCGCACGACGAGGTCGGTCTGCGGCGTCGGCACCCGCGGGTCCGCGGAGCCCTCGGACGTCCACAGGGAGGTGACGCGCATGTGGTTCTCGGTGAGGGTTCCGGTCTTGTCGGTGCAGATCACCGTCGTCGAGCCGAGTGTCTCCACGGCGCTGAGACGTTTGACGACGGCGCCGCGCCCGGCCAACTCCCGTACGCCCACGGCCAAGGCCAGGGTGATCGTGGGCAGCAGTCCCTCGGGCACGTTGGCCACCAGCAGGCCGATCGCGAAGCTGATCGCCGCACTCCAGCCCAGTCCGGCCAGCAGGCCCAGCGGCAGGAAGCCGACCCCCACACCGACGGCGACCGCGGCGATCAGCCAGGCGACCCGTTTCACCTGGTGTTCCAGCGGGCTGTCCTCACGTGTCACGCGCGCGGTGAGGGTGGCGATGCGGCCCAGTTCCGTGTGCATCCCCGTCGCGGTGACCACCGCGAGGGCCTCACCACCGGTGCACACCGTCCCGCTGAACAGGACGTCACGTGCTTGGAGCACGGGAACGTCGGTGTCCATGGTCTCGGCGGAGCGGGTGACCGGCTCGGACTCACCGGTGAGGGTGGAGATGTCGACCTGCACCGCACCGCTGAGCAGCCGGGCGTCGGCGCAGATGCTGTCGCCCTCGGCCACGACCATCACATCACCCGGGACCAGAGCGACGGCCTCCACCTGCTGAGGGCGGCCGTCCCGCAACACCCGGGCGTGGGAGGGGAGAAAGGCCGCCAATTCCTCCACGGCCCGCTCCGCCTGTACCTCCTGGAAGAACGCGAACGCCGCGTTGAGCACGATCACCGCCGTGATCGCCACCGCCAGGGTCGGGCTCCCGCTGACCCACGCCAGTACCGCGGCCACCGCTAGGACCAGGGCCAACGGATGGGTGAACTGCCGTGCGAGCTCGGCAGGCCACCGGGTCCCGCCACGGCGGACCAGTTCGTTCTGCCCGTAGACCTGCAGCCTGCGCGCCGCCTCCCGCTCCGCCAGTCCTTCGGCCGAACTGCGCAGATGCTGCAACAGCAGGGTCAGCGGCTCCAACGGGTCGGCAGGCCGTGACCCGGTCCCGTCACGTTCCGCCACGGGATCACGTACGACATGCTCATGGACCACTGCACCCACCGCCTCCGGGAACTGGCAGCTCGGCACGCTCCGGCCGTCGAAGACGTTCCTTCTCGGCCCGGGCCGCACACGCTGCTGGTGTGTCGCGGCTCGTGGCATGTGCCGTACGGGCCGCGCTCTCCGTCCCATTCACGTGCAGGGCCCACCACGTCAGAAAGGGGCCACTCGGTCACAGGAGGGGCCAACCGGTCCCATCGTGATCACCGAGACCGGACCCCCTTGGTCGCCGACAGCATCGCTGACCGTTTGATCGCCAGCCTCCGTGCGGACCACACCCAACACGCCCGGGACGCCCATGCCACCGCCTCGGGGCATCACGCCGAGTCCACCACGGAGGGGAGCATCCCTCCCGCCGGGATCAGCTGAACTTCTCAGGTATCCCGCGGGCACGTCGGGGACCGTTCGGCCCGAGCAGAGACGTACGCGACAAGGACTCGCGATGCCGGTCCGCAGGCGCCCGGCCCCAACGCCGGCCGCGTCCCGTCAGCCGCCGTTCTGCGTGGCCGTCTTGGAGTAGTTGTCCTCCCAGGCGGCCTTGGCGCCCGAGTCGCCGATCCGGTAGACGTCCACCACGGCACCGACCGCGACCGAGAGGGAAACAACCACGATCGCGCCCCGAACCAGTACCGAGGGCGACCACGAAGCCCCCGCCGCGCCGTCCGCGGCGGGGGCCGACCGGCGGGCCGTCCACCAGACGACGGCCGAGATCACGAAGAGACCCAGAGCCCACGGGAGCAGACCGTCGCCAAGTTCGGCGTGCTTGCGCACCAACGGGTCGCTGCCGACGTGCTGTTCCAGCCACTCCCCCGCATGGGTGGCCACCGGCACGCTCGCCAGCGTCACGAGCGCGAGGATCGGCAGCAGCAGGCCGAGCCGCCGGGCACCTGCGGGCCAGGCCGCGCACACCACGAGTGCCAGGGCGCTCAAGGGCACGAGCACAATGACGAAGTGCACGAACAGGACGTGCGCGGGCAGTCCATTGACGACAGTGAGGCTCATGAGGGCTTTCTCCATGGGGGGATGACCGGGCGGTGGACGCTGCGGAAGCCTCGGCACTTTTTCACAGGGACTTCTCAGTTGCCTCTGAGCCTCATCCTCATCAATGCCCTGGGGCCCGCACACACGGGCTCCTGGAGCAGGGCTCCGAATGTGGCGCGTCCGAAACCGTGTGAGTCGTACACCGAGGTTGCCCATGCGGGTGAAGGTTGCGCGGCAGATGTCCAGCCCAGCATCGAGTCCCCAGCGGAACCGCATGCTCAGCACACCAGCCGACAGGTACGTGCTTCGCGACCGACGCCGTGCTTTTCATCCCCACGGCGTCGGCGCTCTGCCGGACCGACGGATCCTCACCACGTTCGGGCCGGCGTCGCCACCGTCGCTGCGGAGGGCACAGGCCCTTTGGGTGAAAGCGCCTCCGACACAGTGGTGCGCCCCAGCTTCGCCTGGGCGGCGAGCTGCTTCTGGCTCAGCCCGGCCCGCGCCCACCCGCCAGTCAGCCTCCTGCGCAGTTCGGTGAGTGGCGGACTGCCGCCGTTCTGCTCGTCGTGCACGTGCTCGCCCCCGGCCCCGATGTGTTCACCGATGTCCATCGTCGTCCCGGCGAACCACGGCGAACACGGTTTCCGCGGCCTTGGACCACGTCAACATCCCATCGTGTACAGGGAGTCTGCCGTGACGGTCGCCGTCGTCCTTCTCACCACCGCACTCATCATCGTCGTCGCACCGCTGGCCGGTGCCGCCGCAGGCAAGCTCGCTCGCATGGGCGGCGCCACCTACGCCACCGCCCTCACCCGCGCCGCCACCGTGGCAGGCGCTCTCGCCGTCCTCCTCGCCCAGAACCGGCTCACGCACCCCGCTGAACGTGGGCAACCGGCTCGACCATCGACCAGAAGTGCTGGACGGGCCGCCACCGGCCTGCCCAGCGAGCTCCCACGCGGAATAGGCCAGCAGGATTCATGACACATTCGTCAATGGCACCTGGCATCCCGCCGGCTCAGTCGGAGAGCGTGGTGCGGCAAGGCGGCCCGTCGAGGTGTCCGAGGGTCAAGGTGACGTCAATTCCTTCTGATTCGGGCGGTGTTGAGCCGGAACATGTTGACATGGTCATGCTTGCGCAGCAGAGTGGCGGCGTCCTTCAGCACGTCCTGCACGATGTTCAGTTCGGCCGGGCTCCGCCCGCCCTCACGGCGCGGACGTGTACGAGGCATACTCCCGACCCCACTTCGCGACGCGCGCGACATACCGATGCCGGACGTGCCCCTTCTTCGAAAGGGAACGGATCATGTCCCTGGCATCCCTGCTCCGCCGTATGGCGAGACCCGGCCTGGTGACGGCGGCCCTCGCGGCCGGCGCGCTGGCCCTGTCGACGACCACCGCCACTGCCGCGCCCGCCCTCACCCAGATCAGCACCGACCCCTACACCAACTCCACCAGCCAGCACGCCACCGAGGTCGAGCCGGACACCTTCTCCTACGGCTCCACGATCGTCTCCGCCTTCCAGGTCGGCCGGTTCAACGACGGCGGCTCCTCCAACATCGGCTTCTCCACCTCCACCGACGGCGGCACCACCTGGACCAAGGGCTTCCTCCCGGGCATCACCACCCAGGCGGGCGGCACCTTCCAGCGGGTCAGCGACCCCTCGGTGGCCTACGACGCCAAGCACAACGCCTGGCTGATCTCCACCATCCCCATCACCTCGTCCGTCACCGTCCCCGAGGTCTTCACCAGCCGCTCCACCGACGGCGGACTGACCTGGAGCAACCCGGTCATCACCGCGACCGGCTCCAGCCTCGACAAGAACTGGATCGTCTGCGACAACACCGCCACGAGCGCCTTCTACGGCAACTGCTACACCGAGTACGACAACAACGGCGACGGCGACCGCCTGAAGATGACCACGTCGAGCGACGGCGGTCTCACCTGGGGCGCCTCGAAGAACACCGGCAACAACGCCACCGGCCTGGGCGGCCAGCCCGTCGTCCAGCCCAACGGCACGGTGATCGTCCCGGCCTCCAACGCCTCCGAGACGTCGATCCTCTCCTTCCGGTCCACCAACGGCGGCAGTACCTGGACCTCGACCACCACCGTCGCCACCGTCAGCACCTTCACCGTGCACGGCAGCCTGCGCAGCGGCCCGCTCCCCTCCGCCGAGATCGACGCCGCCGGCAAGGCGTACGTCGTCTGGCAGGACTGCCGCTTCCGCGCCGGCGGGGGCTCCTGCACCTCCAACGACATCGTGATGTCCACGACCACAAACGGCACCACCTGGTCGGCAGTGACCCGCATCCCCATCGACGCGACCACCAGCACCGTCGACCACTTCATCCCCGGCCTCGCCGTCGACCCGGCCACCTCGGGCACCACCGCGCACCTGGCGCTGGCGTACTACTACCACCCGACAGCCAACTGCACCGCCGCGACCTGCCAGTTGGACGTCGGCTACGTCTCCTCGACCAACGCCGGCAGCACCTGGACGGCACCGACCCAGCTCGCCGGTCCGATGACCCACTCCTGGCTGGCGAGCACCACGCAGGGCACCATGGTCGGCGACTACATCTCCACCTCCTTCTCCGGCGGAACCGCACACCCCGTCTTCGCCGTGGCCTCGGCCCCCAGCGGGTCGGTCTTCAACGAGGCGATGTACACGCCGACTTCGGCTCTTACCGCAGCGGCAGGCACCGCCACCGCCACGACCGCCACCGCACGTGACAACGCCTTCTCCGCCCGCCTGGCCGCGATCGCCTACGCGCAATGGCTGGCCAACGGCGGCACCGGGGGCGGCGAGGACAGTCCCTGACCGACAGACCATGAACGCAACAGCCGCCCCGGCACGTCCTGCCGGGGCGGCTCCACGTCTCAGGTTTCAGCGGATGCCCGAGTCGAAGCGGAGGGTGACCGCGGTGCACCTTCCGCTCCTGACGGTGACGGACACCGGCTGGGCGATCGGGACGACGGCGCCGGTGAGATTGGCCGGGCGGATGGTGTACGTGCCTGGCGGCAGCGGGAGGCGGAAGTGGCCGTCTGCGTCGCTGGTCGTCTTGGTGACCGTCCGTCCGCCGTCGCCGCTGGTGATGGTCAGCCGGACGCTCAGGGGCCGGTCGGGGCAGGGGCTGTGGTCGCGGGCCATCGGGCAGCCGCCGTCGACCATGGTGCGGCCCTTGATCCCCGGGCCGGGAGGCCACCGGCCCCGCTTCTGCTTCCTCGGCTGCCGCGAGCCTCTCGGCGAACTCGTCAATCTGTTCGCGGAGTGCCTGTACCTGCGCGCGGGCCGCCGCTTCCCGCCGGTGGAGCTCTTCGATCAACGAGCCCATCGCCGCCCTCACCGTCCTCCCGAAGGGGAATCAACCTGCCCGGAGGGCCCGACGCGGACCGCTGTCGCGTCAGCCCGAACACCGTTACCGTGCAGTCGTGATCGGTTCTACGCTGCCCCTTCTCTTTCTCGATGTCGACGGTCCGCTCATTCCCTTCGGGGCAACACAGCAACAGCTTCCGAACGGATACCCGACCTACCAGGCCGGGCGCCAGGCGCAGGCAGCCGACGCGAATCCGCTGATCACCAGGATCGATCCGGCGCATGGGCCCCGGCTGATGGCGCTGCCGTGCCAGCTGGTGTGGGCCACCACGTGGATGTCCGACGCGAACGAATGCATCGCACCGTGGCTGGGCCTGCCGGAGCTGCCCGTAGTGATCTGGCCCGAGCCGTCCGACGAAGACGAGAAGGACGGGCTTCACTGGAAGACCCGTGACCTCCACCACTGGGCGGCCGGGCGCCCCTTCGCCTGGGTCGACGACGAGATCACGGCCGCCGACCGGACCTGGATGGAGGCACAACACGCAGGCCAGGTCCTTCTGCATCGCGTCGATCCCCGACAAGGCATCACGGACGAGGACTTCGCCGCTCTCGACCACTGGTTGCAGCTACACCGGGGCTGGCTGTCCACTCCGCACCGCCCCACCAGGTCCCTACAGAAGAGCTACACCATGTCGGACAGTGTCGAATCGACTGGCTGCGGGCCTAAGGATGGAGGGCTTTTCGTTGGCCTGTGGCGGCGGACCGTACGATCGCGTCAAGGAGTCGGTGGCGCTTGACGGCGTGGGTGAAGTCCGGGGCGACAGCCGTTCCGTGGACGAGGTCGTCCCGAATCGCGGCGTAGGCGTGCACCAGCGTGTGGATCACTGTTCCGGCCAGGCCGGGATAGTCGTCGTAGCCGCTGGGCAGCGTGACCTTCGTAGGCCGACCGCCGCTGCGTGTGCCACGCACCGTGACCGGACCGATGTGCGGGAACTCGGCGGCGGTGATCTCAAGTCGCCCCTCCGTGCCGTCGATGATCAGAGAGAACCCTGCACCCGATGCCGCGCCTCCACGGTGGTGGACGGACAGGATCGCCCCGCCCGCCACGGTGCCCGAGATAGCGATCTGGTCCTCGGCGGTCATCGGAACGACCTGCCCGGTGCGCCCGAGGGGAACCTGGCGGCGCCGGGTCGCGGTCGTGGCGACCACTTCCTGAAGCTCGCCGACGACCATCGACACCAGATCGATCGCGTGTCCGAACGCGATGGTCAGCATCGTGGCCCCGAGCTTGCGGTCGAGCGTGTAGACCATGGTCGGAGACACCGGAGTGCCCCATTCGGTCGAAGACGCCACGACGGTGGCGGAGAGCACTTCCCCCACGAATCCTTCGGACACGAGGTCGGCCAGCCAGCGGAAGGTAGGCGAGGAGCGTCCCTGAAGACCGACGAAGGTGCGCGTCGTCCCGGCGGCACGCTCCATCTCCTCGGCCTCGCGCAGGTCGACGGCGAGCGGCCACTCCGAGAGCACCGGCACTCCCGCCTTCAGCACGGGCAACACGAGTTCGCGATGCTGGGGCACTTTGACGGCGACAACCACGAGGTCGACGTTCTCGTCGCCGGCGAGCTGCTCGACCGACGTGTACGCGGGTACGCCATACGCCGCTCCCGCGGCCTGGGCCGAGGCTGCGGAGCTCGCCGCCAGCGCGCGAAGCTCGATCCCGTCGACGGCGCTCAGCGCGGGCAGGTGAGCCCCGGCCGCCCAGCCTCCCGTGGCGCTCAGGCCGACGATGCCTACGCCGATCGGCTTACGGGGGTCAGGCACCGAGCTGCCGCCTCAGGGTCTCGGCGTCGTGCAGGGCCGTCATGTGCACGAACCGCCCGTCACGAACCTGATAGATGGCGTACTCGACGATCTCGAACGAGGCGCCGGTGGGAGCCACGCCGAGCCACTCCTTGGCGGGCGTGCCCGTGTTGGTAAGACGGGCAGCCAGACGATCACCATCGACCGCGATCTCCCGGGGCTCCCAGCGGAAGTCCGGCACCGCGCCGATGTCGCCGTTCAGCACAGCGATGACCTGGTCCCGAGTGCCCGGCTCGCCGTTCAGGGTGGTCTCGTCGTTGATGAACTCGTCCATGCGGTAGATCTCGTGGGCGTTGAGCGCCCCGATGTAGCGCAGGTAGAACTCACGCAGGTCGGTGTCGGACATGATCTCCTTCTTCGGCCCCCGGAGCGGAGGTCATGCGCGGTGTTTCGCGACGGCCCTTGACGGCATCGTCGCGGTGATCGTCGGCAGGGGGAGGAACCACTGTCCGAAACTTCTGTCCCGAACGGTACCGAAGTTTTGCCGCACCGTCACGGCCCCCATGCGCGGAGGATGTCCCACCGGGGCGAGCTAAGGGGTGCAGCCGCTATGCAGGCCAGCCGAGCAGCGCCGTGTCGACGATCTCATCGAGCTCAGCAGGACCGAGGCCGTTGGCGGCCTGCACCGCGATGCCGAACCCCATTGTCATGATGAACCGGGCAAGACGCCGAGGGTCGGCGTTGCGCGGCAGATCACCCTCGTTGACGGCGCGCCGGAAGCGCTCCTCGAGGCGGACCCCCGCGTCGTTGCGCCAGTCGACAAGCAGGTCGTGGACGGCCCGGCTCTCGTCGCTCGACGCCAGCGCACCCTGCACGGTCAGGCACCCGGAGGGGCCATCGGGAGGGGTCGTGGTGCAGACCGCTCCGCGGAGGAACGCCAAGGCCACAGCCCGTGCGGTGGGCTCCTCCAGGGCGCGCGTGGCGTAGGCGGCCGGCCCCGCGCCGTAGCGCTGGAGGGCCTTGCGGAACAACTGTTCCTTGTTGCCGAAGGCCGCGTACATGCTCGTCTTGGTGATCCCCATGGCGCCGGTCAGCTCGGCGAGGCTTGCACCTTCGTAACCACGCGCCCAGAACACCCGCATCGCCCGTTCCAGCGCCTGGTCGATGTCGAATCCTCGGGGCCGACCCATGACGGCCTTAGGCGAGTCACCCATGCCATAAGTGTACCACTCGGTACAGATCCCAGCTGACCAGCAGTTTCGTTCCCGCAAGGCGGCGAACGCGGTTCGGTACCGATCGGTCTTGATGTGCTATTGTTCTGCACCGATCGGTACCAAACAATGGGAAGGGAAGTCCGCGCCATGAAAACCATTTCGCTCGGCAGCCTGAAGGTCTCGCGCATCGGTCTCGGAGCCATGGGAATGTCGGCGTTCTACACCGGCGCCGGCCAGTTCGACGACGAGTCGATCCGCACGATCCACCGCGCTCTGGACCTCGGGGTCACCCATATCGACACCGCTGAGGGATACGGCCCCTTCATCAACGAGGAGCTGGTCGGCCGGGCCGTGCAAGGGCACCGGGACGAGGTCGTGCTGGCCACCAAGTTCGGACTGATCTCCCACACCGGCGGCTCGGCTCCCGACAGCACCCCGGCCAACATCCGCCTGGCCGTGGAGGGATCACTGGAGCGCCTGGGCACCGACTACATCGACCTCTACTACCAGCACCGGGTGGACCCCGGCACGCCCATCGAAGAGACCGTCGGCGCACTGGCCGAACTGGTGACCGAAGGCAAGATCCGCCACATCGGCCTGTCCGAGGCCGGCCCTGCCACGATCCGCCGCGCTCACGCCGTGCATCCGGTCACCGCGGTCCAGTCCGAATACTCCCTGTGGACCCGCGACCCGGAGGCCGAAATCCTGCCCGTCCTGCGCGAACTGGGCATCGGCTTCGTGCCGTACTCCCCGCTTGGCCGCGGCTTCCTGACCGGCAACATCCGCTCCCTGAACGATCTTGACGCCGACGACTGGCGCCGCACCAACCACCGCTTCGCCGACGGCAACCTGGAACGCAACCTGCGAATCGTCGACGAGGTCCGGGCCGTAGCCGCCGAGATCGACACCACGCCCGCGCAGGTCGCCTTGGCCTGGCTGCTCGCCCAGGGTGACGACATCGCGCCCATCCCCGGAACCAAGCGAATCGCCCGGCTGGAGGAGAACGCCGCCGCCGACCACATCGAGCTCACCGCCGGCCACGTCGCCCGCCTGAACGACCTGCCCCCGGCCTCCGGCGAGCGCTACGACGCGGACAACATGGCCGCCATCGACCGCTGATCGAAGACCTACCACCACGCACGCCGCGGGTCGGCATCCGGGCGAAGACTGCCCCATTCCCACTGAGACCTGTGCAGACATGAAGTACACAGGTCACGGGCCTGGTGTGCGGGGCGGGCGGGGTACTCGCGCTGATCGTCGGCGGGTGTCCATGGCGAAGATCGTCCGACCTGTCCCCAGGGCCGTTGTCGGGTTCTGCTGCGCCGACCGCCGTGCCCCTCCTACGATCCCTCACCGGGCCGGTGCCGGGAGAGCGCGGGGATGCCGGAGCTGGCGCGGATCACGGCTCGCCGGAATGAACTGGACACGCTCGCCGAGGAGTTGGCCAAGCAACTGGCGGAGGTCCAGGCCGAGCGGGAGGAGTTGGTGATCGCCGAGCGGGTCCTGCACCGGCTGGCCGAACAGGACCAGGCTGTGACGGAGGCCACCCGGGCCGCGGCCCCGACAGCGGCCCGGGTGGCGGGACGGGCGGTTTTGCTGATCCCGCACCGCGGCGGGACGG
Source organism: Streptomyces sp. NPDC088350 (assembly GCF_044753545.1). Lineage (NCBI taxonomy): Bacteria > Bacillati > Actinomycetota > Actinomycetes > Kitasatosporales > Streptomycetaceae > Streptomyces > Streptomyces sp. NPDC088350. The sequence continues at coordinate 28,181 of NZ_JBIVNL010000020.1, read as the reverse complement.
GCGATGAGGCCGCGCTGCCCGCTGACTACCGCAAGATCCTGGCGATCGTACGGGCTGCCGACGGCCCGGTGCAGGTCAGGGCCGTCGGCGAGGAACCAGGCCTTGAGGTGACGGTGCGCGGGAAGCTGGAACCGTTGCGGCGAAGATGACCAAGCTCGCCGACCGCGGCCGACTGCACAAGCGTCCTGACGGCAGGTTCACCACACGCTCCCAGGCCTAGGGAGGCGGGCGCCGACGGAGCGTAACTGGCGGGCCCCCGGCAGCAGTTGAGTTTGGTGTGAAGAAAAACAACCACCCCGTCGATGGCCCTGACAGCCTTGTCTGCATTGCCCGCCTGCCGCTGTCGAGTGCCACCCTGAACTGGCTCGCCGGCCTGATCCGCGACCACCTGAAGAAGATCAGGTCACGGTGGCGGGCCCTGCCTCCGGAACGGATCGCCTCCCTCGTGCGGGCCGTACTGCCCTGTGACCAGCGGCCGGGCGATCTGGCCGGCGGCAACGGGATACACCGCACCACTGTGACCCGGTGGGTCAGGGAAGTCGTCGGCCTGCTGGCCGCCCGCGCCCCGCGCCTGGACCGCGCCCTCAAAAAGATCGCCCGCAAGGGTGGCGGGATGGTGCTGCTGGACGGCACGCTGATCCGCACCCGCCGGCGCTCCGGCAAAGAGAACCGGAAGAACTACTCCGGCAAGAGCACATGCCATGGCCTGCTCGTGATCGCGCTCACCGACGATCGCGGCCGGCTGCTCCGGGCCTCGGCGGCCCGGCCCGGACGGACCTCGGAGATCACCGCCTGCCGACACGACCAGCTCACCGCCAAGCTGCGGGCGGCCGGTCTCGGGACGATCGCCGACCTGGGCTTCGTCGGGCTCGACGACAGCGGCCCCGACACCGGCCCCGCAGTGATCACCGGTTACAGGCCGCACGGAACCGGCCCCTGACACGAGGACAGAAGCTGTCGAACACCGCACTGGCAGCGGCCCGGGCACCGGTGGAGCACGGCTTCGCCCACCTCGAAAACTGGCGCGTGCTCGGCAGAGTCCGCACCGACCCGACCTGGGCGACCGCCCTGGTCAGGACCCTGCTCGTCCTCACGAACCGCGAAGTGTCCCGGTGACCGACGATCTTCACCGAAGTCATCCACCCACGACCAACACGAGCATCCCGAACCCCGCGCACACCAGACCCGTGACCAGCAACTTCACGATGCACAGTGCTCATTGGTTTCGCGTTCGAGAGGATCGGCCTGGGCGAGAAGTTCGCCGGCGAGGGTCTCAGCCAGGTGGTCCAGGGTGCGGGCGGTGCCCGGGCTGGTACCGGTCGTGGTCCACCACCGGCGCGTGGTTGGGTCGGCGGTTCGGTACTGGTCGGCGACGTGGTTGGCCAGGTTCAGCCAGCGTTCGCGGATCTCCGGGTCAAGCTGCTGCATGGCGAGGAGGCGGTGCACGGCCCACAATGGTTCGTCCGCTACGCGAAGATCGCGTCAGCGCTCTCTCGCAGGAGGTCTTCGGCTTCAGCAAGTTGGGTCAGTGCACTCTCGTCCACCAAGGCTGAGGTGACGTCCAGATAGTCGTCGCCGGGCGTCACGAGATCGAAGTCGTTGTTGGTGGGTTTCCGCGACCGGGGCGGCAGGATCCAGCCCTCGCTCTCGCGCTCCACGCGTCCGGCCCGGCCCACCGCGTTGAGGAGTTGAGCCGATGACATACGCCGTTGGCCGGCATCGGCCAGAAAGTCCTCGCCGACCTTGCTGTGAACGATGACGGTGCGTACGGGGAGATCGACGCCGTCGGTGAGCGTGCTGGTGCTGGCGATGGCGCGGATCTGGTCGGCGCGCAGGGCCTCCCCTATGGCGTACAGGACGTCGTCAGGCAGGTCGGCGTGGTGGTAGGCGACGCCTTGTTGGCGCAGGAGACCAGGGGGTGTTCAGGGCCGACTGTATCGGCGAGGTAGGCGGTGATCTGAGCGGCCTGGGGTCGCTCAGGCAGGTGCTCGGCGATGGCCACGGCAGTGTTGCGTGCGTCCCTGCGTATTCCGACGATCATGAAGACGCTGCCGGCACCGGTGAGATATGCGGCGCCGACGGCGAACAGGCTGTAGTCCGCGGTCCCGCTCAGCCTCGTCTCCCGGTTCCACTTCGGCGGGTTCCCCTCGTCGAAGCTGCGTGTCCCGAGCGGACCTGTGACGAGTTCGGTGGGCCGCGCGGTAGCGGTGGGCCGCAGGCTCATCACTGAAAACCACGTGGCCCTCTGCCAGATCAGGTGCTGGCCAGGTAGCCACGGCCGCGCGGTTTCCAATCGCAGCGGACAGGAGGACCATGCGCGGAGCTGCCGGGTGAACCTGGCAGGAAGCGAGCATGCCTTCCAGGAGAAAGCCGCGACGGTCCTGCGCCATCTGGTGAGCCTCGTCGATGACGATCAGACCTACGTCCTGCAGGGTCTGCACGGGGTCGTGGCGCAGAGCATGCATCAGACGTTCGGGGTGAGGATCTCCAGGTCTGCGGCGATGTCGGTATCGCGGTCGGCCGCGGGGAAGTCGGGCTGTTCAGCGGCCAGGCGGCGCCCGAGCAGGCGCAGTCGGGCGCGGAGGGCTTGGCGCATCTCACGGCCAAGGCTGCGCAGTGGAGATACGTAGATGACCCGGCCCGGTGAGCGCGCAAGATGGGAGCAGACCACGAGCTGCGCCATGAGGGTCTTGCCTGCACTAGTAGGCACACTGATGTGGCTGCGGCTGGTGGCTGGGTCGAGCGGGTTGCCGTGTTCGAGATGAAGGAGCTTGCGCTGGGGTGGCCACAGGGTTAGCACGGCCGGATCGGACAGGGCGAAGGTACGGGCGACGGCGGGGGCGTTCCGTCAAGGAGCAGACAGGGAGCAGAGTGTAGAGGCTGCTGGCAGCCAGGTCGTCGAGCAGTTCCAGAAGGTGGGATGCGATCCAGCGGGCCCACAGGTCACCGCTGCCAACACGATGAACGCCGCCGCGGAGAGCTTCAACGCGACCCTGAAACGGGAGACCCTGCAAGGCCGCAAACGCTGGTCAGGAGTCCGTGAAGCCCGCCTCGCAGTCTTCCGCTGGATTACCCGCTACAACACCAGGAGAAGGCATTCAGCCATCGGCCAGGTCAGCCCGATCGCCTTCGAACAGCGAACGGCTACGCTGACCGCTGCCGCACAGCAAACGGTGGCCACGGCTCAGGGGAAGCCCCCAAAGGCATCTACGAATAAGCAGATCGTGTCCATGAGAGGGATCCGATCTCCGAAACCCCTGACACATAGTCATAGGCCCGGACTCGATATTCCGCGTCGTCGGCCCCCGGGAATTTTCCCTTGCCTCCCAGGATGGGGATGACGGCCGGTCTGCGTCATCCCCCGCCGACCAGAGTTGCATACGCGAGCTCATCAGTACCCGAACCGACGCCGTCTCCCTCCGCATGGCGGTCCCCGGGTTGGCTGCCGCGGCCGGCCGGCCTGTGCGCCGGCCGGCTACTCGGGGAGCAGATGGGTCCGGCGCTCGTTCGGCGTGAGCGTGCGAAAGATGCGTTCCCTGGCGGTCGCCAGCAGGGCGTCGAGATCTCCTTCGGCACCCCAGACGCGTACGGTCCGGTCCTCGGAGGCGGTGGCCACCCGGCTGCCGTCGGGGAACCAGGCCAGCCGCTGGACCCGGTCCCGGTGGATGCCGATCACCCGACGCTCCTGCCCGGTGCGTGCGTCCCACAGCCGCACCGTGCGGTCGTCGGAGGCGGTGGCCAGCAGCTGTCCGTCGGGGGCGAAGGCGACGGCGCGGATGCGTGCCTCGTGGCCGCGCAGCTCGCCGACCTGCCTCCCGGTGGCGACGTCCCACAGCCGTACCGTGAGATCGGCCGAGCTCGTCGCCAGTCGTGCGCCGTCCGGGGCGAACGTGACCGCGTCGACCCAGCTCTGATGCCCGATCAGCCGGTGCCGGAGCGTGGCCGAGGCGACGTCCCACAGCTGCGCCGTGTGGTCGTCCGAGCCGGTCGCCAGCAGACCGGCGCGGGGTGACCAGGCCACGGCGCAGACCCATTGAGAGTGCTCACCGTACCGGCCGAGCACCTGCCCGGACCCGGCGTCGAGCACGGTGACCCGCTGGTCCCGCCCGGCGAGAGCCAGTCGCCCGCCGTCCGGTGACCAGGCCAGTGCCTCGACGGTCTCCTCGGTGGTGAAGATCCTCTCCGTCCCCCCTTCCGCTCCGGCCCACGTGCCGGCGGCGGGCTTCCAGATCCGGACCGTGCCGTCGTCCGCGCAGCTCACCAGCGCTCCACCGTGCGGGTGCCAGCGCAGGTCGGTGACTACGGTGCCGTGCCCGGCAAGGGTGGCCACCGGGCTGCCGTCGTGCGCACGCCAGATCCGCACCACACCGTCGGCGGCCCCGGAGGCGATCAACGCCCCGTCCGGGCTCAGGTCCAGGCCGGTGACCAGGCCAGGATGCCGGGCCGTGGCGTACAGCTCCGCGCCGGGGACGTCGACCGACCAGATCCGGGCGGCGCCGTCCTCCGCTCCGGCTGCCAGTTGCTCTCCGGTCGGGGACCAGGCCACCGACTCCACCCGGGTGGCATGACCGCAGAGTCTGGCCCGCTCGTCGCCGTGGTCGAGCATGCGGATCCTGACCTCGGGCCCGCGTGAGGACAGCGCGAAACTGTCGCCCGTCGGTGAGCAGCGCAGGCTGACGATCAGTTCGCTGCGCTCGGGAAAGACCCGCCGCTCCTGGCCGGTGGCGGCGTCGATCACCTTGACCCACTCCTCTCCGGAGACCAGGAAGGTCCCGTCCACGGTCCAGCCGAACGGCGTGGCATGGCCCGAGGGCCGGTCCCCGACCCGCTGCGGCTGCCAGTTCTCCCGCAGCCACAGGATGTAGCTGCGGTCGTAGGCGGCGGAGAGCAGCCGAGTCCCGTCCGGAGACCATGCCAGCTGGTATATCTCGTCGCTGTGCCCGGCCGGTTCGGCGACCTGCGCCCACCCGGCGGTGGCGAAGATCCGGATGCGCCGGTCCCTGGAACAGGTCGCCAGCAGCTCGCCGTCGGGCGAGAAGGCGACGTCCCGCACCGTGTCGGTGGCCGCGTCGAGCACGGCGACGGTCCGGCCGGTGGCCGGGTCCCAGACCCGGGCCGTACGGTCCCGCGAACCGGTCGCCAGCAGCCGCGCGTCCGGCGACCAGTGCACCGCGACGACGCCGTCGCCGTGCCCTTCCAGAACCGCGCCCGCCGCCCCGGTGACGACGTCCCACAGGCGTACGGTGCCGTCGAGCGAGCCGGTCGCCAGCCAGGCGCCGTCCGGGGACCAGGATATCGCGCGCACCCCGGCCCGGTGGCCGGCCAGCACCGCCCGGGTGTGGTTGTGGGCCAGCGCGGTCATCAGCGCGCGCACCGCCGTAGAAGTGGGCGGGCACTCGGTGAGGACGGTCGCGGCCAGCAGGGTGCCGAACTCGGGTTCGCGCTCGGCATTGGCCAGGACGTACTGGCCGATCGACTCCGAAACCCGCAGCAGGAAGTCCCGGTCCCGGCTGCGCGAGGCCACGACCAGCTCCCGCACCGCCACCGTCGCACCGTCCGCGGTCTCCAGACCGGCCAGCCAGCGCCCGGCCACCGCCAGCCGCTCCCCGGTGAGCAGGTAGTCGGGGCTGCGTCCCGAGGCCTGCCAGTCCGCGGCCCAGCGTTCCAACTCGCTGCGGCTCTTGAGCAGTTCGGCCCGGACCGTCACCTGCTGCTGCAGCGGCGGCCACTGCCGGAACAGCGCCTCGTGTGCGACCTGGACCGCGGGTACGTCGTCGACTCTGGTGACCACCAGGAGCCGTGCCGCGTCGAAGGGCCGCAGGATCTCCCGCTCGGTGGGCGAGAGTTCCGCCGTAGGCACCCGGCGCTTGACCGGTTCACCCGCCTCCATCCCCACCAACAGCAGAAGCGCGGTCAGCACGGTGTCCGCGCCGTGCTCGTCGACGACCGTGGCGAAGACCTCGTCGGCCTGACGGGCGAGGGCGCCGGTGACGCCGCCGAGGGCCAGGTAGCTCTCCTTGGTGGCGATCTTGGAGTCGCCGACCGAGAGGTAGAGCTCCCGCAGCAGATAGGCGAGGAGCGGCAGCGCGTCGGCGGTGCCGGTGTCCTCCACGATCCGCGCGACCAGTCCCGGCTCGAACGCGCCACCGGCCAGCCGGGCGGGCTGCTCCACGGCGGCCACCAGCTCGGCGGTGCTCATCGTGCCGAGGGCGGTGGGGGCGGTGAACAGCTCCTGCTGCGCCGATGCCAGGAACTCCGGCAGGAACTCCACCCGCAGAGTGGCCACCACCCACAGCCGGCGGTCCTCCCGCAGTGCCTCGGCCAGCCCTCCCAGGAAGCGCTCGCGCCGCTCCGGCGGCGAGGCGGTCACCAGTTCCTCCAGCTGGTCGACCACCAGCAGCGTGCGCCCGGCTCTGGCCGCCGCTGCGCCGCGGGGCCTGGCCGCCAGCGCCTCCTCCAGGTGCCGCAGGGGGTCGGCGCCGGGCACGATCACCGGCAGCAGCCGCCACCTGGACTCCAGCAGCCGGGGCAGCACGCCCGCGTGCACCAGCGAACTCTTGCCGCTGCCCGAGGTGCCGGTCAGACAGAGGAACCGTTCCGAGGGCTGCTGCGCGGACAGGTGCAGCCGCCGGATGATCCCGGCGATCTCGTCCTCCCTGCCGAAGAACACCGCCGCGTCGCCGCGGTCGAAGGCGGCCAGTCCCGGGTAAGGGGTGCGGTCGCTGTCCCAGGCAGGTCGCGGAGCAGCGGGGTTCGAGCGCTTCTGGACGACCACCTGCCCGGCGATCACCACACCGATCAGGACCACCACCGCCAGTGGCGCGATCCGGCTGATCAGCCGGACGACCGGCGACTGCACCGCGTTCGCGGTGAAGTTGGTCAGGACCTCCAGCAGAGTCGCCGAGACCAGCACGACAATTTGCACAGGAAGCAACGAGCGCTGCCGCATGAATCCCCCAAATGCCCCTTGGAACCAGCGTCCTGACACTTCTGTCGCCGTACGTGCGAACGCGGTCCCGGCAAGCACTCGCCAGAACCGCATCGGAGAGAACGCGGACACCCCGAGGCCGCAGCAGCTTGACGAAGACGATGCCCCAGTCCGTCCGCCGTGGAAAGCACACCCACCCGCCGAAGCGGCAACGCCAGGGTTCCCCCATGCGCTTCATGATCTTGCCGCCCCCCGTCCGCCGGCGGGCGGCGCAGAGCAGTCCCGACCTCGGCCGCACAGCTGCCGGGGCGATGGATGCCACCCGCACACGAAGCAGCCCCCTTCCGGCTCTCCCTCGTGGAGACGCACCAGACGCACCACATGATCACGCATGCCCTCACGCCGCTTCGGCGTGGCTTGTTCTCCGTTTCCGCCGCCGCCATCACCTGGGGCGCAGGCGGCGCGGCGGCAGACGAACTGTTCCGCACCAGCGGCCTCGGCACGATCGCCGTACCGTTCCGGCGCTTCGCCGTCGCCGTCGCGGTCCTGCTCGCACACCGCACCCGGCAGCCTGCCGCCGTGCGGCCCACATCATGCCGACGCACCGCAGTGTTCACCGGCGTGGCCCTGGCGGCCCATCAGACGGCCTACTTCGGCGTTGCCCAGGACGCCGGGCTCGCGCTCGGCCCCATGGTCACCCTCGGCGCGGCCCATCCTGGTCAGCGCCGGAGCACACGTCCTTCTGAACGAGCGGCTCACCAAGCGTGGCGCCACCGCGGTCGGAATCGCGCTGCCCGGTCCGCTGCTCCTGGTCGCGCACCCGGTCTCCGGTCCCCGCCCTCTGACAGGCATCACGCCGGCGCTGCTCCCCGCCATCGGCTACAACGCCGTCACCCTACGGGCCCGCTCCACGGGTAACGCGACCACGGACGCAGCCACCTGGAGTGCGGGAGCCCTGTGACTGCTGCCCTGGCGCTTGCTCAGGGAGCCTGACCCCGCGTTGAACACGGCGCCGCGTCCGCCGGCTGATTCATCTTCCTCGGAATCGTGCTGGGCGAGCGGATCAGCACCCCCTGTGTCATGCCTGGACGGTGGGGCGGACGTTGATCTCGCCGATCTCGACGTCGCCGGGCTGCTCGATGGCGAAGGCCACCGCGCGGGCGACCGCCGCCGCAGGGATGCCCACCGCGTCCATGTTCTTGCGCGTCCGCTCGCGGAGGCGCGGGTCTGTCATCGAGTCGGCGAGATCGGTGCGGACGTATCCCGGCGAGATGGCTGTCGTACGCACCACTCCGTCGGTGGACTCCATGCGCAGCCCCTCGTGGACGGCGCGCACCGCGTTCTTGGTCGCGGCGTAGACAGCCATCGAGGGGGACACACCGGACAGGCCGGCCACGGAGATGATGCTGACCAGGTGGCCCGACCCCTGCTCGCGGAAGACGGGCAGCGCGGCGGCGATGCCGTGGAGCGTGCCGCGAAGGTTGACATCGATCATGGCCGACCAGCCTTCGGTGTCGAGATCGGCCAGCGGGCTGATCGGGGCGATGCCGGCGTTGTTCACCAGTACATCGATACGGCCGTACCGGTCGATGGTGGTGGCGACCAGGTGCCGCAGGTCCTCGGCCTTGGTGACGTCGACGACGCACGTGGCGGCACGACCCCCTTCCTCCCGGATGTCCTGGGCTATGGCGTCGATGCGTTCGCCGCGGCGCGCTGCGAGGACGACCGAGGCGCCGCGCTGGGCGAGCAGACGGGCCGTGGCTTCGCCGATGCCGCCACTTGCTCCGGTGATGGCGACGATTTTGCCGTGAAGAGAGAGCATTACTGCCTCCAGGTAAAGTGGACACGTGTCCGGTGCGTGATTCACCCTACCGGACACGTGTCCACTTGTTAGCGGCGGAACATCGGGAGAGGCCCATGAGCGCGCCAGCACGCCGTCCGGACGCGGTGCAGAACCGGACCCGCATCGTCGAGGCCGCCCGCGCAGCCCTCGCCGAGTCCCACCACGTCCACCTCAACGAGATCGCCAAGCGCGCCGGTGTGGGCCAGGGAACGCTCTACCGGAACTTTCCCAACCGCGAAGCGCTCCTCGCCGAGGTCTACCGGCGCGACGTCGAAGAACTCGTGGCCGCCGCCTCCGCTCTGCTGACGGAACACGAGCCCGCGGAAGCCCTGCGGCACTGGCTCGACCGAGTGATCGATTACGCCGAGATCAAGTACGGCGTCCTGGCCGCGCTGGAGCCGACGGCGTGGCAAGACCTTGTCGCCCACAGCCAGAACCCCATCGAAGACGCCCTCGGTCACCTGCTGGACGCCGGAAAGGCAGCCGGTTCCCTCCGCACGGACGTGGACGCCCGCGGGGTCCTCCTGCTCATCGCCTACCTCGGCCGACTGGGCCGGGACGAATGGGGATCAATGGCACGGCCTCTCATGAACGTCATCCTCGACGGCCTTCGCCGACAGGACCCGGACCGGTGAGGGCAGCAGACCGCCAAGGACATCCTGAACAGCACCCCTGCATCAGCAAGTAGCAGCGGGGACCTCGCTGGAAGCCGAAGCACCTGCCGCCCAACCGCACCCCTCCGTCGAAGAGAACTGCCGTGGGAACGAACTCCGTTGCCGGGACCCACTGGAGCTGCGACCAGGAATTCTCCAGAAGGGCGCCGCCGCTGGGCAGCTCATCGGGAATCTGGCCGGCCACCACCTCAGGGACGTCCGCCCCGGCACGACCCGCGACTCCTCATGAACGCAATGCTCTACGTGGACCGGCACCGGTATTCCCTGGCGCAACCCGCCCCACGACGTCCCGCACCGGCGCGGCAAGCGGATCATCGGCCGCACACGCCACCTGGGCTGTAACGCCCTCGGCCTGATGCTGACCGTCCTGGTCACCGCCGCCGCGAGCCTCTCCGACACCGTGGCCCGCATCGACGTGCACCCCGTCCCACGCAAGCCCGGCACCAAGGGATTCGGAGTCATCCCGAGACGCCGGAAGATCGAGCGGAGCATCGGCACGGCCCGCGGACTCGTCGGCGAAGCCACCCGAACTGGCGCGGACCCTGAGCCGGAACCAAGCACGAATCCACGGAACGAACAGCCAGTGAGGGGGATGCTAGGGGTGTGAGCAGTGCCCCTCCACCTGTGAGACTACTGCAGCGTACGTCACCGTTTCCCCGGTGGCTCCCACTGGAAGGGATCCCAAAGCGACATGGTCACGTCGGCCCAGCAGGACAGTTTGTGGATACGCCGATATCACCCCCGTCCGCACAGCGACGTCAGGCTGGTCTGTCTGCCGCACGCGGGCGGCTCGGCCAGCTTCTTCTACCCGGTCGCCACGGCGATGCCGGCTTCGGTCGACGTGCTGGCTCTTCAGTATCCGGGGCGTCAGGACCGTCGTACGGAACCATGTCTGACCAGTGTCTCCGAGATCGCGGACCAGGTCGTGACAGCGTTGGTGCCCTGGGCGGACCGGCCGCTGCTGTTCTTCGGGCACAGCTTGGGCGCGACCCTCGGCTTCGAGGTGGCGCGGCGGCTGGAGCGTGAGCACGGCATCGTCCTGGCCGGTCTGTTCGTCTCCGCCCGGCGCGCTCCGTCCCGCAAGCGTTGGGAGACCGTGCACCAGCGCAGCGACGCCGGAATCATCGACGAGATGCGCAGGCTGAACGGCACGGACGTGGGGCTCCTGACCGATCCGGACGTGCTGGACATGGTGCTCCCCGCGATCCGCGCGGACTACCAGGCCGTCGAGACGTACGAGTACGAGCCGGGGCCGAAGCTGCGGTGCCCCGTGGTGTGCCTGGTGGGCGACGACGACCCCAAGGTCGATCAGGACGAGGCCCGCGCCTGGTCCGAGCACACGGAAGGGTCTTTCGAACTCCGGGTCTTCACCGGCGGACACTTCTATCTGTCATCCCATCAGACGGCGATCGTGGATCTGATCGCCCAGTGGGCGGAGGCGGTGGCCGCACCGGGTGACCGACCGTGATTCCGGCTGACCGCGACTGCCTCGGCCCGCCCACCCCCTAGGCACTTCCTGCCCTGTCTTGCAGGGGGTACCCCTTAACGAGACGGCAGGGACTGGGGTTCACGCGGTGGCAGGGGAACTTTAGGGTTCGGGACGTGGACGAAATAACCAGCGCGATCCTTACCGAGGGCGTTTCCCGGCAGGACTGGCTCGGTGTACCTCTTCCCGAATTCACTCGCGGCATCGTCATCCGGAAGGACGAGACCGACCTCTTCGAAGGCATGGCCCCGGCCGAGAGGGATCCGCGGAAGTCACTCCATCTCGCGGAAGTACCCGTTCCCTCGCCCGGCCCCGGCGAGGCCCTGGTGGCCGTCATGGCCTCCTCGGTCAACTACAACACCGTGTGGTCGGCCATTTTCGAGCCGCTGCCGACCTTCGGCTTCCTTGAGCGCTACGGCCGGCTGTCCCCGCTGGCCAAGCGCCATGACCTGCCGTACCACGTCATCGGTTCCGACCTCGCGGGTGTGGTGTTGCGCACCGGCCCGGGCGTCAACGCCTGGCAGCCCGGTGACGAGGTCGTCGCGCACTGCCTGTCGGTGGAACTGGAGTCGTCCGACGGGCACAACGACACGATGCTCGACCCCGAGCAGCGCATCTGGGGCTTCGAGACCAACTTCGGCGGGCTCGCCGAGATCGCGCTCGTCAAGTCCAACCAGCTGATGCCCAAGCCCGACCACCTCAGCTGGGAGGAGGCCGCCGCTCCGGGGCTGGTGAACTCCACCGCGTACCGACAGCTCGTCTCCCGCAACGGCGCCGGCATGAAGCAGGGCGACAACGTCCTGATCTGGGGCGCGAGCGGCGGACTCGGCTCCTACGCCACCCAGCTCGCGCTCGCCGGCGGCGCCACTCCCGTCTGCGTCGTCTCCAGCGAACGCAAGGCCGCCATCTGCCGCAGCATGGGCGCCGAGCTGATCATCGACCGCAGTGCGGAGGACTACCGGTTCTGGAAGGACGAGCACCACCAGGACCCGCGCGAGTGGAAGCGGTTCGGCAAGCGCATCCGTGAACTCACCGGCGGCGAGGACGTGGACATCGTCTTCGAGCACCCCGGCCGCGAGACCTTCGGCGCAAGCGTTTACGTCACCCGCAAGGGCGGCACGATCGTCACCTGCGCCTCGACCTCCGGGTTCAACCACGAGTACGACAACCGCTACCTGTGGATGTCCCTGAAGCGGATCATCGGCTCGCACTTCGCCAACTACCGCGAGGCATGGGAAGCCAACCGCCTCGTCGTCAAGGGCAGGATCCACCCCACCCTCTCCAGGGTCTACCCGCTCGAAGACACCGGTCAGGCCGCCTACGACGTCCACCGCAACCTCCACCAGGGCAAGGTCGGCGTCCTCTGCCTCGCCCCCGAGGAAGGCATGGGCGTGCGCGACCAGGACATGCGCGCCCGGCACATCGACGCCATCAACCGCTTCCGGGTACCGAGGGAACAGGCGGGATGACAGAACACCTGGCCAAGGATCAACGGGATCAGGCGCACACCCGCGTCATGGTGGAACTCGGCGACCGTTCCTATCCCGTCGACATCGGGCCGGGTGTCCGGCATGCGCTGTCCGGGGTGCTCGCGGAGCTGGGCGCGCGGCGCGTGGTGATGGTCTCCGCCCGGCCGGACGACTGGCTGCCCGACCCAGGCGTTCCCTCGGCCGTACTGCGCGCCCGTGACGGCGAGGAGCACAAGACGCTGTCCACGGTGGAGGCACTGTGCCGCGAGTTCGTCCGTTTCGGGCTGACCCGTACCGACGCCGTCGTCTCCTGCGGTGGCGGGACCACCACCGATGTCGTCGGTCTGGCCGCCGCGCTGTACCACCGTGGCGTGCCTGTGGTGCATCTGCCGACCTCGCTGCTGGCCCAGGTGGACGCAGGCGTGGGCGGGAAGACCGCGGTGAACCTTCCCGAGGGCAAGAACCTGATCGGGGCCTACTGGCAGCCGGCCGCCGTGCTGTGCGACACCGACTATCTGGAGACTCTCCCGCCACGGGAGTTGCTCAACGGCTACGGGGAGATCGCCCGGTGCCACTTCATCGGCGCCGGCGATGTGCGCGGGTTGCCCCTGCCGGAGCAGATCGCGGCGAGCGTGGCGCTGAAGGCGTCGGTGGTCTCCGCGGACGAGCGGGACTCGGGGCTGCGTCATGTGCTCAACTACGGACACACCCTGGGCCATGCGCTGGAGGTCGTGACCGACTTCGCAGTGCGCCACGGTGAGGGAGTGGCGATCGGCACGGTCTTCGCCGGGCGTCTCGCGCTGGCTCTGGGCCGGATCGACGCGGCACGGGCGGCCGAGCACCTGGAGGTGGTGCGCGGTTACGGACTGCCGTACGCGCTGCCCGCCGATGCCGATCCGGCGCGGCTGATCGAGGTGATGCGGCTGGACAAGAAGGCGACGCGCGGGCTCACCTTCGTCCTGGACGGTCCCGGCGGTCCGGACCTGGTCTCCGGCGTGGCGGAGGAGACGGTCGCCACGACGCTCGCCGGCATGGACCGGGCCACCGGGTAGCGCCGGTGCGAATGGGGCCGGTTGCGCAATCGGAGCCCGGCGGCCGGAGCAGGGCCGTGCGGGGTGCGGGGGTACGGGGGTACGGGGTGCGGGGTGCGGGGTGCGGGTCAGCGCGGCAGTCCCTTGGCCAGCAGGACGGCGCCGTGCAGTGAGGACAGTCCGCCCAGCCGGGCGGGCCGTACCGGTGGCAGCGGATGGCCCGGGCGTTCCAGCGCCGTCGTCCGCTCGGCCACCGTCTCCACGAAGTCCGGCATCGCCGCGGCGAACCCTCCGCCGATCAACACCAGTGCGGGATGGAGCAGTTCGCACACACCCGCCACGGCCGCGGCCAGGGCAGCGCAGCTCTCCCGCAGCGAGGTCACGGCCCAGGGCTGCCCGTCGAGCGCGCCCTCCCGCAGCGCGCCGAAGGTCACCTCTCCGCCCCGCCGCCGCGCCGCCCGGCGCAGGGTCGCCGGACCCGAGGCCACCGCCTGGACGCAGCCGCGCCGACCGCAGTCGCACAGCGGCCCCCCACGGTCCACGATGAGGTGGCCGGCCTCGCAGGAGAAGCCGCGGCCCACGCCGGGCAGGGATGTGCCGTTCAGCACGATGCCGCCGCCGACACCGGTGCCGACGCCGAGGTAGAACAGGTCGGGGCAGCCGGCTTCGTGGGCTTCGGCGAGGGCGGCCACATCACCGTCGTCCGCGCAGCGCACCTCGGCGTCGCCGAAGAGCGTGGACAGTGCGCCACGCAGGTCCACCCCGGCCCAGCCGGGGCGGCCTGGCCAGGCGGTGACCGTGCCGGTGGCGTCGAGTGTGGCGGGCATCGCCACTCCCACACCGCTGAGCCGCTCGGGGCGGCCGGCGCACACCTTCCTGACGTGATGCGTCAGCAGGTCCAGGTCACGGGCGGCGTCGCCGGGCGGCGCGGCCTCCGTACCGTCCGGCTCGGACCAGTTGAAAGAGCACTCGCTGATGCTCAGGTCGTCGTGTTCGACGCGCAGCGCCACTTTGGTGCCGCCGATGTCGATGCCCAGATGACTGATGGTGGTCTCCCGGCTCGTCGGCCTCCGAGGAGGTGTGGTGACGGTGGTGCGGGCACTCAGTCGGGCACCTTTTCGAGCAGGGCGCGTGCGGCGAGCCGGTATCCCAGTGCCCCGAGGCCGAAGATGACACCCGCGGCCAGCGGGCCGGTCACCGACTCGTGCCGGAACTGCTCGCGGGCCCAGACATTCGACAGATGCACTTCTATCCATGGCCGTGGATAGTTGGCCAGCGCGTCCCGAAGTCCCCATCCGGCCATCATGAGCGCGGCCGGATTGATGATGGCGGCGACGGAGTCGTAGTTCCCCTGAATGGTCTGGATGATCTCCGCTTCGCCGTCGAACTGGTAGGAATTCACCTTCCAGCCGCGCTCCGCGACCTCTTCCCCGACCCAGCGCTCGATGTCCTGCAGCGTATCCGTGCCGTAGATCTCGGGCTGCCGCCTGCCGAGTATGCCGAGATTCGGTCCGTTCACCAACAACAGCCTGCTCAATGGGCACCTCACCCTGTGGGGTCAGCTGAATTACAGCGGATCGTCGCGGAGTTGCCATTCAAGCACGGGAACCGCGGGAATGGCACGAGAGATTGCCCGGCAACAGTTCTGAGGGGGTTGTAGGGGTGCCTTGAGGGGGAATGACGTTTGTGCCGTCGGCCAGTTAGCGTGCTATTGCGTCCGCTGAGGACCTGCCTCCATAACGCGTAAAGGGAGTAGGGAAATCATGAGCAATGGTGTCCGACTGACATCCGAACTGCCCGCATGGCCGCAGTACGGCGACGAGGAGCGCGAGGCCCTGATGCGGGCCCTGGAGCAGGGACAGTGGTGGCGCATCGGGGGCAGTGAAGTGGACGCCTTCGAGGCGGAGTTCGCCGCGGCCCATGGCAGCGAGCACGCGCTGGCGGTCACCAACGGCACACATGCGCTGGAACTGGCCCTCGAAGTGATGGGCGTGGGCCCCGGCTCCGAGGTGATCGTCCCCGCGTTCACCTTCATCTCGTCCTCGCAGGCCGCACAGCGCCTGGGTGCAGTGGCCGTTCCCGTCGACGTGAACCCCGACACCTACTGCATCGATCCGTCGGCGGTGGAGGCGGCCATCGGCCCGAAGACCCACGCGATCATGCCGGTGCACATGGCGGGCCAGATGTGCGACATGGACGCGCTGGGCAAGCTGTCCGCCGACTCGGGGGTGCCGTTGCTCCAGGACGCGGCCCACGCCCACGGTGCCCAGTGGCGCGGCAAGAAGGTCGGGGAGCTGGGCTCGGTCGCGACGTTCAGCTTCCAGAACGGCAAGCTGATGACCGCCGGTGAGGGCGGTGCCGTGCTCTTCCCCGACGCCGAGTCGTACGAGAAGGGCTTCGTCCGGCACAGCTGCGGTCGTCCGCGCACCGACCGCGGCTACTTCCACCGCACCTCGGGCTCCAACTTCCGGCTCAACGAGTTCTCCGCCTCCGTGCTGCGCTCCCAACTCGCCCGCCTGGACGCGCAGATCACGACACGTGAGCTGCGCTGGCCGGTACTGAGCCGGCTGCTCGCCGAGATCCCCGGTGTCGTACCGCAGGCTCGCGACGACCGGGGAGACCGCAATCCGCACTACATGGCGATGTTCCGGATACCGGGGATCACCGAGGAGCGGCGCGCGAAGGTCGTCGACGTCCTCATCGAGCGCGGGGTGCCCGCCTTCGTCGCCTTCCGCGCGGTCTACCGTACGGACGCCTTCTGGGAGGCCGCGGCGCCGGACACCACGGTGGACGAACTCGCCCGCCGCTGCCCGCACTCGGAGGCACTCACCCGCGACTGCGTCTGGCTGCACCACCGGGTGCTGCTGGGCGGCGAGGAGCAGATGCACGAAGTGGCCGCCGTGGTCGCCGACGTGCTCGTGAACGCGTGAGCGCCCCCTCCCTCCGGGAAGGGCCGGTCCGGACCGCTGTGGTGGGCCTGGGGTGGGCCGCCCGCTCGATCTGGCTGCCCCGCCTCCGCCGCAACCCCGCCTTCGCCCTGACCGCGGCGGTGGATCCCGACGAACGCGGGCGCGCGGCCGTCGCCGAGGAGGCGGGGGCGGACCCGCTGCCGGTGCTGGCGACGGTTCACGACCTCGACCCCTCCGAGGTGGATCTCGCGGTGGTCGCGGTGCCCAACCATCTGCACTGCGCGGTCGCCACCGAGCTGCTCGCCAAGGGCATTTCGGTGTTCCTGGAGAAGCCGGTGTGCCTGACCTCCCAGGAGGCCGAGCGGCTGGCCGCCGCGGAGCGCTCCGGTGGCGCGGTGCTGCTGGCCGGCAGCGCGGCCCGCCATCGGGCCGATGTGCACGGGCTGTACCGGCTGGCCACCCGGCTGGGCCGGATCCGCCATGTCGAACTGGCCTGGGTGCGGGCGCGTGGCGTACCCGACCGGGGCGGCTGGTTCACGCAGCGGTCACTCGCGGGCGGCGGGGCGCTGGTCGACCTGGGCTGGCATCTGTTCGACATCGCCGTCCCGCTGCTCGGCACCGCCGCGTTCCGGCATGCCGTCGGCACGGTGTCCGCCGACTTCATCACCCAGCGATCCTCCCGGGCCACGTGGCGGGGCAACGACGACGACGTGGGCGTGGGCCGGGGCGGAAGCGATGTCGAGGACACCGCGCGCGGCTTCCTTGTCACCGAGGACGGCCGGTCCGTCGTTCTGCACGCGAGCTGGGCCTCGCACGAGGCGCTGGACACCACCCGGATCACGGTCGACGGCAGCGCGGGCAGCGCGACCTTGCGCTGCACCTTCGGGTTCAGCCCCAACCGCCTTGAGGAATCCACGCTCACCCGCACCGTCGACGGGACGACCTGGCCGGTGGCCGTACCCACCGAACGGATCGGCGTCGAGTACGACCGGCAGCTCGGCACGCTTCCCGCGCTGCTGCGCGACCCGGCCGCGCGGGGCCGGGTGATCGAGGAGGTCCGCCGCACCATCGGCGCCATCGAACGGGTCTACGCGTCGGCCCGGACCACGGAAACCACCTGGCCCGCCGGGACCGCCCGGGAGGTCCAGGAGCCGGCGTCGGCGTAACCCGCACCGGCTGCCCGCCACCGGTCACCTGCTCCCCCGCTCTGCCCGCTCCGCCTGCCTCAACCGCCTTCACGGACCGCCGCACCCGAGACCCGGGCCTGCGGTCCGCCGTACCGGCCCGCACCACGGGAGTGCTCCATGAACAGCCATCCGATCCGTCACGGCAGCCCACTCTCCGGAGCGGGTGCCACCCCGATCACCTCGGTGGTCTTCGACCTCGACGGTGTACTCGTCAACAGCTTCGCGGTGATGCGCGAGGCGTTCACCATCGCCTACGCCGAGGCCGTCGGCGAAGGCGAACCGCCCTTCGAGGAGTACAACCGGCATCTGGGCCGCTACTTCCCCGACATCATGCGGATCATGGGTCTCCCCCTGGAGATGGAGACCCCGTTCGTCCGCGAGAGCTACCGGCTCGCCCACCTGGTGGAGATGTTCGACGGCGTGCCCGAGCTGCTGGCGGAGCTGCGCCACCGCGGGCTGCGGCTCGCCGTGGCCACCGGCAAGGCGGGACCGCGGGCGCGGTCGCTGCTGGACACGCTGGGCATCCACAGGTACTTCGACGTGGTCCTCGGCTCGGACGAGGTGGCCCGGCCCAAGCCCGCACCGGACATCGTGCTGAAGGCGATGGAGTCGATGAGCGCCGACCCCGACCGGACCGTGATGGTCGGGGACGCGGTCACCGATCTGGCCAGCGCACGGGGAGCGGGCATCACCGCCGTGGCCGCGATGTGGGGCGAGACCGACAGGGAGACGCTGCTCGCGGCGGAACCCGATGTGGTCCTGCACAAGCCGGCCGAACTGCTGTCGCTGTGCCCGGTGGTGACGGCCCCGTAGCTCGCCGTTCCGCACCCGGCTCGCCTCACCTCCGTCTCCCGGTGGTGAGGCGAGCCGCCTGCCTACCTGGCCTCGAACTCGACGGGGAGTGCCGCCAGCGAGCGGATGAACGGGTTCTTGCTGTGGCTGACCTCGGAGGCGGGAACGCTCAGCCGGAGGTCGGGGAACCGCCGGATCAGGCTCTCCAGGGCGATCTGCCCCTCCACCCTGGCCAGCGGCGCGCCGATGCAGTAGTGGATGCCGTGGCCGAACTGCAGATGCGCGGCGGATTCCCTGGTCAGGTCCAGCCGCTCGCCGTCGGTGAAGTACGCCGGGTCGGAGTGTGCGGCGTTCATGTCCAGGAGTACCTGGTCACCGGCGCGTATCAGCACGGAGCCGATCTCCACGTCCTCGTTGGCGAACCGTGCGACGAGGATGCCGGGCCCGGCGTGCCGGAGCAGTTCGTCCAGGCCACGCCCGGACAGCTGCTCCGGGTCCTTGCGCAGCAACTCCATCTGGTCCGGCCGGGTCAGCAGGGAGAGCACCGCGTTGCTGATGAAGCTGCCGGTCAGCTCGTACCCGGCGATCAGCATCAGCCGTGCGGTGGCGACCACCTCACGGTGGCTGAGCCGGTCCTCCTCGTGTGCGGACATCAGATCGCTGATCAGGTCGTCCTTCGGATCCTGCCGCCTGGCCTCGGCGAGATCCTCCATGTACGTCCACAGTTTGGCGGAGGCGTCCTGGGAGCGTGCCGCGGTGTCCGGGTCCAGCGGGGGCGTGAGCATCAGGTCGGCCCACTGGTGGAACTCGACACGGTCGGCGATGGGCACACCGAGGAGTTCGCAGATGACCTGCATGGGCAGCGGAACGGCCAGCGCGGTGACGAGATCGGCCCGGCCGTCGGCCGCGATCGCGTCCAGCAACGTGTCGGTGATCTCCTGGACCCTGGGTCGCAGGCTCTCCACCCGACGCGCCGTGAACGCCTTGGACAGTAACCGGCGCAGCCGGGTGTGCTGGGGCGGATTGGTACCGGCCAGCGTGTCCTCGAACAGTCCGCTCACCGGCGTCGTCTGTCCCTGGGAGGCGGCATAGGCGGCGGCCGGGCTCATGCCGGGGTGTCCGAGGCATTCCCGGGCCTCCTCGTACCGGGAGACGAGCCACGCCGTCGTGCCGTGCATCGTGATCTGGCGCGGCGGTCCGTGCTTGCGCAGCTCCTCCGCGATGGTCTGCGGGTCGAGGATGCGCATCTCTTCTTCAGGGGTGTCAGCCATGGTGGTAGCACGTTCTCCTTCTGTGAGGCTCTGCTTCCGTGATGCACCGCTTCTGTGACGCACTGCCAGATCCGGGCTGTCCGGGCTGTCAGCTCGGGCTGCGGGCGGGAATGATGTAGTCGGGATCGGCCGTCCGTGGCGGCTCGCGCCGGGCCATGGCGGCGTCGATGGCGGGCTGGAGCCGGGCCGTCTTGCGCCGTTCGGCGGCCTCGTCGCGCTCCTTGAACTCGGGCATCACCTCGTTCGCGAAGAGTTCCAGCGACTCGCAGATGTGCTCGTGCCGGGTTCCGCCGCCCTGGACGAGGAAGATCGCCTGGTCCAGGCCGGCTTCCTCGTGCAGCCGCAGGAAGTCTCGTATCTGCCGCGGGGTACCCACCGCGCCCCGGGCCGGATTGCCCAACGGCATGCCGGGTCTGCCGAAGGAGGAGCGGCCCATGCCGTACCGGTCACGGTCGCGCTGAAAGGTCTCCCACAGCCGGGTGCGCCCCGGTGCGGCGGTGCCGAAGCCGGCGTAGAAGCCGAGGCCGAAGTTGAAGAACTGGACGCCGTCGGCGCCGCGTTCCACCGCGGTGGTCTCGTCCTGGTGGCAGAACATCGGAATGGTCGCGGCGATCTGCGCGTTGACCGCGAACCCGGCCGGCACGCAGTCCGCGGACTCGATGCCCGAGTAGTAGGCGTCGACGCACTTCTTGGTCTCCGCCGGTCCGAAGAAGGAGAAGTTCAGCGCGCCGAGACCCTTGGCGGCGGCGACACGGATCGCGTCACGGTTCCCGCAGGCCATCCACATCGGGGGGTGGGGCTTCTGCCGCGGCTTGGGCAGCACATTGCGGATCGGGGCCGAGACGTACTTCCCCTCGTATCCGGCGAAGGGCTCCTCCACGAACATCCGGGCGACGGCCTCCATCGCCTCCGCCCACTGGTCCCGCTTGACGGAGCGCTCCACCCCGAACCCGCCCAGCTCGGTGGGGGTGGTGGACTCACCGGTGCCGAACTCCACACGCCCGTTCGAGAGCAGATCCAGCATGGCGATCCGCTCGGCGATCCGTGCCGTCGGGTTGAACGCCGGGGGCATCAGAGCGACCGCGTGGCCGATGCGGATACGGCTGGTGCGCTGACTGACCGCGCCGAGGAACACCTCCGGCCCGGACATGTGCGAGTACTCCTCCAGGAAGTGGTGCTCAGGACACCACACATGGTCGAAGCCAAGCCGGTCGGCCAGCTCGATCTCCTCCAACATCTCGCCGAACAGGCGGTGTTCGGAGTCCTGGGTCCAGGGACGGGGCAGCTGGGCCCCGTACAGCAAACCGAATTTCACGGCGCATCACTCTCATCTGCTGGTCGTCGACCGCGGTCGCAACACGGTGTCGGGGCGGGGACGTGCGGCACCGGCCCGGTCAGTCGCGACCGTCCCAGTACGTGTCGAGCACCTGGGCGCGCTGCTCCGGATCGACGAGGAGGGTGACCTTCTCACGGCCGTCCTCCACGACCGTGAACATGTTGTTGGTGAGGAAGACCTGTCCCTTGTCGGTGGCCCGCCTGCGCCGGCGCATCGCCGCGAGGATGGCCGGGCCGTTGCCCTCCCCTACGCCGGCCCAGGCGTCGTAGGTCCTGGGCTCGGTGGTGAAGCGGTAGGTGGTGCGCCAGTCGCGCTCCAGGGTCTTGGCCTGGAGTACGAGGTAACCGTCCCGCCGGATCAGCCGGAACGCACAGCCGTACTGCCACTGCACCTCCTCCGACAGGCGCAGCGGCTCGGTGAAGCAGAGACCGGCATGACCCACGTCGGCCAGCCACTCCTGCCCCTCGACTCGTACGAGCATCAGCATGTGCTCGGGGTCGGGGGCGAAGGTGTCACCGGGCAGATACGTACCGCCGCCGATGACGTCCAGGTCGTAGTCCAGTTCGCGCAGCAGCCGGGCGAACAGGGTGTTGAGCTCAAGACACATACCACCGGCGCCGGTCGGCACGATGGCGTCGAAGGCCTTGTCGATGTCGATGTCCGCCATGTTCTCCGCGCTGAGGCGGTGCGTGTGAGCGGTGTCGTAGGGGACCGCCCCCAGGTGGCTCCGGTGCAGCTGCCGCAGATTCGGCAGGGTCGGGTCGGGCGGCCGGGAGAACCCCAGGTGCGCCAGGTACGTGTCCGTGCTGAACATGTGCGATCCCTTTCTTGCCGCTGCGGTCGGTGCCTGCCGGGCTGGACCGGTTGAGCTGGGCCTGCTGCGCTGTGCGGCTCACTCCCGGGCGGTTCCGGGGGCGGCGTTCGCGTCGGCTTTCTCCAGCTCGTCCCGGAGTTGCCGGGCGAGCATCCGAAGAGTCGGGTGGTCGAAGACGAACGTCGGAGGCAGCCGCAGTGCGGTGCGCTGGGCCAGGCGGTCCCGCAGTTCCACCGCCATCAGGGAGTCCAGGCCGATCTCGGTGAACAGCACATCGGGGTCGAGAGCGGCGGCCGTCGAGTGTCCCAGGACCTGGGCAGCCTCCCGCTGGACCGTCTCGAGCAGGATCAGCTCCTGCTCCGCCGCACTGGCTCCGGCCAGCCGGCCGGTCACCAGGCCCTGGTCCACTGCGGCCCGGACGGCTCGCCGGACCGGGGGCACCAGCTTGTGCAGCAGCGGCTGGACCGGCCCGTCGGCGGCCTGCGCCCGCAGCGCGCCGAGGTCCAGCTTCATCGGCAGCAGCACCGGTTCGTCCAGGAGCAGCGCGGTGTCGAACAGTTCCATGCCCTCGGCCGAGGACAAGGGGGCCACACCACCGCGTGTCATCCGGTGCTGCTCGGTGTCGCCGAGACGGCCGGTCATCCCCGTGCCGGCGGCCTGCTGCCACATCCCCCAGGCCAGGGAGACCGCGGGCAGCCCTTGGGCCCGGCGCTGGTGGGCCAATGCGTCGAGGTAGGCGTTGGCGGCGGCGTAGTTGCCCTGCCCCGCGTTGCCGAGAATCCCGGCGGCGGAGGAGAAGAGAACGAAGGCGGACAGATCCAGGTCGCGGGTCAGCTCATGGAGGTGGAACGCACCGTCCACCTTCGCCCGGAAGACCGCGTCCATCCGCTCCGGCGTCAACGCCGTCAGCACACCGTCGTCGAGTATGCCGGCCATGTGCACCACCGCCGTCAACGGAGCGTCGTCCGGGATCTCGTCCAGCAGCCCGGCCACCGCCTCGCGGTCTCCCACGTCGCAGGCCACGACCCGCACCCGCGCGCCCGCCGCCACCAGCTGCGCCTCCAACTCGGCGGCCCCGGCGGCCCGGGGCCCGCCCCGGCTTGCCAACACCAGGTTCCGCGCCCCGTGCGCCGTCACCAGATGCCGGGCCACCACTCCGCCCAACGCACCCGTACCACCGGTCACCAACACCGTCCCGCCGGGCTCCCGAGCGCCCATCGAGGCACCGGCCTCAGTCCCGGCCTCGCGCACCGATCCGGTTCGGATGAGGTGCCGGGCGAAGCAGCTGGTGCCGCGCAAGGCCAGTTGGTGCTGGTCACCGGCGAGCAGCGCGGACAACGGTGCGGCCGGTATCGGCCCTCGATCGACGTCGAGGATGTCGAGAAGGAGAATCCGCCCGGGGTTCTCCGCCTGTGCGGCCCCCATCAGCCCCCATACCGCAGCGGAGGCCGGATCGACCGCATCGGTGGCCCGGACCGCCACGGCACCCCGCGTCACCACGACCAGCCGACTGAACGCCAGTGACGGCTCGGCCAGCCACGCCTGTACGACGCGCAGCGCCCGCGCGGTCAGCTCCCGCACATCGGTCGTATCGCCGTTGAGATCCAGCAGCAGTACGTCCGGGCGCGAGGTCTCCGACACAGTGGTCGGCGTCGTGCTCGGCGTCGTCGCGGTCAGGCGGTGTATGTCCTCGGCGTCGGCCACCGGTATGGGTTCCGCGGCTGTACCGTCCGGCCGAACCGGCAGTTCGTCCCAGGCGACGCGGAACATCCGGTCCGCCGTCGCCGCGGTGCCGAATTGCTCGGCGGTGACCGGGCGGGAAACCACCGAGCCCACCGAAGCCACGGACGCGCCGGTCTCGTCGGCCAGTTCCAGGGTCATCGTGTTCGGGCCGCTCGGTGTCACGCGGACCCGCAGCGCCGAGGCCCCGGAGGCATGCAGCGCCACTTCTCGATAGGCGAACGGCAGCACCAACTCCGCATCGACTTCGTCGCGTTCGTGGAAGGCGACGGTGTGCATGGCCGCATCAAGGAGTGCCGGGTGGAGTCCGAAGGCTGCCGCCTGGGCCCGGTGCTCCTCGGGGAGGGCCACCTCCGCGTATACGGCGCCGTCCGCGCGCCAGGCCGCCCGCAGTCCCTGGAACGCCGGACCGTACCTGTAGCCGACGTCTTCCAGAGCGTCGTAGAGACCTTCGACCTCCGCCGGGTCCACGGCCACCGCACCGGCCGGCGGCCACACCGACAGCTCTGTCTCGGGCGCGGGCGCCTCCGCGGGGTGCAAGGTTCCCGAGGCGTGCCGCACCCAGGGCGCACCGGCAGCGGCGTCTTCAGCGCGCGAGTACACCCGTACGCCGCGCCGGCCCGTCTCCTCGGGCGCCTGTACGCACACCCGTAACTGCACCGCCGTGCCCTCGGCCAACACCAGCGGGGCCTCCATCACCAGCTCCTCGACCCCACCGCAGCCGACCTCGTCACCGGCCCGCACCGCCAACTCCACGAACGCCGCCCCGGGCAACAACACCGCCCCCGCCGCCACATGGTCGGCCAGCCACGGATGCGACCGCAGCGACAAACGTGACGTGAACAGCACCTCGCCCGACTCGGGCACCTCCGTCACCGCACCCAGCAACGGATGCCCGACCCCTGTCAGCCCCGCCGACGCGACATCCCCAACACCGCTTCCGTCTCCCACCAACCAGTAGTGCTCCCGCTGGAAGGCGTAGGTCGGCAGGTCAGGTGTGAGGGCGGGAAGGGTCGTGCCGCCATGCAGGGCGGTGAAGTCGACCTGCACGCCTGTCACATGGAGCTGAGCGAGGGCAGACATCAACGCGCGAGCCTCGTCGCCTTCCCGGCGCAGAGCCGGTACAAACACGGCCTGCTCGTCTTCAGCGTCCAGGCATTCACTGCCCATCGCGGACAACGTGCCATCCGGACCCAACTCCAAGAACGTGCTCACCCCGTATCCGGCCATGGCCCGCACACCATCCGCGAACCGCACCACCGACCGCACATGCCCCACCCAATACTCCGGCGAACACAACAGCTCGGCGTCCGCCACCTCCCCCGTCACATTCGAGACCACCGCAATCCCCGGCACCCCGAACGACAACCCCTCCACCACCCGCCGGAACTCCGCCAGCATCGGCTCCATCCGCGCCGAATGAAACGCATGCGACACCGGCAGCCTCTTCGTCCTCACCCCCCGCCCCGCCAGCGTCTTCACCACCCGCAGAACCGGCTCCTCATCACCGGACAACACCACCGCCGCAGGACCGTTCACCGCCGCAACATCCACCCCTGGCACCAGCAGCGGCCGCACCTCCTCTTCTCCCGCAGCGACGGCCACCATCACCCCACCCGCCGGCAACCCCTCCATCAACCGGCCCCGCGCCGCCACCAACACCGCCGCATCCCCCAACGACAACACACCCGCCACATGCGCCGCCGTCACCTCACCCAACGAATGCCCACCCACCACATCCGCCACCACACCCCACGACTCCACCAACCGGAACAACGCCGTCTCCAACGCAAACAACCCCGCCTGGCCAAACACCGTCCGTCCCAACAACCCCCCACCCCCGAACACCACATCCCGCACCGAAACCCCACCCGAGACCGAACCCAAGCCCAAGTCCGAGCCCGAGCCCGAGTCCAAGCCCGAGTCCGAGTTCAGTTCGGCGTCCAACACCTCACACACCGCATCGAACGCCTCCCGGAACACCGGGAACGCCTCGTACAACTCCCGGCCCATGCCCACCCGTTGAGATCCCTGGCCGGCGAACAACACCCCCAGCCGGCCCCGCCTCACCGACCCCGACACCACGCCGACCGCCGGCTCACCCCGCACCACCGCGCCCAACCCCGCCAACGCTTCACCCCGGTCCCCCGCCACCACCACCGCACGATCCGACAACCCCGCACGACCCACACCCAACGCAAAACCCAGCTCACTCAGGTCGAGTTGCGGTTCGCTCAGGAGGAAGGACTGGTGCCGCAGTGCCTGCGCCGCAAGCCCCGCGGCATCTCGGCCGGACACCACCAGCGGCACAGGAACGCCCTTCGGCCAGGGCTTCACCGGCTCGGTCGAGTCCACCTCCATCGGCGCAGCCTGCTCCAGGATGACGTGGGCGTTGGTGCCGCTGACTCCGAACGCGGACACCCCGGCCCGGCGCGGGCGCCCCGCCTCCTCCGGCCACGGCCGTTCCTCGGTCAACAACTCCACCGCACCCGCCGACCAATCCACCTGCGGAGTGGGGGCATCTACATGCAACGTCCGCGGCAACACCCCATGCCGCAACGCCATCACCATCTTGATCACACCAGCCACACCCGCAGCCGCCTGCGCATGACCGATATTCGACTTCAACGACCCCAACCACAACGGACGGCCCACCGGCCGCCCCTGACCGTACGTAGCCAACAGCGCCTGC
Organism: Streptomyces sp. NPDC088350; assembly: GCF_044753545.1. Lineage (NCBI taxonomy): Bacteria > Bacillati > Actinomycetota > Actinomycetes > Kitasatosporales > Streptomycetaceae > Streptomyces > Streptomyces sp. NPDC088350. Next base: position 2,009 of record NZ_JBIVNL010000020.1, on the reverse strand, counting down.
GCCTCGATCGGATCACCCAACGCCGTACCCGTACCATGCGCCTCGACCGCGTCCACATCGGACGCGGCAAGGCGTGCGTTGGTCAGCGCCTGCCGGATGACCCGCTGCTGCGACGGACCATTCGGCGCCGTCAAACCGTTCGACGCACCGTCCTGATTCACCGCACTACCCCGCACCACCGCCAACACCCGATGACCGTTGCGCTGCGCGTCGGACAACCGCTCCAGGGCGAGTACACCCACACCCTCGGCCCAGCCCGTGCCGTCCGCCGAAGCGTCAAAGGACTTGCAGCGGCCGTCGACCGACATGCCGCGCTGCCGCGAGAAGGCGATGAAGATGCCGGGAGTGGGCATCACGGTGACCCCACCCGCCAGGGCGATCGAGCACTCCCCCGCACGCAACGACTGCGCCGCCAGATGCAACGCCACCAGAGACGAGGAACACGCCGTGTCCACCGCGACCGACGGGCCCTCGAAGCCCAGCGCGTACGACACCCGACCCGACAGCACGCTCGCCGAGGCGCCGAGGCCCAACATGCCTTCCAGTTCGGCAGGCACCGGCTCCACGCCGGACCCGTAGTTGTGGTAAGTCACCCCGGAGAAGACGCCTACGTCCTTGCCTCGCAGGGTGGTCGGGTCGATCCCCGCACGTTCCAGTGCCTCCCACGAGGCCTCCAGCATCAGACGCTGCTGCGGATCCACGGCCAGCGCCTCACGGGGGGATATCCCGAAGAACCCCGCGTCGAACTCCCCGGCGTCGTGCAGGAATCCGCCCTGCCGTGCGTAACTGGTACCGGCGTGGTCCGGGTCCGGGTGGAACAGCTTCTCCAGGTCCCAGCCACGGTTCACCGGGAAGTCACTGATTCCGTCCCGTCCCTGGCTGACCAGGTCCCATAGTTCTTCCGGCGTGGACACGCCGCCCGGCAGCCGGCACGCCATACCCACGATCGCGATCGGCTCGGTCGACACCGGCTTCGTCGACACCTCGGCCGTGCTCGTCGTGTCCTCGATATCCCCGGCTTCTCCCATTAGCTCGTCGCCAAGGAAGGCGGCGAGGATCAGGGGCGTGGGGTAGTCGAAGAGCAGGGTGGTCGGCAGCGTCCGGTCGGTGAGTGCGTTGAGGCGGTTTCGCAGTTGCACCGCGGTGACCGAGTCGAACCCGATCTGGTTGAACACCATGTCCGGTTCGATGTCCTCGAACGAGGAGTAGCCCAGGACGCCTGCGGTCTCCTGACGGACGGTCTCCAACAAGATACGTTCCTGCTCCGGCGCGGACTGCCCACGCAGGCGGGCGGTCAGCATGTCCGTTGGGGCGGGCAGATCCGCCATGGCCAGGAGCTGGGCATCGACGGAGCCCGCGTCGGCGGGAGCAGCGCTCTTGAGCCAGTAGTGCTGGTGTTGGAAGGCGTAGGTGGGCAGCTCCCATACGGTATCCGCGGAAGCCGCGCCCAGCAGGGACGCCCAGTCGACCGGGACACCGCGTACATACACCTCCGCCAGCGACGTCCATATCCGGCGCAGGCCGCCCTCGCCCCGGCGCAGCGTCCCACTCACCACCACCGGCCCGGCATCCGCCTGCTCCGCCACCGCCTCGATGCTCATCGTCAGCACCGGATGCCCGCTCACCTCGACGAACGCCCCGAACCCCTCACCCAGCAACTGCTCCACCGCATCCGCGAAACGCACTCTGCCCCGCAGATTCCGGAACCAGTACCCGCCATCCAACGCGGCCGTGTCCACCCACCCCGCCTCCAGCGTCGAGAAGAACGGGACACGCGAAGACACCGGCCGGACACCCGACAGGGCCCGGGCCAGCTCCTCCTCGATCGCCTCCACCTGCACCGTGTGCGACGCATAGTCCACATCGACCCGCCGGGCCCGCACCCCCACCGCCCCACACTCCGCCAACAACTCATCCAGCACGGCCGGTTCACCCGCCACCACCACCGACGACGGACCATTCACCGCCGCCACCTCCACCCGACCCGGCCACCGGGCAACCAGCCGCTC
>NZ_JBIVNL010000019.1:133837-169786 GCF_044753545.1 Streptomyces sp. NPDC088350 | reverse complement strand
AAACGCCCGGTTACATTCCGAACCCGGAAGCTAAGCCTTACAGCGCCGATGGTACTGCAGGGGGGACCCTGTGGGAGAGTAGGACGCCGCCGAACGAATATTGAAAGGGTTGGATCCTGAACTTCGGTTCGGGGTCCAACCCTTTTTTGTTGTGCGTCACTTGAAGTTCACGTTGCGCAATCACCATCCGAGCATGGGTACTGCTGCAATGCTCAGGGCCGCAGGCGTCGGACTCGGTGACGAGGTCGTCGTGCCGGCGTTCGGGAACGTGGAAGTCGCCGAGGCTGTCACTCTGGCGGGTGGGCTGCCGGTGTTCGCCGACATAGATCCGGTGACCTACTGCCTCGACGCGTCCGCTGTCGAAGCGGTCGTAACTCCGCGTACGGCGGCGATAGTTGTCGTACATCGGTTCGGGCGGTCGGCCGACATGACGCGGATGCTCGGGGTCGGGCAACGGCATGGGCTGCTGGTGTTGCAGCAGGGGGAGTCCGAGGCGCCGTACGACGAGGTTGCTCAGCGGCGGGAGCGGGCGGCCTATCTTGACGGCAAGTTGCGTGGGGTGCGGACGCCCGATGGTGGGGACGGGCACACCTACCAGCAGTACGTCGTGCGGGTGCCCGGGAACGGGCGTCCGGATCGTGATGCCTTCGCTCGGGCCGTGCGCGGCAGGGGAGTTGAGTGCCGGGTGCCGGTGAAGACGCCTGTGCATCGGTTGCCGGAGTTCCGGCGGTGTGTGGCTCTGCCGGAGACCGAGCGGGCCGCGGACGAGACCCTCGCGCTGCCGGTGTACGCCTCGTTGACCAGGCGGGAGATGCAGCGGATCGTGTCCGCGTGCAATGCGCTGGGGGGACTGCTCCAGCCTGCTTTCTGACCGAGTCGGGGTCAGGTGACGGTGGTTGGGCGCACGGGCCTGTTCGGGGTATGATTCTTTTCGTCGCCGCGAGGGAAACCTCGCAAAAGGTGACAGGCCCTCTTAGCTCAGTCGGTAGAGCGTCTCCATGGTAAGGAGAAGGTCAACGGTTCGATTCCGTTAGAGGGCTCCAGACATCGAAAGGCCCCGCCCAATTGGGCGGGGCCTTTCGCGTGTTCGGGGTCAGTCCTTCTGGAGGCCCGGGACTCGCATCGCGAGGATCGCCATGTCGTCGGACGGGGCGTCCGACGCGAAGCGTTCCACTGCTCGCATGACGCGGGCCGCGACCGCGCCGGCTGTGAGTCCCGTGCAGGTCGTGAGGACGTCCGTGAGGCCGTCGTCGCCCAACATGCGGGTGCCTTCGCGGCGTTCGGTGACGCCGTCGGTGACGCAGAGGAGGACGTCACCGGGGTCGAGGGTGACCGTCTGCTCGTAGAGCTCCAGGTCGTCCATGACGCCGAGGAGGGGCTGGGGTTCGGCGGCCGGTTCGACCGTGCCGTCCTGGCGGAGGCGGAGCGGGAGGGGGTGGCCGGCGCAGACCACCTTCAGCTTGGCGCTGCCGTCCTCCTGGGGCCACAACTCGCCGTAGAGGAGCGTCAGGAAGCGGCTGCGGGCGCCCTCGTCGAGGATCGCGGAGTTGAGGCGCTCCAGGACCGCGGGGCCTCCGAAACCCTCTCTGGCGAGCAGGCGGAGGGCGTGGCGGGCCAGGCCGGTGACCGCGGCGGCCTCGGGGCCTGTGCCGCAGACGTCGCCGATGGCGAAGCCGTAGACGCCGTCGCGGATGGGGAAGAGGTCGTAGAAGTCGCCGCCCACTTCGTTGCCCTCGCCGGCCGCGCGGTAGATGACCTCGACCTCGACGCCCTCGATGTGCGGGAGGTCGGGGGGCAGGAGGCTGCGCTGGAGGGACTGGCTGATGGCAGTGCGCTCCGAGTACAGGCGGGCGTTGTCGAGGGCGAGGGCGGCTCGGCGGCTCAAGTCCTCGGCCAGTTCGAGGATTTCCTGGCGGAAGTGTTCGTCGGTGGGCTTGCCGAGGGTCAGCATGCCGATGACGCGGTTGCGGGCGACCAGGGGGAGGACCACCGTCTCGCCGCCAACCGCAGAGGCCGTGGCGAGAGTTGGGCCGATGCCCGAGCTGACGCGGCGGGTCGGTTCGTTGAGGCCGAGGCTGCGCATGGAGGTGCGGAGGGCCGCCTGGTGGGCGGCCTCGGCGGGGGCGGCCCAGACGCGGGCGCCGGGGGTGGGGACCGGGTCCGGAGGGTCGATCTTCGAGAGCAACGACTTGATGCCGTCGATGAGTTCCTCGTCCTCGTGCAGGACGTAGGAGAGGTACGGGTCCGAGGCCTGGTCGGCGATCGTGTAGACCGCGCACCAGGTGGCCAGGGTGGGGACCGTCATCTGGGCCATCAGGGCCAGGGTCTGGTCGCGGTCCAGGGTGCCGGCGAGGAGGTCGGAGGCCTCGACCAGGAAGCTGAGCGAGCCGCGGCGCAGGCGTTCCAGCTCGCCCAGGCGGGCCGATTCGACCGCCAACGCGATGCGGTCGGCGGCGAATTGGAGGCGTAGCGCTTCTTCGTTCGAGTATCTGTTGGGGCCTTCGGCGGCCACTCCTAGGGAGCCGGTGAGGCGGCCCTCCACCTTCAGGGGGACCGTGACGACCGAGCGCATCCCGGTGCCGCTCAGGAGCGGTACGGCGCCGGGGACGGCCTGGAGGTCCTCGTGGACGGCCGGCATGCGGGCGGAGCCGTAGCGGCCGGGGCCGGCTTCGACGGGCACGCGCGCGAAGCGCTGGCGGGCGGAGGGCAGGCCGGTGGAGGCGCGGACCTCCAACTCCGTTTCGTCGTCGGTCGCGAGGAGGAGGAAGGCGGAGTCTCCGTCGAGCATGTCGCGGGCGCGCTCGACCGTGCGCTGGAGGAGGCCGTCGAGGTCGTCCGGTGCGGGGGAGCCGATGAACACCTCGAAGGGGTCGGTGTTCTGGCCGTCGGAGGTGGACGCCGCGTCGGGGGCGGGGCCGCGCAACGGGGTCTGCAGAACCGCGCGTTCGTGGTCCCTCACCAGGAGGCACACGGTTGACGGTTCGCCGCCGGTGTCGCGGACGCGGAGGTGGGAGGCGTAGACCGGGGTCACGCGGCCGTCGGCGCCGCGGATGCCGTAGGTGCCCTCCCAGCGGGAGAGGCGCAGGGCTTCGGCGATGCCGGTGCTGGTGCCCGGGGTGTGCGGCCAGGCGGCGAGGTCGGTGAGGGGCTTGCCAATGACCTGCTCGGCGGCGTAGCCGAAGAGTTCCTCGGCGTCCTCGTTCCAGGACGCGATGGAGCCCGTACGGTCGATCTGGACGACCGCGACGCGGACCCTGCCGTCGGCGAGCGGGAGGAGGTCGGCCGGCAGGGACGGGCCGGCCGCGCGGGTGCCCACCGGGCGTGCGGGGAGGTCGAGTTGGAACCAGACCAGCTTCTGTGTGGGCGTGTAGTCGACGCCCCAGCGGCTGGCCAGTGCCGCGCACAGCTGGAGGCCGCGGCCGCCCTCGCGGTCGGGGCTGCTCATGGTGATCGCGGCCCCCTGGAGGGGGATTTCGCGCTCCGGGTAGTGGTCGGCGACCTCGATCCGCACGCCGTCGTCACTCCGTAGGCACAGCACATCCGCGGCCGTGCCCGCGTGGACGACTGCGTTGGTCACCAGTTCGCTGGTGAGGACCACGGCGTCGTCGACGATGTCGGCGAAGCCCCAGCCCTGAAGGGTGTCGCGGACGAAGGACCGCGCGGTGGCGACCGATCGTCCGACGGGTTCGAAGCTGGCGGCCGCGCGCGCGGTGATCACAGAACTCCTCGGCCTGTTGTCGGCGGGCAGGGGCCCATGGCCGATCGGTGCCTGCCGGGGCAACGGCTGGTTCCCGGTCGGCGGGGGATCCTGGGGCGTTCCCCCAGGATGCAGTCCGGTGGTCATGGTGCGGTGCCCCTCCGATGCCTGCCCGCTCGTGCTCGTGCCACCGCCCAGGCCGGACGGAACCGGCGCGGCTGGACAGCCGCATGCAAGGTTACTTACCTTCACCGTCCATGCGGATGCCGGTCCGCAGTCTTTCCGTCCGGAGGGTGTGCGGACGATGTGCGAAGCTGCCGAACTGTTATGGCCTGGTTCAGGCAGGGTGAAACACTGGACAGGATTCTGGTGACGGTCCGGGCAGGCCGGGTGTCTTCTGTGTACGGCGGACAGCGGGCCTTGTTGAAGCCCGGTAAACCGGGCAGAGATACGCGGCAGTAACTGATACGCCGAGCAGTAGCACCCCAGCACAGCAGTAACGGTCGACCCCTGCGGGAGGGACACAGTGGAGTCTGGCGCAGCGACGCGGGCCACCAGGACGCGCGCGAAAGACGGACAGTCCCTGAAGAACCAGCGCAATCCGCGCAATGGGACCACGGAAGTGGACGCGGCCTCCTTGGACCGCCTGCTGACGGCTCTCGTCTCCATGCGGGACGGGAACTTCCGCAAGCGGCTCACGGTGTCCGGCGACGGCGTGATGTCGGAGATCGCCGCCGTGTTCAACGAGGTGGCCGACCGCAATCTGCATCTGACGGGTGAGCTGTCACGGGTGCGGCGCATGGTGGGCCGCGAGGGAAAGCTCACCGAGCGGCTGGAGGTGGGCGCCTACGAGGGTTCCTGGGCCTCGGCCATCGACGCCTCCAACGCGCTCGTGGACGACCTCGTACGGCCCGTCTCCGAGGTCGGACGGGTGCTGTCCGCGGTGGCCGAGGGTGATCTGTCGCCGCGTATGGAGCTGCGGACGCAGGCGCCGGACGGGACCGGGCATCCGTTGCGCGGGGAGTTCCTGAAGGTCGGGCGGACCGTCAACAACCTGGTCGACCAGCTGTCGACGTTCACCGACGAGGTCACGCGCGTGGCCAGTGAGGTGGGCACCGAGGGCAAGCTGGGCGGGCAGGCACGCGTGCGTGGCATGTCCGGCTCCTGGAAGGACCTCACGGAGTCGGTCAACACGATGGCGTACCGGCTGACGGCCCAGGTGCGGGACATCGCGCTGGTGACCACGGCGGTTGCGAAGGGCGACCTGTCCCGGAAGGTCACGGTTCATGTCGCCGGCGAGATGCTGGAGCTCAAGAACACCGTCAACACGATGGTGGACCAGCTGTCGTCGTTCTCCTCCGAGGTGACGCGAGTCGCCCGTGAGGTGGGCACCGAGGGCGAGCTGGGCGGCCAGGCACAGGTGCCGGGTGTGGCCGGGGTCTGGAAGGACCTCACCGACTCGGTGAACATCATGGCCGGCAACCTGACGGCACAGGTGCGAGGGATCGCCCAGGTGACGACGGCTGTCGCCAACGGTGACCTGTCGCAGAAGGTGACGGTGTCGGCGCGGGGCGAGGTCGCTCAGCTCGCCGAGACGATCAACCAGATGACCGAGACGCTGCGTACCTTCGCCGACGAGGTCACGCGCGTGGCCAACGAGGTCGGCGCCGAGGGGCAGCTCGGCGGGCAGGCGAACGTGCCGGGTGCGGCGGGGACGTGGAAGGACCTCACCGACTCGGTGAACACGGTCTTCCGGAACCTGACGATCCAGGTGCGGGACATCGCCGCCGTGACGACGGCTGTGGCCAGCGGTGACCTGTCCCAGAAGGTCACCGTGAACGTCGCCGGCGAGATGCTGGAGCTGAAGAACACCGTCAACGGGATGGTCGATCAACTGTCCTCGTTCGGTGCCGAGGTCACGCGCGTGGCGCGCGAGATCGGGGTCGAGGGTGAACTGGGCGGCCAGGCACAGGTACCGGGCGCGGCCGGTACCTGGAAGGACTTGACCGACTCGGTCAACACTGCATTCCGCAACCTCACCGGCCAGGTGCGCAACATCGCGCAGGTGACGACGGCCGTGGCCAACGGCGACCTGTCCCAGAAGGTCACCGTCGACGTGTCCGGCGAGATGCTTCAGTTGAAGAACACCGTCAACACGATGGTCGATCAACTGTCGTCGTTCGCCGACCAGGTGACCCGGATGGCCCGTGACGTGGGCACCGAGGGACGGCTGGGCGGCCAGGCGCGCGTGGACGGCGTCTCGGGCACCTGGAAGGAACTCACCGACTCCGTCAACTCGATGGCAGGGAACCTCACCTCCCAGGTGCGCAACATCGCCCAGGTGACGACGGCCGTGGCGCAGGGCGACCTTTCCCAGAAGATCGACGTGGACGCGCGCGGGGAGATCCTGGAGCTGAAGAACACCATCAACACGATGGTCGACCAGCTCTCCGCCTTCGCCGACCAGGTGACCCGGGTGGCCCGCGATGTGGGCACGGAGGGCCGCCTGGGCGGGCAGGCGCAGGTGCCCGGCGTCGCCGGTGTGTGGCGCGACCTGACCGACTCCGTGAACGGCATGGCCGGCAACCTCACCGCCCAGGTCCGCAACATCGCGCAGGTCGCGACCGCGGTCGCCCGGGGTGACCTGTCCCAGAAGATCACCGTGGACGCGCGCGGGGAGATCCTGGAGCTGAAGAACACCCTGAACACGATGGTCGACCAGCTGTCCTCGTTCGCCGAGGAGGTCACGCGGGTGGCCCGAGAGGTGGGCACCGAGGGGCAGTTGGGCGGGCAGGCCGAGGTGCAGGGTGTCTCCGGCACCTGGAAGGACCTCACGCAGTCGGTGAACTTCATGGCGAACAACCTGACCATCCAGGTGCGCCAGATCGCCGAGGTCACGACCGCCGTCGCCAAGGGCGACCTGTCCAAGAAGATCACTGTTGACGCCAAGGGCGAGATCCTTGAGCTCGTCACGACGGTCAACACCATGGTTGATCAACTGTCGTCGTTCGCCGAGCAGGTGACCCGGGTGGCCCGCGAGGTGGGCACCGAGGGCATCCTGGGCGGCCAGGCGCACGTGCCGGGTGTCACGGGCATCTGGAAGGACCTCAGCGGCAACGTCAACCTGATGGCCAACAACCTGACCATGCAGGTGCGGAACATCTCCCAGGTCGCGGCGGCCGTCGCCAACGGCGACCTGACGCGGACGGTGACGATCGAGGCGCGCGGCGAGGTCGCGCAGCTCGCCGACACCTTCAACACCATGGTGAAGACGCTGAGTTCGTTCGCCGACCAGGTCACCAAGGTGGCCCGCGAGGTGGGCACGGACGGCATCCTCGGCGGTCAGGCGCGCGTGCCCGGTGTGGCCGGCACGTGGAAGGACCTCACCGAGTCCGTGAACGGGATGGCGTCCAACCTGACCGGTCAGGTGCGCAACATCGCGATGGTCACCACGGCCATCGCCAAGGGCGACTTGACCAAGAAGATCGACATTGACGCCCGCGGCGAGATCCTCGAACTCAAGACGACGATCAACACGATGGTTGATCAGCTGTCCAGTTTCGCCGAGGAGGTCACCCGCGTCGCCCGCGAGGTGGGCACGGAGGGCCAGCTGGGCGGCCAGGCACGCGTGCGTGACGTCGACGGCACCTGGCGCGACCTCACCGAGTCGGTGAACGAGATGGCCGGGAACCTGACCCGGCAGGTGCGTGCCATCGCGCGCGTGGCGACCGCGGTGACCCGCGGCGACCTGAACCTGAAGATCGACGTCGACGCGGCAGGCGAGATCCAGGAACTGCAGGACTACATCAACAAGATGATCGCCAACCTGCGCGACACCACGATCGCCAACAAGGAGCAGGACTGGCTCAAGGGCAACCTCGCCCGCATCTCCGCGCTGATGCAGGGCCGCCGCGACCTCGACGACGTCGCCTCGCTGATCATGAGCGAGCTGACGCCGGTGGTCTCCGCGCAGCACGGAGCGTTCTTCCTCGCGCTGCCCCTGGCGGACACCGAGGGCGAGGAGGCGTACGAACTGCGCATGCTCGGGTCGTACGGCTACTCCATGGGGTCCATGCCGACCTCGTTCAGGCCCGGTGAGGCGCTGATCGGGACGGCCGCCCAGGAGCGGCGCACGATCCTCGTGGAGAACGCGCCGAGCGGGTATCTGAAGATCTCCTCGGGGCTCGGGGAGGCGCCGCCCGCGCAGGTGATCGTGCTGCCGGTGCTGTTCGAGGGGAAGGTGCTCGGCATCATCGAACTGGCCTCGTTCACGCCCTTCACACAGATCCAGAAGGACTTCCTCAACCAGATCGCCGAGATGATCGCGACCAGCGTCAACACGATCTCCGTCAACACCAAGACGGAGGTGCTGCTGAAGCAGTCGCAGGAGCTGACCGAGCAACTCCGCGAGCGGTCGGCCGAGTTGGAGAACCGGCAGAAGGCGCTCCAGTCGTCCAACGCTGAACTGGAGGAGAAGGCCGAGCTGTTGGCCCGGCAGAACCGCGACATCGAGGTCAAGAACACCGAGATCGAAGAGGCGCGGCAGGTCCTGGAGGAGCGCGCCGAGCAGCTCGCCGTGTCGATGCGCTACAAGAGCGAGTTCCTCGCGAACATGTCGCACGAGCTGCGCACTCCGCTCAACTCGCTGCTGATCCTGGCCAAGTTGCTCGCCGACAACGCGGAGGGGAACCTCTCCCCGAAGCAGGTCGAGTTCGCCGAGACGATCCACGGCGCGGGGTCCGACCTGCTCCAGCTGATCAACGACATCCTGGACCTGTCGAAGGTCGAGGCGGGCAAGATGGACGTCTCCCCGACGCGCATTGCGCTCGTCCAACTCGTCGACTACGTAGAGGCCACTTTCCGCCCGCTGACCGCGGAGAAGGGCCTCGACCTGTCCGTACGGGTGTCGCCGGAACTTCCCGCCACGCTGCACACCGACGAGCAGCGGCTCCTCCAGGTGCTGCGCAACCTGCTGTCGAACGCGGTGAAGTTCACCGACTCCGGAGCGGTCGAACTGGTCATCAGGCCGGCCGGCGCCGATGTGCCGGTGGCGATCAGGGAGCAGCTCCTGGAGGCCGGTTCGCTGCGGGACGCGGACGCGGACCTCATCGCGTTCTCGGTGACCGACACCGGGATCGGGATCGCCGGCAGCAAGATGCGGGTGATCTTCGAGGCGTTCAAGCAGGCGGACGGCACGACCAGTCGCAAGTACGGCGGTACGGGCCTCGGGTTGTCGATCTCCCGGGAGATCGCGCAGCTGCTCGGCGGTGAGATCCACGCGCAGAGCGAACCGGGACGTGGTTCGACGTTCACGCTGTATTTGCCGCTGCACCCGAGCGAACTGCCCCCGCAGGGCTACCAGCAGCTGCCCGCGCTGGAGACGGGCGACCTCCTGACGACCGCCGCGGAACTCGCCGAGTTCTCGGAGCGGGGCGAGGTGGGCATCGAGACGCCGGCCGAGGTGAGGTCGTACCACGAGACGCAGAACGGCGCCGCCGCGCTCTTCAGGCGCCGCCGCAGGGCCGTCTCCGCCATCGAGGGCGCGCAGTTGGGGCAGACGGTGCGGGACCAGTGGGCGGCCGAGGAGACCGCGCCGCCGGCGCGCCGGGGCATCCGGTTCGGCGGGGAGAAGGTGCTGATCGTCGACGACGACATCCGCAACGTCTTCGCGCTGACCAGTGTCCTGGAGCAGCACGGGCTGTCCGTGCTGTACGCGGAGAACGGCCGCGAGGGCATCGAAGTCCTGGAGCAGCACGACGATGTGACGGTCGTTCTGATGGACATCATGATGCCCGAGATGGACGGATACGCGACGACGACGGCGATCCGCAGGATGCCGCAGTTCGCCGGGCTTCCGATCATCGCGCTGACCGCGAAGGCGATGAAGGGCGACCGGGAGAAGGCGATCGAGTCCGGTGCGTCGGACTACGTGACGAAGCCGGTCGATCCCGATCACCTGTTGTCGGTGATGGAGCAGTGGATGCGGGCCGAGTGACGGGAACCATCAGCGTTCACGCGGAGTTGCTGACTCAGTGTGCCCGAAGCCGTGTAGAAGTACGGGATTCGGGGAACCTTCTGGTCTCCCGCTACGTTTCTGCTTCGTGCACAGTGACATCGCGGTGACAGGGTGTGGCGACAGGCGGGGTGCGGCTACCATGACCGGCACAAGGACGGGCGGCGCAAGAGAGTCGTCCTCTGGGGCGGCGCCCGGTGCACATCCGGGGCGAGGAGGGCGGGCCATGGTGCAGAAGGCCAAGATCCTCCTGGTCGATGACCGGCCGGAGAATCTGCTGGCGCTGGAGGCCATCCTCTCTGCGCTCGATCAGACACTGGTTCGGGCATCGTCCGGGGAGGAAGCGCTCAAAGCACTGCTCACGGACGACTTCGCGGTCATTCTGCTGGACGTCCAGATGCCGGGCATGGACGGTTTCGAGACCGCCGCGCACATCAAGCGACGGGAGCGGACCCGGGACATCCCGATCATCTTCCTCACCGCGATCAACCATGGCCCGCACCACACCTTCCGGGGGTACGCGGCGGGCGCGGTCGACTACATCTCCAAGCCGTTCGATCCGTGGGTGCTGCGCGCGAAGGTCTCGGTCTTCGTCGAGCTGTACATGAAGAACTGCCAGCTGCGGGAGCAGGCGGCGCTGCTGCGGCTCCAGTTGGAGGGCGGCGGCAAGCCCGCGGTCGGCGCGGCCAAGGAGCCGGCCGGACTGCTCGCCGAGCTGTCGGCGCGGCTCGCGGCCGTCGAGGAGCAGGCGGAGGCGCTGTCCAAGCAGCTCGACGACGAGTCGGCGGACGCGGCGGCGGTGGCCACCGCGGCGCATCTCGAACGCAAACTCACCGGGCTGCGCCGGGCACTCGACGCCCTGGAGCCGGGCACCGGCAGCGGAGCACCTTCGGTCCCGTCGCAGAACTGACGTCCGCCGCAGGCGCAGTTGTGCGTGAGCGAGCGTCAGTTCCCCGTCCCGCACGGGCGACACGAACGGGTGAAGCAGTGGGCACACGTGTCCCCTGCCGTCTCCACAGGTAACCTCACACCTATGGCCTCACGTCCCTCCGCAGCCAAGAAGCAGCCCGCCAAGAGGGCTGCTCCGGCGAAGGCTCCGGCGAAGAAGGCCGCTGCGAAAAGGGCCCCGGCGAAGAAGGCGGTCGCCAAGAAGACCGCCCGCCCCGCGCCCAAGCCGGCGCCCAGCCCCACCGGGGGCATCGTCCGGCTCGTGCGCGCCGTCTGGCTCGGCACCGCGCACGCCGTCGGCGCGGTGTTCCGCGGCATAGGGCAGGGCGCGAAGAACCTCGACCCGGCCCACCGCAAGGACGGCGTCGCGCTGCTGCTGTTCGGCCTCGCGCTGATCGTCGCCGCCGGTACCTGGGCCGACCTGCGCGGCCCGGTCGGCGACCTCGTCGAGATCCTGGTGACCGGCGCCTTCGGCCGTCTCGACCTGCTCGTGCCGATACTGCTCGCGGTGATCGCCGTCCGCTTCATCCGGCACCCCGAGAAGCCCGAGGCCAACGGCCGCATCGTGATCGGCCTGTCCGCGCTCGTCATCGGCGTGCTCGGCCAGGTCCACATCGCCTGCGGCGCGCCCGCCCGCAGCGACGGCATGCAGGCCATAAGGGACGCCGGCGGCCTCATCGGCTGGGCCGTGGCGACCCCGCTGACGTACACCATGGGCGACGTGCTCGCCGTACCGCTGCTGGTGCTGCTCACGGTCTTCGGGCTGCTGGTCGTCACGGCCACGCCCGTCAACGCGATCCCGCAGCGCCTGCGGCTGCTCGGGGTCAAGCTCGGCATCGTCCACGACTTCGACGACGAGGACGAGTTCGGCGAGGACGACGAGCGCTACGACGAGCAGTGGCGCGAGGCGCTGCCCGCGCACCCCCGCAAGCGCGGGAGCGCCCCCGAGGCCTACGACCCCGACAGCGCCGAGCAGGAGGCCCTCTCCAGGCGCCGGAGCCGCCCCCGGCGCTCCGCGGTGCCCCAGCCCGACATGAACCGCCCCATGGACGCCGTGGACGTCGCAGCAGCCGCCGCAGCGGCCCTCGACGGGGCCGTCCTGCACGGCATGCCGCCCTCGCCGATCGTCGCCGACCTCACGCAGGGCGTACGGGTGGGAGGCGACCGCGAGGACACCACCCCGACGCCCGTCCCGGCCCCCGCCGCGCGCCCCAAGCAGGAGAAGCTCAAGGTCGAGCCGGTCGAGCGCGTCGTAGCGGATCTGACCAAGGCGGCTCCCGAGGAGATGCGCGATCTGCCGCCGAGGGCAGAGCAGCTGCAGTTGTCCGGGGACATCACCTACTCGCTGCCGTCGCTCGACCTCCTGGAGCGCGGCGGTCCCGGCAAGACGCGCAGCGCCGCGAACGACGCCGTGGTGGCCTCCCTCCAGAACGTCTTCATGGAGTTCAAGGTCGACGCGGCCGTCACCGGCTTCACGCGCGGGCCGACGGTCACGCGCTACGAGGTCGAGCTGGGCCCCGCCGTCAAGGTCGAGCGGATCACCGCGCTCACCAAGAACATCGCGTACGCCGTCGCCAGCCCCGATGTGCGGATCATCAGCCCGATCCCCGGCAAGTCCGCGGTCGGCATCGAGATCCCGAACACCGACCGCGAGATGGTCAACCTCGGCGACGTACTGCGCCTCGCGGACGCGGCCGAGGACGACCACCCGATGCTGGTGGCGCTCGGCAAGGACGTCGAGGGCGGCTACGTGATGGCCAACCTGGCGAAGATGCCGCACGTGCTGGTCGCCGGAGCCACCGGTTCCGGCAAATCGTCGTGCATTAACTGCCTGATCACGTCCGTCATGGTCCGCGCGACCCCCGAGGACGTGCGCATGGTCCTCGTCGACCCCAAGCGCGTCGAGCTGACCGCCTACGAGGGCATCCCGCATCTGATCACGCCGATCATCACCAACCCGAAGCGGGCCGCCGAGGCGCTCCAGTGGGTCGTACGGGAGATGGATCTGCGCTACGACGACCTCGCGGCGTTCGGCTACCGGCACATCGACGACTTCAACCAGGCCATCCGCGACGGCAAACTGAAGACTCCGGAGGGCAGCGAGCGGGAGCTCAAGACCTATCCGTATCTGCTGGTGATCGTCGACGAGCTGGCCGACCTGATGATGGTCGCGCCCCGGGACGTCGAGGACTCGATCGTGCGTATCACGCAGCTCGCTCGCGCGGCCGGCATCCACCTGGTGCTCGCGACGCAGCGGCCGTCCGTGGACGTCGTCACCGGTCTGATCAAGGCGAACGTGCCCTCCAGGCTTGCGTTCGCCACCTCCTCGCTGGCCGACTCGCGGGTCATCCTCGACCAGCCCGGCGCGGAGAAGCTCATCGGCAAGGGTGACGGGCTGTACCTCCCCATGGGGCAGAACAAGCCGACCCGTATGCAGGGCGCCTTCGTGACCGAGGACGAGGTCGCGGTCATCGTGCAGCACTGCAAGGACCAGATGGCGCCCGTCTTCAGGGACGACGTCACCGTGGGCAGCAAGCAGAAGAAGGAGATCGACGAGGACATCGGCGACGACCTCGACCTGCTGTGCCAGGCGGCCGAGCTGGTCGTCTCCACGCAGTTCGGGTCCACCTCGATGCTCCAGCGCAAGCTGCGCGTCGGCTTCGCCAAGGCCGGGCGGCTCATGGACCTCATGGAGTCCCGGGGCATCGTCGGACCCAGCGAGGGGTCCAAGGCGCGTGACGTTCTCGTGAAGGGTGACGAGCTGGACGGCGTGCTCGCGGTGATCCGCGGGGAGTCTGAAGGGTAGACGTCCGCCGAAAGGACGAGACCGTGACTCACCCGTTAGAGATCGTCGGGCAACCGTTTCCCTTTGCCGTACGTCAAGTTGAGCGAGAAGATAGACAGGGCTCCCACCATGGGGTCCGTGTCTGACACGCCATGGGGCTGTCCGGCCATACCGATGGCGTACAAAGTCCCACCGCCCGGTTGCCCCACCCTTCAGTACCCCCCCTAGACTGAATTTCCAGCACAGGCGGCTACACGCTCGAAAGGCGCCCCCGTGTCCATCGGCAACTCCCCTGAAGACGAGCGTCCGTTCGAAGACGGTCGTTCCGAAGAGGGTCATGAGGAAGAAGCCCGCCCTTCCGTCGGCCGAGCCCTGCAGCAGGCACGTATCGCCGCCGGGCTGACCGTCGACGACGTCAGCAGTGCCACCCGGGTCCGCATCGCCATCGTGCACGCCATCGAGGCCGACGACTTCACGCCCTGCGGCGGTGACGTCTACGCCCGCGGGCACATCCGGACCCTCGCCAAGGCCGTCCACACCGATCCCGCACCGCTCCTCGCGCGCTACGACGACGCTCACGGCGGACGCCCGGCCCCGACGCCCGCGGCGCCCCTCTTCGAGGCGGAACGCATCCGTCCGGAGCGGCGCGGCCCCAACTGGACCGCAGCCATGGTCGCCGCGATCGTCGCCGTGGTCGGCTTCGTCGGGTTCACGGCGTTCAAGGGCGGCGACAGTGACGCCACGTCGGTCGCCCAGGGAGCCTCGCCCAGCGCCAGCGAGCCCGCCAAGCCGAAGCCCTCGAACAGCGACCCCGCCACGCCCAAGTCCGACCCCTCCGACAGTGCCATCGCCGCCGCGCCGCAGGACAAGGTGACGGTCCAGGTGAGCGCGGTCAACGGCCGCAGCTGGATCTCCGCCAAGGACCACAACGGCCGGATGCTGTTCGACGGACTCCTCAAGAAGGGCGAGTCCAAGACCTTCCAGGACAGCTCGAAGGTCAACCTGATCCTCGGCGACGCCGGCGCGATCCAGCTCTACGTCAACGGCAAGAAGATCCAGAACGACTTCCAGCCCGGAGCGGTGGAGCGACTCACGTACACGAAGGGCGACCCCGAAGTCGGATAAGCGGTCCGGCGAAGCGGTCCTACGGGGTGAGTGATCAAGGGGTTGGCCAAGATCGGCCAACCCCTTCGACGTGGGGTGTCAGTGGGACGAAGTAGTCTTGAGCCCATGCCTGAACGCCGTACCGTCGCACTCGTCACTCTTGGCTGCGCCCGTAACGAGGTGGACTCGGAGGAGCTCGCAGGCCGCTTGGAGGCGGACGGCTGGCAACTCGTGGAGGACGCCGAGGACGCGGACGTCGCCGTCGTCAACACCTGTGGCTTCGTCGAGGCCGCCAAGAAGGACTCCGTCGACGCCCTCCTCGAAGCCAACGATCTCAAGGGCCACGGCAGAACACAGGCCGTCGTGGCCGTGGGCTGCATGGCCGAGCGGTACGGCAAGGAGCTCGCCGAGGCGCTCCCCGAGGCCGACGGAGTGCTCGGCTTCGACGACTACGCCGACATCTCCGACCGCCTGCAGACCATCCTGAACGGCGGCATCCACGCCTCGCACACCCCGCGCGACCGCCGCAAGCTGCTGCCGATCAGCCCCGCCCAGCGGCAGGAGTCCGCCGCCGACGTCGCGCTGCCCGGCCACGGTCCGGCCGACCTCCCGGACGGCCTCGCGCCCGCCTCGGGTCCCCGCGCGCCCCTGCGCCGCCGCCTGGACGGCGCCCCGGTCGCCTCGGTGAAGCTCGCCTCCGGCTGCGACCGGCGCTGCTCCTTCTGCGCCATCCCGTCCTTCCGCGGCTCCTTCATCTCCCGCCGCCCCAGCGACGTGCTGAACGAGACGCGCTGGCTGGCCGAGCAGGGCGTCAAGGAGATCATGCTGGTCTCCGAGAACAACACGTCCTACGGCAAGGACCTGGGCGACATCCGCCTCCTGGAGTCGCTGCTGCCCGAGCTGGCGGACATCGACGGCCTGGAGCGGGTGCGGGTCAGCTACCTCCAGCCGGCCGAGATGCGCCCCGGGCTCATCGACGTGCTCACCTCGACACCGAAGATCGCGCCCTACTTCGACCTGTCCTTCCAGCACTCCGCGCCCGACGTGCTGCGCGCCATGCGCCGCTTCGGCGACACCGACCGCTTCCTCGAACTGCTCGACACCATCCGCTCCAAGGCCCCCCAGGCCGGCGTGCGCTCGAACTTCATCGTCGGCTTCCCCGGCGAGACCGAGGCCGACCTCGCCGAACTGGAGCGCTTCCTGAACGGCGCGCGCCTGGACGCCATCGGTGTCTTCGGCTACTCCGACGAGGACGGCACGGAAGCGGCCACGTACGACAAGAAGCTCGACGAGGACGTCGTGGCGGCGCGGCTGGCGCGTGTCTCGCGGCTCGCCGAGGAACTCGTCTCGCAGCGCGCCGAGGAGCGCGTCGGCGAGACCGTGCATGTCCTGGTGGAGTCCGTGGACTCCGAGGACGGCACCTACGGCCGCGGCGAGCACCAGGCGCCCGAAACGGACGGCCAGGTGCTGCTCACGAGCGGCGAAGGCCTGAGCGTCGGCCGTATGGTCGAGGCGAAGGTGGTCGGTACGGAAGGTGTCGACCTGGTGGCCGAGCCGCTCCTGGGCTCGCTCGCGTGTAGTGAGGAGGCGGGCAGATGACCGGAGTCCCGGCATCGGCGGCGGGCGGCACCTCCAGCGCGAACGGCGCACCCGCGAGCGCGGGTTCCGGTGCGGCCTCCGGTGGCGCCTCCTCGGGCGCGATGTCGGGCAACGTCTCCGGCGGTGCCTCGTCCGGTGCTGTCGACACCGGGATCGTCGAGACCGGTGTGCCCGGTGGTCCGAGGCCGGCGCGCGGTGCGAAGGTCGTCGCCGCCGCCGTCAACCAGGCGAGCGTCTGGAACATCGCCAACCTGCTGACCATGCTCCGGCTGCTCCTCGTCCCCGGCTTCGTCGCCCTGATGCTGGCCGACGGCGGGTACGACCCGGCGATGCGGTCGTTCGCCTGGGCGGCGTTCGCCGTCGCCATGATCACCGACCTGTTCGACGGTCATCTGGCGCGCGCGTACGACCTCGTCACCGACTTCGGGAAGATCGCCGACCCGATCGCCGACAAGGCGATCATGGGCGCGGCGCTGATCTGTCTGTCCTCGCTCGGCGACCTCCCGTGGTGGGTGACCGTCGTCATCCTCGGCCGGGAACTCGGGATCACGCTGCTGCGTTTTCTCGTCATCCGGTACGGCGTCATTCCCGCGTCGCGCGGCGGCAAGCTGAAGACGCTCACGCAGGGCGTAGCCGTAGGGATGTATGTGCTGGCGCTCACGGGCTGGCTGGCCACTCTGAGGTTCTGGGTGATGGCGGCGGCGGTCGTGCTGACCGTGCTGACCGGGTTCGACTATGTGAGACAGGCCATTGTGCTGCGCAGGCAGGGAATCGCCGAGCGCTTGGCCGCGGCGGAGGAGACGGAAGCGTGAGTTCCACGGCCACTGAAGTGGTGCGACTACTGACGGTGAGCGGTACGACGCTCGCTGTCGCCGAGTCGCTCACCGGTGGTCTGGTTGCGGCGGAGATCACATCGGTGCCCGGAGCCTCCAAGGCCTTCCGCGGTTCGGTCACCGCCTACGCCACCGAGCTGAAGCACCAGCTGCTCGGCGTCGACGCGACCCTGCTGGCCGAGCGGGGAGCGGTAGACGCGCAGGTCGCGGCCCAGATGGCGGCCGGTGTACGGAAAGCGCTGGGCGCCGACTGGGGCATCGCGACCACCGGCGTGGCGGGCCCGGAGCCGCAGGACGGGCAGCGCGTGGGCACCGTTTTCGTGGCTGTCGACGGCCCCTCCGGACCGGATTCGGATGCCGCCGGTGGCGGGAAAGTGTCCGCGCTGCGGTTGAACGGCGGCCGGGCGGAAATTCGTAGAGAGAGTGTACGGAGCGTACTCGCGCTGCTTCTGGAGCGGCTCGTGAGCGAACAGACCGGGAATGAGCGGGCACAGGATACGGAACAGAACGGGGGGTTTTGATGTTTGCAGCCCTGAGTGAACACGACATCGCTCCCCGCACGGCCGCGGCGCAAGGCGGTACGGTGGGGCGAGAAGGATGCGGCTACGCGGTCCGAGGAGGGAGCCACCGATGATTCTGCTCCGTCGCCTGCTTGGTGACGTGCTGCGTCGGCAGCGCCAGCGCCAGGGCCGTACTCTGCGCGAAGTCTCCTCGTCCGCCCGAGTCTCACTCGGCTATCTCTCCGAGGTGGAGCGGGGGCAGAAGGAGGCATCCTCCGAGTTGCTCTCCGCCATCTGCGACGCGTTGGACGTACGGATGTCCGAGCTCATGCGGGAAGTGAGCGACGAGCTCGCTCTCGCCGAGCTGGCCCAGTCTGCTGCGGCCACCAATTCCGTGCCCACGTCGGTACGTCCGATGCTGGGTTCCGTATCGGTGACCGGTGTGCCACCGGAACGGGTGACCATCAAGGCCCCCGCCGAGGCGGTGGACGTGGTCGCCGCGTGACGCTGACGCTGGTCTGAGCCGATGCGGCGCTGATCGGCATTGAGGATGTGCTGAGGGCCCTGGCCGGGGCTTCTCCAGTGAGAGCTGGAGAGGTGCGGCCGGGGTCTTTCACGTTCCGGGCGCCTTGTACGGCCGGGCGGTTTGTCGGTCCGTAGCGGTCCATAGCGGTCCATAGCGGTCCGTAGCGGTCCGTTTGCCGGTGCGGTCCGCTGCGGTCATGGTTGAGGCGGGTGGTGCGTCCGTGTGCCGTCGATGCGCCCTCCTCGCGGATGACCGCGGCGGTCTAGCGTTCGGCTGGAGGTGGCGGCCATGGCGAGGCGGATAGTGCGCTGGGGGGCTGCGCTGGGGTTCGGCGCGCTGTGGTGGTGGGCCGTGCTGCGGCTCGCGCTGGCGACCGATACGGGGGTGCTGGAGGGAGCCGTGGCGGCCGGGGGGTGGGGGTTGAGCCTGCTCCCGGTGCACTGTATGCCCAAGGCGCGGGCGGCGGGAGCCGTGGCCGCGGGGCGGTGGAGGGAAGCATGGCGGACGTCGGCCGCTGCGGCGGTGTCCGTCACCACGGCATCGCCACGCCCCCGTTCGGACGGAGGATCTGACCCGTCGTGAACGACGACGCGTCCGACGCCAGATGCAGCACGGTGTGGGCGATGTCCTCCGGTTCACCTACCCGGCCCAGCGGCGACAGCCGGGCCATCAGCGCCTCGGCGCGGACCTGTGCCTCGGCCTCGTGGCGGTCGGTCATCGGAGTGCGTATCCAGCCCGGCGCGACCGCGTTGACGCGGATGCCGTGCCGGCCCAGCTCCGTCGCGAGCGTCTTCGTCAGCTGGACGACGGCCGCCTTCGCGGCGCTGTAGCAGAGCAACCCGGAACCTCCGGTGTCGATCGCGCCCGACGCCATGGTGACGATGCTGCCCCTGGTGCCCCGGTCGAGCATCAGCCGGGCCGCCTCCTGGCAGGCGTACAGGACGCCCTTGAAGTTGACGTTCAGCACCCGGTCGAGGTCCTCGTCGTGGGTCTCCAGCACCGTGCTCCTGTGCATGATCCCGGCGACCGCGGCCATCACGTGCAGGTCCTCGCAGGAGTCCACGGCCTGCTTGAGCTGGGCTCGGTCGGTGACGTCGAGGTGGTGGGTACGGGCGGTGCCGCCCTGGTCCTTGATCAGGGTCGCCGTCTCGTGCAGCCCCTGCGCGTCGCGGTCGGCGCAGTGCACGGTGGCGCCCGCCTCGGCGAGCAGTACGGCGGACGCGCGGCCGATACCGCTTGCGGCGCCGGTGACGAAAGCGGTGCGTCCGGTGAGGTCGTACGCCTTGAGGGGCATGAAGGGACCGTACGAGGGTTTCTGACGGGTCGTCAATTAGTCGTACGGTGCTGAGTTCCGCGGAGTGGGGTGGTGCCCGGTGCGGGGCCCACCTGGCAGCTCGGGCACCAGTAGGTGGGGCGTTCGCGGGAGCCGTCGCCCTGGTCGGCCGTGCGGATCGGGGTGTTGCAGCGGAGGCAGGGGCGGGGTGCGCGGCCGTAGACGAACAGGTCGGGGGTGCGCGCGTTCGCGGTGCGGTGGGGGGCGCTGGTCGTGAGGGTGCTCGTGGTGTTGCGGAGGGGGCGGTCCCGGTTGGCTTCCAGGAGCCGCTTGGCGATGGTGGGGAGCTTTGCGGCGCGGTCGGCGGGGAGTGCGCCGATGGCGAGCCAGGGGGTGGCGCCGAGGAGGAAGCAGAGTTCGCTCTTGTAGATGTTGCCGATGCCGGCCAGGTTGCGCTGGTCGAGCAGGGCTTCGCCGAGGGGGCGGGTGGGGTCCGCGAGGAGGTTGGCCAGGGCCTGCTCCGGGTTCCAGTCGGGGCCCAGGAGGTCGGGGCCGAGGTGGCCCACTGCTCGGTCTTCGTCGGTCGTGCGGAGGAGTTCCAGGACGGGAAGGCGGTAGCCGACGGCCGTGCGGTCGGCGGTGCCGAGGATCACCCGGATCTGGTGGGCCGGGCCGCCGCCGCTCCAGCGCTCGCCATTGGCGTACACCCGCCAGGTGCCGTCCATCCGCAGGTGCGAGTGGAGGGTGAGGCCGCCCTCGATACGGGTCAGCAGGTGCTTGCCGCGGGGCGTGACGTCCAGGACGGTGCGGCCGGTGAGGTCGGCCGTGGCGTACTTGGGGACCCGCAGGTCGCTGCGGGTCAGCACCTTGCCCGCGAGGGCGGTGTGGAGGCGCTTCGCGGTCTGCCAGACGGTGTCGCCTTCAGGCATGGGTCAAGGGTGGCATGGGGTGGGTGGTGGCTTCGGGTGAGATACCGCTTGGTTCACGTGTGGTTGGTTCATGCGCGGAGGCGCAGGCCGCGCGGTGTCGCGATGAAACCCGCTCCTTCCAGGAGGGTGCCGATGGGGGAGGTCAGGGCCGAGGCGCCGTTGACGCGCTCCACGGTGACCGTGCCGAGCGAACCGGCGCGGGCCGCCGCCGCGAGGGCCTCGGCGGCCGCCTGGAGGCGTGGGTCTGCGGTGCCCGTGGTGTCCGGGGCGGAGGGCCAGGCCAGCAGGGTCTTGCCGCCGCGCTCCATGTAGAGCGTCAGCTCACCTTCGACGAGCACGACGAGCGAGCCCGCCTTGCGGCCCGGTTTGTGTCCGGCGCCGGTCGGGGGTTCGGGCCAGGGGAGGGCCGCGCCGTACGCGTTCGCCGGATCTGCGGCGGCCAGGACCACGGCTCGGGTAGTGAGGGAGGGGCGGGGGCGGGGGTGGTGGTTGGCGTAGGGGGAGGCGGTGTTGCCCCGGGATGCCGTGGTGGGG
Source organism: Streptomyces sp. NPDC088350 (assembly GCF_044753545.1). Taxonomy (NCBI): domain Bacteria; kingdom Bacillati; phylum Actinomycetota; class Actinomycetes; order Kitasatosporales; family Streptomycetaceae; genus Streptomyces; species Streptomyces sp. NPDC088350. Next base: position 149,045 of record NZ_JBIVNL010000019.1, on the reverse strand, counting down.
AAGTCGCGGGGGGAGATGTAGTCGCCCGGGGACGGCGGGTGGGAGGACGGGGTGCGGTTGTGCCGTGAGATGAGGTCGGCCGGTGTGCCCGTGGCGTCGAGGTCGTCGAAGTCGGTGAAGGGGCCGAAGTCGTCGGCGAAGTCGTGGACTCCGGGGGAGTCGGGTGTGGTGTGCCGGGCGTGGTCGGCAAGGGAGGCGTGGGGGGCCTGACGACCGTGGTTGTCGGGCGGGTTGTCGGTGGTGCTCGCGGCTCCGAAGCGGCCGGTGGAACCGTTGCCGGAGTCGGTGGTCGATGAGTGGGAGCCACCGAGGGCTCCGAAGCCGTAAGGATCGCTGTCCGTGGCGTCCGGCGTGGGCAGGTCGTCGCCCCGGTCGCGGGCGTTGGCGACCGCGCGGAGTCGGTCCACCGCGCCGTCCATCGCGAACTGGGCGGCGCCGAGCCCCTCCACGACGTAACCGCGCCGCGCCTGACCGCTGTCCTCGAAGACGGACAGGACGCGGTACGTCGCCGAGAAGCCGCCCTCGACGCCTTCCGCGGCGACCGCGCCCCGGGTCACCACGCCGTGCCGGTCGAGCAGGGTGCGGGCCAGTGCGTGGGCGCGCACCGTGGGGTCCGGTTCGTGGGCGGGGAGCAGGGACCAGCGGCCCGCGACGGTCGGCGGACCGGTGCGGGAGGCGGGGCGGGCGGCGGCGGTCAGTGAGCCGTAGCGCCCGCGCGGGACCGTGCGTTTGGCGCGGTGGGCCGTGGAACCGGCCGTACGGCCGGAGCCCAGCAGGGAGCGCATGGGGGCGAGCGTGTCGTTCGTGAGGCGGCCGGACCAGGCCAGGTCCCAGACGGCGTCGGCCAGTTGGGGATCGGTGACGTCGGGGTGGGTGGTCGCGCGGACCTGGTCGGTGATCTGGCGGAAGAAGAGGCCGTAGCCGCCGGAGAGGGTGTCCAGGACCGACTGGTGCAGTGCTGTGAGTTCGAGCGGGTGCGGGGGCGGGAGGAGCAGGGGGGCCGCGTCCGCCAGGTACAGGGAGACCCAGCCGTCCTTGCCGGGGAGGGAGCCCGCGCCGGCCCACACCAGCTCGCCCGCGGAGGTGAGTTCGTCGAGCATGGCGGGCGCGTAGTCCGCCACGCGGGACGGCAGGACGAGCTTCTCCAGGGCGGACGCGGGCACGGACGCGCCCTGCAACTGCTCGACGGCGCGCACCAGTCCGTCGATGCCGCGCAGTCCGTGACCCTTGCCGATGTGCTGCCACTGGGGCAGGAACTGCGCGAGCGCGGCCGGCGGCACCGGCTCCAACTCGTGCCGCAGCGCGGCCAGGGACCGGCGGCGCAGGCGACGCAGCACCGTCGCGTCGCACCACTCCTGGCCGATGCCGGCCGGGTGGAACTCCCCTTGTACGACACGGCCGTTCGCCGCGAGCCGCTGCAACGCGCCCTCGGTGACGGCGACTCCGAGGCCGAAGCGGGCGGCTGCCGTGGCCGACGTGAACGGGCCGTGGGTGCGGGCGTGGCGTGCGAGGAGGTCGCCGAGCGGGTCCTTGACCGGTTCTGTGAACGCCTCCGGGACGCCGACCGGGAGCGCCGTACCGAGGGCGTCGCGCAGTCGGCCCGCGTCCTCGATCGCCGCCCAGTGGTCGGCGCCGCCGATACGGACCCGGATCGCGCGGCGGGCGGAAGCCAGGTCCTGGGCCCACTGCGGCGCGGCGCCCCGCTCGGCCAACTCGGCGTCGGTGAGCGGGCCGAGCATCCGCAGCAGGTCGGCGACGCCCTCGACGTCCTTGATGCGGCGGTCCTCGGTGAGCCACTGGAGCTCCCGCTCCAGTTCGGTCAGCACCTCGGCGTCGAGGAGTTCGCGCAGCTCCGCCTGGCCGAGCAACTCGGCCAGCAGCCGCGAGTCCAGCGACAGGGCGGCGGCGCGCCGCTCGGCGAGCGGTGAGTCCCCCTCGTACAGGAACTGGGCGACGTACCCGAAGAGGAGGGAGCGGGCGAAGGGGGACGGCTCGGGGGTGGTGACCTCGACGAGGCGCACCTTGCGGGATTCGAGGTCGCCCATCAGCTCGGTGAGGCCCGGGACGTCGAAGACGTCCTGGAGGCATTCGCGGACCGCCTCCAGGACGATCGGGAACGAGCCGAACTCACTTGCCACCTGAAGCAGTTGGGCGGCGCGCTGGCGCTGTTGCCACAGTGGGGTGCGCTTGCCGGGGTTGCGGCGCGGCAGCAGCAGCGCGCGGGCGGCGCATTCGCGGAAGCGGGCCGCGAACAGGGCCGAGCCGCCGACCTGGTCGGTGACGATCTGATTGACCTCGCCCTTGTCGAAGGCGACGTCCGCCGCGCCTACGAGGGCCTGGTCGGCGTCGTACTCAGTGCCGCGCTTCACGGGCTCCTGGTCGAGCAGGTCCAGGCCCATCAGGTCGGCGTCCGGCAGCCTCAGGACGATGCCGTCGTCGGCGTGCATCACCTGGGCGTCCATGCCGTAGCGCTCGGAGAGGCGGGCCCCGAGCGCGAGGGCCCAGGGGGCGTGCACCTGGGCGCCGAACGGGGAGTGGATGACTACCCGCCAGTCGCCGAGTTCGTCGCGGAAGCGCTCCACGACGATCGTGCGGTCGTCCGGGATGTGGCCGCAGGCCTCGCGCTGTTCGGCCAGGTACGACAGCACGTTTTCCGCGGCCCAGGCGTCGAGGCCCGCGGCGAGGAGGCGCAGGCGGGCGTCCTCCTTGGGCTGGGAGCCGACCTCGCGCAGGAACGCGCCCACCGCGCGGCCCAGTTCGAGCGGGCGGCCCAGCTGGTCGCCCTTCCAGAAGGGGAGCCGGCCCGGGACACCCGGCGCGGGGGAGACCAGGACGCGGTCGCGGGTGATGTCCTCGATCCGCCAGGAGCTGGTGCCGAGCGTGAAGACGTCCCCCACCCGGGACTCGTAGACCATCTCCTCGTCCAGCTCGCCGACCCGACCGCCGCCCTTCTTGGGGTCGGCGCCGGCGAGGAAGACCCCGAAGAGTCCGCGGTCGGGGATCGTCCCCCCGGAGGTGACGGCCAGGCGCTGCGCCCCGGGGCGGCCGGTGATCGTGCCGGCGATGCGGTCCCACACCACGCGCGGGCGCAGTTCGGCGAACGCGTCCGAGGGATAGCGACCCGCGAGCATGTCGAGCACGGCCGTGAACGCCGACTCCGGGAGCGAGGCGAAGGGGGCGGCACGGCGGACCGTGGCGAGCAGGTCGTCGACCTGCCAGGTGTCCAGTGCCGTCATCGCGACCAGCTGCTGGGCGAGGACGTCCAAGGGATTGGCGGGGACCCTCAACGACTCGATGGAGCCGGTGCGCATCCGCTCGGTGACCACGGCGGCCTGGACCAGGTCGCCCCGGTACTTCGGGAAGACGACGCCCGTGGAGACCGCGCCGACCTGGTGTCCCGCGCGGCCCACGCGCTGGAGGCCGGACGCCACGGACGGCGGGGACTCCACCTGGATGACGAGATCGACGGCGCCCATGTCGATGCCCAGCTCCAGACTGGACGTGGCCACCACGGCGGGCAGCCGGCCCGCCTTGAGGTCCTCCTCGACCTGGGCGCGCTGCTCCTTGGAGACCGAGCCGTGGTGGGCGCGGGCGATGACCGGGGGCGCGCCCTGGGCGGCGCCGGAACCGCCCATCAGCTCGGCCGGTGCGTGGTGCTCGTCCAGGGGCTCGCCGGTCGCGCGCTCGTAGGCGATCTCGTTGAGCCGGTTGCACAAACGCTCCGCGAGGCGGCGGGAGTTGGCGAACACGATCGTTGAACGATGTGACTGGACGAGGTCGGTGATGCGCTCCTCGACATGCGGCCAGATCGACGGCTTCTCCGCGCCCTCACTGCCGTCGGCCACCGGGGAGCCGCCCAGCTCGCCCAGATCCTCGACCGGGACGACCACGGAGAGGTCGAACTCCTTGCCGGACTTCGGCTGGACGATCTCCACCTTGCGGTGCGGGGAGAGGTAGCGGGCGACCTCGTCGACCGGGCGCACGGTCGCCGAGAGGCCGATACGGCGGGCCGGCCTCGGCAGCAGTTCGTCCAGCCGCTCCAGTGACAGCGCGAGATGCGCGCCCCGCTTGGTGCCCGCGACCGCGTGCACCTCGTCCAGGATCACCGTCTCGATGCCGGTCAGCGCGTCGCGCGTGGCCGACGTCAGCATCAGGAACAGGGACTCCGGGGTGGTGATCAGGATGTCCGGCGGGCGCGTCGACAGAGCGCGGCGCTCGGCGGGCGGGGTGTCGCCGGAGCGGATGCCGACCCTGATCTCGGGCTCCGGCAGACCCAGGCGGACGGACTCCTGGCGGATGCCGGTCAGCGGGCTGCGGAGGTTGCGCTCCACGTCGACCGCGAGAGCCTTCAGCGGAGACACGTACAGGACGCGGCAGCGCTTCTTCGGGTCGGCGGGCGGGGGCGTAGCGGAGAGCTGGTCCAGGGCGGCCAGGAACGCGGCCAGGGTCTTGCCGGAACCGGTCGGCGCGACCACCAGCACGTCCGAACCCTCGCCGATGGCCCGCCACGCGCCCGCCTGGGCCGCGGTGGGCGCGGAGAAGGCCCCCGTGAACCAGCCGCGGGTCGCGGGGGAGAAGCCGTCGAGGGCTCGGTGTGCGGAGCTGACCATGCGTCCATCCTGCACCCGACCACTGACAATGCGTCTGACCTGCGGGAATTCTCCGGCGCTGGCTCGCAGAACCGTTTCGGTGCCTGCCGACTGCCGACGACAGGACCGTTTCTCCGCCTGCCGACCGCCTGCCGACCGCCTGGCGGAGAATGGGCATATGGCAGGTTCGGGCGAGCTGGCGAGGCACTGGCAGTACACGGAGCTGCCCGGGGTCGACCTGCTGCGCGCCCGGTACATCCGCAAGACGTTCGTACGGCACACACACGAGAACTTCGTGATCGCCGCCATCGCGGACGGCGTCGAGGTGTTCCACCACGGCGGGGGTGATGTGTCAGCCGGGGCGGGAGCGCTCGCGCTGGTGAATCCGGACACTCCGCACACCGGCCGGGCGGGCGTGCCCGAGGGCTGGCGGTACGGGGCGGTCTATCCGTCGCCCGAGGTGGTGGGCGCGATAGCCGCCGAGACCACCTCGATCCGCGGCACTCCCGGGTTCGCCAGTCCCGTGCTCGACGACCCCTACACCGTCGGGCTGGTCCACCAGATCCTGCGCGCGGCCGACGAGGGCAACGCGCTCGCCGCCGACACCCTGCTGCGGGTCGCCGTCACCAGGCTGCTCCGGCTGAACGGCGGACCGCTGCCGCAGCGCGTCGTGTCCACGGCGGGCGGTCGCGTCGCCGCACGCGCGCGTGCCGTGCTGGAGGAGCGGATGGCGGACCCGCCGTCCCTGGAGAAGCTCGCCGGTGATCTGGGGACCAGCCCGTTCGCGCTGCTGCGTGCCTTCCGCGACGCCTACGGGATGCCGCCCCACACCTGGCTGACCGACGCCCGTGTGCGGCGGGCACGTCGGCTCCTTGACGCCGGTACGGCCCCTGCGGAAGCGGCCGTCGCCGTCGGGTTCACGGACCAGCCGCACCTCAACCGGCACTTCACCCGGATCGTCGGGGTGCCGCCGGGCGCGTACCAGAGGGAGCGCAAGAACGTACAAGACGCGGGGCGGCGACTGCTCCTACCGTCCGACACGTGGCAGAACAGATCGCTTCAGAAGACATACGCGCCGGAGCGGGAGGAGAACCGGGCTCCGAGGCCGGGGGAAAGCCGGACTCGGCCGTCGTACGGGACGCCCTGGGCGTCGGGGTCGCCGTAGGGCTGTCGGGGTTCGCCTTCGGGGTGACCTCGGCCGGCGGCGGGCTCACCCTGCTCCAGACCTGCGCCCTCAGCCTCCTGGTGTTCACCGGTGCCTCCCAGTTCGCGCTCGTGGGAGCGCTCGCGGCCGGCGGCAATCCGCTCACCGCGGCGGCGGGAGCCTTCTTCCTGGGCGTGCGCAACACCTTCTACGGGCTGCGCCTGTCGCAGTTGCTGGCCCTCCCGCGCGCGGTGCGGCCGTTCGCCGCCCAGTGGGTCATCGACGAGACGACTGCCGTCACGCTCGCGCAGCCCACGCGGCGTGCCGCGCGGATCGGTTTCACTGTCACCGGGCTCACTCTGTACCTGCTGTGGAACCTCACCACGCTGCTCGGCGCGCTGGGTGCCAAGGCCATCGGGGACACGGACGCCTGGGGTCTCGACGCGGCTGGGCCCGCCGTCTTCCTGGCACTTCTCGCGCCCATGCTCAAGACCACCACCGAGCGCGCCGTCGCCGCACTCGCGGTCCTGTTGGGGCTGGGACTGCTGCCCGTGCTGCCTGCCGGTGTGCCGGTCCTGGTGGCGGCTCTCGCGGCGCCGATCGCCCTCTACGCAGAGGGCCGTCGGCAGGGTGGATCACGTAACGACGCACAGGAGGAAGACCGTTGAGCATCTGGATCGCGATCGCGGCGACCGCCCTCGGTTGCTACCTCGTCAAGCTCGCCGGACTCCTCGTGCCCGCGGGCGCGCTGGAGCGGCCACTGGTGAGGCGGCTCGCCGCCCTGCTGCCCGTCGCCCTCCTCGCCGCGCTCACGGCCCAGCAGGCCTTCGCCGACGGGCACGCGCTCGTGCTCGACGCGCGGGCCGCCGGGCTCGCTGCGGCAGCCGTGGCGCTGGTGCTGCGCGCTCCGTTCCTGCTCGTCGTCGCGGCGGCCGTGCTGGTGACGGCCGGTGTGCGGGCCATGGGCGGCTGAGGCGGCCCGGGATCAGCCCACAGAGCGGCCGTACGCCTTCAGGGTGCGCAGGGCCTGGATCGTCACCATGGGGCGTGCCTCCAGGGCGATGCCGGGTGCCCACTGGCGCCAGCGGATCGGCCAGCCGCCGTCCTCCTGCTGGCCGTCCGCCAGGTGGTCGAGGGAGCGGGCAATCTCGTCGTCCGTGAACCACGCGCGCGCGAGGGAACTCGGGGTCCTCGCGTAGTCGTACGGGAAGTGGTGCTCGCCCGGTGCGTACCCGGGGGCGACCGGGTAGGCCTCCAGGTGGTCCGGGTCCAGGGCGGCGAGACGGTGCTCGCGGACCAGGCGGCCGAGGCGGTCGGCGGCGGCCTCCGCGCGCGGGCGGTCCGGTGCCGAGTCCAGGAAGGCGACGGCGGCCTCGATCTCGTAGGGGTGGGACTTCTCCAGGGAGTCGACGGCCTGCCAGCAGAAGTCGGTGGCCCGGAACAGCCAGGCGTGCCACACCTCGTTGCGGTGCAGCAGGCCCACCACCGGCCCGGTGGCGAGGAGTTCGCTGGGCGGGTCGTCCACGATCGGCACGAACGGAGCCGTCGGATAGCCGCGCTGGCCGGGATCGATCGCCGGCAGGGCACCGTCGGCCCTGGAGACCGAGGTCAGATAGCGGCACACGCGTTCCACCCGCTGCCCGCCGCAGCGCCCGATGGAGTCCAGGACGCGCAGGGCGTGACCGGTGTGCAGCGGCTGGCTCACCGGGCCGCGCAGATCGGGTTCCAGCGCGTGCCCGTAGCCGCCGTCCTCGTTGCGGTAGGCGTCCAGCGCGGTCTCCACCGGATCGGGTTCGCCGTTGAGGAAGTGGTATGCGAAGAGGCGCTGTTCCAGCACGCGCGCGGTGAGCCAGACGAAGTGCTCGGCGCGGAAGAGCGGGGAGTGCGCCGGGGGCGTCGGGGGGAGTGGGGAAGCTCCTGATTCGGCCATGCGTCAGACCGTAGGACGGAAAGCGGTCTCGGCGAGCGGTCCCGGCCCGGGCCCACTCTCAGGGGCGGGATACTGGTGTCATGCGGTTGACGGTCTTCTGGCAGCGGATGACGGAGCACTTCGGCGCGGAGTACGCCGAGAGCTTCGCCCGCGATCACGTGATGACGGAACTCGGCGGGCGAACGGTGCACGAGGCGCTGGACGCCGGCTGGGAGGCCAAGGACGTGTGGCGCGTGGTCTGCGCCGTCATGAACGTTCCGCAGGAAAGTCGCTGATCGGTCACGAAGATCGCCGCCGGTGACTTGTTGTCAGTGCCGTAGGCGAGACTTGCACCGTGGCATCCACTGACGAGACCGGGCACGACGCCCCGCAGACATCCCCGTTCGGTACGACGCCCCCGGCCCGGCCCCCGGCCGACGGCGCCGTGCCGGGCACGGGCATGCCGCGCTGGCTGCCGCGCGCCATGGTGCTGGCGCTCGCCCTCGTCGCCGTGTTCCAGCTGGGGAGTTGGGCCTTCCACCAGCTCATCGGGCTGCTGATCAACATCCTCATCGCGTTCTTCCTGGCCCTCGCCATCGAGCCCGCGGTGAGCCGGATGGCCGCCCGGGGCATGCGCCGGGGGCTGGCCACCTTCCTGGTCTTCCTCGGTCTGCTGATCGTGAGCGCCGGGTTCGTCACCCTGCTCGGGTCGATGCTCGCCGGTCAGATCATCAAGATGATCGAGGACTTCCCGAACTACCTCGACTCCGTCATCAACTGGGTCAACACGCACTTCCAGACCGACCTGAGACGGGTCGACATCCAGGAGGGGCTGCTCCACTCCGACTGGCTGCGCAAGTACGTGCAGAACAGCGCCACCGGCGTGCTGGACGTGTCCACCCAGGTGCTCGGGGGCCTCTTCCAGTTGCTGACGATCGGGCTGTTCTCGTTCTACTTCGCCGCCGACGGGCCGCGACTGCGGCGCGCGCTGTGCTCCGTGCTGCCGCCCGCCCGGCAGGTCGAGGTGCTGCGCGCGTGGGAGATCGCCGTCGACAAGACCGGCGGCTACATATACTCACGCGGCCTGATGGCGCTGGTCTCCGGAGTGGCGCACTACATCCTGCTGCAGGCGCTGGGCATCCCGTACGCGCCCGTGCTCGCCGTGTGGGTGGGCCTGGTCTCCCAGTTCATCCCGACCATCGGTACATATCTCGCGGGTGCCCTGCCCATGCTGATCGCCTTCACCGTGGACCCCTGGTACGCGCTGTGGGTGCTGATCTTCGTCGTGGTCTACCAGCAGTTCGAGAACTACATGCTGCAGCCCAAGCTGACCGCGAAGACCGTCGACATCCATCCCGCCGTCGCCTTCGGTTCGGTCATCGCGGGCACCGCGCTCCTCGGGGCGGTCGGGGCGCTGATCTCCATCCCGGCCGTCGCCACGCTGCAGGCGTTCCTCGGGGCGTATGTGAAGCGGTACGCCGTCACGGACGACCCCCGGGTGCAAGGGCACCGGACCACCCGGGGCTCCGACGGGCCCGGCCCGCTGATCCGCGCCCGACGGCTCTGGGAAGGGCGGGTTGGGGCGACCGGGCCCGCAGCGGCCGATTCCGCCGGGACGACCGACTCGGACTCGGGGACGACCGACTCCGAGCCGACGGTGCCGACGGATTCGGAACCGGCCGGCTCCGACCTGAGGGGCTCTGCGGAGGGCTCCTCCTGAAGGGGGATCCGGCAAGAACACTGGGGGAGGCGTGATCAGAACGTGAACCACCAGGGCGCAGCGGTCAGTACGTGAGCAACGCCCACACCCCCGCCCCGGCCACCGCGGCGGCGTAGCAGCCGACCGCCACCGTCACGGTCCGCCGCCGTACCGCCTCGCTCCAGGAGGTGCGGGACAGCAGCCAGGCCAGTGCCGGCAGGACCAGGACGGCGTGCAGGCTCACCCCGTGCAGCGGCTTGAGCGGGGCCGTCGAGTGGTATGCCGCCTCCTGGTGGCCGGTCCGCGCGAGGACCACCCCGCGCGCGATCATCGCGGCGCCCGAGGCCAGCGCGACGAGCAGGATCGCGAACCCGGAACGCACCGCGAGCGCCATCCCCGCGGGACCCGTCGGCCGGTGCCGGAAGGACGCCACCGCGAACACGGTGAGCAGCACCACGAGGACCGCGCCGCCCACCGCGAGCGTCATGGACACCGCCGTGTCGAAAGGCGTCTCCATATCGAGGTGCGACGGCACCCGGCGCCACGCCTGGAGGGTGATGCCGCCGACCTCCACGACACAGTCGGCGGCGAACACGACGAGCAGCACGGTACGCAGCCTGGCCCCGACGCGCAGATACGACGTGACCCAGGTGACCGCGATCAGCGTCGCCCCGAAGGAGAGCCCGAACGTGACGGGCTTGCGCCAGGAGACGGGCCCGTACCAGGGGCCGCCGTCGACCGCGAACACCACGAGATGCGCCAGGCCGGAGACGATGAGCAGGGCACCGGTCGTGTGACAGAGCCGCTCGGCGGGGCGGGCATCGCTCTTCAGGGTCCGAGTCATGGCCCGAGCCTCGCGGGAACGCGCCGCGCGGTCGTCGTACGGCCGAAGACACCCGCCGTACGCCAGGAGAAGTAGCGCTTCTGGAGGTTTCGGGGGCGTGCCGGTCCGGCGCGGGCTGCTGAACGGCTACTGGTAGCAAGGAGTGCCGCACCGGACGGAGACGGTGCCGGTCTCGCCGGCCGTCGGGACCGCCGTGCTCCGTGCCGGTGCGGGGTGATGCACCCGGCTGGTCTCCCAGGGCGCGGGGGCGGCCGAAGCCGCCGGGCTCGCGATGCCGATGGTCGCCGCGGCCAGCACGGCCGCGATCCCCGCACGCTTCCACACGCTCATCAGGTTCTCCGTCCGTCGACTGCCGCTGCCGTCAGTCTCCATAGCCGGCCCCCGGGGCGGGAAGGATTTCCATGTGGTTCGAAGGGTCACAGGACACGCGACATCCGATGACGCGAGTGCCGCGTGGTGCGCTTGACACGAAAATCGAACATCCATTCTTATGGAGGCTCCGGCGAGGCCATGACGGGCATCTCGGCAGGCTTTTGATGGTGAAGTGCCCGAGTTATCCACAGGCTGGACGGGCGTCGGGGCGCATTGTCAGTGGCAGGCGTTAGCGTCTTTGACGTGAAGCGATCGACTCAAGCAAACCGGGTGGAACCCATGGCAGGAACCGACCGCGAGAAGGCGTTGGACGCCGCACTCGCACAGATTGAACGGCAATTCGGCAAGGGCGCGGTGATGCGCCTGGGCGAGCGGCCGAACGAGCCCATCGAGGTCATCCCCACCGGGTCGACCGCACTGGACGTCGCCCTCGGTGTCGGCGGTCTGCCGCGCGGCCGAGTGGTGGAGGTCTACGGCCCGGAGTCCTCCGGAAAGACGACCCTGACCCTGCACGCGGTGGCGAACGCGCAGCGGGCCGGCGGACAGGTGGCGTTCATCGACGCCGAGCACGCCCTCGACCCCGAGTACGCGAAGAAGCTCGGCGTCGACATCGACAACCTGATCCTGTCCCAGCCCGACAACGGCGAGCAGGCCCTGGAGATCGTGGACATGCTGGTCCGCTCCGGTGCCCTCGACCTCATCGTCATCGACTCCGTCGCGGCGCTCGTCCCGCGCGCGGAGATCGAGGGCGAGATGGGTGACAGCCACGTCGGTCTGCAGGCCCGTCTGATGAGCCAGGCCCTGCGGAAGATCACGAGTGCGCTCAACCAGTCCAAGACCACCGCGATCTTCATCAACCAGCTCCGCGAGAAGATCGGCGTGATGTTCGGTTCCCCGGAGACCACGACCGGTGGCCGCGCGCTGAAGTTCTACGCCTCGGTGCGACTCGACATCCGCCGCATCGAGACCCTGAAGGACGGCACGGACGCGGTCGGCAACCGCACCCGCGTCAAGGTCGTCAAGAACAAGTGCGCGCCGCCCTTCAAGCAGGCCGAGTTCGACATCCTCTACGGCCACGGCATCAGCCGCGAGGGCGGCCTGATCGACATGGGTGTGGAGAACGGCTTCGTCCGCAAGGCCGGCGCCTGGTACACGTACGAGGGTGACCAGCTCGGCCAGGGCAAGGAGAACGCGCGCAACTTCCTGAAGGACAACCCCGACCTGGCCAACGAGATCGAGAAGAAGATCCTGGAGAAGCTGGGCGTGGGCGTCCGTCCGGAGAAGGAGAAGTCCGCCGAGCCGGTCGCGGACGCGGCGGTCTCCACCGCCACGGACGACGCCGCCAAGGCGGTGCCCGCTCCGGCTGCGGCCAAGGTCACCAAGGCCAAGGCCACGGCAGCCAAGAGCTGACCCGTGACACGACGAACGGACTGGGCCGAGTACGCGTATCCCGACGCCCCCCAGGGGCGCGGGAGAGGCGACGGCATGGCCTACGGTGCGGACGGCGCATCCGAGGAGCCGTACGGCATGGACGGGCCGTACGGCGACGAGCCGGGCGCTGACTGGTCGGCCGGCTTCGCCGGTGAGGCCGGTCCGCCTTTCGGCGGCCCGGAGCCCGGTGACGGTCCGGCGGCCACCGGTCGGCCTTTCAGGAGCTCGGTGCCCGGCGGCACTTCGCGCGGTGGCGGGTTCGGCGACGACGCACCCGGCCGCAGCTCGCGCCGTAGTCGGGGAGCACGTGACGAGGGCGGCTCGCGCGGGGGTACGGCGCGCGGTGACGGCGCACGCGGAAGGCGTGGGCGCCGTGGCCGCGGCTTCGGGGAGTCGTCCGGAGAGGACGGGGGTGACTTCTCCTCGTCGAGGGCCGAGAAGGAAGAGCCGCCGGCGGACCCGGCCGAGCGGGCGCGGGGAATCTGCCTGCGCCTGCTCACCGGGACCCCGCGCACCCGTAAGCAACTCGCGGACGCCCTGCGCAAGCGGGAGATCCCGGACGAGGTGGCGGACGAGGTGCTGTCGCGGTTCGAGGAGGTCGGACTGATCAACGACGGCGCGTTCGCGGACGCCTGGGTGGAGTCCCGGCACCACGGCCGGGGGCTGGCTCGGCGCGCGCTCGCCCAGGAGCTGCGCACCAAGGGCGTCGACTCGACACTGATCGACGAGGCCGTCTCCCAGCTCGACTCCGAGCAGGAAGAGACGACGGCACGCGACCTGGTCGACCGCAAACTGCGGTCCACCCGAGGCCTCGACCGCGACAAGAGGCTGCGCCGCCTCGCGGGCATGCTGGCCCGCAAGGGCTACTCCCAGGGCATGGCCCTCAGAGTGGTCCGACAGGCGCTGGAGGAAGAGGGCGAGGACACGGAGTTCCTCGGGGACGAGGGGTACTGATCCGGTGTCGATCCGGTTCTGACTGGTGTCGATCCGGTTCTGGATCGATCCGGCTCTGACCTGTCTGGTGGTGCGAATGTCCTGAACACGGTGGACGCGCGGGGGCGCCGATCGCGTTCAGGCAAGCACCGGCCGATGCTCGGGGTAGGGCTAACCCCCTGTTGAAGACGCCGGACCACCTCAGTGCACAGACACCTGTGCACAAACGACTGTGTACGCATGGCACAGGAACTCGGCCCAACCGGCGTGGAGACGCCCACCGAGCGGACCCCGGCGGCCCCCGCACCGGTCGAACTCTCCGATCTCGCCGCGCTGAAGGCACTCGCGCAGCCCCGCCGCCAGCGCATGCTCCAGCACCTCACCCTGCACGGCCCCGCGACTTCGGCCACCCTCGCCCGCGCACTGGGCCTGAACACCGGCTCCACCAGCTATCACCTGCGTGAACTCGCCCGTTACGGCTTCGTCGAGGAGACGGAGACGGAGGCGCAGGCCGAGTTGGCGTCGGAAGGGGAGACGGAGCGCGCGCCCGGTCATGGCCGCGAGCGTTGGTGGCGGGCCGTTCCCGGTGACCGCCGCTTCCCGCCGCGCAGCCGTCAGAGCGCCGAGATGCGGCACGTCATGGACGAGCTCAACCACCATGCGTACGCCGCCGACCTGGAACTCTTCGAGCAACTCCAGCGGGACTCCGCCGAGACCGGGCCCTGGGCGGACGCCTTCCCGTACTCGCGCGGCACCATCCGGCTCACCGTGCCCGAACTCGGGGCGTTCTTCGAGGAGTACATCGCCCTCCTCAACCGCTACAAGCGCCCTGAAGCCGACACCCCGGCCGGCGCCCGCACCGTACTCACCCGGTTCCTCGCCTTCCCGGCACCTCTCGCCGACGCCGACCCGGCGTACAACGGAAAAGAGACCGAGCCCTCATGATGCTGCGCTACGCCCTCCGGTCCGTCCGCGCCCGCAAGGCCGGATTCGTCGGCGCCTTCCTCGCCCTGATGTGCGCGGCCGCCCTCATCACGGCCTGCGGCACCCTTCTCGACACCGGCCTGCGCGGCACCATCCACACCGAGCGCTACGCGGCGAGCCCGGTCGTGGTCTCCGCCGACCAGAACGTCCACCGGACCACCGTCAAACACAAGAAGGGCAAGACCAAGGTCAAGCACAAGGCGAAGCCGATCGCCGAGCGCGCCTGGCTCCCCGCGGACCTGGAGAGCAGGCTCTTACGGACCCCGGGCGTGGCCCGTGTCATCCCCGAACTGACCTTCCTCGCCCAGCCGTTGACACCCGCCGGCACGGGCGGCCGGACCGCCTACGGGCACGCCTGGGACTCCGCCGCGCTGACGCCGTACCGGCTCGTCACCGGCGACGCTCCACGGGCCGCCACCGATCTCGTCGTCGACCGCGACCTCGCCGAACGAGCCCGGCTCCGGCCCGGCGACCGGCTCACCGTCCAGTCGACGCGGGCTCCGCGCAGTTACCGGATCACCGGAATCGCCGCTCCCGCCACGGCTGTACGCCATCAGACGTCGCTCTTCTTCTCGACAGGCGAGGCCCGTCGGCTGGCCGCGCACCCCGGGCAGGTCACCGCGTTCGGCGTGCTCCCGGACACGGGCACGAGCGCGGCCCGGCTGCGGCGGGCCGTCGCCACAACGCTCCACGGCACCACCGCTCAGGTCAGCGCCGGCGACGCACGCGGCCCCGTCGAGTTCCTGGACGCCGCCACGGCCAGGGTCAGGCTGGTCAGCATGGGCGGCGCGATGGGCGGTACCTCGCTGGTCGTGGCGGTCCTCGTGGTCGTCGGCACCTTCGCGCTCTCCGTCCAGCAGCGCCACCGTGAACTCGCCCTGCTCCGCGCGGTGGCCGCCACCTCCGGCCAGATCCGCGGACTCCTCGGCCGCGAAGCCCTGATCGTCGGCACGGTCGCCGGTGCGGCGGGCAGCCTGCTCGGACTCCCGCTGGGCGCCTGGCTCTACGACAGGTTCGTCGCCCTGGGCGCCGTCCCCGCCACACTCCAGCACACCACCGGCGTCGTCCCGCCGCTGGCCGCCCTGGCCGCGACCGTGTTCGGCGCCTGGGCCGCGGCCCGGGTCGCCTCCCGCCGTATCTCCCGAATCCGCCCGGCCCAGGCACTCGCCGAAGCCGAAACCGAGGCCGGAGCTGAACCGGAAGCCGAAGCCGGAGCTGAACCGGAAGCCGAAGCCGGAGCTGAACTGGGAGCCGAAGCTGAACCGGCGGCCGAACAGCGAGCTGAAGCCGAAGGCGAACTGCG
>NZ_JBIVNL010000019.1:0-133739 GCF_044753545.1 Streptomyces sp. NPDC088350 | reverse complement strand
CGAGCCGACCTTGGTGCCCGAGCCGACCTTGGTGCCCGAGCCGACCTTGGTGCCCGAGCCGACCTTGGTGCCCGAGCCGACCTTGGTGCCCGAGCCGACCTTGGTGCCCGAGCCGGAGCCGACCCCGGGTCCAAGCGCACCCGACCCCCGCGAACGCGGCCCACACGCACCCGGCTCACCCACACTCGCCCCACCCGAGTCCGCCCCCTGGCCGGCCTCACCCTCCTCGCGCTCGGTGTCGTCCTGGTCACCGTGCTCAGCGGTCTTCGGACCGAGCCCGCCTCAACCCCCGTGACCTTCCTGGCTGTTGTGGTGCTGTCCACCTCGGTCGCCCTCCTCGGACCGCTCCTCGTCAAGGCGGCCACCCTCGTGGTCGGTGGTCCGCTCCGGCGTACCGGCCCCTGCGGTCGGCTCGCCGTCGCCAATCTCCGGGGCAACGCCACCCGCATGGCCTCCGTCGTCACCCCGCTCACCCTCCTGATCGGCATGACCTGCACCGTGCTGTTCGTCCAGCCCACCCTCGGCGACGCCGCCAGCGCCCAGGTCCGCGAAGGCGTTCGCGCCGACTGGGTCCTCGCCGCCCAGGGCCCGGGTGTCCCGGCCGAGGCCGCACGGCGGCTCCGCGCGCGGCACGACGTTGTCACCGAAGTCGTCCGTACGACCGTCCGTGTGGGCCTCGACAAATACGCGGCGCAAGGCGTCACACCCGCCGGACTCACCCGCACCTGGGACCCGGACGTCACCGCCGGATCGCTCGACGAACTCACCCAGCACACCGCGGCCGTAAGTGAACTGGCCGCAGATCAGCTGCACTTGAAACCCGGCAGCACCCTGAAGCTCACGCTCGGCGACGGCACGCCCGCCACGCTCACCGTCGTCGCCGTCTACGCCAGGGGTCTCGGCTTCGGCGATCTCACCTTCGCGCACGATCTCGTCGCCCGGCACGTCGACAACCCGCTCGCCTCCTCCGTCCTCGTCAGCACGCTCCGTACACAGACAGAACTCGCGACTACCCTCCGTGAGTTCCCGGACATCCGGATTCTCGCTCCGGCCGCCGCCGACTCGCTGCAGGCGCGGCGACAGCAGGCGAACGCGGAGGTCAACTACCTGGCCATGGGGCTCGTTCTGGCCTTCACGGCCATCGCCGTGGTGAACACGCTCGCGATGTCGGTCGCCGAGCGGGTCCGGGAGTTCGCGCTGCTCCGCCTCGCCGGGGCGACCCGACGGCAGGTGCTGCGGATGCTGCGTACCGAGGCGCTGTCGGTACTGCTGCTCGCCACGGCGCTGGGCAGCGGTATCGCCCTCGCCGTCCTGACCGCGTTCAGTGTCGGTATGACCGGCCGGGCGGCGCCGTCGGTCACCCCGCTCGTGTATCTCACGGTGGTCGCGGTGGCCGGGACTCTCGCCCTCGTCGCCACGGCGCTGCCGGGCCGAATGGCGCTCCGGGTCCGGGCGGTGACGGCGGCGACCGCCAGGCAGTAGGCCACCGCCAGGCAGTAGTAGGGGAGTGGGCGCGGGAACCGGTGGGGCGCCCGGCCAAGGATGCGCGTTCCGCACGGACCCGCACGGACCCGCACGGACCCGCACGGACCCGCACGGACCCGCACGGACCCGCACGGACACCGCCCCGCTCTGCTGACCCTCCGCCCTCCGCCCTCCGACAGGTAGTGAACGCGAGCGTTCTGTCACGTCGTAGACACGGCGACTAGATCGCGACAGGCAGCCCCGCCGCTTTCCACGCCTGGAAGCCGCCGACCAGGTCCGTCGCGCGGTGCAGGCCCAGTTGGTGCAGGGATGCGGCTGCCAGGCTGGACGCGTAGCCCTCGTTGCAGATCACCACGACGCGCAGGTCGTGGCCGGTGGCTTCGGGGGCGCGGTGGCTGCCCTGGGGGTCGAGGCGCCACTCCAGTTCGTTGCGTTCGACGACAAGGGCGCCGGGGATGAGACCGTCCCGGGCGCGCAGGGCCTCGTAGCGGATGTCGACCAGGAGGGCCTCGCCGGCGCGGGCCGCGTCGTACGCCTCCCGCGCCTCGATCCGCTCGTAGTCCGCGCGGACCCGCTCCAGCAACTCGTCTATGCCGAGGGGCTGTTCGCGTACGGCACTCACTGCCAGTCCGCCGGGCGCTCGACCTGCTCCAGGCGCAGCACCGGGCCGGTGCGGCTGTAGCGGCGGATCTGCGGGAGCGGCGGGTAGTAGGCGTGGACGGAGATCGCGTGCTCTTCGGTGGACTCGTTGAGCACCTCGTGGACATGGTGGTGGCCGAAGGCGCGGCCCTTGCCGGTCGGCAGCCGACGCTCGCGGTCCACGCCCTCCTCCAGTTCGAGGGTCTTCCAGCCGTGGCTCGGGAGCCGGGCGGCGAGCGAGTTCTCCTTGAGCTCACCGGCGGCGGTGAGGAAGGCGCCGACCGAGTCGGCGTGGTCGTGCCAGCCCGTTCCGCTGCCGGGCGGCCAGCCGATGAGCCATGCCTCGCTGCCGCCGGGCCCTTCGAGCCGGACCCAGGTGCGGCCCTCGGGGTCGAGGGGGAGCGAGGCGATCAGCTCGGTGTCGGCGGCCGTACGCCGTACGAAGTCGAGCAGGTCCGCCTGTGTCGGGGTCTGGGCGGGCGCGGCGGAGGACACGGGGGCAGAGGGGGATACAGACATGTGCACCGTCCTGATGAGTGTTCGCGAAGGCGCGCGCGGGCCCACAGAAAGGGTGCGCGCGAGTGAGGGAGATGCGAATTCAGCAGGAGATGTGACAGACGCAGCCCACGTAGCGGACGAGGTCCAGATGGACCTTCCGCCAGAGGTGGACAGAGGTGTCGGTCATGATCCGGAGTACAGCACGGCGGTGTGGGCCGGTCAACTCAGCGTCACTATGTGGACAGTTCGGATACGGCGGCCTCAGCGCGAGCCGGCCGTGGCCTCCGTCTTCGCCGGGCCGCCCAGGGTCGCCTCGGCCGCCGCGTACAGGTCGGCCGGACGCACCCCGCTCAGCGCGGTGACCAGGTGTCCGTCGGGCCGTACGAGAAGGACGGTGTGGGCGGCGGCGCCCGGGTAGCTCTCGGCGACCAGCAGCTCGGCCGGGTGCGGCAGCGCGGTCACCGCGGCGGCCAGGCGGGGCATGATTCCCGCGGTCACCCAGTGTTTGCGCTCCCACACGCCCGTGCCCGGCGCGACCAGGACGACCAGCAGGGAGCCGTGCCCGAGGCGGTCCCGCAGCCGTACGAAGGAGCCGTCCTCCGCGGTGACCCGGACATCGGCGACCGGCGCGCCGGGCGGGGTGTCGACGGGGACCTCGCCCTCGATGTGCCGGGGCGCGAGCGGGGAGTCGGCGTACGCCCCCGGCGCACCGAGCGCGCCGCGCCCCAGGTGACCGTCCGTGAGCAGTACGTCGTGGCCGCGGGCCGAGCCGGGCACGACCGCGCGCAGCCCGGCGCCGCCACGCACCAGCGGCAGCGCCTGGTCGGCGGCGCGCAGCCTCGCCGCCACGACCGCCCGCCGCTCCGCCTGGTAACTGTCGAGCAGCGCCTCGTGCGGCCCGTGGTGCCAGGCCGACGCCAGCTTCCAGGCGAGATTGTCGGCGTCCCGCAGCCCCTCGTCCAGCCCCTGCGTACCAAGCGCCCCCAGCAGATGCGCCGCGTCCCCCGCGAGGAACACCCGCCCCACCCGCCACCGGCGCGCGAGCCGGTGGTGCACGGTGTGCACGCCGGTGTCGAGCAGTTCGTACGGCGGTGTCGGGCCCTCGGTCCAGCCCGCGAGGGTCTCCCGGACGCGGGCCAGGAGCAGCTCGGGCGTGACCAGGTCCTTGCCCGGCGGCAGCAGCCAGTCCAGGCGCCACACGCCGTCGGGGAGGGGGCGTCCGGTGACCTCCCCGGCCGAGGGTCCGGACGTCCGCCACGGAGGCGCCCGATGCAACAACGCCTCGTCGGGCCACGGAAGTTCCGTGCGCAGCGCGGCCACGGCGTGTCGCTCCACCGCCGTACGGCCGGGGAAGCGGATGTCCAGGAGTTTGCGGACGGTCGAGCGCGGGCCGTCGCAGCCGACCAGGTAACTGCCGCGCCACCAGGTGCCCTTGGGGCCACGGGTGTGGGCGGTGACGCCCGAGGGCTCCTGTTCGAGCGAGTCGAGACGGTTGTCGACGGCGATCTTCACGAGGCGCTCGCCCGCGAGGGCCTGGCGCAGGGCGCCCGTGAGCACGTGCTGCGCGATGTGCAGGGGGGCGGGCTCGGTCTCGTCGAACGTGATCTCGCGCATCACCTGCTTGCGCCGCATCGACCGCCATCCGGCCCAGCGCGAGCCGGCCTCGGCGAGCGGTACGCCGGTCAGCCGCTCCAGCAGCGCCGCGGTGTCCTCGCGCAGGACGACGGTGCGCGCGAGGCGCGGTTCGTCCTTGCCCGGACCCTCGTCGAGGACGACGGAGGGCACCTCCTGCCGCGCCAGCGCCAGGGCGAGCGTGAGCCCCACGGGCCCCGCTCCGACGATGATCACCGGGTCCACGGTGCGGCGCCCCCTGCCCGTGACGGTGTCCTCAGGGACGCATGTGAACAGGAAGTTGGGGCAGGGTGCACGATCACAGAACGTATGCAACCCATTGCCGGTGCTTGCGTCAAGTGACGGAGGCAGTGGCGATCATGCCACTGCCTCCGTGTCGTTCACGCCACTTGACCGATCATCAGATCGTGCCGCCGGCACCCGTTCCGAAGCTGCCTGCCACCTGCGCGGGGTTGAGCCCCGCGGCGTCCTGGGGGCCCAGCACCGCGCCCGTGCTCTTCTTGCTGCGCCGCAGCCTGCGCTCCAGCCGGCTCGCGAAGGTCGTGAGGGCGAGGTTCAGCAGGATGAAGATGACCCCGACGACGATGAAACTCGCCACCACGTTGGCGTAGTTCGCCGCGAGGGTGCTGCGCGCGTTGAGCAGCTCGGTGAAGCCCAGCATCACGCCGCCCAGCGCGGTGTCCTTCACGATGACCACGAGCTGGCTGACGATGGCCGGCAGCATGGCGGTGACGGACTGCGGGAGCAGGATGCTGGTCATCGTCTGGCCCTTGCGCAGACCGATCGCGTACGCGGCCTCCGTCTGGCCCTTGGGGAGGGACAGGATGCCCGCCCTGACGATCTCGGCGAGCACCGAGGCGTTGTAGAGCACC
Source organism: Streptomyces sp. NPDC088350 (assembly GCF_044753545.1). Lineage (NCBI taxonomy): Bacteria > Bacillati > Actinomycetota > Actinomycetes > Kitasatosporales > Streptomycetaceae > Streptomyces > Streptomyces sp. NPDC088350. Next base: position 128,613 of record NZ_JBIVNL010000019.1, on the reverse strand, counting down.
AGGCCGGTGACAACGGCGTACAGGGGCCGTTCCTCGCTGCCGACGCTCGTGGAGCGGACGTAGAACTCGTTCGCGAAGAGCATCAGCAGCAGGACCGGGATCGAGCGGAAGAACTCGACGACCACGCCGGCCGGGACGCGCATCCACCTGTGGTCGGACATGCGGGCTATCCCGAAGAAGGCGCCCAGGGGGAGGGCGATCGCCATGGCGAGCCCGGAGGCCTTCAGGGTGTCGCCGAGGCCCGGCAGCAGATACGTCGTCCAGGCGTCCGCCGTGGTGAACGGCTGCCACAGGGACCACTTCAGCTGGCCCTTGTCGTCCATCGTCCGCCAGATCCACCACAAGAAGAGGCCGAGCAGGACGAAGAACAGGACGGAGAGGAGCACGTTGCGCCGCTTGGCGCGGGGGCCGGGCGCGTCGTAGAGCACGGAGGTCATCGCTTCACCGCCAGTCGCTTGCCCAGCCAGCCCAGGAGGAGGCCGGTGGGCAGGGTGAGTACCACGAAGCCGAGCGCGAAGACCGCGCCGACGGCGACCGTCTGGGCCTCGTTCTCGATCATCGTCTTCATCAGGGCGGCCGCCTCGGCGACACCGATCGCCGCCGCCACGGTCGTGTTCTTGGTGAGGGCGATCAGTACGTTGGCCAGCGGTCCGACGACCGCGCGGAACGCCTGTGGAAGGATCACGATCCGCAGCACCTGGCTGAAGCTCAGCCCGATGGCGCGGGCCGCCTCCGCCTGTCCGACGGGCACGGTGTTGATGCCGGAGCGCACCGCCTCGCAGACGAAGGCCGCGTGGTACGCGATGAGACCCAGCAGCGCCAGTCGGAAACCCTGCACCTTGAAGTCGTCGGACGCGCCCATCGTCACGCCGAAGATGTCGGCGAGACCGAGCGAGGTGAAGACGATGATGACCGTCAGGGGGATGTTCCGGACGGTGTTCACGTAGAAGGTGGCGAACCCTCGCATCAGAGGGACCGGGCTGACCCGCATCGCGGCCAGCAGGGTGCCCCAGACCAGGGAGCCCAGGGCGGAGAGGACGGCCAGTTTCACCGTCATCCAGAACGCCCCTAGGACGTCATAACCTTGAAGAAAGTCGAACACGATCTCCCGCGCTTCCGGGTATGGGGGCCTGCCTTACCTGGGTCTTCTCGGGTTACTTGACGATGTCGCCGATCTTCGGGGCGGGCTCGTTCTTGTAGCCGGCCGGGCCGAAGTTCTTGGTGACCGCCGTCTGCCAGGCACCGCTGCTGACCATCTTCTCCAGTGCGGTGTTGATCTTGGTGACGGTCGCGGAGTCGCCCTTCTTGACGCCGATGCCGTAGTTCTCGTTGCTGAGCTTGAGGCCGGCGATCTTGAACTGGCCCTTGTACTTGTCCTGCGCGGCGAAGCCCGCGAGGATCGAGTCGTCGGTGGTCACCGCGTCCACGGCACCGCTCTGGAGGCCGGCGATGCACTCCGAGTAGCCGCTGTACTCACGGAGGTTGGCCTTCGGGGCGATCGACTTCTGGACGTTCTGCGCCGACGTGGAGCCGGTCACGGAACACAGCTTCTTGCCGTTGAGGTCCGTGCCCTTGGAGATCGTGGAGTCCTTCTTGAGAAGGAGGTCCTGGTGGGCCAGCAGGTAGGGGCCGGCGAAGTCGACCTTCTGCTTGCGCTCGTCGTTGATCGAGTACGTGGCCGCGATGAACTTGACGTCGCCGCGCGCCAGCGCGTTCTCACGGTCGGCGCTCTTGGTCTCGACCCACTCGATCTGGCTGGGCTTGTAACCGAGCTGTCCGGCCACATAGGTGGCCACGTCCACGTCGAAGCCGGCGTACGTCCCGTCCGGCTGCTTCAGGCCGAGGCCGGGCTGGTCGAACTTGATGCCGACCTTGATCTTGCCGCCACCGCCGGAGCCCGAACCGGAGTCGTTGCTGTCGCTGCTCCCGCAGGCCGTCGCGGCGAGCGAGAGGACGAGGGCGGTGGTCGCGAAAACGGTGACCTTGCGGAGCTTCATGAGGAACATCCTTTGGCTGGTGGGGAGATGAGGGCCCGTCAGGGCGTGTGGCAGGGGCCCTGAGGGCGTGCGGGGCCCTCAGCGGCAGTCGGTGGCCGCCCGCTCTCCGCGGGCAGTCGGTGGCCGCCCGCTCTCCGCGGGCCGCCGGTGGCCGCCCGCTCTCCGCGGGCCGCCGGTGGCTGGCTGTCGGTGTTCTTCGGTGTTCTTCGGTGTATGCCGGTGGTGCGCCGGTGAGCGTCAGTGGTGAAGGATCTTCGACAGGAAGTCCTTGGCCCGGTCGCTGCGCGGGTTGCTGAAGAACTGGTCCGGCACGGCCTCTTCGACGATGCGGCCGTCGGCCATGAACACCACTCGGTTGGCGGCCGAGCGGGCGAAGCCCATCTCATGGGTGACGACGATCATCGTCATCCCGTCACGGGCGAGCTGCTGCATGACCTCCAGGACCTCGTTGATCATCTCCGGGTCGAGGGCCGAGGTCGGCTCGTCGAAGAGCATCACCTTGGGGTCCATGGCCAGCGCCCGCGCGATGGCGACGCGCTGCTGCTGACCGCCGGACAGCTGGGCCGGGTACTTGTCCGCCTGGGTGGCCACACCGACCCGGTCGAGCAGCGCCCGGGCCTTCTCCTCGGCCTGCTTCTTGTCGGCCTTGCGGACCTTCGTCTGGCCCAGCATCACGTTCTCGAGCACGGTCTTGTGCGCGAAGAGATTGAAGGACTGGAAGACCATCCCGACGTCGGCACGCAGCCGTGCCAGCTCCCTGCCCTCCTGGGGCAGCGGTTTGCCGTCGATGGCGATCGCACCCGAATCGATCGTCTCCAGGCGGTTGATGGTGCGGCACAGAGTGGACTTTCCGGATCCGGAAGGCCCGATCACCACGACGACCTCTCCGCGGGCGATCGTCAGATCGATGTCCTGGAGTACGTGCAACGCGCCGAAGTGCTTGTTGACGCTCTTCAGGACGACGAGTTCGCCGGTCGCGGCCACATCTTCCTTGGCCACCGATACTTCGGTCATCGCTTGCTGGCTCCGTCCTCGTCGGTTGCGGAGGACAGTAGTGAGGCCTTACGACCAGCGTCATCACATCTGAGCGAGATCTGAGCATCACGATCGGGTAGCAGGAGGACACCCGTCGTAGCAGTTCGCCGCCGGGATCCGTACCGGCTGGGTAACGGAAGCCTCGCGCAACCGGAACCCACTTGACGGCGTCTTCGTCCATCAGCGTGACTGCCTGGGTGCACGCGCGCGTGAGACATGCTTTTGTACAGGCCGAGACCATACGAACGATGAACCGGAGGGGGCCGGGATGAGACTGCTCCTCGTCGAGGACGACAACCATGTCGCCGCCGCTCTGTCCGCGGTCCTGGCGCGGCACGGATTCGAGGTCACGCATGCCCGCAGCGGCGAGGAGGCCCTCCAGGCACTCGTCCCGGAGAGCGACGTCTTCGGTGTCGTCCTCCTCGACCTCGGCCTGCCCGACCAGGACGGCTACGAGGTCTGCGGCAAGATCCGCAAGCGCACCAGCACCCCGGTGATCATGGTCACCGCCCGCTCCGACGTCCGCTCCCGCATCCACGGGCTCAACCTCGGAGCCGACGACTACGTGGTGAAGCCCTACGACACCGGGGAGCTGCTCGCCCGTATCCACGCCGTCAGCCGGCGCAGCGTCCACGAGGACCCGAGCGGCGGCGGCGACACCGCGCTGCGCCTCGGCCCGGTGCGCATCGAACTGCCCACCCGCCAGGTCAGTGTGGACGGTTCGATCGTCCAACTGACCCGCAAGGAGTTCGATCTGCTCGCCCTGCTCGCCCAGCGTCCGGGGGTGGTCTTCCGGCGGGAGCAGATCATCAGCGAGGTGTGGCGCACCAGTTGGGAGGGCACGGGACGCACCCTGGAGGTGCATGTCGCGTCCTTGCGCGCCAAACTGCGGATGCCCGCACTGATCGAGACCGTACGAGGCGTCGGCTACCGGCTCGTCGCTCCGGCCGCGTAGCGTCCACGGGTGCGCACACGTCTCCTCCCGCTGCTCATCGTCCTGATGGCGTCCGTCCTGCTCGCGCTCGGCGTCCCGCTCGCCATCAGCGTCGCCGCGGCCCAGCAGCAGAAGGTGATCGTCGACCGTATCGACGACACCGCGCGGTTCGCGGCGCTGGCCCAGTTCGTCACCGACGCCCCCACGGGATCACGCCCCGCCGACACGGTCCCGGACGAACGGCAGCAGACCCTGGACCGCGAACTCGCCAGCTACTACGAGGTCTACGGCATCCGCGCGGGCGTCTTCTACCGCACCGACACCTCCATGGCGAACGCGCCGGACGACTTCCTGCTCCCGAAGACCGGCGAGGTGCGCGAGGCCTTCGCCGAAGCACTCCTCAGCCGCCGCAGCCACGACCCGGAACAGGTCTGGCCCTGGCAGCGCAACCGCCTGGTAGTCGCCTCGCCGGTCATCCGGGACGGTGACGTCGTCGCGGTCGTGGTCACCGACTCGCCCACCGGGGCGATGCGTTCACGGATCCTGCGCGGCTGGCTGACGATCGGCGCCGGCGAGATCGGCGCGATGCTGCTGGCCGTCGGCGCCGCCCTACGGCTGACCGGCTGGGTCCTGCGCCCCGTACGGGTCCTCGACGCCACCACCCACGACATCGCCACCGGACGCCTCAAGTCCCGTGTCGCGGCAGCCGGTGGACCGCCGGAACTTCAGCGCCTGGCCCGCTCGTTCAACGAGATGGCGGACAACGTCGAGGACGTGCTGGAGCAGCAGCGCGCCTTCGTCGCCGACGCCTCGCACCAGCTGCGCAACCCGCTCTCGGCGCTGCTGCTGCGCATCGAACTGCTCGCACTCGAACTGCCGGAGGACAATGACGAGATCGCCTCGGTGCGCACCGAGGGCAAGCGTCTGACCCAGGTCCTGGACGACCTGCTCGACCTGGCACTGGCCGAGCACGCGGACGCTGACCTCAGGATCACCGACATCGGCGCGCTGACCGCCGAGCGCGTCGCCGCCTGGGCGCCGACCGCCGAGGCCAAGGGCGTGCGCCTGGTGGGCAGTTGCCCGCCCACCACGGCCTGGGCCGACCCGGTCACGCTGTCCAGCGCCCTGGACGCGGTGATCGACAACGCGGTGAAGTTCACGCCCGAGGACCAGTGCGTCGAGGTGACGGTCGCGTCGAACGGCGACACCTCGACCGTCGTCGTCACGGACCACGGCCCGGGCCTCACCGAGGACGAACTCGCGCGCGTGGGCGACCGCTTCTGGCGCAGCGGCCGACACCAGAACATCAAGGGCTCCGGCCTGGGCCTGTCGATCTCCCATGTCCTGCTGGCGGCGGGCGGCGGCTCCCTCACGTACGCCCACCACGAGCCCCACGGCCTCCAGGTGACCGTGTCGGTGCCCAGGAGCGGGCCCACGGCCTGAACGGGCGTCAACGGCCTGAGAACGGCTCTGAGCGGTCCGAGGACGGGCGTCAACGGGCGTCAACAGGGGGCAACGGGCCGAATGGGCCTACGACTTGCGTGCCTCTACGGCTTGCATGCTTCTACGGCTTGCGTGCTTCTACGGCTTGCGTGCTTCTACGGTTTGACGGAGCGGTAGTAGCGCCGGGCGCCCTCGTGCAGGGCCAGCGGGTCGGTGTAGATCGCCGTGCGCAGGTCCACCAGCTGTGCGGAGTGGACGCGTTTGCCGATGCCGTCACGGCTCTTGATCACGGTCTTGGTGATCCACTCCGTGAGCCTGGCGTTCATGTCCTTGCGGGTCATCAGCAGGTTGGACACGGCGATGGTCGGGACGGTGGACCCCCGCTGGATCGTGGGGTAGGCCGACTCCGGCATGTTGGTGGCACGGTAGTAGCGGGTGGCGTCGCCCTGCGCGTGCATCTTGGCCACGAGGGACGCCTCGATCGGCACGAACCGGAACGCGTAGTGCTTGGCGAGGTCCTTCAGGCCGTCCGTCGGCAGTCCGCCCGACCAGAAGAACGCGTCGATCTTGCCCCGCTCGAGCAAATCCGGTCCCGTGTCGATGCCGGCCGCCACCGGTTCGATGCCCTTCTTCGGGTCGATGCCGGCCGCCGTGAGCACCCTGGTGGCGATCAGCCGCACACCCGAACGGCCCGGCCCTATGGCCACCCGCCTGCCCCGCAGATCGGCGACCGAGGCGATGTCCGAGTCGAGCGGCACGATGAGCTGGACGTAGTCGTCGTACAGCCGCGCGACCCCGCGCAGCTCGGCGGCACCGGGCTTGCCGTCCATCTCGTACGTCCCCACCGCGTCGGCCGCGGCGATGGTGAAGTCGGCGTTGCCGGTCGCCACGCGCGCGACGTTCTCCTGAGACCCGTCGCTGTTCACCAGCTTCACCTTGAGACCCGGCATGTCCTTGTCGAGAGCGGTGCGCAGGAGCTTGCCGTACTCCTGGTAGACCCCCAGCCGTGTCCCGGTGCTGAAGGTGATCGTCCCGGTCGGCGGCGCGTCGCCCAGGGGCAGCAGCCACCACAGCAGCAGCCCGAACGCGACGAAGCCGGCGGCCGCGCCCTGGAGGGCCCGGCGCCTGCTGATACGGGAGAACACCTTGACCATGCGCGCGATCCTGCCAGCACGTACGCGGTGCTGGCCAGGGCGGGGCTCGGGCCTGAGCGGCGGATCGGGGCGCGGGGAATCGACGGCGCGCGGGGGCTGGTGGCTGGTGTGTCCGGCTGGGAGGCGGGCGCGGAGGCGGGAGTCGGTGACCGCCGACAAAACACGGCTGGGCCCCCGGGGCGCCTACAACGCCGTGGGAGGAGTGTGTGTTGCCCCTCGCGTTCGCGAGTTGATCCGCCGGCGGAACCTCGCGGGCCGGGGCTGTCAGTGGCCGCCGTTAAGGTCGTGGCATGAGTACTTCGCCCGCCGACCTGGTCCGCGAATTCCACCTGGCCTTCGGGCTCGACGCCCGCAGCACACCCACCGAGGTCGCCCCCGCCCTCGCCGCCCACCGCGGCGAACTCCTCGCCGAGGAGGCCGCGGAGGTAGCCGAGGTCTCGGTCGGCGGCCCCCTCGACCGGCTGGCGCACGAACTGGCCGACGTCGTCTACGTCGCGTACGGCACGGCCCTCGTCCACGGCATCGACCTCGACGCGGTGCTCGCCGAGGTCCACCGCTCCAACATGACCAAGATCGGCCCGGACGGCGAGATCGCCCGCAGGGCCGACGGCAAGGTCCTCAAGGGGGAGCACTACGAGGCGCCGGACGTGTCGGGGGTGCTGCGCGAGCAGGGGTGGGGTGCGGGCGGGGAGTGACGTCGAGGCCGGCTGTGGGGCGGGGCGCCGGGTGACGTCGGAGTGGCGCGCTACTGCGGGGTGTCGGTGGCGACGGGGGGAGTGACTGGCCTACGAGGTGCCGACGGGCGCCAGTTTCCACTCCCGGTGCAGGGTGCCCAGCGGGACGTCGTGCTCGAACGCCGGGGTGCCGAAGATCGACAGCTGGACGCGCAGGGTGCCGGTGAGGTCGACGCCGCCGTAGACGGCCCAGGAGGCGGCCGACGCTTCCGAGCCGGCCGTGCCCGAGGCCTCTCCCCGGAGATACGGCGCCAGGTCGGCGGTGACGCCCACGGTGCCGTAGAGGCCGACGGTGGCCTCCGCGCCGAGTGCCGCCCTGACGCTGCCGGCCGTCGTCACGGTGCTGCGTACCGGGGTGCCGGTCATGTTCGCCGAGTCGACCGGGGTCCAGCCCTTGGCCGGTGCGAAGGTGCCGCCCGCCTTGAAGTCGCCGTCGAGGTGCTGCTCCATATCGACGGTGACCTTGCCGTCGCCGCTGATCTTGAGATAGCAGGTCAGGTCGAGGTTCACGACGACGGGGACGGGGCCGACCTGGAGTACCGGGTCGGCGTGCAGCTTCGCGAACGGGATCCGCAGCGGGGTGGTCGACGCGGTGGCACGGCCCTTGAGGGCCCACCCCGAGGTCCAGTCGCCGGACACCCCCAGATACGCCGAACCGGGCGTGGAGCCGATGCCTTCACCGCCGTAGGTGAAGTCGACTTGCGGGGCCACCTGCACGACGCCGGAGACGGACGCCGACGCGGACGCGCCCTCCGCCGTGGGCACCGCGGCCCGCACATCGAGCCGCAGGCTGCCGAGTGGGACCGTGGCCGCCCTGGGCCCGACCCGGATGTCTCCGGTCTTGGACCAGGACACCTCGACGTCCGGCAGCAGCTTGTCGACGGCGAAGGCCGCCGGGTCGACGGGGACGGCGCCGTGCGCCGTGTCGTCGCCCAGGAGGGCGTTCAGGGCCGCCGGCTCGGTCTGCACCTCCGTACCGGCACCGGTCGCACCGATCACCTTCGTCACCTTGGCGAGCAGCCCGTGCGGGGCACCGGGCGCGGGGGCGCTGGCGATGACGTCGCCGACGGAGGCGTCGCGGTCGGACCGGGGACGAGCTCCCCTTGCCGGCCGCGGAGATGACGGCGTGTCGGGTGCCGCTGTCGTACGAAGTCACGGTCAGGGGGGTCTTGTGCGCCCGTGCTGGCCCGCCCGCCTTGCCGGGGCTCGCGGAGGCCGTCGCGGCGGTCGCCGGAGCGGCTGCCACGGCGAGCGGACGGTCGGCGGAGGTCGTAGTCGTGGTGTCGTCCTGCGAGGCCCAGGGGCTCTGTGCGGCGCCTGGGCCGTCGTCCCGCTGCCGGGCGAGGAGCAGCCGGCCGCGAGGACGAGGGCGGTCAGGGCGAGGGCCGGCGCGCGGGCACGCGGGTGCCTCGTGCGTCTGCGCAAGGTCAGTCCTGAGGGTGGGGTGGGGAGTGAGGGGGGTTTGCCGACGGGCAGTGCTGCGGGGAAGTCGGGCACTGCCGACAGGGAGTTGGTCGTACCCGTCAGTAATAAGGCGTGAGCACGCCACGGACGTCATGCCGGAACTCCGCATTCCGGCCGGACTCCGCAGTGACGTGAGCCACGGTGGTTTTCGGCCGCCGAAAGAGTCACTCCCGGCACCGCCTACCCTTGTCACATGAGCAGCGGTGACCGGAGCGGGGCAGTGGACGTCAAAACGTACGAAGTGCGCACCTACGGGTGCCAGATGAACGTCCACGATTCCGAGCGGCTCTCCGGTCTCCTGGAGGGCGCCGGTTATGTGCGCGCGCCCGAGGGTTCGGACGGTGACGCGGACGTCGTCGTCTTCAATACCTGCGCGGTGCGCGAGAACGCCGACAACCGGCTCTACGGCAACCTCGGCCGTCTCGCGCCGATGAAGACGAAGCGCCCTGGCATGCAGATCGCCGTCGGCGGCTGCCTCGCCCAGAAGGACCGCGACACCATCGTGAAGAAGGCGCCCTGGGTGGACGTCGTCTTCGGCACGCACAACATCGGCAAGCTGCCGGTCCTGCTGGAACGCGCGCGCGTGCAGGAAGAGGCGCAGGTCGAGATCGCGGAGTCCCTGGAGGCATTCCCCTCGACCCTGCCGACCCGGCGTGAGAGCGCCTACGCGGCCTGGGTGTCGATCTCCGTCGGCTGCAACAACACCTGCACCTTCTGCATCGTCCCGGCGCTGCGCGGCAAGGAGAAGGACCGCCGTACCGGCGACATCCTCGCCGAGATCGAGGCCCTGGTCGCCGAGGGCGTCTCCGAGATCACGCTGCTCGGCCAGAACGTCAACGCGTACGGCTCCGACATCGGCGACCGCGAGGCCTTCAGCAAACTGCTCCGCGCGTGCGGCGCGATCGAGGGCCTGGAGCGCGTGCGCTTCACGTCCCCGCACCCGCGCGACTTCACCGACGACGTCATCGCCGCGATGGCCGAGACGCCGAACGTGATGCCGCAGCTGCACATGCCGATGCAGTCCGGCTCCGACCCGATCCTGAAGGCCATGCGCCGGTCCTACCGCCAGGAGCGCTACCTGGGGATCATCGAGAAGGTCCGCGCGGCCATCCCGCACGCCGCCATCACCACCGACATCATCGTCGGCTTCCCTGGTGAGACCGAGGAGGACTTCGAGCAGACGATGCACGCGGTGCGTGAGGCACGCTTCGCGCAAGCGTTTACGTTCCAGTACTCCAAGCGCCCCGGCACCCCCGCCGCGACCATGGACAACCAGATCCCCAAGGAGGTCGTCCAGGAGCGCTACATGCGTCTCGTCGCCCTCCAGGAGGAGATCTCCTGGGACGAGAACAAGAAGCAGGTCGGCCGCACCCTGGAGCTGATGGTCGCCGAGGGCGAAGGCCGCAAGGACGGTGCCACCCACCGCCTCTCCGGCCGCGCCCCCGACAACCGTCTCGTCCACTTCACCAAGCCGGACCAGGAGGTCCGCCCCGGTGACGTGGTGACGGTCGAGATCACCTATGCCGCCCCGCACCATCTCCTCGCCGAGGGCCCCACCCTGAACGTGCGGCCCACGCGCGCGGGTGACGCCTGGGAGAAGCGGAACGCGGCCGAGGCCGTCAAGTCGGCCGGCGTGATGCTGGGCCTGCCGAAGATCGGCGCACCGGCGCCGCTGCCGGTCGCCACGGGGAGCGGCTGCGGCTGCGACTGAGGGGTGCGGCTGGGGGCGGCGACTGAGGGGCGGCGACGCACCGGCGGGCGGGGTGGAGGACACGTACGGACAGCGGAACCGACGACCCGACCCGTACGAGAAACGCTGATCGGTACGAGAACGTTGCTGGGTACGAGAAGGTCAGCCCGTGTCGCCACGCGGGCAGTCGCTGCCCGTGGGCCCGCTTGTTAGTGTTCCGGGCATGCTCGTAGCCGCCGCCGTGTGCCCCTGCCCGCCGCTCCTCGTTCCCGACGTCGCCGCCGGTGCCGCACCCGAGTTGGCCGCCGCGCGGGCCGCGTGCACCGATGCGCTGGGAGTGCTCGCCGCCGCCCGGCCCGACCGCTTGGTGGTCGTCGGGCCCGCAGAGCAGAGCGGGCGCGGACCGCATCCTGAGGGCACCCGGGGTTCGTTCCGCGGCTTCGGTGTGGATCTCGACGTACGACTGGGGGAGGAGAAGGCCGCGGGTTCGGAGCGAGAGCTTCCGCCCGCGCTCGCCGTCGCCGCGTGGCTGCTGGAGCGCACTGGGTGGTCAGACGCCCCGATCGAGGGGCTCGGCGTGGGGGAACCTCTCGCGGCCGAGCGGTGCGTCGAAGTCGGGCGGGACATCGTCGCGCAGGCCGAGCGGGTCGCGCTGCTGGTGATGGGCGACGCGAGCGCGTGCCGGACGCTGAAGGCGCCGGGCTATCTGGACGAGCGGGCGGCACCCTTCGACGCGGAGGTCGCGCGTGCGCTGGGGGCCGCGGACGTGGCGGCCCTCAAGGCCCTGGACACCGAGCTGGCGTACGAACTGAAGGCCTCCGGCCGCGCCCCCTGGCAGGTCCTCGCGGGCGCGGCGGAGGGCGCGAACCTCGGCGGCGAGCTGCTGTACGAGGACGCGCCGTACGGGGTCGGATACGTGGTCGCGACCTGGTCGTAGGCGTGGACGGGCGGGGCGGCGGTGATGTGCCCTGGGGCTGAGTGTCTGCGCGTCGCTCGCGCGCGTGGCGGTGTGGCTTGCCCACGTGTAGGCCGTACCTCAGCGGCGTCGCGCGTGACCGGCACCCGTACACGGCAGTCGTCGCGCAGGCGACAGGCCGCAGGCGTGGCCCCCCGCCCCGCGAAACGGCGGACGGCCGAGGAGGCATGCGCTCCGCGGCCGTCCGCCGATCGATGTGCAGGTGGGGTTCAGGAAGCCGGCGGGGTCGAGTCCGGCGGTGTGGTCGTGCCGCCGCCCTCCGCTCCCGTGCTCCCGGCGCTCCCCGTGTCGTCCTTGTGCGCGAGTCGGTCCACGGCGTCCTTGGCCTTGCCCGTGCCCGTCTGGATCTTGTCGGTGTACTTGCCCTTGGTCTTCTCGTCGACCATTTTCGCGGCCTTGTCCAGGCCGCTCTCGATCTTGCCTCCGTGCTGCTGAGCGAGGCCCGAGACCTTGTCCTTCGCCGGGGCGAGTTTGGCCTTCAAACTGTCCATCAGACCCATGGTTCACCTTCCCACGCGGGGCACTTACATTCGGGCGCCTTCACCGGCCTCGTTGTCGGCGGCGGCTTCGGCGGACTGCTGCTTGGGGATCTCGACGCTGTCGACACCGGCGGCGGCCTCGACGGCCTCCGTCGCCGTCGTCCCCGCCTCGGCCTCCGCCGTCACCTCCGCCGCTTCAGCCGCCGCCGACTCGGCCGGCTGCGTGTCGGCCTGCGTTTCGGCCTGCGTTTCGGCGGTCGACGCCTCCTCCGTAGCCTTCGACCTCCGAAGAAGCCGGTCAAAAACTCCCATATCCACTCCATACGTTACTCGTGCGGGCGAAATCCCGCGTAGCCCGGTGCGTCCGTTTGCGTCGCCCGGGTCACCGCCTCCCGGAACCGGCGGCGGGGTACCTCGCAACGGGCAACGACCCCGCGCGCGTGCTGTCACGTAACTCGTTCGAGGCGAGGGTCCGACGTTTGCGAGACTGGGAACGTGAGCAGCGCACCCCCCGCCCCCCGAGTCATCGCCGTCGTCGGACCGACCGCGGCCGGAAAGTCCGATCTGGGCGTCTTCCTGGCCCAACGTCTAGGGGGCGAGGTCGTCAACGCCGACTCCATGCAGCTCTACCGAGGGATGGACATCGGCACCGCCAAGCTGACGCCCGAGGAGCGCGGCGGCGTCCCGCACCACCTCCTGGACATCTGGGACGTGACGGTCACGGCGTCCGTCGCCGAGTACCAGCGGCTCGCCCGCGAGCGCATCGACGCACTGCTCGCCGAGGGACGCTGGCCGATCCTGGTCGGCGGTTCCGGGCTGTACGTGCGCGGGGCGGTCGACAAGATGGAGTTCCCCGGCACCGACCCCGAGGTCCGGGCCCGCCTGGAGGAGGAGCTCGCCCTGCGCGGCTCCGGCGCCCTGCACGCCCGCCTGGCCGCCGCCGACCCCGAGGCCGCACACGCGATCCTGCCCAGCAACGGCCGCCGTATCGTCCGGGCCCTGGAGGTCATCGAGATCACCGGCAAGCCCTTCACGGCCAACCTCCCCGGCCACGACTCGGTCTACGACACCGTCCAGATCGGCGTCGACGTGGCGCGCCCCGAACTCGACGAGCGCATCGCGCGCCGGGTCGACCGGATGTGGGACGCGGGGCTCGTGGACGAGGTGCGGGCGCTGGAGGCGCGCGGTCTGCGCGAGGGGGTCACGGCGTCCCGCGCGCTCGGCTATCAGCAGGTGCTCGCGGCGCTCACGGGGGAGTGCACGGAACAGGAGGCGCGCGCGGAGACCGTGCGGGCCACCAAGCGCTTCGCGCGCCGTCAGGATTCGTGGTTCAGGCGCGATCCACGGGTGCACTGGTTGAGTGGGGCTGCGGCGGATCTCACAGAACTTCCGCACCTGGCACTGGCGTTGGTCGAACGACCGGTCACAGCCTGATCACGTCATGGCATCGGGACGCTCCGGCCGCCGTTGTGGCCTTCGGGGGCGTGCCATCATCGAGCTTCGATCGACCAAGTGGAGTCCGAGTTGGGAGGGCGCGTGGCGATGGAGGCCGGCCCTCGCGACACCGCAGAAGGCACCGAGCAGGTCACCGCGGACCGTGGTGAACCGGAAGAGGGCGACGGCCTGCTGAGCCCGGACGGCCCGGACGAGATCCAGGGCGGGGTGACCGCCGACGGTCCCGGGCCCGACGAGATGTTCGCCGGACCCGAGGTCGAGGTCGAGCTGCGCCCGCAGCGCCGTCTGCGTATCTGGCAGCTCGCCCCCATCGTGGCCCTGGCCGCGGTCGGCTCCCTGATGTTCGCCTTCCCGCTCGCCTTCGACTTCGGCGACAGCGGGGCCGTGATCGCCATGCTCGGTCTGCTCATCTGCTCCTGCGCGGCAGGCTGGGGCACGACGGCCGCCCGCCGCGTCGGCTACACCTGGCCCGGCTTCCCGCCGCGCGGCTCCGGCCGCCGCCCCGACTGGCGGGTCGTCGTCGCGTACTCCCTGGTGGTGGGTGTGGCCGTGGTCCTCGCCGTGTACCGCGTGGCCAGGCTCCGGTAGGACCTGTCCGGCAGTCACCGTGATCACCGGGTTGTCGTAGCCACCCCGTACGATCGGGGAATGAGCACGCGGATCGCCTTCCTCAAGGGGCACGGCACCGAGAACGACTTCGTGATCGTCCCGGACCCCGAGAACGTCATCGACCTGTCCCCGGCCGCCGCGGCCGCCCTGTGCGACCGTCGCGCGGGCATCGGCGGCGACGGGCTCCTGCACGTCGTGCGGTCCGCCGCGCACCCCGAGGCGCGGGACATGGCGGCCGAGGCGGACTGGTTCATGGACTACCGCAACGGCGACGGCTCGGTCTCCGAGATGTGCGGCAACGGAGTGCGTGTGTTCGCGCGCTATCTCCAACGCGCGGGACATGTGGCCGAAGGGGACATCGCGGTCGCCACGCGCGGGGGAGTCAAGGCCGTCCACCTCGCCAAGGACGGCGACATCACCGTCGGCATGGGCAAGGCGCGCCTCCCCGAAGGGGACGTCACGGTGAGCGTCGGCGAGCGCAGCTGGCCCGCGCGGAACGTGAACATGGGCAACCCGCACGCGGTCGCCTTCGTCGACGACCTCGCGCACGCCGGCGACCTGTACTCCCCGCCGCCCTTCAGCCCGGCCACCGCCTACCCGGACGGTGTGAACGTGGAGTTCGTGGTCGATCGCGGCCCCGGGCACGTCGCGCTGCGCGTGCACGAGCGCGGTGCCGGCGAGACCCGCTCGTGCGGCACGGGCGCGTGCGCGGTCGCCGTGGCCGCCGCCCGCCGGGACGGCGCCGACCCGACCGTCACCGGAACGCGGGTGACATACACCGTCGATGTGCTCGGTGGCACGCTGACGATCACCGAGCGGCCCGACGGCGAGATCGAGATGACCGGCCCCGCGGTGATCGTCGCCGAGGGCGAGATCGATGCCGAGTGGCTGGAAAACGCCATCCGCTGAACGGGTGAATCGCAGTCCCGGCCGCTCCGGGCACCCTGATCCGAAGTCTCCGGCGTCCGGCGCGGCTCGAAACCACGGCCGACGTCGCACGGCGTGGCGCAAAACCGTAAACCTCCCGACCTTCGCTCGAATGGGTGATCCGTTTCACGCTCGGCGAGAGGCGGTCAGTCGCACGTGGTGGGCTCGGTAGCATCAAGCACCGGCCCGGACGGGGGATCGAAGATCCCCTGAGCCGAGTACGCCATGGGGCACCCGTCCGCCGGTCAAGCAGCCGGAGGTGCCCATGAGTGCGGAGGCCACGAACCCTGCGAGCCCAGGCCCTGTGATCAACACAGTGCCCCGCAGGAAGGCCCGCCCCCGGATCGACCTGCGCCGGCTCGGCCGGGCCGCCCTGCTCGGCCCCGCCGCCCGCGACCGGCTGCCCGACGCCATCGGCCATGTCGCCGAGGCGCACCGCGCCCACTATCCCGACGCCGACCTCGAACCGCTGCGCCGCGCCTGGGTGCTGGCCGAGTCCTCGCACCGCGGCCAGATGCGCAAGAGCGGCGAGCCGTACATCACGCACCCCCTCGCCGTGACCCTGATCCTCGCCGAACTCGGCGCCGAGACAACGACGTTGACGGCCTCTCTGCTCCACGACACCGTCGAGGACACGGCAGTGACGCTCGATCAGGTCGGCGAGGAGTTCGGCGCCGAGGTGCGCTATCTCGTCGACGGCGTCACGAAGTTGGAGAAGGTCGACTACGGGGCGGCGGCCGAGCCCGAGACCTTCCGCAAGATGCTCGTCGCCACCGGCAGCGACGTCCGGGTGATGTCGATCAAACTCGCCGACCGCCTGCACAACATGCGCACCCTGGGTGTGATGCGCCCCGAGAAACAGGCCCGCATCGCCAAGGTCACCCGCGACGTCCTCATCCCGCTCGCCGAACGGCTCGGCGTCCAGGCGCTCAAGACCGAACTGGAAGACCTGGTCTTCGCGATCCTCCACCCCGAGGAGTACGACCACACCCGCGAGTTGATCGTCGACAACGCCTCCCGCACGGACGACCCGCTCGCCGAGGTCACCGACGAGGTGCGCACCGTCCTGCGCGACGCCGGCATCCAGGCCGAAGTCCTCATCCGGCCACGGCACTTCGTCTCCGTGCACCGCGTCGCCCGCAAGCGCGGCAGGCTGCGCGGCGCCGACTTCGGCCGCCTCCTGGTGCTCGTGAACGAGGACGCGGACTGCTACGGCGTCCTCGGCGAACTGCACACCTGCCTGAAGCCCGTGGTCTCGGAGTTCAAGGACTTCATCGCCGTACCCAAGTTCAACCTGTACCAGTCGCTGCACACCGCCGTCGCCCACACGGACGGCCAGGTCGTCGAAGTCCTCATCCGCACCCACCAGATGCACAAGGTCGCCGAGGCCGGCGTCATCGCGCTCGGCAATCCCTACGCTCCTCCTTCGGAGGAGCAACAGGCCGCGAACGACGGCGAGCGCGCCGACCCCACCCGGCCCGGCTGGCTCTCCCGTCTCCTCGACTGGCAGGAGGGCGCGCCCGACCCCGACACCTTCTGGTCGACGCTCCGCGAGGACCTCGCCCAGGACCGCGAGATCACCGTGTTCCGGCCCGACGGCGGCACGCTGGGCCTGCCCGACGGCGCGACCTGTGTGGACGCCGCGTACGCGCAGTACGGCGAGGACGCCCACGCCTGCATCGGCGCCCGCGTCAACGGCCGCCTGGCGACCCTCAGCACGGTCCTGAAGGACGGCGACACCGTCCAGCTCCTCATGGGCCAGGACCCGGCCTCCGAGCCCTCCAGGGAGTGGCTGGAGCACGCGCACACCCCCGCCGCCCGGATCGCCATCCAGCGGTGGATCGCGGCGCACCCGGGACGCGGTGACGGGGAGGGCGCCGAAACGGCCGAGAAGGCGCACAGTGCTCGATCGGCGCCCCCCGCCTCCGAGGACACCCCGCACACTCCCGCCGAACGCCCCGCCACCCCCGTCGTGGACCAGCCCGGCGCGACCGTACGACTCGCCGGCTGCTGTACGCCCGTACCGCCCGACGAGGTCACCGGATTCTCGGTGCGCGGCGGGGTCGTGACCGTGCACCGCGTGGAGTGCGCCGCGGTGGCGCAGATGAAGAGCGTGGGGCGCGCGGAGGTCGGTGTGCGCTGGGGCGACACCACCGAGTGCCGGGTCACGTTGGTAGCCGAATCGTTCGGCCGCCCGCATCTCCTCGCCGATCTCACCGAAGCGATCGCCCTGGAGGGCGCGGAAATCGTGTCGGCGACCGTCGAACCCCCGACCCAGCAGCGCGTCCGCCACACGTACACGCTCCAACTTCCGGACGCGGCCCACCTCCTGACTCTCATGCGGGCGATGCGCAACGTCCCGGGCGTCTACGACGTGAGTCGCGCGCAGCACCACACGACGGCCTTCTGAGACACGTGCGCCGGTCCGCGCCCAGGCTCCCCGGGCGCGCCCCGGCCCGCGCGCCCCGGCGCGCCGAGCGCCCCGTGGACCTGCGGAAGACCCCGTTCGAGTGGGCCGGGCGCGAGTCGTCGCCGTGCGGCACGCGCGCGCTGGTAGCGGTGGGGCATGCTGCTCACCCCTCGCACCGGCACGACCGGCATCGGCGTCCCCCGCACCGGCTCCGGAGATCCGGCCGCCCGGCCGCGCACCGGGAACTCCCGACGGCTGAGGGCGGCGCTGCTCGCCTCCGCCGTCTCCGTCTGCCTCGTCGCCGCGAGCGCCCCGCCCACGCCCCTGGGCGTCGGTGACCGCCTCTTCCCGACCCTGGGCAACCCGGGCTACGACGTGGCGTCGTACGACCTCTCCTTCACCTATCCCGGCACCAACAGCAAGCCGCTCCGGGCCGTCACCACCATCGACGCGTGGACGACCGAGGCGCTGGACCGGATCAACCTCGACTTCGCGCACGGCACCGTGGACTCGGTCGAGGTCGACGGGCGGCCCGCCGCCTTCGAGAGCGCCGGCGAGGACCTGGTGGTGACGCCGGAGAGGCCGCTGGCCGAGGGGAGCTGGACGCGGATCACCGTGCGGCACACCAGCGACCCCGTGTCCGCCAAGGGCCAGGACGGCGGCTGGGTGCAGACCAAGGACGGGCTGGCCATGGCCAACCAGGCCGACGCGGCGCACCTGGTGTTCCCGTGCAACGACCATCCCTCCGACAAGGCGATGTTCACCATCAGGGTCACCGCGCCCAACGCCTACACGGCCGTCGCCAACGGTCTGCCGGCCGGCGTCGACAAGGTCGGCGCGAACACCACCTGGACGTACCGCACCCAGCACCCCATGGCCACCGAACTCGCCCAGGTGTCCATCGGCCGCTCCGCAGTGCTGCACCGCACCGGACCGCACGACCTGCCGATGCGCGACGTCGTGCCCGCCAAGGACCGCGCGAAGCTCGAACCGTGGCTCCAGAAGACCCCCGACCAGATCGCCTGGATGGAGAGCAAGGTCGGCCGGTACCCCTTCGAGACGTACGGGCTGCTCATGGC
Source organism: Streptomyces sp. NPDC088350 (assembly GCF_044753545.1). Taxonomy (NCBI): domain Bacteria; kingdom Bacillati; phylum Actinomycetota; class Actinomycetes; order Kitasatosporales; family Streptomycetaceae; genus Streptomyces; species Streptomyces sp. NPDC088350. Next base: position 110,227 of record NZ_JBIVNL010000019.1, on the reverse strand, counting down.
CGACGCGTCCACCGGCTTCGAACTCGAGACGCAGACGATCTCTCTCTTCGAGAGAGATCTCTTCACCGAGCCCGCCTACCCCCAGTGGTACGTCGAGTCGATCATGGTGCACGAGCTGTCCCACCAGTGGTTCGGCGACAGCGTCAGCCCCCGCACCTGGTCCGACCTGTGGCTCAACGAAGGACACGCCACCTGGTACGAGGAGCTGTACGCCGAGGAGAAGGCGCACAAGCCCATGGAGACGCGCATGAAGGCGGCCTACGGCGCCTCCGACCGCTGGCGCGCCGCAGGCGGCCCGCCCGCCCTCCCCAAGGCACCCGCGCCCGGCCAGAAGATCGGCATCTTCCGCCCGAACGTCTACGACGGCGCCGCCCTCGCCCTCTACGCCCTGCGCCAGGAGATCGGCCGCCCGGCCTTCGAACGCCTGGAGCGCACCTGGGTCAGCGTCCACCGCGACGGCACCGCCACCACGGCCGACTTCGAGGAACTCGCCTCCGCGATCTCCGGCCGCGACCTGAGCGGCTTCTTCAAGGCGTGGCTCTACGGCGAGAAGACCCCGCCGATGCCCGGTCACCCGGACTGGACGTCGGAGCCACCCGTGAAATAAGGCCGTGACGGGGCGATCCGCGCCGTGCGACCATCGTCGGGTCGGCGGCGCGGTTCACCGGGAATCTCCCGGGGCACTCGCACGTTGTGACCTTTGCAGGACTCCCATCGACGTAAGGACCCAATGACCTCCTCTTCTTCCCCTTCCCAGGACACTGAGCGCCTCGCGCACGCCTACCCCGACGGTCTTCGGGCCGATGCCCTGATGGAAGAGGACGTCGCCTGGAGCCACGAGATCGACGGAGACCGGGACGGCGACCAGTTCGACCGCTCGGAGCGCGCGGCCCTGCGCCGCGTGGCGGGCCTCTCCACCGAGCTCGAGGACGTCACCGAGGTCGAGTACCGACAGCTCCGCCTGGAGCGCGTCGTACTCGTCGGCGTCTGGACCACGGGAACGGCGCAGGACGCGGACAACTCGCTCGCCGAGCTGGCCGCCCTCGCGGAGACCGCGGGCGCGCTCGTGCTCGACGGTGTCGTCCAGCGCCGCGACAAGCCGGACGCGGCCACCTACATCGGTTCGGGCAAGGCCAACGAACTGCGGGACATCGTCCTGGAGACCGGCGCCGACACCGTCATCTGCGACGGTGAGCTGAGCCCCGGCCAGCTGATCCACCTCGAAGACGTCGTCAAGGTCAAGGTCATCGACCGTACGGCCCTGATCCTCGACATCTTCGCCCAGCACGCCAAGTCCCGGGAGGGCAAGGCACAGGTCGCGCTCGCGCAGATGCAGTACATGCTGCCGAGGCTCCGCGGCTGGGGTCAGTCCCTGTCCCGCCAGATGGGCGGCGGCTCGGGCGGCGGCCTCGCCACCCGCGGTCCCGGTGAGACCAAGATCGAGACGGACCGGCGTCGTATCCGCGAGAAGATGGCGAAGATGCGCCGGGAGATCGCGGACATGAAGACCGGCCGCGACATCAAGCGCCAGGAGCGCCGTCGCCACAAGGTGCCCTCGGTCGCGATCGCCGGTTACACCAACGCCGGCAAGTCGTCGCTGCTGAACCGGCTGACCGGCGCGGGCGTCCTGGTCGAGAACGCGCTGTTCGCGACCCTCGACCCGACCGTGCGCCGGGCCGAGACCCCGGGCGGACGGCTCTACACGCTGGTCGACACCGTCGGATTCGTCCGGCACCTGCCGCACCACCTGGTCGAGGCGTTCCGCTCCACGATGGAGGAGGTCGGCGACGCCGACCTGATCCTGCACGTGGTGGACGGTTCGCACCCGGTCCCGGAGGAGCAGCTGGCCGCCGTACGCGAGGTGATCCGGGATGTCGGCGCCACGAAGGTGCCCGAGATCGTGATCATCAACAAGGCGGACGCGGCGGACCCGTTGACGCTCCAGCGGCTGATGCGGAACGAGAAGCGGTCCATCGCCGTCTCGGCCCGCACCGGCCAGGGCATCGACGAACTGCTCGCGCTCATCGACAGCGAACTGCCGCGCCCCTCGGTCGAGATCGAGGCGCTCGTGCCGTACACGCACGGCAGGCTGGTCGCCCGCGCCCATTCCGAGGGCGAGGTGATCTCCGAGGAGCACACGTCGGAGGGCACCCAGCTCAAGGTGCGGGTGCACGAGGAACTGGCGGCGGAACTCGCGCCGTACGTCCCGGCGCCGCTGGCCTGACGGCCGTAGCACAGCACGTCCTGAGGCTCGCCCCGGATCACCTGGGGCGAGCCTCGGTCGTGTCTACTGCCCTGCGAACTTCTTGCTGACCGAGTCGTACACGCCCTTGGCCACATCGCCCAGTCGCGGGCCCGCCAGCCAGCCCGAAGTCACCGGGCCGATCGAGGTGTTGGACACCAGCGCCGGCTTGCCGTCGGAGCCCGTCTCCACCCAGCCGCCGCCGGACGAACCGCCGGTCATGGTGCAGCCGATGCGGTACATCGTCGGGTCCGAGGCGTTGATCGACAGCCGCCCCGGCTTGTCGGTGCACTGGTACAGCGTCGAACCGTCGTACGGCTTCGCCGCCGGGTAGCCGGTCGCCGTGATGCTCGACACCTTCGGCACGGCCGGCGCGTCGAAGTTCACCGGCAGGGCCGAACCGACCGTCTCCTCAAGGGACTTGCCCCCGCTGCCCTTCTCGGGCGTCACATGGATCACGGCGTAGTCGTACGACGAACCCTGCCCGCCCGTCTCGCCGCCCTGGTCGATCCACTGCTGCGAGGTCCGCACCCAGTCGCCCCACCAGACACCGTACGGAGCGACCTGGTCCCGGGTGGCGGTCGTCAACCGCGCTGTCGTCATACCGGCGTTGTTGTACGACGGCACGAACGCGATGTTGCGGTACCAGCCGCCCTTCTTGCCCGCGTGCACGCAATGGCCCGCCGTCCACACCAAGTTGGACTTGCCCGGGTGCGCCGGGTCCTCGACGACCGTCGCCGAGCAGACCATCGTGCCCTCGGGGGAGTCGAAGAACACCTTGCCCGCCGTCGCCGCGTTGGCGTGGTACGTAGGCGACACGGCCTTCGCGTCCACCGCCGAGGGCGTCGGGTCGGTCACGCCCTGGTCACCGGAGATGTCGTTGGTGTCGACGCCCTTGTCCGGGTCGTTGGCGTCCCGCATCCGGCCGGAACTCCACAGCCCCTTGATGATCGGGTTGATGTAGTCGTCGGCCTCGCGCAGCCAGTCGTCCTTGCTCCAGTTCTTCCAGGCGCCGTGCTTCCACTTGTCGAGGTCGATCCCGTGCTCTTTGAGCTTGTCCTTGATGTTGTCCGGGATCTTGATCTTGCCGTCGCCCGTGTCGCCGCTGGTCGCGGACGCGGTCGACCGGCCGTCCGCCTTGGTGTCACCGGAACCGCAGGCGGTCGCGGTGAGCGTGAGCGCAGAGGCGAGGGCAACGGCGGCCAGCACGGGGGAGGTTCCGCGACGCGCGCTCCTCCCCCGACGGGCGGTGAAGGACGGCCGTATCGATCGCATGGTCTTGACTCCCCCTGGGTGAACGGATGATGCGCCGCGGCTGTGATCCCAGCCGCGACCAGTGGTGAGCTCACGCGGAACTCACGGCCTTCGGGAACGGCAACACACACTATGCGCTCGCTGTGGGGGACTTCCCACGGAACGGCAACGGTTCCGTCACGGCAAGGATCTTGAGGAAACCCGTAACCCCGCCGCCGGTACGGGGGTTGGCCCCGATGGGGTCCTGCTGCCGACGCGCGGTCCCCCGCGCCCGTGGCGACGCGAGACCTCAACTCGCCTTTGGACAGCGGGAGGGACGGGGAGCGGCCGTGGCCGAGTCTGTGTACGGGGGAGGTGGGCCCGCCGGGGGCGTGCCGGGCGGGTCCGGCGGGGTGTCCGCGGCGGCGCGTGGCGTGCCGGAGGGTGTCCTGGGGCGTCAGGCGGCGCGCGGGGCGCACGAGGGGATCCTGCGGCGCCAGGCGGCGCGCGAGTCGGCGGCACGCACCTACGCGCGCGCCCTTCCCGTCGTGCCGGTGCGGGCGCGCGGCCTGACCATCGAGGGCGCGGACGGCCGCCGTTACCTGGACTGCCTCTCGGGCGACGGGACGCTGGCCCTCGGGCACAACCACCCCGTGGTCCTGGAGGCGATCCGCGGCGTCCTCGACTCGGGCGCCCCGCTGCAGGCCCTCGACCTCGCCACCCCCGTCAAGGACGCCTTCGTCACCGAGCTGTTCCGCACGCTGCCGCCCGGACTCGCCGACCACGCGCGCGTGCGGTTCTGCGGCCCGTCCGGCACCGACGCCGTCGAGGCCGCGTTCAAGCTGGTCCGGGCCGCGACCGGGCGCACCGACATCCTCGCCTTCACCGGCGCCCACCACGGCATGCCCACCGGCGCGCTCGAAGCACCCGGCGACGCGTCCAGCGCCCGCGTCGGCCGCCTTCCCTCCCCGCAGGACTACCGCTGCCCGTGCGGCGTCGGCGGCGCGTACGGCGCCGAACTCGCCGCCCGCTGGGCCGAGTCCGTCCTCGACGACCCCGAGTCCGGTGCGCCGCGGCCCGCCGGAGTGATCCTCGAACCCGTCCTGGCAGAGGGCGGAGTGATCCCCGCCCCCGACGACTGGATGCGGCGCGTCCGCCGGATCACTGCCGCCCGTTCCATCCCGCTGATCGCCGACGAGATCCAGACGGGCGTCGGCCGAACCGGCGTCTTCTGGGCGGTCGAGCACAGCGGTGTCACTCCCGACGTGATGATCCTCTCCAAGGCCATCGGCGGCAGCCTGCCCCTGTCCGTCGTCGTCCACCGCGACGACCTCGACCTCCGCCAACCCGACGCCCACGCGGACGCGTTCCGCGGCAACCAACTCGCCATGGCCGCCGGTACGGCGACCCTCGCGTACGTCCGCGAGAACGGGCTCCCCGCCCGCGCGGGCGAACTCGGCGCACGGATGCTCGCCCAACTTCGGGGAGTGGCAAGCGAGTTCGCGTGTGTGGGGGATGTGCGGGGGCGGGGGTTGATGATCGGGGTCGAGTTCGTGGGTGGGAACACGGCCTCGCCGCAGCGGCTCGCGCACCGCCACCGTCCCGCCGCCGCTCCCGAACTCGCCGCCGCGGTCCAGCAGGAGTGCCTGGGCCGCGGCCTCATCGTCGAACTCGGGGGCCGCCACGCGAATGTCGTACGACTCCTGCCACCTCTCACGATCACCGACGAGCAGGCGACGGCGGTACTCGACCGCCTGTCCGACGCGGTGGAGGCCGTGGCCCGGGGTCGGACCGAAGGGGGACACCAACGCGGCTGACCCGTAGCGCCAGTTGCAGAGCACCCAAGTCCAACGCCCGCCAGAACATCCGGAGTCGGCGCGGTACGACTCCCACTCCGAACCACCTTCCGAGGAACTGTCTTGAACCCCACGCACACCCCTGACGGCCATTCCCAGGAGCCGAGTCCTCGGCACCCGCAGACCCTGACGGCGGCGTCGGCCGAGTCCGTTCCCCGGCAGCAGCCCCGCAGCCCGGAAACAGGGCAGCGGCGCGGCACCAACACCGACCTGCTGGAGCACCCGGACCCCCACACCGCCGCCCAGTCCGCAGCCGTCGAGAACCTCCTGCGCTGCTGGGCACGCGAAGCGAACCTCCCCGCTCCCGCCGACGGCACCCTCCGCATCCCCCTACCGGCCAGCGGCACGGCCCTGCTCGCGCAGGTCCACTACTGGTCTCCGACGGGCTGGCACCGCTTCGGCCCTCCCCACCTCGCCGAGGCTCCTCACGGCGCACCGCCCGCCGACGCGGTCACGGTCGCGGCGTTGCTCGCGAGGGAGACGATGGGGCGCGGTGGGGGATCGTACGTACCGGGTGTGGATGCGGAGTCCGGAACCGCAGCCGCGTCCGGAGCCGCAACCTCAGCCGCCACGGCACCCGATACCGCGACAGCAGAAACGTCAACCGCACCAGAAACGTCAACCGCACCAGAAACCCCAACCGCACCAGAAACCGTGACCGACCTCGTAGCCCGCGTAGCCGACTCCCTCCGCCGTACCGTCACCTTCATCACGGACCGCCGAGCCCGCCCGGCCGACGGCCCCGATCTCTTCCTCTCCGCCGAGCAGGCACTCCTGCTCGGACACCCGCTGCACCCGACCCCGAAGAGCCGCGAGGGTCTCTCCGAGGCCGAAGCCCGCCTGTACTCACCGGAGTTGCGGGGCTCCTTCCGGCTCCACTGGCTGGCTGTCGCCCCCTCCGTAGTCGCCACCGACTCGGCCTGGACCGAACGAGGCCGCCCGGTATCCGCCGCCGACCTCACGGCCCGACTCGCCGGAACCGAACTCCCCCTGCCCGAGGGCCATTCCGCGCTGCCCCTGCATCCCTGGCAGTGGCGCGAGATCCAGCACCGTGCCGACATCGCGGCCCTGCTCGACGCCGGCCTGATCCAGGACCTCGGTCCGCAGGGCGCGCCCTGGCAGCCCACCTCCTCCGTACGAACTGTCCACCAGTCCGGCGCCCCCGCCATGCTCAAGCTGTCCCTGGGCCTGCGCATCACCAACTCCCGTCGCGAGAACCTCCGTAAGGAACTCCATCGCGGCGTCGAAGTGCACCGTCTGCTGCGCGGCGGCCTGTCGAAGCAGTGGCAGGCCACCCACCCGGGCTTCGACATCGTCCGCGACCCGGCGTGGCTGGCCGTCGACGCACCCGGCGAGCGCGGCCCCCGCGTGCCCCTGGCCGGGATCGACGTGGTGATTCGGCACAACCCGTTCAGCGCGTCCGACGACGTGTCGTGCATCGCCGGGCTCGTCTCACCACGGCCGTACGCAGAACGGAACGCCACTGTCGGCGGACCGGCGACGACCTCGCTCACCAGCCACTCCCCGTCCGGCGGACCGCTGCGGTCCCGGCTGGCGGAGGTCGTCACGGGCCTCGCCGGGCGGACCGGCCGGTCGCGCGGAGCGGTCGCCGCCGAGTGGTTCCTGCGCTACCTGGAGCAGGTCGTCCGTCCCGTGCTGTGGCTGGACAGCGAGGCGGGAATCGCCCTGGAGGCACACCAACAGAACACGCTCCTCCTGCTGGACGCCGAAGGCTGGCCCACGGGCGGCCGGTACCGCGACAACCAGGGCTACTACTTCCGGGCGTCCCGTCGCGCGGAACTCGACGCCCGACTGCCCGGCATCGGCGAACACAGCGACACCTTCGTCTCCGACGAGGTCACCGACGAACGCTTCGCGTACTACCTCGCGATCAACAACGTGCTCGGTCTCATCGGAGCGTTCGGTTCGCAACACCTCGCCGACGAGCGGCTGTTGCTCTCCGCCTTCCGCCGCTTCCTCCGCGACGTGGCCTCCGGTCCCGCCAGGCTGCGCACCTCCCTGCCGGCCCACCTGCTCGACTCACCCGTCCTGCGCTGCAAGGCCAACCTGCTGACCCGACTGCACGGCCTCGACGAACTCGTCGGCCCGGTCGACACCCAGTCCGTCTACGTCACCATCGCCAACCCCCTCCATTCCTGACCGTCAGGAGCGTCACCGTGCCTCCCGCCAGCGCGCATACAGGTCACAGTCCAGGTACGGACAGCGAGGACACCCTCGTCCTCCGCCTGCCCGAGGAGTTCATCGCGCTCTGGGCCGAGGCGGACGCAGCCGACGCAGCCCCAGCCGACGCGGCGGACTACGAGACAGGCACTCCGACCGGCGACGATCTCCTCGACCGTGTCGCCGGCTGGGGGCCAACTCGCACCCCCGTAGGCGCCTTCCACCTCGTCCCCGTCCAGTTCGCGCGCGACCTCCCCCTGATCGACCGCTGGATGAACGACCCCGCAGTCGCGGAGTTCTGGGAACTGGCCGGCCCGCAGACGCTGACCGAGGACCACCTGCGCGCCCAACTCACCGGTGACGGACGCAGCGTCCCCTGTCTCGGCGTGCTGGACGGCACCCCGATGAGCTACTGGGAGATCTACCGGGCGGACCTCGACCCCCTGGCCCGGCACTACCCCGCCCGACCGCACGACACCGGCGTCCATCTGCTCATCGGTGACGTCGTCGACCGGGGACGAGGGCTGGGCAGCGCCCTCCTCCAGGCCGTCGCCGACCTCGTACTCGAAAGGCGCTCCGCCTGCGCTCGCGTCGTCGCGGAACCCGACCTCCGCAACACTCCCTCCGTGGCCGCTTTCCTGAACGCCGGTTTCCGGTTCGACGCGGAGGTCGACCTGCCCGCCAAGCGGGCCGCGCTCATGGTCCGGGACCGGTCGCTGCGCGATCGGCTGTAGCGCAGGGTGGCAGTGTCGTCACATTTTGTGCACTGCTCGGACCTGTCTGGTCCCGGCCCGAACCGACTTGATCCTCAACCGAACCGAAATCGCCCCCATCCGAAAGACCACCGGTCTTGATCCACCCCCTCCTCCCGCCTTGATCGCCCGGTTGTCAGTCCCGCCCCGTAGGGTGGTCGCGCTATGACGAAGCCCTCACTCCCCGAACTCCTGCATGCTGCCGTCACCGCCGTCGGCGGTTCGGAGCGCCCCGGCCAGGTGACCATGGCCGAAGCCGTCGCGGAGGCGATCGACGACGGCTCCCATCTGCTGGTCCAGGCCGGCACCGGCACCGGAAAGTCGCTCGGCTACCTGGTGCCCGCGCTCGCGCACGGGGAGCGTGTGGTCGTCGCGACCGCCACCCTCGCGCTCCAGCGCCAGCTGGCCGAGCGGGACCTGCCGCGCACGGTCGACGCACTGCAGCCCCTGCTGCGCCGACGCCCCCAGTTCGCGATGCTCAAGGGCAGGTCGAACTACCTGTGCCTGCACCGGCTACACGAGGGCATGCCGCAGGACGAGGAGGAGGGCCTCTTCGACCAGTTCGAGGCGGCGGCGCCCACCAGCAAGCTGGGCCAGGACCTGCTGCGGCTGCGCGACTGGACGGAGGAGACCGAGACCGGCGACCGCGACGACCTCACGCCCGGAGTCTCCGACCGCGCCTGGGCGCAGGTGTCGGTGTCCTCGCGCGAGTGCCTGGGCGCCCAGAAGTGCGCCTACGGAGCGGAGTGTTTCGCCGAGGCGGCCCGCGAGCGCGCCAAGCTCGCCGAGGTCGTCGTCACCAACCACGCGCTGCTCGCGATCGACGCCATCGAGGGCGCCCCGGTCCTCCCGCCGCACGAGGTGCTGATCGTCGACGAGGCGCATGAACTGGTCTCGCGGGTCACCGGAGTGGCCACCGGCGAGCTCACCCCGGGCCAGGTCAGCCGCGCGGTGCGCCGTGCCGCGAAACTGGTCAACGAGAAGGCCGCCGACCAGCTCCAGACCGCCGCCGAGGGCTTCGAGCGGCTGATGGAGCTCGCCCTGCCGGGCCGCCTGGAGGAGATCCCGGAGGACCTCGGTTACGCCCTCATGGCGCTCCGGGACGCCTGCCGTACGGTGATCTCCGCGATCGGCGCCACCCGTGACAAGTCCGTGCAGGACGAGGACGCGGTCCGCAAGCAGGCGCTGGCCTCCGTGGAGGCCGTGCACGACGTGTCGGAGCGCATCACCAACGGCTCCGAGTGGGACGTCGTCTGGTACGAACGCCACGACCGCTTCGGCGCCTCCCTGCGCGTCGCCCCCATGTCCGTGTCGGGCCTGCTGAGGGAGAAGCTCTTCGCGGACCGCTCGGTGACCCTGACCTCCGCGACACTGAAGCTCGGCGGCGACTTCAACGGCGTAGGGGCCTCCCTGGGCCTCGCCCCCGAGGGCACCGCGGGCGACGACCTGCCGCAGTGGAAGGGCGTCGACGTCGGCTCGCCCTTCGACTACCCGAAGCAGGGCATCCTGTACGTCGCCAAGCACCTCTCGCGCCCCGCGCGGGACGGTGATCGCGCCGACATGCTGGACGAGTTGACGGAACTGATCCAGGCGGCGGGCGGTCGCACATTGGGCCTCTTCTCCTCGATGCGGGGCGCCCAGCTCGCCGCCGAGGAGCTGCGCTCCCGCATCCCCGAGTACCCGATCCTGCTCCAGGGCGAGGAGACGCTCGGCGAGCTGATCAAGAACTTCGCGGGCGACCCGAAGACCTGCCTCTTCGGCACGCTGTCGCTCTGGCAGGGCGTCGATGTCCCCGGCCCCAGCTGCCAGTTGGTCGTCATGGACAAGATCCCGTTCCCGCGTCCGGACGACCCGTTGATGAGCGCCCGCCAGAAGGCGGTCGAGGACGCCGGGGGCAACGGCTTCATGGCGGTGGCCGCCACCCACGCGGCGCTCCTCATGGCCCAGGGCGCCGGCCGTCTCGTCCGCGCGTCGGGGGACCGGGGTGTGGTCGCCGTCCTGGACCAGCGGCTGGCCACCGCCCGCTACGGCAGCTATCTCAAGGCGTCACTGCCCGACTTCTGGTACACCACGGACCGCGACCAGGTCCGGAGGTCGCTGGCCGCGATCGACGCGAAGGCGAAGCAGGGGGAAGCGGAATCCGAGTGATCCGGCGCTCCGGGGCAACACCGCCCCGGAGCGCGCCGGTTCGGCTGCCGGTTCCGGACCCCGGACAGCACAGGACCCCGGAACCGGCGCAGGGGTCCCGGGGTCCGGTCAGGGGGCGGGGCCGAGGGGCCCGCCCGCCGCAGCCGCCGTCACACGCGCCGCAGCACCGCCACCACCTTGCCGAGGATCGTCGCGTCGTCGCCGGGGATCGGCTCGTACGCCGCGTTGTGCGGGAGGAGCCAGACGTGCCCGTCCTCGCGCTTGAAGCGCTTGACGGTGGCCTCGCCCTCCAGCATGGCGGCCACGATGTCGCCGTTCTCGGCGACCGGCTGGCGGCGCACGGTGACCCAGTCGCCGTCGCAGATCGCGGCCTCGATCATCGAGTCACCGACGACCTTGAGGACGAACAGCTCACCGTCACCGACCAGTTGGCGGGGGAGGGGGAAGACGTCCTCGACCGACTCCTCGGCGAGGATCGGGCCACCGGCGGCGATACGGCCCACCAGTGGGACGTACGACGCGGCCGGCTTGCCCGCGGTGTCCGTGGGCTGCACCGACGAGGACTGGTCGCTGCCGCGGACCTCGTACGCGCGCGGGCGGTGCGGGTCGCGGCGCAGGAAGCCCTTGCGCTCCAGTGCCATCAGCTGATGTGCGACCGAGGACGTGCTGGACAGGCCCACGGCCTGGCCGATCTCGCGCATCGACGGCGGGTAGCCCCGTCGCTGCACCGAGTCCCTGATGACCTCGATCACCCGGCGCTGCCGGTCCGTGAGTCCCGAGCTGTCCGCCCGGATGCCGGGAGGTCGGCCTGGGAGGGAACGCTTGTGTCCCTCGGGATTCGCGGCTTCGTTCATTGCATGCACCGGCTCGAGTCGGCCCTGGGAGCGATCCTGGGCAGTGATGGTGGCACTGTCTGCGGTGGTGGTCACGTCGGCCCCTCTCGATGGTCTCCCTGCTGGACAACGGTAGTTGCTTTCGAAAGGTTGCGCCAAACACACGTTCGAGTGAAAAATCGCGGATGGCCTCCCGCGACCATGTGTCTGGGTGTATGGCTGACGCTTCACCTGGTGGACGAAGAGCCCATCGCTGCCCTCTTCGCCGCCCGGGTGGTGACCTTGTAGGTTGTCGCCTCAGTCTGCCACCCGGTGTCCCGGCAGTCGGGGGCCGGTCCCGTTCCGTGCGGGAGCCCCACGCCTCCTCCGTGCCGCGCTCACGGTATCCCCGTAAGTGCCCTGGCGGTACGGCTGTGCGCCCGAGTGTTCGGGGTGACGGTATGGCCGTATGGCACATGCCAATACGGGTGCGACACGCGCGTGCGGCGTGTTTGTGTGAGCCAATCACCACATCTAGTGGTTGGATTGCGGCAGCAGCCCAGAAGTTGTGGTCCCCCGGGTCTCCGCAGTCTCGGCCATCCCCTATGCTTGGGGCTGCTTCGAGAGGCCCAAGGGGTCTCCCGAGGCTATTGAGTCTGCTGTGAGGGAGGGTTGGAGATCATGCACTGCCCCTTCTGCAGGCACCCCGACAGCCGTGTCGTCGACAGCCGTACGACCGACGACGGTACGTCGATCCGCCGACGCCGCCAGTGCCCTGACTGCTCCCGTCGTTTCACGACCGTGGAGACGTGCTCGCTCATGGTGGTCAAGCGGTCCGGAGTCACCGAGCCTTTCAGCCGTACCAAGGTCATCAACGGTGTGCGCAAGGCATGCCAGGGACGGCCTGTCACCGAGGACGCACTCGCCCAGCTCGGCCAGCGGGTCGAGGAGGCCGTGCGGGCCACCGGAAGCGCCGAACTGACCACCCATGACGTCGGGCTGGCCATACTCGGCCCGTTGCAGGAGCTCGACCTCGTCGCGTATCTGCGATTCGCCTCCGTCTACCGGGCGTTCAACTCGCTCGAGGACTTCGAGGCCGCGATCGTGGAACTGCGGGAGGCGACGCCTGGACCCGCCGCGGACGACGAAGACGCGGGATCGGGGAGCCAGGAAGACGACGGTGGGTCCGGAGGGACTGTTCAGGTCCCCGTGCCCGCCCACTCCGCCGACTGACCGACGGGCCGGAACCGGGCGGAGACCCCGGATCCGGTCGGACAGCGGCGGACCAGAACTTGTCGCGGAGCCATGAGCGTGTGGGCTGCCGTGACACCAGACAAACACTCTGCCACGGGAACATCGTGGCATTTCAGGGCGTTTTTGCCTGTAGAGGGAGGCGGCATGACAGAGACGGCGAGCGGTCCGGCACGAGGTTCCCGTACGAAGGGCACCAAGACCACCAAGGGACTGCGCATCGAGCGTATTCACACCACCCCCGGCGTGCATCCGTACGACGAGGTGGAGTGGGAGCGTCGTGACGTCGTCATGACCAACTGGCGCGACGGCTCGGTCAATTTCGAGCAGCGTGGCGTCGAGTTCCCCGCCGAATGGGCGGTGAACGCGGTCAACATCGTCACCAGCAAGTACTTCCGCGGCGCTGTGGGCACCCCGCAGCGCGAGGTGAGCCTCAAGCAGCTCATCGACCGCATCGTGAAGACGTATCGGAAGGCCGGCGAGGACCACAAGTACTTCGCCTCGCCCGCCGACGCCGAGATCTTCGAGCACGAGCTGGCGTACGCCCTCCTGCACCAGGTCTTCAGCTTCAACAGCCCCGTGTGGTTCAACGTAGGGACCCCGCAGCCCCAGCAGGTCTCGGCCTGCTTCATCCTCGCCGTCGACGACTCCATGGAGTCGATCCTCGACTGGTACAAGGAAGAGGGCATGATCTTCAAGGGTGGTTCGGGCGCGGGCCTCAACCTGTCCCGCATCCGCTCCTCCAAGGAACTGCTCTCCTCCGGTGGCAACGCCTCGGGACCGGTCTCCTTCATGCGCGGCGCCGACGCCTCCGCGGGCACCATCAAGTCCGGCGGCGCCACCCGCCGCGCGGCCAAGATGGTCATCCTGGACGTCGACCACCCCGACATCGAGGACTTCATCCAGACCAAGGTCAAGGAAGAAGAGAAGATCCGCGCGCTGCGCGACGCGGGCTTCGACATGGACCTCGGCGGCGACGACATCACGTCGGTGCAGTACCAGAACGCCAACAACTCGGTCCGCGTGAACGACACGTTCATGAAGGCCGTCGAGAACGGCGACAAGTTCGGCCTGACGTCCCGCATGACCGGCGAGGTCATCGAGGAGGTCGACGCCAAGGAGCTCTTCCGCAAGATGGCCGAGGCCGCCTGGGCCTGCGCCGACCCGGGCATCCAGTACGACGACACCATCAACCAGTGGCACACGTGCCCGGAGTCCGGCCGTATCAACGGCTCGAACCCGTGCAGCGAGTACATGCACCTGGACAACACGTCCTGCAACCTCGCCTCGCTGAACCTGATGAAGTTCCTCAAGGACGACGGCAAGGGCCACCAGTCCTTCGAGGTCGAGCGCTTCGCCAAGGTCGTCGAGCTCGTCATCACCGCGATGGACATCTCCATCTGCTTCGCGGACTTCCCGACCCAGAAGATCGGCGAGAACACGCGCGCGTTCCGCCAGCTCGGCATCGGCTACGCCAACCTCGGCGCCCTGCTGATGGCGACGGGCCACGCGTACGACTCCGACGGCGGCCGTGCCCTCGCGGGTGCCATCACCTCCCTGATGACCGGCACGTCGTACAAGCGCTCCGCCGAACTCGCCGCGGTCGTCGGCCCGTACGACGGCTACGCCCGCAACGAGCAGCCGCACCTGCGTGTCATGAAGCAGCACGCCGACGCCAACGCCGTGGCTCCGCGCGCGGACGACCTGGACACGCCCATCTGGGCCGCGGCCACGGAGTCCTGGCAGGACGTGCTGCGCCTCGGCGAGAAGAACGGCTTCCGTAACGCGCAGGCGTCCGTCATCGCCCCGACCGGCACCATCGGTCTCGCGATGTCCTGCGACACCACCGGCCTTGAGCCCGACCTCGCCCTGGTCAAGTTCAAGAAGCTGGTCGGCGGCGGCTCGATGCAGATCGTCAACGGCACCGTCCCGCAGGCCCTGCGTCGCATGGGCTACCAGGAGGAGCAGATCGAGGCGATCGTCGCCCACATCGCCGACAACGGCAATGTGATCGACGCCCCGGGCCTCAAGCAGGAGCACTACGAGGTGTTCGACTGCGCCATGGGCGAGCGCTCCATCTCCGCGATGGGCCACGTCCGCATGATGGCCGCCATCCAGCCCTGGATCTCCGGCGCGCTCTCCAAGACGGTCAACCTGCCGGAGACGGCGACCGTCGAGGACGTCGAGGAGGTCTACTTCGAGGCGTGGAAGCTGGGCGTCAAGGCGCTCGCGATCTACCGCGACAACTGCAAGGTCGGCCAGCCCCTCTCCGCGAAGACCAAGGAGAAGGAGAAGGTCGAGGTCACCGCCAAGGCCGAGGAGACCATCCGGACCGCGGTCGAGAAGGTCGTAGAGTACCGCCCCGTCCGCAAGCGCCTCCCCAAGGGCCGCCCGGGCATCACGACCTCCTTCACGGTCGGCGGCGCCGAGGGCTACATGACCGCCAACTCCTACCCGGACGACGGTCTCGGTGAGGTCTTCCTGAAGATGTCGAAGCAGGGCTCGACCCTCGCGGGCATGATGGACGCCTTCTCGATCGCCGTCTCCGTAGGCCTCCAGTACGGCGTGCCGCTGGAGACGTACGTCTCGAAGTTCACCAACATGCGCTTCGAGCCGGCCGGCATGACGGACGACCCGGACGTGCGGATGGCGCAGTCGATCGTCGACTACATCTTCCGCCGCCTGGCGCTCGACTTCCTGCCCTTCGAGACGCGCTCCGCGCTCGGCATCCACTCCGCGGACGAGCGTCAGCGTCACCTGGAGACCGGTTCGTACGAGCCGTCCATCGACGATGTCGAGGTCGACGTGGAGGGCCTCGCCCAGTCGGCGCCCCGCGCCCAGGAGTTGAAGGCTGTGGCCGCGCCGACGGCCGTGGCCGAGGCGACCAAGCCCGCCCCGCTGCAGGCGCACACCAGCGCCGAACTGGTGGAGATGCAGCTGGGTATCCAGGCCGACGCCCCGCTGTGCTTCTCCTGCGGCACGAAGATGCAGCGGGCCGGTTCCTGCTACATCTGCGAGGGGTGCGGGTCGACCAGCGGCTGCAGCTGATCAACCGCAGCTGCTTGAAGTGAACTAGCTGGTCAGGGCGGCGGAGTCGGTATCAGGACTCCGCCGCCCTCGGCGTTTCCCGGCCCGGGGCGAATCCGGTTTCCCAGGGGAACGATCAGCGGTTAATCTCCCTCGACGCACATAGCGTGCGCACAGGGGAGGGTGGGGGCATGGTCGACGATTCCGTCGAACCCGAAAGAGGCATGAGGGCGGGGGCCCAGGCAGTCGCGGCGGTGGTGGTGGTCGGCGGCATGGTGGGCGGTATGTGGGGACTTGGGGGAGTCCTGCCCAAGACGTCGGCACAGGACGGCAAACCGGCGACCTGCTCGGCGAGCGCGGACAACACCCTGCCGGCGAAGTACGTTTCGCCGACGAAGCTCTGCGCGGCGCTGAACCGCGCGGACCTTCCGGTGCTCCTGGGGACTCCGGACGAGCACGCGGAGTCCGCCTCGGGGAGTTCGGGCTGGATGACGCTCGCCGGCGGCACCAAGATCGCCAGCCCTGAGGCAGACGTCGACCTGAGGACGTATTCGGTGCGGCTGTCGGCGTCCTACGACGACATTCCCGTCGCCGAGGCGGCCCGCTATGTGGACTCCAGCTCGCAGGTGAAGACGGTCCTGGGGCGCCCGGCCGTCCTCTACTCGGACCGTACCATCGCCATCAGCTTCAACCTCGGTGGCGGCAAGGCCAGTACGGGCCCCGGGGGCGTCGCCCGCAGTCTGCTGGTCTCCATGAGCGCGAAGGACCGGGGCGACTCCTTCGAGATATCCATCTGGCGTCAGGACGACGTGCCGCCCGACGATGAGGCGCTGTTCCGTATCGCCGAAGAGGTGCTGCCGACGGTCCCGGGCTGGACCGCCGGCTGACGAGCCGTCCGCGACGGGCTCAGGGCTGCTGCGCCCTGCCCATCGTCCGGGTGAAGGTCGCGGGGTCGTCCTCGAAGCCCTGGATGCCGGGGTGGAAGTCCCAGCTTCCGGAGTCGTCCCGGACGAACTCCCCGACCGTCGCCGCCGTCGCACCGAGGACGTCACCGAAGTCGTCCTCGGTGAGGACGGTGTACCCCTCCCGGATGCGCAGTTTCGGGTTGAGGACGTTGACGAACGTACGGTGGGCGACACGCTGTTGGATGACGACACCGACCACCACGCGCGCGTACCGGTCGGCGAGCCGGTCGAGCTCCAGGGTCATGACCTCGTCCCAGCCGAAGCCCTTGCCGTCCTTGCTGTCCCGGTTGAGATAGATGGTGCCGTCGGGGGAGCGGCTGTCGAAGTGCACCGCGTACGCGGGAGCGCCGTACAGGTCGCCCGCCACATAGGTGGTGGCGACGATGTCCAGATCGACGGGCGGCTGCCCGGTGGGACTCGGATCCCACTGGAGCCCGACTTCGGCCTTGCGGATCCCCTTGTTGAGGCCGTTCACCACAGTTCCCCTTCCCCGTTCGCCTCGATCGCGCGCCCCAACTACTGGGCGATCAGCGTTCGTTGTCCATCGTGCCACGCGCGCGGGGGCGCATGCGCCGACGATCTCAGCCGGAGCGTGACCGGCGCCACGCTCCGTGGCCTTACGATGGCGCGGTGCTGGTCAAGTGGATTCGCTGCACCGTCGTGGACCGCCGCGGCTTCGAGCGCGGGCAGCGAAAGTGGGCGGGGCTGCTGGGTGAGCCGGGATTTCGGGGACAGGGGGGAGGCTGGAGCAGAGCACGGCCAGGAGTGGCGCACATCTTCGCGTTCTGGGAGAGCCGTGCCTTCTACGACTCCTTCATGGCCCGATCCCACGACCGGCTGGCGTCGGCCCAGGCGGGCACCTTCAAGGACGCGCAGGTCAAACTGTTCGACCACCGCTTCGACGTGAAGACCGGCTTCGAACCGCGCTTCACCGACGCCGACCTGGTGCGGGTGGCGCTGTGCCGTGTCCACGAGGAGCGCGCCGAGCACTTCACGCTGATGCAGGAGAAGGTCTGGAATCCCGCGATGGCCGGTTCCCCGGGCATGCTCCGCGGGCTGTTCGGCGAGGCCCCGGGACACGAGTTCATGGTGCTGTCGATGTGGCACTCGGCCGCCGAACACGGCAAGTACCGGACCGAGCGGGTGGAGCGGCTCGCCCTGAGGGCCCAGATCGAGGCGGACGTCGCGTCCCTCACGGGCGACATCGTCCAGCTCGAACCGGGGTGGACAGTTTGATATCCGGACTGACGGCGTCGACGTCCCGGTGTGTGAATCGTGCGCCCCTATGTGGCCCAACGGGCACAATTTGTGTGACCTACGCCGTATGGAGCCCGTACGAGTGCTCGATATGCCGTCACTCGATCTAGGGTTTTGGCATGGCACGACCACGGCGCATCGTCCTTGTCCGGCACGGCGAGTCAACGGGCAATGTTGATGACACTGTGTACGAGCGTGAACCCGACCATGCCCTGGCGCTGACCGACCAGGGTTGGCGACAGGCGGAGGAGACCGGCAAGCGGCTGCGGGAGGTGTTCGGCCGCGAGCGCATCAGCGTGTACGTCTCCCCGTACCGCCGCACGCACGAGACCTTCCGCGCCTTCCACCTCGACCCCGACCTCGTGCGGGTACGCGAGGAACCCCGGCTGCGCGAACAGGACTGGGGGAACTGGCAGGACCGCGACGACGTACGCCTCCAGAAGGCGTACCGGGACGCCTACGGGCACTTCTTCTACCGCTTCGCCCAGGGCGAGTCCGGTGCCGACGTCTACGACCGGGTCGGCGGCTTCCTGGAGAGCCTGTACCGCAGTTTCGAGGCCCCCGACCACCCGCCGAACGTGCTCCTGGTGACACACGGCCTGGCGATGCGGCTGTTCTGCATGCGCTGGTTCCACTGGACGGTCGCGGAGTTCGAGTCGCTGTCGAATCCGGGGAACGCCGAGATGCGGATGCTCGTTCTGGGAGACGACGGCAGGTACGCCCTGGACCGGCCGTTCGACAGCTGGCGGGACCCGGAGCCGTACGGGATCAGTGGACAGGGTGCGGAGCGATGATCGCCGACTCCTCTCCCACCTCCCCCGACTCTCCGCACGCTCTCGACGCCGACGACCTTCTCGACGCGCGCCTGGGCCGCGCCCTGGCCAGCCTGCGCGGACTGGCGGTGGGTGACGCGCTGGGCTCCCAGTTCTTCGTGCCGGTGAACTACCCGCTGCTCAAGCGCGGGAAGCTGCCGCCGGCTCCCTGGCAGTGGACGGACGACACGGAGATGGCCTGCTCCGTGGTCGCGGTCCTGGCCGCCCACCACCGCATCGACCAGGACGCGCTGGCCCGTTCCTTCGCCGTGCGCCACGACTTCGACCGCGGCTACGGCCCCGCGGTCAACCGGCTGCTGCGCCTCGTCCGCGAGGGCGGCGACTGGCGCGAGCTGTCCGCCGCGCTCTTCGACGGACAGGGGTCATGGGGCAACGGCGCGGCGATGCGGATCGCACCCCTGGGCGCCTGGTACGCGGACGACCCCGAGCAGGCGACCCACCAGGCGGAGATCTCGGCCTACCCCACACACCAGCACCGCGAGGCCGTGGCCGGCGCCATGGCCGTCGCCGCGGCCGCCGCACTGGCCGCGTCCCCCGACGGCCCGCCCAGCGGCGAGGCACTCCTCGACGGCGTCATCGCCCTTGTACCGAAGAGCGCCGTCGGCGCGGGGCTGCGGCGCGCCCGCGACATGCTCGACTACGCCGACGCGGGTACCGTCGCGGCCGTCCTGGGCTGCGGACGTCGTACGACAGCTCACGACACGGTCCCCTTCGCGCTCTGGTCGGCTGCCCGCGGGCTCGGCGACTACGAGCGGGCGTTCTGGGCCACCTCCCAGGTCGGTGGGGACGTGGACACCACGTGCGCGATCGTGGGCGGCGTGATCGCCGGCGGTACGGCGGGGGCGCCGCCCGCAGAGTGGGTGGAGCGGACGGAGGCGCTGCCCGACTGGGTGCCGACGTCCGTCTGACGCCTTCAACTCCTCGTCCTGCGGCGCCGTCCGCACACCATCGAAACTCTCTGTGCCCGTTGGGAACTCTCCGTGACCGCCCGGCCGTTGTCCTGGCAGCTGCTGTGTGACACATGAGTCCACACGGCAGACAGGGCACGACAGCTGTAGGGGGTGGGTGGTCATGAGGATTTCGCTGGAGCCGGTCGGTCGGGCCCCGACCGGGCCCGACCGGTCAGGCGATCCCCGGACCCGCCGTGCCCGCGAGGGCCTCGAGATCGCTCTTGCGGACCCGGATCACGAACCAGGCGGTGGCCAGGGCGAGTACGGCCATCGCGGCGGCCGGGATGAAGGCCGTCGAGATGCCGTGCGCGAGCACCTCGTGCCCCCACGGCGCGGGCAGCCGGTGCGACTTGGCGAACTCGGCCTTCTGCTCGGCCGAACCGTGGGAGAGGAACTTCGGCAGCTGCTTCTTCGCCTCGTCCCTGCTGGCCGAGCCGAACACCGTGGTCAGGATGGACAGACCGAGCGAACCGCCCACCTGCTGCATGACGTTGAGCAGCGCGGAGGCCGCGCCGGCCTCGTGCGGGGAGACACCGGAGACGGCGGTCACCGTCAGCGTCACGAAGTTCAGGCCCATGCCGAAGCCGAACACCAGCATGGGGCCGAGTACTCCGTCGACGTACGAACTGTCCGAGCTGATGAGGGTCTGCCAGGCCAGCCCGATCACGGCGAGCGCCGAGCCCATGAGCATGAAGGGTCGCGGCCCGAGCACCGGCAGGAACCGTTGGGACAGGCCCGCGCCGGCCGCGATCACGACCGTCACCGGCAGGAAGGCGAGACCCGCCTGGATCGGGCTGTACCCCAGCACGTTCTGCACGAAGAGCACGATGTAGAAGAACATGCCGAACATCGCGGCGGCCAGGCTCAGCATGATCACGTAGGTGCCCGAGCGATTGCGGTCGGCGAACATCCTGAGCGGGGTGATCGGCTCCTTGGCCCGCGACTCGGTGATCGCGAAGGCCACCAACAGGACGATCGCCGCGGCGAAGGACCCGATGGTCAGGCTGTCGCGCCACCCCTTGTCCGCCGCGCGGATGAAGCCGTAGACGAGGGACGCCATGCCCGCCGTCGAGGTCAGTGCGCCCGCGATGTCGAAGCGGCCGGTGTGCCGTTCGGACTCGCTGATGTACAGCGGTGTGAGCACGGCGATGAGCAGACCGATCGGCACGTTGACGAAGAGCACCCAGCGCCAGTCGAGCCACTCGGTGAGCATGCCGCCCGCGAGCAGACCGATCGCGCCGCCGCCCGCCGAGACCGCGGCGAAGACTCCGAACGCCCTGTTCCGCTCCGGGCCTTCGGGGAAGGTGGTGGTGATGAGTGCCAGCGAGGTGGGCGACGCGATCGCGCCACCCATGCCCTGAAGGACGCGCGCGGCCAGCAACTGCCAGGGTTCCTGGGCGAGTCCGCCGAGCAGCGAGGCGAAGGTGAAGAGCAGGATGCCGGTCGTGAAAACCCGGCGCCGGCCGAGGATGTCACCGGCCCGGCCACCGAGAAGCAGCAGGCCGCCGAAGGTGAGCGTGTAGGCGCTGACGACCCACGTGAGGTCGGTCGTGCTGAAACTGAGCGCGGCTTGAATATGCGGGAGGGCGATGTTCACAATCGTCGCGTCGAGTACCACCATGAGTTGGCAGGCCGCGATGACCGCGAGCGCGATGCCGGGATGCCCCTCCCGGCGGGCCGCCCCTGGTTTCGGTTCCTGAATCAACTGAGAGGTTGTCACTATGGGTCCCCCACAAGTGAGTTAGTGAACGCTCGCGTTCACTGCCGCGTCAACGGTAGTGAGTCCCCGACAGTGAACGCAAGCGTTCACTTAACTCGCCTTCGTGTGGCGCGTCCCCGTCGCTGCCGCGTGACGCATCCCCGATCCCCGGAATCCCCCATTCCACTGCTCGCTGGAGACACTCAGATGGTTACTTCGGGCTGGACGGCCGCCCCCGCTCGGACGGCCTCCCTCCGCCGCCGCGGCGCCGTGCTCGAACGCGCGATCCTGGACGCTGCACTGGAGCAGCTCAGTACGGTCGGATGGAACGCCCTCACGATGGAAGGCGTCGCCGCCGGCGCCCAGACGGGCAAGGCCGCGGTCTACCGGCGCTGGTCCTCCAAGGAGGACCTCGTCGCGGACGCGTTGCAGGCCGGACTGCCGCGTCTGGACGACGCGCCCGACCTGGGAAACGTGCGCGGGGATCTGCTGGCGCTGTGCACGCAGGCGCGCGACGCGATGTTCTCGCGCCCCGGATTCGCCCTACGCGCGGTGATTCACGAATGCGACACCGTGCAGGCGGAGCGCTTCCATGGCGTGATCTTCGAAGGGGTCGTGGAACCGACGATCCGACTGCTCCGCGAGGCCATTGACCGAGGAATAGAGCGGGGCGAGGTCCGCTCCGACGCGTCCAACAGCTATGTCATCGATGCCATCCCGGCCATGATGATGTACCGCTCGAAGATGTGCGGCAGCGAATGGAGAGACGTCGACATCGAGGAGATGATCGACCAGTTGATGCTTCCGCTGCTCCGGCCCGGCGGTGCGTGACGCCTGACCGGGACGGTCGTGGAGGAGCTTGGGGAAACCTGGGTGTCGCAGGGGGTACCGGGCGGCGTACCCTGAGGGCGCCATGCCGTACGAACCACCCACTCACGCCGTCGAGCGCTCACTCCGCGCCACGACCGGAGCCAAGGTCATTGCCGGCGTCGACGAGGTGGGGCGCGGCGCGTGGGCCGGACCCGTCACCGTCTGCGCGGCGGTCACCGGACTGCGCCGACCCCCCGAAGGCCTCACCGACTCCAAGCTCATCGCGGTCAGACGACGCACCGAACTCGCCGAGGAACTCCGCAAGTGGGTGACCGCGTACGCCCTGGGGCACGCGTCCCCCGAGGAGATCGACGACCTGGGGATGACGGCCGCGCTGCGGCTCGCCGCGGTACGGGCCCTGGAGGCCTTGCCGGTTCGCCCCGACGCGGTCATCCTCGATGGGAAGCACGATTACCTGGGGGCTCCTTGGCGGGTCCGTACGGTGATCAAGGGCGACCAGTCGTGTGTGGCGGTCGCCGCCGCTTCGGTGATCGCCAAGGTTCAGCGCGACAAAATGATGGCCGAACTGGGCATCGACCATGCAGACTTCGCTTTTGCGGCCAACGCCGGGTATCCGTCACCCGTGCACAAGGCCGCGCTGGAGGAGCGGGGACCCACCCCGTACCACCGGTTGTCGTGGGCGTATCTTGATGCGCTGCCCCAGTGGCGGCACCTCAAGAAGGCCCGCAGCTGGGTGGAGGGAACCGTTCCGAAGATCGAGGGCCAGCTCGGCTTCGACTTCTGACTGTTCCGCTCGCACTCATGTGCCACCCCCTGGCGCGAGCCGCACCAACGTTTGATAAAAATCAGCTCATGCCTCTCATTCCCGAGGAGCCTCAGATTCACGAGAGTGCCCAGGGTCCCCGCGCCACTCCGGCCAGCGGCCGCGTCGCGCCGACCCCCCGCCCTGTACCCGGCCCCCGCCCCGCGGCTCCGTCGCGTCCCGGTCGCCCTGGCCCCCTGCGGCCGACGGCCCCGGCGCAACGCACGCCGCGTGACGTGGCCGTGGCCAAGCCCGGACCCTCGGGTCCGGCTGCTCCCACCGCCTCCGACACCGCTGTGGCGACCCCGCAGATCCAGTTGGTCCCGGCCTCGGCCGAGGGCGCGCTGGACGCCGCCGAGGAAGCCGTCGACCTGCTCCTGGAGTCGGGCCGTACCCCCGGTGACGTGCTGGTGATCACCACCGGCGAACCGCACCCGTGGGCCGCCCACGAACTGTCCTTCGGCGAAGCGTCCTACTGGGCGCAGCACGACGCGCGCGACGACGTCTTCTACGCGGACGCCGCCGTCGCGGGCCGGGCGGCGTCCCGTCCCGTCGTCGTGGTCGCCGTCAACGGAGGTCCCGCCGCCGTTGCCGCCACCGCTCTGCCCCTGGCCCTCGGCCGGGCCGGTGCCCTGCTGATCGTGTGCGGCGACCCGCAGCAGATCAACTCGGTGCTGGGCGCGGGCGTCTGAGCCGTCTCCGGGACTCCCGGAGAGCGACGGCGGTGGTGTCAACGCCGTCGCGACGGTCTGTGCACGGTGGGGCGTTCGGCGTGCGCGGATTACGGTCGTACGGCAGGCGAAACGTGCCTTCCGTGGGGGGCTTCTTCGCGTGCGGTGCGCGTGACCGGGCGTGCGGGAGTCTCCGCCCGGGGCGGCTCGGCGTCGTACGGACTCCGTAGTGGTGGCGTGTGGCGGCGCGCGGTCCGGGCGTGGTGCCCGGACCGGGTTCAGCGGGCCGCGGCGCGGCGCAGGACCTCTGAGGCGGCGCCGCCGGTGCGGGGCAGCAGGGGCGGTACCTCGGACATGGCGAAAGGTTCCGGCGCGGAGTCCGCGCTGGGCCGTCGGCCGCCGCGCCCCTCGCCGAGCACCTGCCAGCCGTCGCGGGTCAGCGTGATGTAGGCCCCACAGCGCAGCCCGTGCAGCGTGCAGGCGTCACGCAGCCCCCACATCCACGCGCCGTCCTCCTCGGTCCACCGCGCGTCGCCCTCACGGCAGTAGAGCAGCACGGCGGTGCGCACCGGCGTACGGCGGCGCAGATCGTGCGGGATGACCCGGCGCAGCTGCGCGAGCAGCGCGTTGCGGAACATCCAGCCGTCGGCCGGGGCGGACCGCCGGACGAACGAGGCGCTCGCGAGCAGTCGCTCGTCCGGGTCGAGGACGGCCACGATCGCGGTCGCCGGTCTCGGGCGATGCCGGGAGTGCAGTCCGCTGACGACCTCACGGGGATTGCGCAGCAACGGGATTCCGGCGGCGGCCCATTCGGAGGGTTCGAGCAGACGGGCGAGGGGGTTGGCGGAAGCGGCGGACAGGTCGGCAGACGTCGACGTGGATGCCGCGGAGGACGGAGCGAATCCGAAGGTCACGGTCCTCCCTTCGGCTACGCGCCCACACTACGGGCGGGGTCGGATTCGGGGGAGCGCACACCGCAGCAGAGCCCTACCGGATCACGGACGAGCCGTGCGGGGAGCGGACTCCAATTCTTCCTGTCGAACTGGGATGCGGCAACGAGCAAATGGGGCCACAGACCCTTATCCGGCGGTCTGTGGCTTATATCCCTACCCAATGCGTCGCCCGGCGACGCCTGGGACGTTCGAGCACGACACTTTCGTACGCCATTGACGTGCGGGAGGTCCAGAGGGCGCTGGTCGGCCCGGGTGCGGGAGCCGGTCCCGCGGGCTGCTTCACGGCGGCGGATTGGGCCGTTGTCAGTGGCGTGAGGTTGCATGGGGGGATGAGCAACCAGGAGCTGCGCGCAGAGGCCGACGCCATCCTCGCCGAGCTGGTCGGTGACCCGAGCGGTACGGCGCGGCTGCGGGAGGACCAGTGGCAGGCGGTGGCCGCTCTCGTGGAGGAGCGCCGGCGCGCCCTGGTGGTGCAGCGCACCGGCTGGGGCAAGTCGGCGGTGTACTTCGTCGCCACCGCCCTGCTGCGCCGGCGTGGCTCCGGACCCACGGTGATCATCTCGCCGCTGCTGGCGCTGATGCGCAACCAGGTCGAGTCGGCGGCGCGCGCCGGTATCCGGGCGCACACCATCAACTCGGCCAACCCGGAGGAGTGGGACAGCATCTACGGAGAGGTCGAGCGCGGCGAGACCGACGTTCTCCTGGTGAGTCCCGAACGGCTCAATTCCGTGGACTTCCGCGACCAGGTCCTGCCCAAACTCGCGGCCACGACCGGCCTGTTGGTGGTCGACGAGGCGCACTGCATCTCCGACTGGGGACACGACTTCCGCCCCGACTACCGCCGGTTGCGCGCGATGCTGGCCGAACTGCCCGCCGGCGTACCGGTACTGGCCACCACCGCGACCGCCAACGCGCGCGTGACCGCCGATGTGGCCGAGCAGTTGGGCACGGGCGCCGGAGAGGCCCTGGTGCTGCGCGGTCCGCTGGAGCGCGAGAGCCTGCGCCTCGGGGTGGTCCAACTGCCGGATGCCGCACACCGTTTGGCCTGGCTCGCCGAGCACCTGGACGAGCTGCCCGGCTCGGGGATCATCTACACGCTCACCGTGGCCGCCGCCGAGGAAGCCACCGCCTTCCTGCGCCAACGGGGCTTCAAAGTCGCCTCGTACACCGGGAAGACGGAGAACGCCGACCGGCTGCAGGCCGAAATCGACCTCCAGGAGAACCGGGTCAAGGCACTCGTCGCCACGTCGGCCCTGGGTATGGGCTACGACAAGCCGGACTTGGGCTTCGTCGTCCACCTCGGCTCGCCCTCCTCACCGATCGCCTACTACCAGCAGGTGGGGCGTGCGGGACGCGGTGTCGCCCACGCCGATGTGCTGCTCCTGCCGGGCAGGGAGGACGAGGCCATCTGGCGCTACTTCGCCGATACGGCCTTCCCGCCCGAGACGCAGGTCCGCCAGACCCTCTCCGCCCTCGCCGACGCGGGACGACCGCTGTCCGTGCCCGCCCTGGAGACGGCGGTGGACCTTCGGCGCAGCCGCCTGGAGACGATGCTCAAGGTCCTGGACGTCGACGGAGCCGTCAAGCGCGTGAAGGGCGGCTGGGCGGCCACCGGAGCCGAGTGGGTGTACGACGCCGAGCGGTACGCGTGGGTGGCCAAGCAGCGGGCCACCGAGCAACAGGCCATGCGCGACTACGTGAGCGCGTCCCAGTGCCGGATGGAGTTCCTGCGCCACCAGCTGGACGACGAAGGGGCGGTGCCGTGCGGCCGGTGCGACAACTGCGCGGGCGCCTGGATCGATTCCTCCGTCTCGGCCGAGACGTTGACAGGGGCGACGAAGGAACTCGACCGCCCTGGAGTGGAGGTCGAGCCGCGCCGGATGTGGCCGACCGGGATGCCCGCGCTGGGCGTCGACCTCAAGGGCCGTATCCCGGCCAAGGACCAGTGCTCCACGGGGCGTGCCCTGGGGCGTCTCTCGGACATCGGCTGGGGCAACCGACTGCGCCCGCTGCTGGCCGAGAACGCGCCTGACGGCCCGGTCCCCGACGACGTCCTGAAGGCCGCGGTGGCGGTCCTCGCCGACTGGGCGCGCTCTCCGGGCGGTTGGGCACCGGACGTCACGGACGCCTCCGCCCGGCCTGTGGGAGTCGTGGCCGTACCGTCACTGGCCCGCCCGCGACTGGTCGGTTCCCTCGCCCAGGGCATCGCGACCATCGGCCGTCTCCCCCTCCTGGGCACCCTGACGTACACCGGACCGGACGGCACGCACGCGGCACGCCGCAGCAACTCCGCGCAACGCCTCAGGGCCCTGTCCGACGCCTTCGCCGTCTCCGAGGACCTGGCCGGCGCCCTGGCCGCCACTCCAGGCCCGGTCCTGCTCGTGGACGACTACACCGACTCCGGCTGGACCCTCGCCGTCGCCGCCCGATTGATCCGCCGGGCAGGGGGCGAACAGGTTCTTCCGCTGGTTCTCGCGGCGGCAGGCTGAGATTCCGGTGCCGGAGTCCGGGGGTGGACACCCTGATCAGGTAAGCCGATACGGCCGTACCGCACCCCATGTGGCGTGTCCCTGACCGGACTTATCCACAGGCTCAAGCGGGATTCCGTGATCCGCGAGATCGTCAACGCATGACGAATCACAGCGAAACGACCGGATCCTCCGAAAACGGCGACATCGACCCCACCGCCTACGACCGACACGGCTCCGAGCACCAGGTCACCCTGCGCACCCCGGGCGAACTCGCGGACGCCCTGCCCTATCTGCTCGGGTACCGCCCCGAGGACAGCATCGTCCTGGTCGCCCTGCACGACCGGGGCGGCCGGGGCCGGTTCGGAGGCCGGGCCAGGCTCGGCATTCCCGCCGGCGCGGACGACTGGGCTTCTGTGGCACAGCAGTTGGCCCACGGCCTGGTGACCGGCAGCGAGCGCAGGGGAACCCGGCCCGAGCAGATGATCGCCTACGTCTGTCAGGAACCGGCGCCGGGAGAGTCGGGTCGTCAGGTCATGGAACGCCTGCGCCCCCTCGTGCAGAGTCTGCGCAAGGCGTGCGGCCTCCTCGACGTGACGGTGATCGAGGCGATCTGCATCTCGGACGGCCGCTTCTGGTCGTACTGCTGCCCGATCGAGGGATGTTGCCCGGTCGACGGCTCCCCGATGGGCCTGCCCGGTACCTCCGTGCTGGCCGCCGCGGCGACCTACGCGGGGCTCCAAGTGCGCGGCACACTGCGCGAGTTGCGCACCAGGCTGCTGCCGTGGGAGACGGCTGCCGCACTGGAGCAGGAAGCCGCTCTGGACGCCGCCGGCATGACCCTGGTCCCCAGGATCCTCGACGACTCCGGCCGTGCCGAGGTGGCACAGGAGACCTTGGACCTCGCCCAGCGGATCCTGGGCCGGTTCGCCGCGGCACCGCCCGTGTCCGGCGCGCTCCCGTCGGACCTGCGCGACGACGAACTGCTCGCCCACGACGAAGCCGCCACGCTGATCCTCGGCCTCCAGGACCGTACGACCCGCGACCGCGCCGCCGAATGGATGGAGGGCCAGGACGCGGTCCCGGCCCTGCGCCTCTGGCGCGCACTGGCCCGCCGCTGCGTCGGCTCGTACGGCGAGCACGCCGCGGCTCCTCTCACTCTCGCCGGTTGGGTCGCCTGGTCGACCGGCGACGACCTGGAGGCCCGGGAGGCGCTGGCCATGGCCCTGGGCGCGGACCCCGGGTACTTGTTCGCCCGCCTCCTGCACCAGGCATGCAACGAGGGCCTGGACCCGGAGTCGATCCGCCGCTGCCTGCGCGCGGAACGGGAGGGGCGCGCGGGAGTCGAAGGGGCGATCGGCGGAGAGGAGGTCGTCGACATTTCCGTGCCGCGGGGCACGAGCGATCCCGGCGACGGTCCGGCAACGGCGGCGACCTCGCCCACGGCCTCCCGTCGTCGACGACGCGCGCGTGCCGCCGACGGAGTCGAGGGCCGTCCCCGTCTTTCGGGGTCGGACGGCCGCCGATCGGGAACGGACGGACCCCGTCCCCGCACACCGGCGCAGGGCACCGCGCGCTCCGGCAGCACACGTCCGCGCACCTCCGGGAAGGGCGGTTCACGGCGTCACGACACCTGCGCGGAGGGGGCGCAGCCGGGGACCAACGGCATTGAGGGGGACGGGTGATCAAGGGCTGGGGGAGTGGAGGACAACCCGGCTCGGCCGGTGGTTGGCTCCGAGCCTTCGGGGTGTGGTTCCGCAGGGCCGTCGGGGCGAGGGTGGTGGCCCCGCGAGCAGTGGGGATGCGGGAGGTGATCCCACAACTGGGCGGAGTGCGGGCGGTGGAACCGCGAGTGGTCGGCGTTCGGGAGGTGACCCCGCACCTGGTCGGTGCGCAGGCGGTAACCCCGCAAGTGGCCGACGCGCGGGGCGGCGCTCCTGCCATGGCGGGGCACGCGACGCAAGGAATGGGTAGGAGCGGCCGATGGACCGTGCGCCGAGCTGTCGGCGATCGGGACCGGGGGACCGGCGTCGACCGGCCGCGTTCTGCGCTGCGCCGGCGAGGGATTGGCGCCGACTGCCCGCCTCCTGCGTCGCGCCGCCATTCGGTCGGCTTCCCCGGGCGAGGGCGTGACCAGGAGGAGCCCGCCTCCGTTCACCTGAGTGGCGGAACGCCTGAACGGGCCGTGTCGCCGCACCGCCTTTGTCCTCCCGGAACCCTCTGTTTGGCGCCGAACATGCCTGAGGCGCAGAGAGCGCAGAAGAAGCCGCCCATGTATCCGCCGCCTCCGCCCTCCGCAAACGACGAGCGCCCTGCCTCCGGTGACCCCGAGCCGCGCCTGAGCCGGAGCGCCGGCCCATCGCCGGGGCCCAACCCGCGCACTTCAGCGGGTGCGGACCAGAACCGACGTCCGTCCGATCCGCCGCAGCCACCTCATCGGCCGGCAGAAGGGCGACCACCCGGCCAAGTCCGCCGCCCGCCTCCACCTCCATCACCCCCGCACCAGTCCTCCTCCCTCGCCTCGCCGCAAAGCCCGACGTCACGCACACCTCGCCCGTTACCCCGCCGTTCCCTCGAACTGCCGCCCACCCACACCACGTTGATCTGCGTGGCCCTCCCCGGCCTCGCGGTCTCCACCGAGCAGGGGCAGATGAACGGCCGGGGGTTGGAGGGCTTCTACCGTGCGGGCCGGCGGGTGCTCTCCCGCTGCCAGCTGCGGGTGGCCGGACGCGAACCGCTGGCGGTGCAGGCCAGGATGACGGCGGCCGACCGCGCCCGCTTCGTGGGGACAGTCCGGGTGTCTCCCGACTGCGGTCCGGACCCCGACCTCGTCGTCGAGCGGACCCGGCACGCCGACGGCGCCGAGCGCATCACACTGCGCAGCGTGTCCTGGCGTCCGCTGCGCCTGCCCGTCGAGGTGGCGCTCGGCACGGACCTGGCGGACCTGGGCGCGATCGCCGCGGGCGGCACGGGACCCGAACTGCCCGCCGGCGTGCACGCCTCCGGGCTGCGCTGGTCCGGCGCCACCGGCAGCTCGGAGGTCACGGCGGACCCACCGCCCGCCGACGCACTGGCCTCCGCGGGGCTCCTGCGCTGGGAGTTCGAACTGCCACCGGGTGGCACGGTGAGCGTGGAGCTTCGGGTACGGCCGGTCGGCGCGGGACCGGTCCGTGCCGTGGGCCACGGGGCGACCAGCCCCCTGGCCTCCGCGCGGGCGGCCGGGGACGACCCCCGAGTCCAGGTGCTCCTGCGGACCGGCGTCGAGGATCTCCAGGCACTGCTGCTGCGCGACCCCTCGCACCCCTCCGACACGCATCTCGCGGCCGGGGCACCGTGGCGCTGCGGTCTGGCCTCGGCGGAGTCGCTCACGGCGGCTCGTATGACGCTGCCCCTCGGTACGCGGCTTGCCGCAGGCACACTGCGGACTCTCGCCCGCACCCAACTCCAGGGCTCCGGAGCGCAGTTGGGCATGATTCCCGGACCGCGCCGCGACGCCGGCGCCCATCTGCCGCCGAGCTGCACGGGGACGGAGGCGACCCTGCTCTTCCCGGTGCTGCTCGCGGAGGCCCGCCGCTGGGGGCTGCCGGAGCAGGAGACACGGGAGTTGCTTCCGGCGGCCGAGCGCTGTCTGAGCTGGCTGCGGACCACCGTGGGCGACGGCACCTATCTGCGCGACCCGCACCCGGGCGGACCCGTCCGCTGCGAGACACAGGCCCACGCCCATCGGGCCGCGCTGCTCGGGGCCGATCTGCTGGACGCGTTCGACAGACCCGGCGGTGCCGATCTGCGGCAGTGGGCGCAGGAGTTGAGCGCCGCGTTCCGCGCGGACTTCTGGATCGGAGACCTGGGCGGTGGCCGTCCGGCAGCGGCCCGGGCTCCCGACGGACGCCTCGTACCGCACCTCGGCGCGACCGCGGCCCACCTCCTCGACACCGGGTTGCTGGGCGGCGGTGAGTACGCGCCCGGCCTGCTCGACAAGGTGCGGGCCGAGCAACTCGCCCGGCTCCTCGGCGGCCCGGCCATGGACTCGGGCTGGGGGCTGCGCGGCCTGGGTGCGAAGGAACCGGGATACAGCCCGTTCGGTCACCGGAACGGAGCCGTGCGGGTGGCGGAGACGGCGATCGCCGTCGCGGGCCTGGCCGTCGCCGGGTACGAGAAGGAGGCGACCTCGCTGCTGCGGGGCGTGCTCGCCGCGTCAGAGGCGTTCGGACACCGGCTCCCCGAGATGTACGCGGGGGAGCAGCGCACGGACGGGAGCGCTCCCCTTCCCCACCCGGCGGCCTGCCGCCCGGCGGCCACGGCGGCGGCTGCCGGGGTGCTGCTGCTGACCACTCTCGTGGGCATCCGCCCCGACGCCCCCGCCCGCACGGTCACCCTCCGCCCGGTGCGCAGCGCACCCCTGGGCGAGATCGGCCTGACAGGGCTGCGGATCGCGGGCGCCCCCTTCTCCGTACGGGTCGGCCGACTCGGTGTCGCCATGGTCGAGGAGGCCGCCGACGGCCTGCAATTGAGAGCCTGACCTCGGACGAGGCTGTATTGGCCGGCGGCCGGAAGCGGAAGACGAGCCGCCTGTCGCACCGAAGTGGATCAGTCGCGGCGGTACCGGCGAAGGGAGTGTTTATCGTCAGGCAGACGACTATGATCGCCGCATGTCCTACGACCCGTCAGCGTATCCGCCCTTCGCCGTCACCGTGGATCTGGTCGTGCTGACCGTGCGCCGCCATGCTCTGTGCGGGCTGGCGGTACGCAGGGGTGAGCCGCCGTTCCAGGGGCGCTGGGCGCTGCCCGGCGGTTTCGTGCGGGCCGACGAGGATCTGTCGCAGGCCGCCGCCCGCGAGCTGGCCGAGGAGACGGGACTGCGCGCCCACGACCCGGCCGTCCCCGCCCAGGACAACGGAGCGCATCTGGAGCAGCTGGCGACCTACGGCGACCCCAAGCGCGACCCGCGGATGCGCGTGGTCAGCGTCGCCCACCTCGCTCTCGCCCCCGATCTGCCCGCACCCCGCGCCGGCGGCGACGCCAGCAACGCGCGCTGGGCGCCCGTCGAGGAACTGCTGCAGCAAGGGGGGTTCGGACGCGACGGCGATCCGGTGGCGCCGCTCGCCTTCGACCACACGCAGATCCTGTCCGACGGGGTGGAGCGTGCCCGTTCGAAGATCGAGTACTCGTCCCTGGCCACGGCGTTCTGCCCCACCGAGTTCACCGTCGGCGAGCTGCGCCGCGTCTACGAGGCGGTGTGGGGCGTGGCGCTCGACCCGCGCAACTTCCACCGCAAGGTGACCGGCACGCCCGGCTTCCTCGTCCCGACCGGCGGTACGACGACCCGTCAGGGAGGCCGTCCTGCACAGTTGTTCCGGGCCGGCGGCGCCACACTGCTCAACCCGCCGATGCTGCGCCCCGAGGTGTGACGCCGTAGCGCCTCGACCGAGTCGATCAACCGTTGCGGAGCGGGCCGTTCAGTGCCCGGAAAAACGGACATAACGCGCTATCTTGCTGTGGGTGATCCAGGCCTTCGGACTGACCAGCACTGCCCGCAAGGAGCATCCGCCCGCCGTCGACGACGTCTCCTTCGAGGCTCGTGCGGGCCGTGTCACCGCACTCCTCGGAGCGCCGGGCGCGGGCAAGACGGCCGCGCTCAGGCTCATGCTCGAACTCCAACAGGGACGTGGAATCACCTATTTCAGGGGCCGCCCCCTGCATCGCATCGCCCACCCGTCGCGCGAGGTCGGCGTACTGCTGGGCGATGTGCCGGGTCATCCGGCCCGATCGGTCCGCGGCCACCTGCGCATGCTGTGCGCCGCGGCGGGCGTTCCGGCCCGGCGCGCCGACGAGGTCCTCGAAGTGGTCGGCCTCGTCAGTCTGCGTGCCGAACGCCTCGGCAGCCTCGCGCGCGGCATGGACCGCCGCCTCGGCCTCGCCTGCGCCCTGCTGTCCGACCCGCACACGCTCGTGCTGGACGAACCCGCGGACGACCTCTCCGCCCGCGAAAGCCGTTGGCTGTACGGCATGCTGCGCGCGCACGCCGCCCAGGGCGGCACGGTCCTGTTCACCACCGCCGAACCCAAGGAAGCAGCCCGCAGCGCCGACCGGGTCGTCACTCTCGAACAGGGCAGACTCGTCGCCGACCAGGAGGCCGCAGACTTCGCCCGCACCCGGCTCCGCCCCCGCGTCGCCGTCCGCACCCCACACGCCGCCCGTCTCGCCGCCCTCCTCACCAAGGAGGCCCGCACCGCACACCGCTCCGTCGAAGTCGTACGGGAGGAGGGCAACCGCCTCTCCGTGTACGGCAGTACATGCGCCGACGTCGGCGAGACGGCGTTCCGGCACGACATCCTCGTCCACCAACTCGCTGACGAGGTCGGCGACATGGGGCCCGGCGCCGGAGCAACCCCTTACGGAGAGGGGGAAGCCATCGACGAGTCACGGGAGTCGTGCACCTCATCGACAGCCGAGATGCCGACGTCATCCACGGACACGCTGAGTGCCGAGACTCAGCAACCCCGCACCGCCACGTTGCCCACTGCTGATCCGCCTGCCGCCGGAGAACCGGAGCCGGTGGCCGACCCTCACCCGCCGCACGAGGCCCATGCCGGCCTCCACATGACAACCTCCGCCCACTCCCGGCTCGTGCCCCTCATCGACCCCGACGAGACGACGACCGGCACGCATCCCCCGGCGCGCGTCCCACGCCCCTCCCAACCCCTCACCCTCGACGCCCCGTCCCCGCTCCCGCCCCCCATCTCCGTCCGCTCCGCCCCCAGCCCGCTGCGTCCCCTCCGCTACGAGCTGCGGCGTGCCGCCGGTATCGGTACCGGGTTTCTGACCGGGGCCGCCGTGCTCGTCGTGTCCGCCCTCACCGCGCTGCTGTTGGCCCGGATCGGCCACACCCCGCAGGCGCGTCTGCTGGCCGCGTGGCCGTGGGAGCTGCCCCTGCCGCCCGCGGCGCTCGGTGCGGGGCTGCTCGGGGCGTTCGCGTTCGGTGACGAGTTCCGTCACCCGGCCCTGGCAGCGGATCGCGGCACCGTGCCCCGCAGGATGGGACTACTCGTCGCGAAGCTCCTCGTCGCCGCGGCCACCGCGCTGATGCTGGCCTTCCTCACGGTGGGCTGCGACGCCGAAGTGCTCTAC
The DNA here is from genome assembly GCF_044753545.1 of Streptomyces sp. NPDC088350. Taxonomy (NCBI): domain Bacteria; kingdom Bacillati; phylum Actinomycetota; class Actinomycetes; order Kitasatosporales; family Streptomycetaceae; genus Streptomyces; species Streptomyces sp. NPDC088350. The sequence continues at coordinate 76,168 of NZ_JBIVNL010000019.1, read as the reverse complement.
CTCGTCTACGGACGGGAGCTCGCGCAGGTTCCCGCCGACTGGCTTTCGATGAGCGCGAGTTGGCTCGGCCTCGTCGTCGGGTGTGCCTGGGCCGGTGTACTGGCCGCGGGCATCTTCCGGTCCACGACGGCCGGGCTCGCCGCGGTGGTCGCCGTACCGGTTCTCGTCGTACCCCTCGTGCACAAGGCGCTGGAAGGTTCAGCCGTGCGGACCGCGGAAGGCTTTCCGGTGCGGTTGCGGAAGGTGTTCCTGCTGCAGTGGCCTTTCGGGGGTGAGCGATATCTGTCCGCGGCGGCGCGGGTGATCGTCCAACCTGTGGGCGGGGCACTGACGTTGTCGCTGACCGCCCTGCTCTGCGCGTATCTACTCACGACCCTGCGTAGCAGGGTCCGATGACGGCCGTCGGCGCCCTTCGGGTTCCGCTCTGCGCACAACTCCCCGGAGAAAGCCCATTTCTTTCCGATAAGGCGTCAATTGCGACGGGGTGAGCGATCACCCTTTCGTGTGCTTTTCACCAAAGACCTCAAGGGAGTTGGAGACAGCGCCGACAAAGGATCCGTGAGTACCCTTGCGCACACCATGATGACCGCCGCCCGCTCCGCAGACTCCGGTCTCGCCGGCCCGGGCGAACTCGACCGCTACCCCTATGCCGAGGCGCCCGTCACCGAGCGCCTCGGAGCCCCTTCCTGGGACGGTTCCGACCCCGAGCTGGGCCGCGTTGGCCGACGTGCCGCGGGCAGCCGCGGACGCGGGCTGCACGGCCAACTCGTCCAGCAGCTGGGCCAGATGATCGTCTCCGGGGACCTGGGCGCCGACCGCCCGCTGGTGCCCGAGGAGATCGGCCAGCGTTTCGAGGTGTCCCGCACCGTCGTCCGCGAGTCGCTCCGCGTCCTGGAGGCCAAGGGCCTGGTCAGCGCCCGCCCGAACGTCGGCACGCGCGTGCGTCCCGTCAGCGACTGGAACCTCCTCGACCCGGACATCATCGAGTGGCGCGCCTTCGGCCCGCAGCGCGACAACCAGCGCCGCGAGCTGAGCGAGCTGCGCTGGACGATCGAGCCGCTCGCCGCGCGCCTCGCCGCCGGGCACGGGCGCGAGGACGTCCAGCAGCGCCTCTCCGACATGGTCGAGATCATGAGCCACGCCATGGGGCAGGGCGACGCGCTGACCTTCTCCCGTGCGGACGCCGAGTTCCACTCGCTGCTCATCCAGGTGGCGGGCAACCGCATGCTGGAGCACCTGTCCGGGATCGTCTCCTCCGCCCTCCAGGTCTCCGGCGGCCCGGTCACGGGCTGTGACCGCCCGAACGACGCGTCCCTGGGGCACCACGCCCGGATCGTCGACGCGCTCGCCGCCGGTGACGGTGCGGGAGCCGAGGCGGCCATGCGGCAGTTGCTCATCGTGCACCCCGAGGTGGAGCGCGTGGTGCCCGCCCCGCGCGAGCACTGACCCGCGCGCGGCGGTCGGCGCGGTCGAGGTGTGCCGCGTTCTCGTGGCGCCGCCCGGCCGGGGCGCCCGCGTCCCGCCGGACCCCGCAGGATCCTCCAGGGAATCCGGCGGGGTCCGGCGGTGCGACGGGGCGCCGGACCCCCTGAGGAGCGCCTGTCACGGCCGTGAGTGACCTCCTCTGCCCGTGTCTGGCCGTTTTTGAACGCTTACGGGGTGTGACTCGGGCCACGCAGATTGGGCGTAACGCTCGCGGGAACTGCGCGATGACCTAAGAGGTGACAGCCGCGGAAGGGAATACGGACGCCGTTCAAGGCGCTGTGCTTCTTCCCGGCCCCAGCCCGCGCCGTCGGCCCATCCCCAAGTCGGCGGTCGTCGGCTCCTGTCCGTACCGGACGGGGCCGGAAGCCGTTTTCCATCGTTCCGAGAGGTTGTTCGTGTCGGCCAGCACATCCCGTACGCTCCCGCCGGAGATCGCCGAGTCCGTCTCTGTCATGGCGCTCATCGAGCGGGGAAAGGCTGAGGGGCAGATCGCCGGCGATGACGTGCGTCGGGCCTTCGAAGCTGACCAGATTCCGGCCACTCAGTGGAAGAACGTACTGCGCAGCCTCAACCAGATCCTCGAGGAAGAGGGTGTGACGCTGATGGTCAGTGCCGCGGAGCCCAAGCGCACCCGAAAGAGCGTCGCAGCGAAGAGTCCGGCCAAGCGCACCGCCACCAAGACGGTCGCCGCGAAGACGGTGACCGCCAAGAAGGCCACCGCCACCGCCACTCCGGCGGCATCCGTCGCCGACGCCTTCCTCGAGGACGGCGCCGCCCAGCAGGTCGCTGCCAAGAAGACCGCGCCCGCCAAGAAGGTCGCCGCCAAGAAGGTCGCCGCCAAGAAGACGACGGCGGTCGCCAAGAAGACCAGCGCCAAGAAGGACGACGTCGAGCTGATCGACGAAGAGGCGACCGAGGAGACCCCCGGCAAGACCGGGGACGAGCCCGAGGGCGCCGAGAGCGCCGGCTTCGTACTCTCCGACGAGGACGAGGACGACGCGCCCGCGCAGCAGGTCGCCGCCGCTGGCGCCACTGCCGATCCCGTCAAGGACTACCTCAAGCAGATCGGCAAGGTCCCCCTCCTCAACGCCGAGCAGGAGGTCGAGCTCGCCAAGCGCATCGAGGCCGGTCTGTTCGCCGAGGACAAGCTGGCCAACGCCGACAAGCTCGCCCCCAAGCTCAAGCGCGAGCTGGAGATCATCGCCGAGGACGGCCGCCGCGCCAAGAACCACCTCCTGGAGGCCAACCTCCGTCTGGTGGTCTCCCTGGCCAAGCGCTACACCGGCCGCGGCATGCTGTTCCTGGACCTCATTCAGGAGGGCAACCTCGGTCTCATCCGCGCGGTCGAGAAGTTCGACTACACCAAGGGCTACAAGTTCTCCACGTACGCCACCTGGTGGATCCGTCAGGCGATCACCCGCGCGATGGCCGACCAGGCCCGCACCATCCGTATCCCGGTGCACATGGTCGAGGTCATCAACAAGCTCGCGCGCGTGCAGCGCCAGATGCTCCAGGACCTGGGCCGCGAGCCCACCCCGGAGGAGCTGGCCAAGGAACTCGACATGACCCCGGAGAAGGTCATCGAGGTCCAGAAGTACGGCCGCGAGCCCATCTCGCTGCACACCCCCCTGGGCGAGGACGGCGACAGCGAGTTCGGTGACCTCATCGAGGACTCCGAGGCCGTCGTCCCGGCCGACGCGGTCAGCTTCACGCTCCTCCAGGAGCAGCTGCACTCCGTCCTGGACACCCTGTCCGAGCGCGAGGCCGGTGTGGTCTCGATGCGCTTCGGTCTCACCGACGGTCAGCCGAAGACCCTCGACGAGATCGGCAAGGTGTACGGGGTCACCCGTGAGCGCATCCGCCAGATCGAGTCCAAGACCATGTCGAAGCTGCGCCACCCGTCGCGCTCGCAGGTGCTGCGCGACTACCTCGACTAGGTCGTACGCGACTGTCGCGACCAGGTCGTAGCCGTACGACACGGAAGGCCCGGTCTCCTCTCGGGGAGCCGGGCCTTCGTGCTGGCGCGGGTGCGCGGCGTGGCGCGCTGGATCACTCTGGGTCTCTCATGACCATCACAGAGTGAGGAACGTGCATGCGTCGTCCCCTTGCCCGGGCGCTGACCCGGCCGCTGGTCCTGGCGGCTGCCGCGTCCGCCATACCGCTGGTATCCGCGGCCCCCGTGGCCGCCGACAGCATTGTCGTCGGCGGGTTCCCGGTCGATGTCTCCGAGAGTCCATGGACGGTGGCGCTGTCCAGCCGTGACCGGTTCGGGGGTACCCGGGCGGGACAGTTCTGCGGCGGTGTGGCCGTGGGCCGGACCACCGTGCTCACCGCGGCCCACTGCATGGGCGACGACGTCCTGGGAGCGCCGCCGCACCGGGCGCGCGACCTCAAGGCCGTCACGGGCCGTACGGACCTGCTCTCGGACCGGGGCCAGGAGATCGCCGTACGCGACGTGTGGGTCAATCCGGAGTACGACGCCGGCAGTAACGCCGGTGACTTCGCCGTGCTCACCCTCGCCGCTCCGCTGCCCCAGAGCTCGGTCATCGGGACGGCGGCGGCGGGCGACCCGGCCTACGCACCGGGTACGGCCGCCACGGTCTACGGCTGGGGCGATCTCACCGGCAGCGGCGACTACGCGGGCAGTCTGCACGCGGCACGCGTGCACGTGCTGCCCGACGCGCGCTGCGAGGAGGCGTATCCGGCCGGTACCGACGGCACCTACCTCTCCGCGGCCATGCTGTGCGCCGGAGAGACCGAGGGAGGCCGTGACGCCTGTCAGGGAGACAGCGGGGGACCGCTGGTCGCCCAGGGGCGGCTGATCGGGCTCGTGTCGTGGGGCAGCGGCTGCGGACGGGCCGGGAGCCCTGGCGTCTACACCAGGATGTCCGACGTCCTGCGGACACTGGGCCGCCATCGCGGCTCGCCGGGGCCGCACAAGGGCGCCTGACGGCGTCTGAGAGGCATCAGCGGGTAGGAGCCGGTGGATACGAGGACGGGCGGCCCCGCGCCGGGGGGGGGGGGGGGGGGGCGCCCCGGCGCGGGCGGGGGGGGGGGGTGGGGGGAGGGCAGGGTGAGGGCGGTTCTTTACGGGGGGGTGGGGCGGCGGCGGGGGCCCCCCCGGGGCGCGGGGGGGGGGGGGGGCGGGCGGGGGGGGCGGGGCGGGGGGGGGGGGGGGGGCGGGCCCCCCCCCCGGGGGGGGGGGGGGGGGCCCCCCCCCCGTCGCCGGCCTGTGCTGGCTCGTCGTGGACGCGAAGTGTCAGCGCTCTTCTTCAGCGGTGCTTGCAGCAGGAGCGGTGGTCAGTCGCTCCGACTCGTCCTGTATCTCAGCGGCGATCTTCTTGAGTTCCGGCTCGAACTTGCGGCCGTGGTGGGCGCAGAAGAGCAGTTCTCCGCCGCTCAGCAGGACGACGCGCAGGTATGCCTGGGCGCCGCAGCGGTCGCAGCGATCGGCGGCCGTCAGTGGGCTCGCGGGGGTCAGAACAGTAGTCACGTCGCCTCTTCTCTAGCTCGACGAGCTGTCGTACCAGGGTCAACATCCAACCAGCCCGAAAACGTTCCCGCTCGTGGCTTTTCCTCGAAAAATTCTTCCGGGGCGGCTGTCTGCTGCCGGTTGGCGGCGAATGTGCCGTATTGCGTGTCTATGTGTCTGTACGGGTTCGCGCTGTGGGTCGGGGTCGGTCCTCCCGGCTGGGTTGCCGGTTGTTCTTGAGGACGTGCCCGGAGCCTAAATGGTTCATGCCCCGAAGGGAACGTGATATGTACTTCACTCCATCGAGGGATCGAACAGGTATACGACCCTGGACTAGTGTGAGGAGGAGACGAGGGTGGCGTTACAACGGCTCTACCAGGCCTCGGTACCCTCTGAGCGGCAACCGAAGCCGGGCCCTTACCCAAAAGGGCCTCATCTGAAATTCAGCGAGGAGCGAACCGCGTGACCGCCGAAACGTCCGTGCCGTCGACAGCGCTGCTGGCAGGAGCAGACCGGGACGGTTCCAACTACACCGCGCGGCACCTGCTCGTCCTCGAGGGGCTCGAGGCCGTACGCAAGCGCCCGGGTATGTACATCGGGTCGACCGACAGCCGTGGCCTGATGCACTGTCTGTGGGAGATCATCGACAACTCCGTGGACGAGGCCCTCGGGGGCTACTGCGACCACATCGAGGTGATCCTGCACGACGACGCCTCGGTGGAGGTCCGGGACAACGGCCGGGGCATCCCGGTCGACGTCGAGCCCAAGACCGGCCTCTCCGGTGTCGAGGTCGTCATGACCAAGCTGCACGCCGGCGGCAAGTTCGGCGGCGGCTCGTACGCCGCCTCCGGCGGTCTGCACGGCGTGGGCGCCTCCGTGGTGAACGCCCTGTCCGCGCGGCTGGACGTCGAGGTGGACCGCAGCGGCAACACCCACGCCATCAGCTTCCGGCGCGGTGTGCCGGGCTCCTTCGCCACCGCCGGTCCGGACGCCGCGTTCGAGCCCGGTGGCCTGCGCAAGGCCAAGCGGATTCCCAAGACCCGCACCGGCACGCGCGTGCGCTACTGGGCCGACCGCCAGATCTTCCTCAAGGACGCCAAGCTCTCCCTGGAGGGCCTGCACCAGCGGGCCCGGCAGACCGCCTTCCTGGTGCCCGGGCTGACCATCGTCGTCCGCGACGAGTACGGCCTCGGCGAGGGCGGCAGCAAGGGAGAGGAGTCCTTCCGCTTCGACGGCGGCATCAGCGAGTTCTGCGAGTACCTGGCGAGTGACAAGCCGGTCTGCGACGTACTCCGCCTCTCGGGCCAGGGCATCTTCAAGGAGACCGTCCCTGTCCTGGACGACCACGGCCAGATGACGCCCACCGAGGTCACCCGTGAACTCGGTGTCGACATCGCCCTGCGCTGGGGGACCGGCTACGACACGACCCTCAGGTCGTTCGTCAACATCATCGCCACCCCCAAGGGCGGCACCCACGTCGCCGGCTTCGAGCAGGCCGTCGTCAAGACGATGAACGAGGTGGCGCGCGCCAAGAAGCTGCTGCGTGTCGCCGAGGACGACATCGTCAAGGACGACGCCCTGGAGGGCCTCACCGCGGTCGTCACCGTCCGGCTCGCCGAACCGCAGTTCGAGGGGCAGACCAAGGAGGTGCTCGGTACGTCGGCGGCCCGCCGCATCGTCACCAACGTGGTCACCAAGGAGCTCAAGGACTTCCTGACCTCGACGAAGCGCGACGCCGCGGCCCAGGCCCGCGTGGTCATGGAGAAGGCCGTCGCCGCCGCACGCACGCGTATCGCGGCCAGGCAGCACAAGGACGCGCAGCGCCGCAAGACGGCCCTGGAGACCTCCTCGCTGCCCGCCAAGCTCGCCGACTGCCGCAGCGACGACGTGGAGCGCAGCGAGCTGTTCATCGTCGAGGGGGACTCCGCGCTCGGCACCGCCAAACTCGCCCGGAACTCCGAGTTCCAGGCGCTGCTGCCGATCCGCGGCAAGATCCTCAACGTCCAGAAGTCGTCCGTCACCGACATGCTGAAGAACGTCGAGTGCGGGGCGATCATCCAGGTCATAGGAGCGGGGTCGGGCCGTACCTTCGACATCGACGCGGCCCGCTACGGCAAGATCATCATGATGACCGACGCCGACGTGGACGGCTCCCACATCCGGTGTCTGCTGCTCACCCTGTTCCAGCGCTACATGCGGCCCATGGTCGAGGCCGGCCGGGTGTTCGCCGCGGTGCCGCCGCTGCACCGCATCGAACTCGTCCAGCCCAAGAAGGGCCAGGACAAGTACGTCTACACGTACTCGGACCGTGAGCTGCGCGAGAAGCTCCTGGAGTTCCAGAGCAAGGGCGTCCGGTACAAGGACTCCATCCAGCGCTACAAGGGTCTCGGCGAGATGGACGCCGACCAGCTGGCCGAGACGACGATGGACCCCCGCCACCGCACCTTGCGCCGGATCAACCTCTCCGACCTGGACGCGGCCGAACAGGTCTTCGATCTGCTGATGGGCAACGACGTGGCACCGCGCAAGGAGTTCATCTCCAGCTCGGCCGCCACGCTCGACCGGTCGCGGATCGACGCCTGACCGTCGATGCCTGATTGTCGACGTCCGACCGTTGCGCGGGCCTCGGCCCGGACCCGTCCTGGGCCCGGACCGAGGCCCGGCTCCGTACCGTCCCCGGACTGAGGCCCGGCTCCGTACCGGGCCCGGACTGAGGCCCGCGCCGTCGCTCGGCTCCACCCGTGGGTGGAGGGCGAGGCGGTCCGAGGATCCACCCACGATCCACCCTGGCGCCGATCTGCCGACCTGCGGATTTCCGTAGCGTCGAAGGCGTCGGCAGCGCTCGCCGTCGACATCCCTTCCGCTCACGGAGGCTCTGATGTCCGGGCTCGTCAACGCGTTGGTGATCGTGGCCGTCGTCGCCGTGGTGATCGTGCGACAGTTCCGCGCCCGCCGGATCGACACCGGTCGGCGCTGGTGGCTGCTCCCCGCGATCCTCGCCGTCGTGGCGCTGCGCGAGCCCGGCATCCTCGACGCGCACCACCACACCGAGTCGGCCGTCCTGCTCGGCGTCGAGCTGGTCATCGGGCTGGCCACCGGAGCCGGCTGGGCCTGGACCACATGTCTGTGGGTCGAGGAGGACGGTGCCGTCTGGAGCAGGAGCACCAAGGCGAGCGGGGGCGTCTGGATCGTCGGCATAGCCCTGCGCGTCGGCCTCTTCGCCCTCGGCGCGGCCGTGGGCGTCCACCAGGACAGCGCGGCCCTGATGCTCGGTCTCGCGGCAACCCTGCTGGTGCGCTCCGGGATCCTGGTCTGGCGGGCCCAGTCCTTCACCGGGGCGGCCCGATCGGCCCCGGCGTACGGTTTCGGCATGGCGCGGCAGGCCCGGAAGGAGCGCGTGTGACGGAGAACGCCTGGACGCGCTGGCCCTCGTGGGAGGCGCTGAGCCGAGCGGGAGTCTCGCGGCCCCGGCGTGTGCTCGCCTGGGCCGTCCGGCTGCTGGTGCTCGGCATGCTGCTGTGGGGCGCCTCCACCGGCCACCATGTCCACGGGTGGGCCCTGGCCGGAGGCGTCGCCGGGATCCTCGTGGCCGCGGGCCTCGCCTGGGCCTTCTGGCGCACCAGCCTCGCCCACCGGCTCTGGCCGTCCCTGGCCCTTATCGCGGCGCTCCTCGGGCTCGCAATCGGGGGACAGTCGGCCGGATTCACGGTCCCGGCCCTCGTCGTCTGGTGCGGCTGTGCCATCAGCTCGCTGGAGCGGCTGCCCATCGCGGTCGCTCTGCCCGTGACATCGCTGTCCCTCGCGACCTTCGCCGCGGTCAACAACGACGTGTGGCTGACCACCGCGGTCACCACAGCGGGACTGGCCCTCGCCGGGTACACGCTCCGCCTCGATGCCGAGGCCCGGGGCAACGCCCAGCGGCTGCTGACTCAGGAACGCATGGCCCGCGCCGCCGAGGCGGAGTCCGCCGCGCTGGCGGAGCGGGCCCGGATCGCCCGGGAGATCCACGACGTGCTGGCGCACAGCCTCTCGGCCCAGCTCGTGCACCTGGAGGCGGCCCGGCTGCTGATCGAGCGGGGCGCCGACCGGGAGACGATTCTGGAACGGGTCGTGGCGGCACGGGGGATGGCCCGCGACGGCCTCGCCGAGACCCGGCAGGCCCTGTCCGCGCTGCGGGGCGAGATGACCCCGCTGGAGGACTTCCTGACCGAGATCGTCGCCACGACCGGCGGTGCCGAGGTCACCGTTACGGGTGACCGGAGACAGCTGCCGGCCGAGGCCTCGCAGGCCGTGCGCCGGGTCGCCCAGGAGGCCCTGACGAACGTGCGCAAGCACGCCCCGGGCGCCAAGGTGCTGCTCAGGCTGGACTACGGCGCACACGAAGTGACGCTGGACGTAAGGGACTCGGGCGGCTCACCGGGCGAACTGACCGGGGCGGGAGGTGGATACGGTCTGCTGGGCATGCGGGAACGCGCCGAGTTGCTGGGCGGTTCGCTGCGCGCCGGGCCGGACGAGGAGGGATTCGTGGTGACGCTGAAGGTGCCCGCATGACGGAGGAGGCCGTGAAGAGGCCCGCGCGGGTCGTGGTCGCGGACGACCAGACCGTCGTACGCGAAGGCATCGTGATGCTGCTGGGGCTGCTGCCCGGGATCGAGGTCGTGGGCGCGGCGGTCGACGGGGACGAGGCGGTGCGGCTCGTCGCCGAACTCGCCCCGGACGTCGTCCTGATGGACCTGCGCATGCCGCGCTGCGACGGTGTCGAGGCGACCCGGCGGATCCGCACGGAGCATCCCGGAACGCAGGTCGTGGTGCTGACGACGTTCGCGGACGACGCGTCGCTGTTCCCGGCACTGCGCGCGGGGGCGCGCGGCTACCTCACCAAGGACGCGGGCGGCGACGAGATCGTACGGGCCGTGGAGAGCGTGCTGTCGGGGGACGCGGGGCTGTCGCCGAGCATCCAACGGCGGTTGCTGGAGCGCCTGTCGGAGCCCGAGCCGCAGCCGTCGCCGGGGCCCGAGGAGCCGCCGGACGGGCTCACCACGCGGGAGACCGAGGTGCTGCTGCTGATCGCCGAGGGCCTGACCAACCAGGAGATCGCCCGCGAGCTGCATGTCTCCACGGCGACCGTGAAGACCCACATCAACAACCTGTTCGCCAAGACGGGGCTCAAGGACCGTGCGCAGGCGGTGCGTTACGCCTACGGCAAGGGCCTGGTGCGGCCACCAGCGGGTTGAGTCACCTGATGGGGTGAAGCCAGCGGAGAAGAAGAGTCGGGGATCTTCCCGTTCTGTCCATCCTTGGGCATGCAGTCAAGCAACGGTCGTCCCCGCGGTGGCGGGAGTGGTCACGAGAGTCCGGCCGAGAACCAGGAAGGTCATGACCCAACCCCCGCCGAGGCATCCGGAAAGGTGAGATACCACGACCCGTGGTACGACGCACTCGCGTCCGGCTGGGGCGAGTTGGACGGCGCGGGCGTGCCCGCTCCCGAGGTGCCGTCCGCCCGCCGGGAGCACGAGGGACGGGCGCTGCGCGCCGCGGACGTGTATCTGGAGGTGCAGCGCAGCGCGGCCTTCCAGGAGGTGCGCAGCCGCTATCTGAGGTTCGTGGTGCCGGCGGTGGCCGTGTTCTTCGCCTGGTACGTGGCATACGTGGTGGCCGCGACGACCGCGCCCGGGCTGATGGCGCGGCCAGTTGCGGGCGCCGTGAACGTGGGGATGGTGGCGGGGCTCGGCCAGTTCGTCACCACGTTTCTGCTCACCTGGGCGTACGCCCGGCACGCGCGGCTGCGCAGGGACCGCGCCGCGCTCGAACTGCGGTGGGACACCCAGGAACTGACGCGTGGTGTGCGAGGCGGTGTCTCGTGACCGGCAATCATCAGACGCTGGCGCTGCTGCTGTTCAGCGGCTTCGTCGCCGTCACCCTGGGGATCACGACCTGGGTGAGCCGCAACCGGCACGGTTCGGCGGAGGAGTTCTACGCCGGCGGGCGGCTCTTCTCCCCGATGGAGAATGGTTTTGCCATCGCGGGCGACTACATGTCGGCCGCCTCCTTCCTGGGCGTCACCGGACTCATCGCGCTGTACGGCTACGACGGCATGCTGTACGTGGTGGGCTTCTTCGTCGCCTGGCTCGTGGTGCTGCTCCTGGTGGCCGAACTGGTACGCAACTGCGGGCGGTTCACACTCGCCGACGTGGTCGCCGCGCGGATGAACGAGCGGCCGGTGCGGATCGCGGCGGGAACTTCCTCGGTCACCGTGTCCGTTCTGTATCTGGTGGCACAGATGGTGGGCGCGGGCAGCCTGGTGTCACTGCTGCTGGGCGGGACGAGCCCGGCCGCGCGCGTGTGGACCGTCATCGGCGTCGGCGCGCTCATGGTGATCTATGTGTCGTTGGGAGGGATGCGGGCCACCACCTGGATCCAGATCGTCAAAGCGGTCCTGCTGCTCAGCACCACCGTCGCGCTGACGGTGCTGGTCCTGCTGCGCTTCCACGGCAACATCGACCAACTGCTGCTCAGCGCGGCCGATCGCAGCGGTCACGGCCTGGCGTTTCTGGCGCCGGGACTCAAGTACGGCGGGGACTGGACCGCGCGCTTCGACTTCATCAGCCTGGGCCTGGCGCTCGTGCTGGGGACGGCGGGCCTGCCGCACATCCTGTCCCGCTTCTACACCGTGCCGACCGCGCGGGCCGCACGCCGTTCGGTGATTTGGTCGATCGGGCTCGTCGGCGGCTTCTACCTGATGACCATCGTCCTTGGCTTCGCCGCCGCCGCGATCGTCGGACCGGAGGCCGTACGGAAGTCGAACGCGGCCGGCAACACAGCGGTCCCGCTGCTGGCCCTCGACCTGGGCGGCGCCAACTCCACAGGCGGGACAGTCCTGTTCGCGATCGTCGCCGCCGTGGCCTTCGCCACGATCCTCGCGGTCGTCGCCGGGATCACACTGGCCTCCTCGGCCTCCGTGGCCCACGACCTGTACGCGTCGCTGCGACGCCCGCGCGCCAAGCCGTACAGCGAGGTCGCGGTGGCCCGCACGGCGGCCGTTGGCATCGGCGTGGTCGCGATCGCGCTGGGCCTGCTCGCCAGGGACCTCAACGTCGCCTTCCTGGTGGGCCTCGCGTTCGCCGTCGCCGCCTCCGCGAACCTCCCCGTGCTGCTCTACTCCCTGTTCTGGCGCGGCTTCACGACCCGCGGCGCCGTGTGGGCCGTATACGGCGGACTGATCCCCGCACTGGCGCTGGTACTGCTGTCACCGGTCGTGTCGGGCAGTCCGGACTCGCTGTTCCCGGGCGTCGACTTCCAGTTCTTCCCGCTGCAGAACCCCGGCCTCGTCTCGATCCCCCTGGGCTTCCTGGCCGGCTGGCTCGGCACGGTCACCTCACCGGAGGTCCCGGACGAGGCCAAGCACGCGGAGACCGAGGTACGGGCACTCACGGGGGCGGGGGCCGTGTAGCGGGGGCGCCCGCCGCCGTCGCAGGAGCGACCCGCTGTCGTACGACGCGAGCGACCCACTGTCGTACGACAGCGGTCTGATCGTCGTACGACGGCGGCGCGCGTACCCGTGTGCCGTGCCGTGTCTGAGTGTCGCGTGGCTACGGCGCCACCCAGGCGTAGCGATGTTCCGGGCGGCCCGTGTCGCCGTACTTGAGGGAGAGGCGGAGGCGGCCGGCCTGTTCCAGGTGGCGGAGGTAGCGCTGGGCGGTCGAGCGGCTCAGGCCGGTCTCGGCGGCGACCTCGTGGGCCGAGAGCGGGTGGCCGGCGCGGTGCAGGACGCCGCAGATCAGGTCGGTGGTCGGTTCCGAGTGGCCGCTGGGCAGGCCCGGGGAGGCGGGCACGGTGGTCGTGCGCAGGGCGCCGAAGATGCGGTCGACCTGCTCCTGGCCCGCGATGCCGCGACCGCCGACGCGGTCGACGGTGCGGCGCAGGGCGGCGTACGAGTCGAGGCGGGTGCGCAGCGCGGCGAAGGTGAACGGCTTGACCAGGTAGTGCAGGGCGCCCAGGCGCATCGCCTTCTGCACGGTAGTCACATCGCTGGCCGCCGTGATCATGATGACGTCGGTCGTGTGGCCCTGTTCCCGCATGCGGTGGACGAGTTCGAGACCCGTCCGGTCGGGCAGATAGTGGTCGAGCAGCACCAGGTCGATGGTCCCGCGTTCCACGGTGGCCAGCGCCTGGGCGGCGCTGTGCGCACGGGCGGCGACCCGGAAACCGGGAACCTTTCCCACGTACTTGGCGTTGATCTCGGCGACGCGGAAGTCGTCGTCCACGACCATGACGTCAATCATTGGGCCTCTTTCCTCAAGGCCAGGCGAGCGTTAAGCCCGTGTTTCGGCTCCGCAGTTGTAGCGCGAGCAAAACGAGCACAACAGGCTCTTGAGAGCAAAAGAACGGCTTGCGCCCAGAAGACTGCTGCTGTGGTCCGGGCCACATCTACGGTCCCGGCCATGAGCGCAGACACCAGCCCCGCCATCGAGCTGCGGGGCGCGAGCAAGACCTTCAGGACCCCGTCGGGGGGTCTGCACACGGCCGTACGGGGGCTTGATCTCACCGTCGGACGTGGCGAGTTCGTGGCGGTCGTCGGTCCCACGGGCTGCGGCAAGTCGACCACGCTGACCCTCGTCAGCGGACTGGAAGAGCCCTCCGAGGGCGATGTGCTGGTGGCCGGGGAGCCCGTCTCCGGCGTCGGCGACAAGGTCGGTTTCGTCTTCCAGCAGGACGCCACCTTCCCCTGGCGCACGGTCCTGTCCAATGTCATGGCGGGTCCGCGCTTCCGTGGCGTACCGAAGGCGGAGGCCAGGGCGAAGGCGCGGGAGTGGCTGGCCCGGGTCGGGCTCTCCGCCTTCGAGGACCGTTATCCGCACCAGCTCTCCGGCGGTATGCGCAAGCGCGTCGCGCTCGCCGCGACCTTCGTCAACGACCCCGAGATCCTGCTGATGGACGAGCCGTTCTCGGCGCTCGACGTGCAGACCAGGGCCCTGATGTCGGACGAACTCCTGGAGCTGTGGGAGGGCACCGGTGCCTCGGTCGTCTTCGTGACCCATGACCTGGAGGAGTCCATCGCGCTGGCCGACAGGGTCGTCGTGATGACCGCCGGGCCGGCCACCGTGAAGCAGGTCTACGACATCGATCTGCCGAGGCCCCGCAAGGTCGAATCAGTGCGCCTGGAGCCGCGGTTCATCGAGATCTACCGCGAGATCTGGGAGTCGCTGGGCGAAGAGGTCCGCATCACGCGCGAGAGGGGTGCGGCCCATGTCGCCTGACGTCATGCCCGAGGACCGGGTCGCTACGGCTGCCACCGAGCCGGGCGCCAAGGCGGACCGCGCCCATTCACGCGCGCGTGCCGCCCGTAAACGCAAGGTCGGCGTCGGGGCGGCGAGAGTGTTGCTCCTGGTCGCCGTTCTCGGTCTGTGGGAGGCGCTCTCCCGGGCCAAGGTCATCGATCCGTTCAACTTCTCGATGCCCTCGAAGATCTGGGACCAGATCTCCACCTGGGTGATGCACGGGACCGCGCTCGGCTCCCTGGGTGAGCAGATCCGGTACACGCTCCAGGAGGCGCTGCTCGGCTGGATCATCGGTGTGATCGCCGGTGTCGTGTTCGGTATTGCTTTGGGGCGCATCACCTTGCTCGCCGACGTACTTGGTCCATACATCAAGGTGCTCAACTCCATACCGAGGATCGTCCTCGCCCCGATCTTCGTGATCTGGTTCGGGCTCGGACCGGCTTCCAAGGTCGCGTCGGCCGTCGTGCTCGTCTTCTTCCCGGTGTTCTTCAACGCCTTCCAGGGTGCCCGTGAGGTCGACCGCAACCTGGTCGCCAACGCCCGCATCCTCGGTGCCAGCGACCGCCGGGTGACCCTCCAGGTGGTCATCCCGTCCGCGACCTCCTGGATCTTCACCAGCCTCCACGTCAGCTTCGGCTTCGCCCTCATCGGCGCGATCGTCGGCGAGTACATCGGCGCGACCAAGGGCATCGGCCTGCTCGTCGCGCAGTCCCAGGGCACCTTCAACGCGGCCGGTGTGTACGCCGCGATGGTGATCCTCGCGGTCGTCGCCCTCGTCGCCGAAGGGCTCCTCACCTTCGCCGAGAACCGCATCTTCCGCTGGAAGCCGTCGGGCTCCGACAGCTGAACGGCCCCTCGCGGCACCCCCTACGGCCCCTCGCGGCATCCCCGTTGAAGAACCCCCCTGCCTCCTCGCACCGCACCCTCACAAGGACGTGAACCGCCATGCGCAAGACCGCCAGATACACCGCCCTGGCCGCCTCGGGCCTGCTCGCCCTCTCCTCGCTCACCGCCTGCGCCAACGACGCGGCTTCCACCGCCGCCACCAGCAAGGGCGACGGCAAGGGCGTGAAGGTCAAGATCATGGTCGGTGGCCTGGACAAGGTCATCTACCTGCCCGCGATGCTCACCCAGCGACTCGGCTACTTCGACGCGGAGGGCCTCGACGTCGAGCTGCTGAGCGAACCGGCCGGTGTCCAGGCCGAGACCGCGCTCGTCTCCGGGCAGGTCCAAGGGGCCGTCGGCTTCTACGACCACACGCTCGACCTGCAGGTCAAGGGCAAGTCGGTCGAGTCCGTGGTGCAGTTCTCGCAGGCGCCCGGCGAGGTGGAGATCGTCTCCACCAAGGCGGCGGGGAAGGTCAAGTCGCCCAAGGACTTCAAGGGCAAGAAGCTCGGTGTGACCGGCCTCGGCTCGTCCACCGACTTCCTCACCAAGTACCTCGCCGTCAAGAACGGCGTCAACGTCAGCGAGTTCACCCCGGTCGCCGTGGGCGCGGGACCGACCTTCGTCGCCGCTCTCCAGCAGGGCTCCATCGACGCCGGTATGACGACCGACCCGACCGTCGCCACGATCCTCGACAAGAAGGCGGGCAAGGTCCTCGTCGACATGCGGACGCCCGCGGGGTCGCAGGCCGCGCTCGGTGGGCCGTACCCCTCGTCAAGTCTGTACATGCAGACGGACTGGGTGAACAGTCACAAGTCCACTGTGCAGAAGATGGTCAATGTATTCGTCAAGACGCTCAAGTGGATGTCCACACACAGCGCGACCGAGATCGCCGACAAGATGCCCGCCGACTACTCCCAGGGCAACAAGTTCCTCTACGCCACCGCGATCAAGAGCACGCTGCCGATGTTCACCAAGGACGGCGTCATGCCGGCGAACGGCCCGGAGACCGTCGAGAAGGTGCTCAAGGCGTTCAACCCCACCATCAAGGACGCGAACGTGGACCTCGACACGACCTACACGACCGAGTTCGTGAAGAACGCGACAGGCTGACGGCCCTGCGGTCGGCATCCGTATAGGAGGTGGGGTACGGCCCCTTCCCCCGCCCCCCACAGGCCGTGCCCTCAGGCGCGGGTCGCCCACACGTAACGGTGTTCCGGGCGGCCCGCGTCGCCGTATTTGAGCGTCAGCCTGGCCCGTCCGGTGCGCTCCAGGAGCTTCAGATAGCGCTGGGCGGTCTGGCGGCTCACGCCCGTGCGGTCGGCGATCTCCTGGGCGGACAGGGGTCCTTCGGCGCTCATCAGGGACTGGCGCACGAGTTCCGCCGTGGTGGGGGAGTGCCCTTTGGGCAGCCCGGGCTCCGAGGGCGCGGACAGGGCGCCGAAGATGCGGTCCACCTCGGCCTGTTCGGCCTCGCCGCCACTGTCTAGCGTGCGGCGCAGTTCCGCGTACGCCTCCAACTTGGCCCGCAGACCGGCGAAGGCGAACGGCTTCACCAGGTACTGCAACGCGCCCTGCCGCATCGCCGCCTGGACGGTCGTCACGTCCCGGGCCGCCGTCACCATGATCACGTCCGTCTGGTGGCCACGCCGGCGCATCTCCTGGACGACCGCGAGACCCGTCTCGTCGGGCAGATAGTGGTCCAGGAGGACCAGGTCCAGGCGGGGCAGCGTCTCCAGCCGGTTCAGCGCTTCGGCGGCGCTGTGCGCCTCGGCCGCGACATGGAAGCCGGGCACCTTCTCCACGTAGGCGGCGTTGACCCGTGCGACCCGGGTGTCGTCGTCCACGACCAGGACCTCGATCATCGCGACTCCTCCTCGGCGGCGGTCTCCCCGCGGGCGGTGAGGGCGGGCTCCAGTTCAGGCTCGCTCAGTGCCTCGCTCAGTGCCTCGGCCAGGGCTTCGGGCAGGACGACCACGAACTCCGCGCCTCCGCCGTCCGCCTCCGTCACCGCCGCGCTGCCACCCTGCCGTTCGGCGAGTCGACGCACCAGGGAGAGCCCGATACCGCGCTTGCCATGGGCCGGGGGCTTCTTCGTGGACCACCCCTCGGTGAAGATCAACTCCCGTTGTTCCACCGGGATTCCGGGGCCCGTGTCCCGCACCCGGAGCACGGCCGTACGCCCCTCTGTCCGCAATTCGACCTCCACGCGTGCGTGCGGTGTGCCCCCGACGGCGTCGAGCGCGTTGTCCACCAGGTTGCCGACGACCGTGACCAGCCCGCGCGGGTCGATCAACCGGTCGGGCAGCCAGGTCAGGTCGGAGATCCACAGGGCGACGCCCCGCTCGGCCGCGACGGTCGCCTTGCCCAACAAGAGCGCGGCGAGCAGCGGGTCCTGGATCTTCTCGGTGACCTGTTCGGCGGTGGCCCGGTGATCCCCGACCACCTCGCCGACGAACTCCACGGCGTCGTCGTACATCTCCAGTTCGAGCAGCCCCAACAGGGTGTGCATGCGGTTGGCGTGCTCGTGGTCCTGGGCGCGCAGGGCGTCGATCAGGCCGTGCGTGGAGTCCAACTCCCGGCCCAGCTGCTCCAGTTCGGTGCGGTCGCGCAGGGTGGCCACGGCGCCGCCGTCGTCCGTGGGCATCCGGTTGGTGACGAGGACCCGCTGGCCGCGGACGGCGAGCAGATCGGTGCCGGTCACCCGGCCGGCCAGGACGTCGGTCGTACGGCCCTCTCCGAGCGCCTCGTCGAGGGACCGGCCGACCGCCTCGTCGCCGATGCCGAGAAGTCGTCGCGCCTCGTCGTTCAGGAGCCGTATGCGGCCCGCGCGGTCCAGGGCGACGACACCCTCCCGGATGCCGTGCAGCATCGCCTCGCGCTCCGAGAGGAGCGCAGAGATGTCCGAGAAGGCCAGGTCCCGGGTCTGCCGCTGCACCCTCCGGGAGATCAGCCAGGCCGCCAGCGCGCCGACGGCGAGAGCGCCCCCGGCGTACGCCAGCAGCCCCGGGATCGCGCTGATCAGCTGCGCGCGGACACTGTCGTACTTGATGCCCACCGAGACGGCCCCGACGACCGTGCCGTCCGCGGCGCGCAGGGGCACCTTGCCGCGGGCCGAGCGGCCCAGGGTGCCGTTGTCGATCTGCTTGACCTCCTGGCCCGCCAGGGGCTGGCCGGGAGAGGTCGAGACGAAACGCCCGATCTCGCTCGGAGTCGTGTGCGACCAGCGCATGCCCCGCCAGTCCATCACCACCACGTACTCGGCCTTCGTGGCCTTCCGGATCCGCTCGGCCTCCTGCTGCACGGGTCCGTCCACGCTGGGCGGGGTGTTCTGGACGTCCTTGATGATCTGCGGCTGCTGCGCGGTGGTCCGGGCGATGGCCAGGGCGCGGTTCATCGCCTCCTGGTCCAGCTGTTTGCTGAGCGGCGCGAGGAACAGCCCGGTCGCCAGGACGGCGACTCCCGCGGCGATCGCCAACTGCATCAGCAGCACCTGCGAGAACACCCGCCGCGGCAGCCCGAGGCGACGGCGGCGTGCGGGGGGAGTGGGGCTCATACCCCTGACCGTACGTGCCGGGGCGGGGGCTGCCCCAGGGGTGTGGCGTGGATCTCTTGACCAGTTCTTGGGGAAACCGGCCGCCAGGAGAGGGCGGTTTTCTGTACGGGCACCAGGAGACCGGCCGTCGGGCGGCTCAGCCCGCCAGAGCTGTCGCCAGCTCGCGCACCGCCACCACGTCCATCCGGGCCGGTGCGCCGAGGACCGACGTCCCGCAGCTCTCCGGGCGGGGCGGCAGGGAGGCGCCCTGGGCGACGATCACGCGCCAGTGGCGTCCGTCGGTGTGCGCGACGGTCACCTCCCAGCGCGGTGCGCCGCCGTCCGTCCGTACGACGCTCAGCGCGTCCGTCGCGTACTCGTCCGTCGCCCTCCGGACGGCCAGCTCCGCCGCCTGTCCGGGCCGCTCCCAGGCCGAGCCGCCCCGGCAGCCCTCGACGACCACACGGCCCTCCTGGACGCCCTGCAGGATCTCCTTGACGGCGTGGGCCTCGGCCCGTCCGTACGCGTAGCCGTACGGCAGGACGAGCACCGTCGGCGAGAAACGGTGACCACCCAGATGGGTGACCTCCCAGGCGCCCTCGACCCCGGAGGCGGCCAGTTCGGCCGCGAGGGGACGGCCCAGGAGCGCACAGCAGCGGTCGCGCTTGCCGTTGGTGCACACGAGCGCGAGCGGGTCACCGGTGTGGGCCCGCCCGCCGAGCGCGGAGCCGAACGAGCGCGGGTCACCCGCGCCCAGGGTGGCGAAGTCGAGGGCGAGCAGGTCCCGCGGGTCGGTGGTCGTGGCGCTGTGCAGCCACGCGTTTCCGGGAACGGTGTGGGCCGCGTACACCTGGCGTACCCGTGACGGCGCGGGGTCGGCGTGCCGCCCCGGGCGGCGGATGAGCGCGATCCGTACGCCCGTGTTCGCGGCGGCGGCCTCCAGGGCACGCCCCAGCACGGGGTCCAGGTGGCTCGAAGTGAGCGCTTTGGCACCCCAAGGACCGGGCTGTTCCAGCAGCAGCCACGTCGTCGCCGTGGCCGCGGTTCCGGAAATGGGCTCGTCGAGGTCCCGAGAGACGGTCGCGCACGTACTCACAGAGGTGAGCCTAACCTGACTTGCCCCGGGGTGACTTCCGGTCGCGCTCGTGTCCTACTCCGGTAGTGGTTGAGGCGGCTTCGGGCCCACGTAGTGACCACTGGGCCGCATACGCAGCGGGCGCTCCCCGTACTCCTCCAGGGCGTGTGCGATCCAGCCCGCCGTACGGGCGACGGCGAAGACGGTCTCGCCCGCCGTGGAGGGCATCCCGGAGGAGACGGTGAGCACGGCGAGCGCGAGGTCGACGTTGGCGTGCAGTGGGGTGTGCCGCGCGGTGGTGGCCACGATGTCGCGGGCCGCGGCGAGGGCGGGCGCGGCACCCGGAATCTCCTTCAGGAGGGCGAACAGGGCACGCGCGCGTGGGTCTTCACCCGGGTAGAGCCGGTGGCCGAGTCCGGGGATACGGCGGCCGGCGCGCAGTTCGTCCGCGATCACCGGGGCCGCGTCGCCCTGGTCGAGCACGTCGAGCAGCAGCCGGTGCGCCAGGCCGCTGGCCGCGCCGTGCAGGGGGCCTTCGAGCACGCCCAGGCCGGAGGAGACGGCCGCGTAGGCGTGCGCACGGGCCGAGGCGGCGACCCGCACCGCGAGCGTCGACGCGGCCAGATCATGGTCGACGAGCAGGCCGAGTGCCGTGTCCAGGGCGCGTAGTGACACCTCGTCGGACGGTCGTCCGCTCAGCCGAGCCCACAGACGGTGGGCCAGCGGGCCCTCGTCGCGATGGGTGCGCCGGACCGGCGGCAGAGCGGCCACGAGGGTGGGGATGAGGATGCGCGCGGTGCCGAGCACGGCGTCCTCGGAGAGGTCGAAGCGCAGCGGGTCAGCGGTCGCCGCCGCGATGGCCGCGACCCGCAACCGGTCGGTGGGGCCCGCGTGTTCGGGCAGCGCGTCCACCGCGCGGCGGGCTACGGCGACGGCCGCCTTGGGCGCGGTGAACGTGATCCCCGGACGCAACTCCCCGGTCCACAGCCACTCGGCGATCTCTTCGTAGGAGTGACGCGCGGCCAGCTCGGTCGCGTCGACGCCCCGGAAGTAGTACCGGTCCTTGTCGATGAGCGTGATGCGGGTCCGTACCGACAGTTCGCCCCCGGAGCCCGAACTCCCGCTGCTCTCCCGCCTGTTGCGCCGGGCGAGCGCCTCCACCTCCTTGGCGTCGAAGGTGCTGCCCCGGCCGCCGGGCTCGCGCCTGCTGCCCAACTGCCCACGACTCACGTACGCGTACACGGTCTCGGGCTTCACGCCGAGCAGCTCGGCGGTCTCTTTGGTGCTCAGCCGTCGCTCGGGGTGACCGGGGGTGGTGTCTTGATCGCGCATGAAGCTCACCGTACCCACTTCATGGACAGGTTGATTCAATCAATATTGACAGAGATTGAGTCAAGAATGGACATTGGAATCAAGTCCAGGGAGGAAACATGTCCATCAACAGGGCCACAGCCACTCGTATCGAGGTTCCGCGGGGACTCGCGGGCGTCGTCGTCACCGACACCCGAATCGGTGACGTCCGGGGGACCGAGGGCTTTTACCACTACCGCCAGTACTCCGCCGTCGAACTCGCGCAGACCCGCGGCTTCGAGGACGTCTGGCATCTCCTGGCCCACGGTGAACTGCCGGACGCCGAACAGAGCGCCGCCTTCGCCGCCGAGACCGCCGCGTCGCGCCGACTGCCCGACGAAGTGCGGGCCGCACTGCCTGCCGTGGCGGCGGCGAGCGGCACATCAGGACCGCTGTCCGGCATGCGTACGGCGCTGTCGCTGCTCGGCGCCGCGAAGGGATTCCGGCCGGTGTACGACATCGACGCCGACGAGCGCCGCAGGGACACCCTCGTTGCCTCCGCGGCCGTGCCGACGCTGCTGACCGCGCTGTACCGGCTGGGGCAGGGGCTGGACCCGGTGGAGCCGCGCGAGGACCTCTCCTTCGCGGCCAACTACCTCTACATGCTGACGGGTTCGGAGCCGGACAAGCAGCAGGCCAGGGCGATCGAGCAATACTTGATCTCAACCATTGACCACGGATTCAATGCGTCAACCTTCACCGCGCGGGTCATCGCGTCGACGGGGGCGGATGTGGCGGCCTGCCTGGTCGGGGCGGTCGGGGCACTCTCGGGTCCGCTGCACGGCGGTGCGCCCAGCCGTGCCCTGGACACCCTGGACGCGATCGGTACCCCGGACCGTATCGACCCTTGGATCCGCGAACGCGTTCTCGCCGGCGACCGCATCATGGGCTTCGGCCACGCGATCTACCGCACGGAGGACCCTCGCTCCCGGATGCTGCGCGAGGTCGCCCAGCAGTTCGGCGGGCCCCGGGTCGAGTTCGCCGTCGAGGTGGAGCGCCAGGTCGAGGCGATCCTCGCGGAACTCAAGCCGGGGCGTGAGCTGCACACGAACGTCGAGTTCTACGCGGGGCTGGTCATGGAACTCTGCGGGCTGCCGCGGGAGATGTTCACTCCCACGTTCGCGGCTGCGCGGGTGGTGGGGTGGGGTGCGAATGTGGTGGAGCAGGCGGAGGACTCGAAGATCATTCGGCCGGTGGCTCGGTATGTGGGGGTGGGGGCGCCGGTGGCGGTGCCGCTGATGAGCCGACTTCGCGGAACGATCGAAGGCGGAGTGGATCTGGCCCCGCCCTCGGTGCGGATGGGCAAGCCATAGCGAGGTGGCGGAGCCCCGGCACCGTGGGGCGCCGGGTTCTCTGTGTGTGCAGATGGAGAGACGTGCCTTGATGGTCGGAGGTGTCAGGCGTCAGGGATGTCCTGTTTCGCGCGTACGAGGGTCTCGCGACTGATGACGACGATGCGCTCGTAGTCGGCACGTGCGGCGTCAGGAGGGAGCTCGGAATCGAGTTCCGCGGTCGCTTCGCGCCCAATGACGGCGAAGTCGCCGTCACTGAGTTCGAAGATGTCGGGGCAAGTCTGGCCAGTGGTGCTGCCTCGCTCGCGAGGCGAAGCCCCGACACGTCGCACGATTCTCACGTAAAGTTACCAACCTTACTCGGAGTGTTCTCCGAGTGCGGCTCCTTGTGGCTCGGAGGGATGGGGACTCCGAGCGGTGCGGCACCCCGGGCAGGTGTGGCGCCGGAACCGCAGGTCTCCGAGCGTGAAGGGTGTTCGTCGGAGTGCCCGGAGGGGGCCAGACGACAAGGTAGACCATTCCGCGACTGACAGTGAGGCAGTTGAGGGCAGGCATTAAGGTGAACTGGGCCGCCTGCTCTTGACGGAGTGGTTTTTGGGGCATTGGTGCTCTCTTGAGGTCAGGATGGATCGCCCGGGGTCTCTCCGACGACCCACCACTCGTCGGTGTCCGAGTCGTCGAGTTCCTTGATCAGTTCGTCCATGATGTGGCCGAGCGAGGCCTCCTCGGAGGTGACGGGCAGGCTCTTCCTGTGGTGTCCGGTAGCGGCCCAGTACTCGCGGAAGACCTGGTTCTGGCACATGACCCGGAAGTGGCCGTGAAGCTCTGCCAGAGTCAGGGCGCCGATTCGGTGGTAGTACAGGGCATTCACGTAGAGCGCGTTCGCGAAGAGGTACTGACGCTGCTTCTCGGGCGGCACGGGAGTCTCGTAGGTGTCGAGGACGCTGGCCAGGGCGGGGTCGTCCATGGCTTTGCACAGCAGGGCGAAGTGGAGTCGATGCTGTTCGGCGAGGGCGGCTTTGCGCCGATGGCGCGCGGTCGGCCTGGCGAGGGACGCGAACATGGTTCCGATCCACGCTTTGGCGGCTGAGCTGAGCCCCCGTATCCCCACGTTCTGTGTGGCCATGTCAACTACCCCCGAATCAGGCGGCCGTCCGCCGGTCGTCGGGGTGCGGGTCGACTGATGGGGACCGGCGAGCGATGGGCGGCGCTTGCCGTCTCCCAGAGTGCCGAGCGGCTCTGATCGGCAGGGAGGCGGAGAGGAGGCGCACGGAGGGAAGCGAGGGTCGCACGAACCGGCGCCTTCCCCAACGTCTGCCCCGCAAGTGCTGCTAACAATCGTTCACTTCGCGGCGATTCTTCCGGCTCGTATCCTGGGGCGGCATTCAACCTCCGTACGTGTGCCGGACCGCGAGCCGGTGCACGCGTCGGCGTGAAAGAGGTCGCACGTTGAGCCAGCAGAGCCCGAGCGCAAGCCCGAGCCCGAATCCGAGCCCGAATCCGAGCCCGAATCCGAGTACGAGTACGAGTGCGAGTACGAGTGCGAGTCGAGCGTCGGTGCCGACCACGCACACGGCGTCCGTTCCGAGCGAGTTCCCGAGCCTGCGTCCGGCCCCGGTTTCCAGCCCCGTGCAGATCCCCGTCCTCGTCCTCGCCGGATTCCTCGGCTCCGGCAAGACAACCCTGCTCAACCATCTCCTCCACCGCAGCGGAGGCAGCCGTATCGGTGCCATCGTCAACGACTTCGGGGCGATCGAGATCGACGCGCTGGCCGTGGCCGGGGCCCTCGGTGACTCGACTGTCTCGCTCGGCAACGGGTGCCTGTGCTGTGCCGTCGACGCCAGTGAACTCGACGTCTATCTGGAGCGGTTGGCCAGGCCGTCCGCCGGTATCGACGTCATCGTCATCGAGGCCAGCGGACTCGCCGAACCGGAGGAACTGGTGCGCATGCTGCTCGCCAGCGAGCACCCGGGGATCGTCTACGGCGGCCTCGTCGAGGTCGTCGACGCCGCCGAGTTCGACGACACGCGCGCGAAGCACCCCGAGATCGACCGGCATCTCTCCCTCGCCGACCTCGTCGTCGTCAACAAACTCGACCGGGCGGCCGACGCCCCGCGCGTCCTCGGCCTCGTCCGCTCCCTCACCGACCGCGCCGCCGTCGTGCCCGCCACCTACGGCCGTATCGACCCGGAGTTCCTCTTCGACTGCCGGCCGAACGAGGAGCGCGTCGGGCAGTTGACCTTCGACGACCTGCACGAGCACGCCGGCGACACCCACGCCGGCGACACCCACGCCGACCACCTGCACACCGCCTACGACAGCCTCTCCTTCGCCTCCGACGTGCCCATGGAACCGCGCCGGCTGATGGGGTTCCTGGACAGCAGGCCCGAGGGGCTCTACCGCATCAAGGGGTACGTCGACTTCGGCGCCCATGACGTGCGCAACCGGTACGCCGTGCACGCCGTCGGACGGTTCCTGCGGTTCTACCCCGAGCCCTGGGCGAGCGGTGACGCCCGGCTGACCCAGCTCGTGCTCATCGGTACCGGCCTCGACATGGCCGCCCTCGGCAAGGAGTTGGAGGCGTGCAGGGACGACGACGCCCCACACGCCGACGAGCACGGCATGTGGGGCGTCCTCCGTTACGTACAGGAGCCGGAGTCGGGCCAGGAGTCGGAGTCGGGCCACGAGCCGGACCATGAACCTGACCACGAGCCGGGATCCGAGCCGGAGTTGGACCCGGATCCTGAACTCGGATCCTGAACTCGGGCTCTGACAGGGCGGGTTACACCGGACCCGCCACCACCGACACCGTCTTCGGCAGTGACACGCCCGAGCCGTCGCGGCGCGGGTCCATCTCCGGGAGTTCGGCCGGTGTGCCGTCCCGTTGTGCGGCCTTGGCCGGTACGGCGCCGGCCCAGGCCAGGGACAGGCAGTCCTCGCCCTTCAGGAAGCGCTGGCAGCGGACACCGCCGGTGGCGCGGCCCTTGCGGGGGTACTGGTCGAACGGGGTCAGCTTGGCCGTCGTCTGGACGGAGTCGTCCAGGGTGCCGCGCGAGCCGGCGACCGTGAACACCACCGCGTCCACGGCCGGGTCGACCGCCGTGAACGAGATGACCTTCGCGCCCTCGACGAGCTTGATGCCCGCCATCCCGCCGGCCGGGCGGCCCTGGGGGCGGACCTGGGAGGCCTGGTAGCGCAGGAGTTGAGCGTCGTCCGTGATGAAGACCAGGTCCTCCTCGCCGGTGCGCAACTCGATCGCGCCGACGATCCGGTCGCCGTCCTTGAGTGTGATGACCTCCAACTCCTCCTTGTTCGTGGGGTAGTCGGGGACCACGCGCTTGACGACGCCCTGCTCCGTGCCGATGGCCAGGCCGGGGGACGACTCGTCGAGGGTTGTCAGGCAGATGACCGTCTCGCCCTCGTCCAGGGAGACGAACTCCGAGACCGGCGCGCCACCGGAGAGGTTCGGCGCCGCGGCCGTCTCCGGGAGTTGGGGGAGGTCGACGACGTTGATCCGCAGCAGGCGGCCGGCCGAGGTGACCGCGCCCAGCTCGCCGCGGGCCGTCGCAGGGACCGCCGAGACGATCACGTCGTGCTTGACGCGCCGGGCCTCGGAGTCCTCCGGGAAGGGCTCGCCGTTCGCCGTACGGGCCAGCAGACCCGTCGAGGAGAGCAGCACCCGGCACGGGTCGTCGGCGACCTGGAGCGGCACGGTGGCGGCGGGGGCGCCCGCCGACTCCAGCAGGACCGTACGCCGGTCGGTGCCGAACTTCTTGGCCACCGCGGCCAGTTCGGTCGAGACCAGCTTGCGCAGCTCGGTGTCCGACTCCAGGATGCGGGTCAGCTCCTCGATCTCCGCGCGGAGTCGCTCCATCTCCGACTCCAGCTCGATCCGGTCGAACCGGGTGAGCCGACGCAGCGGCGTGTCCAGGATGTACTGCGTCTGGATGTCCGAGAGGGAGAAGCGCTCCATCAGGCTCTGCTTCGCCTGCGCCGAGTTGTCGCTGGAGCGGATGATCCGGATGACCTCGTCGATGTCGACGAGCGCGGTGAGCAGGCCTTCGACCAGGTGGAGGCGGTCGCGCCGCTTGGTGCGGCGGAACTCGCTGCGGCGCCGTACGACGTCGAAGCGGTGGTCGAGATAGACCTCCAGGAGTTCCTTGAGGCCGAGCGTGAGGGGCTGGCCGTCGACCAGCGCCACGTTGTTGATGCCGAAGGACTCCTCCATCGGCGTCAGCTTGTAGAGCTGCTCCAGGACCGCTTCCGGTACGAAGCCGTTCTTGATCTCGATGACCAGGCGCAGGCCGTGCGCGCGGTCGGTGAGGTCCTTGACGTCGGCGATGCCCTGCAGCTTCTTCGCGCCGACCAGGTCCTTGATCTTGGCGATCACCTTCTCCGGGCCGACGGAGAAGGGGAGTTCGGTGACGACCAGGCCCTTGCGGCGCGGCGTGACGTCGTCCACCGCCACCGTGGCGCGGATCTTGAACGTGCCGCGGCCCGTCTCGTACGCGTCCCGGATGCCGGTCAGGCCGACGATCCGGCCGCCCGTGGGCAGGTCGGGGCCCGGGACGTGCCGCATCAGGGTGTCCAGGTCCGCGTTCGGATAGCGGATCAGATGGCGGGCCGCCGCGATGACCTCGCCCAGGTTGTGCGGCGGCATGTTGGTGGCCATGCCGACGGCGATGCCCGACGAGCCGTTCACCAGGAGGTTAGGGAAGGCGGCGGGCAGGGCCACCGGCTCCTGCTCCTGGCCGTCGTAGTTCGGGGTGAAGTCGACCGTGTCCTCGTCGATCGACTCGGTCATCAGGTTGGCGGCCTCGGACGGCCGGCACTCGGTGTACCGCATGGCGGCCGGCGGGTCGTCGTTGCCCAGCGAGCCGAAGTTGCCGTGGCCGTCGGCCAGGGGCACGCGCATGGAGAAGGGCTGGGCCATGCGCACCAGGGCGTCGTAGATCGACGCGTCGCCGTGCGGGTGCAGCTTGCCCATGACCTCGCCGACGACGCGCGCGCACTTCACAAAGCCGCGGTCGGGGCGCAGGCCCATCTCGTCCATCTGGTAGACGATCCGTCGGTGGACCGGCTTCAGGCCGTCCCGGGCGTCCGGCAGGGCGCGGGAGTAGATGACCGAGTACGCGTACTCAAGGTAGGAGCCCTGCATCTCGTCGACGACGTCGATGTCGAGGATCCGCTCCTCGAACGAGTCGTCGGGCGGCGGGGTCTTCGTGCTGCGGCGGGCCATCGCTGCCGGCTCCTCTTTTCTGGTCGCTCGCCTGGGGGTCGCTCCCCTTCGGCTCACTCTTGCTGAAGCGTGAACGGGGTCTTGACGTGAACCATTGTGGACCGCGGCACTGACAACGCGGACCAGGACCCGGCGTTGGCCGCTCGGCTCCGTCACCGACGGCTGCCGCGTGAGTCCACGTGTGCGACTGCCCGCAGGCTACGCGATCTCGCTCTCGGCGTACGTCCGCCGGGAACTTCGCCGACGGTCCGCACGCTTGCATACAGTGGCGGGACGAGCAGGATTTCTGCGGTTCCAGCCAGAGAATCCGCGATCGAAGGGACGTACATGCCCATGGGTCACACGGCCACCGCCGAGGCAGGATCCGGCGGTCTGACAGCGACCGAACACCGCTTGGCCAACGGTCTGCGCGTGGTGCTCTCCGAGGACCACCTGACCCCGGTCGCGGCGGTGTGCCTCTGGTACGACGTCGGTTCCCGCCACGAGGTCAAGGGGCGTACCGGCCTGGCTCACCTCTTCGAGCACCTGATGTTCCAGGGCTCCGGACAGGTGAAGGGCAACGGACACTTCGAACTGGTGCAGGGCGCGGGCGGTTCGCTCAACGGCACCACCAGCTTCGAGCGCACGAACTACTTCGAGACCATGCCCACCCACCAGTTGGAGCTCGCCCTCTGGCTGGAGGCCGACCGCATGGGTTCCCTGCTCGCCGCCCTCGACGACGAGTCCATGGAGAACCAGCGGGACGTCGTCAAGAACGAGCGACGCCAGCGCTACGACAACGTGCCCTACGGCACCGCGTTCGAGAAGCTGACCGCCCTCGCCTACCCGGAGGGCCACCCGTACCACCACACGCCCATCGGCTCGATGGCTGACCTGGACGCGGCCACCCTGGAGGACGCGCGCGCGTTCTTCCGCACCTACTACGCGCCCAACAACGCCGTCCTGTCCGTGGTCGGCGACATCGACCCCGAGCAGACACTCGCCTGGGTCGAGAAGTACTTCGGATCCATCGCCGCGCACGACGGCAAGCCGACGCCCCGTGACGGCGCACTGCCCGACACGATGGGCGCCGAGCTGCGCGAGGTCGTCGTCGAGGAGGTCCCGGCCCGCGCCCTGATGTGCGCCTACCGGCTCCCGGAGGACGGCACGCGCGCGTCCGACGCGGCCGACCTCGCCCTCACCATCCTCGGCGGCGGCGAGTCCTCGCTCCTCTACAACCGCCTTGTACGGCGCGACCGTACGGCCGTCGCGGCCGGCTTCGGACTGCTGCGACTGGCGGGAGCGCCCTCCCTGGGGTGGCTGGACGTCAAGACGTCCGGTGACGTCGAGGTGCCGGTCATCGAGGCCGCCATCGACGAGGAGCTCGCCCGGTTCGCCGAGGAGGGCCCCACGGCCGAGGAAATGGAGCGCGCCCAGGCCCAGTTGGAGCGCGAGTGGCTGGACCGGCTCGGCACCGTCGCGGGCCGCGCCGACGAACTGTGCCGCTACGCCGTCCTGTTCGGCGACCCGCAGCTCGCCCTGACCGCCGTACAGCGCGTCCTGGACGTGACGGCACAGGAGGTCCAGGAGGTCGCCAAGGCCCGCCTGCGACCCGACAACCGCGCGGTGCTCGTGTACGAGCCGATCGCGGACGAGGACGAAGAGGACGACGAAGCAGCGGCCGCGGCCGGCGACGAGAACGAGGAGGCGGCCAAGTGACCGAGCTCGCCACGATGGAATTCCACCCGCAGCCCCAGGCCGGCGAGGCCAGGCCGTGGGCCTTCCCGGCGCCCGAGCGCGAGACGCTGGGCAACGGCCTGACCGTCCTGCGCTGCCACCGCCCCGGCCAGCAGGTCGTCGCCGTGGAGGTGCTCCTGGACGCGCCCCTGGAGGCCGAACCGGCCGGTCTGGACGGTGTCGCCACGATCACCGCGCGCGCCTTCTCCGAGGGCACCGACAAGCACTCCGCCGAGGAGTTCGCCGCCGAGCTGGAGCGCTCCGGTGCCACCCTCGACGCGCACGCCGACCACCCCGGGCTGCGCCTGAGCCTGGAGGTCCCGGCCTCGCGCCTGGCCAAGGGCCTCGGCCTGCTGTCGGACGCCCTCAGGGCGCCCGCCTTCGCCGACAGCGAGGTCGAGCGGCTGGTCCGCAACCGCCTCGACGAGATCCCGCACGAGACGGCCAACCCGTCCCGCCGCGCGGCCAAGGAGCTCTCCAAGGAGCTGTTCCCGGCGACCTCGCGCATGTCGCGCCCGCGCCAGGGCACCGAGGAGACCGTCCAGAAGATCGACTCCGGGGCCGTACGCGCCTTCTACGACCGGCACGTCCGCCCCGCGACGGCCACCGTCGTGGTCGTCGGCGACCTCACCGGCATCGACCTGGACGCGCTGCTCGCCGACACCCTCGGCTCGTGGACGGGCTCCGCCGGCCGGCCGCGCCCCGTGCCGCCGGTCACCGCCGACGACACCGGGCGGGTCGTGATCGTGCACCGGCCCGGCGCCGTCCAGACCCAACTGCTCATCGGCCGCGTCGGATCCGACCGGCACGACCGCGTGTGGCCCGCCCAGGTGCTCGGCACGTACTGCCTCGGCGGCACCCTCACCTCCCGCCTGGACCGCGTCCTGCGCGAGGAGAAGGGCTACACCTACGGTGTGCGCGCGTTCGGCCAGGTGCTGCGCTCGGCACCCGACGGCACGGGCGCCTCGATGCTCGCCATCAGCGGCTCCGTGGACACCCCGAACACCGGTCCCGCCCTGGACGACCTGTGGACGGTCCTGCGCAAGCTCGCCGAGGGCGGCCTCACCGACGCCGAGCGCGATGTCGCCGTACAGAACCTCGTCGGGGTGGCGCCGCTCAAGTACGAGACCGCGGCGGCCGTGGCGAGCACGCTGGCCGACCAGGTCGAGCAGCACCTGCCCGACGACTACCAGGCGACGCTGTACCAGCAGCTCGCCGCGACCGGCACCGTGGAGGCTACCGCGGCGGTCGTGAACGCCTTCCCGGTGGACCGTCTGGTGACGATCCTCGTCGGCGACGCGGAGCAGATCAAGGAGCCCGTGGAGGCGCTCGGCATCGGCGAAGTGACCGTCGTACCGGCCGAGTAGAGAGTCGCGCGGAGAGCCGCGTAGCAGCACGCGCGTGTGGGAGCCCTGGTGACAAAAGAGTCACCAGGGCTCCCTAATGTCCGAATTGGGGAGAGGTTGCCTGTCTGCCCTGTGGCATACCCAACAAAAGCCGTGATCCGTTTGGGGATTGAAAGTGGCCCCCCTTAGCGTCGGTCCGGCTGTCCGTCAGGCACCGCGCCGCACTCGCGGCACCGGACAGTCATCGCCGAGTCCCCGTACGGCGCGAGCCAGGGGAGCCGGGGACCCACATCAAGAGTCCCTGGGGTGAATCGGACGCCCGCGTACCGCGAGGGGGTCCGTAGGAGACCTTCCTGCTCCGAACCCGTCAGCTAACCCGGTAGGCGAGAAGGAAGGAAAGGACCAGCCACTCCATGGCGTTCACCCGCGCCACCGGGAAGCACCGTCGCCCGAGCCGGACCCACCGCACCACCGTTCGCGCCGCGAGCGTCGCGGCGCTCGCCACCACCGGCGTCGTCGGTACCCTCGCCACCGCCCCGGCGTTCGCCGCCGAGACCTCCGTCGAGCAGACCGGTCTCACCCCCGTCGTCGCCATCGGCGAGTCCGTCGCCGACAAGATCGACGCCCAGGCCGCCGCCCAGAAGCAGGCCGCCGCCGAAGCGCTGGCCAAGGAGGCCGCCCGGGCCAGGGCCGCCGCGCAGGCCAAGGCGGAGCGCGAGGCCACGGCACGCGCCGCCCGCGAGGCCGAGCGCAAGAAGCTCAACACCTTCGTCGCGCCGGTCTACGGTTCGTACGTCTCCACCGGCTACAAGACCGGCGGCTCCCTGTGGTCCTCCGGCGCCCATACGGGCATCGACTTCCACGCCTCGACCGGCACCTCCGTCCACGCGGTGGGCTCCGGCA
Organism: Streptomyces sp. NPDC088350; assembly: GCF_044753545.1. Classification (NCBI taxonomy): domain Bacteria; kingdom Bacillati; phylum Actinomycetota; class Actinomycetes; order Kitasatosporales; family Streptomycetaceae; genus Streptomyces; species Streptomyces sp. NPDC088350. The sequence goes on along the minus strand of NZ_JBIVNL010000019.1, from coordinate 44,592 downwards.
CCGTCGTCGCGGCCGGCTGGGGAGGCTCGTACGGCAACCAGGTCGTGATCAAGATGGCCGACGGCATGTACACCATGTACGGCCACCTGTCGTCCATCGGCGTCAGCGTCGGCCAGACGGTCACCCCGGGCCGGCAGATCGGCCTCTCCGGGGCGACCGGCAACGTCACCGGACCGCACCTCCACTTCGAGGCCCGGACGACCGCCGAGTACGGCTCCGACGTCGACCCGGTCGCCTACCTCCGCACGCACGGCGTGAACGTCTGACGACACAACGCCGCCCTTCCCGAAGCCCTGGCCCGCCCGGCCGGGGCTTTCGGCGTTTCCGGAGCCCATCTGTCCAAAAAATATGCATGGATTCCGGTCCGCCATCGGAAATTCCCGCTCATTGCAATAGAGTCACGGAACACACGTCAATCGTCGACGTTTCACGGGGATTAAGGCGGAGGTCGGACATGCGTATTCCGGCGCACTCGGTATGCACGGCGATCCGGGACGACATCGTCGCCGGTGTCTACGAGCGCGGGAGCCGGCTCACGGAGGAACTCCTCGCGCGCCGGTACGGTGTCTCGCGCGTCCCTGTCCGGGAGGCCCTGCGCACGCTGGAGGCCGAGGGGTTCGTGGTGACCCGGCGGCACGCGGGCGCGTGCGTCGCGGAACCGACCGAGCAGGAGGCCGCCGACCTGCTGGAGATGCGGATGCTGCTGGAGCCGCTCGGCGCCTCGCGGGCCGCCCAGCGGCGCACCGAGGCCCACCTGAAGGTGCTGCGCGGCCTCGTCAGGCTGGGCCAGGAGCGCGCCAGGAGGGGCAACAGCGAGGATCTGCGCTCCCTGGGCAGCTGGTTCCACGAGACGCTGGCACAGGCCTCCGGGAGCCCCGCGCTGACCTCGATGCTGACCCAGCTGCGGCACAAGATCGCCTGGATGTACGCGGTGGACGCGCCGGCCAACCCCGTCGAGTCCTGGGCCGAGCACGGGGCCATCGTGGACGCGGTGGCGCGCGGCGACAGCGAGCGCGCGCGGGCGATCACGGCCCTGCACACCGAGCGGGCGGGCACCGCGCACCGGCTGCGCTTTCCCGGCGGGGCGAACGGCGCGCACGGCCCGGATCGTGTGAGGACTTCGCAACCTCCCGTAAACATGTCCGGCCTGCGGCATTAACACGGGCACCGTATACAAAGAGGAGATAATTCGCGGGGGATTATTTCTGCTGCCCGCAAGGGGAATTGCGAAGGGCTCGCCCGGTAATTCGGACGAGCCCTTCGAGCTTGCGGTACATCGTTTTTTGGGCGAAAAGCACCGCCCCCATCAATGGGGAGCCGTTCAGACGGTCTCGGGGAGCTCCTCGAGGCCCTCCGCCACCAGCTTCGCCAGTCGGTCGAGGGCCGTGTCCGCGCCCTCGGCCTCGGAGGCGAGGACGATCTCCTCGCCGCCCTGGGCGCCCAGGCCCAGGACCGCGAGCATGGAGGCCGCGTTGACGGGGTTGCCGTCGGCCTTGGCGATCGTCACGGGGATACCCGCGGCCGTGGTGGCCCGGACGAAGATGGAGGCGGGGCGGGCGTGAAGGCCCTCCGCCCAGCCGACGTTGACGCGGCGCTCAGCCATGTGATGCTGCCCTTCAGAGTCTCAGGGTTGTCTAGACCAGTTTCCCACACGTGAAGCGAGCCCGGAACGGCCCTGCGAACCGTCCGGAGCGGGGCGTCGGACCGCGGCCTCGGCCCGACTTCCCCTCGCTGCTTTCCCCCACAGACTGCCTCGCGCCGTTGTCGGACGCGAGCCGTACGCTGGGGCCCATGCAGACCTCGTCGGACCGGCACGAGTACCCCGCCCACTGGGAAGCCGACGTGGTGCTGCGCGACGGGGGTACCGCGCGCATCAGGCCCATCACCGTCGACGACGCCGATCGCCTGGTCAGCTTCTACGAGCAGGTCTCCGACGAGTCGAAGTACTACCGCTTCTTCGCGCCGTACCCTCGCCTGTCCGCCAAGGACGTCCACCGCTTCACGCACCACGACTTCGTGGACCGGGTGGGACTCGCGGCCACGGTCGGCGGCGAGTTCATCGCCACCGTACGCTATGACCGCATTAGTGCCGACGGGCGTGCCGCCTCCGCCCCCGCCGACGAGGCCGAGGTCGCCTTCCTGGTGCAGGACGCGCACCAGGGCAGGGGCGTCGCCTCCGCCCTCCTCGAACACATCGCGGCCGTCGCCCGCGAGCGCGGCATCCGCCGTTTCGCCGCCGAGGTGCTGCCCGCCAACAACAAGATGATCAAGGTGTTCACCGACGCCGGGTACACCCAGAAGCGCAGCTTCGAGGACGGCGTCGTACGCCTGGAGTTCGACCTCGAACCGACGGACCGTTCCGTCGCGGTGCAGCGCGCGCGGGAGCAGCGCGCCGAAGCACGGTCCGTACGACGGCTGTTGGGGCCCGGCTCGGTCGCCGTCGTCGGTGTGGGCCGCACCCCAGGAGGGGTCGGCCGCAGCGTTCTCGACAACATCAGGGACGCCGGTTTCACCGGCAGCCTGTACGCCGTGAACAGGGCCTTCCCCGAGGAGCAGAAGGAACTCGACGGGGTGCCGGCCCACCGCTCGGTGCGCGAGATCGAAGGGCCCGTCGACCTCGTGGTCGTCGCCGTCCCGGTCGAACACGTCCCCGAGGTCGTCACCGAGTGCGGCGAGCACGGGGTGCAGGGGCTCGTCGTGGTCACCGCCGGATACGCCGAGAGCGGCCCCGAGGGACGCGAGCGCCAGCGTGAACTCGTCCGCCACGCGCGTACGTACGGCATGCGGATCATCGGGCCGAACGCCTTCGGTGTCATCAACACCAACGCCGGCGTGCGGCTGAACGCGTCCCTCGCCCCCGAGATGCCGCGCCCCGGACGCATCGGGCTGTTCGCGCAGTCCGGCGCCATCGGCATCGCCCTGCTGTCCCGGTTGCACCGGCGCGGCGGCGGGGTCACGGGGGTCACCGGCGTGTCCACCTTCGTGTCGTCCGGCAACCGCGCGGACGTGTCCGGCAACGACGTCCTTCAGTACTGGTACGACGATCCCGACACCGACGTCGCCCTCATGTACCTGGAGTCCATCGGCAACCCCCGCAAGTTCACCCGCCTCGCCCGGCGCACGGCGGCGGCGAAGCCGCTGGTCGTGGTCCAGGGCGCCGGATCCGCCCCCCAGGGACACGCCGTACGCGCGACGCGCCTTCCGCACGCGACCGTGTCCGCGCTGCTGCGGCAGGCCGGGGTCATCCGCGTCGAGACGATCACCGAACTGGTCGACACGGGGCTGCTGCTCGCGCGCCAGCCGTTGCCCGGCGGAGCGCGGGTGGCGATCGTGGGGAACTCCGAGTCGCTGGGGTTGCTGACGTACGACGCGTGCCTCTCCGAGGGGCTGCGGCCGCTCGCTCCGCTGGACCTGACCACGGCGGCTTCCGCGGAGGACTTCCATCGGGCGCTGTCGGAGGCGTTGGCGGACGAGGCGTGCGACGCGGTCGTGGTGACCGCGATACCGGCCGTGGGGGAGGGGCCGGCGGAGGACGCGGCGCTGGCGGAGGCGTTGAAGTCGGCGGCCGAGGCCGTTCCTGGGAAGCCGGTGCTGGTGGTGCATGTGGAACTCGGGGGGCTTGCCGAGGCGTTGTCGGCGGCGATGAGTACGGCACCACAGGCCGTTTCGAAGCGGGGCGACGCCCCCCGCCCCGCGGAACGACCGTCCACCGCGGTGCAGGCACCCGAAGGCGGCGGCCTCATCCCCGCCTACCCCGCCGCCGAACGCGCCGTCCGCGCCCTCGCCGAAGCAGTGAAGTACGCGCAGTGGCGGCGCGAGGCAGTCGACCCCGGCAGGGTGCCCGAGTTCGAGGACATCGACGAGAAGGGGTCCGCCGAGCTGATCGGCGGCCTGCTCGCGCGCGGGCAGGGGCTCACGCTCGGCGTCGACGAGACGTGCCAGCTGCTCGGGAAGTACGGCATCGACGTCCACCGCGCGCTGCCCGCACCCACGCCTGAAGACGCCGTCGAAGCCGCCCGCACCCTCGGCTACCCGGTCGCCCTCAAGGCCACCGCCCCGCACCTGCGGCACCGCGCCGACCTGGGCGGCGTACGGCTGGATCTCGCCGACGAGGAGCAACTGCGGCGGGCGTACGCCGAGTTGGGCGAGTTGTTCGGGACGCCGCAGGAGCTGCGGCCGGTGGTGCAGCGGATGGCGCCGCGCGGGGTCGACACCGTCGTACGGGCCGTCATCGACCCGGCGGCCGGAGCCGTGCTGTCGTTCGGGCTCGCCGGAGCCGCCTCGCAGCTGCTCGGGGACACGGCGCACCGGCTGATCCCGGTCACGGACCGGGAGGCCGCCTCGCTGATCCGGTCGATCCGGACGGCGCCGCTCCTGTTCGGCTGGCGCGGTTCGACGCCCGTCGACACGCCTGCCCTGGAGGAGCTGATGCTGCGGGTGTCACGGCTGGTCGACGACCATCCCGAGGTCGTCGCCGTGACCCTGGAGCCGGTCGTCGTCGCGGCGCACGGCCTGAGCGTGCTGGGCGCCTCCGTCCGGCTGGCCCCGCCGCCCGTCCGCGACGACCTCGGCCCGAGGACGCTTCCCGTGTACTGAGACAGCTGAGATGAGACAGTCCTGAGCGGTGCCTCGCAGTCAGTGCGCCACCGTAGGATGGACATCATGGCCAAGACCAGTACGACGACCCAGGGGCTGCGTGCGGCGATCGAGCGCAGCGGCTACTACCCGGCCCTCGTGGCCGAGGCGGTGGAGGCCGCCGTCGGCGGCGAGCCCATGCGGTCGTTCCTGGTCCACCAGGAGACCACGTTCGACCAGAACGAGGTGCGCCGGCACGTGACCGTGCTGGTTCTCACCGGCAACCGCTTCATTGTCAGCCACACCGACGAGCAGTCCGCCGACAGCACCTCCCCGACCCCGTACGCCACGACGTCCACGGAGTCCGTGAAGCTCGGCCGGATCTCGTCCGTGGTGCTCAGCCGCGTGGTCGCCAACCCGGAGTCGTACACGCCGGGCACGCTGCCCCGCGAGGTCGTGCTGACCATCGGCTGGGGTGCCGTCGCCCGGATCGACCTGGAGCCGGCCGCCTGCGGCGACCCCAACTGCGAGGCCGACCACGGCTACACGGGCAACTCGACGGCGGACGACCTGAGCCTGCGCGTCAGCGAGGCCGGGGACGGCCCGGAGACCGTGCGGCAGACCCTCGCCTTCGCCCAGGCGCTCTCCGAGGCGACCGCGGACGTCACCCGCTGATGTCCCACCCCACCACCTGGGAACACCCCGAGCCCCTCGCTGTCGCCTCCGCGCCCGTCCCCGCGTACGGCTCCGGATCCCTCGCCGACCTGCTGCCCACGCTGGCCGCGGGCATGGGCGTACCGGGCATGACCGCGGCGATCCCGGAACTGACCGCGGCCGACCGCAACTGCGTCTTCCTGATCGACGGCCTCGGCTGGGAGCAGATCAAGGACCACGCCGACGAGGCGCCCTACCTGCACGCCCTCCTCGGCAGCTCGCGCGGTGGCACGGGACGTCCGCTCACCGCCGGCTACCCGGCGACCACCGCGACCTCGCTGGCCTCCGTCGGCACCGGCCTGCCGCCCGGCGCGCACGGCCTGCCCGGCTACACCGTGCGCAACCCGGACACCGGCGCGCTGATGAACCAGCTGCGCTGGCAGCCGTGGACCGAGCCGAAGACCTGGCAGCCGTACCCCACGATCTTCCAACTGGCCCAGGACGCGGGCGTGCACGCCGCCCAGGTGTCGTCCCCGACCTTCCAGAACACCCCGCTGACGAAGGTCGCGCTCAGTGGCGGAACGTTCCACGGGCGGCTGACCGGCGAGGAGCGCATGGACCTCGCGGCCGAGCAACTGGCCGCCGGGGACCGCTCCTTGGTCTACACGTACTACGCCGAACTCGACGGCGCCGGACATCGCTACGGCGTCGCCTCCGACACCTGGCGCGGGCAACTCATGTACGTCGACCGGCTCGTCCAGCGCCTCGCCGAGCAACTGCCGCCGCGCAGCGCCCTGTACGTCACCGCCGACCACGGCATGATCGACGTGCCCTTCGACGAGGACCACCGCATCGACTTCGACGCGGACTGGGAGCTGCGCGCCGGCGTCGCCCTGCTCGGCGGCGAGGGCCGCGCCCGGCACGTCTACGCGGTGCGCGGCGCCGAGAACGACGTACTGACCTGCTGGCGCGAGGTGCTCGGCGAGCAGTTCTGGGTGGCCTCGCGGGACGAGGCGATCGCGGCGGGCTGGTTCGGCCCGCACATCGACGAGCGGGTGTACGACCGCCTCGGCGACGTGATCGCCGCCGCCCGGGACGACGTCCTGATCATCGCGTCCGAGCGGGAGCCGAAGGAGTCGGCGATGGTCGGCAACCACGGTTCGATGACCCCTGCCGAGCAGTTGGTCCCCCTGCTCGAAGTACGCTCCTGAAGTCCCACCGTCCTCCCTGCCCCCTCTTCCCCCGCTTCGCCGAAAGGTGCTCAACTCCCCATGCCCGAGCTGCTGTTCTTCTCCGGAACGATGGACTGCGGGAAGTCGACTGACTTGCTTGGGTATTCGCCATCGGTTGTTGGTGCCGTGGACGGTGTTGTCCCACGTGGTTCCGGCGTTGCCCGTGTTGGTTGCGTCTGCTCTCGCCCGTCCTGGAAGGCCCCGGTCCGCTGATGTCCGAATTGGTGTTTTTCTCGGGAACGATGGACTGCGGGAAGAGTACTTTGGCGCTACAAATCGGTCACAACCGGTCGGCCAGAGGGCTTCAAGGTGTGATCTTCACGCGGGACGATCGCGCGGGGGAGGGGCGGCTGTCGTCGCGGCTGGGGTTGGTGACCGATGCGGTGGAGGCGGGCCCGGGTCGGGATCTGTACGGCTATGTGGTGGAGCAGCTGTCGCGGGGCGGCAGGGTCGACTACGTGATCGTGGACGAGGCGCAGTTCCTTGCGACGGAGCAGATCGACCAGCTGGCCCACATCGTCGATGATCTGGAGCTGGACGTGTTCGCGTTCGGTATCACCACCGACTTCCGTACTCGCCTGTTTCCCGGCTCCCAGCGGCTGATCGAGCTGGCCGACCGGCTGGAGACGCTGCAGGTCGAGGCGATGTGCTGGTGCGGTGCCCGGGCGACGCACAACGCACGGACGGTGGGCGGGGAGATGGTGGTCGAGGGCGAGCAGGTCGTGGTCGGCGACGTGAACCGGCCGACGGAGGACGTGGGGTACGAAGTGCTGTGCCGGCGCCACCACCGCAAGCGGATGACGAGTGCCTCGGCTCGGGCGGCTGCGTTGTCCCCTGACGTGCTGCCGGTGGCCTCGGCCTGACGGTGGCTTCGGTGACGGCGCGAGTGGCGCGGGGCTGCCCGGTGGTGCGACGGGGCAGAGGCTGATGGTGTGACTGCGCGAAGCGCTCGAACGGTACAGGTGCGGATCTCGATGCGCGCTTGCTCGCCGCAGGTTCGAGTCCTGGGCGGGCGTCAGACGAGTCCCCTCGTTCATATGTTGCTGTGGTCGGCTTCGCCACATCTCGTCCTGCGGGGAAGCGGTTGGGGGTTGGGGCACTGACCTGTTGCGCGGCTCCTGGGGTTGTCGCGGAGGGCTCGCTGCTTCTCCCCATTCGTGAGTAGGTGGTTCCAGATCAGCCCCGGCAGGGACTGCTGGACTGACTGATGCGGACAAGTCTCGCAGTTGCTCGCGCCACCCGTCCGGCTTGATCGCGGCGACTCGAGCCTCGTACCCGAGCGCGATCAGGCCGGAGAGGACGACGGACTCTACTCCAAACACGAGCTCCGGGCACGACCGTTCGTCCAGGCCGACTTGGAGGAGATAGCTGTCACCGGCGTCCACGATGGCCGCTTCCTCGACCTGCTGCTGATCGAGGAGGAGGGCCAACTGCTGAAAACTCCCCGAGGAGCAATTGCGTGCCGCTACGGGGAGTCGCCCGACTTTGCCTGCCTGCACGTACTCGATGCCAGACGGTTTCATTGAACGCCGACTCGCCCTGGTGCACCACCAAGTCTTCATCGCCGATGAGGATGAACTCACGCATCGTGCCGTGCAACAACGCAGGTCCCGGCGTTCGCTAACGCCCGAGAGGTGGGCGAAGGCATGGTAGCAAGTGGAAGGACTGAGCACCCACTCTTGCTGCTTTGAAATCTCGGCCGAAGAGACCTCATGGGGCACCGCACTCATGGGAATGCAGGGGAGCTTGTCGAAGAAGCGAACCAGCGCTCGGTCCAGCGCCTCGAAGGCCTCGAAGAGCGGACCAAGGAACCGGTATCCGATTAGCCCGGTCTCGTTCGCTGCCGATGAAATCAATCGCTTGGCATGCAACTCGTTGAGCATGGTACTGCCGCGAACTGCGGCGACGTTCTGCAGTCCTTCCATTCAGTCCACCGCCGTGATCACCAGATCCTTCGGAAGTTCCGCGACGGGCCCCAATATTGCTCCAAATCGGGCATCGGGCATTGTCGCTCCATCTTATTTCTTCCAAATGGTGAGCCGAGCTGTAATCGGTACATGCTGCGAGCACTCACGAGAGACGCCAGCCCATGTGGGGCTACGCAAGATATTTCAGTACCGTGAGCCGCAGGCTGCGGATGCTCTTGAAGGTCCCAAAAGACAGATCCTCATCGGACAGTGAGACATTAAATTCCTGCTCCACTGCTACGGCGGAGCATGAGGTTCGAGATCGGTGCAATGTCCTCGGACGATGCCAGGGAGTCGGAAACTAGGGAGTTGTTCATGGTCGAGGAGACGCAGAGCATCGCGCCGTGGGCGGCCACGCGACCACGGCGCTCCTCTCACACTCATGCCCGATCGCCTGGCCGTGCATTCATTCTGAAAGCTGTGCGAGCACTGTTTTGAGGTCCGCCTCGACCATCAACGAAACGAGCTCCGGCATGAGCGTCTTCGGTTTCCAGCCGAGTTCGACGGCGGCCTTCGAGGCATCACCGATCAACGAATCCACCTCCGTCGGCCGCAGGTACCGGTCGTTGAACCTGACGTACTTCTGCCAGTCCAGTCCGGCGTGCCCGAAAGCCTGCTCGACGAAATCCTTGACGGTGTAGGCGGTCCCGGTGGCGATGACGTAATCGCTTGGTTCATCGGCCTGCAGCATGAGCCACATCGCCTCGACGTATTCCTTGGCGTATCCCCAGTCACGTACGGAGTCGAGGTTGCCCATGTAGAGCTTCCTGTCGTACCCGGCCTTTATCTGCGCGACGGCGTGTGTGATCTTGCGCGTGACGAACGCCTTGCCTCGCCGCGGCGACTCATGGTTGAACAGGATGCCGTTCGCGACGAACATGCTGTGCGCCTCCCGGTAGTTCCGGGCCACCCAATACGCGTAGGTTTTCGCCGCGCCATACGGGCTCCTAGGCCAGAGGGGAGTGCTCTCTTTCTGCGGTGGCGGTGCGGAGCCGAACATCTCCGAGCTGGACGCCTGATAGAAACGGCAATCAAGTTTTATCAGCCTGATCGCCTCGAGGATGCGAGTCGTCCCCATGCCGGTGACGTCACCTGTGAACTCGGGTTGGTCGAAGCTGAGTCGCACGTCACTCTGGGCGGCGAGGTGGTACACCTCGTCGGGCTGGATCTGTTGGAGGAGAGCGATCAAACGGGAGCCGTCCGTGAGATCCCCGTAGTGCAGGTGCAGTCTGGGCTCCTCGGCGTCCAATGCGGCACTCAGATGCGCCAGACGCCCGATGTTGGATATGGACGCTCGCCGGATTACCCCGTGAACCTCGTATCCCTTGTCCAACAGCAGGTCCGCCAAATACGAACCGTCTTGGCCGGTCACACCGGTGATTAATGCCTTCTTAGTCATATCCTCGCGTCTATCCATTTAGGTAGCAATCCAATGGCTGCAGAGAGCGGGAGAGGAGAAGCCGGTGTCGTCAGTCGCCTGGTGTCCAATGCGCGGGAGTTATCCATTCCGACACGACGTCGCGATGCTCGGGTGTATACCAATGACGGGGGTAGACGATCTCGGTTGAGCCGGAGAGGAAGGCTCCCCACCAGGAAAATGACGAATTGGCGATGACAAGTCGGCTGCAGCGCGTCATGCAGGCGAGGTCGAGGAAGCCGACCGGCTGACGGGTCATGCGAGCACCGTCGAGGAACGGCATGTGTTCCGCAACCCACTGGGGGTCGTCGGTGAAGACGATGATGTTCGCGGCCGAGAAGCGTTCAATAGCCTCGCGGTAGTAGCTCGCCGTCGGCAGCGGATATTTGTCCGGGTACTGAAGGTAGTCGCCGCGTCGAACATGGATGCCCGTCACATCACCGCGCTCGAGAACATCGCCGTAGAGGGCGTCCACTTCGTCGAGAACGTGCTTGGCCGGCGTCAGATACTCTCTGACCTGCTGTTCATATGGCCACCACAGTCGGATGTCCTGGAGTACGAACCTGTCCACCGGCTTGAGATAGTCCACTAGATCGTAGACTTGAACGTCATTCTCGTCGGGCAAGGCGAACCATGAACGCGGAAGATTGAAGGCATTGCCGTATACCCAGGCCGGCAGCCGTATCGGCAGGCCGAGTTCCAGCGAGCGGCCTATCACTGCGGCTATCTGCCACAGCTGGTTTCCAAGCCTGCCCTCAAGGCCGAGCAGAGAGAACGTGACTGCGCGCTCACGCATTGCGCGATACCTCCTGCGGATTGATCGCCCGTGCCGCTGACCGATGTGTGGTGCCCAGGATCCGGGCGAGACGCTGATAATGCGTGAAATGAGATCCAGCTACGAGCAAATCGTCGCCCGGGCCCGGATACCTTCCCGACCAACCGCTGACCTGGCCGTGCGCTTCGGAGATCAGCAGCGCGGTGGCAAGCCTCGCGTGCTGATCGGCCGCACTGCTCAGGAAACCGACCGCGCGGCCCTCGGCTACGTCGAGCAAAGCCAGAATTTCCGACCCGGCCGGAATCATGCGGCAGCCGGATTCTGTAAGTGCTTTCTCAACGGAGTCCAGCCGCACTTCGGCAGGCACCGACCAGCCCAAGGGACGTGGTGTAGCCGATAACGGATCCTGTGTCGTCATTAAGTGCCGAGGATCCGAGATACCAGCGAGTCCGGTCTTTTGGATTCTCTGGTCCACCTGTCGGACAGGCACGCATCAGAAAATCGAAAATCTTCCGATCTGGAATTGGTCCACATGTTACCCGCCTTCGAAGTCTCTCCACGAGTACCACTTCAACCGAGCCGCGCCGCGTCACGGGTTCGAGTCAACCTGCAGGCCGGTTTGCCGATTCATCATTTCTATAGCTTCCTTCCTGTGAACGTTCACAGACTCGGGCTTGGGAGGCAAATGATTCGCTCGACTCGGGTGAATCCAAACAGGTGAATCCGGCTCCAGGCTGATGGCATGCGTAAATCCAGCGTGCGTGAGGGCGGTGGAACCGAAGTCAACGCGGGGCGTTATGTAGCCGCGTCTGCCGCACGTCACTTTGGATATCAGATCAACATCGATAAGTCGGGTTGTCAAGGCGTCAGGCGTGCGGCATTGGTCCCTTTTATGCAATCTGTAGTGTAATTTCGTCCACTTTGACACCTCTCCTCGAATCGGAGGTGCTCCGAGGAGCAGCCGATGGCTGTCCATCCGCAGGGTGAGGAGAGACAGGAAGAGCTTCGACGAGATCGTTCGAAGGTGGAGGGGCTGAACGCTTGGCCGTAGTCCTGTGCCGGCTCGGCCACGAGCCGCGGGGGCGATGTCCTGTTCGGCGTAGCGGCTGTTCCGCTGACGCATCGAATGCGACTCCCGCGAGATGGGTCAGGCCCTCGGTTTGGCTCGCTTCGAGGGGCTACCTGGGTCGACTGACATTCGCAGGTGCCTCATTGACGTCATCGCGGTTCGAAATTAGCGTGCCGTTCGATGTTGCGATGGGTAGTCGGAATCACGGGGTGAACGTGCAGGTCGTCACGGACCCGGCCGGTGAGATTCTGCGGCTGTCGCCGGCGTTGCCGGCCGACCCACGATCTGACGGCCGCCCGCGCCCACAAGATCCTCCGGATCTGCGCGCGCCAGGCGGTGAACTCACCCTCACCGAGCGGACCGAGAACCGGGCCCTGTCCGCGGCCCGGGCACCTGTCGAACGAGGCATGGCACGACTGAAGTCCTGGCAGATCTTCCGCAGATCCCGCATCAGTCCCAACCGCATGAGCGTTGTCACCAAGGCCGTCCTCACTCTGGAGAAGCAAGGCTGAAAACGCTCCTTGACCGAACAGACAGAAGCCCCCAACACGCCGCTGCCGACCCTGCGCCGCCGAAACGTGTGACACCTCTTCGCGAAGGGTCGCGCGTTCTGCCGGACGGGAGGCGCCGTCAGATCAGCCCCCGGAACCGCCCCCGGTAATACGCCAGCGGCCCACGCTCGCCCTCGCCGAGCCGCGTGCTCAGTACCCGTCCGATGATCAGCGTGTGATCCCCGGCCTCCGTCCGCTGCTCCGTCACGCACTCCAGCGACGCCAGCGCCTCCGGGATCAGAGGCGCCCCGGTCACGGCCCCCCGCTTGCACCGCAGGTCCTGGATGAGCAGCCGATCGCTTAGACGCCCCTTCGTCGCGAAGCCGGCCGCCACCTCCTTCTGCGTCTCGTCCAGCAACGAGACCGCCCACAGCGACTGCTCCGCCAGGATGTCGTCCATCCGCGACCCGGTCCGCACGCTTACCAATACCAGCGGCGGTTCCAGGGACACCGACAGGAAGGCCGTCGCGGTCATACCCGCGTCATCGCCGTTGTCCTTCTCACGCGCGGTCACCAGCACGACACCGGCGGCCAGTCGCCCGAGTGCGGCCCGGAACTCCTCGGCGCCCACCCCGCCGGCTTGGGCGGGCGCGGCGGCCTCAGCCGTACCGGAAGGGCCGGACGAGGCGGCAGGAGCAGGAGGCAGGGGGAGTCGTCTCAACATGTCAATCCGCTGGCCTCGGACGTATTCGCTCCACATCGGACCTTGGTCGTCGGCTCACCACCCGATCCTGCCTCGCCAACCCGCCGCTCCCGCTTGGGACTCGACCCGCACCACACCCATTGCGCTGACCCTGCGTACCAATAACACGGCATCCCGCGCTTCAGCGGCGTAGTCACCTTGAGTTCTCTCCGGAGATGCACTGATATCGGCCCACTTTCGGCATGCCTGTTCTTGAATGAGGGAATTGGCGCGTTCGGGACTCCGCTGCCGAGGCCCGGGGGAAGTGCTGCCTCGCCGACACATGCAGACCGTCTCCGGGGGCCGGTATGCCGCCGCCGATGTACGGATTCGGTCGAGCCTTGGGGTACGGCCAGGGAGTTGTGGCCGGTTGGCAGTCCTGCGTCGGTGCGCTCGGTCACGTGGTTGACGCTTCCGTCCGTCGCCTTGACGCTGTCGCCAATCGTCCATCGCATCGCGTCCCGGCCGCAGTACAGCCGCAGCCGGCCGGGGTGGTCGCCGCGGGCGGAGACGCTACTGTTCGCTCCTTCAGGGATGTACGTCGGGCGCAGTTCGTCCGACTCCGTCCATGAATCGTCCGGACGGAACGCCCAGGAGGGCGGGCGGTTCCAGGACAGCGCGTCGCCCTTTTCGGTCCGGCCCCTGCGTGCCCATGGCGCGCCCGCACCAATGATCTTGTGGCCTTCGTTCAACCGTGCTTCCGCGACCTTCATCGCGAATGTCCCTTGTTTTGAAATGTGGTGAAGTGCTGCTCGACGTAGGCGAGGGCATCTTCGCGGTCAGCGCAGGAGTGGACGATCCGCCAACCCTTCGGCACATCCAAGTGCGGGCGCCACAGGGAGTACTGCTCTTCGGCGTTCGTCACCACAAGCCAGTCGGCCCCGCCATCCTCGTCGAAGGGGTTGCCGCTCATCGGTCGACCTCTTTCAGTCCGGAGTGATCGGGCAGGAACCGCACCGGGAGAGTGGAGAACCCGGTCAGGAAGTTGGACCGAATGGGCAGTGCCACGTCGGTCTGCTCAATGCCGGTGGTGAAGTCCCGCAGAGCCATCAGGAGTTCGGAGATCTCCACCTTGGCCAGGTATGAGCCGAGGCAGAAGTGCGGGCCGTAGCCGAAGGCCATGTGCTTGTTCGGGGTGCGGCCGAGATCGAATTCCCCGGGCCGCTCGAAGACCCGCTCGTCCTGGTTACCCGAGGCGTGCCACAGGGTGACGATCTCACCCGGCCGTAGTGCCACACCGTGCAGTTCGGTCTCGCGGACGACAGTGCGCCCGAAGTGCATTGTGGGCGACGCCCAGCGCAGCACCTCGTCCACGGCGGTGTCGACCGCGACCTCACCGTGCTTGAGCCGCCGCCACTGCTCGGTCTCGGCCGCGAGTGTGCGGACACAGTCGATCATCGTGAGCCGGCTGGTCTCGTCGCCCCCGATGATCAGGCTGTAGCAGTTGAGCACGACGTCCTCGTCGGACAGCGGGACACTGTCGACAGCGCTGCCGATCAGCATGCTGATCACGTCGTCGCCCGGTGACTCACGCCGTTCCTCGACGATGTCCATGAAGTACATAAGGATCTCGTTGCGGGCCATCTCGGAGTCGACCTCGTCGATGTCCTCGTCGTCGGTCGACAGCGCGGTCTTCGTGAGGGAGAGAAGAAAGTCCCGGTCCTGCTCCGGCAAGCCGAGCAGGTTCGAGATCGTGGTCATCGGGATGCGGCTCGCGACCTGCTCGGCGAAGTCGCAGCCGCCGGACTCGACAGCCTCGCGGATCCGCTGGCGGGTGTTGGCCCGTACCGTCCGCGCGACCTTGTTGAGCACTCTCGGCGAGAGCACGCGCTGAAGGATTTTGCGCAGCTCGTGGTGGCGGTGGCCGTCGGTGACGGCCAGCATGCGGCCGGCTCCTGCGTCACCGCCCTCCAGCAGCGTGACGAGCACGTTGCCGCGCTCGGACGTGAAGTTCACGTTGTCCCGGTAGGTGGCCAGGATGTCGTCGTGGCGGGAGAGTACCCAGAACCCGCGGCGGCCGTTGACCGGAGGGTTCCAGTGCACCGGGGCGGCATCCCGCAGACGGCGCAAGAACGCGTCGAGGTCGTGGTCGGCGAAGGTGTTCGGGTCGCCGAGGTCCAGAGTGTCCAGTGTCGGTGAGTCCATGGTCACCAGTCCGTACGCCAGAACCGGCGGGGCTGGAACGGGTAGGTGGGCAGCGGCACACGATGGCTGGCCTCCCCCTGGTGCAGGTAGCCGAAGTCCACCTGTTGGCCGGTCACCCAGGCGGCGGCCAGCTCGGAGAGAGCCTGCGCGTCGTTCCCGCTCTGCATGATCCCGTTGTCGTTGCGCCGGAAGGAGCGCAGGTCCACCTGCAGCGCAGAGGCGGTCTCGGTGGCAAGGCCAGTGGCGGAGTCGTCGGACAACGCCGCGATCAGCTCCGCACGGCTGCGCACCACAGCCGCCCAGCGGCGGGCCATGACCCTGCGGCCCAGGTTGAGACTGAAGCAGATGTCGTCAAGTCGCAGGTCGGGGTTGGCCACCAGCCAGTCCTTCAACCGGGCGCGCTGCCGGACAACGGCCTCGTCGTCCAGGGCGGACAGCGTGGCGAGGCGTGGCCGCCCCTCGGCCTCGGGAGCACGCTCGGCGAGGGTCGGCGCCTCCTCCAGAACCAGGTGTGCATTGTGGCCGCCGCCGCCGATCGAGGTGATGCCCGCACGGCGGATGCCGACTTCCGTCTCCCAGTCCGCCGCCTCGATCTGGGGCACGAACGGGGTGCTGGGGAAGTCGAGGGCCCCGTTGACCTGCGTGAGGTTGATCGTCGCGGGAAGCTTCTTGTGGTGCAGCGAAAGCGCGGCCTTCAACGCGCCGAATCCACCCGACACCACACCACCGTGGCCAACGTTGCCCTTGACGCTGCCGATCGAGGTGGTGGCCGTCTGCTTGCCGAACGCCATGCTCGCGGCGTGCACCTCGAGCTCGTCGGTCATCGGTATGCCGAGACCGTTGGCCTCGTACATGGACAAGGTGTCCGGAGTGACGCCGGCGACCTCCAAGGCGGCGGCGATGCACGCGCTCAGCCGCTCGGGCTGGGCCAGGCCGTAGGCCATCGCACTGACGCCGTTGTTGTTGATGGCCGAGCCCTTGATCACGGCGTAGACATGGTCACGGTCGGCGACGGCCTGCGCCACCCGTTTGAGCAACACCGTGACGACACCGCTGGACAGTGCGAAGCCGGTCCCGTTGGCGTCGAACGGGCGGCAGTGGCCGTCCTTCGACAGGGAGCGGTTCTCCTCCCACAGGTGACCGCGGAGGTGCGGCAGGCGGACCATCGAGCCGCCGGCTATCGCCATGTCGATCTGGCCGAGCAGCAGCGACTGGCAGGCCAGGTGCACTGAGTAGTGGAAGCCCGCGCAGACCGCGGCGACGGTGACGGCCTCGCCGGTCAGCCCCAGGTAGTAAAGGGCGTTGGACGTCATGGTGTCCGGCGACCAGGCCAGACTGGCCTCGATCGCCTCGGGACCGGCCGAAACCCGGTCCGGCGGAGGGCTGTACACGGCGGCGGTCTGAGGGTTGTTGGCGCCGTAGACGCCGACCTCGCCCGAGACACGGTCCGGGTCGTAGCAGCCGTCCTCAAGGGCCTCCCACGCGCTCTCCAGGAACAGCCTGTTCTCTGGGGTCATCGTGGTCGCCATCCGGTCGCCGATGCCGAAGACCGTCGGGTCGAACTTGTCGTACGTGTCGAGCACGCCGCAGGCTCGCACGTAGAACGGGTTGTGGATCAGGGTCTCGTCGACGTGGATGTCGTCCTTGGCCAGGAATGACACGGACTCCCTGCCGTGCACAAGGTTGTCCCAGAACTGCTCCTTCGTGCGAGCTCCGGGTGCCCGCAGGGACATGCCGATGACGGCCACGTCGCCCGGGTCGTAGTCTTGCTCGGGGCTTTCGGTCATGAAAAGGCTCCTGCTTCGTGGCAAGTCGGGGTGGCTCAGATTTCGCCGGCGGAAGAGCGACCGCGCAGCGCGGCGCGGCGGGCATGAGCGCGCAGGCGGGCCGACTGGACCACCTCAGGGGCGGTGTCGCTCTCCTCGTCGAACCAGCGGGCCAGGGAGGCGATGTCACGGAAGCGGAACAGATCCGGCACGCGGACGCGGCGGTTGAACCGACGGGTCATCAGCCGGGCGAGGCGGACGAGCAGCAGCGAGTCGCCGCCGAGATCGTAGAAGGTGGACCGGACGTTGATGCTCGTCGGTTCGAGACCGAGCAGCTCGCCCCAGATCTCCGACACCGCCATCTCGGTTGGCGTACCAGCCGCTGTCAGGGCCGCGTCGGGACCGGCGGCCGGTGGCTCGGGAAGGGCGGCCCGGTCGAGTTTCCCGCCCGGCGCCAACGGCAGAGCGGGCAGGAACACGATCGTCCCCGGCACCATGTAGTCAGGCAGTTCGGTGGCGAGCCTGCGATGGATACTGGTCTGCAACCGGGCATCCAGCCGGACGTCGTCCTGGACGTCGCCTTCGGGTACGGCGTAGCCGATAAGCCTGTTGTCCCGTACGACGGCCGCGGCTTCCCTGACCTCGGGGCAGCCGGCCAACCGGGCCTCGACCTCCTCCAGTTCGATGCGGAAGCCGCGCACCTTGACCTGGTGGTCCGTACGGCCACCGAACCGGAGCTCGCCGTCGACAGTGAACGTGACGATGTCACCGGTGCGGTACATGCGCTCGCCGTCCATGAACGGGTCGGGCACGAACCGTTCGGCCGTGGTGCGGGGCCGGTTGACGTAGCCGTGGGCGAGACCGACGCCGCCGATGTAGAGCTCACCGGGAACTCCGACCGGCTGCCGCTTCAGGTTCTCGTCGAGCACGTAGGCACGGGTATGGGCCGACGGCGGTCCGATCGTCGGCTCGTCGGTTCCGTCCTGCGACACAAGGCTGTGCGAGCAGAAGACGGTTCCCTCGGTGGGGCCGTACGCGTTGAACACCCGGTTGGCGCTGGTCTCCTGGTAGACCCGGTCCACCAGCTTGCGCCTCAGGGGCTCACCGCCAAACACGACCGTGCGCACGTTCGGCGGCAGACATCCGGCGTCGAGCAGACCGTTCATCACCGATGGGATGACGTTGAGGTGGGTGACCTTGTCGACGTAGCTGCTCTCCGGCAGGTGGACGGCGCTCTCCACGAGCACGACCGCGCCGCCGCGGCACAACGCGGCGAAGATCTCCATCACGGACATGTCGAAGCAGACCGAACTCGCTGCCGAGACACCGCTCAGGTCGCAGCTCTCGAAGAGCCGGTCCATCTCGGCCAGCATGGCGACGCAGCCGCTCTGGTGGATGGCTACACCCTTGGGCCTGCCGGTGGATCCCGACGTATAGATGATGTAGGCGGTGTCGCCAGGCACGACAGGAACCGGCTTCTCGCCGTGCTCGGTCGTCACCGTCCCGTCAAACACGACCACGGTCGGCCCGGCAGGACAACTGGCCCGGGACACCGGCGTGGTCAGCAGCAGGCGGGTACCGCTGTCCTGGACCATGAACGTCAGCCGCTCGGAAGGGTAGTTCGGGTCCAGGGGTACGTAGCAGGAACCGGTCCGCAGCGTGGCCAGGATGCTGATGAGCAGGCCGGGTGTGCGCTCGACGCAGATGCCGACCGGGACGCCGGGCCCCGCGCCTGCGGCGACGAGCTGTTCGGCCAGCGCGCGGGACCGCTCGTCCAGTTCGCCGTAGGTAAGAACCCCGACCTCGGAGTAGACCGCAGTCGCGTCGGGGTTCTTGACCGCTTGCTCGATGAACTTGGAGTGCAAGGTCTCGGTCATTGGTCCGTCTCCTCAGGGAGGCCACTTGACGCAATGTCGTCGAGGGCCAGGTCGGGTTGGGCGATCGAGTCGACAAGCACAGTGCGGTAGAGCTCGAGCAGGCCCGTCACTGTCTGCCTTTCCAGGTAGCTGGGTTTGTACTGGACGTGGCCCGCGATCCGGCCGTCAATGTCGGCCATCGAGATCTCCAGGTCGAACTTGGCGAGGTGCCTGCGGACCTGGAGCGGTTCGAGCGGCAGGGCGCCGTCGGGCGCGACGGTGTCGCCGATCCCATGGAAGAGCTTGACGGACCGAGGGAAGGCGTCTGAGGACAGCCAGTTCACCACCACGTCGAACCACGGGGAACGGCCCTCGGCCCTCGGCGGCTTCAGCTGGGACGTCAGCAGGTCGAGGGGGTAGTTCATGTGCTCGAGGAGTCCGAGCGAGAAGGTGTGAACCTCGCGCAACAGGTCGCGGAAGCTGCGGTCACCGGCGGGATACGCCCGGACAAGTACGGTGTTCAGGTAGTAGCCGACGGCCGATTCCCAGCCGGGTTCGGTGCGTTGGGCGATGGCGGTGGCCAGGATGGCGTCTTCGGTCTTCGTCGCGCGGTTGAGCGCAGCGAAGAACCCGGCGAGCATGACAGAGCTGATCGACACGCCTTCGCGGACCGCGAACTCCCGGAACAGGCGCGACTCTTCGGTGTTCCAGCGGAACGCGATATCGCGGCCTTCATAGGTGACGTCCGGGGGCCGCTGTTTAGCGGAAAGGTCGAGGTGGGCGGGTGGGTCGGTCAGCTTCCGCGACCACCAGTTCAGCGCCGCTTCGGCAGCGGGTCCCGCCAGCCACTGGCGCTCCCACTCGACGAACTCCGTGTACGGGACGACCGGTGCGCTCTCGGCGGGGTCTGCGCCCTCGTAGTATTCCTGGAGTTCGCGGATCATCACTTCGGCCGAGACCGCGTCCGAGGCGATGTGGTGGACGAGCACCAGCAGATAGTGTTCCGCGGCCCCTCGCGTCATGATCACGACCCGCACGAGCGGCCCGTTGTCCATGTCAAGCGGCCGGTGACCGTACCGGGCCAGTTGCTCGCGGGTCTCCTCCTCGTCCACGTCTGTACTGTCCACCACCAGGAACTCGTACACCGGTTCGTCAAGGATGACCTGGTACGGACGCCCGCCGGCCTCCACGAAGATCGTGCGCAGTGCGGGATGCCGCTCCACCACGGCGCGTACGGCCCGGTCGAGCGCCTTCTCGTCGACCGCGGTCCTGATCCGGGCGGCCATCATGAAGTTGTACGGCACGGCCTCCGGCGAGACCATCTGCATAAACCACAGCGAGGCCTGGCCGTGCGACGCCGGGGCCAGTGTGAAACCGAGTTCTTCGGCGCGCAACTGCTCCCATGCCGGTGCGTCAGTGAAGTCGAGGAGTCCGCGCGCGCCCAGTTCCTCCACCAACTCCTCGGCTTCCAGCTCGGACAGGTCGTCGAGGAGGATCCGGGTCGGCTCAGTCCTGGGCGCGAAATCGGCCACGGTCTCGGACACTGACGTCTCCGCGGAAGCAGACTTGGGCCGGGCGGCTGGGGTCGACGGGGAGGCGGAGGGCATGGCCGGCCCGCCGGTGATCTCGACGAAGTGGCCGACGATCTCGGAGATCGTCCGGCCGTCAAGGAACACCACCGGCGACACCGGCTGGCCGAACAGCGCCTGCGTCCTGTTGACGAGGAGGATCGCCAGCATCGAGTCCAGACCGAACTCGCGTAGTCCGGCGCTCGCGTCGAGCCTGCGCACCGGTACGCCCAGCACGTCGGCGAGTTCGGCGAGGACGACCTCCTCGACCGATCTGTTCTCTGCGAGCTCGTTCTCCACCGGAACGACCGCAGAACGAGAAATAACGGAACTTGATAAGTCATGCGAATTCCGCACTGCGCGCTCTTGGGGCATTTCGACTCCTAAGTGGGGCGTATGGCACGGACTAATAGAAGTTCCGGCCGGCTTGTTAGGGGCCCGGGAATTGGGTCAGCCAAGTAGCGATAGCGGGACTAAGGATTGAAAGCAAGATCACTTCGAGCATGTCGGGCTGGTGGCCACTCGTACCGACGAGGCTGGCATCCTGAATGACGTTTCGCCTTCAAGATTCGCGATCCACGGTGTCGGCGTCGTAACTCATCCGGGCTATAAGCTGCACGGGTGTATCCATGGCGCCATGCTTTACCAACTGCTCTTTGTTTAGGTCGCTACGAACTCGCCAGAGGACGTTGCGTGGAGATCGGTCAGGCGGCCAGCTCTCGGCGTCAACCACGCCCCAGCGTCCTAGGGTCTGAAGAAAATAGGGATCGGCGGCGATCCATCGACCGTTCACGTTGACCTCGAGCCAAGTGTGTGGCACGAGAAATGGGGCACCCACGAAGTATCCCGATGCCTGACGAACCACCAATCCAAGCTCGGCAGCCACCTCAGCGAGATAAATACTCGCCGACAGACAGTCGGCAATCCGGTGCTCTCGAAGAAATTCCATGTCTTCTGCAAGCTCGGGAGTGAGTCTGTGGAAGTGAAGCCTCTGCGATTCTTGAACGAGAACCGAGAATTCGCCTCGGAAAAGATATTCGTCGTTCAAGA
Organism: Streptomyces sp. NPDC088350; assembly: GCF_044753545.1. Taxonomy (NCBI): domain Bacteria; kingdom Bacillati; phylum Actinomycetota; class Actinomycetes; order Kitasatosporales; family Streptomycetaceae; genus Streptomyces; species Streptomyces sp. NPDC088350. The sequence continues at coordinate 23,285 of NZ_JBIVNL010000019.1, read as the reverse complement.
GCTGAACTTCCAGGCTGGTTTGCCAGGTGGATCGCCCATTGTTGACTGCTGCTTCCGCCTGATCTCCGATTCTCGGACTTATGGCGAAGTCGCAGTCCCCGTCATGCCCAGGAGTTGGACACGACCACGACATCTGAACACTGCAGTTCGCCGTGGCCAAACGGCTCGGTCTTCTGAACGATCTGGCCCAGAGTGATGTGGCGGCGCGACTCGCTGACGGAAGCCGCAGATCCAACCCGACGTTTTCAAGGTCCAGTGGATCGAATATGACACCTTTCCCCCGGCCCTCGCTCGGGAAACCCGCGCCAAGTAGAATGTCGATTAGTTCGTCGTTCATGCCGTAGAGCGCCTGGGCTTCAGTACGCGATACCTTGTAAGTCCTGGACCACTCTGGTTTGATCAATGCTCGATCTACAGCTTGTCTGAGATTTTGCTGGTCCGCATCCCCATATCCCATTATGCTCAGTCCCTCCGGATCGCCAGGAATGCAAGGTATCGCTCTCGGCGAGACAGCTTTTATCTCATAGGTTTCGAACTTGTATACCGCTTCTCGCGGCCGGCGGTTCTGCTCACCTCGACGCGATCTATACCTGTGCGCGTCGTACCCATTCGGTCCAGGAGAATCGGACGGTCGGGCCGTTCCGGCATCACAATTCCAAACATGGGCCGACCTGACTGTCAAGAGGCTTGAGTGAACGGCAACGATCCCCCCGGGCTGCTGCCGATATGTATGTTTGACCGTTTTGGTAAGCTTGCGATATAGGTTCTGTAGCCACAGCCGTGACGTGCGGTTTCGTGTGTTCCCGTGCCGACGGGGCAGCGCCAAACAAATATCGTCCAGTGGTGCCGAGACTTCACGTCGCTGAAGGAAAACCCCCATCGCGCAAACCGCCGCCGGGCGGCGCACTCACACGGAATGGCACCGCCTCCGGCCTGCCCACCTTCTGGGTACATGCCTCATTCACGTCGACGCACTTCGATTTTACGGTTCGTTAGAGCCTGTGAGCGTAGGACGAGATATCGAACAACCTCGGCGGTAAAGGCAGGTCATGGGGTGACATGGCCTGAGGACGTGCCGACGCCGTCGATACCCGGGTGCGCTGCGTGCCACGGCGGTCTGAGCTGAGGACGGTACGGTCACGGTCTTCGCAGTGAACCGCAGCCAGACGGAGTCCCTCCCGGTCGAAGTCACACGGACCTGCCCAGCCGTTGGCGTCCTCCAAGTGGATCGCAACGATCTTGAGGGCACACCGGGTGATCGAAAACAGGCTCCACTTCATCCGCGACACCGCCTTTCGCGAAGACCGCCTTCGCGAAGACCGCCTCCAAGATCCGCACAGGGCGCAGCCTGGAGAACATGGCCGCCCTCCGCAGCTGTCAGCGGTCATGAAATGCGGCTCTGTCGGGGATCTGGTGACGCCGGCGGGGTCACGGGCTGTGAAGGATGCGTCTTTGGTCATGATCCAGCGGACCACGCGCCGGGGTTTCGGGGCGGGCCGCAGCACGGGAGCAGGCGCGGGCGGGTTCTTCGGCTTGGGCTGTGCGGCCTTTTGAAGGGGCGGACGTAGCCGCGGACGCACGGGACGTCTCCGGTGAAGCCGCGTGCGCGCGGTTCGCGGTGCAGCTGCGGAATGTCGTGGCAGCCCTCACGCCGGCGTTGGTGCGGGTAAGGCTTGTGTCTGTCAAGGATCGAGGCCCGGTTGGTGGCCTTGACCCGCAGTTCGTCGAGACTCCGGGCGCGGGCGAAGCGCCGTACCGTCGAGTGGTCCAGCCGCAGTTGGCGGCCGATCGTGGCCAGGGACTTACCCGCGCCGTCCTTCCAGGTCCACCAGGATCGTGGCGTACGAATCGCCCGTGCGTAACGCGAAGTCGTCAACCCCGATGACCCGCACGCTGAACTGTGGTAACTCCGGCAACCCACGGAGGAGTTCAAGGAGTTCGTCCTTGGCGACGCGGATGCTCGGCACCGCCGCGAGCCGCGCACCCGGCCGACCCGAGAACAGCGGCGATCGACGTGAGCAGCGTGCGCAGCGGCGGCGTGTGGCGAACATACGGTCTGGTCAGCGCTTCGAGCTGCTCAGCGCTTCGATCTGCTCAGCGAACATCACCGCCGGAATATGCGGATTGAGGTACTTGAACCGGCGCACCATGAGTTCGACCACCGCCGAGGCTCCGCCGACGGGCGCGTCAGCGAGCCGGCGCGCGTACTGGCCGTGCACCTGTGACTGTCTCGGACCGTCGTGCGGCGGTGGTGCGCCTTCTGCGGGCGCGCCCCGAGTGGTCGGATCGAGCCATTGCGACCACGGCGGGTGTCTCGGCGCAGACTGTCGGCAAGGTACGCCGTTCAACTGTCAGGGCCACTCAGTTGAACGGGAGGGTGGGGCGTGACGGGCGTGTCCGGCCGTTGAGCACGGCAGAGGGGCGACGCAAGGCCGAGGAGATCATGACAGCCAGGCCTGTGCCGAGTCCGAGAACGGTGGTCTGCCGCGGTGGCTACTGAGCTGGTTCGGCGTTGCCAATCCAGGGTGAGGGAGGCGGCGGTGATGGGCGTCATTCGATTCGAGCAGCGCCGGGCCCTGCGGAATCTGCCATGACGTCAGTCGTGCGATGCGGCGCTCGACCGGTGCCCGTGTCACGGACAGTGCACGGTCGACGGTCTGTTGGGTGGGTGTGAGCCCGCGGCCCGGCAAGCGTCCAAAGGCTTTCGCCACCCATCGGTCGGCCTCGTACAGGCACCGTCGGTGCGGACCGGGATGCCCTGGCGCTCACAGATCCGGATCGCGGCCGGCACGCTGGCCGAAACCCTGACCCGTTCCCGCCCGGTCGGCGAACTCGAAGATCCGGCCTGCGCGGTGGGGATCGCCCTGCGTCGGCACGCCCGCCGCTACCAGGTTCTCGACGAGGAGATCAACGAGGCGGACCGGGAGGTCCGCCGGTGGTTACCGGGGTCGCCCCGTGGCTGGTTTTCTTTGCTTTTGCCGGTGTCGGTCCTGAGGTCGTCGGGTATCTGGATCTGTGCCTGGCCAACGGTTTTCGCAGGGCTTTCAGATCACTACCGTGTGCACTCTCGACCTGTTACTGTGAACGCTCCCAGGAGATCGTGCTCGCGCTCACGAACAGTGTGCGTTCCATAGCGAAGGAGGCGGACCGGGAGGTCCGCCGGTGGTTACCGAGGTGGCCCCGTGGCTGGTTTTCTTTGCTTTTGCCGGTGTCGGTCCTGAGGTCGTCGGGTATCTGGATCTGTGCCTGGCCAACGGTTTTCGCAGGGCTTTCAGATCATTACGGTGTGCACTCTCGACCTGTTACTGGGAACGCTCCCAATGGATCATGTGAGCGCTTACGAACAGAGCGCGTCTCATAGCGAAGGAGAGATGAGCCAGATTGAGCGAGCCCGAACAGAAGACCGTTGCCGACCGCGAGCCGTATATGTTGCCACGCCTTGACCGTCTGGCGTTCGGAGCAGATTACTACCCGGAGCAGTGGCCTGAGGAGGTATGGAAGCAGGACGTCCGGCTCATGCAGGAGGCCGGCGTCAACCTGCTGAGCGTGGGAATCTTCTCGTGGGCACTGGTGGAACACGCTCCGGGTGACTTCCACTTCGAGTGGTTGGATCGGGTCATGGATCTCCTGGCCGAAGCCGGGATCAAGGCTGCGCTGGCCACGCCGACGGCCGGCCCGCCAGCTTGGTTCATCGCGAAGTATCCGCAGGCCCGTCCGGTCACGGCAGACGGCCGGGTGCTGGGGATCGGCGCCCGTGAATCCTACTGCCCGAGCTCGCCGGAGTTCCGTGACGCAGCTGCCCGTGTCACCGGTGCTTTCGCCGAGCGCTACCGAGACCATTCGGCACTTGCGGTATGGCACAGCCACAATGAGTACGGTGCGCACGTCAAGACCTGCTACTGCGACCGGAGCACCGAGGCGTTCCGTGACTGGCTGGCGAATCGCTACGGCACTCTGGAGGAACTCAACGAGGCCTGGGGGACGACTTTCTGGAGCCAACGCTACTTCGCATGGAGTGAGATCCAGACGCCTCGGATCGCACCAATGCCCGTAAACTCGGCCCAGAAGCTGGACTTTATGCGGTTCACTACTGACGAGTACCTCGCTTGCTATCTGCTGGAGCGTGACATCCTGCGCGCGGCGACCCCGGATGTTCCAGTCACCACCAACTTGATGGCGGGGGCCCATAATGCGATGGACTACTGGCGCTGGGCACCGGAAATGGATTTGATCGGCAGCACCAACTACCTGATGGCGGAGCAGCCCAGGAACCACCTCGGCCTGTCTCTTTCCGGCGACCTGTCCCGGTCCTTCGCATATGGTCGGCCGTGGCTTCTGATGGAGCATTCCACTGGTGCAGTCAACTGGCAGAATCGCAATATTGCCAAGCTGCCGGGGCAGATGCGCTGCAACAGCCTTACCCACATTGCCAGGGGCGCCGACGGCGTCATGTTCTTTCAATGGCGAGCCTCACGCTTCGGTAGCGAGAAATTCCATTCAGCCATGATCCCTCAGGCTGGAACCGACTCGGCTCTCTGGCGGGACGTGGTCGCGCTGGGCAACGATGTTCGGGCCCTCGGTGAGGTCCGCGGCACCCGTGTGAAGGCCGACGTCGCCGTCGTGTTCGACTACGAATCCTGGTGGGCCATGGAGTTCGAGGACAAGCCCATCGCGGATCTGGCCTACGGGGATGGGATGCAGGCGTTCTACGAAGCGCTCTGGAACCAGAACCTGACAGTCGACTTCGTCAAGGCCACTGACGAACTCGGGCACTATCCACTGGTGCTCCTGCCCAGCCTCTACCTGCTGTCCCGCGAGGGGACCGAAAATCTCACGCGCTACGCCGAGGCCGGCGGCACGCTGCTGGTCTCGTATTTCTCCGGCATCGTCGACGAAAACGACCGCATACACGAGGGACCGTTTCCGGGAGGCCTGCGCGATGTCCTCGGTCTGACAACTGAGGAGTTCCACCCTCTGTACGTCGACCAGACGGTCGATATCGACGGATCGTTCCGCGGCGACTATTGGTCGGAGCGGGTAGTCCTCCGCGGCGCCGAGAGCGTTCTTGCCTTCCGCGGTGGTCCGGACCAGGGACACCCCGCGCTGACCCGGAACACGGTCGGGAACGGTGCTGCCTGGTATCTGGCCACCCGGCTCGACCCCGCCGCTCTGGAACGAGTGCTGAACCTGGTCCGCGAGCAGAGCCCAGCGATACCGCACCGCCCGGAGATCCCGGCGCAGGTGGAATCGGTAACCCGGGTCGGCGACGGGGTGAGCTACCGATTCCTGATCAACCATGGCACGGCGGCGGCAGCTGTCCCGGCGGTTGGCACCGACCTGCTCAGCGGGGAGCGATACGAGGGCTCCGTGCTGCTGCAGCCCTTCGGCGTCGTCGTCCTTCGCACCCCTGAACCGGTGGGAACCGGTGACACGCACCGGAAGGACGCCGCAGAAGCGAGCAGCCGGTAAAACGGCCCGAGAGCTGAGTTTATTTATGGCTCGATGGAGGTGGCTGTCCGGGCAGCACTTTCCGAGCGAGATCGAGCAGGATTGCTGGCCACCCATGCGGCAGGGGAGGGTGCGATATCTGCGACCAAAACCGCGGCAGGCGCGGGACCTCGAATGGCAGAGATCCACGCTGCATACGCCGTGACGGAAGCCGTTGAGGCTGTCTTTAGGAAGCATATTGACATTCCTGTGTATGCAAAGACTGCTGCGTGCGATGCGGGACGGCGGGGGGAGGCTGGCTTCCGTCGTCATTACCCTGACACTGCTGCAGAGTCTTGTCCCGGCCGCTCTCGCGCAGGCCACCGCCGTTCTCCTGGGGCACGTGCAGTATGCGCATAGGGAAGGTCTCTTCGGCTCGGCGATCGCCCCTCTGGCAGTGTTTGCGCTGTTGTTGGGACTCGGGCACGCGATCGAAGCCCTCGCCGAACCCCTGATCTTCCTGTTCGAGTCCAGGATCGACGGAGCGCACCGCGAAAAGATCATTGTGCGCGCCGTGTCGAGCCCTACGATCGGCCAACTGGAAGACAAGCGCACTCAGCGCCTCATCCGCTTGGCGAAGGCTGACCCGGCGAGCTGGACGGAGCGCAAACCCGGTGAGGGAGCCGTGGCGCTCATCCGGATGGGCACCATGTTTCTCGGCGTCGCCGCGTCCTGCGCTGTCGTGTGCCAATACGCCTGGTGGCTCGTCCCCGTACTGCTCGTGCCCGCCGTGCTCCGCTGGCAGTACATGACGCGGGACTACGTGAAATTCGTCTGCAAGTGGCGTGCGCAAGTACCGCACATGGTGCGGTCCACAAGGCTTGAACGTACGGTGACACTCCCGGGAGAGGGCAAGGACATCCGCGTCTATGGGGCGGCGGACTGGATTGTCGACCAGTGCGCGCAGCACCTGCAGACCGCGTATGCTCCGATCTGGAAGACGTTCAGCAACTTCTGGTACGACATCGTCGCGTTGCTCACCGTCGGCGTGCCGATGACGCTGGTCTTCGGTCTTGTCGCGAACGGCGCTGCCACCGGGCACAATTCCGTGGCCGTCGCGGCGGCGGTCATGGCCGCATCCTGGTCGATCTTCCTGTCCTTGGGCTGGAATGACTTCGTGCTGACCGCGATCAATGCTGGGGAATGTCTGGCCGCGAGTGAGGAACTGCGGCAACGGCTGGCGCCGGAGCGAGGTTCGGGGCGAGTCCGGCTCGCTCAGCGCGATGTGCCGCCGTTGATCCGCTTCGAGGAAGTCCGCTTCCAGTATCCCGGAACGGATCGCGTCGTCACCGACGGCCTGGACCTGGAGATCAAGCCGGGGGAGCTGCTCGCGATCGTGGGATTGAACGGAGCCGGGAAGTCCACGCTGATCAAACTCTTGGCCGGCTTGTATGAGCCGACCGGCGGGCGGATCACGGCGGATGGCGTGGACATCTGGGATCTCGGTCCCGGGCCGTGGCGCGAACAGATCTCGGTGATGTTCCAGGACTTCGTCAAGTACGAATTCAGCATCGCCGACAATGTGGCGTTGGGGTACGCATCGGTGCCGTTCGACCAGGCGGTCGTCGAGGCTGCCGCGAGGGACGCCGGCCTCGATGGGCTCATCAGTCAACTGCCACAGGGTTGGGATACACCGCTGGCCCGTACCCGTACCGGTGGAGTGGATCTGTCGGGTGGCCAATGGCAGCAGGTCGTGCTTGCGAGAGCGTTCTACGCTGTGCGACAGGGAGCAAAGATCCTTGTCCTGGACGAGCCGACCGCGCACCTGGACGTTCGCACCGAGTTCGACGTGTTCGACCGGCTCGGGCAGCGCAAGGGAGAGGCGAGTGTCGTGCTGATCTCGCATCGCCTTTCGACGGTGCGTCAGGCAGACCGGATCATCATGCTCGACGGCGGCCGGATCACCGAGTCCGGCACGCACGAGGAACTGCTGGCACTTGGTGGCAAGTACGCGGAGATGTTCGTTGTCCAGGCCAGCAGGTTCAACTCAGGCTATGAAGACGCCCTCGAAGAGGGAGAACTGATATGAGCCGGCAGCGATATCTCACGTTGTGGGTCGACCTGCTGGCCATGTCCTGGCGGCTTGTCCCCGGCCGGGTGTCTCTCATGTTCGGCGGCTCGGCTGCCGCGATCACCGCCGCGGCCGTCGCGGCCCTTGAGATGCGCGACACGGTGGACGCATCGCTACGCGGCGACGCCCACGGCGCAGTCTTCGCGGCCTGCACCGCCGCGTTGGCCGGCACCCTCAGCGTTGTTCTCCAGGGCATCCTGGGCGGCTCGACGGTCCTGGTGGTGGAGAAGGTCGCCATGACCGAGCTCTACCGACGGACCCACCTGGAGATCGCCGCCCTTGAGGGTATCGAGCATCTGGAGAACCCCGAATTCCTCGACCGGATGGAAATCGTGCGGGGCTCCGGCTGGGGCCTGGTGCAGAGCCTGTGGACCGCCGTGCGCGTGGCCTTCGCCGTGGTGCAGTTGGTCGTGATGATGACGCTTCTCGGGTCGGTCAGCCCATGGCTGTTGTCTCTGGTGGCTTTCGCGGCAGTGCCGCCGTGGTTCGAGCAGCGCGGTAAGCAGGCAGTGGTGGACGCGGAGACCGAGACGGGTGAACAGTTCCGGCTGCAACGCCATCTGTTCGAACTGGGCACGGAGGCGTCCGGGGGCAAGGAGATCCGCATCTCGGGTGTGGGAGCCGAACTGGCCCGTCGTCAGCGTGCCGCTTGGGACGAGGCGGTCACACGTCGATACCGCGCGCGAGTGAACGCCGCTGCGTGGAAGATCGTAGGTTGGGCGCTGTTCACCGTCGGCTTCGCCGTTGCGATCGGCCTGATCGTCTATCGCGCGTCCCGTGGCCACGGCAGCATCGGCGACATCGTGCTGACGATCACCGTGGCCACCAGCTTGCGGCAGGCGCTGCACGAAACGGGTCGGCAATCCGTTGAGGCGGCGTCGTCCCGCAGCCTGATCGAGCCATACCTTTGGTTCCAGGATTACGTCGCCATGGATCGGGCGCGATCGAAGGGGAGCGAAGAGACACCGCGGGCCTTGACTGAAGGCATCGTGTTCGACGGTGTCGGCTACATGTACCCGGGCACTGATCGCATGGCACTGGAAGGCATCAGCCTGCATATTCCGCCGGGCGCGGTGGTGGCCGTCGTCGGTGAGTACGGCTCGGGTAAGACCACCCTCGTCAAACTGCTCGGCAAGTTCTACCAGCCGAGTGAGGGCACGATTTCAGTAGACGGGATCGATCTTGCCGATCTGGAGACCCACGGCTGGCGCGCTCGCTCGGCCGCTGTGTTCCAGGACTTCGGCCGCTTCGAAACGACATTCGCCGCCAACGTCGGTATGGGCGACCTCCCGCACGTGCACGACCGCCCGGAGATCGAACGAGCCGTGCACGAGGCGAATGCCGACGTGCTGGTTGCCCGGCTCCCGCAAGGTCTGGACACCGAGCTTGGCACTGCCAATGGCGGCGTTGACCTGTCAGAGGGGCAGTGGCAGAAGACCGCACTGGCCAGATCTCTGATGCGGCAGGACCCGCTGTTGTTCCTCCTGGATGAACCTACTGCGTCCCTCGATGCCGCCAGTGAAAAGGAGATCCTCAAGCGGCACATGTCCCGCGCCCGCGCGCTGGGCGCCCGGACCGGCGCGATCACAGTCATTGTCTCGCACCGCTTCTCTGCGGTGACGGGCGCGGATCTCATCCTTGTGCTGGACAACGGACGGCTGATCGAAGCGGGGCGGCATGACGAGCTCGTCGAAATCGAGGGCGGCCGATATGCCGATCTGTACAAGGTCCAGGCCATGGCGTACGAGGTGGCGTGAAGGGCATGAGTTCCGGCAGGCCGAGATCATGCGCGGCCGGCACGGGTGAGAAAGGCCGGCCTGTTGCCAGACCCGGGCAGCCCCGATCGCCACCGGCATCCGAACCGGGTGGTAGCACGCATCGCCAAGCCGATCCGGCTGAAATCGATACCTGGCTTACTACGCCACTTAAATCATCCTCATTCAAGCAGTTCAGATATCGCTAGGAGGCGGATATGCCGTCGCTGGTCTCCGTAATAGGTCCGGTCGAACCTGATTTGCTCAGAGCCTTTATTGATCATTATCGAGGTCATGGAATAAGGGAGTTCTTCCTCGGATTCCATTTCACCGATCAGGCTTCATCGGAGGTTCGGGACCGGCTTTTGCGGACTTGTGAAGAGCTGGTGGGGCCGCCGGTTATTATAAGCCAAGGCCCGTGGCACGAGACGGTGCACAGTGAGTTGCGGGATCATCTGCGGGTTCGGGCCGGTGTTGGTTGGCATGTGATTGCGGATATTGACGAGTTTCACGATTACCCGGCTCCGCTGGATGAAATTATCGACGGTGCCGAAGAGCAGAACAGTGCCATAGTGGGTGGCATTCTGTTTGACCGCGTTGCCCGCGACGGCAGCCTTGGTCCGTGGTCCTTGGGGGCGGGTTTGGACAAGGCGTTTCCGCTAGGCGGGTTCCTCACCGCCAGGCTGCTCGGTGGAAATCCAGGAAAGGTGGTTGCTGCCCATTCTTCGGCCAGGCTCAGTTTGGGAAGTCATCGATGCCTGGACGAGGCGCCGACCAATCGGCCTATTGTTCCCGTGCATCATTTCAAATGGCGCGCGGGAATTCTTGAAGATCTCCGACGGCGTGTCGTGAACCACACAAGTGGCGCTTGGCGAGAAAATGGCCCTTGGATTCGGAACGAGGCCACAAAACTGCTTGATCATATTGAAGGAAATTTTGGCCGCATTGATGTCACTGATCCGATCTTGGCCTTTCGGCCGGCATGTTTGGGTGACCTGCCCGAGGGGTGGGATAATGACACTCTCATCCCCATTGAAAGGGCATTGGGCGTAGCTCCTTTGAAGGGCGTTACTCGGGCATCCGGTGAGTGAGCCTCTTTCATCCAGTGCTGTGTTCCACCGGAAGTGAGAGGAGTTGTCGATCGTTCCCCACGGCCATTCCAGCGTGATGCAGCGATCTACCTCGACCACCCGAGCGGGTTGTCAGCTCACTCGCGATGAGGGGAGACACGACAGATTCTGGACCCCGTCCTCCCGCTCAGGCGGCTTGCTCCTGACGCTCGGCCAGGACCCCGTTCTCAAACCTGGCACCAGCTCGGACCAGGGGCACCAGGTGTGCTCCGGTGATCGCCCGCCACTCAATGGGGTTGGTGGTTCTCAGGTGGATCCAGTGCTCGGCGGGGAAGTCGTAGAACGCGAGCAGTTCCTCGGCGTTGTAGATCTCCTGCATCGCCTTCGTCGCGCCCAGCTGCGCAGACTTCGGCAGGGCGCTCGTGACGTTGCGGGCCTTTGGACCCCGCCGTCGCCGACAACCAGCTCGGGGCGCGCATGCCGCGGCGGCAGTCGCGCAGCAGGTCGGCCCACGACTCGGTGGACGCGCAGTCCCTCGGCCAGGGCGACGAGCTCCTTGGTGCCGTCCGGGCGGACGCCGAGCAGAACCAGGACACAGGAGTGGGTCTGGCCGAGCCGGACCTTGGGGTGGACGCCGTCGGCCCACACGTAGACGTAGTCGCTCTGCGACAGGTCGCGGTCCTGGAAGGCGGCGTGGTCGTCCTGCCACTGTCTGGTCAACCGGGTCACCGTGGCAGGTGACGGGCCGGCCGTACCGCCGAGGAACTGCTCCAGCGAGGGCACGAAGTCGCCGGAGGACAGACTGTGCCAGTACAGCAGGGGCAGCACCTCGGAGACCTTCGGGGACTTGCGGCACCAGGGCGGCAAGATCTTCGAGGAGAACCGCTCGCGCTCGCCGCTGGTGTCGTCGACGCGCCGGTCGTTCACGCGCGGGGCCCTGACCCCGACCGGTCCAGCCGCGGTGACCACGGTCCGGGGCCGGTGGTGCCCGTTGCGTACCGCCAGGCGGCGACCAGCATACGGCGGGCGCCTTCGCGGACGATCTCGTCGATCAGGGAGCCGGACCGGGTGGAACCGTCGTCGGTGACCACGCTGAGCACGGGGCGTGCCGTCCCACCCCGCGCTGCGAACGCGGGCCTGCTCGGTGACCATCACAGGATCATGCGGGAAGGTACGCCTTGGGCTTGCCCTCCCGGAACCGATCCACAGGTCCTGAGCATTGCTCGGGGTGCGGTGGAAGCCGATCTCGGTGTCGCTCTGTTGGCGCGACTAGCTTCCGTCCTGCGCGCGGATGAGCTCTCGATACCAGTGGTAGCTGGACTTCGGGATGCGGCGCAGATCGTCGTCGTAGTCGACGTAGACGAGGCCGAAGCGCTTTGCGTAGCCGTAGGCCCATTCGAAGTTGTCCAAGAGGGACCAGCAGAAGTAGCCCTGGACGTCGATGCCTTCGGCCATGGCCTCCTGGAGTGCTCCGAGGTGGGTCTCGATGAACGCGATGCGCTCGGGGTCGGACACCGCGCCCGTTGCGTCGGGTATGTCGCGGTAGGCGGCGCCGTTCTCGGTGATGTAGACCGGGGGCAGGTCGCGGTAGTCCTTCTGTAGCCGGCGGAGCAACTGGGTGAGCACGGAGGGGTCGACCGGCCAGCCCATCGCGGTGCGCGGGAGGTCCGCGGGCGCCGCGGACACGACGTCGATGTCGGCCGCCGTGCGGAATCGCGGGTCCGGGTCGGCGGTGGGCGCGAACTTGGCGTAGGTGGGGCAGTAGGCGTTCAGACCGAGGAAGTCCAGGGGCTGTTGGATGAGAGCGAGGTCGTCGGGCTTGCGGAAGCCGAAGTCGGTGATGTCCGACCACACTTCGTCTTCCAGCGATGGCCAGGTACCGCCCAGGATCGGGTCGGTGAACACCTGGTTGTGCATCAGGTCGAGGCGTTCGGCGGCGGCCCGGTCGGCCGGGTCCGCCGAAGCGGGCCGGGCCTCGCTCATGTTGAGGGTGATGCCGAACCTCTCCTCCCCGCGCCGCTGTGCCCTCATGGCCTGTACGGCAAGACCGTGGCCGACCATCAGATGGTGCGCGGCGGCCAGCGCGCCGTGCCCCTCCCGGGCGCCGGGGGCGTGCTCGCCCGTGGCCATGCCGAGGAACGCGACGCAGTAGGGCTCGTTGAGCGTCGACCACCAGGTGACCCGGTCGCTCAGCGCGTCGTGCACCAGCGCGGCGTAGTCGGCGAACCGCTCGGCGGTGTCCCGGGTGCGCCAGCCGCCGCGATCCTCCAGGTGCTGGGGGAGGTCCCAGTGGTAGAGGGTCAGCCACGGTTCCACTCCTGCGTCGAGGAGTTCGTCGGCCAGCCGACGGTAGAAGTCCAGTCCCCGCTGGTTCGCCGGGCCGTGGCCCTCCGGCTGGATCCTGGGCCACGCCACCGAGAACCGGTAGCTTCCCACCCCGAGGTCGCGCACCAGCGCTACATCCTCACGGAACCGGTGGTAGTGATCGCACGCGACGTCGCCGTGGTCGCCGCGAGCGATGGCTCCCGGGGCATGGGAGAAGACGTCCCATATCGACTGCCCACGTCCGCCCTCGTGGACCGCGCCTTCTATCTGGTACGACGCCGTCGACACGCCCCACCGGAAACCGTCCGGGAACTTCTGGAATATCCGCTCTGAAGGCATCTGACCTGCCCTTTCTCTCACTTGCCGATGGTCGTGGCATCGATGACGAAGAGGTAGCGCACGTCTCTCTCGCGCAGCCGGCGGTAGGCGGCGTCGACTTCCCCCGCGTCCCCGACCTCCACCTGGGCATCGCGAGAGGGGCCGAGACGGTGTTGAGGATCAGGTCGAAGCGGCTGCGGGCACCGCCGGGACCGGCCGCACCCTCGGACGCCAGGACGTGAGTGCCCCCGGTCGTCGGGCGGTCGCGTGTCTGCCGATGCTCCGGCTGACGGCGGTAACCTCGCCGCCCGTTGCCGCCGCCATCCGCACCGCGAGATGCCCGAGCCCGCTCACTCCGTTGACGGCGACGCTCTTGTCCTTGACCGGACCCCAGCGGCGAATCGGCGAGTACACCGTGATCCCGGCGCGCACCCAGCGGTGCGGCGCCGGCCAGTTCGATGAGCTGTCGTGGTCAAGGGAGTTGTACCTCGCCACGACCCCCTCGGCGCGGAACTGCTCCGTGCCGTCGTGACACGGTCCGCAGCCGCCGCAGGAGTTGACGATCACGCCCACGTCAACGCGGTCGTTCACCCGTGTCGACCCGGTGCGGATCGATGTGGCAGATCCCGGTGAAGGTGATCTCGACCTGCACGTCGCCACCGCGTGGTTCGCGGCGGCCGAGGCCGGAGGGGACGAAGGGTCCGCCCACGGTGGTGACGGACAGCGCCGGTGTTGTCGTCACGGCGTGCCGGCCCCCGGTACGGCGCCGGTCACGGCTTGTCGCCGTGCAGCCATGCGACCTGCTCGGGGGTGAGGTCGACCTCGACGGCTCGGAAACCGTCGCGGGACTCCGCGAGCGTCTTCGGGCCGTACATGGCGAACGTCGGGAAGGGCTGGTGCAGGACATACGCCATCGCGATCGCGGAGGGCGAGACACCATGGTCCTGGGCGAGCTTCTCGGCCCGCCGTTTGCGCTCGAAGTTCTCAGGACCGTAGAAGCAGCGCACGAGGAGTTCGTCCGAGCGGTCCGACGGGTCGGCACGGGCGAAGAAATTGCGGGACCGGGCCGACCAGGCGAACAAGGGCAGCTGCTGTTCCGTCAGCCAGCTCCGCGACTCCTCGTCACAGGCGCCCAGGCAGCCGGGCCAGGGCAGTTCGGACGGCTCGGCCAGACCGAAGTAGTTGCTGAGCACCGAGAAGCCGCGTTTCCCGTTGGCCCGTGCCCAGGCATTCGCCTCCGCCACCCGTTGCACCGACCAGTTCGAGCCGCCGAAGACCCGTATGAGTCCGGCGTCGGCGTGCTGGTCGAGGACGTCGACGAACTCTCCGGCGGGGATGTCCTCGTTGTCACGGTGCAGCATGTAGATGTCGAGGTGGTCGGTGCCCTGGCGGTCCAACGACTCGTGCAGCTGCCGGGTCAGCGCCTCCGGGTTGCAGTCCGGGGTGTGGGCGCCCTTGCCGATCACCACCACGTCGTCGCGGATGCCGCGGTTGGCGATCCACCTGCCCAGTTGCCTTTCGGCCTGGCCGCCGAGGTAGAAGTGGGCGGTGTCGAAGACGTTGCCGCCGAGCGTGACGTAGTGATCGAACAGTGCGGAGGCGGTGCGGAGATCGGGCTGGTGGTCGCAGCCCATGACGATCCGCGCGACCGGTTTCTCCAGGCCCTCTATCCGGGCGGTTGTACGTCCGCCCTCGCCCGTGCCGTTGCTCTCGCCAGGTGCGGGGACGCGCAGCGGCAGCGCGGAGATCGTGCCGATCGCCGCATCGTCCCGTTCGAACGGGTAGCGAACCCCGATCGCCTCACGCCAGCGGTCCAGGGCCGCGGCGTTGCCCAGGGAGTCGGCGTTGCTGATCGCCTCCGGCTCCGGTCCGGCGATGCTCGCGGCGAAGGCGTCCATCTGGAGGGCGTACGCGCCCGACGCCGGGAACGCCTGCTCTTCCGGCACGTGCCCGAGGCGGCGGACGACGACCCGGGGGCTCACGGACAGCGCCCACGGGTCGAGCATCTCGATCGTGCCCCTCGACCCGACGATCTGCACCGTGTTGTTGTCGACCATCCACACGCCGGTCCGCAGGGACGCTGTCACGCCGTTGCCGAACCGCAGTTGGGCGGTGGCCCACTGGTCGACGCCGTCGTCGCTGAGAGTCCCGTCGCCGGTCAGCTCCACCGGCTCCAGGTACTCGACCCCCGCGGCGGCACCCGCGATCGCCCGTGCCATCGACACCGGATAGCAGCCGACGTCCAGGATGCCGCCACCGGCGAGGTTCGGGTCGAACAGTCGCCCCTCGTGCCCGCCTGCGTCCGGGATGACCAGGTCGGGGGTGACGATGGTGGGCTCGTGGCGTTCGGTGGGCACCAGGAAGGAGAAGCCCGCGTCGATATGGCGTACGTCCCCGATCGCACCGCCGCGGACGAGTTCACGGACGGCGGCCATCTGCGGATGGAAGCGGAACATCATGGCCTCGACCAGGCGGACTCCGGAGTGCTGCGCCGCGTCCACGGCGGCCATCGCCTGGGCGTGGTTGACGGTCAGTGGTTTCTCGCACAGGACGTGTTTGCCGGCGGCGATCGCGCGCAGGGAGATCTCGGCGTGCGTGGTGTGGACGGTCGCGATGTAGACCGCGTCCACCTGGTCGGAGGTGATGACCTCGATCTCGGTGCCGCAGATCAGCTCGCCCTCGTAGAGGTGGGTGACCTCGTCCGCCAGCAACCGGGCCGACGCTGGATCGCGGTCACCGATCGCGCGCAGCTCGCACCGTTCACTGTCCGGTAACTGCTTGAGGAATCGCCGGGCCATGTTTCCGGACCCGATGACCGCCAGACGCAGCTTGGCTGTATCTCCCTTGTACTTGGTCATAGACATGCCTATCCCTCGAATCGTTGTGAGCGACATCGCGTGTTGGCGTGTGACGGTGCGCAAGAAAAGATCAAGAGGAGATCTGGAAGAGGTGAGTGAGGATCAGTGACCGGAGTTATGACACGGTCAGCTCGGTGCAGGCGGACTCGCAATGGAGCGACGTGCGGTCTTTGATGAACGCAAGCACAGAAACGAACGAGTTCCCACACCAATCACCAGCATGCGGGCAGCTTCGAGTAATTGTCAATCACGTTCGATCAGTTGGTCTGGAGTCCGTGCTGCGAACGCGGCGTTTTCAGATGTGACACCCGGATTCCATGCGTTGGGCGCGGCGGTTGGACGCCCTGCTCCTGATGCCGCCGCAGGGTGCCCTCCGTCGTCGGCGGTCGTATTCCGACGGCACCGTGGTCGCGCCCCCGCATCCTGCCGGGTTCGCAGAAGCAGACCGGTGTCTTTGTCCGCCCCTCAAGGCTCCTGGGGGAACATGTCGGCCAACTTCCGTGAACGAGGCACCTTTCATCTGTACCGCGATGTCGCTAAATGCAAGTGGTGTGTGTGGTGCATGTTGCTGATGTGACGGAGTTGCCTGACTGAAATATGACGCATCCGCTCTTGACTGTTCATTGTTGTTTCGTCTTGAATCGATCACGCCCAAGATCGAGCGTTTCCGCTCACCGTCTCGTGGCCCCTGATTACTGTCCGGTCCCCATTCGCCCTCCACTCGCAGTGCGGAGGGTCGCGGCCGACGGGTCGAACATCAAGTCCGCTATTTCCCAGGGAAAGGCAGAATGGTCAGATATTTCCTCGCTGTCCATACACGGCCCGCACCGGGCATGGAAGTCGAGTATCACCGCTGGTACAACGAATTCCATCTCGACGAGGTGCTCCAAGTCCCGGACTTCGTCGCGGCCGAGCGCTACTCCCTTGTGGAGAGCGACAGTTCACCCGTTCTCGATGACACGAGCCATCTCGCAGTGTTCACCGTCACGTCGGACGACATCAGCGCCACCATGTCGGCATTCCGGGATGCGCAGAAGTCGATGCCGCAGCCCGCGTGCCTCGATGCCGACAGCGTCACCCTGTCCTGGTGGCGTCCCCTCACGCGCCGGGTGACCTCGGGATCCCCCGTGGTCACGGACGACGCATAGCCCTCAGGCTCCGTCGGGCGCGTCACCGAGTTCGCCGTGCAATGCCGGCCGCCATTCGCCGAGGAGTGGGCCGGGCCACCCCACCGGCATCGAGGGCTGACATCGCCATGCCCTGATGCGAGGAAAGGCTTGACGACATGACAGTCCAGACCGAATCGACATCCACGTCGAAGGCGTTACGACCCCGCATGTCCGTGGCCAGGACGCCTCACCACACCTGGCAGGTCAGCACGAGCAGGGCGGTCAGCTACGAAGTCGTACTGAGTCCGGGCCTGCTCGACCCGTCGAACCCGATCCTGGCCACTGCGGGCGTCCAGGAAGAGGCGCGCCCCGGACGGCGTCTCGTCGTGGTCGACGCCGCCGTGCACGCGCTGTACTGCGCGAGGATCGGTGACTACTTCACCCAACAGGCCGTCGAACACGAGGTATTCGTCGTCGACGCGTACGAGTCCGTGAAGAGCATGGAGACGGTCTTCGAGATCGCCGCCGCGATGGACGCCTTCGGAATCTCCCGCCGACGTGAGCCGGTCGTCGCCATCGGCGGCGGTGTCCTGACCGACATGGTCGGCCTGGCCACAAGTCTGTATCGCCGCTCGACGCCCTACCTGCGCGTGCCCACCACCCTCATCGGCATGGTGGATGCGGGGATCGGTGCCAAGACCGGGGTCAACTTCCGCCAGCACAAGAACCGTCTGGGCACCTACCACCCGTCCGCCGTCACCCTCAACGACCGGGAGTTCCTGGGCACGCTCAGCCCTAGGCACCTGTGCAACGGGCTCGCCGAGATCCTGAAGATGGCCATGGTCAAGGACGAGGTGCTCTTCGATCACTTGGAGGCACACGGCCCCCGCCTGGTCGAGGAACGGATGCAGGCCGCCGGCTCCGCCGACGGCGGAACCGTGGCCGAGGACGTAATGGCCCGCGCCATCCACAGCATGCTCGAGGAGCTCCAGCCCAACCTCTGGGAACACGAGTTGCAGCGCTTGGTCGACTTCGGGCACTCCTTCTCTCCGGCGATCGAGATGGCGGCTCTGCCCGAGCTGCTGCACGGCGAGGCCGTCTGTATCGACATGGCGTTCAGCGCCGTCCTCGCACACCGGCGCGGGCTGCTCAACCGCACGGACCTGGAGCGGATCCTGCGTGTCATGGACGGTCTCAACCTGCCGACCTGGCACCCCGTCTGTACCCCGGACCTCATGGCGCACGGGCTCGCCGACACCGTGAAGCACCGGGACGGCAAGCAGCTGCTGCCGCTGCCCCTAGGGATCGGACAGGCCTGCTTCGTCAACGACGTCAGCCGTACGGAACTGGACACGGCCCTGGCCGTGCTGCTGGACCTGGGCGGCAGCGGGGCCGGCGCGCTGGCCGCCACCTCCGGAAACCGAGGAGCCTGACATGGACGGCGTACGGGCGGTACTGCTGGCCGGTGGCGAAGGGCGCCGTATGGGCCCGCTGGGCCGTGGCCGGCTCAAGCCGCTGATCCCTTTCGGCGGCAGCAGCCGACTGATCGACTTCAGTCTCGCCAACGCCCGCCGCTCCGGATTCCGCGAGACGTTGTTGCTGTCGCAGTATGAGGAGCGGCAGCTCATGGACGATCTGCACACGGTGTGGAACGGCAGCCCGCGCCAGTTCCGGGTGCACTTCGGGCCGTACGACGAGGTCTACCGCCAGGCCACGGCCGGAATCCCCGACCGACTGCCTGAGCGCACCTGGCCCAGCGAGCGCGGTACCGCCGACGCGCTGATCAGCAAGGCCGAGCACGTCTTCACCGCGGACACCACTGAGGTGCTGGTGCTGCACGCCGACCACGTCTACCGGTTCGACTACGGCGACATGATTCGCCGCCACCGGGCCGACCGGGCCGCACTGACCGTGTCGTACCAGCGCATCGAGCGCCGCTATGTGCATCTGTTCGGCATGGTGGAGTTCGACCCGGCAGGGAACCTGTCAGGGTTCGTCGAGAAGCCCACGGAGCCGACCAGCGACCTGGTGTTCGCCGCGTTCTGCGTCTTCGACGCGGAGACCCTGCGCCGCTACCTGGAGCAGCTGGACGGCACGGACTGGCAGCACGACATCAGCCGCGACGTCATCCCGGCCATGCTGGCCGCGGGCGAGCGGATCCGCGGGTACGAGGTCGCCGGCTACTGGGAGGACATCGGCACCGTCGACCGCTACCACCGGGCGCACCTCGCCCTGCTGGGCGACACCCCGACGATGGGTCTGGCCGACCTGCCGCTCACCGTGCGCCCCGCGGTGTCCCGCCGGTACGTCGCGAGTGAGGCCGCCGTGCACGCCAGCATCGTCCCCGCCGACCTGGTCAACGCCGGGCGGGTGGAGCGCAGCGTGGTGTATCCCGGGGTCACCGTCGGGGCCGGGGCGAGCGTGCGGGAGTGCGTGCTGCTGCCCGGGGCGCTGGTCCCGGAGGGCGCCCGCCTGGAGGCTGCCGTCCTCCTGGAGGACGGCACTGTGCAGCAGCGCGATCCGCTCGGTGTCCTCGGCGGTGTCGCCTCATGACCGCGATGTCGACGACTGCCACGGCAGTGGGCGCTCCTCGTCGGTACGTCGTCGCCGATCTTGGCGGTACGACCTTGCGCATCGGTCGGATCGCCGAAGGGGCGGACTCGGTTGAGGCGGTCCGCCGGATGGCGACCGAAGGGCTGGACCGCCACCGGGGGCTGTCCGCCCAGGAGTTGCAGGACCGGGTGGTTGAGCAACTCGTCCAGGAGCTGGAGAGCTACCTCGCGGAGCCCGAAGGGGCCGGGGCGAGCGCGGTCGGGGTCTCGTTCGCGGGGCCGATGACGAAGGACGGCACCGTGCTGGCCGGACCCACCCTGTGGGGCGGGCCCGCGGCCCCGCTGCCCATCGCGGACATCCTGAACCGGCGTCTGGCCCGGCCGGTCGTCGTGGCCAACGACATCACCGCCGCCGCCTGGCGTTACGCGAGCGCCGAACCCGACCCCTTCTGCCTGATCACCGTCAGCTCCGGCATCGGGCACAAGGTCTTCCGCAACGGTGAGGTGCTCATCTCGGACTCCGGGCACGGTGGCGAGATCGGCCACTGGCGCGTCGACCCCAGCGAGGACGCCGTGCGCTGCGAGTGCGGTGCACGGGGCCACCTCGGCGGCATCGCCTCCGGCCGCGGGGTGCTGACGGCCGTCCGCCGGGCCGCCGCGGCCGACCCCGACGGCTTTGCCGGTTCCGCGCTCGCCGGGTCCGCGCACGGCACCCCGGACGGCATCACCAACGAGGCCCTGGCTCGCGCCGTCCGCGTCGACGACGCGTTCGCGACCCGGGTGCTGCGCGGCTGCCTGCTCCCGCTGGCCATGGCGGTCAACTGCATCTTCACCGCGATAGGCGTCCGGCGCTACCTGTTCATCGGTGGCTTCGCCATGGCCGTCGGACCCCGCTTCATCACCCTGCTCGGCGACGAGCTGACCAGGCTGGGCTGCTTCGGGCTCGGCGAGGAGGAGACCCGCGCGATGCTCACGCTGGGCGTCCCGGACGACGACCACTGTCTCCTGGGGATGGCACGGATGCTGGTCGGAACACTGCCCGCCGCGGCCGGGAGCGGGGGAAACACATGAAGACCCTCGTCGTCGGCAGCGGTTTCGTGGGCCGCGCCCTCGCCCGGCACCTCGCCGGCTCCGGTGACGAGGTGGTCCTCGCCTCACGGACCCCGCCCCTCTCCTACGACTCCCACGCGGGCGGCGATGCCGTACCGGACTGGATCCGTCTCGACATCACCGAGGACGGGGCCTTCGCCGGGGCGCTGGAGGACACCGGAGCGGAGACCATCGTCCTCGTCCACGGGCCCTCCGACTCGACCTGGTGCGAGGAGCACCCCGACGCGGCGCTGTACGGCCACGCCGAGGCCGCCCTGCAGGTGGTGCGGGCGGCGGGGGAGCGGCGCGTCGTGTTCATCTCCACCGACAACGTCTTCGACGGCACCGCCGGAACGCCGCCCGACGAATCGGCCCCGACCGGGCCCGCCAACGCCTACGGCAGGGCCAAGATCGCCGCCGAACGGATCCTGGCCGACCTGCCCGCGGTCACCCTGCTGAGGGTCAGCCTCATCTACGGCTGGGAGCCCGCCGACACCCCGAAGTGGCTCAACTTCTTCGCCGCCTGTGCGCACCGGCTGCGGGCCGGGGAGCCGGTGACGGTCCCCGTCGACCAGTGGACCACCCCCGTGCTCCTCGACGACGTCGTCGACGTGACCGCCGCGCTCACCCGGTCCCCCCACCCCCCTCCGCCGCTGCTCCACCTCGGCGGCCCGGACCGGATCTCCCGGGCCGACTGGGCGGCCGTCATCGCCGAGGAACTGGGCGCCCCACCGGACCTGGTCGTCGGGGAGCCGCGCGCGAACGGCTCCTACGCGAGCCGCCCCGCCTCCACCTGCCTGTCCAGCACGTTGCTCGCCACGCACCCGGCGACCGCGAAGCTCGCGCCCCGGCCGGTCCGTGCGGGGAGCCGCCTGCTGATCGACCGGCACCTCCCGACACCGCGGGCGGCGACCCCGCACACCCCCGCGACCCCGAGGAGCAGCGTGTGACGACGAAACGCGGCGCGCCCGACACCGCCGTACCGACCCTCGTCCCGCGGGGTGTGCCTACCGCGCGCCGGGTCGACCACATGGCCCTCACCGTGCCGGACCTCGACGAAGCGGTCGACTTCACGGTGCGCGTCCTGGGCGGCGAACTCGTCTATCGGCTGCCCGAGTTGGCCCACGACGACGATTGGATGCGCGAGCACCTCGACGTC
Source organism: Streptomyces sp. NPDC088350 (assembly GCF_044753545.1). NCBI lineage: Bacteria > Bacillati > Actinomycetota > Actinomycetes > Kitasatosporales > Streptomycetaceae > Streptomyces > Streptomyces sp. NPDC088350. Next base: position 1,493 of record NZ_JBIVNL010000019.1, on the reverse strand, counting down.
CACCCCCGGGCCGCCGCGGAGATTGCCCTGGTCCGGCTCGGCCCGACCACCAACGTCGAGCTCTTCGCCTACCGTTCGCCCGACCACCGGGCCGATGCACCCCGCCCGCACGACGTGGGCAGCAGCCACCTGGGCCTGTACGTCACCGACGTTGACGCCGCCGTGACGGCGCTGGCGGAACGTGGACCGTGGCACCCCTACGGCCCCGTACGGACCGTGCCCCGGGGACACCCCGCGGCGGGAACCCGGTGGGTGCGGGTGAACACCCCGTGGGGCATGCCCCTCGAACTGCGCGCGGTGCCCGCGGCCCTGCCGTACGAACGGCACACCCCGGCGCGCCGCTTCGGCCCGTGCGACCGGTGGCACAACCGCGACGACGGCTCCGGTCCGGCCGCCGCGCTGCCCGGCGCCCGCAACGTCGACCACCTCGCGTACGCGGTCGCGGACCTCGACGCGGCGGAGGACTTCTTCTCCCGGGTCCTGGGCGCCGAGCGCCTCTACCGCACGAGGGCCGACCTCGCCGACCCCGGCCTGGCGCAGGCCCTGGGCGTGCCCCCGGGCGGCACCCTGCACCAGGTGGCGCTGCGCATGGGCCCCACCGACACCGTCGAGCTGAACCATTTCCCCGGCGCGCGCCGGGACTGGCCGCGCAACAGCGACGTGGGCGGCAACCACCTCGCGCTGTACGTGGACGACGTCGACGCGGCGGCCGCGTATCTGGCCGCAGAGCCGGGCTGCACGGTGCTCGGCGCCCCCGAGACCATCCCGGACGGGCCGCTCGCCGGCGACCGCTGGGTGTATGTCCGTACCGGAATCGGACTGTGTGTCGAGGTGGTGCACATGCCCGACGGCAGCCTGCCCTATGAACGCGGCACCGCCGCCAGGCGCCGTACGGCGTGCGGCGCGCGGTGGTGGGACCGATGAGCACCGCGCCCGCAGCGCTGCCCTCCTCCGGCCGACGATGGAAGGACGACCCGTGACAACACTGGCCCCCACTGATCCGGACCTCCTGGCCGCGGCCGTCGTCACCACGCTGGCCGTGCACTTCGACCCGCAGGCCCGCGAGGCCAGCATCTTCTACTGGGAACGCGGACTGTCGTACCGAGAGAAGGTGCTGGAGGCGGTCGAACGGACCGGCGACAAGACCGTCGTCGAGCTGGTCGGCGAGCTGCGGATGCGCCCCGCCGCCCCTGCCCTGCACCTTTCACTGCACGCGCGGCTCGTCGAACTCGCCGGTAACGGAAGCGACCCCGTCCTTCACACCCTCTTCGCGCGGGGCTGGGAAGCGGAGTCCAACTCCCGCCTGGGCTACCAGCTGGGCCGGCACTACGACGGCACTCTCCAGGCCACCGTCCGCCCCGAGCGGCTCGCCACCCTGGCGCCGGGCGACGGGCCCGGGCCCGGCGACGCGCCCCGGGTGCGGGTGGTGGTGCCGTTCCGCGACCGGGGCCCGGGGCTGCGCCTGCGCAATCTGCTGGCCTGTCTGCTGGCCC
>NZ_JBIVNL010000018.1:34840-176378 GCF_044753545.1 Streptomyces sp. NPDC088350 | reverse complement strand
CCCGCCGCCCCCCCCCGCCCCCCACCCTAAAAAAAAAAAAAAAAACCCACACCACGTCCCCCCCCCCCCCCCCCCCGGGCGCGGGGGGGGCGGCCCCCCCCCCCCCCCCCCCCCCCCCCCCCGACTCGTTGTCCGCGCGGGTACGGGTACGTCAGTGGTCGTTCTGCGCCAGCCGCAGCAGATGGTCCGCGAGGGCCTGTCCGCCGAGCGGGTCCCGGCTGATCAGCAGGAGCGTGTCGTCGCCGGCGATGGTGCCGAGGATGTCCTGGAGTTCCGCCTGGTCGATGGCCGAGGCGAGGAACTGGGCGGCGCCGGGCGGGGTGCGCAGGACCACGAGGTTGGCGGAGGCCTCCGCGGAGATCAGCAGCTCGGACGAGAGCCGCCGCATCCGCTCCTCCTTGGCCGACTCCCCCAGCGGCGCGCGCGGGGTGCGGAAGCCGCCCTCGCTCGGTACCGCGTAGATCAGGTCGCCGTCGTTGTTGCGGATCTTCACCGCGTTCAGCTCGTCCAGGTCGCGGGAGAGCGTCGCCTGGGTGACGCTCAGCCCGTCGTCCGACAGCAGCTTCGCCAACTGGCTCTGGGAGCGCACCGGTTGCCGGTTGAGGATGTCCACGATCCGGCGGTGGCGGGCGGTGCGGGTCTGCGGCACGGCCGGCCCCGCGGGGTGCTCGTGCTCCTGCGCCTGACTCATCGTCGACTCATTCTCCGGATCATCCGTCCCCCTTGGCCACGTCCAGGACACCGGGCAGCGCCCGGAGGAACGCGTCCGTCTCGTCGTCGCCGAGGTTCAGCGGTGGCATCAGCCGTACGACATCGGGGGCGGGCGCGTTGACCAGGAAACCGGCGTCCTGAGCCGCCTGTTGCACCTGGGGTGCGAGCGGCTCGGTGAGCACGATACCCAGGAGGAGGCCCGCGCCCCGGACATAATCGATCAACGGGTGGCCCAGCAACTCGATTCCGTCGCGGATCTTCTCGCTCTGCCGCTTCACGTTCTCCAACAGGCCTTCGGCCTCGATGGTGTCGAGTACGGCGAGTCCGGCGGCGCAGGCGACCGGGTTGCCGCCGAACGTCGTGCCGTGGTGGCCCGGCTGGAGCAGGTCGGCCGCGCGTCCGAACGCGACGGTGGCGCCGAGCGGCAGTCCGCCGCCGAGCCCCTTCGCGAGGGTCACGACATCGGGCAGCACGCCTTCGTGGGTCTGGTACTCGAACCAGTGCCCGGTACGGCCGATACCGGTCTGCACCTCGTCCAGGACCAGCAGCGCGCCGTGCGCGGCGGTGATCGCGCGGGCCGCCTTCAGATACCCGGCGGGCGGTACGACGACGCCGTTCTCGCCCTGGATCGGCTCGATGATGACGAGCGCGGTCTCGTCGGTGACGGCGGCGGCGAGGGCCTGCGCGTCGCCGTACGGGACATGCGTGACGTCGCCGGGCAGCGGCAGGAACGGCTCCTGCTTGCCGGGCTGGCCGGTGAGGGCGAGGGAGCCCATCGTCCGGCCGTGGAAGGCGCCCTGGGTGGCGACCATGTGCTGACGGCCCGTCAACCGGCCGATCTTGAAGGCGCCTTCGTTGGCCTCGGCGCCGGAGTTGCAGAAGAACACCTTGCCGTCCCGGCCGAAGCGCTCCAGCAGCCGTTCGGCGAGCGCGACGGGCGGTTCGGCGATGAACAGGTTGGAGACATGGCCGAGTTCGGCGATCTGCCTGCTGACGGCTTCGACGATCGCCGGGTGGGCATGGCCGAGCGCGTTGACCGCGATACCGCCGACGAAGTCGGTGTACTCGTTGCCGTCGGCGTCCCACAGCTTGGCGCCCGCGCCGCGGACGAGGGGGAGCCTCGGGGTGCCGTAGTTGTTCATCAGCGCGCCCTGCCAACGGGCGGTCAGTTCCTGGTTGTTCACGACTCCCCCTGGTCGTCGGTGGGCTTCTGGTCGGGCACGACCATCGTGCCGATGCCCTCGTCGGTGAAGATCTCCAGCAGGATCGAGTGCTGGACCCGGCCGTCGATGACCCGGGCGGTGGTCACTCCGTTGCGCACGGCGTGCAGACAGCCCTCCATCTTCGGCACCATCCCGGAGCTCAACTCCGGGAGCAGCTTCTCCAGTTGGGAAGCGGTGAGGCGGCTGATCACCTCGTCGCTGTGGGGCCAGTCCTCGTAGAGGCCCTCGACGTCCGTGAGGACCATGAGGGTTTCGGCGCCCAGCGCGGCAGCGAGTGCCGCAGCCGCCGTATCAGCATTGACGTTGTAGACATGTCCGTCGTCCTCGCTCCTGGCGATCGACGAGACGACCGGGATGCGGCCGTCGGCGAGCAGTGCCTCGATCGCGCCCGTGTCGATGGCGGTGATCTCGCCCACCCGCCCGATGTCGACCAACTCCCCGTCGATCTCGGGCCGGTGCTTGGTGGCGGTGATGGTGTGCGCGTCCTCGCCGGTCAACCCGACGGCGAGCGGCCCGTGTTGGTTGAGCAGCCCGACCAGCTCGCGCTGGACCTGCCCGGCGAGCACCATCCGTACGACGTCCATGGCGTCCTCGGTGGTGACGCGCAGGCCGGCCTTGAACTCGCTGACGATGCCGTGCCTGTCGAGGGCGGCGCTGATCTGCGGGCCGCCGCCGTGCACCACGACGGGCTTGAGCCCCGCGTGGTGCAGGAACACGACGTCCTGGGCGAACGCGGCCTTCAGGTCCTCGTCGATCATGGCGTTGCCGCCGAACTTGATGACGACGGTCCTGCCGTTGTGCCGGGTCAGCCAGGGCAGCGCCTCGATGAGGATCTGCGCCTTGGGCAGCGCGGTGTGCTTGCGAGTAGTGCTCATGACGAGTACGCGCTGTTCTCGTGGACGTAGTCGGCGGTGAGGTCGTTGGTCCAGATGGTGGCCGTCTCACTGCCCGCGGCGAGGTCGGCGACGATGTGCACCTCGCGGTAGCGCATGTCGACCTTGTCGCGGTCCTCGCCGACGCCCCCGTTCTTGCAGACCCACACACCATTGATGGCGACGTTGAGCTGATCCGGCTCGAAGGCGGCCTTCGTCGTGCCGATCGCGGACAACACCCGTCCCCAGTTGGGGTCTTCGCCGTGGATCGCGCACTTGAGGAGGTTGTTGCGGGCGATGGAACGGCCCACCTCCACGGCGTCGTCCTCGCTCGCGGCGTTGACGATCTCGACCTTGATGTCCTTGCTGGCACCCTCGGCGTCCCGGATCAGCTGCTGCCCGAGGTCGTCGCAGACGGCACGGACGGCCTCGGCGAACTCCTCGTACTCCGGGGTGACTTGGGCGGCGCCGGAGGCGAGCAGCAGCACGGTGTCGTTGGTGGACATGCAGCCGTCGGAGTCGACCCGGTCGAAGGTGGTGCGGGTGGCGGCCCGAAGTGCCGTGTCCAGTACGCCACTTTCGACATCGGCGTCGGTGGTGAGGACGACGAGCATGGTGGCGAGGCCGGGGGCGAGCATGCCGGCGCCCTTGGCCATGCCGCCGACGGTCCAGCCGGCCTTGCTCGTCACGACGGCGGTCTTGTGCACGGAGTCCGTGGTCTTGATGGCGATGGCGGCCTTCTCACCCCCGTGCGGGGAGAGTTGACCGGCGGCGGTCTCAACTCCCGGCAGCAGCTTGTCCATCGGCAGCAGGAGTCCGATGAGCCCGGTGGAGGCGACGGCGACCTCGGCGGCGTTGAGGCCCAGCACGTCCGCGACCTTCTCGGCGGTGGCGTGCGTGTCCTGGAAGCCCTTCGGACCCGTACAGGCGTTGGCGCCACCGGAGTTGAGGACGACGGCGGAGACCTGGCCGCCCTTCAGCACCTGCTCGGACCAGAGCACCGGCGCGGCCTTGACGCGGTTGGAGGTGAAGACGCCCGCGGCGGCGAGGCGGGGCCCGTTGTTGACCACGAGGGCCAGGTCCGGGTTGCCGTTCTCCTTGATCCCGGCGGCGATGCCCGCCGCCGTGAATCCCTGTGCTGCCGTCACACTCACGGCGCGACTCCGATCGTAGAAAGCCCGGTGGTCTCGTCGAGCCCGAGGGCGAGGTTCATGCTCTGGACGGCACCGCCCGCGGTGCCCTTGGTCAGGTTGTCGATGGCGCTGATCGCGATGATGCGGCCCGCGGCCTCGTCGTACGCGACCTGCACCTGAACGGCGTTGGAACCGTAGACGGACGCCGTCGCGGGCCACTGCCCCTCGGGGAGGAGGTGCACGAAGGGTTCGTCGGCGAAGGCCTTCTCGTAGGCGGCGCGGAGCGACTCGGCGGTGACCCCTTCGCGCGCTTTCGCACTGCACGTGGCGAGGATGCCGCGGGGCATCGGCGCGAGGGTGGGCGTGAAGGAGACGGTGACGGGCTCGCCGGCCGCCGTGCCGAGGTTCTGGATGATCTCGGGGGTGTGCCGGTGGCCGCCGCCGACGCCGTACGGCGACATGGACCCCATGACCTCGGAGCCCAGGAGGTGCGCCTTGGGCGCCTTGCCGGCACCGGAGGTCCCGGAGGCGGCGACGATCACGGCCTCGTTCTCGGCGAGCCCGGCGGCGTACGCCGGGAAGAGCGCGAGGGAGGCGGCCGTCGGATAGCAACCGGGCACCGCGATGCGCTTGGACCCCTCCAACGCGGCGCGGGCGCCCGGCAGTTCGGGAAGGCCGTAGGGCCAGGTGCCGGCGTGCGCCGAGCCGTAGAACCTCTCCCAGTCGGCCGCGTCCTTCAGCCGGAAGTCGGCGCCCATGTCGACGACGAGGACGTCCGGGCCGAGCTGCTCGGCGACGGCGGCGGACTGGCCGTGGGGCAGGGCGAGGAAGACGACGTCGTGTCCGGCGAGGACTTCGGGGGTAGTTTCCTGGAGGACTCGCCCGGCGAGCGGCAGCAGGTGCGGCTGGAGCGCACCGAGCTTCTGCCCGGCGTTCGAGTTGCCGGTCAGGGCGCCGATCTCTACCTCGGGGTGCGCCAGGAGCAGACGCAGCAGTTCCCCGCCCGCGTATCCGCTCGCTCCGGCCACTGCCGCACGTACCGTCATGGAACCCTCCTCTTGGATGGCATGACTATACGTTTCGCTGCACGTTTATGCAATCTGGATGTCCGGCGCGGGCCGCCCCCAGGAGCCCGTTCGTGAGCACCATCCCGGCAACGGCCGGCAGGAACGCCGCGGGCGCGCCGAACGGGCCGAGGGCGGCGGCCAGCACCAGCAGGAAGGCGGTGCTGCCGGCCGCCGCGGTCAGCGCGCCGTGGGTCAGTTCCACCGCCGCCCTCGGTCCGGTCGACCGGTGCAGGCCGGGAGCCACCACCGCCAGAAGTACCGGCAGCGACGAGAGCATGCCGCCCGGCGTCGGCCCCAGAGCCTGTGAGGCCGCGAGGGCCGCGGTGACCGCTGCCGCCGATACCGCCATCCGTACCGGCAGCTCCCAGCGGCCCTCCCGGCGCGGTGCACGTGCCTCCGCACCGGGCCCGGGCCAGGTCCACAGCCCGGCCGCGATCACCGCACCGGCCAACGCGGCCGTCAGCCAGGCGTCGTCCACCGCGACGCCCAGTGCCGCTGCCGCCCCACTGGCCACGAGAGCCGCCCCGAGGGCCCGCCGGGGGCGCACCCGCGGCGCGAGCCGCCCGTAGGCCAGGGCGAAACACACCACGACCAGTTGCCCCGTCACCGCCCCGAGTGCCGCTACGGCAGCCGCCCGGTGCCCGGAGGTCAGACACATCAGCGCCAGGAACGGCCCCGTCGTCGTCGGAGCGCCCAGCAGCTGCCCGCCGAAGCGCGGGCCCAGTCTTCGGGCGAGGACGGAGGCGAGCAGAACGACCGAAGGCGCCAGAGCGACACGGAACAGCAGTATTTCCATGGCTTCGACCCTGTCGGAAGAACCCCCGATTCAGGTTCGGACATCGATCCGTCCATGGGCCCAAGGCCGATTAATCCTCGGCAGATGCGCGAAAGGGCCGAGGAATCCTACGATCCCCGCATGGACCGTATCGACCGGCAGCTCCTCGTCCTTCTCCGGCGGGACGGCCGCGCCACCTACCAGGACCTGGGGCGACACGTGCGCCTCTCGGCGAACACCGTGGCCGACCGGGTCCGCAGACTGCAGAAGGCCGGCGTCATCCGCGGCTACCGAGCCGACATCGACCTGGCCGTTCTCGGCCGCACCATGGAGATGCTCAGCGACATCCGGCTGCGCGACGGCGTCGACCGCGCCGCCTTCGAGCAACAGCTCACCCGCATCCCGCAGGTGGTCGGCGGGATGCGGCTCACCGGTGAGTACGACTACCAGCTGCGCGTGGTCTGCACCGACGCCCACGAGTTCGAGAGCGTCGTCGACCGCCTCAAGGAGGACGCGGGCGTGCGCGAACTGCGCAGCCGACTGCTCCTCCACGAAGTACCACTGGGCCCCGACAGCCTGATCGACCGCTCCACCCCCACCCTCCCCTGAGCCGTGCCGGTCCTCATTACCGTCGCCGGGTCGGCGAGTACGATCAAGGACACCGAACGGCAGCGGTCCAGCACGACGGTTTCCGCCAGTGCCTCCGTTCGGATCGGCGGAGCGATGAAGGGTGGACCAACCGATGCAGTCACGACAGCGCCCGTCCGGTCCGGCGCGATGACCGCCTCCGATCGCCGCCGGAGCGCGCCGGAGCATCCCTGGCGCGGGATTCAACTCGACGTGTACGAGCGGCACATGGGCGACCCGGGGGTCGGGCAGCTCCAGCGGCTCCGGGAGATCACCGGGGAACAGCTCGCGGCGTACCCGTTCCGTGCGGTCGGGGTACTGGGAGTCGCGGGAGGCAACGGACTCGACCTCGTCGACCCGGAGACGACGGATGCCGTGTACGGGTACGACATCAACCCCGACTACCTCCACGCCTGCGAGACCCGGTATCGCGACACCCTCGGCGATCGTCTCCGTCTGATCGAGGCGAGCGTCGACCGTTCCGTGCGGATCGAGCGCGTGGATCTCCTCGTCGCCAACCTCATCGTCGAGTACGTGGGCGCCGAGGAGTTCGTCGCCTTCGCGGCCGCGAACGCCTCCTCCATCGGTGTGCTGTCGTGCGTGGTCCAGCGCAACGACGCGGCCGGCTTCGTCAGCTCGACGGACCACTCGTCGTCGTTCGACGCTCTTGCCTCGGTGTCGTCGGACATCGACCCCGACGCGTTGACCTCGGCGATGTCGGGTGCGGGCTTCACCGACCTGGACCGCCGCGAATATCCCTTGCCGAACGGTAAAACCCTGGTGCGGCAGGACTTCAGGACGACCCCGGGCCCATGAACCGCCGGACATCTGCGTCCGTGTCGTCGCCGCTCAGTCCCACCGACGCAGCCGGCCATCCGTCCAACCGTCCGTCCGCCACATGAAGCACTCAGTCGCAGTGCGGGTGCCGCCCAGCGGCTGCATAGGATCGCCGGCATGGCGCTGCGACCTGTACAGGTGAACATCAAGGCTCTTGACGACACGGCGGTCGGCCGGTTCTGGGCGGAGGCGCTCGGCTGGCGGCTCAGCGGCGCGGAACCCGGGGCGACCTCCGCCCAGCCCGACGGCTTCGACTGGCTGGACCCGGCCGCCGTCGCCATCGACGTCATCGCCGTACCGGAGCCCAGGACGGCGACGAAGAACCGCCTGCACCTCGACCTCGCCACCACCTCCGCGGCCCACCAGGCGGAACTCGTCGCACGCCTCCGGTCGCTCGGCGCCACGCCCGTCGACGTGGGCCAGGGCGAGGTGCCGTGGACCGTCCTCGCCGACCCGGAGGGCAACGAGTTCTGTGTGCTGGAACCCCGCGAGATCTACCGGGACACCGGGCCGATCGCCGTGGTGGTGGTCGACTGCGCGGATCCGTGGGCCATGGCCCGGTTCTGGGGCGAGGCGCTGGACTGGACCCCGCACGAGGTGACCGACGACCACGCGGTGTTCCGCTCCGCCAAGGGGGTCGGCCCCTATCTGGAGTTCCTGCGCACACCCGGCGCGAAGACCGTGCCGGACCGCGTCCATCTCGATCTGCTGCGGTATCCGGACGACGATCAGGAGGCGGAGGTGACCCGCCTGCGGGCCCTCGGGGCCGGCGACCTGGACGTGGGGCAGGGCGAGGTCCCGTGGCGGTGCCTGGTGGATCCGGAGGGGCACGAGTTCTGCGTCCTCGCGCGGTCGTCGTCCTGACCTCGCCCGCCATGAACGAGACGGAACAGACCGTACGGGAGTCGTGGGGCCGGATAGCGGCGTGGCTCGGGGCGCATGTCCCCGAGGGGCCCGTGCGTGCGGCTGCGGATGGGGATCTGGAGCGGGTCGGCGCGGTCCTGCCGGAGGATGTGGTCGCGTGGTGGCGGCTCGACGGTGTGTCCGCCACGGCGTGGATTCCGCTCGGCTTCGCCCCGCTGAACCTGGCCGAGGCCCTGGAGGTCAGGGACATCCTGGTGCTGGTCGCCCGGGACGAGGCGGCGCACTCGGACGCCCTGTCCGCCGCGGCGGAGTACCTCCCGGCGTTCCTTCCGATCGCCGACGACGCGGGCGGCGACCATCTGCTGGTCGATCTCCGGTCCGGGCAGCCGGCGTACGGCGCGGTCTTCCGCTGGGACCACGAGACGCCCGAACCGGGCGTGCCCCTGTGGGACTCGGTGTCCGAGATGCTCGCGGACACGGCCGAGGCACTCACCACCGGCGCACCGGCCCTGTCACGGCACGCCGAGCGAGGCGGCGCCGAACAACCCTGCGTAGCCACGGTCACCGCATCCCGCGGACCGGTCTGGGACGATGTCCACCCCGGCCTCTCGACCTTCACCAGCCCCGCCACCGAACGCCCGCCCGTACCCGTCCCGGTCGACTGGACGGCCGTAGAGCCGTGGCTCGGACTGCGTCTCCCGGACGACTACAAGCAACTGGCCGACCGCTACGGGCCGTTGGACTTCGGCGAGTACCTCTGGATCCATGTGCCGTGCGTCCAGCAGGACCGCTTCGACTACGGCGACTGGCTGCGGGAGACGCATCGCGCGGCCCGGATCGCGGCACGGGCACTGCCGGAGGGCGAGCGGCCGGCCGTACACCCGGAACCCGGCGGGTTGCTGGCGTGGGGCCGCAGCCGGGGCGGTGACGTGCTGTTCTGGGACACCTCGGCCTCCGAGGACCCGAACCGATGGACGGTCGTCGTCCGGCACCCCCACCCGGCGCCAGGCCGGGGCCTGTTGCCGTTCCACCGCTACGACCTCACACTCACCGGCTATCTGCGGCGCACCGTCCGCGACGCCGGGGAACCACCGCTGCTCGGCCCGCTCCCCGGCAGCGTCGCCCGCACCGCGTACCTGCCCACACCCGGGCCGTGGACCCCGCCGGCACCCACCGCTCCCCGGCTCACCGGGGCCGAGCGCCGCACCGCGCTGGAGACCGGCACCGGCCTGGACGCGCTGCGGCTGCTGTCCCCGCCCCCGGAACACCCGTATCCCGGCGACGGCACCTGGGAAGGACTCTTCGCCGAGCTGGGGACTCAACTGCCCAGGGAGTACGTGGAGTTGATGGAGGTGTACGGCGCCGGCGACTGGGGCCAGTGGCTGCGCTTCCTGACCCCGCTGCGCACCGGCGAACGGCGCTTCGTCACCCACGTCGAGGAGACGCTCGACGCCTATCGGATGCTGAAGGACAACTACCCGGACGGCTACCCGCTGACCGTCTGGCCGGAGCCCGGCGGTTTCCTGCCCTTCGCGAACTCCTACGACGCCGACCACCTCGGCTGGCTCACCGAGGGCCCGGACCCGGACGCCTGGCCCCTGATCGTGTGGCCCCGCCACACCGACCAGGGCCCCGCGCTGGAGGGCGGCCTCATCGAGACGCTCCTCACCTGGCAGCGCGGCACACCGGCCGTCCCCGGGCTCGCCGAACTCGACGAGGAGGACGACCCGGTCGAGCACGCCGGTTTCCAGGCCTGGGACGACCACACGTACTGGTGAGGCACCCGTTGCCGTGATCCATGAGGGCGGCCTTGACCTGGAGCGCGCTCCAGGTTCTACGGTTGTCCTCATGACCAGCGGACAGCCCTTCGGGCCCCTCCCCGGGGACCGGGAACCGACCCTGACCATCGCCCAGGTCGCCGAGCGCACCGGACTCTCGCACGACACGTTGCGCTACTACGAGAAGGCCGGCCTGATCGAGCGGGTCGGCCGGAGTACTGGCAACCAACGGCGGTATCAGGCAGCGGACTTGGCCTGGCTGGAGTTTCTGCTGCGGCTGCGCGAGACGGGCATGTCGATCGCCGACATGCAGCGGTTCGCGGCGCTGCGGGCGGCGGGGAACGTCACGGTCGCCGACCGGCTGGCGATGCTCCGCGAGCACCGCGCCGAACTGGCCGACCGGATAAGGGCGTTGCGCCGCAACGCGGCCGTGCTGGACAACAAGATCGACTACTACAAACAGCTGCTCCTGGACGAGGACAACCACGACCACGACCACGAGCAGCCGGGATCGGACGAAACGACATGAGCGCGAGCACCACCCGTGAAGAGCGGTTCACCCATGGCCTTGAGGTCCTGAAGCGGGTCGACGGCGAGGCCGGGCAGCGGGTCGTCGACTCGCTCGCCGACATCAACCCCGAACTCGGTCACCAGGTCGTCGCCTGGGCCTTCGGCGAGATCTACGACCGTCCCGGACTCGCCCCGCGCGACCGCCAGTTGGTGACGCTGGGCATGCTCACCGCGCTCGGCGGCTGCGAGGCCCAGCTCGACGTCCATGTGAACGCGGCGCTGAACGTGGGCCTCACTCCTGAGGAGATCGTCGAGGCCCTGACGCACTCCGCGGTGTACTGCGGCATCCCCAAGGCGCTGAACGCGACCTTCGCCGCGAAGAAGGTCTTCGCCGAGCGTGGGCTGCTGCCGCTGGGACAGCAGTCCACGCCGGAGGCCGAAGTTACCTCTGCCTGATCCTCAGGAACGTGACCGAGTTCGCCGGGAAGGTGTAACTGAACTTGTCGGCGACCCCCTTGAAGGTGGACTCGACCGGCGCGACCGCGGTGGCCGTCTCGCTGTTCACCGCGTCGGGTGCGGCGGCGAGCGTGGTCACCTTCGCCTTGGAGGCGACCTTCGCGCCGCCCAGGTCGATCGCCGTACGGGCCGCCGAGGACTGGGCGTTGACGACCTTGACGATCAGGTCACCGGTCTTCGCGTCCTTGGTGACGACCTGACGGAACGGCTCGGCCGGCTTGTCGTCGGTGAAGCTGCCCCACTCCTGCCCGTCGAGGGAGAGGGTGACCTGACGGCCCCTCACCTTGATGTCGACGTCGTAGGAACGGCCCGTCTCGATGGTGCCCGGCTTGGCGATCAGCGTCGACTTGCCGCCGTCCACGGCCTGTTCGACGGCGGTCTGGGTGTTGTTCCAGCCGCCCAGGTTCCACCAGTAGTAGTTGCCGGTGTCCTTGACCCCGAACGCGACCAGGAAGCCTTCTTTCCCTGCCTTCTTCGTCGCCTTCACATGCAGGTCGTAGTCGTGCCAGGCCGGGTCGCCCGCCGACACCATGGTGTTCTCGGCGGCGGTGTCGGTCTGGACGTACTGCCCGTCCTGGAGGCTCCAACTACCGCCCCCCGTATGGGTCCACCGGGTCGCGTCGCCGGAGAAGTCGTCGGAGAGCAGCGCCGAACCGTCCGCGGCCGTCACCTTCACATCGTCGTAGGCCGCGCTCGTCGCCCAGGTCGACAGACCGACCGCGCCGGAGATCGGGGCGACAAGTGACGGTGTTCCGGTGGCTGTTGAGGGCACGACCCGGCCGCCGACGTTGTTCATGAACAGCTTCTGGACCTCGTAGTTGGCGGAGCCCCAGGAGGCGTGGTTGTTGAACCACACCAGGTCCGGGCGCCACTGGACGTAGTCCTCGTTGGCGAACAGCGGGGCGTACGAGGCGAGTTTCACGACGTCCGCGTTGCGTTCCAGGCCGGTCATGTAGGCGGCTTCGGCGAGGCCGTTCTTGAACGCGTTGCCCCCGGAGGCGTATTCGCCGAGAAAGACCTTCGGGCCGGTGCGGTCGTAGGAGTCGTAGCGGTTGTTGTTCTGGAGGAACCACTGCGGGCTGTTGTAGTAGTGCTCGTCGACCATGTCGACCTTGGCGTCCTTGTTGAGCTGCCAGGCCGTGTCGAAGGTCGAACCGCTGTCGTCCGGGCCCGCGTTGGAGATCACGGTCATGTACGGGTACTTCGCCTGGATCGCGGTGCGGAACCGGGTGAAGCGGGCGAAGAACTCGGTGGGGAGGTTCTCCTCGTTGCCGACCTCGATGTGGGTGAGGTGGAAGGGCTTGGGGTGGCCCATCTCGGCGCGCTTCCTGCCCCAGGGTGAGGTCACCGGCCCGTTGGCGAACTCGATGAGATCCAGGGTGTCTTGCACGTGCCGCTTGAGCAGCGCGGGGTCGTCGACGGCCTTGTTCTGACCGCAGCCGGTCACCAGGGCCGGTACGACGGGCAGCGGCATCGCGCCGATGTCCTCGGCGAGGCGGAAGTACTCGTAGTAGCCGAGGCCGTAACTCTGGTTGTAGCCCCAGAAGTTGGAGTTCGTAGCACGTGTCTCGACCGGGCCGATCGTGTCCTTCCACTGGTACGAGCGCTTGCGCTGGTACCCCGAGGCCGCGCTGTAGTCCTCCATGGAACCGGTGTTGACCAGACAGCCGCCGGGGAAGCGCACGAAGCCCGGGTGCAGGGCGGCGATCTTCTCGGCGAGGTCCTTGCGCAGGCCGTTGCGCTCGTGCCTGTAGGTGTCGCGGGGGAAGAGGGACACCATGTCGAGGGCGGTCGCGTCGGAGGAGGCGACGGTGAGGCGGCCCGTGGCGCTGGTGCGGGTGGCGGTGAACGTGGCCCTGTACCGGGCCCAGCCGTTCTTCCTCACGGTCACCCGGTGCGCGGTCGCGAGGGTGCCGCCGGTGTCCTGGAGGCCGACGGTGAGCGTGGTGCCGGAGTCGGCGCGGGCCCACACCGAGAAGTCGTACTTCTTGCCGTCCTCGACCGCGATGCCGGTGTTGTAGCCGGCGTTGGTGATCGACGAACCGGCCGCCAGGGAAAGGTAGGTGCGGTTGGTCTCGTTGAGGCGGCCGGCGTCGTTCACCACCTGGCCCGTACCGGCGACCGTCCAGGCGGTCAGCGGGGTGTACGACTTGTTGTCGTCGGTGGAGTACTCGAAGGACCGGTTCTGCACGAGCTCGGCGTACAGGCCGCCGTCGGCCGCGCGGTTGATGTCCTCGAAGAAGACGCCGTACATCGTCTTGTCGATCCTGGCGCCCTGGGCCGACGGGTCGACGGTGATCGCGTAGTCGGTGACGTCCTCGGCGTGGGCGGGAACGGGGACGACGGCCGTCGCCAGCAGGAAAGCGCTTGCCCCTAAGGCAAGTCTCAGGCGGGTGCGGCTGGTGCGTGACATGGATACTCCGCGGCTCTTGAAGTTGTTCGAAATGTCAGACGTCGGTCAGCACTTCGAACGGCAAGATAGGGAAGGGGCGTGAGCACGTCAATGGGGCCTGCGGGCGGGGGACGTAGGGTCGAGGGCATGTCACGGGTGATCCACCGGCACGGCGGAGCAGATGTGGCCGTGGGCGCGGACCCGGCGGCGTACGAGAAGGACTCCGTGCAGACCTTCCGCGCCACGAGCCGCGCCTCGCACCACGAGATCCGGGCCCGGGCGGAACGGAAGGCGCCGGCCGGCGCGCCGGACCGGTGGCGGCGGCGCGGGGAGGGGTGACGATGGGCGAGTTCTGGCCGGTTACCGATGTGCTGGCATATCTGGCCGGGAGTTGGCGGGTGCGGCGGTCGGTGCGGGATCTGGCGAGCGGGGACGAGGGCGACTTCTCGGGCACGACCGTCTTCAGCGCGCTGCCCGAAGGGGGCCTGCTGCACACCGAGTCGGGCACCTTCACCTGGCGGGGCGTGGCCCGCCCCGCCGAGCGGACGCTAAGGTTCCTGCCCGGCGCCGCGCCCGGCACGGCCGACGTGCGCTTCGGCGACGGGCGGCCCTTCCACGACCTGGATCTGACCTCGGGGCACCATGTCGCCGACCATCCCTGCTCGGCGGACCTGTACCGGGGCGAGTTCACCGTGCTGGACGCGGACCACTGGCGGACGGTGTGGCGGGTGGGCGGGCCCGCGAAGGATCTGGTGCTCAGTACGGAGTATGTGCGCGGGGGCTAAGGGGGGTGGGGCCGGCCATTCCGGGCGGCAACAACTCCGAGGCGATCCTCCCGGCGTACGCACGCCTCCCCCGAGTATCGGCGAACCCGGCCCGCCCCACCGGGAGTTGACACCGACCTACGTCCGCGTGGACTGCACCGCCGCCCCGTCGAACCGCAGATTCCAGCGCCCCGCGTGGCCCGTGACCGTGGTGGTCGACAGGGGGCGTACGTCGATGTTCCAGTAGGTCGAGGGCGGGGCCTTGAGGGCGTAGACCAACGCGGCGCGGATGACGGAGGGTTCGGCTACGGCGACGATACGGCCGCCGTCGTCGTCGGGCCGGGTGTCCAGCCAGCCGCCCACGCGGGAGATGAAGGACAGCAGGGACTCCCCGCCGTGCGGGGTGGAGCGGGGGTCGGCGAGCCAGGCGTCCACCAGGGCGGGCTCACGGGCCATCGCCTCGCCGAGTGTCAGGCCGCGCCAGCGGCCCATGTCGCAGTCCCGCAGGGCGAGTTGCACCAGCGGGGTGTACCCGAGGCCGTCGCCGGTCGTGCGGCTGCGCGGGGTCGGCGAACAGTAGCGCAGCTCCGCCGCCGCCAGCGGCAGCAGAACCGGGGCGGCGCGCTGCACCTCGTCCCAACCCGCCTGGTCAAGCGGGCGGTCGTCCTCGAAGCGCTCCGCGAGCAACGGGGAGCTGCGCGCGGCGGCGACGAACGTGACCCGAAGTTGCATGCGGCGATCGTGTTCCCGCTGAAGTGCGCAGGTCAAGGGGGGCCGGAGGAGAGTTACCCACGGTGGGCAAAACCTTACTTCGCGGTCAGGACCAGGCGGACAAGTCACTCGAAATACAGGGCCATCCACTGGTCGGGCCGCGCCAGTGGCTTGAACCCGACCTTCTCGTACACGCCGTGGGCGTCGTGCGTGGCGAGAAGTATCCGGCGCAGTCCGAGCGGCCGCAGCTCCTCCCGTACGGCGCCGACGAACGCCGTGCCGATGCCCTTTCCGCGTGCCGACGGTGCCACGTACACATCGCACAGCCACGCGAACAGCGCCTCGTCGGTCACCACGCGCGCGTACGCCACCTGCTCCCCCGAAGCGGTGTCGTACACCCCGAAGTTCAGCGAGGACGCGACCGCGCGCTCGTGCTGCTCGCGGGGCCGGCCCTTCGCCCAGTACGCGTCGGTGGACAGCCAGTCGTAGACGCGGTCGATGTCGACGCGGGCGGAGTCGGCGGAGAACTCGTAGCCGTCGGGGAGGCTCGGGACGTCGTTCATGGCGGGAGAATCGCAGGCCAGGGGCGCGGGTGTCGAGCGGTTTTGGCCGGTGGCGGGGCGTTGTCAGTGGCGCGTGGCAGGCTTCGAGGCATGACAGGGATGGCAGGGACGACGACCGCCGACGACTACGTCTGGCTCCGCGAGCAGCATGCGTCGCTGATGACCGCGTACTGCGTCACGCTGGTCCGGGAGATCACACCGGAGCGGTTGCTCCAGGAGCTGGGGGCGGTGGAGGACATACGCGTCACGGGCGTCGGGGCGCTGAGCGAGCCGTCGTACGACTCCTGGGACGAGTACGACGGGGACCCGCTGTTCGTCGGTGTCGCCGCGGTCGGCGACTGGTCGCTGATGGTCGAGTACAACGGCTACCTGGGCGTCACGGACGAGGCCATGCTCCCGGTCTCGCACGGGCACACGATCGTCTCCCACTTCCGCAACGTGAACGCGGTGGACCACTTCAACTGGTACGAGGACGGGGACATTCGGCTGCACTTCGAGCCGCTCTTCCCCTACGCCCGGAACGGCAGCCACGCGGACGAACTCCTCACCGAGATGCGGGAGTCGGGCTTCGATCTGAGAGAGGACGACGACCGGGACTACCAGCAGCACACCGAGGCCGCCTTCGCGCTCGCGGATCGCCTCACGGGCGTCCATCTGACACCGGAGCTGTTCGCGTCGCTGGAGTTCACCTGCGCCCTGGTACCGCTGCCTCCGCGCTAGGCCACCTCGTCACAGGCCGCCCGAAGCCGCCGTACCCCCTCCACGATCTCTCCCGTCCCCGCGACCGCCGCGAAGCTCAACCGGACGTGGGCGGCCGGGGGTTCGGCGCTGAAGTAGGGGCGGCCGGGGGTGAGGGAGACGCCCGCGCGGAGGGCGGCGCCCGTCAGGGCCGACTCATCGCTGCCGTCGGGGAGGCGGAGCCACAGGTGGTAGCCGCCGGAGGGGATGTGCGGGAGGGAGAAGGAGGGGAGTTCGAGGCGCAGGGCGGTCGTCATCGTGTCCCGGCGGGTCTTCAACTCGCTTGAGACGGCGCGGAGATGGCGGGGCCAGGCCGGGGAGCCGACGAGTTCGAGGGCCGCTTCCTGGAGCGGGCGGGGGACGAAGAAGGTGTCGACGACCTGGATGGCACGCAGGCGTTCCAGTACCGGGCCGTGCGCGGCGAGTGCGCTGACCCGGAAGCTGGGCGAGGTCGCCTTGGTGAGGGAGCCGACGTGCACGACGACTCCGTCCGGGTCGTCGGCGGCCAGCGGGCGCGGCAGCGGGCCCGCGTCCTCGTGCACCAGCCGTCGTACGAAGTCGTCCTCGACGACGAACGCGCCCGCCTCGCGGGCGATGCGCAGGACCTCCGGGCGGCGGGCGGGGGCGAGGACGGCACCGGTCGGGTTCTGGAACAGGGGCTGGCAGACGAACACCCGGGCGCCGGTCGCACGGAACGCGTCGGCGAGGAGGGATGGACGGACGCCGTCCGCGTCGACCGGTACGGGGACCGGGCGCAGGCCCGCCGCCCTCGCGATCGCCAGCATGCCCGGGTAGGTGGGCGATTCGACGAGGACCGGCGCACCGGGGGGTGCCAGGGCGCGCAACGCCGTCGTCAGCGCGGTCTGGCCGCCCGCGCTCACCAGCACGTCCGCCGCGGTCACCGAACCGCCGATGCCGCGCGCGAACCACTCGCGCAGTTCCGGCAGGCCCTCCATCGGCGGCCTGCTCCAGGCACCGGGGCGGCGCCCCGCCCGCGACAGGGCCGCGGCCATCGCCCGCTCGGGCTGCAACGACGGGTGCAGATAGCCGCCGTTGAACTCGATCACCCCGGGCGGCGGGACGGCCAACGAGGCCAGCACGCCGGACGCGTCCACCGTGCGCGGTACGACGTCGGCGGCGCCGTCCGCGCTGAGCGCGACCTCCTGCCAGGAGGTGTCCCCCACGGCTGTGGTGGCAGCGGCGCGGGGTGTGGCCCGGAACGCGCCGGCGCCC
The DNA here is from genome assembly GCF_044753545.1 of Streptomyces sp. NPDC088350. Taxonomy (NCBI): domain Bacteria; kingdom Bacillati; phylum Actinomycetota; class Actinomycetes; order Kitasatosporales; family Streptomycetaceae; genus Streptomyces; species Streptomyces sp. NPDC088350. Next base: position 159,064 of record NZ_JBIVNL010000018.1, on the reverse strand, counting down.
GGGCGGGTGACCACCAGCCCCTCGGCGGCCAGCTGCGCGAGGGCGCGCGAGACGGTCACGGGACTCACCCGGAACCGTTCGACGAGCGCCCGGCTCGACGGCAGCTTTCCGCCAGGAGAGTAGCGGTCAAGCTCCTGTCGCAGGCTATTGGCCAGTTCGCCGACACTGCTACGCTCTTGCATGAGAGCACACGATAGCGCTACTGCACCGAGCCCGATAGCGGTCAGCACCTCCCCCACCACCGGGACGGCCGGCGCGCCGAAGGTCCCCGCCGGTACCGGTACGGTCCTCGCCGCGCTCGGTGTGATCGCCTTCTCCCTCACCTTCCCCGCCACCGCCTGGGGTCTCGAAGGCTTCGCCCCCTGGTCGCTGGTGGCCGTGCGCAGCGTCCTCGCCGCGCTGCTCGCGGGCGGCTGTCTGCTCGTCCTGCGCGTCCCCGTACCCGAGCGCCGGCACTGGGCCGGGCTGGCCGTCGTGGCGGGCGGAGTGGTGGCCGGTTTCCCGCTGCTCACCACGCTCGCCCTCCGGACCTCGACCACCTCGCACGCGGCGGTCGTGGTCGGCCTGTTGCCCCTGACGACCGCCGCCCTGTCCGCGCTGCGCACCGGCATCCGCCCCTCGCGCACCTTCTGGACGGCCGCGCTCGCGGGCGCCGGCGCGGTGCTCGCCTTCACGGTCCAGCAGAGCGGCGGCGCCGTGACCACCGCCGATCTGTATCTCCTCGCGGCGCTGCTGGTCTGCGCGGCCGGTTACACCGAGGGCGGCCGGCTGGCCCGGGTCATGCCCGGCTGGCAGGTCATCGCCTGGGCGCTGGTCCTGTGCCTGCCCCTGAGCGTGCCCGCCGCCGCGCTCGCGCTGTCGTACGACACCCCGCGTCTCACCGCGCACAGCGTGGCCGGACTGCTGTGGGTCGCCGCGGGTTCCCAGTTCCTCGGGCTTGTCGTCTGGTACCGGGGCATGGCCACCATCGGTGTCCCGAAGGCCAGCCAGTTGCAGTTGGCCCAGCCTCTGCTCACTCTGGTGTGGTCGGTACTACTGCTCGGCGAGCACCTGACCGTGGCCGCCCCGCTGACGGCGGCGGCCGTGCTGGTGTGCATCGCCGTCACGCAGCGGGCCCGGAGTTGAGCGGCGTGCACGTCCCGGTCCCGGCCGGGCGGGCCGCCGTAGACTCGAAGGGCGTGGACCGCTGCTCCCGTACTCGGTGAGGAGGCGTTGCAGATGCGTGCAATCGTGGGTGATCGGATCGTCCAGCACGGCAGAGTGGTCGGCCAGCACGACCAGGTCTCGGAAGTCGTCGAAGTGATGGGCAGGGAGGGCAGTCCGCCCTACCGCGTCCGCTTCGCCGACGGGCACGAGGCCGTGATGTCGCCCGGCCCCGACTGCGAGATCAAGCACCAGGACCCGGAACGGTAGGTCAGCGCGGGGGTTTCGCCGGCTGCTGGTAGTGGTCGGCGACCACCCGTGCCATCGCGCCGACGGGGTCCACGGCGACCTCCCGGGCGGCGAAGAAGACATGTCCGCCGACCTGCGGGTAGGTGGCGGCGAGGGTGAGGCCCGTTGACCTGGTGGTTGTCCCAGGTCGACTCCGAGAGGAAGAACTGCAGCCGCTGCACCGCCGCATGCTGGGCACCGACCACCGGCTCGCTGCCGACGAGGCAGGTCAGCGTCTTGTTCCGGTCCCGTGGAAGCAGCAGCCCGGCCAGATACTCGCGAAACCCACGCCGCTGCGCCGGGGTCTCGAAGAGATCATCGAAGCGGGCGGCGTAGGCTTCCAGCGGACCGAGCGCGGGCGGGCATGGCAGCCGCTTCGTCATCTGGGGCTCCACGAAGGCGAGTTGGAACTCTTACTTCCGATCTACTACCGCCCCGATCCGCCGTCAACAAACCACCGCTAGCCCGTAGAGCAGGGCTGTCGGTATCGCTTCTCAGTAAAATCGAGGTAGGAAACCGAGCACTCACCCAGGGCGTTGGCGCTTCCCTCGCCCATGCCATGAACCTCACCCTCGATGAACTCTTGGGGAGCGCTCCGGAGCGAAACCTCAGTGATCTGGATTGGGCTATCCGGCGATTTGATATCCCCGAAGATCCGCCGGAGCATCCCGAGACTCTGCAACAGGACGTCGACGAGCTGAATCAGCTTCGATGGAATACAGAGCTGTCCAAGGTCCTTCTGCGGCTCCCGAACGTTCTCACTCGGGTAACCAATCACGCCCACTTCACCGGACAGCCAGGGGCCTGGACTCTGGTAGCCGACGTGTACGGAGTCGTCTACTGGCTCACTGCCCGCCACAGGTGGATGCACCTTGCCGAGTCGGCCACCATGAAGCAACGCGTAGCAGCCGATCGAGCAGACCCGGTTGCGGCCATTGTTGCCGCGCGGGACGACGCAGGGACGTTCCTCAACTCTGGCGACTTCGCGGGTGGGTTGACCATCGTCGATCGCGCCGTTGTCCAGGCCGAGTCGACGCTCACCGGTCGTGACCGTGCCTACGCTCTCGGCATTCTTCACCTGCGTGGCTTGACTCTCGCCGGACGCCTCAAGGACAAGCAGACGACCAACCGGCACATCGACGCGGCATGGCGGGCAGCCGCAGAATTCCCGGAAGACATCGTCGAGCACGGAATCCATTTCGGACCGGAGAACACGGCCACCCACGTGATTTCCACAGCGTCGGACATGGACCAGCACCGCCGAGCCCTGGACACTGCGGAGGACTTGATTCGAGGCGGAATGTCTCTTCCGGCAACCCGAATCGGCCCGCTGTACATGAACCTTGGCCGTTCCCAGCTCGCGCTAGGGGATCAGGACGGAATCCTGGAAAGCCTGGAAAAGGCTTGGGTAGTCGCTCCGGAGATGGCGGCGGTTCACCCGACCAGTAGGGAACTGACCCGAGTCCTGGTGACCCGGCACATGCGGAGCAACGAACGGCTCACCAAGTTGGCGAAGCGCGCCGGTATCAATCTCTGAGGCCTTCCGGTACCCCGGTGGCCCCAGGACCGATCTACGCTCGCTTTCGAACAACAACCTTGACGGAAGCCGCCCGCGTCCGTCCCTGGGGTAGTGGAGTAACCTCCGGCGCGTCTGCGCGCCGCTGTCGGGGAACAGCCTCGGCTCCGAACAGCACACCAAGCAAGAGGGCCTGCTCCTGCTCGCTGTGCTGATCAAGGAGTTCAGCGAGCAGGGTGTAGGAATCTGGAAGCCCCGCACCACCGCTGCCCATCATCGCGGAGCCTTCGCGGGCTGCTGATAGTGATCGGCGACGAGACGAGCCATCGCACCGATCCGGTCCACCGCTACTTCCTTTGCGGCGAAGAACACATGCCCGCGCACTTCGGGGTGGGCGTCGGCAAGCGTGAGGTGACGGGAGAGTTCCGCCGCATCTTGCCAGGCCGCTGGTTGTGCCGGGTCCCCCGCCTTGTACAGAGCTTCACCGATGTAGAGCTTCGTCTTGCTACCCCTCGCCACCTCCGACCACCAAGGTACGAGGACGGAATAATTCGCGGGAACCCGCTGGTCAAGAGGTTGTGCCGACCAATACAGCTGCGGCACGATGTAGTCGATCCAGCCCTCGCGCACCCACTTCCGGGTGTCCGCGCAGAGATCGTCGTACGTCTGCACCCCCGCCCGCGTGTCCGAGCCGCGCGGGTCGGTCGTGAGGTTGCGCCACACGCCGAAGGGGCTGATCCCGAAGCGCGTGCCGGGGCGGATCGTCCTGATCCGGGCCGCGGTCTCGCGGATCAGTTTGTCGATGTTGTCGCGGCGCCACGCGGCCCGGTTCGGGAAGGCACCGCCGTATGTGTCGTAGGCCGCGTCGTCGTCGAAGGTCTGGCCTGCGACCGGGTACGGATAGAAGTAGTCGTCGAAGTGGACCGCGTCCACGGGGTACTTGCGCACCGCGTCGAGGATCGCGTTCTCGACGAAGGCGCGGACCTGGGGCAGCCCGGGGTTGTAGTATAGCTTCCCGCCGTACGCCACGACCCAGTTGGGGTGTTTGCGCGCGGGGTGCGAGGCGACGAGTTTCGTCGGGTCGGTGTGGTTGGCGATGCGGTACGGGTTGAACCAGGCGTGCAGTTGCAGTCCCCGCGCATGCGCTTCCGCTACGGCCGTCCTCAGCGGGTCCCAGCCGGGGGCCACGCCCTGGGTGCCGGTGAGGTACTGCGACCAGGGCTCGTACGGCGAGGGCCACAACGCGTCGGCGGTGGGCCGTACTTGGAAGATCACCGTGTTGAGCCGGTCGCGGACCGCCGCGTCCAGGTGGGCGATCAGTTCGGTGCGCTGCTGTGCCGCGGTGAGGCCCGGGAGGGAGGGCCAGTCGCGGTTGGACACCGTCGACAGCCACACGCCCCGCATCTCGGTGGCCTCGCGCGGACGCCCCGGTACGGCCGCCGCGCTGCCGGTCGCCGCGCTGCCGGTCGTAGCCAGCGTCGACAGCGCGGCCGTCGCGAACGCCCGACGTGACAATCGCCCCATCTGCACACCCCCATACGCTGTGGATCCGTGCCGTCACGGATCGTCTCCGCGCCCCAGAATGCCCGACCCCGGCGATCGATCATCGATACTTGCGGGTAACGTGCACGATCGGAGCAGGAACCGGACAACGGGCCCCTGCCACTGCCGTAGATCTGCGAAGGGGACGATGTGACGGACATCCCGGCGGGAGACATCTCGCGCGTCGGAGTGGTCGGGTGCGGCCAGATGGGCGCCGGTATCGCCGAGGTGTGCGCCCGCGCCGGCCTGGACGTGAAGGTCGCCGAGACCACCGGCGAGGCCCTGGAGATCGGCCGGACCCGGCTGTTCAACTCGCTGACCAAGGCCGCCGAGCGCGGCAAGATCTCCGCCGAGGAACTGGCGGACACGCAGGCACGGCTCAGCTTCACCACCGACCTCGGCGAGTTCGCCGACCGCGACCTCGTCATCGAGGCAGTCGTCGAGAACGAGCAGGTGAAGACCGAGATCTTCCAGGTGCTGGACCAGGTCGTGACCCGCCCCGACGCGATCCTGGCCTCCAACACCTCCTCGATCCCGCTGGTACGGCTCGCGGTCGCCACCTCGCGCCCCGACCAGGTCGTCGGCATCCACTTCTTCAACCCGGCTCCGGTGCAGAAGCTCGTCGAGCTGATCCCGGCGCTGACCACCTCCGAGGGCACGCTCGCCCGCGCCCAGCAGTTCGCCGAGAAGGTGCTCGGCAAGCACGCGATCCGCGCCCAGGACCGCTCCGGGTTCGTGGTCAACGCGCTGCTGATCCCCTATCTCCTCTCCGCGATCCGGATGTTCGAGTCGGGCATCGCCAGCCGCGAGGACATCGACAACGGCATGGAGCTGGGCTGCGCCCACCCGATGGGCCCGCTGAAGCTGGCCGACCTGATCGGCCTGGACACGGTCGCCTCGGTCGCGTTCTCGATGTACGAGGAGTACAAGGAGCCGCTGTACGCCGCTCCCCCGCTGCTCCAGCGCATGGTCGACGCCGGGCGGCTCGGCCGGAAGTCGGGGTCGGGCTTCTACAGCTACGCCTGAGCGGCTTCCGCGCGGCGACTCACCGTAATACTTTGGGCAGTACGGGCCCGGCACTCTTCGGAGTGCCGGGCCCGTCGCATTCACACACCGTGTGCGCGCCGGGCCCGCATATGCCGCTCGCACACTCTCCCCTGGTGTCCACCAGGGGAGTTGACTCTTCATGCGCATGCAAGGGATGTTCCGACTACGGAAAGGAGCGGACACGTGACCGCCGACCCCGAGCATCCCGTGGTCCATGGAGAACTCGCAGAGTTACGCCGCCGCCTCGATGTCGCCTACGCGCGGGTCGAGGGAGGGCTGGCCCTGCTCAGTCATCGCACCGAGGAGACGGACAAGGAAGTGGATGATCTGAGCGCGCGCATCGTTGCACTGGAGCACACGCGGTGGCCGCTGCCGGCTATTGCCACGCTGACCGCCGTGGGTGCCCTTGCCGTCACGGTCTGGCAAGTGCTGGGACGTTAGCTCTCGAAGGGCGGTCGGTTGGCTGCGGGTTCGTCGTGGCTGGGCGCGCCCACGCGGCGGAGCCGCAGAATGTCACCGCCCCGCGCCCCTTTGGGGCGCTCCTACGGGGCGCTCCTCAAGTGGTGCAACAGCATTAACGCCGCCGCCATGTTGGCGGCCGGGACCTCCCCGCGGGCGACCATGTCGGGTACGAGTTTGAGCGGAACCCACTCCCGGCGGTCCGACTCGAAGTCGTCCACGGGGTGTCCGGTGTACTCGCCCTCGTCGGCCCAGTAGATGTGGTGCCGGGCGTCAGTGAGCCCGTTGGACGGTTCCACGCTCATCAGGTGGTGCAGGGGCCCCGGCCGCCAGCCGGTCTCTTCCTCCAGTTCCCTGGCGGCCGCGAGCGCGATGTCCTCGCCGTCCTCCACGACGCCCGCCGCGAGCTCCCACCCCCAGCTGTCGGTGATGAAGCGGTGCCGCCACAGGAGGAGAACCTCGTTCGCTTCGTTGACCACCGTCGCCACCGCGACCGGCCTCAGCCGTATGAGGAAGTGGTCGAGGTGCCGGCCGTCGGGTAGTTCGACATCCGCGAGATTGACGCTGAACCAGCGGTTTGAGTACACAGTTTGTTCGTTCTGTTTCGTCCACTGCACGGTTCTGCCACCTTCCGTCGAGTAAGTGGCAATATCGCAGCAGGGACTGTGTTGTGGATGTCTGCGAGTTGTTGGTCTACAGCGGTACGCGCAGTGCCCCGTCGATGAGTTCGGCCGCCTCGGCCGTACCCGCGCAGTCGCTGCGCACCAGGTACTCGCGTACCGCGCGGAGTCTGTCGCGCAGCCGCTGGGACTCCATCCCCCTGGCCTGTTCGGCCATCTGGACCGCCGTGGCCACCGCTTTGTCGGCGTTGCCCTGGCGCAGTTCGATCTGGCTGAGCATGGCCAGCCGGTGCACCCGGCCCCGGTCGTGCGCCGGAGTGTCCACCGCCGCCGTGGCGTGCTCTCCCGCCGCCGTCAGATCACCGAGGCTGAGCAGCGCCTCCGCCACCTGGACGTTGACCAGGCCCGGCTGGACATAGCCGGTCTCGTCGGGTTCGTATCCGCGCCGGATGCGTTCGGCGGCCTGCTCGGCACGGCGGATGCAGGACAGGGCGCTGGTGCCGTCGCCGAGGTGGGCGTACGCCTTCGCCTGCATCGCGTACAGGTCGGAGGCGAGCGCCGGGGTGATCTGCCGTCCGGCGGCCCGCAGCGCGGCCTCCGCGAAGGCGACGGCCTGGCGGAACTCCCGCATGAACAGCGCCTGGTTGACGAGCAGCGCGATGACGTACGCGCCAAGTCCCCTGTCGTTGCTGGCCTTCGCCAGCCGCAGGGCCTGGTGGAAGTAGCGCTGGGCGAGGCCGTGCGCGTCGGAGTCGTAGGCGCAGATGCCCGCGATCGCCACCAACCCGCCCGTCGCCCGGTGCAGTTGGCGGCCGGTGGCGTCGGTGTAGCTGCCGCGCAGCAGCGGGGCGGTCTCGGAGTTGAGGAAGCCGACGATACGGGTGCGGGTCGCCACGCCGCCGGCCTTGCGGTACATCTGCTCGTAGTGGGCGCGGGCCGCGCGCAGCATCTCGATGTCGGCCATGCTCACCCGGTGCCGGCCGCCGCGCGACACGTCGACGTCGTCGGGCGGGTTCTCCCACTCCCACACGGGCATCACGGCGGGCGTTCCGGTGACCGCGGGGGCGCCCAGGATGTGCGGGCGCTGCTGTTCGTCGGAGCGCCACAGGGCGGTGGCCCGCTCGACGAAGCCGGAGAGGGAGGTGCCGTGCGGGGTGGACGGTTCGCCCGGTACGCCGAGGCCGATGTCGTCGAGCGTGACGGGGCGGTGCAGGCGGGTCGCGAGTACCTCGCAGATCAGGTCGGGCACCTGGCCTCGGGGGCGCTGGCCCTTCAACCACCGTGCTACGGCGGTGTGTTCGTACCGGAGTGCGAGTCCTCGGGCGCGGCCCGCCTGGTTCACGTGTGCGGCCAGTCCCGCGTGCGAGATGCCTGCCTCGTCGAGGATCGCGTCGAGGAGTGTGTTGGGCTGCATGGAGGGCCCCCCGGTGACTCGGTGCGGACAGAGTAGTGCGGTCCCGTGCACACGGGGTGTGAACGGAGTGCGTGGATCCGGGGTGTGTGCGCGCTGTTGCGGAGAGTGTCCGACCGGTTGACTGGGGTGCCTCGCAAGAGGCCGGCCGGGCCGCCGGCTCCCCCTCGTAAGTGCGGCGGCCTGGCTTTGCGGTGCACTGGCTAGCGGTGGTTCGTCGGCTGCGGCACCGTCGTGGCTTGTCGCGCAGTTCCCCGCGCCCCTGAGGGTGTGGGTGTGGGCCTGCGGTCGTTGCGTAAGACGAGTAACGCGACGTCATCTGTCGGGGTGCCGCCTGTGTGGCGGAGCAGTGCCGTGAAGACTGAGCCCAGGACCGACTGGGGTGCTGGGAGCGGATGTTGGGCCACCGCAGCGCTCAGCGCATCCTTCAACGGGAAGAAGCGGCCCCTCGTGTCACGGGCGTCCTCCGCTCCGTCCGTGTAGAGGAACAGCGCCTCGCCCGGCAGGAGTTGCCCGCAACAGACGAACGGCAGCTCGGTCGGCAGCGGGAACGGGCCGAGAGGCGGGAGCGGGTCCGCGCGGGCCAAGGACCGCACGCCTCCCCCGCTGAGCAGATACGGCCACGGGTGACCGCAGTTCAGACCCCGTACCGCACCGTCCCTGCCGATCTCCAGCAGCAGTACGGTGACGAACTCCTCGGCCACCGGACTGTCGGGGTCGAGGGCCCCCGTCGACGGGTGTTCCGCGCGGGCGCGTTCGCGGAGGTGGCGGGCGAGGGCGCGTTCGAGGCGGCGTAGGACGCCCTCCAGGTCGGGTTCGTCGTGGGCGGCCTCGCGGAAGCTGCCGAGGACGGCGGCGACCGTGCCGATCGCGGTGATGCCGTGGCCGCGCACGTCACCCATCACGACCCGGACGCCGTACTCGGTGGCGACCACCTCGTACAGGTCACCGCCGACCACCGCACCCCGCTCGGCGGAGAGTTGGGCGGCGGCGATGTTCAGGCCGTCGAGGCGGGGTGGCAGCGGGCGCAGCAGCGCGTTCTGGGCGGCGCCCGCGATCTGGCGGATCTGCCGGAGTTCGCGGAGCAGCGAGCGGCGGACCTGGACGACGAGACCGGTGCCGACCGCGAAGAACACGGCGCTGGTGACGATGCGGGCACCGAGGCCGTTCTCCTGGGCGAGCGGGCAGGCCAGTTTGTAGGTGATCGCTATGGCGCCCCAGACCGTGGGCAGCCCGAGGGCGAGCGCCCGGCGCAGTGGACTCCGGGCGCGCGGCCTCGGGCGCGGCCTGCGGGGAACCCCAGCCTTGATGCGGATCATGCCTGTGGCCCCCCAAATAGGCCCCGACAGCGCAATCGGACCGACCCCGAAAGGCCGGTCCGATTCTGTCGACCGCATGCCCCGATCGGGCCGGATCACCCGAACTTCTCACCCGAACGAGTGAGGTGACATGAGACACCCGCATTTATGCAGGTAGAGCCCGGAAAAAACACAGGCCAGGGGAAGCGCCCCTTTTCCTAGGGGCGGGGGGAACTGCGCGACCAGCCAGAACGAACGCGCACCCGGCAACCCACCGCAGCCCCCCACCCCTCAGCCGCGAAGCACCGCCCCGACTCGCTCACCGGCAAGCGAAACCGCCGTATCCCGAGCCGCAGACGCCTCATCCACAGTCAACGTCCGGTCAGCCGCCCGGAACCGCAACGCATACGCCAGCGACTTCTTGCCCTCGCCAAGCTGCGCAGCGTTCTCGTACACGTCGAACAGCCGGATGGACTCCAGCAGTTCACCGGCACCCTCGCGCAACGCACCCTCGACATCCGCATGCGGCACCGAGACATCGACGACCAGCGCGACATCCTGCGTGGCAACGGGGAACGTGGAGATCTTCGGCCCCTTGGGAACCCCTGCGGACGCCGACTCCAGCACATCCAGGTCAAGTTCCATCGCACTGGTACGCGCGGGCAGACCCAGCGTCTTCAGTACACCGGGGTGCAACTCCCCCGCGTATCCGATGACTTGCTCAACACCCTCGACGACAACCGCGAGTTCCGCGCAGCGACCGGGGTGCCAGGGCCCGTACTGCCCGCCCCGCACAACGAGTTCCGTACCGGCCTCACGTGCGAGCACCCGCGCCGCCTCGACCGCGTCGGCCCAGTCGGACGGACGGCCCTTGCCCCACCAGCCGGCCTGCTCGCGGGCTCCCGTGAGGACGACCGCGGCGTGCCGGGGCTGGGCGGGGAGCGCCTCGGTGAGGGAGGCGATCTCCTCGTCGGTGGGACGCCGGTCGACAGGCAGCCGGACCGCGACCTTGAGCTCCTCACGCGGGTGGAAGACCAGGCCCGTCTCGAACAACGCGAGATCATGCGCGCCACGGCCGTCGTTGCGCCGCAGCGCACCCAACAGCCCCGGCAGCAGCGTCGTACGGAGCGCGGGCTCCTCGTCGGAGAGCGGGTTGACCAGCTTGACGACCTTGCGGTTCGGGTCGTCGGCGGCCAGGCCGAACTGGTCGAAGACGTGCTCGCCGACGAAGGGGTAGTTCGGCGCCTCCACGTAACCGGCACCGGCCAGCGCGCGGCCGACCCGGCGGTGCAGGCGCTGGCGGTCGGTGAGGCCCCGGCCCGCGGGGGGCTTGGGGAGCGTGGAGGGCAGGTTCTCGTAGCCCTCCAGGCGGATGACCTCTTCGGCCAGGTCGTTCGGGTCGGTGAGGTCGGGGCGCCAGGACGGGACGGTGACGATCAGCTCGTCCTGCCCGTACACGTCGCAGCCGACCTGCTGGAGACGCCGTACGACCGTCTCGCGGCCGTAGTCGACGCCCGCCACCTTGTCCGGGTGGTTGGCCGGGATCGTGATGGTGTGGGGTGCCGACGGGGCGATGACCTCGGTGACGCCCGCGTCCGCCGTGCCGCCCGCGAGGAGGACCAGGAGGTCGACCGTGCGCTGGGCGGCGGCCGACGCGGCCTGCGGGTCGACGCCGCGCTCGAAGCGCTTGGACGCCTCGGAGGCCAGCTTGTGGCGGCGGGCCGTGCGCGAGATGGAGAGCGCGTCGAAGTGGGCGGCCTCGACGACGACCTCGGTGGTGGTGTTCTCGGTGTCGTCGATCTCCGTGTTCGCGCCGCCCATGACGCCCGCGAGGCCGATGGGTCCGCGGTCGTCGGTGATCACCAGGTCCTGGGCGTCCAGCGTGCGCGTGACGCCGTCGAGGGTGGTGAGCTTCTCGCCCTGCTCGGCCCGGCGCACGCCGATCGGACCCTGGACGCGGGTGCGGTCGTAGGCGTGCAGGGGCTGGCCCAGTTCCAGCATCACGTAGTTGGTGATGTCGACGGCGAGCGAGATCGGGCGCATGCCGGCCTTCTGGAGGCGGCGGGTCAGCCAGAGCGGGGAGCGGGCCTCGGGGTCGAGGCCGGTCACCGTGCGGGCGGTGAAGCGGTCGCAGCCCATCGGGTCGGCGATCCGCACCGGGTAGCCGAAGGCGTTCGGCTGCGGCACGTCGAGCAGGGCCGGGTCGCGCAGCGGGAGGCCGTAGGCGATGGCGGTCTCGCGGGCGACGCCGCGGATCGACAGGGCGTAGCCGCGGTCGGGCGTGACGGCGATGTCGAGGACCTCGTCGACGAGCTGGAGCAGCTCGATCGCGTCGGTGCCGACCTCGTGCTCGGGCGGCAGGACGATGATGCCGTGGGAGCCGTCGTCGCCCATGCCCAGCTCGTCGCCGGAGCAGATCATGCCGTGCGAGGTCTTGCCGTAGGTCTTGCGCGCGGCGATCGCGAAGCCGCCGGGCAGGACCGCGCCCGGGAGGACCACGACGACCTTGTCGCCGACGGCGAAGTTGCGGGCGCCGCAGACGATCTCCTGGGGCTCACCGGTGCCGTTGGCCTGGCCGACGTCGACGGTGCAGAAGCGGATGGGCTTCTTGAACTCCGTCAGCTCCTCGATGGTGAGGACCTTGCCGACGACGAGGGGACCCTTGAGGCCGTCGCCGATCTGCTCGACGGTCTCGACCTCCAGGCCGACCGAAATGAGCTTGGCCTGGACGTCGCGGCCGGTCTCCGTCGCCGGCAGGTCGACGTACTCCCGCAGCCAAGAAAGCGGGACCCGCATCAGATCTCCATCCCGAACGGCCGGGTGAACCGGACGTCACCCTCGACCATGTCTCGCATGTCTTCGACGTTGTGGCGGAACATCAGCATCCGCTCGATGCCGAACCCGAAGGCGAATCCGCTGTACTTCTCCGGGTCCACCCCGCAGGCGACGAGGACGCGGGGGTTGACCATGCCGCAGCCGCCCAGCTCGATCCAGCCCTCGGAGGAGCAGGTGCGGCAGGGGCGGTCGGGGTTGCCGACGGACTCGCCCTTGCAGACGTAGCAGAGCATGTCCATCTCGGCGGACGGCTCGGTGAAGGGGAAGTAGTTCGGCCGCAGCCGGGTCTTCATCTCCGCGCCGAAGAGCGACTGGACCATGTGGTCCAGGGTGCCCTTGAGGTCGGCCATGGTGAGGCCCTCGTCGATGGCGAGGAGCTCGATCTGGTGGAAGACCGGGGTGTGCGTGGCGTCCAGCTCGTCCGTGCGGTACACGCGGCCGGGGCACACGATGTAGACCGGCGGCTCGCGGTCCAGCATGGCGCGGGCCTGCACGGGCGAGGTGTGCGTGCGCAGGACGACACCGGACTCGTCGCCCGAGCCCGCGGCGGAGCCGCTGTCAGATACAGCCTTGGGGCCCTGGACGAAGAAGGTGTCCTGCATCTGCCGGGCCGGGTGGTCCGGGGTGAAGTTCAGGGCGTCGAAGTTGAACCACTCCGCCTCGACCTCGGGGCCCTCGGCGATCTCGTAGCCCATGGACACGAAGACGTCCGCGACCCGTTCCATGAACGTGGTCAGCGGGTGCCGGGCGCCGGCCGGTACGCGGTCGTACGGCAGCGTGACGTCCACCGCCTCCTCGACCAGGACGCGGGCGTCGCGGTCGGCCTCCAGCTCGGCCTGGCGGGTGGCGAGGGCCTTGTTCACCGCGCCGCGGGCCTGACCGACCAGCTTGCCGGCGGCTGCCTTGGCGTGCGGGGGCAGGGCGCCGATCTCGCGGTTGGCGAGGGCGAGCGGGGAGGTGCCGCCGGTGTGGGCGACCTTGGCCTCCTGGAGCGCGTCGAGGTCACCGGCGGCGGCGAAGGCGGCGAGCGCCTCGTCCCGCATGCGCTCGATCTCTTCCGGTTTCAAGGCCTCGACCTCTACAGGGTCGTACGACTTATTCGGTGCCGACATCTCTTCCCGTGCTTCCGGTTGGCTGGCGGATGGTCCCCGTCGACGACTCGGAGACGAATCGTCCACATCGATCGAGGGACGCAAAGGTGCCAGAGGCCGAGTCTAACGGGGGTGAAGTGTGGAGACGCGCCCGTGGGTCCTCGGTCGGCGCTACTGCAGATACGCCGGGGTGCCCACGGGCAACGTAAATCGGAACTCGGCGCCGCCGCCCGGGGCGCGGCCGACCGTGATGGTGCCGCCGTGGGCTTCGACGATGCCCTTGACGATGTACAGGCCAAGGCCGGTGCCGCCGCGCTTGCTGCCCCGCCAGAAGCGGGTGAAGACGCGGTTCATGGACTCCTCCGGGATGCCTGGGCCCTCGTCGCTCACCGTCACCGATGTGCCGGTTTCCTCCCCCTCGCGGGGGGACGCCGAGGCCGTGACGTCAATGGTGACGGTTCCCTCGCCGTGGCGCACCGCATTTTCCAGCAGGTTGCTGAGGACCTGGTCGACCTTGTCGGGGTCGGCCCACAGGTCGGGCAGCGGCTGTTCGACGCGGAGCAGGAACCGGCCGGCGGTCTGTCCCGCGGCGACGTAGGCCTGGATGTGGCGGCCGACGGCGGCGCCCATGTCGACGGGCTGGCGCCGCAGTTCGAGCCGTCCGGAGTCGATGCGGGAGATGTCGAGCAGCTCGGCGATGAGCCGGGTGACGCGGTTGGCGTCGGCGTCGACGGTCTCCAGCATCAGCCGCTTCTGGTCGTCGGTGAAGCGTTCCCACTTGGCGAGCAGGGTGGCGGTGAAACCCTTGACGGAGGTGAGCGGCGAGCGCAGCTCGTGGGCGACCGTCGCGATCAGCTCGGCGTGGCTGCGCTCGGTGCGGCGCCGGGCCTCGGTGTCGCGCAGGGAGACGACGACGCGGCGGACCGGGCCGAGGGGTTCCGTACGCACATAGCGTGCCGTGACGAGGACCTCGTGGCCGCCCGGCAGCAGCAGGTTGCGCTCGGGCTGCCGTACCCGGATGGCGAGTCCGCCGTAGGGATCGGTCAGCTGCCACCAGCGGCGGCCTTCCAGGTCCTCTAAGGGGAGGGCCTTCTCCAGTCGCTGTCCGAGGGCGTCGGCGGCGCGGACGGCGGTGATGCGCTCGGCGGCCGTGTTGAAGCAGACGACCCGGCCGTGCTCGTCGGCGATCACCAGGCCGTCGGGCAGTTCGTCGGGATCGACGCCGAGGCCGGTGAGGTCGTCGTGCCGGGCCGCGGACGGCCGGGGCACACCCCGTGCTCCCGGCGCACTGCTCGTGCCGACAGTCATCCCCGTACCCCACCTCTTCTCATACGGCGCAGGTGGCCCCCGAGCTGGTCACCCTACTAGCTGTCGGTGACAGAGCGGCACCCTCCGGAGGCGCGCTGTGCACGGGCAGACGCATACAGACATACGGCGGCGGCGGTGGCCAGGTTCAGACTCTCGGCCTTCCCGTGGATCGGAACCCGCACGACGGCGTCCGCCAGTGCGCGCGTCTCCTCCGGAAGCCCCCACGCCTCGTTCCCGAACACCCACGCGGTGGGCCCGCCCATGGTGCCCTGGTCCAGCTCGTCGTCGAGATCGTCGGTCCCGGCCCCGTCGGCGGCGAGGATCCGCACCCCGATGCCCTTGAGCCCGGCCACGGCCTGCTCGACGGGCACTCCGACGGCGACGGGCAGATGGAACAGGGAGCCCACGGACGCCCGTACGGCCTTGGGGTTGTAGAGATCGACAGAGGCGTCGGTCAGTACGACGGCCTCGGCACCGGCGGCGTCGGCGCAGCGCAGGACGGTGCCGGCGTTCCCGGGGTCGCGCACGTTCGCCAGTACGGCCACGAGCCTGGGCCGGGCGCGGAGGATCTCCTCGAACGGGGTGTCGAGGAACCGACAGACCCCGACCAGCCCCTGCGGCGTGACGGTGGTCGAGATATCGGCGATGACCTGCTCGTCCGCGAGATGCACCCGCGCACCGGCGTCACGGGCCTCACCGACGATGTCGGCGTACCGCTCCGCGGCTTCGACGGTGGCGAACAACTCGACAAGCGTGTCCTTGTACCCGGCGGCTTCGCGCACGGCTTGCGGCCCCTCGGCCAGAAACAGCCGCTCCTTGCTCCGGAAGTTCCGCCGCGCGAGACGCCGGGCGGCGGCGACGCGGACAGACCGGGGAGAAATGAGTTCAGGGCCGGACGGGGACATACTCTGGTTCACCTTCAAATCTCAGGACAAGGGTATTTCCCTAAGGGGCGCGGGGAACTGCGCGACCAGCCACGGACGACCCGCACCCGACCAACTACCGGACCGGGGTTGACAGCAAAGAACCCGCAGGCCTGAAAACCTGCGGGTCCTTCAACTCACGGCTAAAGCCAGCGCAGCGTCACGCGGCCTTGGGCGCGTTGACGTCGCTCGGCAGCGCCTTCTGAGCAACCTCGACCAGCGCGGCGAACGCACCGGCGTCGTTGACAGCCAGCTCCGCGAGGATCTTGCGGTCGACCTCGATGTTCGCCGCGTTCAGACCCTGGATGAAGCGGTTGTAGGTGATGCCGTTGGCGCGGGCAGCGGCGTTGATGCGCTGGATCCACAGCCGACGGAAGTCGCCCTTGCGCTTCTTGCGGTCGTTGTAGTTGTAGACCAGCGAGTGGGTGACCTGCTCCTTGGCCTTGCGGTACAGACGCGAACGCTGACCGCGGTAGCCGGAGGCCGCTTCGAGGATCGCCCGGCGCTTCTTGTGGGCGTTGACTGCCCGCTTGACGCGTGCCACTTGTTTAACTCCTTGTAGCGGGGCCGTGGTGGGACTCACACGGCCCGGAATCGATGGGGTCCCGGTCCAGACGTACGGCACTCAGGGCGAGCGCCGCGTACGTCACTTGCCGAGAAGCTTCTTGATCTTCTTGGCGTCGCCCGGGGCCATCTCGGCGTTGCCGGCGAGGCGACGCGTCACACGGGACGACTTGTGCTCGAGCAGGTGGCGCTTGCCGGCACGCTCGCGGAGCACCTTGCCGGAGCCGGTGATCTTGAAGCGCTTGCTGGCACCGCTGTGCGACTTGTTCTTCGGCATAGCGCCGTTATCTCCTCGTCGGTGGCGCTCCGGTGCCCGGTCGTGAAACCGGGCACAGGTGGAGCGTCGCTCTTGTATCGGTTACATCCCTGGACTGGCGTCCGGGGATCAGGCGTCGGCGCGAGCCTCGGCCGGGGCCTCGACGGTCTCGGCCTCGTCGACGACGTCCTCGTCAGCGATGTCCTCGTCTCCGATGACTGCGCCTTCGATGTCTTCGCCTTCGAAGTCGGACTCCGCGGCGTTCTGCGACTTGCCCGGGTTGGCCTTCGCTTCGGCCTTGCGGGCCGCCTGGGCCTCGCGGGCCTCGGCCATCGCCTCGGTCTTCTTCTTGTGCGGACCGAGAACCATGATCATGTTTCGGCCGTCCTGCTTCGGGTTCGACTCGATGAACCCGAGGTCCTCGACGTCCGTGGCGAGCCGCTGCAGCAGTCGGTAGCCCAGCTCGGGCCGGGACTGCTCGCGACCACGGAACATGATCGTGATCTTGACCTTGTCGCCCTGCTTCAGGAACCGGACGACGTGACCCTTTTTGGTGTCGTAGTCGTGCGGGTCGATCTTCGGCCGGAGCTTCATTTCCTTGATGACCGTGTGCGCCTGGTTCTTGCGCGCCTCACGGGCCTTCATGGCCGACTCGTACTTGAACTTCCCGTAGTCCATGAGCTTGCAGACCGGCGGACGAGCGTTCGCCGCCACCTCGACCAGGTCGAGGTCGTACTCCTGCGCGAGCTCAAGGGCCTTGGCAAGCGGAACAATCCCGACCTGCTCGCCGCTCGGACCGACAAGTCGCACCTCGGGAACGCGAATCCGGTCGTTGATACGGGGCTCGGTGCTGATGGATCCTCCTCGGTTAGCACCACACGGCCATCTGGCGGACGGCCGCGTTTGTCTTTGGTAGACAGACCCAACCGCGCCGGAACATGAAAAATGCCCCGGACGATCACAAGACGGGGCTCCAAAACACTGCCGGAGCACCGCCGCGATGATCGCGGGGCGCGCTTTCGGGCGACTCCATCGTCCGTACGGAACGATGGTGACCGCCTGACCGGGGTGACCCGCCGTCCGTGCGGACAGTCAGGTGGGAGATCGGAGCCTCCACTTGTTGGCCGGGCACAGCAGTGCCTGGCCGGTCATCACACAAGGTTAGCAGCTCCCCGGGGGTGGTGCGAACCGCCGTACACCGGGCCCTATCGTGTGGGGCATGAGTGACACGCCTTCCGAGTCCCCCGATGTTGACGCCCCCGACTTCGACGCCATGGCCCGCGACATCGCGGAGGTCCCGGCGGTCGAGGTGATCGTGACGGTCGCCGTCAACCTGATGAGCGCCGCCGCCGTGAAGCTCGGTCTGACCGACGAGGGCGACAAGTACAAGGACCTGGACGAGGCCCGCAAGCTGGTCACCGCCCTGGCCGGCCTCCTCGACGCGAGCGCGACCGAGATCAGCTCGTTCCACGCGGCCCCGCTGCGCGACGGCCTGAAGTCCCTGCAGCTGGCCTTCCGCGAGGCGTCCCTCGTCCGCGACGAGCCGGGCCAGGGCCCGGGCGAGAAGTACACGGGCCCGATCTACGGCTAGTTCATCCTCGTACGTACAGGGGCTCGCCCGGAGGCGTCGTCCCGGCCGGCAGCAGTGCCAGGTCGAGGCCGCGCACCAGGCGGGCCCTCAGCGTCTCGTCGTCGGCCAGGCGCCGGGCCACCGCGCGGGCGGACTCGGCGGCGGGCGCCGACGGGTCGAGCACGAGGGCGAGGGTGCCGTCGGCCTGCCCCGGTCCGAGGTGGGCGCGGAGCACGGCGGGCTCGGCGGCGACCGCGGCCCGTACCGCCTCGACGACCGCCGGGTCGGTGAGCGGATCGGCGGTCGTCCGCCCCTCCGCCACCGCGAGCAGCGCTGACCCGCTCAGTTCGTACGGCACAGGACCGGCCAGGTCCAGCACGATCGTGTCCGCCTTCTCGTGCACGGCGGCCTGCAGCGCCTGATGCAGCGGTACGGCCACGGGCCGGGCCGCCGGGTCCCAGCGGGCCAGCGACTCGGTGGACGTGAAGGCGGGCAGCGCGGTGCGACCGCCGGCCTTGAGGGTGGGTACGGCCATGTCGCTGGTCTTCTCCCGGCGCAGCCCGTTCTCGTCCTCCTCCACCTCGCCCAGCACGGCCACCACGGGCACGAGCAGCCGGGCGCCCTTGAGGGCCTCCAGGACGGGACCCACGGCGGCGCGGTCCTCGGCCCAGGCGGCGAGCGCCGCGCTCAGCCGGGGATCGGCCGAGCCGTCGTCGTCGGAGTAGCCGGAGTCGGGAATGTTCTTGTTCGCCACGGTGACCGACCCTATCGGGGGGATGCTGCTGGGCTTGTGCGGGTCCTGAAACGCCGTGGTCACCGAACTCACACCTTTCTCAGACAGCGTTGACAGACCTCTAACTTCCGTCTCACGGTCCGCACAGTCGCCGCCCCCACGATCGCGGGCATGGAGTCCTCCAGAGCCGCCCGCCGCAACCACCGCGCGCGTTCCTCCCGGCGCCGTCCGCTCCTCTGCACCGCCCTCGCCTCCGTGGCCGTCGTGGGCGCTACGGCGGCGGGAACCGTCTATGTGAAGGCCCAGGCGCACACCGGCCCCGTATCCTCGTCGGCGGCGCCGTCGGCCTCGGCGTCGGGCAGTGGGGAGGCGACGGTGGAACCTGTGACACAGCCGACGGTCGACTACGACGCGCTGCTGGCCAAGGCCATGACGTCGGTGACCCCGGCCGGCGACCAGAGGGTGTCCGTCGCCGTGCTCGACGTGGACTCCGGCGAGAGCGCCACGTACGGCGGCGCCGCCTTCGACACGGCGAGCATCGTGAAGGTCGACATCCTGGCGACGCTGCTCCTCCAGGCTCAGGACGCGGACCGGCAGTTGACGGCGACCGAGGAGTCGTACGCCACCACGATGATCGAGAACAGCGACAACGACTCGGCGTCGGCGCTGTGGGACCTCATCGGCGAGGCGGACGGGCTGGACGCGGCGAACAAGACGTTCGGGCTCACGGGCACCACGGGTGGCGACGGCCCGCTGTGGGGGCTGACCCAGACCACGGCCGCCGACCAGCTCACCCTGCTCCAGCAGGTCTTCGGGGACGACTCGAAGCTGAGCTCGGCCTCGCGGTCGTACATCCAGGGGCTGATGGGGCAGATAGAGGCCGACCAGCAGTGGGGGGTGTCGGCCGCGGCCGACGGTTCGCAGTGGAAGCTGAAGAACGGCTGGCTGGCGCGGAGTACGACCGGGCTGTGGGACGTGAACAGCATCGGACGGGTGACGGGCACGGACGGCCATGAGTACCTGATCGCCGTGCTGTCCAAGGGGAGCACGACACAGGCCAAGGGGATCTCGCTGATCGAGGCGGCGGCGAAGGCGGGGGTCGCGGCGTTCGCGGCGAGCGGCTCGTCCACGTCGGCCTCCGCGTCCGCGACCGCGACCGACTGACCACTCGTCCGTTCCGGGGCCCTGGAAGCAACACCGGGGCTCTGGAAGCAACGCCGTGACTCAGAACAACGCCGAGGCTCTAGAAGCCCTCGTGCCGCCTGCGTCGGCCGCGCCACAGGACGACCGCCGCGACGAGCAGGACTCCGCCGACGCTGCCCGCGAGGGGGCCCGCCCAGTCGGACGTGTCGCTGTCGGTCTCGGCCGCGTCCGGGCCGGAGCCGAAGTACTCCTTGCCGTAGGCGGCGGAGCGCAGGCCGGTCGGCTTGAGGCGGGCGGCGGCCTTGATGGCGGCGGCGGGGTCGATGAAGCCGAAACCGCGGGAGTCGTCGCGACCGCCGACCGGGGGGTTGCGGGCGGTGTCCTCCAGGAGCTTCTTGATCTGGGCCGGGGTCAGTCCCGGGTGGGCCGCCTTGATGAGGGCCACCGCGCCCGACACGAAGGCGGACGCGGCGCTGGTCCCCCACCCCTCGTAGTACTTGTGGTCGGGGTCGGCGATGACGACGTTGACGCCGGGGGCGCTGACCGTGGCGTACCAGCGGCGGGTGGAGAAGGAGGCGCGGGTGCCGAAGCGGTCCACGGCGGTCGCGGCGATCACGCCCGGGTAGGCGGCCGGGTAGGAGACGTGGTCGCCCTTCTCGCCGCCGTTGCCGGCCGAGGCGATGACGGCGACGCCCTTCTTCAGGGCGTACTGCACCGCCTCGTCCTCGGCGGGCTCGGGGTGTGCGGAGGCGGAGTCGTCGCCGAGGGAGAGGTTGATGACGTCGGCACCGTGGTCGGCGGCCCAACGGATGCCGTCCGCAAGGGCGTTGCCCCGGGTGGTGCGGGCCTTGCCGCGGGCGGAGTCGCCGTCTTCGAGGATCACGCGGACGGGGAGGATCTTGGCCTCCGGGGCGACGCCGATGACGCCGTCGTCGTCGCCGGGGCCGTGTCCGTGGCCCGCGATGATGCCGGCCATGGCGGTGCCGTGGCGGGCCCAGGCCCGGTCACCGGGCTTCGCCCCGAAGCCGACCATGTCCTTGCCGGCGAGGACGTTGCCGACGAGGTCGGGGTGGTCGGCCTCGACGCCGGTGTCCAGGACGGCGACGGTGATGCCCTTGCCCTTGGTGGTCTGCCAGGCCTCCTGGGTGTGCATCGCGTCCAGGGCCCACTCCTGGGCACGTATGCCGTCCGCGTGCGCGACGGTGGACGGCACGAGGGCGAGGGAGGCGGCGAGGGCGACGCTCAGCAGACCGGCCCGTCGGGTCATGGCGCTCATGCTCATGAGGACTCCTCCGAAGTCTTCGAGGGCTTGGAGGTGTCCGACGTCCCTGAGGTCCCTGAGGTCCCTGACGGGGAGTCGGCGGTCTTGCGGAGGCCGCGCTCGACACGGTCGGCGAGGCCCTGCGCCTCGTTGCCGAGACCCGCCTGGGCGGGGGCCGTGGTGCCACCGGAGGTGACGGCTTCGTCGGCGGGCTCCGGTGCGTCGACGGTACGGCCGTCCGCCCAGCCGGAGACGGCGTAGACGACGACGGGGGCGTCGGTGAGGACGGAGACGGTCCACGAGGCGCGCTGTTTGTCGCCGAAGGCGGCGGCGAGGGTGCCCTTCGCTGCGTACGGGCGGGGCATGAGGTCGGTCCGGTTGCCGAGGTTCTCGTTCTTGAAGCGGGTGGAGAGGGCGGTCATCGCGGCGCTGTCGGCCTTGGTGAAGAGGAGGCCGACGGTGGTGACGTAGCTCTGGGTGGCGTCGATGTAGGTGGCGCGCAGGAGCCGTTGGCAGCCGACGGGGGCGAGGACGTCGCGCAGGAGCGGGTCGAAGGCGCCCGCGCAGCCGGTGTCCGGGGCCACGGCGATCCGGGTCCAGGTACGGTCGGCGCCGCCGGGGCCCGCGCCCTGTCCCTGCACGGTGGGCGGGAACAGCTGGTCGACGGGCACGCTGTGCCACAACTGTCCGGCGGCGGCGAAGGTACTCGCACCGCCGTCGGCCCCGTCGCCCCCGGTGAGCCAACTCCCGGTCACCGCACCGCCGATGAGCCCGAGACCGAGCACGACACAGACGGCGACAGCGGCGGTACGGGACCGTATCCGCGCCCCCAACGGCCGCGCCCGCACCCTTTCGTCGTACCCCTCGGGCTCTCCGAACGACACAACTGGCCGCCCGCTACCGGGGTTTACGGGCGCGCTCCAGGAAAAGGCGGGATCGGGGACCGAGTTGACCCCGGGGCGCGGCATCTCGGACGCGGGGCGCGTCGGGGTGCCGGGGGCGGAGGGGGACCAGGCGCCGGTGTCGGTACCGATGTCGTCGACGACGGAACCGTGCGGGGCGGAGCCAAGTCCAGACGGGGTGTGCCCGGCGGGTTCGGCATCGGAAGCGCGAGTGCCGGAGGAACTGGAGGAACCGGGGGGACTGGAGGGATTGGTAGGACCGGTGGGATAAGGCGCACCGGCACCGGACGGCGACCACACACCCCGGCTGGGCGCACCGCCCGTCGGATCCCCGAACGACTCACCTCGCCAGGGACCGGCCGGCCGAAGCGGAGTGGTGCTGTCCGAGGGGGGTTCGGGGTCAGGGGTGTGGCGTTGGCGATCGGGCGCCGGGTGTGGGGGCTCGGTCGCCGGGCGGGGTGGGGTGGCGGCGGGGGTCGAGGTCGGAGGTGTTGCCGGGCGGGGGCGATCGGGCGACTGGCCCGGGGGCTCGGCTTCAGGACGGCGGGGAGGTGTCGCCGAGCCGGGAGGCGTCGCCGGACGGGGAGAGTCCTGACGCGGCCGGTCGGATGCAGCGCCCTGGGCCTCACCTGCGGGACCCGGCGGGGTGACGGATCCGGCAGTCGTCCCCGGACGCGTCGGGACGTAACGCCGCCGCTCGGACAACGGCCGACGCGGAACCTCACCCTCCGAGTGCAGCGGGTCGGATGCTTGACGCGGGGCCTCACCTACGGGACCCGCCGGCTTAGCGGAACCGGCAGTCGTCCCCGGACGCGTCGGGACGTAACGCCGCCGCTCGGACGACGGCCGACCCGGAACCTCACCCTCCGAGTGCAGCGGGGCAGGCTTGGTCTCCCGCTGTGCTTCGCCACCATCCGGCGCTGCCGCTGCCGCTGCCGCTGCCGCTGCCGCTGCCGTGGGGCGGTGGGGTGGGCGGGGTGGCACGGCGCCCGGTCCATCGGGGTTCGCGCGACGCGTGTCGCCGCCGGGCGCGGGCGGTGTGTCCGGGAAGCGTGCCGAGGCCGGCGGAGGCGGTGGGCTCACGGGGTCGGTGGCACGGGGCGAGAAGGGCCGCAGACCAGGGAAGCGCGGCCGGCTGCCGGAGGAGGCGGAAGCAGAACCGGGAGCAGAACCGCTACGGGCGTCGGACCCGCCGTTCTGAGACGCGGAACGGGCGCCGGAGCCATTGTTCTGAGACCCGTTACGAGCGCCGGACCCGCCGTTCTGAGACCCGTTACCAGCGCCGGAGCCGCCGTTCTGAGACGCGGTACGGGCATCGAACCCGCTGTTCCGATACTCGGTACGGGCGTCAGGGCCGTTGCCGGAAGGCACGGTCCGGGGACCGGAGCCGTTGCCGGAAGGCGCTGTCCGGGGACCGGAGGCGTTGCCAGAAGGCGCCGTGCGAGCGTCAGGGCCGTTACCCCGAGGCGCCGTGCGGGAATCACGGCTGTTACCCGGAGGCACGGCACGCCCGTCGGAACCGTTACCCCAGGACGACACGGTGCGGGCGTCGGTCCCCTTGGGCTGCGGTGTCGTACGTCTGGGGTCTCCGCCGTCCCACCACGCCTCACCGGGGAGGTCGTCGCCGCCCCAGGATGCCGTACCGAATCCGCCGCTCCCCCTTCCGGCCGACGCCGTACCGAAGCCGTCGGTCTCGCTCCTGGGCGACGCCGTACCGGAACCCGTCCCGCGCGGTGGCACGTCAGGACCCGTTGCGGACGGTCCTCGGCCGGTTCCCGGGACTGCGGCGGAACCCCAGGCGGCCCCGGAAGCGGGCCGCCGGGCCGCCGGACCACCGTTCGCCGGGGCACCCAGCGCACCCGGCGATCCTTGCGCGCTCCACGCGTTCGACGCGGCCGGCGCAGACGAAGTACCCGGCGTACCAGGCCTGTTCGGCGTACCCGGCGTACCAGGCCTGTTCGGCGCAATCGGCCGGCTCGCGGCACCCTGCGCATCCCGCGCAGTCGGCCGGTCCCCCGGCCCGTGCGTCCCCGAAGCGGGCGTCGACGTCGACCCCGAAACGGGTCCCGAAGCAGAATCCGAAGCGGAATCCGAACTACCCGTCGAGCCGGAATGCGGTTGGTCCAAGTCCTCGCCTGTTACGTCGTCCGACGACGGCCCGTCCGCCGAGTTCGTCAGGTTCGTCGGGTGCGGCGGTACGGGGGCGCGTCGCGCTTCCGTGCTCATGCACCCCCCGTTTCCTCGTACCCGGGCCACCGTTTGTTCGTATGCGGGCCGGTGTACTCCTGCCCTTCGCTCGTATACGGGCCGATGTCCACCCCGCTCTCACCCGGCACGCACACAAATTCAAAGTCGTCCCGGGCACGCATACCCGCAGCGGCGGACCGCCATCCCGGGCGCGGTCGAACGACCGGCGGCGTTTCCTCCGTGCGTGCGCGTCACTCTACGGGTTGCCCCCGCTCGAACGGGAACCAGTCCGCGCCCCCGGGGCATCTGCCCGGAACGTCCCCCTACCCTGCGGTAATCCTGTCTGGCAGGCTGCGTTCATGACTGCGCGCGCCGCCGACCGGGCCCGTTACGACCGGGCCACCGCCCACCTCGACGCCCCCGTCGCGATCGTCGACCTGGATGCCTTCGATGCCAACGCGGACGACCTCGTCCGCCGGGCCGGCGGCAAGCCGGTCCGTGTCGCGAGCAAGTCCGTCCGCTGCCGAACCCTGCTCGAACGGGTGCTGGCCAGGGACGGCTTCGCGGGCCTGATGTCCTTCACCCTGGCCGAGTCCCTCTGGCTCGCCCGCTCCGGCTTCGACGACGTCCTCCTCGCCTACCCCTCCGCCGACCGCGCCGCCTTCGGCGAACTGGCCAACGACCCCAAGCTCGCCTCCGCCGTCACCGTGATGATCGACGACCCGGCACAGCTCAAGCTCATCGACGACTCACGCGACGGCGGCACCGAAGTCGTGCGCGTCTGCCTGGAGTTGGACACCTCGCTGCGGATGCTCGGCGGCCGGGTCCGCGTCGGCGCGCTCCGCTCGCCGCTGCGCTCCCCCGCCCAACTCGCCGACATCGCACGGACGGTGTCCCGCCGTCCCGGCTTCAAGGTCGTCGGGATCATGGCCTACGAGGGCCACATCGCCGGCGTCGGCGACTCCGTCGCGGGGCGGCCCCTCCGCTCCCGCGCCATCCGGCTGATGCAGGCCACCGCCAAGCGCGAACTCGCCGAGCGGCGCGCCGAAGTGGTGCGGGCCGTGCGGGCCGTGGTGCCCGACCTGGAGTTCGTCAACGGCGGCGGCACCGGCAGTGTGCAGTACACCGCCGCCGAGGACTCGGTGACCGAGATCGCGGCCGGTTCCGGTCTGTACGTGCCGCGCCTCTTCGACAACTACACGTCGTTCACCGGCCGTCCGGCCGCCCTCTTCGCCCAGCCCGTCGTACGGCGCCCGGGCGTCGGCGTCGTCACGGTCCTCGGCGGCGGCTACCCCGCCTCCGGCGCCCCCGGCTCCGACCGGCTCCCGGTGCCGTACCTCCCGGAGGGCCTGCGCTACGACCCCATGGAGGGCCCCGGCGAGGTCCAGACGCCGCTGCTGGGCCCGCCGGCCGACGACCTGCTCATCGGCGACAAGGTGTGGTTCCGGCACGCCAAGGCCGGTGAACTGTGCGAGCGGTTCGACGTGTTGCACCTGATCGAGGGCGACACGGTGACGGCGACCGTCCCGACCTATCGCGGCGAGGGCCACACCTTCCTGTAGGCGGCGAGCAGGGCAACTGTCAGTAGACCGCGTCCTGTTGGTCGGGCACCGGCGAACCGTCCTCCCGCAGAAGGGGGTTGTGGGTGCCGTCCGGCGCCGTGCGGGCCGTCGTCGAGCACGGGTAGGGGTCGGGTCTGCGCGGGAGCGGGTCGATGAACATCGGCGTGACCAGCCAGCGCCCGTCCTCGTCGTCGTACGCCCGGCACATCAGCTCGGCCTTGTTCCGGTTGACGACGAGATGGGCGCCGGTCGCGTCCCCGACGAACGTCACGTCGGTGTCGGCGTCGCCGCCCGCGATCGCCGGGCGGTGCCGCCAACTCGCCCGCTTCCAGGCCGCGTTGCCCTGGACGCCGTAGATCTCCTGGTTGATCCAGCAGCGTTTGCCGTCGATGTACGGGATCGCCTCGCCGCGGGTCGCCGGGATGTCTCCGCAGCCCGTGTTCCACGGGGTGATGCGGCCCCGGTGGTCGAGGAGGGAGCGGATCGCGATGGTGTGGAGCGCGTCGATGCCCACGCCCTGGGACCAGACCTCGGTGATCGGTTCGGCGCCGGCCGAGACGATGTAGACGTCGAATCCGGCCCGTTGGAGGGTGTGGATCAGGTCGCGCTGCTGGTCGTAGTAGCGGACGTAGGCCTGGACGGTGTGGGTGCCGAGGAGTTGGGTCGCGCCGATGGGGGCCGCGAGGGCTTCGCGGCGGGCCGCTCGGGCGTAGGACGCTAGTTCGGCGGGGGTGCGGCCCGTGAAGAGCTGGGGTACCCAGGCGTACTGCGGGACCGTGCGGCGGTGGTTCCAGGTGCCGGCGAAGGCGGGGGCGCCGGTCGTCGTCGTGCCGGTCTCGCGGATCTCGGCGATCTCGTCCGTGCAGCGGGAGTTGGTGGTGGTCGGGAGGGGGGCACCCGGCGGGACCGCCGTGCCGCAGGCCTTGGTCAGGGCACTGTCGGCCGTGGGCGTCAGCCACTCGCTCGTGTCGGTCCAGCGGGCCGGGCGGAGGAGCTTGTCGTGTCGCAGGGCCCAGGCGAGGGTGGCGTCGGTGACGTCGTTCTTGGTGACCGTGTTGTCCCAGTCGAAGACGGCCACCGGGTGGTCGCCGCCCCTCCGTGAGCAGATCACCCGCTGGAGGCGGGCACGGTCGTCGCCGTACCAACTGGCGGACAGGCGAGGGCAGTTCGGGCGGGTTGCGGTCGGTACGGGGGCGGTGGGCGCGGTCGCCAGGGCGGCGACCGCTGCCAGGGTCCACGCGAGAAGGTGTCGCATACGCGTGGACCGTACCGTTTTGGCTGCTTCTTATCCGTTATTTACTACAGGGGCGTGACGTACGCGCCCGAGATGCCGCCGTCCACCAGGAAGTCGGCGGCGTTGACGAAGGACGAGTCGTCGCTGGCCAGGAAGGCGACCGCGGCGGCGATCTCGGTCGCCTCGGCGAAACGGCCGACCGGGATGTGGACCAGGCGGCGCGCGGCGCGCTCGGGGTCCTTGGCGAACAGTTCCTGGAGGAGGGGGGTGTTCACCGGGCCCGGGCAGAGGGCGTTGACGCGGATGCCCTCGCGGGCGAACTGCACGCCCAGTTCACGGGACATGGCGAGGACGCCGCCCTTGGACGCCGTGTACGAGATCTGCGAGGTCGCCGCGCCCATCCGCGCCACGAAGGACGCCGTGTTGATGATGGAGCCCCGGCCCTGGCGGCGCATGTACGGGATGGCGGCCTTGCAGCACAGGTACACGGAGGTGAGGTTGACGTCCTGGACGCGCTTCCAGGCCTCCAGGCCGGTGTCGAGGATGGAGTCGTCGTCGGGCGGGGAGATGCCCGCGTTGTTGAAGGCGATGTCGACGCTGCCGTAGGTGTCGAAGGCGGCCTTGAAGAGCGCCTCGACCTGCTCCGGGTCGGTGACGTCGACCTTCACGAACAGCCCGCCGACCTCGTCGGCCGCTGCCTTGCCGTGGGTCTCGTCGATGTCGCCGCAGACGACGTTGGCCCCCTCGGAGGCGAGCCGGCGCGCGGTGGCGAGGCCGATGCCGCTGCCGGCTCCGGTGATGACGGCGGTACGGCCGACGAGACGCCGGCAAACAATCTCTGAGGTCACTGTGCGGGGCCCTCCGTGCTGATGAAGACGTTCTTGGTTTCGGTGAAGGCGGTGAGCGCGTCCGGGCCGAGTTCGCGGCCGATCCCCGACTGCTTGAAACCGCCGAAGGGGGTCCAATAGCGGACGCTGGAATGGGAGTTGACGGACAGGTTGCCGGCCCGGACGGCCCCCGAGACGCGCAGGGCGCGGCCGACGTCACGGGTCCAGATGGAGCCGGAGAGGCCGTAGTCGGTGGCGTTGGCCAGGCGGATCGCGTCCGCCTCGTCCTCGAAGGGGAGCACTACGGCGACGGGTCCGAAGACCTCCTCGACGGCCACGCGTGCGTGCGGGTCGACGCCGGTGAGGACGGTGGGCGGGAACCAGAAGCCGGGGCCCTCGGGGGCCTTGCCGCGGATGCCGTCGAGGTCGTCCGTGACGTACGAACGGACGCGCTCCAGTTGGACCTTGGAGATCAGCGGGCCCATGTCCGTCGTCTCGTCGGCCGGGTCGCCGACCGTCACTCCCTCGATCGCGGGGGTCAGGAGTTCCAGGAAGCGGTCGTAGACGCCGCGCTGGACGAGGATGCGGGTGCGGGCGCAGCAGTCCTGGCCGGAGTTGTCCAGGAAGGACATGGGGGCGGCTGCCGCGGCGGCTTCGAGGTCGGCGTCGGCGAAGACGATGTTGGGGCTCTTGCCGCCGAGTTCGAGGGTGACGCGCTTGAGGAGCGCCGAGCCCTTCGCCAACACCTGTTTGCCCACGGCCGTCGACCCCGTGAACACGATTTTCGCGACACCGGGGTGCTCGACGAGCGCGGTGCCCGCGACCGGGCCGTGGCCGGGCAGCACCTGGAAGAGATCCTCGGGAAGGCCTGCCTCCAGGGCGAGTTCGGCCAGCCGGAGCGCGGTCAGCGGGGTCGTCTCGGCGGGCTTGAGGATGACCGCGTTGCCCGCCGCGAGCGCCGGTGCGGTGCCCCAGGCGGCGATCGGCATGGGGAAGTTCCAGGGCGCGATCACGCCGACCACGCCCAGCGGTTCGAGGATCGTGATGTCGAGGCCGCCCGCGACCGGGATGTGACGACCCGTCAGCCGCTCCACTCCCCCGGCCGCGTAGTCGAGCAGATCACGGACGTTGCCGGCCTCCCAGCGGGCGTTGCCGACCGTGTGCCCGGCCTCGCGCACCTCCAACCGGGCGAGTTCTTCGAGGTGTTCGTCGACGGCGGTCGCGAACCGGCGCAGCAGGCGGGCGCGGTCGGCGGGCGGGAGCGCGGCCCACTTCGCCTGGGCCCGCGCGGCGCGTACGACGGCGGCGTCCACGTCGGCCGCGGTGGCGGCCGGGACGGTGGCGACGACCTCCTCGGTGGCGGGGTTGAGTACTTCCAGCGGGTGCTCGGCAGGCAAGGGGGTCCTCACAGACGGTCGTCGGCGGGCAAGGGGGTCCTCACAGACGTTCGAAGGAGCGACGCAGCTCCCAGTCGGTGACGGCGGCGTCGAAGGCTTCCAGTTCGACGCGTGCCATGTTGCGGTAGTGCGCGACGACCTCGTCGCCGAAGGCGGCCTTGGCGATCGGGCTGTTCTCCCACAGCTCGGCGGCCTCGCGGAGATTGGTGGGGACGTGCGCGTAGTCGCCGCTGTAGGCGTTGCCCGCGCAGGCGTCCGGCAGCTCCAGCTTGTGCTCGATGCCGTAGAGCCCGGCCGCGACGAGCCCCGCCACCGCGAGATGGGGATTCACGTCCCCGCCGGGCAGCCGGTTCTCGAAGCGCATCGAGCGGCCGTGGCCGACGACCCGCAGCGCGCAGGTGCGGTTGTCGTACCCCCAGGCGACGGCGGTCGGCGCGAACGAGCCCGGCTGGAACCGCTTGTACGAGTTGATGTTCGGGGCGTAGAGCAGCGAGAAGTCGCGGAGCGCGGCGAGCTGCCCGGCGAGGAAGTACCGCATGACCTCGGACATGCCGCCGGGGTCGTCCGCGGACCCCGCCATGGCGTTGCCGCCGTCGCCGTCGCCGAGCGAGAGGTGGATGTGGCAGGAGTTGCCCTCGCGCTCGTTGTACTTCGCCATGAAGGTGAGCGAGACGCCCTCCTGCGAGGCGATCTCCTTGGCGCCGGTCTTGTAGACGGCGTGCTGGTCGCAGGTGACGAGGGCGTCGTCGTAGCGGAAGGCGATCTCGTGCTGGCCGGGGTTGCACTCGCCCTTGGCGGACTCGACGGTCAGGCCCGCGGCGGCCATTTCGTTGCGGATACGGCGGAGCAGCGGCTCGATGCGCCCGGTCCCGAGGACCGAGTAGTCGATGTTGTACTGGTTGGCCGGGGTGAGGCCTCTGTAGTTGGCGTCCCAGGCCTGTTCGTACGTGTCCTTGAACACGATGAACTCCAGCTCCGTACCGACCTGCGCGGTGAAACCGTGCTCGGCGAGGCGCTCCAGCTGGCGGCGCAGGATCTGGCGGGGCGCGGCGACCACCGGCGATCCGTCGTTCCAGGCGAGGTCGGCGATGAGCATGGCGGTGCCGGCGTTCCAGGGCACACGGCGGAGGGTGGACAGGTCCGGGTGCATGGCGAAGTCGCCGTAACCGCGCTCCCAGGAGGACATGGCGTAGCCGTCGACCGTGTTCATCTCGGTGTCGACGGCGAGGAGGTAGTTGCAGCCCTCGGTGCCGTGCTGGAGTACGTCGTCCAGGAAGAAGTGGGCGGCGAACCGCTTGCCCTGGAGCCGCCCTTGCATGTCGGGGAAGGCCAGGACAACAGTGTCGATCTCACCACTGGCGACGAGTCGTTGGAGTTCCTCGACGCTCAGTGGGGGTGTGCGGTCTGCCACGGGAAAGCCTCCTTCGGCTTCTACGGTCAGCCGGAAGCCATAAGGTATTGCGGAGAACCATTGCTTGGGAAGGGGGTGCCGCCATATGTCGCTGGATGCGGAGAACGGGCTTGAGGACCGGTTGACCCCGGTACTGCGGCCGGTGCGGGCGGGCAACGGCTTCGAAGAGGCGCTGGAACAGATACTGCAGGTCGTACGGCTGGGTCTGGTGCCGGGGGGCGAACGGTTGCCGGCCGAGCGGGAGCTGGCCGAGCGGCTCGGGATCAGTCGGGTGACGCTGCGCGAGGTTCTGAAGGTACTGCAGGACCAGGGTCTGGTGGAGTCCCGGCGCGGACGCTACGGCGGGACGTTCGTCCTGCCGAAGTCGGACGCCGGCGGCGAGGACGAACTGCGGCGGCGGATCAGCGTCGTCGACATCGAGGACGTACTCCGTTTCCGGGAGGTGCTGGAGGTCGGCGCGACGGGCCTGTGCGCGACGCACGGCCTGACCGCCGAACAGGCGGGACGGCTGCGGGACGCCCTCGCCCGCACGCACGACGCCCCGCTCGCCGACTACCGCCGCCTGGACACGCTGCTCCACCTCACCCTGGCCGAGCTGTGCGGTTCACCGACCCTGACCGCGCAGTACGCGGCGGTACGGGCCACGGTGAACGACCTTCTCGACTGCATCCCCCTCCTCGTCCGCAACCTGGAGCACTCGCAGCGGCAGCACATCGCGCTGGTGGAGGCGGTGCTGGACGGGGACGCGGACGGGGCGCGGGAGATGATGCGGGAGCACTGCGCGGGGACGGCGGCGCTGCTGCGGGGGTTCCTGGCGTGACCGGTGGGGTAGTTCACGTGACCGGTGAAGTAGTTCAATGGTTCCCATCAAGTCCATTCGAGTCGCTTTTCGGTCGGAGGAGTGCATGGCGGGCAGGCCGCTGATCGGCATCAGTACATACCTGGAGACCGGCGCCCACTGGGGCAACTGGGAGCTGGAGGCGGCGCTGCTGCCGGCCGGCTACCCGCGGCTCGTCCAGCGCGCGGGCGGCCTCGCCGCGATGCTGCCGCCGGACGCCCCCGGGCACGCCGCGGCGACCGTCGCGCGCCTCGACGGCCTGGTGATCGCGGGCGGCCCCGACGTGGAGCCGGTCCGCTACGGCGCGCAGCGCGACCCCCGCACCGGCCCGCCCGCTCTCGCCCGCGACGCCTGGGAACTCGCCCTGATCGAGGCCGCGTTGACGGCGGGTGTGCCGTTGCTGGGCATCTGCCGGGGAATGCAACTGCTGAACGTCGCCCTCGGCGGCACCCTCGTCCAGCACATCGACGGGCACGCGGAGGTGCCGGGAGTGTTCGGGCGGCACGCGGTCAAGCCGGTACCGGGAACGCTGTACGCGTCCGCCGTACCGGAGGAGACATCCGTACCGACGTTCCACCACCAGGCCGTGGACGTCCTGGGCGCGGGCCTGGCCGTGTCGGCGTGGGCCGGGGACGGGACCCCGGAGGCGGTCGAACTTCCGTCCGCCGACTGGGTGTTGGGGGTGCAGTGGCATCCCGAGATGGGTGAGGACCTGCGGGTGATGCGGGCGCTGGTGGAAGCGGCGACGGCCGCTACGGCGCCGTCTCCCACTGCCCCAACCGCTTCCTGAGCCACCCCAGGGCCGCGTCGCCCTGGGCCCGCTGGAACGCGCGCAGGGTGGGCAGGCCCGGCGGTGACGGCCGGAGCGAGTGCGCGAGGAAGAAACCGGTGAGGGCCGCCAGGGTGGCGGTGACGCCGGAGGGATCCGCGTCCTCGGCCAGGGGATGCCGAGTGAACAACTCCTCGGGATCCGGGCCGCCTTGGGCCCGGACACACGGGAGCATGACCAGCAGGTCGAACCAGGGCGCGGCCCGGACCGCGTGCGGCCAGTCGACGAAGACCACCCCGCCGTCCTCCGTGAGCAGCATGTTGTCGGCGCGCAGGTCGGCATGCGCGAGGGTGTCACCGGTGACGAACTCGGGCCAGGGGGCGGCGAGTTCGGCGAGTTCGGGAAGGTGCGCGACCGTCCACGGGTCGAGTCGTCCCGTGACGTCGCCCGCGTCGCCCGCGTCGCCCGCGTAGCCCGCGTCGCCGTCGAGCAGACGCTGCCAGCCGGCGAAGGTGCCGCCGAGGCTTTCGGCCGCGGTCGGAGCGTCCACGGGTGACGGCGTGAGCGCGCGGCTCAGCTGCTCCACGGCACGCAGCACCCGCTCCAACTCGGCCTCCCGCCAGGGCACATGGGGCTGCCGGCCGGCCACCTCCTCGAAGACCAGGGCCACCCAGGTGCCGTCGTCGTGGGTGCCGAGGAGGCGGGGAGCGGGGACCGTGGGCGGGAGGGCTGCGGCGTTGCGGGCCTCCGTGCGATGGAGGGCCGGGCTGTGGGGGTTGACCTCGGCACTGACCGCCTTGACGAAGGCGCGGGTGCCGTCGGCGGTCCGCACACGGGCGGCCGTGCCCGGGGAGAAGCCGCCGGGCTGCGTGACGGCGTGGACCACGGGTGAGCCGAGCATGTGTGCCACCGCCTCGTGGAGGTGGACGGGCAGGGCTTCCCAGGGGGTGCGGATGCCTTTGGCGGGCGGGGCGGTGGGGGTCATGGCGGTTATGGTGCGCAAGTGGGGCGGGCGCGCGCCAAGGGTTTTCGCCCCCGGCGCCCCTACCCGTCCCCTCCCTGGGGGCTGCCGCCCCCAGCCCCCCGCTTCGGCCTGAACGGCCTCGTCCTCAAACGCCGGACGGGCTGGGGGGAGGCGCCACGCCTGTCGACCTGTCGAGTCGGGTGGTGGGTGGGCATAGGCCCCGGGACGGGGCGCTAAGCCCGCGTCAGTGACAGTAGCTCCCGAGCCGGTCCCGTGGGGCGATGCCCCGTGGGCCATACCGCCCTCAAGTCACGGGCCAGGGAGACTCCTTCGACCGGTATCCGGACCAGGCGTCGCATCGACAGTTCCTCTCCCACCGCGAGTTCGCTCAGCACCGCCGGCCCCGCTCCGCTCACCGCCGACGCCTTGACCGCCGTGGTGGAGGACAACTCGATGAGAGGGCGGGCGAGGCCGCCCAGGGCCGCGTCCAGCACCTGCCTTGTTCCTGAGCCCTTCTCGCGGAGGATCAGTGGTGTGGACGCCAACTCCTGTGCCGGGACAGGGCGTCGGCGGCGGGCCCATGGGTGGGTGGGGGCCGTGACGACGATCAGGTGGTCGTGGGCGATGACCGTCGAGTCGAGGCCGGGCGGGACCGACAGGCCCTCCACGAAGCCGAGGTCCGCCTCGTCGGACAGCAGCCGTTCCGCGACCGTCGCCGAGTTGCCGGCCAGCAACGAGACGGCCGTGTCGGGGCGTTGGGAGCGCAGGGCGAGGAGCCAGCCGGGGAGGAGGTACTCGGCGATGGTCATGCTGGCGGCGACGCGGAGCCGGGAGTCACGACGGTGTCGTAGCGCCTGGGCGCCCGCGTCGAAGGCCGCGGCGGCCTCGACGACCCGGCGGGCCCAGTCGGTGACCAGGGCTCCGGCGTCGGTGAGTCGTGAGCCGCGGGGCGAGCGGTCCACCAGGGCTACGCCGAGTTGTCGTTCCATGGAGCGGATACGGCTGCTGGCCGCCGGCTGGGTGATGCCCAGTTCGCGGGCCGCGCCGCCGAGGCTGCCGAGCCGTGCCACCGCGAGGAGCAGTTCCAGCGCGCCCAGGTCCGGCACCCGGTGCGCTATCGACCCCTCCGGCTGATCATCCTTCTTGCCGCTGCTCATAAATCCAGTTTATGTCCCCATAGACCCATACTCCCTGGTCGCATGTCTCAGCCCGCGAGACGGTGAAGGCATGGTCACCGCCGTTCGTCACCTCGGACCCAACTGGTACGCCTCCGTCATGGGCACCGCCGTCGTCGCCACGGCCGGCGCCGGGCTCCCCGGCGACCTCCCGGGCCTGCGCACGGCCTGCACCGCCGTCTGGGCCCTCTCCCTCGCGATGCTCCTGGCCCTGCTCGCCGCCCGCACCCTGCACTGGACCCACCACCGCGACCAGGCCCGCGCCCACCTCCACGACCCGGCGACGGCCCCGTTCTACGGCTGCCTCGCGATGGCCCTGTCGGCGGTGGGCGGCGGTGCCCTGGTCGTCGGCCAGGACTGGATCGGGATGCGGGCGGCGGTCGTACTCGACGCCGTGCTG
The DNA here is from genome assembly GCF_044753545.1 of Streptomyces sp. NPDC088350. Taxonomy (NCBI): domain Bacteria; kingdom Bacillati; phylum Actinomycetota; class Actinomycetes; order Kitasatosporales; family Streptomycetaceae; genus Streptomyces; species Streptomyces sp. NPDC088350. Next base: position 124,390 of record NZ_JBIVNL010000018.1, on the reverse strand, counting down.
TTCGGGGCCGGTACGGTCGTCGGGCTCACGGCCGCCGTCGCCGTCCCGTACCTGATGGCCGTACGGCATCACGTGCACCCGTCCCAGGCGACCCCCGTGTGGCTGCTGCCCGTCGTCGCGCCCATGGTGTCCGCCGCCCTCGGACCGCTCCTCGTGCCCCACCTGCCGCCCGGACAGCCCCGGGAGACCCTGCTCCTCGCGTGCTTCGCGATGTTCGGGCTGAGCCTGCTGGCCACCCTGTTGATGCTGCCGCTGGTCTTCGCCCGGCTCGTCGCCGGCGGACCCATGCCGCTCACGCTCACCCCGACGCTCTTCCTCGTGCTGGGTCCGCTGGGTCAGTCCACCACCGCCGTCGGCAAGTTCGCGGACTTCGCCCCCGGTGTCGTACCTGCCCCGTACGCCCACGGCTTCAGCCTCCTCGCCGTCCTCTACGGCGTCCCCGTCATGGGCTTCGCCCTGCTCTGGTTCGGCTTCGCCACCGCACACGTCGTACACGCCCGCCGCCGGGGCATGGGCTTCGCGATGACCTGGTGGGCGTTCACCTTCCCGGTCGGCACCTGCGTCACCGGCGCCGAGTCCCTGTCCCGCCACACCGGCCTCGCCGTCTGCGACGGGCTCGCGATCGTCCTCTACGGCGTACTGGTCGCCGCCTGGGCCACCGCCGCCGTGCACACGGCACGCGGGCTGGTCAGCGGCGAGCTGCTCGCAGGGCCGCGCCCAGCACCCGTGGCGCTTCGGCCAGTGACGGCCCGTACCACGTGAGGTGCCTGCCGCCGACGAGCGCGCACGGCAGTCCCGGGAAGGCCTCCGGTCCGTCCTCGGGCGTGAAGCGGTACGGCTCGTCCGGGAGGACCACCAGGTCGGGGACCTTCGCCCGCAACTCCTCGATCGCGGCCCGCGGATAGCGCTCGCCGTGATCCGCGTACACGTTCTCCACTCCCAGCCGGGACAGCGCATCGCCCGCGAAGGTGTCCCGGCCCAGCACCATCCAGGGGCGGCGCCAGACGGGGACGACGGCGGTCAATCGGCTTTCGGGGGCCGGGAGTTCCGCCCATGCCCGCTCGGCCTCGTCCAGCCAGCGCGGTCGTGGCGGCGCTCCGCACGCGTCGAGAACCCGGGCCAGTTCGCGGAACGCCTGCGGGACGTCACGCACTTCGGTGACCAGGACCTCAACACCCGCCTCCCGCAAGGCCGTCAGGTCCGGCGCGCGGTTCTCCTCCTCGTTGGCGATCACGAGGTCGGGAGCGAGGGCGAGGATCGGGTCGAGTTTCGGGTTCTTGGTGCCGCCGACGCGGGTGACGTCGAGGCCGGGCGGGTGGCTGCACCAGTCGGTCGCGCCGACCAGAACTCCCGGCGCCGACACGGCGATCGCCTCGGTCAGGGACGGGACGAGGGAGACGACGCGCATCAGCGTGGGCGGTCCTGGACCGCCTCGATGTGCTCGGCCACCGCGACGACGACCACCCGGGTGTCCGGCACGGTCGCGCGCCAGCGGTGCCGGACGCCTCCGGTGAGGTACATGGTGTCGCCGCGGACGAGGCGGTACGCGCGGCCCTCCGCCTCGATCTCGACGGCGCCGTCCGCGACGTACATCAACTCGTCGTTGCGGTGCTGGAATTCGCGTCCGGCGTCGTGGTCGCCGGTGAACTCCGAGGCGTGCAGCTGGTGGTGGCCCCGCACCAGGGAACGCATCCGGGGTTCGACGGCCGGCTCGGCGTCCTCCGCGCGGACGACGTCGACGCTGCACGCGGGGTCGGCGGCGGCGAGGAGTTCGACGGCCGTGGTGCGCAGGGCGTCGGCCACCTTCTCCAGGGAGCTGCGGCTGGGGCGCGCGCGGTCGTTCTCGACCTGGCTCAGGAAGGGCACCGACAGGCCGCTGCGTTCGGCCACGACGGCGAGGGTCAGCGACAGCGCGCGGCGGCGCCGCCGTACGGCCGCGCCCACCCGAAGGGGCTGTTCTTTGTGGTCGCCCATCGCTCCGGCTCCCTCCTTCGCTCGTCGGTCCGTGGCCGCTTCCGCGGCTACTTCTGAAACCGCGTCTGATGAGTTCTCTGCACCCTACGCATGTTCGGCAAACCGTTTCATGCGCCTGTCACATCCACGTCACACAGCGTGCGATCGGACCCCATGTTTCGCGCCAGTGGATCGGTTGGCCTTGCGGGTCGGCGAGGGTCGGCCGGTGCGACAAATGCTCCTTTCCGTTCAATGCGCGCACGGACGCCCGTGTTCCCGCTCGCCGCTCGGGCCCGATCACGGGGCTTCGTAGCGCTATGTGGTTGGCCGGATCCTTTCCGTGCTGGACGGGGGTTGCCGTGGGGCGCCGGCCCGTCACTCCTGGGTGCCGATCGGGCCGCCTGCCGTGTTCACCACTCCGGGCGACAAGGAGCGGGCCGTGGTGCCGATGCCGGGGTGGGTGACGATCCTGCTGGTGCCTGCTGGTGCCTGCTGGAGTGCTGGAGATCGCCGGTGCGCCAGCGGCTGCCCGGTGGGCTGCTCTCGCTTTCGTCCCGCGCCGACACCTGACCGTCCGCGCGGTGCGGCATGATGCGTGACGTGACCGGACGACTGATGCTTCTCGACACCGCCTCGCTCTACTTCCGCGCCTACTTCGGCGTCCCGGAGTCCGTGAAGGCACCGGACGGGACGCCGGTGAACGCCGTGCGCGGGCTGCTCGACTTCATCGACCGGCTGGTCAAGGACCACCGTCCCGAGCAGCTGGTGGCGTGCATGGACGCGGACTGGCGGCCGCAGTGGCGGGTCGACCTGATCCCCACCTACAAGGCGCACCGCGTCGCCGAGGTGCGCGAGAGCGGCCCGGACACGGAGGAGGTGCCGGACACGCTCTCCCCGCAGGTGCCGATCATCGAGGCGGTCCTCGACGCGGTCGGCATCGCGCGCGTGGGCGTCGAGCCGTACGAGGCCGACGACGTGATCGGCACGTTCACCGCGCACGCCAAGGGCCCGGTGGACATCGTCACCGGCGACCGCGACCTGTACCAGCTCGTCGACGACGCCCGCGGGATCCGGGTGCTGTATCCCCTCAAGGGCGTCGGCATGCTGCAACTCACGGACGAGGCGGTGCTGCGCGAGAAGTACGGAGTCGACGGCCGGGGGTACGCGGATCTGGCGCTGCTGCGCGGCGACCCCAGCGACGGTCTGCCGGGGGTGCCGGGCATCGGCGAGAAGACGGCGGCGAAACTGCTCGCCGAGTTCGGTGACGTGCCCGGGATCATGGCGGCGATCGACGACCCCAAGTCGAAGCTGACCCCCTCGCAGCGCAAGCGCCTCGACGAGTCGCGGCCGTACGTCGCGGTCGCGCCCAAGGTCGTACGGGTCGCGGACGACGTACCGCTGCCGGATGTCGACCCGACGCTGCCGCACGCCCCGCGTGATCCGGAGCTGGTGGGCGCACTGGCGGAGCGCTGGGGGCTGGGCGGATCATTGACCCGACTGCTCACCACGCTGGGCGCGTAAGCATTGTTCTTGCCCTTGCTTTCTTGCCTTTCACAGAGGATGTAGTGCTAACTTAGGTAAGCCTAAGCATGGGAACCCGGGAGGCCGTCATGGCAGAACGTCCGGCACGGAAGCCGCGAAAGCCCTACTCCGCGCAGGTCGTCCGCACCGAACGCCTGACTCCCCACATGCAGCGCGTGGTGCTCGGTGGCGAGGGTCTGGCCGAGTTCTCGGCGGACACCTGCACCGACCACTACGTGAAACTGCTGTTCCCGGCCGGGGGCGCGACCTACCCCGAGCCCTTCGACATGGAGCGCATCCGCGAGGAGTTCCCCCGCGAGCAGTGGCCGGTGACCCGCACCTACACCGTGCGCGCCTGGAACCCCGAACACCTCGAACTCACCCTGGACTTCGTCATCCACGGCGACGAGGGCCTCGCCGGGCCGTGGGCCACCCGCGTCCAGCCCGGCGAGACCGTCCACTTCATGGGCCCCGGCGGCGCCTACGCCCCCGACGCGGGCGCCGACTGGCATCTGCTCGTCGGCGACGAGAGCGCGCTGCCCGCGATCGCCCGCACCCTGGAGTCGCTGCCCGAGGGCGCCACGGCACACGCCTTCGTGGAGGTCTCCGGCCCCGAGGAGGAGCAGAAGATCGACTCCGACATCGAGGTCGTCTGGCTGCACCGCGGGGACCGTCCCGTCGGCGAGGCGCTCGCCGAGGCCGTACGGGCACTGGAGTTCCCCGACGGCCGGATCCACGCGTTCGTGCACGGCGAGGCCGCCTTCGTGAAGGACCTGCGCGCCCTGCTGCGGGTCGAGTTGGCGATTCCGCGCGAGGATCTGTCGATCTCCGGCTACTGGCGGCTCGGGCACAACGAGGACGGGTGGCAGGCGTCGAAGCGGGAGTGGAACGCGAAGATCGAGGCGGAGCAGGAAGGCGTTGCCGCGTAAGCGCTCCACTGGGGGTGCCACGACGGGCCGTTGGTGAGTGCGGCACGGTCGTGGCTGGTCGCGCCCACGCGGCGGAGCCGCATATCGACACAGCCCCGCGCCCCTTTCGGGGCGCTATACCGACCGTTGGTATGACCTGAACGTGCGGATCGACAGCCAGACCGCCACCACCGCCAGCCCCAGCAGCGCGCCGCCCCGGCTGAGTACGTCGCCCCAGTCGGGATGCTCGGACAGCGCCGAACGGCCCGCCACCATCGCCCAGTTGAGTGGGTTGAAGTCGGCGGTGTGGCGCATCCAGGAGGGCATTTGGGACGGTGCCATGAAGGCGCTGGACAGGAAGGTCAGCGGTAGGAGCAGGAAGGTGTTGATGCCGATGATGGATTCCCGCTCGCGCACCAGCATGCCGAGCGCGTTGGAGAGTGCCCCGAAGATGGTGCCGAGCAGCACGGAGGCTACGACCAGGATCGCGATGCCGCCGATGCCGCCGGGGTAGTCGGCGCCGCCGAGCAGTCCCAGCAGCACGATGATCACCGACTGGAACGCGGTCACCAGGCCGTTGTTGACGACGTTGCCGTTCATCAGCGCGGCTCGGCTGACCGGGGTGGTCAGGAAGCGGTTGAGGGTGCCGCGCTGGATCTCCTCCAACGTGCCCATGCCCGCCCACATGTTGGAGCTGAGGGCGCTCATCGCGACCACGCCGGGGACGAGGTAGTCCAGGTACGAGGTGGTGCCGAAGCCACCGAGTTCGATGACCTTCTTGAAGAGGTTGCCGAACAGGAACAGCCAGATCACCGGCTGGACGAGGGTGATGACCGCGAAGGCGGGCTGCCGTGCGAACACCATGAGTTGACGCTGCGTCATGTACCAGGTCTGGGATACGGCTGCACTCATCGCGCACCTCCGGCGAGGGCGACGGCAAGCTGCTCGGTGCCGTTGGAGTCGGCCTCGGAGTAGCGGCGGCCGGCGTAACGGAGGTAGACGTCGTCGAGCGACGGACGGGCGACGGTCGCGGCGGCGACCCCGACGCCGACGCGCTCGAACGCTGCCAGCAGTACGGGCATCGCGGTCGCTCCGTCGTCGGCGCGGGCACTGACCCGGCGCCCGTCGACCAGCACCTCGTGCACGCCCGGCAGTCCGACGAGGGTGCTCCGCAGGAGCGTACGACCGGCGTCGCCGAGCGCTTCGCGCAGCTCCAAGTGGACGGCGTCGCCGCGGAGTTCGCCCTTGAGGGAGTCGGGGGTGCCCTCCACGACGACCCGGCCGCGGTCGACGATCGCGATGCGTTCGGCGAGCCGGTCGGCCTCTTCGAGGTAGTGCGTGGTGAGCAGGATGGTCAGGCCCTCCTCCCCGGCCAGCCGGCCGATCTCGTCCCACATCGCCGTGCGGGCCTCCGGGTCGAGGCCGGTGGTGGGCTCGTCGAGGAACAGCACCTCGGGCCGGTGCACCAGGCCGAGCGCCACGTCCAGGCGGCGCCTCATTCCGCCGGAGTAGCCCTTGACCGGGCGCTTGGCGGCGTCGGCGAGGGTGAAGCGGTCGAGGAGTTCGTCCACCCGCCTCGTGAGGGCGGCGCCCTTCAAGCCGTAGAGCCTGCCCTGGAGTTGGAGGTTCTCGCGGCCGGTCGCCGTCGGGTCGGCGCCGGAGTTCTGGGCGACCACGCCGATCGCGCGGCGGACCCGGTCGGGGTGGCGCAGGACGTCGTGGCCCGCGACGGTGGCCGTGCCCGAGTCGGGGCGGGCCAGGGTGGTGAGGATCTTGACGGTGGTGGACTTGCCGGCGCCGTTCGGGCCGAGGAGGCCGAAGACGGTGCCGGGTTCGACGGTGACGTCCATGCCGTTGAGGGCGGTGACGTCGCCGGGATAGGTCTTGATCAGCTGACGCGCCTCGACCGCGGGCGCACGGGTACCACTCATGACGACTGCTCTCCCTGTGTGGGCGGATGTGTGCAAGGGCACGACTGATCCGCGTGAAGAGCGCCGGGCTATCCTGGGTGTGCCGCACCTCGATCGCCTGGCTCTGCCGCACGGCGGGTCAGTTCGGGGTTCGAGACCCCGGCGGGGCTGCTGCAACAGCCCGGTCGGGGTTCTTCTCGTCTAGGTGAACTCCGGTGGCAGCTCCCCCGTCTCGTGGAAGTGGCGCCATCCTTCGACGCCGGGCATCGAGCCCTTCCTGATCTCCTCCAGGAAGCCGCGGACCCAGTCGGCCTGCGCCTCGACCATGTGCAATTGGTACTCGGTCTCCACCAGGAACAGCCGGGGCACCGACTCGTACAGCTTCTCCAGCGCGCCGCGCTCGCTCGCCGCCCGCACGTCCAGGTTCTTCACCCGCTCCTCCAGGAGCGTCACCACCTCGTCGGGTGGCAGGGCGCCGAGCAGGGACAGGGCGGTCTCGAAGATCGGGTACTCCTTGACCGGGCGGGCCAGCAGCTCGGACAGCCACTCGGCCATCTCCTCGCGGCCGGTCTCGGTCAGGCCGTAGACCGTGCGCTCGGGGCGGTTGCCCTTCCGCTCTATGTCGGCGACCTCGACGAAGCCGTGCTTCTCCAGGTTCTGCACGACCGTGTAGAGCGAGCCGTAGTTGATCTTCGTGCTGGTGTCCTTGCCCTGGCGGCGCAGGGTCTGGGCGATCTCGTACGGATGCATGGGCTTCTGCCAGAGGGTGACCAGCACGGCCAGGGCCAGCGGATTGCTCAGCTTGCGACGCTTCCCGGTCATCGGGGTCACCACCTCCGTCCGCACCTCGTATCCGAATATCCGTGACCGAACATATCGCGAGTCCGAGGCAAGCGTCAACACACACGATGTATCGCGTTCCTGATGCCATGGCAAGAGCGTGAGAACTTAGGCCCGCACCGGACACGGCGCGGTGACGTGGCCGAAACAGCCTCTCCCTAATTTCTGTCACCCGACAGGAATTCGCGCCGAAGGCAGGTGCCGCCGTGGCCACAACCACCCCCTCCGACGTTCGCCCCGATCCGCCCCGCTCCCCCGACGACGGCTCCCTCGCGGAGTTCGGCTACCGCCAGGAGCTGCATCGCAGCCTCGGCCGGTACGCGTCGTTCGCGGCCGGGTTCTCCTTCATCTCCGTACTGACCACCGTCTTCCAGTTCTTCGCCTTCGGGTACGCGTTCGGCGGCCCGGTCTTCTTCTGGGCCTGGCCGGTGGTGCTGGCCGGCCAGCTGCTGGTGGCCGCGTGCTTCGCGGAGCTGGCCGCGCGCTATCCGATCTCGGGCGCGATCTACCAGTGGTCCTCGCGTCTCTCGAACGCGACCTTCGGCTGGTTCGCCGGCTGGATCATGGTGATCGGCCAGATCGTGGTGGTGGCCGCGGCGGCGCTCGCGCTCCAGATGGTGCTGCCGGCGATCTGGTCGGGCTTCCAGCTGGTGGGCACCGACCCCACGCCCACCTCACCGGACGGCGCGGCCAACGCGGCGGTCCTGGGCGTGATCCTGCTGGTCCTGACGACACTGGTGAACATCCTCGACAACCGCGTGATGTCGGTGATCAACCGGGTCGGAGTGACGGCGGAGATCATCGGCGCGATCCTGATCGTCGTCCTGCTGCTGACCCACTCGAAGCGCACGCCGACCATCACCTTCCACACGACCGGCAGCCTGGAGGGCGGACTCCTCGGCGCGCTGCTGGTCGGCTCCTTCACGGCGGCGTACGTGATGATCGGCTTCGACAGCGCCGGCGAGATGAGCGAGGAGACCCACAACCCGCGCCGCACCGCGCCCCGCACGATCCTCACCGCGCTCACCGCCGCGGGCCTGCTCGGCGGCCTGATCATCCTCGGCGGCCTGCTCGCCGCCCCCAGCCTGACCGACGGGCACCTGGGCGTCGACGGCCTGAGCTACGTCCTGACGAGCCGCCTCGGCGACGGGGTGGGCAAGGCCCTGCTGGCCGACGTGGTGGTGGCGATCGCGGTCGCGACCCTCGCCATCCAGACGGCGGCCTGCCGCATGCTCTTCTCCATGGCCCGCGACGGCCAACTCCCGTTCTCCGGGCGCCTGTCCAAGGTCAACCCCCGCACCGGCATGCCCAGCGCCCCCGCCATCGTCGTAGGCGTCCTCGCGGCGGCCCTGCTCCTCCTCAACTTCGCCTCCCCGGACGCCTTCCTGGCCATCGGCACCACCTGCATCGTGATGCTGTACCTGGCGTACGCGATGGTGACGGGCCCGCTCCTGCTCCGCCGCGTGCGCGGCGAGTTCACGACGGACGGCACGGACGAGACGGGCGCCCGCCTATTCTCCCTGGGGCGGTGGGGGGTGCCGGTCAACGCCCTGGCCCTTCTCTACGGCCTCGTCATGACCGTCAACCTGGCGTGGCCGCGGGCCGCGGTGTACGACCCGGCGGGCGGGCACTGGTACTTCCAGTGGTTCACGGTCCTGTTCCTTCTGGCCACCGTGGGGATCGGGGCCCTGTACCGGTGGAGGCGGGCGCAGCGATAGGCGGTCTCCGCGCCGGGCGCCGGCGAAGGCCCGCGGCCCGGCGCGGGAGGGACGCCACTTCCCGCCCCCGCGGGGACAACTCCCGCCCGTTTCCCACCAGTTCACTCCCACAGCCGTGACCGAAAGGGACCCGACTCTTTCGTATCGATGCTACACATGACAACATTTCAACCAAGTGCGCCCCTCGTATGCCGTCGTACGCTCCTACTCGCTCCTTCTCTGGGATCGACACCGCGCGCACGCTTGGGATTCAAGCCAGAAGTGGGATGTTCTTGCGGAGGCTCGTGGTCATGGCATCAAGGTGCGTCGAAGTGGCGGCAGTATCCCCGGACATGCTCGCCTGGCAGGGCAGCGCACAGGAGGCCCTGGCGCATATGTCAGAAGCACGGGGCATTCAGGAACTGCTGCATCTCTCGCACGAAATGTGGTGCGGACCGAATTGCCCTCGCGGTACGGCATGCACGTACCTGCACTACCCACGAGAACCCGTGACAGCCTTCCGTCCCGCGACCACGAGGTCCCGCTACAACAAGCAGACCGCTCACCTGTACACCGTGATGGGCGCGGGGGGCTACGTGGGCCCGGTCTCGCAGTCCCACCGGATCAATGTGTGGCCGTTGCTGGACAAGGTGCTGGAGCGGTGGGACACGTCCGGGGGACGACTGAGCGCGGCCCCGGAACACTATGCCGACTGGACGAAGAAGCGTGACGCCAGCGCCGCCGACACGGTGTCACGCGCCTGCCGGGACACCATCCAGTGGATGGCGTGCTGGTGCGGTGACCAGTACGGCGCGGATCCGCTGGGGCTCCACTACATCGCCTTCGCCACCATCCTCGACGACATCTGCGTACCGCCGCTCGACCTGGTCAACGGCCGCTTCCGCATGTACGGACGCTCCGTACGCGATCTGGCGCGGGCCATGGACGCGGCCGGCTGGGGGCACGACGCGGTCCACGCGCTGCTGTCCCTGATCAGGCAGTCCATCGCGCAGTACGCGGAGAAGATGGACTTCCGCCCGGGAGACGCACACGTCGGACTCCACGACGAGCTGAGGAATTCGCCGAGCATGTGGGACGGTGTCATATTCCGCGGGAATACCGGAAACGCATATGGAACCGCCATCATGGTTGCCCGGAACAGCGGTACGGGTCCGGTTTCCTTCCCCTGGCTCATGGACAGCGCCGTGTGCGACTGCCTCTCCATGGACCTGTGCAAGTCGATGCTCGGCATCTACTCGGTGGACAATCACCAGCCGACGTCGAATGGCCACCGGTCGGAGAAAAGGAAGGCCAGCTACCGGTCCATCTACCTCGACCTCATCGACGATCTGGTCTTCACCGGCGCACCCGAGCCATTGGTTCATTTCGGCCGCAGCGGTTTCCTCTTCGTGCAGATTCAGGACCGGTACCAGGAACGCCGGTATGGAGAGCGATTCCCGCTGGCTCCGCCGATGGCCCGCGAACTCAGGCGGCTTTTCGGCGAGAAGCCGACAAACGAATGGCTCGACTCCGTATTCGCCGGCGGCGAGGAGAATACGGCTCACCACCTCGTGTGGTCGCACCGTCGCGCCGGATGACGGGCCGGGGCCGGCGTCGGATCGCCGTGGCGCTGCCCCCGGACGCGAGCTGATCAGCGGCTTTCCCCGGGGCCCGTAGGCTTGACGGTGATGAGACGCAAGCCACGGATCCCGCCCCCTCCCCTGCCGCAGCTGCACGGAGTGGATCCGGTGCGGGTGCGCCTGCCCGCGGAGGGTCCGTGGGCCACCGTTCGCGCCTACCTGGTGGAGCGGCTGTCCGGCGCGGGTGCCGGCGTCGTGGACGGGATGTTCGGCGCGGGGAGGTTCGTCGGGGCCGACGGACGGGCCGTGGCCCCCGACACGCCGTACGCACCGGGCATGTTCGTGTGGTTCCACCGGGACCTGCCCGACGAGGTGCCGGTGCCGTTCCCGCTGGAGGTCGTGCACCGGGACGAGCACATCGTCGTCGTCGACAAACCGCACTTCCTCGCCACCACCCCGCGCGGCAGCCATGTCGTCGAGACGGCACTGGCCAGGCTCCGCAGGGAGTTGGACATCCCGGCCCTCGGCGCCGCGCACCGGCTCGACCGACTCACCGCCGGGCTGGTGCTGTTCACGGTGCGGCCCGAGGAACGGGGCGCGTATCAGGCGCTGTTCCGGGAGAAGCGGGTGCGAAAGGAGTACGAGGCCGTCGCCCCCTACGCCTCCGGGCTGCCCCTCCCGACGACCGTGCGCTCCCGCATCCTGAAGGAGCGGGGCGTGCTGGCCGCGCGGCAGGTCGAGGGCGAGGTGAACGCGGTCAGCCGGGTCGAGTCGGCCGAGCGGCGCGGTGATCTCGCCCGGTACCGGCTCGTGCCCAGTACCGGGCAGACACATCAACTGCGGGTCCACATGAGCGCGTTGGGCGTGCCCATTCTCGGCGATCCGCTGTATCCCGTGGTGACCGACCCCGTGCCGGACGGTGATTTCCGGCGACCGCTCCAACTGGTGGCCCGGGCGCTGGAGTTCACCGATCCGGTCACGGGAACGGAGCACAGGTTCCGGAGTGCGCGCGCTCTCGAAGCGTGGAACTCCTACGGCGACTGGGCCGGTCAGTAGCCGCGCCACCAGAGCAGGAAGCGGCGCCAGGCACCCATCGGGCGAGCCGGTTGCCCGGGTACCGGCGCCGCAGGCACCGCCGGCGCCGTCGGCCGGGGTTCCGGGGCGGCGACGGCCGGCTCGGGCCGCACGGTGCCGATGTGCCAGTCCGCGCGCTGCACCGGGACGGGCGCGTGGCCGGGCTTCGCCTCCACGTCCTGCTGGGACTTCGGCTCGAAGCGCACCGGCAGTTCCACCAGGTGGCGGTTGGAGATGGACTCCCGCCAGCGCAACTCGTCCTCCTCGCAGTCGAGTCGGACGTCGGGGAGGCGGGACAGCAACGCGTCGACGCCCACGTCGGCGATGGCACGGCCGATGTCCTGGCCGGGGCACTCGTGCGGGCCGCCGCTGAAGGCGAGGTGCGAGCGGTTGCCCATCATGTTGGCCGACAGGTCGGGGCGGACGCGCGGATCGACGTTGCCCGGCGCGATGCCCAGGAGGAGGCCGTCGCCCTTGCGGATGCGCTGGCCGCCCAGCTCGGTGTCCCGCTTGGCGAAGTAGGCGAACACGGTGCTGAACGGCGGCTCGTCCCACAGGGACTGCTCGACCGCCTGCGGCACGGTCATCTGGCCTCCGTTGAGCTGGGCGCGGAAACCCGGGTCGGTCAGCACCAGCCGCAGGACGTTGGCGAGGAGGTTGGTCGTGGCCTCGTAGGCGGCCATCAGGACGACGCGCAGGTGCTGGCCGACCTCCTCGTCGTCGAGCCGCGCCGGGCTGTTGATCAGGTGGCTGGTGAAGTCGTCCTCGGGTGCGGCCCGGCGACGGGCGGTGAGCCGCATCAGGGCGTCCATGACGTACGCGTTGCTGGCGATGGAGGTCTCGGTGCCCTTGAGCATGTCGCGGGCGGCGTGCACCATCCGGTCGTTGTACTCGTCGGCCATGCCGAGGATCTCGCACATCACCGCCATGGGCAGGTGCTCGGCGTACTGGCCGACCAGGTCGGCCCTGCCCTCCTCGCAGAACTGGTTGACGAGGTGCTGGGTCGCACGGTTGATGTGGCGGCGGACGCCCCGGTGGTCGATGGTCGACATGGCGGTGGTGACCGCGCCGCGCAGTCGCACGTGCTCCTCGCCCTCGGCGTGGGCGCAGATGGGCTGCCAGGCGAAGTGCGGCATGAGCGGGTGGTCGGGTTTGACCGTCCCGTCCCGCATGGGGCCCCACAGGCGGTTGTTCTTGCAGAACTGCGTGGGTGTGCTCACCATCTGGAGGTTCTCGCTGTGGCCGAGCACCACCCAGACCGGCACGTCCTCGTGCAGCAGCGCGGGGGCCACGGGGCCGTGCTCCTCGCGGAGTTCCTCGTACACGGCTCCCAGGTTCTCCGCCCCGGGGCCGTACAGCCGACGCAGCCCGCCGGGGCCGATGGCGTGCGCGGGGCAGCCGGGGGGCGGGGCGGCCCGGTGGTCGTCCGTACCGGCCGGAGAGAGGGGTTCAGGCGTCACGATGATCGCTCCGAGGCTGAAGTGGATCCGGTGTCTTGTCAGGGGCGGGGTCCCCGGATCGAGCGGTGCGAACGAAGCCGGGAACGCGGACATGTGCGGGGCTTGCGGGGCTCACGTGGGGGCCTTCGCCATCTCCAGCGCATGCAGGAAGCGCATCAGGGTCATCAGGACGTCCCGGCTGGAGGCGCGGCGGCGCGCGTCGCACTCGACGATGGGGATGTCCGGGGCCAGGTCGAGCGCCGTCCGCAGGTCCTCGACCGGGTAACGGGGGCCGTCCGGGAAGGAGTTGACGGCGATGACGAACGGCACGCCGCGCTCCTCCAGTCGTCCTATGACGTCGAAGCTGACTTCGAGGCGGCGGGTGTCGATCAGCACCACCGCGCCGAGCGCGCCCTCGAAGAGGCCGTTCCACAGGAACCAGAAGCGTTCCTGGCCGGGGGTGCCGAAGAGGTACAGCACCAGCTGGTCGGTGATGCTGATGCGGCCGAAGTCCATGGCGACGGTGGTGGCCGTCTTGCTCTCGGAGCCGTAGTCGTCGTCGACGCCGACGCCGGCCTGGGTCATGGTCTCCTCGGTGGTCAGCGGCCTGATCTCGCTGACCGAACCGACCATGGTCGTCTTGCCGACCCCGAAGCCGCCGACGATCACGATCTTCACCGCGGCCTGGGCCGTGTGCGGGAGATGGTCCTCGGTCCGTGGCCCCGTGATGGTGTCAGAGCTTTTGAAGTCCATGCATCACCGCTTCGAGGAGGGAACGGTCGGGGAGCGCCTGGCGGACGATCGGGGCGCGCGCCTGCACCAGTTCGGCCGTCAGCAGCTCGGTGAGCAGGACGGTCACCACGCTGTACGGCAGGTTGAGATAGGCCGACAGCTCGGCCACGGACAGGGGGGCGATACAGAGCCGGAGCAGGGCCGCCTGCTCGGGGGTCGCGGACTGCGGCGCGTCGGAGCGGGCCACGATCAGCGTGACCAGGTCCAGTTCGGCGCGGTCGCCGTCCTCGGCCGCGCCGGTGAGCACGTACAGCCGCTCCGGGATCTTCCCTTCGCCCTGTTTCTTGCCGGGTTCGGGCGGCGGTCCTTCCTTGGGATGTCGCCGCCGGCGTTGCGGAGGAGTCATACGGTCTGCCCGTTGCGCCTCGGCGGGCTGGTGAGGTGGGCGCCGATTCTGACGACGAGGTCGCGCATGCGGTTGCTCATCAGGCCGGGTTCGGCGACCACGTCGGACAGGACGGCCAGGTAGGCGTTGGCGCCCGCGGCCATCAGGTAGAAGTAGCCGCCGTTGATCTCGATGATGACCATCTTCATCCGGCCGTCGCTGCCCGGGATCTCGGAGGCGACGGCGCCCGCCAAGCTCTGCAGTCCGGCGCAGGCCGCGGCGACGCGGTCGGCTGCGTCGGGGTCGCCGCCGTAGCGGGCGATGCGCAGTCCGTCGGCGGAGAGGACCACGATCTGCTGGATGCCGGGCACGCCGTCGGCGAGATCCTTGAGCATCCAGTCGAAGTTGGCTCGCTGCTGGATCACTTGAGGTCCCCCTCGTCGTCGGCCTCGATACGGGCCGGCTCGGTCTTCTGGATGAAGGCGTTCGGGTCCGGGTCACCCTTGAGGCCTTCCATGAACGCCTCGACCCACAGGCCCGGTTCGGGTTCGTCCTTCTGCTCCGGCTCGGGCTCGGGTGCCCCCCAGGCGGCGCGGGCCTCCCGGGCGGCGGCCTCGGCACGCTCGGCGGCGGCCTGTTCGGCGTACCGCTGGGCGAGCGGGATCTTGACCCGGCTGCGGCGCTGCGGCAGGCCGCCCGCCGTCCACTCGGTGACCTCGGGAATCTCGTCCTCCATGCTCACCGAGGCCGGGATGCGCGGGCTGGTGGGGCGCCGTCGTTTGACGGTGCGCTTGGGGCCGTCGACCGCGCCGAGTTCCGCCTTGGGCAGGGCGGTGGCGCCGATGCCGTGCGCGAGTCCGGGTGCGGTACCGGGGGTGAGCATCTCGCTGGGCACGATGAGGACGGCGCGGACGCCGCCGTAGGCCGAGGCGCGCAGCGAGATCTGCATGTTGTACGTCGCGCAGAGCCGGCCGACGACGGCGAGGCCCAGACGCGGGCTCTCGCCGAGGTCCTGGAGGTCGGTGCCGGCCTTGGCGCGCTCCAGCATGCCCTCGGCGCGGGCCCGTGACTCCTCGCTGAGGCTGACGCCGCCGTCCTCGATCTCGATGGCGACACCGGTCTGCACCTCCACGGCGGTGACGTGCACCTTGGTCTGCGGGGGCGAGTAGCGGGTGGCGTTGTCGAGGAGTTCGGCCGCCGCGTGGATGACCGGCTCGACGGAGATGCCGCGGATGTTGACCTTGGCGATGGAGTGCAGCTCGATGCGCCGGTACTCCAGGATGCGGGACATGGCGCCGCGCAACACGCTGTACAGCGGCACCGGTTCGGGCCACTGGCGGCCGGGGCGGCCACCGCCGAGCACCGAGATGGAGTCGGCGAGACGGCCGATCAGCGCGGTGCCGTGGTCGATGCGCAGGAGGTCGTCGAAGACCTCGGGGTTGCGGCCGTGGTCCTCCTCCATCTCCCGGAGTTCCTTGGCCTGTTGGTGGACGATGGCCTGGACGCGGCGGGCGATGCTGACGAAGGAGCGCTGCGCGGAGTCACGCATGTTCTCCTCGCGCTCGACGATCCTGAGCACGGTCTTCAGCAAGTCGCGCTGCGGACCGGGAAGTTGCCGCCACTCGGGATCGCTGTCGACGACTTGGCGAATCACCTCTACGGGGGATTCTCCACTGCTGAGCCGGTAGAGCGTGGCGGGCAGGATCTCCTTGCCGAGCCGGACCATCTCCTGGGTCTGGTCGGCGAGCCGCCGTTCCAGATACGCGGTGTGACGGTCGTGCTCGGCGCGCAGGTCCCGCAGGTTGCGTCCGCGGCGTACCGCTTCGGCCGCCGTCGCGATCACCAGGAGTGTGGCCACGACACCGCACCAGCCGACGGCGATCCGGGCAGGCCCCGCCACCAGGGCGACGGCGGCCCCGGTCGCCGCGGCCATCACTATGGCAGGCGGCAACAGCACGCGCGCGTAGGGAAGTTCACGGCCACCGGGAGGCGATTGAACACTCACCATGTATGCCCTCTGAGACAGGTCGGCTGGGGGGATGGGGGGATTCCGGGGGGAGCTTCTGTATCTTTTGCATGTTTGGGAACAAGCGCACGAATACAGCCCAACTCGGTGCGCTGCGGGCGAGCTTAGTCCGACCGGATCATCGCTGTGTCATATTCAGCAAGCCTCTGAAAAGGGACACGCGACAGGAGTACCCTCAGCCCATTTATACGCTGCGGCTTCATTCGCACACGATGAGTAACGGCGCTTGGGCATACGAAAATCACTCACCGTAACGAGTGAAGCCTCTGTTCCGGATCAGATTCCGGCGATGCGCAGCGCGGCGTCGGCCGTCGCCTCGGCGAAGGCGGACACGGGGCGTTCGGGGTCGGAGCGGTGCACGAGGATGACGCCCTCGATCAGCCCGAACAGCAGATCCGTACGCAGCTCCAGCTCGCTCTTCACGAGCGCCCCGCCCGCAGCGGTCGCGGCGAGCAACTGCCGGTAGGCGTCCTTGAGTTCGGCGCGTACGGCGTGGAAGCCGGCGAAACGCTCGGCGCGCACCTCGGGCAGCAGATAGAGCCCGCCGAGGTTGTGCGAGCCGCCGCACAGCAGCTCGACGTCGGTGCGGCACAGCTCCCAGAGCCGGTCCTCGGCCGGGGTGGCGTCGTCCGCGAGGAGCTGCCGGGCGCAGGCCAACGAGGGTGTGACCGTGGACTCCAGGAGGTCCGCGAGCAGCTCCTCCTTGCCGGAGACGTAGTGGTACATGGACGCCTGCCGCATGCCCGCGCGCTCCGCGACGGCCCGGGTGGTGGTGGCCGCGTAACCGCGGGTGGTGAACAACTCCGCCGCGGCGGCGAGGAGTTCGGCACGCGGGGACAGTCCGCTGTCCGGCCGCTGATCGGCCCGGGGCCTGCCGACCCGGCGGCCCCCCTGTGCACCTGGTGTCCCCATGCGTTCGATCCTCGCACACGACCCCGCACGGCGAACGCCCGGTGATCTTCGTGAGGGCTCGGTAACCGACCGGCAACATCCGGGCAACCCCGGCGACCCGACCACCTCCTAATTTCTGTCGAGCGACAGAAATGTCGTACGCCCGAGATGTTCCCGCAGCCGGAGGTCCCCCGCGATGGCGACAGCGACCACTTACGGAGCCCGCGCCCATGCCCGATCCCAGGAGGGCAGGCGCGCCGAGGCCATGCCCGTCGTCCCGGCCGGCGACTGGCCGGCCCCGCCCTGCGAGGCGGGCCACCTGGTGTGGGCCGAGACGGTCGCGGGCGGCAACTACACGCACCGCGTCCTGGCCCGCGGCACGGAACTCCGCCTGACCGACCTGCGCGGCGACGCCTGTGCCCACCTGCTCCTGTACGCGGCCGACCGCCCCTGGGAGCGCCTGAACGTCGCCGACACGGTCAAGGTCCAGTGGAACGCCTACCTCGGCGAGGGCCAGCTCCTCCTCTCCGACCAGGGCCGCGTCCTCGCCTCCCTCGTCGCCGACACCTCCGGCCGCCACGACGCCCTGTGCGGCACCTCCACCCTCGTCCGCAACACCGAGCGCTACGGCGACGGCACCCCGCAGTCCGACTCCCCCGCCGGCCGCGAGCTGTTCAAGCTGGCCGCCGCCAAGAACGGCCTGGAGCCCCGCGACCTGCCCCCGTCCCTCTCCTTCTTCCAGGGCGTCGAGGTCCGCGACGACGGCTCCCTCGGCTTCACCGGCTCGACCGGTCCCGGCGGCAGCGTGACCCTGCGCACCGAGCAGGACGTGACCGTACTGATCGCGAACGTGCCCCATCCGGTCGATCCGCGCGACGACTACGTCAGCACCCCGCTGGAGGTGCTCGCCTGGCGCGCCGAGGCCACCAAGCCGGGCGACCCGCTGTGGGAGGCCACGCCCGAGGGCCGCCGCGCCTTCCTCAACACCACGGAATTCCTTGCCGCAAGGGGGCTCGCATGAGCACGACCGTCGTTCCCGCCCGCGCCGCGTGGTCCGCCGTCGTACGGACGGGCGAGACACTCACCATCACCGACCTGCACGGCAACCAGGCAGTCGACTGCCTCGTCTACGACGCCCACGACACGTCGGTCCGCTACAGCGCCCCCGACACCATCCACGCCCAGGGCAACCTCTTCCTCACCACCGGCAGCGTGCTGATGTCCAACGAGCACACCCCGCTGATGACCGTCACCGCCGACGAGGTCGGCCGGCACGACACGGTCGGCGGAGCATGCTCCAAGGAGTCCAACACCCTGCGCTACGGCCACCACACCTGGTCGCAGCACGCGTGCGTGGACAACTTCCTCGCGGAGGGCGCCCGTTACGGCCTCGGCAAGCGCGACCTGGTCTCCAACATCAACTGGTACATGAACGTGCCGGTCGAGAAGGACGGCACCCTCGGCATCGTCGACGGCCTCTCCGCGCCAGGTCTGAAACTGACCCTGCGCGCCGAACGCGACGTCCTGGTCCTGGTCTCCAACTGCCCCCAGATCAACAACCCTTGCAACGGCTTCGAGCCGACGGCCGTGGAGATGACGATCGTTGAGGCCGTCTCCCAAGGGGATGCCGCATGACCTTCGACACGCTGCTGATCGCCAACCGGGGCGAGATCGCCGTCCGCATCATCCGCACGGCCCGCGAACTCGGCCTGCGCACGGTCGCCGTGTACTCCGACGCCGACCGCTCGGCCCCGCACGTACGGCTCGCCGACGAGGCGGTACGGCTCGGCCCGGCGCCGGCCAAAGAGTCCTACCTGGACGCCGACCTGGTCCTCAAGGCGGCCAAGGACACCGGCGCGGGCGCGATCCACCCCGGCTACGGCTTCCTCTCCGAGGACGCGGCCTTCGCCCGCCGCTGCGAGGACGCCGGAATCGTGTTCGTGGGCCCGACGCCCGCACAGCTGGAGCTGTTCGGCGCCAAGCACACCGCACGGGCGGCGGCCGAGGCGGCCGGAGTCCAACTGGCGCCGGGCACCGGCCTGTTGGCGGACCTGGACAAGGCACTCGCCCAAGCCGCGCTGATCGGCTACCCCGTCATGCTCAAGGCGACCGGCGGAGGCGGCGGCATCGGCATGTCGGCATGTCGCTCCGCCGACGAACTGACCGAGGCCTGGGAGCGGGTGCAGCGCGTCGCCGCCGCCTCCTTCTCCTCGGCCGGAGTCTTCCTGGAACGCCTCGTCGAGCACGCCCGCCATGTAGAGGTGCAGGTCTTCGGCGACGGCGACGGCAGGGTCGTCGCCTTCGGCGACCGCGACTGCTCCCTCCAGCGCCGCAACCAGAAGGTGGTGGAGGAGGCCCCGGCACCGGGACTCCCCGACGCCGTGCGCGCCCAACTCGCCGCCAGCGCCCGCGACTTGTGCGCCTCGGTCGGCTACCGCTCCGCCGGCACGGTCGAGTTCGTCTACGACGCCGGACGCGAGGAGGCCTACTTCCTGGAGGTCAACACCCGTCTCCAGGTGGAACATCCGGTCACCGAGGAGATCTACGGCGTCGACCTCGTCGCCTGGATGCTGCGCCTGGCCCGCGGCGAGCGGGACGTCGTCCAGGACCCGGGCAGCCCGCGCGGCCACGCCGTCGAGGCCCGCGTCTACGCCGAGGACCCGTCCCGCGAACACCGGCCCAGCGCGGGCCTGTTGACCCGGGTCGAGTTCCCGTCCGGCGTGCGCGTCGACGGCTGGGTGGAGACCGGCACCGAGGTGACGACGTCGTACGACCCGATGCTCGCGAAGGTCATCGCGTACGGCTCCGACCGCGCCCACGCGCTCCAGCGGCTCGACGAGGCGCTGGCCCGCACCCGCGTGGACGGCATCGAGACCAACCTGGGCCTGGTCCGGGCGGCGCTGGCGGAGCCGGACTTCCGTACGGCCACCCACTCCACGGCGACCCTCGCCGATGTCACCGACCCCACTGCCCGCATCGAGATCATCGCGGGCGGCACCCTCACCACGGTCCAGGACTGGCCGGGGCGCACCGGCTACTGGCAGGTCGGCGTGCCCCCGTGCGGCCCGATGGACGACCTCTCCTTCCGCCTCGGCAACCGCGCGCTCGGCAACGAGGACGGCACCCCCGGCCTCGAATGCACCCTCCAGGGACCGACGTTGAGGTTCACCCACGCCACCACCGTGTGTGTGACCGGCGCCCCGGCACCGGTGACCGTGGACGGCACCCCGGTCCCCCAGTGGGAGCCGATCACCGTGCCCTCGGGCGCGGTCCTGGAGATCGGCGCCCCGGCCGAACACGGCCTGCGGACCTACGTGTTGTTCGCGGGCGGCCTGGACGTGCCCGCCTTCCTCGGCAGCGCGAGCACCTTCACCCTGGGCCGCTTCGGCGGACACGGCGGCCGGGCCCTGCGCACCGGTGACGTCCTGCACGGCGGCACGGTCGCCCAGGGCACACCCGTACCCGCCGCCGACCGGCCGGCCTTCGGCGCCGTATGGGAGGTGGCGGCGGTCGAAGGCCCGCACGCGGCACCGGAGTTCTTCACCGAGGACGACATCCGCGACTTCTACGCGGCCGACTGGAAGGTCCACTTCAACTCGGCGCGCACGGGTGTCCGGCTGGTGGGCCCGAAGCCCCGCTGGGCACGCACCGACGGCGGCGAGGCAGGCCTGCACCCGTCCAACATCCACGACACCCCGTACTCGGTCGGCGCCGTCGACTACACGGGCGACATGCCGGTACTGCTCGGCCCGGACGGCCCGTCCCTCGGCGGCTTCGTCTGCCCGGCGACGGTCATCAGCCAAGAGCGCTGGAAACTGGGCCAGTTCAGGCCGGGCGACACGGTCCGCTTCGTCCCGGTGAACGTCGACGGCTCCCTCCGCCCCGACATCGTGGACGGCGGAATCCTGGCCAGGGACGGAGACGTCACGTTCCGCCGCAGCGGCGACGACAACCTGCTCGTCGAATTCGGCCCCATGCAGCTGGACCTGGCCCAACGCATGCGGGTCCACGCCCTCATGGAGGCGGTCGCGGAGGCCGACTTCGAAGGCGTCACGGACCTCACCCCCGGCATCCGCTCCCTCCAGATCCAGACGGACCCGAGCCGCCTGCCCCAACACGAACTCCTCGCCGCCGTAAGGGAGACAGCGGAGGCATTGCCACCCACCGACCAACTGATCGTCCCCTCCCGCACGGTCCACCTCCCCCTCTCCTGGGACGACCCGGCGACCCGCGAGGCCATCGCCCGCTACATGGCCGGCGTCCGCGACGACGCCCCCTGGTGCCCCTGGAACATCGAGTTCATCCGCCGCGTCAACGGCCTTGACTCGGTCGACGACGTCTACGGCACGGTCTTCGACGCCGAATACCTCGTACTCGGCCTGGGTGACGTCTACTTGGGCGCCCCCGTGGCGACGCCCCTTGACCCCCGCCACCGCCTGGTGACGACGAAGTACAACCCGGCCCGCACCTGGACGGCCGAGAACTCGGTCGGCATCGGCGGCGCGTACCTCTGCATCTACGGCATGGAGGGCCCCGGCGGCTACCAGTTCGTGGGCCGTACGACCCAGGTGTGGTCGGGCTGGCAGCAGCGCGGCGCGTTCGAGCAGGGCTCCCCCTGGCTCCTTCGCTTCTTCGACCGCATCAAGTGGTACCCGGTGGAGCCGGACGAACTCCTCGACCTCCGGGCAGACATCACCTCCGGCCGCTTCGTCCCCCGCATCGAGGAGGGCACGTTCTCGCTCGCCGAGTACGAGGCGTTCCTCACCGAGAACGCCGAGTCCATCGCGGAGTTCAGGTCCCGGCAGCAGACCGCGTTCGGCGCGGAACGCGATGCCTGGGAGGCGGCGGGCGAGTTCACCCGGGCGGAGGCGGCAGCCGCCCCGGCACCCCCGCAGGCCGAGGTGACGGTCCCGACGGGCGGACGCCTGGTGGAGGCCGAATTCGCCGCGTCCGTATGGCAGTTGAACGTGGAGCCGGGCGACGAGGTGACAGTCGGCCAACCCCTCCTGGCCCTGGAGGCGATGAAGATGGAGTCCAGGGTCCACGCCCCGATGGCCGGCGTGGTGACCGAGATCCTGGCCAGGCCCGGCGACCAGGTCGAAGCGGGCACGGCGTTGCTCGTCCTCGCCCCCGCAAGCTGAACCTCACGCCGAACCGCAAGGAGCACCGAGAGATGTCGACCATCGTGTCCCGAGTCCGCGCCGCCTACGCCCGCATCGAGGCGGTGGCCCGCCCCGAGATCTGGATCGACCTGCGCCCGCAGGCAGAGGTCGAGTCCGAGGCGCGGGCCATAGCCGATCGAGTGACGGCGGGCGAGCAACTCCCCCTAGCCGGGCGCCTGTTCGCGGCCAAGGGCAACATAGACGTCCATGGCCTTCCGACGACGGCGGGCTGCCCGTCGTACGCCTACGAGCCGGAGGCCGACGCCCCGGTCGTCGCCCGTCTCCGCGCGGCGGGCGCGATCGTCCTCGGCAGCACGAACCTCGACCAGTTCGCCACGGGCCTGGTCGGCACCCGCTCCCCGTACGGCGCGGTCCGCAACGCCCACGACCCGGCGCGGATCAGCGGCGGCTCCAGCGCCGGTTCGGCCGTGGCCGTGGCCCTGGGCATCGTCGACTTCGCCCTCGGCACCGACACGGCGGGCTCGGGCCGGGTCCCCGCCGCATTCAACGGCATCGTCGGCCTCAAGCCCACCCGGGGCCTGGTCCCGACGGCGGGCGTGGTCCCGGCCTGCGCCTCGATCGACTGCGTGACGGTCTTCGCCCGCACGCTCCCCGAGGCCGAGCAGGCCCTGTCCTTCATGGCCTCCCCGTCGGCCCGCGACCTCCCGCCCCTCCCCCAGCGAGCCCCCGGCCCCTGGCGCATCGCGGTCCCGCCACGGGACCAGTTGGGCGAACTGGACGAGGGCTGGGCGGAGGCCTACGAAGCGGCGGTGGAGCAGCTCAGGAGCGCGGGCGCCGAGATCCGCACCCTCGACCTCACCCCCTTCACCGAAGCGGCGGCGATGCTCTACCAGGGGGCGTTCGTGGCCGAGCGCTATACGGCGGTAGGGAGCTTTGTCGACAAGGCGATCGCAGACGGCGCGGCGGACCTGGACGCCACGGTCACCGGCATCATCACCCGAGCCCGCGACCTCCCGGCCCACCAGCTGTACACCGACCAGGACCACCTGACGGCCCTGCGCACCCAGGCCCTCTCCGAACTGGCCGACGCGGACGCCCTGTTGCTCCCGACGACCCCGGGCCACCCCACCCTGGCCGAGGTGGCGGCCGACCCGCTGGGCGCAAACGCCCGCCTGGGCCGCTTCACCAACTCCACGAACCTCTTCGACCTGGCGGCGGTGGCCGTCCCTTCGGGCAAGGTGAACGGGCTGCCCTTCGGCGTCATGCTGATCGGCCCGACGTTCACGGACGACCGCCTGGCCCGCATCGCACGCGACCTGGAGCCATCGGTCCAACTGGCAGTCGTAGGAGCCCACTTGACGGGCCAGCCCCTGAACCCCCAACTCCTGTCCCTGGGCGCCCGTTTGGACCGCACGACAACAACGGCCCCGGTGTACCGCTTGCACGCCCTCGCTACGACTCCGCCGAAGCCGGGCCTTGTGCATGTGGGAGAGGGCGGCGCAGAGATCGAGACGGAGGTGTGGCGCCTACCGGCGGAGGGACTGGGCCGCTTGCTGGCAGCACTCCCCCGCCCCATGACACTGGGCAGCGTGCAACTGGCAGACGGCACAAGCATCCCGGGCTTCCTCTGCGAGCCGGCGGCACTGGAAAACGCCGAGGACATCACAACCTACGGCGGCTGGCGACCGTACCTGGGCTCTTAAAGAGGCGCGAGGCCAACTCCCCAGGGGCGCGGGGAACTGCGCGACCAGCCCCCACACACCCGCACCCGCCAACGAACCGTCACCCCACAGACGAGTAGGCCACCACTCCCCGCAGCAACAACTCAACCGCCTTACGCGCGTTCTTGGCCACGGTCGAGGACGCCTCCCCACCGGAAACTGGCGCCGCAGCCGAGATCTGCCCCAACACATCAATCACCTGCTTGCACCACCGAACAAAGTCCCCGGCCGGCATCTCCACCTCCCGAAGGACCTCGTCCAACCCCTTCCCACTGGCCCACATATACGCGGCCCAGGCAAACCCGAGATCCGGCTCCCGCTGCCCGACCCCCTCGGTCTGAGTGATCCGGAAGTCCTCCTCAAGGGCGTCAAGACGCCCCCAGATCCGCACCATCTCACCCAGCGCGGCCTTGGCCTTGCCGGAGGGCACCTTCGGCGTCGCCGCATCGTCACTGACCCGCGCCTCGAACACCAACGCCGAGACGCACGCGGCGAGTTCGGCAGGGGCGAGCCCCTCCCAGACACCCTCCCGCAGACACTCACTGGCCAGCAGATCGAGCTCGCCGTACAGCCGGGCCAGCCGCTTGCCGTGCTCGGTGACCTCGTCGCCGCGCAGATAGTCCAGCTCGGTCAGCAGCGCGACGATCCGGTCGAAGGTGCGGGCGATCGTGTTGGTCCGCCCCTCGATCCGCCGCTCCAGCTGCGTGGTGTCCCGCTGGAGCCGGTGGTACCGCTCGGCCCAACGGGCGTGGTCCTCACGGTCGGTGCAGCCATGACAGGGGTGCGCCCGGATCGCCGTACGCAACTGCGCGATCTCCCGGTCGTCGGCGGCCTGCGACCGCTGCTTGCGGGCGCGCTCCGGCGGAATGTGCCCGGCCTTGGTGCGCAGTGCGGAGGCCAGGTCCCGACGGGACTGCGGGGAACGGGCGTTGAAGGTCTTCGGGATCCGCATCCGGTCCAACGCCTCGACGGGCACCGGGAAGTCCATCGACGCGAGCCGCTTGACCTGCCGTTCGGCCGTGAGGACGAGCGGACGCGGCCCGTCGTGCTGCTCGAAGCCGCGATGGCCGTTGGACCGCCCGGCGGGCAGTCCCGGGTCCAGTACCAGTGCCAGACCGGCGTACTTGCCGGTCGGGACGTGGATGATGTCTCCCGGCTTGAGCTTCTCCAGGGCGACGGCGGACTCGGCGCGCCGTAGCGCCACGCCCTGCCGGGCCAGCTCGGTCTCGCGGTCCTTGAGCTCGCGGCGCAGCCGCATGTAGTCGTCGAAGTCGCCCAGGTGGCAGGTCATGGAGTCCTTGTAGCCCTCCAGGCCCTCCTCGTTGCGCTGCACCTGCCGCGAGATCCCGACGACGGACTTGTCCGCCTGGAACTGCGCGAAGGAGGTCTCCAGCAGCTCGCGCGACCGGTGCCGCCCGAACTGGTCGACGAGGTTGACCGCCATGTTGTACGACGGCTTGAAGCTGGAGCGCAGCGGATACGTGCGCGTGCCGGCCAGTCCCGCGAGGTGCTCGGGGCTGATCCCGCGCTGCCACAGCACGACGGCGTGGCCCTCGACGTCGATACCGCGACGACCGGCCCGACCGGTCAACTGGGTGTACTCACCGGGGGTGATGTCGGCGTGCTGCTCGCCGTTCCACTTGACGAGCTTCTCCAACACCACCGAGCGCGCGGGCATGTTGATGCCGAGCGCCAGGGTCTCCGTGGCGAACACGGCCTTCACGAGGCCGCGCAGGAACAGCTCCTCGACGACCTCCTTGAACGTCGGCAGCATGCCCGCGTGGTGGGCCGCGATACCGCGCTCCAGGCCTTCCAGCCACTCGTAGTACCCGAGGACATGCAGGTCCTCGGACGGGATCGACGCCGTCCGCTCCTCGACGAGAGCGCGCACCCTCTCCCGCGCGTCGTCGTCGTTGAGCCGCAGCCCGGCGTACAGACACTGCTGTACGGCGGCCTCGCAGGCGGCACGGCTGAAGATGAACGTGATGGCGGGCAGCAGGTCCTCGGCGTCCAGCCGCTCGATGACCTCGGGGCGGCCCGGTGTCCACACCCGCGAGCGCTGCCGTCGGTCGCGCTCCCGGTCGGCCTCGCGCATGGCCCGGCCGCGTCTGCGGTCCTGGTAGGACGGGCGCTGGGCCTCCATGCGCGCCAGGCGCGTGAGGTCGGGGTTGACGGCCTTCTTGTTGCCCTCGCCCTCCTCGAAAAGGTCGTACATCCGCCGCCCGGCGAGCACGTGCTGGAACAGCGGGACCGGCCGGTGCTCGGAGACGATCACCTCGGTGTGGCCGCGGACGGTGTCGAGCCAGTCGCCGAACTCCTCCGCGTTCGACACCGTCGCCGACAGCGAGACCAGGGTCACCGACTCGGGGAGGTGGATGATCACCTCTTCCCATACGGCACCGCGGAAGCGGTCGGAGAGGTAGTGCACCTCGTCCATGACCACATGGCCGAGGCCGAGGAGGGTCTGTGAACCGGCGTACAGCATGTTCCGCAGGACCTCGGTGGTCATGACGACCACCGGTGCCTCGGAGTTGACGCTGTTGTCGCCGGTGAGCAGGCCGACCTTGTCCGCGCCGTAACGGCGGCACAGGTCGGCGTACTTCTGGTTCGACAGTGCCTTGATGGGGGTCGTGTAGAAGCACTTCTTGCCCTGCTGGAGGGCGAGGTGGACGGCGAACTCGCCGACGATCGTCTTGCCGGAGCCGGTGGGCGCCGCGACCAGGACGCCCTTCCCCGCTTCGAGCGCCTGGCAGGCCTCGATCTGGAAGGGGTCGAGACCGAAGTCGTACATCTCGCGGAAGTCCGCGAGCGCGGTGGCCTGCTCGGCTGCCCGCAGGCGGGCTGCCGCGTACCGCTCGGCCGGGGAGAGGTCCTCTGTCATCGTGCTTTCGAGCGTACCGGGCGCCACTGACAACAGGACGATCATTATCCGTTCCCATGGGCCCCGCACATGCGGAGACCGGCCGCCCGCACTGCGGGAACGGCCGGTCTCGGCGGAGATCGGGAGGGGATCAGGTCACGTCGTCATACCCGTTGACCCGGTCCGATCCTGTTCCGCCGGTCTGCTCGGGCAGGGCTGCCCGGTTGGCCGAGACGGCTTCGACCTCGCCGATGTCGTCGGGGGTGAGGTCCAGGTCGGAGGCCTCGTCGTCGTCCGGTCCCTCCGCCTCGCGGCGGCGCTTGCGCCGGTCGTTGAGCAGGGAGAACAGGACCGCGCCGAAGTACAGCACCCAGATCGGCCCGGCCAGCGCCAGCATGGTCAGCGGGTCGGTGCTGGGGGTGGCGACGGCCGCGAAGACCGTGATGCCGAGGATCATGCCCCGCCACCAGCCGAGCATCCGCGTGCCCGTCAGCGCACCCGTGAGGTTGAGCATGATCAGCAGCAGCGGCAGCTCGAAGGAGAGGCCGAAGACGAGCACCATGCGCGTCACCAGGTCGAGCAGGTCGTCCAGCGGCAGCAGGTTGTTGACGTCCTTGGGCGTGAAGCCGATCAGGACCTGCGCCGTGGTGGGCAGCACCTTGTAGGCGAAGTAGGCGCCGCCGAGGAACAGCGGGACGCCGGTGCCGACGAAGGAGAGCGCGTACTTCTTCTCGTTCTTGTGCAGGCCCGGGGCGACGAAGCCCCACAGCTGGTACAGCCAGACCGGGGAGGCCAGTACGACGCCGGCCATCAGGGACACCTTCAACGCCAGCGTGAACGGCGTCAGCAGACCGTTTATCGTGATCTGCGCGCACGGCTGGGACTTGTCGGCCGCCTTCGACAGCTGCTCGAAGTTCTGGGTGCAACCGACGGAGTGCAGCACCGGCTTGGTGATGATGTTGACGATGTCGTTGTAGAAGAAGGCGGCCACGCAGGTCACCACGATGATGGCGAGCATCGCCTTCGCGAGCCGGTTGCGCAGCTCACGCAGATGGTCCGCGAGGGGCATCCGCCCCTCGGGGTCCTTCTCCTTCTTGCGGGCAGACTTGGGCAACCCACGTCCTCATCTCGTGCGGCAGGCCGGGGGCGTCCCGGCCCTGCGTCAGCGCTTGGTCGTGTCCGACGGCTCGGTGACGGGGCGCGAGCTGGTCACGTCGCCGGGGGCCGCCTGGATGGTGCGCTGCGCGGGCTCGTCGGTGTTCGGCGGGCCGGCGGGGGTGCTGTTGCCCTCTTCCTTCATCGCCTTGGCCTCGCTCTTGAGGATGCGGGCGGACTTGCCGAGCGAGCGGGCCATGTCCGGAAGCTTCTTCGCGCCGAACAGGAGCACGATGACGACGAGGATGAGAATGATCTCGGGAGCTCCGAGCCTTCCGAACATAAGTCTTTACCTTCTCACCGAGGCGGCTGGGGTGGGGTGCTGTCCGATCGGTCGGACATCTGTCCGACCTTCGTGCTGCCAGCGATCGTAACGCTCAGGGGTAAACGTGAGGCAATCCCCGTGCGTACTCCCGGTCCGCGCTCCGGGCCTCGTTATCCGGACCGCGATCAGCAGCGTACCCGCCTCCACCGACAACGTGACAGGGCAAAGTGACGCGAAGCGCATCAGGCGCGCAACTCACACCTCGCGCACACGTGACTCACAGTGCGTCGACGGAACGGGCCGTCGCCACGGCCGCCCGCTCCAGGTCCTCTGCCGCCCTGTTGATGCGCCGGGCGGCGTCCGTGACCTGGCGTCCGAGTCGCTGCGCCTCCAGGAAGACCCGGACGGCGAGCACGCCGAGCACGGCGAGACCCAGGAAACCCACAGCTACCGCGACCATCGCCCAGAACATGGGGCCGAGCCTAGACCCTGCTAGACGACGGATGTCAGCCGCAGGGTCCTGACCCCGCCGCCGGTGAGCAGCTCGACGATCCGCTCGCC
Organism: Streptomyces sp. NPDC088350; assembly: GCF_044753545.1. Taxonomy (NCBI): domain Bacteria; kingdom Bacillati; phylum Actinomycetota; class Actinomycetes; order Kitasatosporales; family Streptomycetaceae; genus Streptomyces; species Streptomyces sp. NPDC088350. Next base: position 95,749 of record NZ_JBIVNL010000018.1, on the reverse strand, counting down.
CGCGGGCTTGCGGACCGCGGCGCCGCAGTCGGGGCAGGTGAAGGAGTAGAAGGTGGTGCGGCTGGTGGCGCCGATGGCGAGACGCAGGGCGCTCGCCGCCAGTTCGAAGTTGCCCCGGCAGTCCGGGCAGCCCGCTCTGAACATCACGGGGACCACGCTCTTCATCCCGGCGAACGCCGCGGCCACCGTCATCTCCGGACCACCGGGGACACCCGACATCGTCGACTCGCTCACAGCCCCTGCTCCTGCCTCTCGTCAACACCGTGCACTGCGTCAACAACACCCTGCGGTCCGTCGTACGCCGCCAGTGCCTCCCGGGCCGCCCGGCGGGCGCTGTCGGCGAGGTCGCCCGGCGAGACGATCCGGCCGTCGCGCCCGAGCCGCAGGGCCAGGCGTCGCAGGGACGTCGGGTCGGGGGTGCGCAAGGTAATACGCAGCCCGCCGTCGGGAAGCTCATCGGCACTGTCGTGCGGGTAGTACTCCGCCACCCAGCGCCCGCCCGGTCCGACCTCCACGACGACCTCCGGATCCTCGGCGGCGGGCTGCACCAGCGCCTCCGACAGGTCCCGCAGCTCGATCTCGGGCGGTGCGGACGGCTCGTCGAGGATCTTGATCTCGGCGACCCGGTCGAGCCGGAAGGTGCGGCGCGCCTCGGAGCGCCGGCACCAGGCCTCCACGTACGTGTGCCCGACGCTGACCAGGCGGATGGGGTCGATCTCGCGCTCGCTCAGCTCGTCGCGCGCGGGTGAGTAGTAGCGGATCCACAGGCGCCGGCGCTCGGAGATCGCCCGGTCGACGTCGGCGAAGACACCGCCCTCGGACTCGAAGGTCACCGAAAGGCGTGCGCTGGCACCGGCCGCCTCACCGGCCGCCGCCTCCAGCTTGGCGTTGGCCCGCAGCAGGGCCTGCCGGTCGCTCTCGCGCAGGCCCGGCAGCGTCGATACGGCACGGGCGGCGACCAGGAGCGCGGTCGCCTCGTCGGCGGCCAGCCGGAGCGGCTCGGCGACGTCGTCCGGGTTGTGCCACCAGATACGGTCGCCGTCGGTGTCGATGTCGAGCAGGTCGCCGCCGCGGAAGCTGGTCCCGCACATGGGCAGGATGTCGAGGTCGGAGACCAGCTCGTCCTCGGTGATCCCGAAGGCACGGGCCACGTCCTCGATACGGGCTCCGGGGCGCTCCTTCAGATAGGTCACCAGGGAGAGCATCCGCCGGGTCTGGTCGATGGCGTTGACGGGCCTGACCGGTTTGCCTGCCACAGTTCTCTTCCGCTCCCCCTCAGCCCTTGGCCACGGCACGCAGCCGGTCCACCACGTCGGCCCGCAGCTCGGCGGGCTCCAGGACGACGACATCGGGCCCGAACTCCACCAGCCAGGCGTCCAGTCCGTGGCCGTACGGAATCTCCAACTCGTCCCAGCCGTCCCCGAGTTCCCGAACCGCCGCGGCTTTCGCCCGCAGGGGGTATCCGGAGCCCGTGCGCAGCCGGATCAGCGCGGAGCGGTCGGCGGTCTCCCCCGCCCAGCTCGCGACGGTCTCGCGCACGGTCACGACATCGGGGATGTCCGCGGTGAACCGGCCGTTGCGCGACCGCACTCTGCCGGTGATCCGGGAGAGCCGGAAGACCCGCTCGGCCCCGCGGTCCCGGTCCCAGCCGGCCAGGTACCAGTGGCCGCGCCAGCACTCAAGAGCCCACGGCTCGACGCTCCGGGTCTCGGGCCGGGCGGCGGTGGCCTTGCGGTACTCGAACACGACGGGCCGCCGGTCGCGGCAGGCCAGCATCAGCGGTTCGAACGACGCCTCGTGCACCGGAATGCGCGGCTCCAGGGCGCCGTGCGGCTCGTACGGGTCGAGGTCCTCGGGCATTCCGGCCGCGCGCAGCTTCTGCAGGGCGCCGCTGGCGGCGCCGGCGAGGCGGGCCTGTTGCCACACCTTGGCGGCGAGACCGAGCGCGGCGGCCTCCTCGGCGTCGAGCGTGATGGGCGGGAGGCGGTTGCTGTCGCGGCGGGCGAGATAGCCGACCTCGCCGTCCAGGTTCTCCACCGTCTCGATGACGAGCCCGAGTTCGCGCAGATCGTCCTTGTCGCGCTCGAACATCCGGTTGAAGGAGTCGTCGGACCCGGCTTCCAGGTAGGCCTCGATGGATTCCCGCAGCTCACGCTTGCTGAGCGGCCGCCGCGTCCCGAGCAGACACAGCGCGAGGTTCATCAGCCGCTCGGCCTTGGCAATGGCCATCGACGCCCTTCGCCTTCCTCTGTACTTACGAACGATGACCGTACCGCCCCACGAGGGCCCGGCAAAAGCCGAGGGCCCATGCCCGAGCAGGCATGGGCCCCAGGTGATCGGGTCCGGTCGGATCCGGTGATCAGACGGCGACGAGGTCGACCACGAAAATCAGGGTCTCGCCCGGCTTGATCGCCGGGGTCGGGCTCTGGTTGCCGTAGGCGAGGTGCGCCGGGATGGTCAGCTGGCGACGGCCGCCGACCTTCATGCCCTGCACGCCCTGGTCCCAGCCCTTGATGACACGGCCGCCACCGAGCGGGAACTTGAACGGGGTGCCGCGGTTCCAGCTGGCGTCGAACTCCTCGCCGGTGCTGAAGGCCACGCCCACGTAGTGGACGGTGACGTTCTGGCCCGACTTCGCGACCTCGCCCTCACCCTCCCAAAGGTCCTTGATCTCCAGGTCGGCCGGGGGTGCGCCCTCCGGGAAGTCGATCTCGGGCTTCTCGATGCTCACGTCTCTAGCTCCTGCTTGTGTACGACAAGGCAACTCGGACAGTCTCGCATCCCGGCAGGAGTGGTGCGCCGGGACGCCCTTCGGCCGCGGGGACTACATCGCCGCCAGGATGTCGACCGAGAACACCAGGGTCTCGCCCTTCTTGATGGTGCCGCCGGTCGGCGGGGTGTCGCCGTAGGCCAGGTCCGGGGGCGCGACGATCATGACGCGGCTGCCGACCTTCTTGCCGGTGACACCCTGGGCCAGGCCCTTGACGACCGACTCCATCTGCGAGATCGCGAACTGGCTCAACCGGCCCTGGGAGTACGTCGATTCGAACTCCTTGCCGGTGCTCCAGACCACGCCCTTGAACTGGCACAGGATCGTCTGGGACGCCTTGACGGCGGCGCCGTCGCCCTCTAGGACGTAGGTCGACACGAGCTTCTTCGGCGGGTCCGCCTTCGGGACGGTGACCGAGGGTGCCTTGCCGTCGGTGTTCGTGCCGACCTTGGGCAGCGCGGCGTCGGACTGCGCGACGGTCGTGCCCTTGGCTGAGCTCTTGGTGTTGAAGGAGTCCTGTACGTCGATCACGAAGACGAGCGTGTCGGTGCCCTTGATGCCCGCCTGGCTGTTGCCCGTCGTGCCGTACCCCCAGGTCGGCGGGATGGCCATCTCGACGCGGCTGCCGACCTTCCGGCCCGCGAGGCCGTAGCGCCAGCCGTCGATGATGCTGCCCTGGGCGAGCTGGATGACCAACGGGGTCTTGCGGTCGTAGGAGTTGTCGAAGACCTTGGCCGACGACCAGATCTGGCCCAGGTAGTTGACCTTGACGAAGTCGCCTTCCGCTACGGCCTTGCCGCTGCCCGCGATGACCGTCTTCACGGCGAGGTCCTTCGACGGATCACCGGTGCCCTTGGCGACGGTCGGCTTCTCGTCGAACTTCGTGCCCGCGGTGATCGCCGGCACCGGACCGTCCACGACCTTCGGCGGCGGGGCGGTCGTGGCGGAGGCGGACGGCGAGGGCGACGGCGACGCGCTGGCCTTGCTTGAGGAGGAATCGCTGTCACCGCACCCCGCGAGCGTCACGAGTCCTGCGGGAACAGCGATGAGAAGGGAGCGTCGGCGCACGGTGAAGGCCTCGTATCGGTCGATCTTGTTGATGGCGTGCGCGCAACTCTACGGCGTGGCACGGGCCCCGTACGTGAAACGTACGGGGCCCGTGTGGCGTACCGAATATGTATCCGGACGTCGGTATCCGGACGCTTTCGCCTACATTCCGGCGATCAGTTTCTCCACCCGGTCGTCCACGGAACGGAACGGGTCCTTGCACAACACGGTGCGCTGCGCCTGGTCGTTGAGCTTGAGATGGACCCAGTCGACGGTGAAGTCCCGCCGCTGTTCCTGAGCCCTGCGGATGAAGTCGCCGCGCAGCCGGGCCCGAGTGGTCTGCGGCGGAACGGACTTGCCCTCGAAGATCTTCAAGTCGTTGCAGATCCGGGCGGCTTGGCCCTTCCTCTCCAGGAGGTAGTAGAGCCCTCGGCGACGGTGGATGTCGTGGTAGGCGAGGTCGATCTGCGCGACCCGCGGGTGGGACATCGTCATGTTGTGCTTGGCCCGGTACCGCTCGATCAGCTGGTACTTCATGACCCAGTCGATCTCGGTGCCGATCCGGTCGAGGTCCTCGGCCTCGATCGCGTCGAGGGTGCGGCCCCACAGTTCGAGGACCTGCTCGACGGTGCCGGTGCGGATGCCGCGGCGGTCGACGAAGTCCACGGCCTTCTCGTAGTACTCGCGCTGCACCTCGATCGCGGAGGCCTCGCGTCCACTGGCCAGACGCACCTTGCGCCGGCCCGTGATGTCGTGGCTGACCTCGCGGATCGCCCGGATCGGGTTCTCCAGGGTCAGGTCGCGCATCACCGTGCCCGCCTCGATCATGCGCAGCACCAGGTCGGTGGCACCGACCTTGAGCAGCATGGTCGTCTCGGACATGTTCGAGTCGCCCACGATGACGTGGAGCCGGCGGTAGCGCTCGGCGTCCGCGTGCGGTTCGTCACGGGTGTTGATGATGGGCCGGGAACGCGTCGTCGCCGAGGAGACGCCCTCCCAGATGTGTTCGGCGCGCTGGCTGACGCAGTACACGGCGCCGCGCGGGGTCTGCAGAACCTTGCCCGCGCCGCACAGAAGCTGACGCGTGACCAGGAAGGGGATGAGGATGTCCGCGAGCCGGGAGAACTCGCCGTGCCGTGCCACCAGGTAGTTCTCGTGGCAGCCGTACGAGTTGCCCGCCGAGTCGGTGTTGTTCTTGAAGAGGTAGACGTCGCCCGCGATTCCCTCCTCGTGCAGGCGTCGTTCGGCGTCCACCAGGAGTCCTTCGAGAATGCGCTCGCCGGCTTTGTCGTGGGTGACCAGTTCGGTCACGTTGTCACATTCGGGGGTCGCGTATTCCGGATGTGAGCCCACGTCGAGATAGAGCCGGGCGCCGTTTCGCAGAAAGACATTGCTGCTGCGGCCCCATGACACGACACGGCGGAAGAGGTACCGAGCCACTTCGTCGGGAGACAGACGCCGCTGTCCCCTGAACGTACACGTGACGCCGTACTCGTTCTCCAGCCCGAAAATGCGGCGGTCCATGACTGAACATTACGCCCGATCCCCTGTGCTGAAACGGGGTTCGACGGCACGGTTTGGATCATTTTCCGATGAAGCCGCAACGACCGCACCCCCGGCGGGAGCTGCGAGGACCCGCCCGGTGGCCAGCAGGACCAGCAGCGACACACCCCCCGCGACGCCCGGCACGGCGAACCCCCACAGGGCCCCACCGGCCTGTACGACCGGGCCCGCGACGCCCGTTCCGACCGACGCGCCCACGGTGAACGTCGTCACGAGCCACGAGAAGGCCTCGGTGACCGTGCCCTTGGGCGCGTGCCGGTCGACGATGATGAAGGCGCAGGCGAGGGCGGGCGCGAGGAACACCCCGGCGAGCACGGTGAGCAGCACCATGGCGACCGCGCCCGGCATGAGCGTCAGCGGCACGTAACACACCGCCAGCAGCCCCACCAGGACCCGCAGTCGGCGCTCGGGCACGCCGCTCCACTGCCGCGCCCCGTAGACGGCGCCGCCGAGCAGCGCACCCAGCCCGATCGCGGCCATCATCCAGCCGTACACCACGTCACCGCCGTGGTCGTCCGCGTACGGCACGGACGCGACCGTGATGGACCCCATCGCGATCCCGACGAACAGGAACGCGCCCAGCAACGCGAGCAGTCCGGGCGAGCGCAGGGCGCCCAGCCAGTGCGCCTCGCGCGGAGCCGACCGCCACGCGCGCGAGGGGGGCGACACGACTACGGAGAGGGCGCCCAGCACTCCTATGACGTTGAGCACGAGCAGCGCCACCGGGGCGGACCACAGCGACACGAACACCGTCACGAGCAACGGCCCCACGGTGAACATGACTTCCTGGGCCACCGCGTCCATGGCGTACGCGGTGTGCACCTGGTCCTCCCGGCGCAGCACGGCCGGCCACAGCGCCCGCAGACCGCCCTCCAGGGGTGGCGCGAAGAGACCGGCGGCGGCCACGGCGACGTAGGCGAGGGGCAGCGGATCGGTGCCGCCGAGGGCGAAGACGGCCATCGCGAGCGCCGACAGGACCGCGGCGGGCAGCTGCACACGCGGCTGTCCGTGGACGTCCACCAGCCGCCCGAGGAGGGGCTGTCCGACGGCGTTGGAGACGCCGTAGACGGCCGCCAGCGCCCCGGCGAGGCTGTAGGTGCCGCCCTCGGCGCGGATGAACAGCACGATCGCGATCGCGGCGGTGGCGTTCGGCAGCCGGCCGACCAGCGTGCCCACCAGCAGCCGGGTGGCGTGCCTCGCCCTGAGGATCTCCAGATATCCCACGGCCGTCTCCCGCCCTCCCCCTCACCGTCACGCATGAGGTTTTACGTATAACGTCTCCTGTCATACGTACCATGTGCGCTGTTCGCGCGTCCATACGGAGTCCCCCGCGGTCCTCCACGAAGTCCCTACGAAGGAGCAGGTCGACGGTGGCAGCAGGCAGCACCCGCCCCACGAGCCGCGACGTCGCGCAGGCGGCCGGGGTCTCCCAGGCCGCGGTCTCGCTGGTGCTGGGCGACAAGTGGCGCGGCCGGGTCTCGGAGACGACCGCCGAACGCGTCCGTGAGGCCGCACGCGACCTGGGCTACCGCCCCAACCTCGCCGCCCGCAACCTCCGCCTGGGCCGCACCCGTACCGTCCTGCTCGTGGTGCCCGCCCTGACGACGGAGTTCTTCGCCGGCGTCTACACCGGGGCCGCCCGGGTCGCCGCCGAACACGGCTTCGGCGTGGTCCTCTACCCCTCGCCCGAGGGCATCGGCCCCGCCCGGGACCCCTTCGCCTCCGCACAGGCCGCCCTGGACGGCGTGATCGCCTCCTCCATGGCCGCCGACGCCCTCACCGCGATCCGCGGCGACCAACTCCCCCTGGTCATGCTCGACAGCGACCCCAAGGGCAGCCTCGGCGCGGCCACCGTCAACCTGGACATCGCCGACGGCGTCCGCCAGGTCGCCGACCACCTGCTGGCCCTGGGCCACCGCCGCTTCCTGCACCTCGCCGCCGACGTACCCTCCTGGACCTTCGAGGTACGCGCGCGTGAACTCGCCGCACGGGTGGGCGCGGTCGACGGCACGACGGTCCGTACGACCCGGGCCCCCATCTCGATCGAGGGCGCCCTGGCCGCCGCCGAGGCCGCGCTCTCCGTCCCCGGCCCCCGGCCCACCGCCCTGGTCTGCGACGACGACAAACTCGCCGCCGGCGCCTACAAGGCCGCCCGCCGTCTGGGCCTGCGCATCCCCGAGGACGTGTCGATCACCGGCCTGGACGACCTCGCCCTGGCCACCGCCATCGACCCGGAACTGACCACGGTCCGCCTGAACGCCGAGCTCTTCGGGGAGCACGGCATGCGCGCCCTCCTGGCCGTCCTGGACGGCCGCGTACCGGAGGAGGGGGACATCCCCGTCGAACTGGTCGTACGAGGGTCCACAGCGCCACCGAGCGCCTCCTGAAGCGCCTGCTACGACGTGTGCCCCGGCCGGTTACCGGCCGGGGCACACAACAGACCTGATCGAGGCCGACTCACTTCTCGTCGTCGGGGTCGTCACCGTCGGACGAGGTGTCCGCGGCCTCGCCCTCCAGCAGGCGGGAGAGCTGACGGCCGACGATGCGCTTGAACTTGCGGGCCTGCGGGCGCGTACGGTCCAGGACCGCGACCTCCAGGCGCTCGGCGGGGATCTCCCGCTCCGTGCCGTTCGTGTCACGGGACAGGGACTGCACCGCCAGCTTGAGCGCCTCCGCCAGGGTCATCCCGTCGCGGTGCCGCTGGTCCAGATAGGTGCTGATCGTCTCGGCGTTGCCACCGACCGCGACCGAGCCGTGCTCGTCCACGATCGAACCGTCGTGCGGCAGCCGGTAGATCTGATCGCCGTCCGGCGTGTCCCCGACCTCCGCGACGACCAGCTCCACTTCGTACGGCTTCTCGGCCGCGCTGGAGAAGATCGTGCCGAGCGTCTGGGCGTAGACGTTGGCGAGACCGCGGGCGGTCACGTCCGCACGGTCGTAGGTGTAACCGCGCATGTCGGCGTACCTGACGCCGCCGATCCGCAGGTTCTCGTACTCGTTGTACTTTCCGGCGGCCGCGAACCCGATCCGGTCGTAGATCTCGCTGAACTTGTGCAGCGCACGGGACGGGTTCTCGCCGACGAAGACGATGCCGTCGGCGAACTGCAGTACGACCAGGCTGCGGCCACGGGCGATGCCCTTGCGGGCGTACTCCGCCCGGTCGGCCATCGCCTGCTGGGGTGAGACATAGAACGGCGTCGACACCGGTATCCGTCCCTCTCTTTAAAGTTCCGTCGAAGTCAGTGGATCACCTTGAATGAGAACGGGTCCCGGGTCAGAGCAGCGCGGCGCGCGGGCCGTCGGGCTGCTGCAGTCGCCGCTCCAGGATCGAGCGGGCGATCTCGGAGGACTCGTCGTCGGTGAGCCGGCGGAAGCCGTCCTCGGTGATCACGGTGACGATCGGGTAGATCCGGCGGGCGACGTCGGGACCACCGGTCGCCGAGTCGTCGTCAGCCGCGTCGTAGAGGGCCTGGACCACGAGGGTCGTGGCCTCGCTCTCGGTCAGCTGGTCGTGGAAGAGCTTCTTCATGGCGCCCCGCGCGAACACCGAACCGGATCCGGTGGCCGCGTAGCCGAGCTCCTGGGAACGGCCGCCCGTCACGTCGTAGGAGAAGATGCGGCCGATGCCGCGGTCCACGTCGAAACCGGCGAAGAGGGGGACCACGGCGAGGCCCTGCATGGCCATGCCGAGGTTGGAACGGATCATCGTGGACAGTCGGTTCGCCTTGCCCTCCAGGGAGAGTTGGGCGCCTTCGACCTTCTCGAAGTGCTCCAGCTCCAGCTGGAAGAGCTTGACCATCTCCACGGCGAGTCCGGCGGTGCCGGCGATGCCGACGGCCGAGTACTCGTCGGCGGGGAACACCTTCTCGATGTCCCGCTGCGCGATGACATTGCCCATGGTGGCCCGCCGGTCACCGGCGAGCACCACGCCACCGGGGAACGTGACAGCGACGATCGTCGTGCCGTGCGGGGCCTCGATGACGCCCTGGGTGGGCGGCAGTTGCCGGTTGCCCGGGAGCATCCCCGGCTGGTGGTCGGCGAGGAAGTCCATGAAGGACGACGACCCAGGCGTCAGGAAGGCAGCTGGTAGACGCCCGGTGCTACGAGTGTTGGCTTCCACGAGGATCCTTCCAAGTAGGCGGCAGCCCGACGAACAGCGTCGGGATCATCTCCCAACTTGCCGATGGCCGAATTGCAGTTGAAGCACAGTACGCAACGGACCCTACCCGTCTCGTGGCAGTGATCCACATGAACGGCGGAGGGATTCCCACCCTGCTCCGAGCGCGGCCGGCTCTCCCCGAATCGCACGCGATTCGTGCGCCCGGATGCGAAGACTGCGTGCGGCGTGGTCTCGCCGCACCGCACGCAGCACTTCATCTTCGACTCGCCTGCCACCACGCCACCCCGTTCACCTTCGAATCGAAGGACAGAGCAGCCTACTGGCCGCCCTTCTGAACGAAGGAGCGCACGAAGTCCTCGGCGTTCTCTTCGAGGACGTCGTCGATCTCGTCCAGAACCGAGTCGACATCGTCGCTCAGCTTCTCGTGGCGCTCCTTGAGGTCGTCGGTCGCCTGCGCTTCCTCGGCCTGTTCCTCGACCTCCTCCGTGGAGCGCGTCGCCTTCTGCTGTCCGCCGCCGGTGTCCTTGGTCGCCATAACCCTCACCCCGCTCGGTTCGACGTTCTTGATCAGACCCTACAAGCAGGGTCCGACATCGGCCCCGCAGTTCCTACAACGTACGGCGGCCACCTCGATGATTCCCGGCCACCGGACATTCCACCCTGTCCGGCACCGGGTATCCGAGGGTCCTGTCAGCCGCCCGACAGGACCCTGACCAGGTCTTCCGCCGTACGGCAGCGGTCAAGGAGCTCCTTGACGTGATTACGCGTTCCGCGAAGCGGTTCCAGGGTTGGGACCCGCTGGAGCGAGTCCCGGCCCGGGAGGTCGAAGATCACGGAGTCCCAGGAGGCCGCCGCGACGTCGTCGGCGTACTGCTCCAGGCAGCGTCCGCGGAAGTACGCGCGCGTGTCCTCCGGCGGCGTCGTACGCGCCCGCTCGACCGTGTCCTCGTCCAGCAGCCGCTTGATGCGGCCGCGGGCCACCAGGCGGTTGTAGAGGCCCTTCTCGGCCCGCACGTCCGCGTACTGGAGGTCGACCAGGTGCAGCCGGGCCGCGTCCCAGTCGAGGCCGTCGCGGCGCCGGTAGCCCTCCATGAGCTCCCGTTTGGCGACCCAGTCCAGTTCGCCGGCCAGGCTCATCGGGTCGTTCTCCAGCCGGTTGAGCGTGTCCTCCCAGCGGGCCAGGACGTCCTTGGTCTGATCGTCCGCGTCGGAGCCGTAGCGCTCCTCGACGTACTTGCGGGACAGCTCGTAGTACTCCATCTGCAGCTGGACCGCGGTGAGGGTCCGGCCGCTGCGGAGAGTGACCAGGCGCTTGAGGGTCGGGTCGTGGGAGACCTGGTGGAGGGTGCGGACGGGTTGGTCCACGGCCAGGTCCACCGCGATGAAGCCGTCCTCGATCATGGAGAGGACCAGGGCTGTCGTGCCCAGTTTGAGGTAGGTCGAGATCTCGGAGAGGTTCGCGTCGCCGATGATCACGTGCAGGCGGCGGTACTTCTCGGCGTCCGCGTGCGGTTCGTCGCGGGTGTTGATGATCGGGCGCTTGAGGGTGGTCTCCAGGCCGACCTCGACCTCGAAGTAGTCGGCGCGCTGGCTGAGCTGGAAGCCGTGCTCGTGCCCGTCCTGGCCGATGCCGACGCGGCCCGCTCCGGTGACGACCTGACGGGAGACGAAGAACGGCGTCAGATGGCGCACGATGTCCGAGAAGGGGGTCTCCCGCTTCATCAGGTAGTTCTCGTGCGTGCCGTAGGAGGCGCCCTTGTTGTCGGTGTTGTTCTTGTAGAGGTGGATCGGCTGGGCGCCCGGGAGTTGGGCCGCACGCTCCGCGGCCTCCGCCATGATGCGCTCGCCGGCCTTGTCCCACAGGACGGCGTCCATGGGGTTGGTGACCTCGGGGGAGCTGTACTCCGGGTGCGCGTGGTCGACGTAGAGCCGTGCGCCGTTGGTGAGGATGACATTGGCGAGGCCGATGTCCTCGTCGGTGAGCTGGCTGGAGTCGGCGGCCTCCCGGGCGAGGTCGAAGCCTCGCGCGTCCCGCAGCGGATTCTCCTCCTCGAAGTCCCAGCGGGCCCGCCGGGCCCGGTGCATCGCCGCCGCGTAGGCGTTGACGATCTGGGACGAGGTGAGCATGGCATTGGCGTTGGGGTGGCCGGGGACGGAGATCCCGTACTCCGTCTCGATGCCCATTACTCGCCGTACGGTCATGCGGCCCTCCTTGCCCGGCGGCGCCCTCGGTCGGGGGCACCGCTCAAGTACCGCTGGCGCTCCGGTGCGTGTGCGGTGCCCGTCCCCGCACTGCGCGACTCGGCGGTACCGAAGAGCCTAGAACGGCTTTGCGCTGGTGGGGAGATCATTTGCGTCATTGCCTCGCGCGCCCCTAGTAGCGGTCATGGCCTGAAAAGCAGTCGGCTGCGGGTACCCGCCGTGGGCACCCGCAGCCGCCCTGTTTTTTACAGGTACTGACCGGTGTTCGCCACCGTGTCGATGGAGCGTCCGGTGTCGGCACCCTGCTTTCCGGTGATGAGCGTACGGATGTAGACGATCCGTTCGCCCTTCTTTCCGGAGATCCGGGCCCAGTCGTCGGGGTTGGTGGTGTTGGGCAGGTCCTCGTTCTCCTTGAACTCGTCCACGCACGCCTGGAGGAGGTGCGAGACGCGGATGCCCTTCTGCTTGTGGTCGAGGAAGTCCTTGATGGCCATCTTCTTGGCCCGGCCCACGATGTTCTCGATCATGGCGCCGGAGTTGAAGTCCTTGAAGTAGAGGACTTCCTTGTCACCGTTGGCGTAGGTGACCTCCAGGAAGCGGTTCTCCTCGGATTCCGTGTACATGTGTTCCACGGCCGTCTGGATCATGCTCTGGACGGTGGTGGTCTTGTCGCCGCCGTGCTCGCCGACGTCGTCGGGGTGGAGCGGGAGGCGCTCGGTGAGGTACTTGCCGAAGATGTCCTTGGCGGCCTCGGCGTCGGGACGCTCGATCTTGATCTTCACGTCCAGGCGGCCGGGGCGCAGGATGGCGGGGTCGATCATGTCCTCGCGGTTCGAGGCGCCGATGACGACCACGTTCTGCAGGCCTTCCACGCCGTCGATCTCGGCGAGCAGCTGGGGGACGATGGTGTTCTCCACGTCCGAGCTGACACCGGATCCGCGGGTGCGGAAGAGGGATTCCATCTCGTCGAAGAAGACGATGACGGGTGTGCCCTCGCTGGCCTTCTCACGGGCACGCTGGAAGACGAGGCGGATCTGCCGCTCGGTCTCGCCGACGTACTTGTTCAGGAGCTCGGGGCCCTTGATGTTGAGGAAGAAGCTCTTGCCGGTGGCCTGTCCGGTGACCTCGGCGACCTTTTTGGCCAGCGAGTTGGCGACGGCCTTGGCGATGAGCGTCTTACCGCATCCGGGAGGCCCGTACAGCAGGACGCCCTTGGGCGGCCGCAGTTCGTGCTCCTTGAAGAGGTCGGGGTAGAGGTACGGCAGTTCGACCGCGTCGCGGATCATCTCGATCTGGCCGCCCAGACCGCCGATCTGCTCGTAGCCGATGTCGGGTACCTCTTCGAGGACGAGTTCCTCGACCTCGCTCTTCGGGACGATCTCGTAGACGTAGCCGGATCGGGGTTCGAGCAGCAGGGCGTCGCCGGGGCGGATGGTGATGTCCAGCAGCGGCTCGGCGAGCCGCACCACCCGCTCCTCGTCGGTGTGCCCCACCACGAGGGCGCGTTCGCCGTCCTCCAGGATCTCCTTGAGGGTGACGATGTCGCCGACGCGCTCGTACTCCATGGCCTCGACCACGTTGAGCGCTTCGTTGAGCATTACTTCCTGGCCGCGGCGGAGCTCTTCGAGATCCACGCTTGGGCTGACGTTCACCCGCAGTTTGCGACCGCCGGTGAAGATGTCCGCGGTGCCGTCCTCGTTGGCCACGAGGAAGACACCGAAGCCGGCCGGCGGCTGTGCGAGCCGGTCGACTTCTTCCTTGAGGGCCACGATCTGGTCGCGGGCCTCACGGAGCGTGTTGGCGAGTCGCTCGTTCTGGGCGGAAACCCCGGCCAGATTGGTCTGCAGCTCGACGATCCGCTCTTCGAGAATCCTCGTGTGTCGCGGAGAGTCGGCGAGCTTACGTCGCAGGACGGCGATCTCCTGCTCAAGGTAGGCAATCTGCCCGGACGGGTCGTCGGACCCTCGTCCCGGGCGGATGCCGCGGTTCATGTCGTCGTCGTGGGCTGCCACGGTCCTCACCTCCTCCAAGGGGAGCTGGACGCTTCCAGACCCTACCTGGGTGGGTGTCGATTGAAACCCCTAGATCACAAAGACTGTCAAGGTGTGTCGTCGGTCACCCTGCGCTCTCCCTCACGCCGTGTGGATACCCACTCAACGTGATTCAGAAGCGGACTGTTCCAAGGCCGGGTTGGTCAAAACCCTTCACGACGGACGTGAGTTGCCGTGCGGGCGGGTTCGACGCCCGGCGGAAACCGGCCAATGTGCCCCTGACTGAGAGTGTCCATGCGGACAGTGTCCGTCATCGGGCGCCGGGAAACCTGAGATCGCGGAGAAAGGTCGTCCGGGCGGCCGGAGGTAGGGTCGAGGTGTTCAACACCCGGCGGAATCAGGAGACATCACCGTGCAGGACGAGGCCGCGGCCGACGGCGAGGCGCTGGAGGTCTGGATCGACCAGGATCTCTGTACCGGCGACGGCATCTGCGCCCAGTACGCCCCCGAGGTCTTCGAGCTGGACATCGACGGTCTGGCCTATGTGAAGAGCCCGGACGACGAGCTGCTCCAGGACAAGGGCGCCACCACGCTCGTACCGCTGCCGTTGCTGGTCGATGTCGTGGACTCCGCGAAGGAGTGTCCGGGCGACTGCATTCATGTGCGCCGGGTCGCAGACCGGGTCGAGGTGTACGGACCGGACGCGGCCTGAGGCTGGCTGTTCGTCAGATGCTCTGGGTGTTGCCCGGCGTGGAGCGGACGAACTCGCCGTCCTTCCACTGCCACTTGGCGGTCTCCTTGACGTCGGGGCAGCAACTGGGCACGTCCTCGGTGGAGTAGCCGAGGAGCGTGGCGAGTACGGCTCCGTCGCGTACGGCGAAGTCGGTGACCGTCTCCCGGGTCTTCGGGGCGACCAGGGTGGCGACCACGCGCGGCTTGTCGGCATTGGCCGCCTGGGTGAGGACGTAGACGCCGTCGGGCGGGGTGCCCATGCCGGCGTCGCAGTGGACCACGGCGACCGTCTCGGGCCTGCCGTCGCCGTCGAGGTCCCCGGTGGCCTTCTTCTGCACGATGGCCTTCAGGGTGCCGCACTGGATGGGGAAGTCGACGCCCGTGGTCGCGGGTGCGGAGGCGGCGGGCGCGGACTTCGCCTGGGGGCCGGAGGCCTGGGCGGCGCGCGCGGAGTCGGGCTGCAGGACCGAGGAGAGTGCCACGACGCCGGCGAGTGCCGTGGCGGTGGCGACCCAGTGGATGGGCCGGGTGTTCATGTGTGCCAGTTCCAGTTCCGGGACGGCGGAGTGCTGCACTAGGAGTGTCTCCTGTGAGGGCTGTGCCGGTGGGGGTGGCCTGCATGGTGCCACACGGCACAGTGCGGGGGAACGGCGGGGTCGGCAGTTCGTTCGCAGGGTCGCACAGTCGCTTGGCCGCGCGGGAATCCGACGGTGGCGGTATGTCAGAAGAAAGACGCCGTGGCCGGGTTCCGGAGGTCTTCCGGGAACTCGGCCACGGCGTTCGTGCGTTGAGTGCGGCACAGGGCCGCCATGGAGCGGGATCAGCGGCCGGCGGCGCCGCCTTCGGCGTTCGGGCCGGTGTAGTCGTCGCCGTAGGCGCCCTTGGCGGGGCGGCGGCGGCGCGTGGGGGGCTCGACGCCGTCTGCGAGACGGCGGGCGGTGAGGAGGAAGCCGGTGTGGCCGATCATCCGGTGGTCGGGGCGGACGGCCAGGCCCTCGACGTGCCAGTTGCGGAGCATCGTCTCCCAGGCGGTCGGCTCATTGAAGGAACCGATCTCGCGGATGGACTCGACGGTCCGCGCGAGCTGGGTGGTGGTCGCGACGTAGCAGCACAGGATGCCGCCGGGGACGAGCGCCTTGGAGACGGCCTCCAGGCACTCCCAGGGGGCGAGCATGTCGAGGATGACGCGGTCAACGTCGGTGTCGGACAGGTTGTCCTGGAGGTCGCCGACGGTGAGCTGCCAGGCGGGGTGCGGTTCGCCGAAGTAGCGCTCCACGTTCTGCCGGGCGATCTCGGCGAAGTCCTCGCGGCGCTCGTAGGAGTGCAGCATGCCCTGGTCGCCGATGGCGCGGAGCAGGAAGCTGCTGAGCGAGCCGGAGCCGACGCCCGCTTCCACGACGCGGGCGCCGGGGAAGATGTCCGCGAAGGACAGGATCTGCCCCGCGTCCTTGGGGTAGACCACGGCGGCGCCGCGGGGCATGGACAGGACGTAGTCGGGGAGCAGGGGGCGCAGCGCGAGGTAGGCGACGTTTCCGGTGGTGCGGACAACGCTGCCCTCGGGTGCGCCGATCAGCTCGTCGTGCGGGAAGGAACCCTTGTGGGTGTGGAAGTTCTTCCCCGCTTCGAGCGTGAACGTGTAGTGGCGGCCCTTGGGGTCGGTCAGCTGAACCTGGTCCCCGACCTTGAAGGGCCCGCGCCTGCGGGCGGCACCGGTCGGTTCGGACATGTGACCAGCCTACCGGCGTTTGCGGGGTCCGCCGACCACGCGCGCGTGCCTCAGTTGGGGCGTGCCATGGCCTTCACGAACGCCCGCTCCACGTCCGCGGCGGACAGGACGCCGTAGATCTCGCCGGTCTCCTCGACGACGAGGTACTCGGTGGCGGGGGTGGCCCGGAGGGCGTCGAGGAGGTCCTCGCCGGCCAGCTCCGCGGAGACGCGCATGCCGTCGGTGAGGTCCTGGGCGAGGCCGCTGACGGAGACCCAGGGGCGGCGGTGTTCGGGGACGTTGACGATGGCGGCCTCGCGGACGAGGGAGAGGGGCTGGCCGTCGGCGTCGACGACGACCAGGGCGCGGGCGCCGGCGGCGTTGGCCCGGCGCAGGGCCTCGGAGAGGGGGGTGCTGGTCTCGACGGGTACCGCGCGGCGGGTGAGGTTGCGGGCGCGGAGTTCCGGGAGGTGTTCGCGCAGCCGGGCCATGCGGAGGCTGTTGCCGGCGCCGGTCCAGATGATCGCGGCGAGGATCGCGGCCAGGAGGGCGTCCGTGACCGTGTCCATGCCGTTGATGTCCTCGGTGTTGGTACCGAGGGCGCCGGTCTGGGTGAGCAGCGGGAGGCCGATCAGGACGGAGACGGCGAGGGCGCGGCCGACCCAGGCGGCGGCGATGGTGCCGCTCATGGGCCTGCCGGTGATCTTCCAGACGACGGCGCGGAGCATCCGGCCGCCGTCGAGGGGCAGGCCGGGCAGGAGGTTGAAGGCGGCCACGATGAGGTTGGAGACCATCAGGCCGGCCAGCAGCACACCGGGCACGGTACCGGGTTCGACCGGCAGCATGGCCAGGTAGAAGATCCCGGAGAGGATCAGCGAGAGCAGCGGGCCGACGAAGGCCAGCACGAACTCCCTGCCGGGGGTCTCGGCCTCCTTCTCGATCTCGGAGACCCCGCCGAAGAACTGCAACTGGATACGGCGGACCGGGAGTTTGAAGCGGAGTGCGGCGACGGTGTGCGCGAGTTCGTGCACCAGCACGGAGGCGTAGAAGGCGACCGCGAAGAACAGGGACACGAGGTAGCGGGCGGCGCCGAGTTCGGGCAGGACGCGGTCGAGCTGGCCGCCGAACACCCAGGTGATGAGCGCGGCGACGAGGAACCAGCTGGGGGCCACGTAGACGGGCACGCCGAAGGGGCGGCCCATGAGGAGGCCGCCGCCGGGTTCTTTGGGGCGGTGCGGGGGGCGGCCCTTGGCGATGGCGGGGTCGGTGCGGGGGGTGGTGGCGTCGGTTCCGGTCCGGGCGCCGGGGTCGGTGTGCGCGTAGGGGTGGTGGGGGTGACTGGGGGCGCGGTCGGCGTCGTGGTCGCCGCCCGTGGGCGCACCGCCGGATTTCGGCTCACCGTTCAGGCGGGTGAGCGCCGGGGGGGCGGGTGCCGAGGGCGTCGGAGTGGGGTCGTGCGCGGTGCCGGTGTCCGTGCGGTCGTGCGGGGTGGGCGCGGAGGGCCTCGACGGCGTCTCCGGCTCCGCGTCGCCGTCCTCGGCGGACTTGACCGACTCGGCGGGCTCGGCGGGCTCAGCGGGCGATCCCGACTCCGTACGGTCGTCCGCGGCCGGCACCGACCTCGTGCCCGGCTCCGCGTCGCCGTCGCGCGTGGGGTGTTCGAGCGACGTGCTCGCCTCCTCGTGGGACTCGGGTACGACGCCGGCACCCTCGCGCTCCTCGGGCGACGTGCTCGTGTCCTTCCGGTCCTCGGGTGCCTGGGCGGATGTCCCGGGCCCCGGCCGGTCGGAGTCGGCGTGTTTCGGTTCGGGGGTGCCGGGGTCGGCGGCCGGGGTCGTGGCGCCCGTGGCGTGCTCGGTCGGCTCGTTGGTGCCGGACCGCGGCTGACCGCTCCCGCCGCTCTCGTCCACGGTGTCCCCTCGTTCGAAGCGTCCTCCGCGCCAGCCGGGCGGAGGGTCTCGGGTCGATGGTATGCGGCGGTCGCGACGCGTTCCGCCCCGGCACCCCCCGCGTTTCCCCAGCTGTCGCGACCGCGTCCGCCGGGATCGGGTCACTGTCAGTGGCGGGCCGTAAGGTCTGTGGGCATGGAGACCAGTACCGAGGGTGTCGCAGGGGTGTCCGGCGACGAGGGCGCGGCGGCGGGGCCGGCCGCGGACGTGACGGTGGAGACGGGGACGGCGGGCGTGGTCGAGCGCGTCGCCATAGCGCCTGCCTCGCTGTCGCCCTCGCGTGCGAGCGACTTCATGCAGTGCCCGTTGCTGTACCGGTTCCGGGTGATCGACCGGCTGCCGGAGAAGCCCAGCGAGGCCGCGACCAGGGGGACCCTGGTGCACTCGGTGCTCGAGCGGCTCTTCGACGCGCCGGCGGCGGAGCGTACGGCGCCGCGCGCCAAGTCGCTGATTCCCGGGCAGTGGGACCGGTTGCGGGAGTCGAGGCCGGAGGTCGTGGAGCTGTTCGCCGACGATCCGGAGGGCGAGCGGCTGACGCGCTGGCTCGGGGAGGCGGAGAGACTGGTCGAGCGCTGGTTCTCCCTGGAGGATCCGACGCGGCTGGAGCCCGCCGAGCGCGAGATGTTCGTCGAGGCCGAGCTGGATTCGGGACTGAAGCTGCGCGGGATCATCGACCGGGTCGATGTGGCTCCCACGGGCGATGTGCGGATCGTCGACTACAAGACGGGCAAGGCGCCGCGGCCGGAGTACGCGGAGGGCGCGCTGTTCCAGATGAAGTTCTACGCGCTGGTGGTCTGGCGGCTGAAGCAAGTCGTCCCGCGGCGGCTCCAGTTGGTGTATCTCGGCAGTGGGGACGTGGTGACGTACGACCCCGTCCTCGCGGACCTGGAGCGGGTCGAACGCAAGCTGCTGGCGCTCTGGGAGGCGATCCGGCTGGCCACGGAGACGGGCGAGTGGCGTCCGCGTCCGACGAAGCTGTGCGGCTGGTGCGACCACCAGGCGGTGTGCCCGGAGTTCGGGGGCACTCCCCCGCCGTATCCGCTGCCGGTGCGGGGTGCCGACGGCGTTTTTGCGGGGGGCGGGGTCTCAGCGGAGGGTGCGGATGTGGGGGGCGGTATTGCTGCCAGGGGGTCAGTGGCACCGCACGACGTCTCGGCCAAGGGGGCAGGGGTGACGGACTGAATTGCCGCGCGGGGTCCGGAGGGGCATCAGGCGATGCTTCCGCAGCGGGCGGTGGCAGCAGGCGGAGTTTCCGGTGGGCAGGGCGGCAGGGCGGCAGGGCGGCGGGGCGGCGGGGCGGCGGGGCGGCGGGGCGGCAGCCGACGGTTGCGGTTTCGCCGCCTACCCGGGGCAGCCGATGCTGCGTCTCCCGCACCCTCCCTCAGGACATCCGACAAGTTCCTGTCCAGAGAACGACCGACCGCACCTGACGCCCCTCCTGTCGTCGCCCCGGCCGCAGACACAGACACAGGCACCCGGTGCTCCCGCCGGACGCCCTACGCCCGCCACCAATCCGAGCCGCCCCACCTCCCCCGTCAGGCCGGTCGAGTCGGTGAGGGTGCGGCAGGGCAGAATGGGGCCGGGCTAGCGAAGGAGACTCACGTGGCCATCCGCGTCCTACTTGTCGATGACCAGCCGCTGCTGCGCACCGGGTTCCGGATGATTCTGGAGGCGGAGCAGGATCTGGCCGTCGTCGGTGAGGCCGGTGACGGGCTGCAGGCGCTCGACCAGGTGCGGGCTCTGCAGCCCGATGTGGTGCTGATGGACATCCGTATGCCGCGGATGGACGGGGTGGAGGCGACCCGGCAGATCACCGGTCCCGGGCGGGACGGGCCGGCGAAGGTGCTGGTGCTGACCACCTTCGACCTCGACGAGTACGTGGTGGAGGCGTTGCGGGCCGGTGCCAGTGGGTTCCTGCTGAAGGACGCGCCGGCGAACGAACTGGTGCAGGCGATCCGGGTCGTGGCCGCCGGTGAGGCCATGCTCGCGCCGAGCATCACGCGGCGGCTGCTCGACAAGTACGCCGGTCATCTGCCGTCCGGTGACGAGCCGGTCCCGGACGCCCTGCACACGCTGACCGAGCGCGAGGTCGAGGTACTGAAGCTGGTGGCGCGCGGGTTGTCGAACGCCGAGATCGCCGCCGATCTCTTCGTCAGCGAGACCACCGTCAAGACGCATGTGGGGCATGTACTGACCAAGCTGGGCCTGCGCGACCGGGTGCAGGCCGCGGTGTACGCGTACGAGAGCGGGCTGGTGCGCCCCGGCGCGCAGTAGGCAGACCCCAGGACATGTGAAATATGCAGAAGAGGGCGCCCCTTCCTGACAGGGGCGCCCTCTTCGTGTGTGCGGCTCGGGTCAGCCCTTGCTGAGTTCCCAGAAGCGGAAGACCGTCGAGGCGTCCAGGCAGTACTCGAGGCCGTAGACGTTGTCTCGGGTGACGGCGTACTGCTTGGCCTGCCAGACCGGGAGGACGGGCAGTTCGTCGGCGACGATGTCCTGGAGCTTGCCGTAGTCGGTGTCGGTGACGCCGCGGTCGCTCTGGGCGGCGGTCCTGGGGATGAGCGTGTCGGTGATCGTGTTGTTGGTGTAGTTGTTGCTCAGCACGTTGCCCTTGCCGAAGAAGGGGGCGGTGAAGTTGTCGGCGTCCGGGTAGTCGGGCACCCAGCCCTTCACATAGACGCCGTACTTGCCCTTGGCGATGTCCTTCTCGTACTGGCTGTAGGCCACGGACTTCACGTCGGCGTCGAACAGGCCGCTGGCGTTGAGCTGGCCCGCGATGGCCTTCAACTCCCGGTCGGTGGCCGGGCCGTAGCGGGACGGGGTGGACCAGAGGGTCAGTCTCACCTTGTCGGTGATGCCGTCGGCCTCCAGTGCTGCCTGTGCCTTGGCCTTGGAGGGGCGGTCGCCGTAGGTGTCGAAGAAGGACGTGGTGTGTCCGGCGATGCCGGCCGGGATGATCGAGTACAGGGCGGTCGCCGTGTCCTTGTAGACGTCCCGGATGAGGGCTTCGCGGTCGAGGAGGTGGGCGATGGCCTTGCGGACGCCGCGTTGTCCGGCGACCGGGTCGTCCATGTTGAAGACGAGGTGCTGGACCTCGGCGCCGGTGCCCTCGACGATCTCGACGCCGTCGCTGTCGTCGGAGTTCTCGATGTCCGCGATGTCGGTGGCGGTCAGGCCCCGGTAGGCGATGTCGATCCTGTCGTCGAGGAGGGCCGTCTTCAGGGCGGTCTGGTCGCCGTGGAAGAACTTGAGGGTGACGCCGGAGTTCTTGACCTCGGCGGTGCCCTTGTAGGCGTCGTTGACCGAGAAGACGGCCTCGTCCTCGCCGTACGAGTCGAGGGTGTACGGCCCCGAGCCGACCGCCCGGCCGTCCTCGCGCAGCCCGTCGGCGTCGTACTGCGTGTGGTCGACGATCGAGCCGGCGCCGGAGGCGAGCTTGCTCGGGAAGGTGGCGTCGGACGTGTTGAGCCGGAAGACGACGGTCTTCGCGTCCGGGGTCTCGACCTTGTCGAGCATGGGGAACATGATCGCGGGACCGGCGGGGTCGTTGATCTTCAGCATGCGGTCGAAGGAGAACTTGACGTCCTTCGAGGTGAGCGCGTCACCGTTGCTGAACTTCAGGCCGTCCTTGAGGGTGCAGCGGTAGACCTTGGCCCGGGTGTCCGTGAAGGAGCACTCCTTGGCGGCCTCCGGCTGCGGTTCGGTGCCGCCCTTGGGGAAGCTGAGCAGCGACTGGAAGACGTTGTTGAACAACAGCCAGGAGCCGGGGTCGTAGCCGGAGGCGGGGTCGGTGGCCAGGACGTCGTCGGACATTCCCATGACCACGGAGGAGCCGGTGCCCGAGGAGCCGCCCGTCTGGGTGCCGCAACCGGTCAACAGGCCGGAGGCCAGCCCCGCCGCGATCGGCAGGACTGGCCACTGGTAAAGCTTGTTCACTGCGTGTGCCTTGTCGTTGTCGCTTCGAAGCCCGGGGCTGTGCGTCCCGGCCCCGGGCACACGGGGCTGTCAGTTGCCGACGCCTCGGCCCAGCTCCCAGAGCTGGAGGGTCGAGGAGGAGTTGAGCACGTACGCGGTGCCCGTGACGTCGTTGCGGGCGGCGACGTACTGCTTGCCCTGCCACAGCGGGATGATCGGGACGTCCCTGGCGACGATGTCCTGGATGGTCGTGAGGCTCTTGGAGGCGGCGAGCCGGTCGGCCTCACGGCGGGACTCCGGGATCAGCGTGTCGATGATCTCGGTGTTGGCGTACGGCGAGCCGAGGGTGTTGTCCTTGTCGAGGAAGGGCGCGAGGTAGTTGTCGGCGTCGGGGAAGTCGGGGAACCAGCCCATCCCGTAGACGTCGTACTGGCCCTTCTGCTCGGCCTGGCGGAACGTCGACCAGGGCGTGCCCTTGATGGAGACGTCGAACAGGCCGCTGGCGTTGAGCTGCTTCTGGAGCTGCTCGAACTCGTCCTTGGTGGCCGGGCCGTAGTGGTCCGTGGTGTAGTGCAGGGTCAGCTTCACCGGGGTGGTGATGCCGGCCTTGGTCATCAGGGTCTTGGCCTTGGTGACGCTCGGGTCGCCGTACTTGTTGAAGAACGAGTTCGAGTGACCGGTGATGGTCGCCGGGACCAGGGAGTAGAGCGGCTCGGCCTCGGTGCCGTAGACCTTGGAGACGAGTTCGCCGCGGTCGATGACCTGGGCCATCGCCTCGCGTACGGCCTTCGTCTTGACGGTCGCCGCGGCGGTGTTGAAGGCCAGATAGCGGATCTCGAGGCCGGGCATCTCGACGAGGTCGACGTTGCCGCCCGTGTCGGCGCCGAGCTTCTCGATCTGCTCAGGCGACATGGTGCGCGTCATGACGTCGATGTCACCCTTGCTCAGGGCGGTGCCCATGGCGGTGGCGTCGTCGAACGAACGCATCTCGACCTTGCTGTTGTTCACCTTCAAAGTCCCCTTGTAATTGGGGTTCTTGGTGAAGGTGGCCGTCGTGATCGCGTCGCCCTTCTTGTTGACCGAGAGGGTGTACGGGCCGGAGCCGTCCACCTCGAAGCCGTCGCGCAGCTTGCCCTTCTCGTAGTCGTCCGGGTTCACGATGCCGGCGACGGGAGTGGACAGCTTGTACGGGAAGGTGGCGTCGGCCGTCTTGAGGTGGAAGATGACCTCGCGGTCGCCCTGGGTCTCGACGGTGTCGACGGTGGACAGCAGGGCGAACACACCGCTGTCGGCCTTGATGCGCATCGCGCGGTCGATGGAGTACTTCACATCTTGCGCGGTGATCTTGTTGCCGTTGGCGAACTTCAGGCCGTCGCGCAGGGTGCAGGCGTAGCGCTCGTTGCCGGTGTCGGTGAAGCCGCACTTCTCGGCGGCCTCGGGCACCGGGTCGCCCTCGCCCTTGGGCTGGATCATCAGCGTTTGTATGGTCTGGCGCAGGATGTTCCAGGTGCCGACGTCGTAGGCGTAGGCGGGGTCGAGCGGCGCCGGAGCGTCCTTCGTCGCCTCGAACCGGTCCGTGGTGCCGACGACTATCGCATCGCCGCTGGAACTGCCGCTGCCGGAACCGCCACAGGCGGCGAGCACCGGCACGAGCAGGCCGGCGACGGCCGGCAGCACCAAAGTCTTGCGGTTCATGCTCGAGTTTCTCCAGAGCTGTTTCGATTCCGTGTACCCGGCATACATGGGGTGGTGTTGCCGATCACGGGGGCAAGGGCGATGTTCTCGGGTCGAGATTAGTCCGCACCTGCACAGGGGTCCGCAGTCACCGTAGTCGAGTTCCCATCACGCAGCGGAACCGGGTGCGGACGCACCGAAAACCCGCCGAGGGAAGGATTAGTGCAGCGTTTCACCAATCGGGACACAAGGGTGCGTGATCGGCCTCAGAAATGGGGTGAACAGCACAGGGTGACCGCGATGTCGACCCTCCTGCACGTGGTGAACCTCACATGCGTCAACTCGGTTGGTGAGTACCGGAATTCGACCCGTCGACCAAGTCCGAATTCCTTTCCCATTGGACTTTGCACGCTCGGTGAACACCTGGCGCATTTCCGTCATCAGTCCGCCATCAGTCCCCGCAGAAATGCCAGGTCGACGACTTCCAGGGAGGTCACGACGGTGCGCCGGGCGGCCGGGGCGATGGGGGCCACGGACGGCACGGCCACCACCAGGCAGCCCGCCGCCTCCGCCGCCGCGACACCGGTCGCGGTGTCCTCGACGACCGCGCAGCGGGCCGGGTCGACGCCGAGTCCGGCGGCGGCGAGCAGATACGGGTCGGGGTACGGCTTGGTGCGCGCCACCTCGTCGCCGGCGATCGTCAGCGCGAAGTGCTGGGGGCCGAGCGCGGCCAGGACGCGGTCGATGATGCGCCGGTGCGAGGCGGAGACCAGGGCCGTGGGGATCTCGTACTCCGAGAGTTCGGCCAGGAGTCTGGCGGCGCCCGGCATCAGCGGCAGGGCCCGCCCGATGCGGTCCTCGAAGCCCGCGTTGAGCAGGACGGACAGCTCGGCGAGGGTGATGTCGGCTCCGGTCGCCTCGATCAGGAACCCGGCGCTGCGGGTCATGGGGCCGCCGACCACGACATGGCGCCAGGAGTCGTCGAGGGTGTGTCCGAGGGCGGCGAAGACCTCGACCTCGACGTCCCACCAGAACCCCTC
This sequence comes from Streptomyces sp. NPDC088350, assembly GCF_044753545.1. Taxonomy (NCBI): domain Bacteria; kingdom Bacillati; phylum Actinomycetota; class Actinomycetes; order Kitasatosporales; family Streptomycetaceae; genus Streptomyces; species Streptomyces sp. NPDC088350. The sequence goes on along the minus strand of NZ_JBIVNL010000018.1, from coordinate 71,041 downwards.
GGTGTCCACCAGGGTGCCGTCCATGTCGAGGAGTACGGCCTGCAGTGCTGAGCCTTCGGCCGTACGGGTTCCGAGCGCGGGGACCGTGCTGGTCATCCTGGCGCACCTCCTTGAGGGACGATCAGGCCGGCCGCCCCTGATACCAACAAGGGCGACCGGCCTGCGGTGGACCGACCAGTGTACGACTTATCCGATCAACGTGCGTTGAAGTACTTCGCCTCGGGGTGGTGGATGACGATCGCGTCCGTGGACTGCTCCGGGTGCAGCTGGAACTCCTCGGACAGGTGGACGCCGATGCGCTCGGGCTCCAGCAGGTCGGCGATCTTGGCGCGGTCCTCCAGGTCGGGGCAGGCGCCGTAGCCGAGGGAGAAGCGGGCGCCCCGGTACTTGAGGGCGAACATGTCCTCGACGTCGGCGGGGTCCTCGCCGGCGAAACCCAGCTCGGCACGCACGCGCGCGTGCCAGTACTCGGCGAGGGCCTCGGCCAACTGGACGGACAGGCCGTGCAGTTCGAGGTAGTCGCGGTAGGAGTTGGCCTCGAAGAGCTTGGCGGTCTCCTCGCCGATGCGGTTGCCGACGGTGACGATCTGGAAGCCGACGACGTCGGTCTCGCCGGACTCCTCCGGGCGGAAGAAGTCGGCCAGACAGAGGCGGCGGCCCCGGCGCTGGCGCGGGAAGGTGAACCGGGTGCGCTCGTTGCCCTGGTCGTCGAGGACGATCAGGTCGTCGTCCTTGGACACGCAGGGGAAGTAGCCGTAGACGACGGCCGCTTCGAGGAGGTTGTCGGTCTGGAGCCGGTCCAGCAGCCCGCGCAGCCGGGGGCGGCCCTCGGTCTCGACCAGTTCCTCGTACGTCGGTCCGTCGCCCGTGCGGGCCTGCTTGAGGCCCCACTGGCCCTTGAAGAGGGCGCCCTCGTCGAGCCAGGACGCGTACTCCTTGAGCTGGATGCCCTTGATGACCCGGGTGCCGCGGAACGGCGGAGTCGGGATCGGGTTGTCGACGGCCACGTCGGAGCGGACGTGGCCCTCCTCGGGGCGCTCCTCGGCCTCTGTGACGGCCGTCGTCGCCCGTACCCGGCGCTGCTTGAGCTCGGGCAGCTTCGCGCCGGGCACGCCCCGCTTGACGCCGATCAGGGCGTCCATGAGGCGCAGGCCCTCGAACGCGTCGCGGGCGTAGCGGACTTCGCCCTCGTAGATCTCGTGCAGGTCCTGCTCGACGTACGCCCTCGTGAGGGCGGCGCCGCCGAGGATGACCGGGTAGTCGGCGGCCATCTTGCGCTGGTTGAGCTCCTGGAGGTTCTCCTTCATGATCACCGTGGACTTGACCAGGAGACCCGACATGCCGATGACGTCGGCGCGGTGCTCCTCGGCGGCTTCCAGGATCGCGGAGACCGGCTGCTTGATGCCGAGGTTGACGACGTTGTAGCCGTTGTTGGACAGGATGATGTCGACGAGGTTCTTGCCGATGTCATGGACGTCGCCGCGCACGGTGGCAAGCACGATGGTGCCCTTGCCCTCGGCGTCCGACTTCTCCATGTGCGGCTCCAGATAGGCGACCGCGGTCTTCATGACCTCGGCGGACTGGAGCACGAACGGCAGCTGCATCTGTCCGGAGCCGAACAGTTCGCCGACGACCTTCATGCCGTCCAGGAGCGTCTCGTTGACGATGTCCAGGGCGGGGCGGGTCTGCAACGCCTCGGCGAGGTCGGTCTCCAGGCCGTTCTTCTCGCCGTCGATGATCCGCCGCTTGAGCCGCTCGTCCAGCGGGAGGGCGGCCAGCTCCTCGGCGCGGCCCGCCGTCCGGGACTTGGTGGTGGCGCCCTCGAAGAGGGCCATCAGCTTCTGGAGCGGGTCGTAGCCCTCGCGGCGGCGGTCGTAGACCAGGTCGAGGGCCGTCTGGACCTCTTCCTCGGTGAAGCGGGCGATCGGGAGGATCTTCGAGGCGTGCACGATCGCCGAGTCGAGGCCCGCCTTGACGCACTCGTCGAGGAAGACGGAGTTGAGCAGGACGCGGGCGGCCGGGTTGAGGCCGAAGGAGATGTTGGAGAGGCCGAGCGTGGTCTGGACGTCCGGGTGGCGGGCCTTGAGGCGGCGGATGGCCTCGATGGTGGCGACGCCGTCGCCGCGGGACTCCTCCTGGCCGGTGCAGATGGTGAAGGTCAGGGTGTCGATGAGGATGTCCGACTCGTGGATGCCCCAGTTCGTCGTGAGGTCCTCGATGAGCCGCTCGGCGATGGCGACCTTGTGCTCCGGGGTGCGGGCCTGGCCCTCCTCGTCGATGGTCAGGGCGATGAGCGCGGCGCCGTGCTCCTGCGCCAGCCTGGTGACCTTCGCGAAGCGGGACTCGGGGCCGTCGCCGTCCTCGTAGTTGACGGAGTTGATGACCGCGCGTCCACCGAGCTTCTCCAACCCGGCCCGGATGACCGGGACTTCGGTGGAGTCCAGGACGATGGGCAGCGTGGAGGCGGTGGCGAAGCGGCCGGCCAGTTCCTCCATGTCGGCGACGCCGTCGCGGCCCACGTAGTCCACGCAGAGGTCCAGCATGTGGGCGCCCTCGCGGATCTGGTCGCGGGCCATCTCCACGCAGTCGTCCCAGCGGGCGTCCAGCATGGCCTCGCGGAACTTCTTCGAGCCGTTGGCGTTGGTGCGCTCGCCGATCGCCATGTAGGCGGTGTCCTGGCGGAACGGGACCGTCTGGTAGAGGGAGGCGGCACCCGGCTCGGGCTGCGGGTGACGCTCGGTGGGCGTGGCCTCGCGGACCCGCTCGACGAGCTGGCGCAGGTGCTCGGGGGTGGTGCCGCAGCAGCCGCCGACCAGGTTCAGGCCGTAGTCGCGGACGAAGTGCTCCTGCGCGTCGGCCAGGCCCTCCGGGTCGAGCGGGAAGTGGGCGCCGTCCTTGGTGAGGATGGGCAGGCCCGCGTTCGGCATGCACAGCAGCGGGGTGCGGGAGTGGCGGGCCAGATAGCGCAGGTGCTCGCTCATCTCGGCGGGGCCGGTCGAGCAGTTCAGGCCGATCATGTCGATGCCGAGGGGTTCCAGCGCGGTGAGCGCGGCGCCGATCTCGGAGCCGAGGAGCATGGTGCCGGTGGTCTCGAAGGCCATGGAGACCAGCAGGGGGACGTCGACGCCGGTCGCCTCCATGGCGCGACGGGCGCCCAGGATCGACGACTTGGTCTGGAGGAGGTCCTGGGTGGTCTCGACGATCAGGGCGTCGGCGCCGCCCGCGAGGAGGCCCTCGGCGTTCGCCTGGAAGCCGTCGCGGAGGGTGGCGTAGCCGATGTGGCCGAGGGTGGGCAGCTTGGTGCCGGGGCCGATGGAGCCGAGGACCCAGCGCTGGCGGCCGTCGCGGGCGCCGAAGTCGTCGGCGGTCTCGCGGGCGATGCGGGCGCCGGACTCGGAGAGTTCGTAGACGCGGTCGGCGATGTCGTACTCGGCCATCGCGGAGTGGTTGGCGCCGAAGGTGTTCGTCTCGACGCAGTCGACACCCGCGCCGAAGTACTCCTCGTGGACCGAACGGACGATGTCCGGGCGGGTGATGTTCAGGATCTCGTTGCAGCCTTCGAGATTCTCGAAGTCGTCGAGCGTGGGCTCCTGCGCCTGGAGCATGGTGCCCATGGCTCCGTCGGCGACCACCACACGGGTGGCGAGTGCCTCTCGGAGCGCGGACACACGGGTCCGGCTGTCGGCAGAAGGGGTCAGTGGCGACGAGGCCATGAAGGGGCTCCCTGGAGTGCGACGGCTGTCGGCTTCTGCGGCTTCCCCGGGAACCTCTCACGGAACTCCCCGGGGAGCGTGCACGTCGCCAGGGTAACGGGGCGGGGCGGGAGGATGTCGGAACGTCCATGAGGCGGACCGGGGTGACGGGCGGGTCGACGCCGTCTAGGTTCTCGCGACGGACGACGTAACGGATGACGTAACAGGTATTGACCGACCATTAGCGAGAGGTCGGCATGGACCGGTAGTGTTCGACATTGCCGAACGGCGGCAGCGACGTCGCGCGTCGACGGTCGAACGGGACGGAGGCAGTACGGCGATGGCACGGAACATCCAGTCGCTCGAACGGGCGGCCGCGATGCTGCGCCTGCTCGCGGGCGGCGAGCGACGGCTCGGCCTCTCGGACATCGCCTCGTCGCTGGGTCTCGCCAAGGGCACGGCCCACGGCATCCTGCGCACCCTCCAGCAGGAGGGCTTCGTCGAGCAGGACGACGCCTCCGGGCGCTATCAGCTGGGCGCCGAACTGCTGCGCCTGGGCACCACCTATCTCGACGTCCACGAGCTGCGGGCCCGCGCCCTGGTGTGGACGGACGACCTGGCCCGCTCCAGCGGCGAGAGCGTGCACCTGGGCGTCCTGCACCAGCAGGGCGTCCTGATCGTGCACCACGTCTTCCGCCCCGACGACAGCCGGCAGGTCCTGGAGATCGGCGCCATGCAGCCGCTCCACTCCACGGCTCTGGGCAAGGTGCTGTCGGCCTACGACCCGGTCGCGCACAGCGAGGCCCTGGAGGCCGACCGCAAGCCCTTCACCGAGCGCACGGTGTCCGACCTGGCCGACTTCGAGCACATCCTCGACGTCACGCGCGCGCGTGGATACGCGGCCGACGTCGAGGAGACCTGGGAGGGCGTCGCGTCGATCGCCGCGCCCATCCACGACCGGCGGCGCATGCCGGTCGGCGCGGTCGGGATCACCGGGGCCGTGGAGCGGCTGTGCCGGGAGGGCGAGCTGCGCCCCGAGCTGATCGCCGCGGTACGGGACTGCGCCCGCGCGGTGTCGCGGGATCTCGGCGCCGGGCGGTTCTGAGCTCAGCGGATTCACAGGGGGAACCCACCGGGACGTCATGCGGACGTTCAGGTATCAGTCGTACCCTGAGTGACAAAGTCGGCTAAAACGCCAAATCACCACACACGGTGTCCGCCTGACAGCCGTCCGCATCGACCGCGGGATCGATAGCCCACAGCAATCAATAACGATCGTGTTTTCGATAACAGCACTCTTGACGCGCCCGTAACCCCGGAGCAAGACTCCCGTCCATCGGTCGGCATTGTCGAACACCTACCGGCAATACGCGCTAGAGTGTGGCAACGCCAAAGGCCGGCATCGCTCTCACCCCCGAGGGCGCACGAACCCCCGGCGGGACCCGGGGTTCGGCTTCCCTGGACGAAGGACAAAGGAGTCGCGGGTGTCCAGCTCCGACATCTTCATCGGCGAGACCATAGGTACCGCCGTACTCATCCTGCTGGGCGGTGGCGTCTGCGCCGCCGTCACGCTGAAGGCCTCAAAGGCCCGTGCCGCCGGCTGGCTCGCCATCGCCTTCGGGTGGGGTTTCGCCGTCATGACGGCCGTGTACATCTCGGCACCGCTCTCCGGTGCCCACCTCAACCCGGCCGTGACACTCGCACTCGCGATCAAGGACGGTGGCTGGGACAACGTCCCGATCTACTGGGCCGGGCAGCTGCTCGGCGCCATGATCGGCGCGACCCTGGTCTGGGTGGCCTACTACGGCCAGTTCCAGGCCCACCTCACGGACAAGGACATCGTCGGCGACCCGGCGGCCAAGTCCGTGGAGGCTCAGGAGAAGGGCGCGGGACCCGTCCTGGGCATCTTCTCCACCGGCCCCGAGATCCGGAACGTGGTGCAGAACCTCGCCACCGAGATCATCGGCACCGTCGTCCTGATCCTCGCCATCCTGACGCAGGGTCTGAACGACAAGGGCAACGGCCTCGGCGTCCTGGGCGCCCTGATCACCTCGTTCGTGGTCGTCGCCATCGGTCTGTCGCTCGGCGGCCCGACCGGCTACGCGATCAACCCGGCCCGTGACCTGGGCCCGCGCATCGTGCACTCGCTCCTGCCGCTGCCCAACAAGGGCGGCTCCGACTGGAGCTACGCCTGGATCCCGGTGGTCGGTCCGCTGATCGGCGGCGCGATCGCTGCGGGACTCTACAACGTCGCCTTTGCTTAGAACCGGATGAGAACCGGACCTCCGAGCACTGAAGCAGCAGTAGAACCAGTCCTCATGACCACGGAACCCCTCAGGAGCACACAGTGACCGACGCGCACACCGCCGGACCGTTCATCGCGGCCATCGACCAGGGCACGACCTCCAGCCGCTGCATCGTCTTCGACCGGGACGGCCGTATCGTCTCCGTCGACCAGAAGGAGCACGAGCAGATCTTCCCGAAGCCGGGCTGGGTCGAGCACAACGCCACCGAGATCTGGACCAACGTCCAGGAAGTCGTCGCCTCCGCCATCGAGAAGGCCGGCATCACCCGCGACGACATCAAGGCCATCGGCATCACCAACCAGCGCGAGACCACGCTGCTGTGGGACAAGAACACCGGTGAGCCCGTCCACAACGCCATCGTCTGGCAGGACACCCGCACCGACGCGCTCTGCAAGGAGCTGGGCCGCAACGTCGGCCAGGACCGCTTCCGCCGCGAGACGGGCCTCCCCCTCGCCTCGTACTTCGCAGGACCGAAGGCCCGCTGGCTGCTCGACAACGTCGAGGGCCTGCGGGAGCGTGCCGAGGCGGGCGACATCCTCTTCGGCACCATGGACAGCTGGGTCATCTGGAACCTGACCGGCGGTGTGAACGGCGGCAAGCACGTCACCGACGTCACCAACGCCTCCCGCACCATGCTGATGAACCTGCACACCATGGAGTGGGACGAGAAGATCGCCGAGTCCATCGGCGTCCCGCTGAACATGCTGCCCGAGATCCGTTCCTCCGCCGAGGTCTACGGCGAGGTCACCGGCGGCCGTCTCGGCGACGTGCTCGGCGGCATCCCGGTCGCCTCCGCGCTCGGCGACCAGCAGGCGGCCCTGTTCGGCCAGACCTGTTTCGCCGAGGGCGAGGCCAAGTCGACGTACGGCACCGGCACCTTCCTGCTGATGAACACCGGCGAGAAGCCGGTCAACTCGTACAACGGCCTGCTCACCACGGTCGGCTACCGCATCGGCGACCAGAAGGCGGTCTACGCCCTCGAAGGCTCGATCGCCGTCACCGGTTCGCTGGTGCAGTGGATGCGCGACCAGATGGGCCTCATCTCCACCGCCGCCGAGATCGAGACGCTCGCGCTCACGGTCGAGGACAACGGCGGCGCCTACTTCGTGCCGGCCTTCTCCGGTCTGTTCGCCCCGTACTGGCGCTCCGACGCCCGCGGTGTGATCGCCGGTCTGACCCGGTACGTCACCAAGGCGCACCTCGCGCGCGCCGTCCTGGAGGCCACGGCCTGGCAGACCCGTGAGATCACCGACGCCATGACGAAGGACTCCGGCGTCGAGCTCGCGGCGATCAAGGTCGACGGCGGCATGACCTCCAACAACCTGCTGATGCAGACGCTCTCCGACTTCGTGGACGCCCCCGTGGTGCGCCCGATGGTCGCCGAGACCACCTGCCTCGGCGCCGCCTACGCCGCCGGTCTCGCCGTCGGCTTCTGGACCAGCACCGACGACCTGCGTGCCAACTGGCGCCGGGCCGCCGAGTGGACCCCCAACATGGCCGCGGAGAAGCGCGACCGTGAGTACAAGAGCTGGCTCAAGGCCGTCGAGCGGACCATGGGCTGGCTCGAGGACGAGGAGTAAGAACCCCACATGACCGTTAAGTCCACCCTGCAGTCCGTGCCTGCCCTCGGTACGCACCCGGCCTCCGGCTCGAACCCGAGCCGGGCCGAGACCCGGGAGCAGCTCTCCAAGGCGACGTACGACCTCCTCGTCATCGGCGGCGGCATCCTGGGCATCTCCACCGCCTGGCACGCCGCGCAGTCCGGGCTGCGGGTGGCCCTGGTCGACGCCGGCGACTTCGCCGGTGCCACCTCTTCCGCCTCCTCCAAGCTCCTCCACGGCGGTCTGCGCTATCTGCAGACCGGCGCGGTGAAGCTGGTGGCGGAGAACCACTTCGAACGCCGTGCGGTGTCCCGCCAGGTGGCCCCCCACCTGGCGAACCCGCTCACGTTCTACCTCCCCGTGTACAAGGGCGGTCCGCACGGTGCGGCGAAGCTCGGGGCGGGCGTCTTCGCCTACTCCGCGCTCTCCGCGTTCGGCGACGGCGTCGGCCACCTCCTGTCCCCCGCCAAGGCGGCGCAGGACGTGCCCGAGCTGCGCACCCAGAACCTCAAGGCCGTCGCCGTGTACGGCGACGACCAGATGAACGACGCGCGCATGGCGCTGATGACGGTCCGCGCGGCCGTCGAGGCGGGCGCGGTCGTCCTCAACCACGCCGCGGTCACCGGCCTGCGCTTCACCCAGGGCCGGGTGACCGGCGCGGAGCTGCGCGACACGACCTCCGGCGACGAGTTCGGTGTGAGCGCCCGCCTGGTGCTCAACGCGACCGGCCCGTGGGTCGACCACCTGCGCAAGATGGAGGACCCGAACGCGGCGCCGTCCATCCGCCTGTCCAAGGGCGCGCACCTGGTCCTGAAGCGGACGGCACCCTGGAAGGCCGCACTGGCGACCCCCATCGACAAGTACCGCATCACCTTCGCCCTCCCCTGGGAGGACATGCTGCTCCTCGGCACCACCGACGAGGAGTACGAGGGCGACCCGGCGGACGTCGCGGTCACCGAGAAGGACATATCCCAGATCCTGGACGAGGCCGCGTTCTCCGTCCGGGACCAGCAGCTCTCCCGTGACCTGATCACGTACTCCTTCGCCGGTCTGCGTGTGCTGCCCGGCGGCCCCGGCAGCACCGCGAAGGCCAAGCGCGAGACGGTGGTGACCGAGGGCAAGGGCGGCATGCTGTCCGTCGCGGGCGGCAAGTGGACGACGTTCCGGCACATCGGCCGTACGGTCATGCAGAAGCTGGAGGCGCTGCCCGGCCGTCCCCTCGGCGAGGACTTCGAGCCGATCTCCTCCCTCCCGAAGAAGCTCCCGCTGCCGGGTGTCGCCAACCCGCGCGCGGTCGCCCACCGTCTCCTCGTCGACAACCCGGCGCCGGGCCCGCGCATGGCGGCCGACACGGCCAAGCACCTGGCCACGCACTACGGCTCGTTGGCCTTCGACATCGCCCGACTGGCCAACGAGAACCCGGAGTTGGGCCAGCGCGTCCACCCCGACGCCCCCGAGATCTGGGCCCAGGTCGTCTACGCCCGCGACCACGAGTGGGCCGAGACCCAGGACGACGTCCTGCGCCGCCGCACGACCCTGACGATCCGGGGTCTGGCCACGGACGAGGTCCGGGCGAAGGTCCAGGACCTGCTCGACAAGAAGTAGGCGGTACGACGCTGAAGGGGCGGTTCCTTGGTGGAGGAGCCGCCCCTTTCGCTTGCCGTATGCGTTGTATGTCGTCTGCGGGTTTGTGGGGGCTGGTCGCGCAGTTCCCCGCGCCCCTTCAGGGCGCCTCTACTACCGCTCCTACAGCGTCCACGTTGCTCAACTCCCCACGCCGCACGATCAGTTCGCGGCCCAGCAGCAGTGACCGTCGGGACGCCGGGACTGGATCCGGCAACGTCGTCAGGTCCGTCAGGTGGGCGAAGCCGATGATTCTGCGGATGATTTCCGTGCCTGCGTAACCCAGTGACTCCGTCCAGACCTTGCGCAGGAAGCGGTCCAGGTACGCGTCGTCGAAGAAGGTGTCGACCCTCGAAGGCCACAGGCGGCGGAACTCCGTCTCGAACGCCGTCCAGGACAAACCGAGTTGGTCGCCGTGGTCGGACAACGTGCCCAGTGCGCGCGCCCGTTCCTCCGACACCAGCACGTTGGCCCAGTACAGCCCGAGGTCGTAGCCGATCGGGCCGACGAAGGAGAACTCGGGGTCGAAGACCCGTACCACCGGGGTGCCTTCGCGCTCGCCGACCATGACACTGCCGGTGTGCAGATCGCCGTGGAGCAGGGCCTGCGCGCTGGTCATGAACGTGTAACGGAGGTCGGCGACCTCGGTGCGCAGGCGGGCGTCGGCACGGAAGGAAGCGGCAAGGTCGGCCAACTCCGGGAGCCAGTGGTTGTGTTCGTGCTCGATGTACGGCTCGGACAGCACCACGTCCTCGGTGATCTCGCACAGCTCGGGGCTCACCGAGGCCGCGATCAGCGCCTTGCGGTCGGCGGACGCCATGCCGAAGTCGCTGGTCGCGAAGGCGAGTTGGGCGACGAACTCGCCGATCCGCGCCGAGGTGTCCGGGCCGTAGGACGCGCCCTCGTTGAGGACCGTGCGCAGGACCTCCAGGTCGGACATGTCCTCCATGACGAGGGCGTAGTTGTCGGCGTCGTAGCCGTGGATCGCCGGGATCTTGTCGGGGGCGACGCGGGCTACCTGCTCGTACGCGCGTGCCTCGGCGTCGGCGCGCTCGGGGCTCATCGGCCAGGAGGGGCCGGCCACCCGCACCCACGGCAGCGCCTGCTTGACGGCGAGGCTGTGGCTGCCGTCGGCGTTCGACGCGAGGAACACCCGGTTCATGTTGCCGTCCGACACCTCACGGACGTGGATGTCGGTCACGTCCGCCCAGTGGCCGCGCTCGTGCAGGTACGCCGGGATGTCGTCGGTCTCCAGGATGCGGTAGCCCATCGTACGAACTCCTCGAACTTCCTTATGCGGTGCGGCGCTTGGACAGGGTGAAGCTGAAGACCAGGGCGAGGATGAGGACCGCGCCCTCGACGACGTCCTGGGTGTAGTACGGCAGGCCCTTGATGGTCAGGCCGGTGGTGATGATGCCGATGAGGACGGCACCGAGGGCCGTGCCCCAGACGTTCGGGCGGCCCCGGCCCAGCACCGAGGTGCCGACCAGTGCCACGGCGACCGCCTCCAGCAGCTGCGAGGTACCGGCGCTCACGTCGCCCTGTCCGATCCGGGACGCCAGGATCAGGCCGCCGATCGAAGCCAGGACGCCGGAGAGGACGTAGGCGAGGGCCCGGTACGCGCCGACGCGGATGCCCGCCAGACGGGAGGCCTCGGGGTTGGCGCCGATGGCGTACAGCACGCGGCCCCAGCGGGTGCGGGCCAGGAACACCCAGGCGATGACCGTCAGCGCGCCGAAGATCACCACCGAGATGGGGATGCCGAGGAGGGTGCCGCGGTCGATACGCAGGAAGCCGTCGGTGAACTTGCCGGGGGCGGTCGTGCCGTCGGACTGGGTCATGCCGGCGGAGATGGACTGGCCGTCGACCAGGATGAGTTTGGTGCCCTGGATGACGAACATGGTGCCGAGGGTGGCCAGCATGTCGGGGATCTTCATGACCACGATCAGCAGGGCGTTGAGGAGTCCGGCCAGCGCGCCCGCCGCGATGACGGCGAGGATCGCGACCGTGCCGACCTGGTTGTACGTCACCATCGTCTTCGCCGCGACGGTGACACCGAGCCCGGCGACCGCGCCGACGGACATGTCCATTCCGCCGACGGCCATGGTGAGGGTGACCCCGAGGCCGAGGATCGCGGCGACGGAGACGTACCGGAGGGTGTCGAGCAGGGTCGCCGACTCGCGGAAGGAGCCCTCGGTCAGCGCGAAGTACAGGAAGAGCACGACCGTGACGAAGATGAAGCCGTACTTGATGACGGCGTTCTGGACGAGCACGGCGGTGGAGACGGCGGGACGGCCCGCCGCCTTCGGTGCGGTCTCGGGGCTCTGGGTGGTGGTCATGGCGTACTTCCTGAGTGGGCCGGGGTCACACGGACGCCGAGATGGTCTGGATCACGCGGTCGCGTTCCGCGGCTTCGCCGTACGCGTCGAGGTGCACCTCACCGGCCGACAGCACCACGACCCGGTCGGCGACCTCCAGGACCTCGTCCACGTCGGCGGAGAGGACGAGGACGGCCGCGCCTTCGGTGGCGAGGGCGCGGGCGCGGCGGCCGATGTCGCGGCGGGCGCCGATGTCCACGCCTCGGAACGGCTCGTCCAGGATGAGGACGCGCGGGGTGTGCGCGAGCCAGCGGCCGACGACGACCTTCTGCTGGTTGCCGCCGGAGAGTTCCTCGACCGTGCTGTGTTCGTCGCGGGCGACGACACCGAGGGCGTCGATGGTCTCGCGGCCGAGGGCGTCCTCCCTGGCCGTGTTCACGAGTCCGGCCCGGGACAGGGACTTGAGGAACGGCAGCGAGATGTTCTGCGCCACCGACCAGCCGGGGACGAGCGCGTCGGCGTGCCGGTCCTCGGGGACGAGGTGGACGCCGGCGCGGATCGCGTCGGCCGGGCGGCGGGGCGCGTAGGGCTTGCCGTCGAGGGCGACCGTGCCGGTGGCGAAGGGCTCGGCGCCGAACAGGCCGCGGGCGAGCTCGGTCTTGCCTGCGCCCAACAGGCCTACGACACCGGTGACTTCACCGGCGCGGAGGTCGAGGTCCAGGGGCGCCCGGCCCTCGAAGAGGTGGACGCCGTGCAGGGTGAGGACCGGGTCGCCGTGCTCGCCCGTGCGCTGCGGGCGGGCCGTCGTCACCTCGTGGGCCTGGGCGAGCATCGCGCGCAGGGCGCTGTCCCAGTCGAAGGGCTTGACCTGGTCCTCGGTGAGACGGCCGTCCCGCAGGACGACCAGGCGGTCGGCGAGGGCGTCGATCTCGCCGAGGCGGTGGGAGACGTAGAGGACCGCGATGCCGTCGTCGCGCATCCTCTCGACGAGGGCGAACAGCCGCTCCGCCTCGGCGGCGGAGAGGGCGGAGGTGGGTTCGTCGAGGATGAGCAGCCGGGGGCGGGTGGCGAGGGCGCGGGCGAGGATGAGCAACTGGCGGTCGGAGATGCCGAGCTCGGTGACGTCGCGGCGCAACACGGCGTCGCTCCAGTCGAGTTCGAGCGCGGCCTGGATCTCGCGGGCGCGGGCCAGGACGCGGCGGCCGTTCAGGAACGGGTTGCCGCGCTTCTGCGCCAGCTCCTCGAAGACCAGGTTCTCGGCGACGGACAGGCCGGGCACGATGCCCTCACCGATCCGCTGGTGGACCGTCTGGATGCCCAACTGCCGGGCGGCGAGCGGGGATTGGAGAGCTGCGGGCTCCCCGGCGACCCGCACCTCCCCGCCGTGGTCCGTGTGCACGCCCGACAGGATCTTGATCAGCGTGGACTTGCCGGCGCCGTTCGCGCCGAGCAGCGCGACCACGCTGCCCGGTGCGATGTCGAGCGAGACGGAGGCCAGCACCGTCTTGCCGCCGAAGGCCATGCTGACGTCGCGGAGAGAGACCGCGGCGTCGACCGCCGTGTCAGTGGGCGACATTGGGGATCCAGTCCGCGGTGCTCACCTTGGACAGGTTCAGGGCGGGCAGGGCCGCGCGCAGCTGGTCCATGTTCGCGATCTTGTTCTTGCGCAGGAAGTCCTGGGTGATGGCGACGGCCGGGAAGTCGACCGAGGTCTTGTTCAGCTGACCGGCCAGCTCCAGGGCGGCCGTACGGACGACTGCCGCGCCGACCGCCGACGGGTCCGTGCCCGCCGTGGCGACCCACGGGCTGTTCGCGGCGGTCATGTTCTGGATGTCGGCGTTGGAGACGTCCGCGCCGAAGACCTTCACCTTGTCCTGGAGCTTCTTGTTCTGGACGGCGAGGACGGTGCCCTTGGCCAGTTCGTCGTAGGGGGCGAAGACGCCCGTCACGTCGGAGTGCTGGGTGAGCGCGGCGGAGACCAGGGGAACGTTGTCGGTGGCCGTGGAGTCGGTGACCTTGCCGACCTTGAACTGCTGCTTCCAGCCGTTGGCGTCGACCGTGGACTTCCAGACGGAGTCGCGCTTGTCGAGGGCCGCGTAGCCGGCGACGTTGACGTAGCCGACCTTGGCGTTCTTGCCGACGGTCTTGGCCATCACGTCGAGGACGGCCTGCGCCATGCTCGCGTCGTCCTGCTCGGTGCTGATGACCGCCTTGTTGGTCTGGTCGACGTCGTAGACGACGACCTTGATGCCCTTCTTCACCGCCTGGTCGATCTCGGGCTGGATCGTGGACGGGAAGCCGTGGTCGACGATGATCGCCTGCGCGCCGGAGTTGATCGCCGAGGACAGGTCGGTGGCCTGCTTGGCGTTGTCGGCCTGTGCGTCGTACACGGTCAGGTCGATGCCGAGGGCCTTGGCCTGCGCCTTGGCGCCGTTGCCCCACTGCTCGAAGTAGTCGCCGGCGCCGCTCTGCCGCACGAGCGCCACCTTGACCGTGCCCTTGCTGAAGGGCGCCGGCTTCTTGCCGGTGGCGGCCGAGGCCGAGGCGGCGGTGTCGGCCGTGCTCTTCGACGCGTCGCCGGACTGGGAGCAGCCCGCGAGGAGGAGGGCGGAGACGGACGCGAGTGAGAGCGCGGCGAGGGGGACGCGAATGCGGGACATGAGGAGCTCCAGGTGCAAGGTGGTACGGAAGGGACGAAAGGGGGCATGCGTGACCCGGAGCACGGGAAAGGGAATCAGCCACCGCGGAACGGGTGGTGGGCCGCGGCACCAAGGGCTCGCGGGGCTCCGGATGTGGTCAGCGACAGCTGGCTGTGGTCGACCGGAGCAAGTCCACGTACAGCCGCCGCACGAGCAGCAGCGTCTTCATAAACAGATCATGAGAATGATTTCGGCCATTGGTCAAAGGGGTGGAAGCGGTTTCTCAGCAGGTGAGACAACGACTACGTCACACCGGGTCCGTTCACCGGCGGCGGTTACCATCGAGGAACCGGCTCCCGACCCGGCACAGTGAGGCCCCGATGACGACACTTCGCGCGACGACACCATGTATGACCTGCACACGGTGCTGTCCCGACGCACGCTGTCCCGGCTGACCCGCTCGCCGCCGCCGTCGCCCCGCCGCCTCCGCTTCTCCTTCCCGCCCGCCCGATGCCCGTCTCGATATTCGGACATCCCTCCCACTTTCCGGAGTTGCTCCCATGACCCTGCTCACCACCTGGTCCGAGTCCGGCCCCGAGGCCCTCGTGCGCCGCACCGCCGACCCCGTCGAGATCGCCGCCGCGCTCGCCCCCCTCGGTGTGCGCTACGAGCAGTGGCCGATCCGCGAGGACGTCCCGGCCGACGCCGACAGCGACACCGTCTTCGCCGCCTACGGCCCGGAGATCGACAAGCTGAACGCCGAGGAGGGCTTCACCACCGTCGACGTCCTCGGCCTGCACCCCAGCGACGACCCGGAGTACCCGGCGAAGGCGGCGGGCGCCCGCGCGAAGTTCCTCCAGGAGCACACGCACGACGACGATGACGAGGTCCGCTTCTTCGTCTCCGGCTCCGGCATCTTCTACCTGCACGTCAACGGCGAAGTGCACGCCGTCTACTGCGAGAAGGGCGACCTGCTGGGCGTGCCGCGCGGCACCACCCACTGGTTCGACATGGGCACCAGGCCCGCGTTCACCGCGATCCGCTTCTTCCACGAGGAGGACGGCTGGGTCGGCAACTTCACCGGCTCGACGATCGCCTCGCGCTTCCCCGACTACGACACGATCGACGCGGGCTACCAGCGGGACAAGGCCGCCGCGTGAGTTCGCCGTTCGACGTGGACGCCGTGGTGCTCGACATCGAGGGCACCACGAGCGCCACGGGTTTCGTCGTCGACGTGCTGTACCCGTACTCCCGCTCGCGCTTCGCCGCGCTGCTCACCGGGCGGGCCGACGATCCGGCCGTGTCCCGGGCGATCGCACAGGTCCGCGAGCTGACCGGCGACCCGGACGCGGACGCCGTACAGATCGAGAAGACCCTCAACTCCTGGCTCGACGAGGACCGCAAGGCCACCCCCCTCAAGACCCTCCAGGGCATCATCTGGTCCGAGGGCTTCGCCCGCGGCGACCTCGTCTCGCACTTCTACGACGACGTCGTACCGGCCCTGCGCGCCTGGCACTCGGCGGGCCTGCGCCTGTACGTCTACTCGTCCGGCTCTGTGGCCGCGCAGCGGGCGTGGTTCACGTCCAGCCCCGAGGGCGATCTGCTGCCGCTCGTCTCCGGGCTCTACGACACGGAGAACGCCGGGCCCAAGCAGGAACCGGAGTCGTACCGCCGTATCGCGGCGGCGACCGGCATCGAGCCGTCCCGGCTACTCTTCCTCTCCGACCGGCCCGGCGAGCTGGACGCGGCCGTCGCCGCGGGCTGGCACGCGGTGGGTGTACGGCGGCCGGGAGAGCCGTATTTCGAGCAAGGTGTCGGCGACCACGCGCAGGCGGGGGCGTTCGACGAGATCGACATCACCAGTTCAAGGAGCACCACGTGACCAGCGAGATCAGTGACCTCGGCCTGAGGGGGGCGGGGGCTCAACTCGCCGCCGAGTCCGCCCGTTTCGCCTCGTTCGGCTGGATGCGGGGGACCTCCGGCAACTTGTCCGTGGTGGTGGGCCGGGATCCCCTGCGGCTGGCGGTGACGGCCAGCGGGCACGACAAGGGTGAACTGACTCCGGACGATGTGGTGTTGGTGGACTCGAAGGGTGCCGCCGTTCGTGGTGGCAAGCCGTCCGCCGAGGCCGAACTCCACGCCCGTGTCGCCGCGTTGACCGGTGCGGGGGCGGTTGTCCATGTGCACACCGTGGCGTCCGTCGCCATGGGGCGGCGTGCGCCGGGCGGGATCGTGTTCAAGGACGTCGAGATGCTCAAGGGTGTCGGTCAGCCTGCGCATGATGTCGAGGTGACCTTGCCTGTCATCGCCAACAGCCAGGACATGAAGGTGTTGGGGGATCGGCTGGAGGCGGCTCGGGATCCTCGGATGCCGGCCGTTGTCGTCGCCGGGCACGGGTTGTATGTGTGGGGGGCGGATCCTCGTCAGGCGCGGCATCACACTGAAGTGGTGGAGTGGCTGCTGGAGTTGGAACTGACGCAGGGCTGAGCTCTCTGCTCGAACCGCGGGTCCGGTGGGGGCTGGTCGCGCAGTTCCCCGCGCCCCTAAAAACAGGGGCGCGGGTGCTTGCCTACTTCAAGTGGTCGGCCGGGAGTTCGCCTGCCGAGACTTCCAACACGCCCCGCTCCGTGACCAGTCCGGTCACCAAGCGGCCCGGGGTCACATCGAACGCGGGGTTGTGGCCGCGCGACTCCGCCGGAGCCGTCCTTACCCCCGCCCACTCCAACACCTCGGCCTCGCCGCGGAGTTCGATGTGGATCTCGTCGCCGGTCTTGGTGGAGAGGTCGACCGTGGTCGTCGGGGCCGCCACCAGGAACGGGATGCCGGCGTCCGCGCAGGCCAGGGCGACGCCCACCGTGCCGACCTTGTTCGCGGTGTCGCCGTTGGCCGCGATGCGGTCGGCGCCGACGATGGCCGCGTCGACCTCGCCGCGCAGGATGGTGCCGGCGGCGGCGCCGTCGGCCTGGACGTAGTGCGGGATGCCCTCCTGGACCAACTCCCAAGCCGTCAGGCGCGATCCCTGAAGGAGGGGGCGCGTCTCATCGGCGTAGACGACCTCCACCAGGCCACGCGCGTGCAGTTCGCGGATGACTCCGAGTGCCGTGCCCCAGCCTGCCGTGGCCAGCGCGCCCGTGTTGCAGTGCGTCAGAAGCCTCAACGGCCGCTCCACGCCCACCTTCTGGACCAGCCAGTCCGCGCCGAACGCGCCCATCGCGCGGTTGGCGGCGACGTCCTCGCGCTGGACGGCGGCGGCCTCTTCGAGCACCGCGTCGAGTCCTTCGCCGAAGCGGGTCATGACCCGGTCCACGCAGACCATGAGGTTGACCGCGGTGGGCCGGGCCTCGCGGACGCGGGCGACCGCCGAACGTACCTCGGCCTCGGTCCAGCCCTCCCGCTCGCCCTCGATGACCGCGAGCGCGACGCCGTATGCGCCGGCCGCTCCGATCGCGGGCGCGCCGCGCACCACGAGGCGCTGGATCGCGTCGACCAGGGTGTCCACATCGTGGACGGTCATCGTCTCGTTGCGGTGCGGGAGGAGGGTCTGGTCGATCAGCGCGAGACCGCTTCCGGTCCAGTCGACCGCACGCAATTCCTGGGACATAACGGGACACTCCTGCTGTTCCGATGGTGTCGGACACCGTACATGACCTTGGAGAACCACAGTTCGAGACAGTCGAGCAGGTGTCTCAAAACGAATGTTAAAGTCCAGCACCCGCAGCCCGAAGGCCGAGACGAAGGAGGACGTGTGCTGTTGACGATGCGCCGTTTCCTCGATCACGGCCGCTGCGCGAGCGACTGCTGTCGACGCTGACCTGTCCCTCTCGCGTCCGCCCCTGTCTCCTCTCGTCTCACCATCTGGTCGCACGCGCTCCCGCCGGAGCGCGCCTTGCCGTAGCCCCGGAAGGTCCTCATGCTCCGCAGATCACGTCGTACCGTGCAGCTCGTCGCCGTCACCACGCTCATGGTCACCGCCGCCACCGCCTGCAACGCCGCCGCGAAGACCGACGCCTCGGACAGCGCGAGCGGCAGCAGCGGGAAGTCGTTCACGCTGGTCACGCCGGACGCGATCGGGCAGAACGAGTTCCTGAAGCTCGCCGTCACCGGTGTGAAGGCCGCCGCGAAGACGCACAACGGGACCGAGAAGGTCTACGAGTCCACGGACACCGCGTCCCAGCAGCAGAACGTGCAGGCCGCCGTGGACGCAAGCCCGGACGTGATCGTGCTGGTCGGCTTCGAGTTCGCCGACATCGTCGCGCAGCAGGCCAAGGCGCACCCCAAGCAGCAGTTCCTGATGATCGACGCGTGCACGACGAAGACGTTCACGAACGTCACCTGCGCTGTGTTCCGTGAGCACGAGGGTGTCTACCTCGCGGGCGCCGAGGCCGGGCTGCTCAGCAAGAGCGGCAAGGTCGGCGCGGTGGACGTGCTCGACACTCCCCAGTTCCGCCGCTACAGCGACCCGTTCGCGGCCGGCGCCAAGAAGGTCGCCGCCAAGACGTCCGCGTCGACGCGCTTCGTCGGCGGCCAGTCCCCGTTCGACGACTCGGCGCGCGCCAAGGAGCAGGCCAACTCCCTGCTCTCCAAGGGCACCGACCAGATCATGGCGGCAGCGGCGGCCGGCAACTACGGCGTCTTCGAGGCCGCGAAGGCCAAGGGCGCGTTCGCGTACGGCGTCGACGTCAACCAGTGCGTCTCCTCCCCCGGCACGGTCGTCGACAACGTGATCAAGAAGACGGACGTCGCCGTGGAGAAGGGCGTCGAGCAGGTCCTCGCGGGCAGGACGGGCACCTCGGTGTCGTACGGCCTGAAGGAGGGCGGCATCAGCCTCACCGGTCTGGAGGCGGGTGTCGACTCGTCGAAGTGCGTGATCGCCCAGCACAAGGACGTCCTCGCGAAGGTCAAGGCGCTGCGCGACCAGATCGTGTCCGGAGAGCTGAAGGTCGATGACCCCGCGGCCGGCTAGTACCGAAGTCGCTGTCGAGCTCCGGGGAATCACCAAGCGGTTCCCCGGCACGCTCGCCAACGACTCCGTCGGCCTGACCGTCCACCGGGGCGAGATCCACGCCCTGATGGGCGAGAACGGCGCCGGCAAGTCCACCCTCATGGCGATCCTCTACGGCATGGAGCGCGCCGACGCCGGGTCGATCCGGATCGACGGGCGCGAGGTCACGTTCGGCGACCCCAGCGCGGCGATGGCCGCCGGGCTCGGCATGGTCCACCAGAGCTTCAAGCTGTTCGACTCGCTGACGGTCGCGGAGAACGTCGTCTACGCCGCCGAGCCGCGCCGCTTCGGCCTGGTGGACCGGGCCGCGGCCCGCCGCCGGGTGCGTGAGCTGGCCGAGGAGCACGGGCTCGCCGTCGATCCGGACGCCCGGGTCGGCGACCTGCCGGTCGGGCTGCGCCAGCGCGTGGAGATCCTGAAGCTGCTGCACCGCGGCGCCCGCACGCTGATCCTCGACGAGCCGACCGCCGTGCTGACACCGGCCGAGGCGGACGCCCTGTTCGCGGTGCTCAAGTCGCTGGCGGCGCAGGGTCGTACGGTGATCCTTGTCACGCACAAGCTGCGCGAGGTCCTCGAAGGCAGCGACAACGTGACCGTGCTGCGGGACGGCCGGGTGGTCGCCCGCCTGGTCACCGCGGAGACCTCCGCCGACGAGATCGCCGCCGCGATGACCGGCCGCGCGGTCGACCTGGACCGCGTCCACGCGCCCGGGACACCCGGTGACGTGGTCCTCGACGTGAAGAACCTCACCACGGACTCCGTCCACCATGTAGGACTCGCTGTCCACGCCGGGGAGATCGTCGGGATCGCGGGCGTCGCGGGCAACGGCCAGAGCGAGCTGATCGAGGCCCTGGCCGGGCTACGGCCGGTCGCATCCGGACAGGTCAGTCTCAAGGGACAGGACATCACCCACGCCTCGGCCACCGAGCGCCGCGCGCGGGGCCTCGCCTACGTCCCCGAGGACCGGCACGCGGTCGGTACGGCACCGGCGGCGTCCGTCGCGGACAACCTCGCGATGGGCCATCACCGAACGTCCCTGTCCACCAAGGGACTTCTGCCGCCCGCGTCCGTACGCGCCCACGCCGGGCGGCTGATCGAGCGGTTCGGCATCAAGGCGGCCACCCCCGAGGTACCGGCTTCCGCACTGTCCGGCGGCAATCTGCAGAAGCTGCTGATCGGCCGCGAACTCGCCCATGAGGCACCGCTGTTGCTCGTCGAGCAGCCCACGCGCGGGGTCGACATCGGCGCCATCCAGAACATCCACGACCAGATCGTCGCCTACCGCGACGCCGGTCACGCCGTCCTCCTCGTCTCCGCCGAACTGAGCGAGATCCGGGGCCTCGCGGACCGGGTCCTGGTCATGTACGAGGGCCGGGTCACGGCGACGTACACGAAGGACGAGGCGGACGAACGGGCACTGGGACTCGCCATGGCAGGCGGGGCCGCGGCGCCGGCGGAGGCCGTCGACTGACATGACACGCACACGTATATCGGGCGCCCTGCGCTCCCCCATCACCTTCTCCGTGCTCGCGGGCCTGGTCATCGGCGCCCTGTTCCTCCTCGGCACCGGCGCGGACCCCGTCACGGCCTACGGCGCCGTCCTCACCGGCTCGCTCGGCGCGGACGGCATCGGCTCCACGCTGAGCACCGGCACCAGCGTGCTCGGCATGGCGCTCGCGCTGGCGATCCCGCTGCGCGCCGGGCTGATCAACCTCGGCGGCGACGGACAGATGGTCCTCGGCGGCATCACGGCGGCCGTGACCGGCCTCTACTCCCCGCTGCCGGCACCGCTCACCGTCGCACTGGCGCTGCTCGCGAGCATGGCGGTGGGCGCCTCGTACGCCGCGCTGGCCGCCCTGTGCGAGAACCGCCTCGGTGTTCCGCTCCTGGTCAGCAGCCTGTTGCTGAGCTACCCGGCGGTGTCGCTCGCCTCCTACCTGGCGCGCTACCCCCTCAAGGAACCCGGCTCCAGCCTCCCCCAGACCCGGGCGATGCCGGACGGAGTGGCACTGCCCGCGTTCGGCGACTCGACGGTCACCATCGGACTGATCCTGGTGGTGCTCGCGGCAGCCGCGTACTGGTTCACGGACAAGCGCACGGCGTTCGGCTACGAGATCCGCATGACCGGCCTCAACTCCCGTTTCGCCGCCTACGCGGGCGTCGAACGCCGGGGCCTGACGCTCAAGTTGATGTCCGTCTCGGGCGCGCTGGCCGGACTCGTGGGCGCCATAGGGGTGTTGAGCTTCCCGTACCGCTTCGTCGACGGCTCGCTGACCGCGCCCGGCTACACCTGGACGGGTCTGACAGCGGCACTGCTGGCAGCCGCCGCGCCGCTCGGGACAGTCATCGCGTCCTTCTTCTTCGCCGTCCTCGCGGTCGGCGGTCTCGCGATGGAGCGGACGACCGAGGTGCCGCGCGAGCTGACACAGGTGCTCCAGGCCATCGTGATCGTGTTCCTGGCGGCGCGACTGCGCTTCCCGACGAAGTGGTTCAGCAGGCGTACTCAGGAAAGCGGGGCCGCGTGATGTTCTTCGACTCCGATCTGCTGATGTCGGCGCTGCGCGCGCTGACCCCGATCCTGCTGGCCGCGCTCGGCGGTGCCCTCTGCGAACGCGCGGGGGTCTTCAACATCGGCCTCGAAGGCATGATGCTGATGGGCTGCTTCACCGCGGTGGCCACGAGCTGGTTCACGGGCAGCGCCTGGCTCGGCGTGCTCGCGGCGGCCCTCGCGGCAGCCGCGTATTCGTTGATCCTCGCCGTGGGCGCGGTGACTCTGCGCGGGGACGCGGTGGTTCTCGGAATCGCCATGAATCTCCTGGCAGTTGGCCTGACCAGCTTCCTGCTGCGTACGGTCTTCGGTGTGCAGGGCACTTTCGACGATCCGTCACTCGCCGGGCTGCCGTTGGTCGGTGGCTTCACCCCGCTCGCGTATCTCGCGTTCGTCGCGGTCGCGGTGGCCGCGCTGATGCTGTCCCGGCATGTGTGGGGGCTCAGGCTGCGCGGGGTCGGTGAGGCACCGGACGCGGCGGCGACGCTCGGGGTGAGCCCGGCGAAGTACAAGTACGCGGCGGTGCTGGTCTCCGGTGTCCTGTGCGGGCTCGCGGGGGCCCAACTCGCGCTCGGCAACGTCACGTTGTTCTCCGAGAACATGACGGCGGGCCGGGGCTGGATCGCGGTCGTCGCGGTCATGCTCGGCCGCGCGGCACCCGTCGGCGTGCTGCTCGCCGCGCTGCTCTTCGGTCTCGCCGAGGCCGCCGGCTTCCGCCTCCAGGGCGTCGGCCTGCCCCAACAGGCCACCGACGCCGCGCCGTACGTCGTGACCCTCGTCGCCCTCTTCCTCTCGACGGCCCGCCGCCGTCGCCGTACCGTCAACTCCCCTTCCGGAGCCACCACATGACGCAGGACCTGCTGCCCATCACCCGCATACCGAGAACCGGGCTTCCGGCGCACGCGGTCGTCGTCGGCGACCCGGCGCGCGCCGCCGCCGTCGCCGCGCTGCTCGACGGTGCCGAGGAGGTGTCCCACCACCGCGAATACCGTGTGTTCAGCGGGAGTTGGAAGGGCCTGCCGGTCGTCGTCGCCTCGCACGGGGTGGGCGGACCGGGTGCGATCCTGCTCTTCCAGGAACTGGCGGACGCGGGGGTCCGCACCTTCCTGCGCTTCGGCACTGCGGGCGCGATGAAGCCTGGCATCGGCGACGGCGACCTGGTGATCGCCGAGGCGGCCGTACGGGACGACGGTGTCACCCAGCAGCTCCTCCCGCCGGAGTACCCGGCCGTCGCCGCCCCCGAGGCGGTCCTCGCCCTCCAGCGCGCGGCCCGCGAGGCCGGCGCCCCGCACCACCGGGGCATCGTCTGGACCCGGGCGGCCTTCCAGCCCGGACTGATCCCGCTCTTCTCCTACGACGGTGCCGGGCTCGCGGCGATCGAGATGGAGCTGTCGGCGCTGCTGGTGACGGCCTCGCTGCGCGGTCTGGTCGCGGGTGGGGTGCTGGTCGTCGACGGTGCCAACGCCGATGAACTCGTCGACGCGGAGACCACCGGCGGGTACGACCCGCACCGGGACGTCGTGGCGGCCGGTGTCGAGCGGGGCGCGGTGGTCTCGCTGGAGGCGCTGCGGCTGCTGGCGGAGGAATCCGGGGAGTTCGCGGCATGAGCATCGACCTGTTGGTGCACGGCGGTGACGTGCTCACCGTCGACGAGACCGGAACTGTCGTACGGGACGGGGCGGTTGCCGTCCACGAGGGCGAGATCGTCGCCGTGGGACCCGCCGAGGAACTGACAGCACGGTTCACGGCCGACGAGTCCATTGACGCCGAGGGCTGTCTCGTCCTGCCCGGACTCATCAACACGCACACGCATCTCGCGATGACGCTGCTGCGCGGTCGCGCCGACGACGTGACGCTCCAGGGCTTCCTGGAGCGGGTGTTGAAGTGGGAGGCCGAGCTGCTGGCGCCGAGGAACGTGGCGGCGGCGGTACGGCTCGCGGTGGCGGAGAGCGTGCGGGCCGGGGTGACCTCGGCGCTCGACATGTACTGGTTCCACGAGGCGGCCGAGCAGGCGGCCCGTGAGGCGGGCTGGCGGCTGCACACCGGGCCCACCTTCATGGACGTACCGGAGCCGCCGGACGGCATCGCGTACGAGGACCGACTGGACTGGGCGCGACGGGACTTGGCGGCGCGGGGCGAGGCACGCCCCGGCCGGCGTCCGATCCTCTTCGCGCACTCGACCTACACCCTGGCCCCCGACCAGCTCGTCGACATCGCCGCCCTGGCACGGGAGTTCGGCGCGCTGCTGCACATCCACGCGGCGGAGAACCCGACCGAGGTCGCCACCGTCGAGGTCAAGTACGGCAAACGGCCGGTGGAGTTGCTCGACTCACTGGGGCTGCTGGGTCCCGATCTGCTGCTCGCGCACGCCGTGGATCTCACCGGTCCCGAGATCGCGGCCCTTGCCCGCACGGGCACGTCGGTGGCCCACTGTCCGGTGTCGAACCTGAAGTTGGGCTGCGGGATCGCGCCGGTGCCGCGGCTGCTGAGCGCGGGCGTGACCGTCGGTCTCGGCACGGACGGGGCCGTCAGCTCCAACTCGCTGGATGTGCTGGGCGCCGTACGACAGGCCGCGCTCGTGCACAAGGCGGGCGGCGACCCGACGGCGGTCGGTGCCGAGCAGGCCGTACGGATGGCGACGATCGAGGGCGCGCGGGCGTTGGGGCTCGGGGAGCACCTGGGGTCTCTGGAAGTCGGCAAGCGGGCCGATCTGATCGTGCTCGACCTGGGCGCGCCGCATCTGCGGCCCCTGCACGACCCGTGGTCGACGCTCGCGTACGCCGCGCACTCGGCGGACGTGCGGGACACGGTCGTGGACGGCCGGGTGCTGATGCGGAACCGGACACTCGGCACGCTGGACGAGCAAGCGGTGGTCGCGGAGCTCGAATCACTTGCCTGAGCTGTGGATTTCCACTCCCGTTCAGCCCACTGAACCCTCATAATGTGCCTGATACATCGGATGTCTGAGCAACAGGGAGGCCGGCCATGGCAGTCACCGATGAGGCGATCGAGAAAATCAAGGGAATGATCGTCTCCGGCGCGCTGCGTCCCGGGGACCGGCTGCCGAAGGAGAGCGAACTCGCCGCGGAACTGGGCCTGTCCCGCAACTCCCTGCGGGAGGCCGTGCGCGCCCTGTCACTGATCCGCATCCTGGATGTGCGGCAGGGCGACGGCACGTACGTCACGAGTCTCGATCCGCAACTCCTGCTGGAGGCGCTGAGTTTCGTCGTGGACTTCCACCGCGACGACACGGTGCTGGAATTCCTGGCCGTACGGCGGATTCTGGAGCCCGCGGCGACGGCGATGGCGGCCCTGCGGATCAGCGAGCAGCAACTGGACGCGCTCTCCGCGCAGTTGGACGCGCTGGGCGGGGCGCCCTCGGTGGAGGAACTGGTCGCGTGCGACCTGGAGTTCCACCGGGGCATCGTGCAGAGTTCCGGCAACTCGGTGCTCTGCTCGCTGCTCGACGGTCTGTCCGGGCCGACCACGCGGGCCCGGATCTGGCGCGGCCTGACACAGGAGGACGCGGTGAGCCGGACCCTGCACGAGCACCGGGCGATCCTGGGCGCGCTGCGCGACCGGGACGCGGAGGCGGCGCGGTCGTGGGCGACGGTGCACATCGCGAGTGTGGAGCAGTGGCTGCGTTCGACCCTGTGATCGAGCGGACCGGCCCGCTGATCCATCGGAGGAGTGACCGGCCGGGATGGGCCCGCACAGGTTGGCGATCTTGTGTGTTCGAGCCTCTCGGACGGGGCAGGCATGGGGTCACTCCCCCGTGCAAGGGGGCTGCGGGCGCCCCCGTCGGACGCCGTAAGGTTGGGGCGTACGCGAGGGCAGATCGGAAGGAGGCGCTGGGTGATCGAGCTGGAGGGGGTTCCCGAGCTGATCGACCCAGTGATGGTGGCCGCGTTCGAGGGCTGGAACGACGCCGGCGACGCCGCCTCCACCGCGGTCGCGCATCTGGACAGGGAGTGGAAGGGCGAGGTGTTCGCGGCGCTCGACGCCGAGGACTACTACGACTTCCAGGTGAACCGGCCCACGGTGTGGATGGACGCCGGGGTGCGGAAGATCACCTGGCCCACGACCCGCCTCTCGGTGGTCCGGGTCGGCGGCGAGAAGCCGCGCGATCTCGTACTCGTCCGAGGTATCGAACCGTCCATGCGCTGGCGCTCGTTCTGCAACGAACTGCTGGGCTTCGCGCACGAGCTGGGCGTGGAGCTGGTGGTGATCCTGGGCGCGCTGCTCGGTGACACCCCGCACACACGTCCGGTGCCGATCAGCGGGACCACGTCCGACGCGGACCTGGCCCAGCGGATGGACCTGGAGGAGACGAAGTACGAGGGTCCCACCGGGATCGTCGGCATCCTCCAGGAGGCGTGCACGCACGCGGGCGTACCGGCCGTCTCGCTGTGGGCGGCGGTGCCGCACTACGTGTCGCAGCCGCCCAACCCGAAGGCCACCCTGGCGCTGCTGAACCGCCTGGAGGACCTGATCGACGTGCGCATCCCGCTGGGCGAGCTGCCCGAGGACGCGCGTGCCTGGCAGGTCGGCGTGGACCAACTGGCCGCCGAGGACAGCGAGGTCGCCGAGTACGTGCAGACGCTGGAGGAGGCCCGAGACACCGCGGAGCTGCCGGAGGCGTCGGGCGAGGCGATCGCCCGCGAGTTCGAGCGCTATCTCCGACGCAGGGACGGCGGCGGCAGTCCGTCGCCGGGTGGGCACGCCACGGCGGACGGGAGTGACAGCGCGTCGTATCTGCGCGACAACCCCGGCGGCCGTACGAAGCCGACGAGGCCCGCGAAGCCGGACACGGAGCCCGAGGCCGGGCCCGAGGCGGACGACGAGGACTCCTCCGAGGAGTGAGTCCGTCGGTCAACAGGGCGTGGAACAGGGGCGGTTCCTCTCACCGGAGAGGAACCGCCCCTGTGCTGTCCGCCGTTGCTAGAGCGCCACGCCCAACAGGGCGTCCACCGCGCGCGAGACGACGCCGGGGGCGCCCTCGTCGCTGCCGCCCCGGTCCTGCTGGACGGCCGCCCAGCGGTCGACCGCGGCGAGCGCGGCCGGGGCGTCCAGGTCGTTCGCGAGGGCTTCGCGCATCTCCTCGACGAGCTTCAGGGCGGACGGGCCGTCGGGGCGGGAGACGGCGGCACGCCAGCGGCCGAGCCGGGCGACGGCGTCCTCCAGCACCCCGTCGGTCCACTCCCAGTCGGCGCGGTAGTGGTGGGCGAGCAGGGCGAGCCGGATGGCGGCCGGGTCGACGCCCGCGCGGCGCAGCGCGGAGACGAAGACCAGGTTGCCCTTGGACTTCGACATCTTCTCGCCGTGCAGGGCGACCATGCCGGCGTGGACGTAGGCCTTGGCCATGGGGAACTCGCCGGTCAGCACCTGGGCGTGCGAGGCGCCCATCTCGTGGTGCGGGAAGGCGAGGTCGGAGCCGCCGCCCTGCACGTCGAAGCCCATGCCAAGGTGGTCCAGGGCGATGGCCACGCACTCGATGTGCCAGCCGGGGCGCCCTTGGCCCAGCGAGCCGCCGTCCCAGCTCGGTTCGCCCTCGCGGGCGGCCATCCAGAGCATCGGGTCGAGCGGGTTCTTCTTGCCCGGGCGGTCCGGGTCGCCGCCGCGCTCGGCGGACAGCAGTCGCATCGCGGCGGCGTCGAGGTTCGAGACCTTGCCGAAGTTCGGGTCCGACCCGACGGAGAAGTAGACGTCGCCTTCGAGTTCGTAGGCGGCACCGGCGTCCCTGAGGCGCTCGACGAGCGGCACGATGCCGGGTATCGCCTCGACCGCGCCGATGTAGTGCTTCGGGGGCAGCATGCGCAGGGCGGTCATGTCCTCGCGGAAGAGCGCCGTCTCCTTCTCGGCGAGGGCCACCCAGTCGACGTTGTCCCGCTCGGCGCGCTCCAGGAGCGGGTCGTCGACGTCGGTCACGTTCTGGACGTAGTGAACCTGCCGCTTGGTGTCGAGCCACACGCGCTGCACGAGGTCGAACGCGTTGTAGGTCGCCGCGTGCCCCATGTGGGTGGCGTCGTACGGCGTGATGCCGCACACGTAGATACGGGCGACGGGACCGGTGTCAGGGGTGACCAGACCGCCGGTCGCGGTGTCGTGGATCCGGAGGTCGCGGCCCTTGCCGGGAAGGGCGGGGACCTCAGAAGCGGGCCAGGCATACATGTCATGAGCGTAACCGGACGGATGTTCCGCATACGAACCGGACCAGGCCGGATGACCGGGAAGGCGCTCTTGCGCGGTTCCGGCCGGTGTGCCGCTACACCGGTGGCCACGGAATGGCCGGCCACTCCCCGCTCGGCTCGGGATGCTTCCCGGACTCCAGCAACGCGTCGACACGCGCGCGCGTGGCACCCAGTTCCACGGCGGTGATCAGCTCGGCGAGCCTCGCGGCGAGCCCGCCACCGGCCCCCAGCGCCTCCCTGAGCCCCTGGAGGACGTCGACGGCCTCCGGAGTGAGCGGCTCCCCCGCCCAGCCCCACAGAAGGGTGCGCAGCTTGTTCTCGGCGTTGAAGGTGACGCCGTGGTCGATGCCGTACAGGCGCCCCTCGTCGGCGGGCAGCAGATGGCCGCCCTTGCGGTCGGCGTTGTTGATGACGGCGTCGAGGACGGCGAGCCGGCGCAGCCGCTCGTCGTCGGCGTGCACCAGGAGGGCGGTCTTCCCCTCGGCGACCTCGGCGAACCCGATGGCCTTCCAGCCCGCTTCGGGCTCCTCCGCGTCGATCAGGGCCAGCAGCTCGGACTCGGCCGCCGCCTCGATCCACAGCTGGCACATGCCCTCGCCGTACGGCCCGTCGCGCAGCACGGTGGTCGGCACGAGGCCCCAGCCGGTCGCCTCGGACACCTCGTAGGCGGCGACCTCGCGCTGGGCCAGGTTGCCGTCGGGGAAGTCCCACAGGGGCCGCTCCCCGGCAATGGGCTTGTACACGCAGGACGCCTCGCGGCCCTCGTACGCCACGGAGCAGTACAGCACCGCGTTCGACGCCTCGCGGATGCGTCCGCGCACTGTCAACTCACCCTTGGCGAGCAGCTCGGCCGTGGTCACGCTCCGCGGCGGTATCCGTTCTGGCGCGGACATACGTGTCCTTCCGGGTCGAGCGGGAGGCTGCACAGCGGGCACGGGGGCCGGCCGGCGTTGACGACGTCGAGGGCCCGCTTGGCGAAGGCGCGGGCCTGGGCGCCGGTGAGGCGGACCCGCAGCATCGGGGGTCCGTTCTCCTCGTCCTGGAGCAGTCGCTCCTCGGCCTCGGCGAGGTCCTCGTCGGTGTCGGCGTCGAGTTCGACGAGGGCCTGCGCCTCGACGATCATGCGCTGTTCCTCACCGTCCCAGGCGAGCGCCATCGTGCCGACGCGGAACTCCTCCTCGACGGGGGTCTCCAGCGGGCGGGTGTCGGAGATCTCGGTGGGGGTGACGGCGGGGACGGCCGCGTTGCCGCCGCTGCGGCGTACGACCTCGTCCAGAAGCTCGTCCATGCGCTCGGCGAGCGCGGCGACCTGTGTCTTCTCCAGGGCCACGCTGGTCACCCGAGGGCCTGCGGCGGCCTGGAGGAAGAACGTACGGCGCCCGGGCAGACCGACCGTACCGGCTACGAAGCGGTCCGGCGGGTCGTAGAGGAACACCTGACGGGACACGTCCTGTCTCCATTGGAATCGACTGCTGACAAGTGCGGCGCTACTGCGACCGCTTCACCCTACTGCGGCCGACGATCACGGTGCGCCCGCGCCGCCCCCGACCGTGGCCTCGTCGCCCGGGGGCTCCTCGCGCGGTGCCAGGGAGGCGAGATCGCCGGTGTCCCCGAGCCGTACGAGAAAGGGCCTGAGACGGGTGTAACGGATCGCGGTGATGGAACACGGTTCTACGGAGATCCGCTGGAAGAGGTCCAGATGAAGTCCGAGTGCGTCCGCGACAAGGGACTTGATGATGTCGCCGTGCGAACACATGACATAGAGGGCGTCGGCGCCGTGATCGCGCTCCACGCGCGCGTTCCACTCGCGTACGGCCTCGGCCGCGCGGGTCTGCATCGACCGCATCGACTCGCCGCCGGGGAATGCGGCGGCCGACGGGTGCGTCTGGACGACCTCCATCAGGGGCTCGTCCATGAGTTCGGCGAGCTTGCGGCCGGACCAGTCGCCGTAGTGGCACTCCCCGATCCGCTCCTCGGTGTGCGGCCGCAGGTCGGGGCGGGCGTCGAGGAGGGGCTGGAGGGTCTCCCGGCAGCGTTGCAGGGGGCTGGTGACGACCTCGGCGATCGGGAGCGCGGCGAGCCGTCCGGGGAGCGCGGCGGCCTGGGCGTTGCCGCGCTCGTCGAGGGCGACGCCGGGTGTCCAGCCTGCGAGCACTCCCCCGGTGTTGGCGGTCGAACGTCCGTGCCGGACAAGGATCAACGTGGGCATGCCGCCAAGGGTAGGCGCACGCCAAGGTGCGGCTTCTGCCGGACGGCGGGAGAATACGCACCGTGATCGTCGACTACGCCATCTACCGTGACGGACGCCGGACGGAGGGGCCCGGCGACTTCTCCGACGGCCTGGACCACTGCCGGCGGGTGGGCGACGCCTTCGTCTGGATCGGCCTCTACGAGCCCACGGAGAAGGAGTTCGACAAGGTCACCCAGGAGTTCGCCCTGCACCCGCTGGCCGTCGAGGACGCCCTGACCGCGCATCAGCGGCCCAAGCTGGAGGTCTACGACGACTCGCTGTTCATGGTCCTCAAGCCGGTGGGCTACGAGGCGGACGACGACGTGGTCACCTCCGGCGAGGTCATGGTCTTCGTGGGCGACTCCTTCGTGGTGACCGTCCGGCACGGCGAGGAGGCCCCTCTGGCGGCCGTACGGCACCGTCTTGAGGAGGAGCCGGAGGTACTGCGGCACGGGCCCACGGCGGTGCTGTACTCGATCGCGGACGCGGTGGTCGACCACTACGTGGACGTGGCGGGCGAGTTGCAGACCGACCTGGAGGAGCTGGAGGCGGCGGTGTTCTCGCCGGCCGGCGGCGGCTCGCGGACCACGGCGTCGCGGATCTACACCTTCAAGCGGCAGATCCTGGAGTTCCGCCGGGCCACCGGACCGCTCGCGCAGCCGCTGGCCCGGCTCGCGGGCGTCGGCCCCGCCGGAGACCGGGTGCCGTTCGTGCACGACAAGGCACGGCCGTTCTTCCGGGACGTGAACGACCACCTGATGAAGGTCAACGAGTCCGTGGAGGGCCTGGACCGGCTGGTCTCGGACGTCCTGTCGGCGCATCTCGCGCAGACCAGTGTCCGCCAGAACGACGACATGCGGAAGATCTCCGGGTGGGCGGCCATGGCCGCGGTCCCCACGATGATCGCGGGCGTCTACGGCATGAACTTCGACCACATGCCGGAGCTGCACTGGCTGTGGGGGTATCCGGCGGTGATCCTGCTGATGGCCGCCCTGGAGGTGGCGTTGTACCGGACGTTCAAGCGGCGCGGCTGGCTGTAGGGCCTGCGCGAACCAGCTAGGTGACGACGTCCTGGACGGTGAGCGGACAACTCCGCCAAAAGGAGGACTGCCGATGTCGCGACGGGGGCGTAACCGCACGGGCCGCCGCGCGTTGTTCCCCGTGACGGCCGTGGCGGGGAAGACCCCCCGAGCCCCCACCACGGCCGTAGAAAACCTCCGTACGGCGCGGTCCCGTTACGCGAGTCCCGCGCGCTCCAGGGCCTCGGTTCCGGCGCGGAGCGCGGCGATCCGCTCCTCCAGGGTCCAGCCCGCGGGGGCGAGCGTCAGGGTGGTGACACCGGCCGCCGCGTACTCCTTCATCCGGTCCGCGATGCGGTCCACGGAGCCCAGCAGCGTCGTCTTGTCGATCAGGTCGTGCGGGATGGCGGCGGCGGCGCCGTCCTTGTCGCCGGCCAGGTACTTGTCCTGGATCTCGGTCGCCGCCTCCTCGAAGCCCATGCGCCGGGCCTGCTTGTTGTAGAAGTTCTGCTGCCGGCTGCCCATCCCGCCGACGTAGAGCGCGGTGTACGGCCGGAAGGTGTCGGCGAGCTTCTCGACGTCCTTGTCCTCGCCGAGGGCGAGCGGGACCGTCGGGACGATGTCGAAGCCTTCGAGTGTCTTGCCGGCCTTCTCGCGCCCGGCCCGCAGGTGCCTGACGGCGGTGTCCTCCAGGTGCTCGGCGGACGGGAAGATCAGCAGCGCGCCGTCGGCGATCTCGCCGGTCTGCTCCAGGTTCTTCGGGCCGATCGCCGCGATGTACAGCGGGATGTGCTCGCGCTCCGGGTGCACGGTCAGCTTGAGGGGCTTGCCCGGGCCGCCGGGCAGCGGCAGCGTCCAGTGCTCGCCGTCGTACGACAGCCGCTCCCGGGTCATCGCCTTCCGTACGATCTCGACGTACTCACGCGTGCGTGCCAGCGGCTTGTCGAACTTGACCCCGTACCAGCCCTCGGAGACCTGCGGGCCCGAGACGCCGAGGCCGAGGCGGAAGCGGCCCCCGGAGAGGGAGTCGAGGGTCGCGGCGGTCATCGCGGTCATCGCGGGCTGGCGGGCCGGGATCTGGAAGATGGCCGAGCCGACGTCGATGCGCTCGGTCTGCGCGGCGACCCAGGTGAGCACGGTGGCCGCGTCGGAACCGTAGGCCTCGGCGGCCCAGCACACGGCGTAGCCGAGGCGGTCGGCCTCCTGGGCCACGGCCAGATTGTCGCCGTCCATTCCGGCACCCCAGTAGCCGAGGTTGATCCCGAGCTGCATGGCAGACCCCTTACCCATCAGTAACGTCGCTGTTGTGCCGACCCTAGCGCGAGGCGGTCCGGGTGGACAGGAGGGGTGCCGGTGAGTGGTCACGGAGCGTGCCGCGCGACCCACTGTGGATCATCGTGCGAATCGGTTGTCCACAGGCCCCCACACCGCAGGTTCAGGCCAGTAATCTCGGCGTTCATGGAGCAGAGGCATCTCGGCCGTACCGGCCTTCGTGTGTCCCGGATCGGACTCGGCACCCTCACGTGGGGGCGCGACACCGACGAGCATGACGCCGCGGACCTCCTGAAGGCGTTCTGGGAGGCCGGCGGCACCCTCGTCGACACGGCGGACGTGTACGGCGACGGCGAGGCCGAGTATCTGCTCGGCCGGCTCATAGAGGGGCTCGTGCCGCGCCGGGATCTGGTCATCTCGACGAAGGCGGGGAGCGTACCCGACCCCGACCGCCGCTTCGACGGCTCGCGCGGCCATCTGCTCGCCGCGCTGGACGCCTCGCTGGCCCGCCTCGGCACGGACTACGTCGACGTGTGGCACATCCACGCCTTCGACCCGTTCACCCCGCTGGAGGAGACCCTCCAGGCCCTCGACCTGGCGGTCGGCAGCGGGCGGGCGCGGTATGCCGGCGTCTCCAACTACTGCGGCTGGCAGCTGGCCAAGGCGGCGACCTGGCAGCTGGCGGCGCCGGGCACGCGGACGCGGCTGGCGAGCACGCAGCTGGAGTACTCGCTGTTGCAGCGGGGCGTGGAGCGCGAGGTGCTGCCGGCCGCGCTCGACCTGGGCATCGGGCTGCTGCCCTCCTCGCCGCTCGGGCGCGGGGTCCTCACCGGCAAGTACCGGCACGCGACCCCGGCCGACTCGCGCGGCGCCTCCGCACACATGGCGCCCTTCGTCGCGCCCTACCTCGACGACACGGCGACCCGCATCGTGGACGCCGTGACGACGGCCGCGGACGGGCTCGCCGTGACGCCCCTCCAGGTCGCCCTCGCCTGGGTCCGCGACCGGCCCGGGGTGGCCGCCCCGATCGTCGGCGCGCGCAACGCGCAGCAGCTCACGGCCGCGTTGTCAGTGGAGGCGCTTAGTCTTCCTGACGAGATCTGCCGAGCGCTCGACGATGTGTCGGCGCCTCTGCACCGCTATCCCGATCACGACTGGAGCACGCTGTGAGCACGGACCCGGAGACCACGGAGACCTCGCCGGCCGAGGGCACGGAGGCCATACAGGGCACCGTGGCGGATGCCGCCGAGGACACGGGCACGGACGCCGGCGAGGGTGCCGGGGACGCGGACGCGGAGGGCACCGAGAGCGCTGAAGGCACCGAAGGCACCGGTGAGACCGCGGCTGCCGCCCCCGAACTGTCCGAGGCCGCCGCCGAGTTGCTCGCGCAGCGGCTGGAGCGGGAGCGGATCGAGCGGCGGAAGGCGGAGAAGGCCGGGCCCATCGTGGCCGGGACCAAGCTCAGCGGGACGGCCGCCGAACTGCTCGCGGCGGTACGGGCCGTGGAGAGCGGCGAGAAACCCGTGCTCACCCCCTTCGCCGAGCCGGAGCCCGCCCCACGCCCGTCAGCCGCCCCGGAGGCGGTGCGGCGCCCCCAGCCCGTCGCGGTCGCGCCCGGCGCCCCCGCGACCGAGACCGTCGAGTCCGTACGGCGGGTGCTGGCCGAGGGCGGCGCGCCCGAGACGCTCGCGGCCCAGGTCGCGGAGGTGCTCGGTGAGATCGCGGACGAACAACTCCGCGAGGATCCTTGGCAGTTGCTGCGCGTCCCGGGTGTACGGCCCGAGCAGGCCGACGGGTTCGCGCGGGCCCTGCTCGGCGCCGAGTGCGCGCCGGACGACGAGCGCCGGGGCCGGGCGGTCATCGGCTGGCTCCTGGAGCAGGCGGCCCTGGCCGGGCACACGGCCCTGGAGGCCGCGACGTTGACGGCCGCGCTGGCCAAGCAAGGTGTGCCCGACCCGGACGCGGCGACGCAGAGCGCCATCGCGGAGGGTGAAGTGCTGGTGTTCCAGGACGCGTTGGACGAGCCCGCGGTCCCGGTGCAGCGCACGGACGACGCCGACGACGAGGACTCGGTGGCCGAGGAACGTCCGGTGCGGGTGCTGATCGGCCTGGAGCGGTACGCGCTCGCCGAGGAGAGCCTCGCCGACGGGCTGGCCAGAATCATCAACTCGATGCCGAAGGAGGACGGTTCGGCGGCGGAGTGGGAGCTGGCCGGTGCCGCCAAGGGGTCCACCGGCGAGCTGATCCGCGCGGTCGCGGGGCACGGCCTGGTGCTCCACACCGGCGGGGAGGCGTCCCTCGAAGAACCGGCGGCACTGCTGCGCGCGGCGGCGGGCTTCGGGCTGCGCGTCTGGGCCGCCGCCCACAGTCCGGTCGGGCGGGAGCGGTTCACCTCGCTGCTGACGCGGTCCACGGAATCAGGGAACACCTCGTCCGGCGAGCCGGAAAACACCGAGCCGGGTGACGCCCCCCGCGCGGCCACCGTCGCCGGGCTCCTGTCGGGTGCCGAAGGGCCCGGGCGGGACGCGGACGGCGCCCTGGACCTGGATCTCCTCGTCGTACTCGACGCGCCGCAACTCGACGTCGAGACCGGGGCCCTGCTCACCGAGTCGCTGCCGGACGGCGCGCGGCTGGTGCTGGCCGGGGATCCGGCGGTGCTGTGGTCGGCGGGCCCGGGGCGGGTCTTCGCCGATCTGCTCGCGGCGCGGGCCTGCCCCCACATCGTCTCGCGGCGGCCGGACCCCGGTCCCGTGGGCGAGCTGGTCTCGGGCATCGGCATCGGCGAGCTGAACCAGGTGGAGGCCCCCGGCAAGGAGGTCGTGATCGTGCCGGTGCGGGACGCCGGCGAGGCCGTGCACCGGACCGTGCAGCTCGTCGCCGACTCGGTGCCGCGGGTGATCGGCGTCCCGGCCGAGCAGACGGTGGTGATCACACCGGGGCACGGCGGCGCGGCCGGCACCCGTGCCCTCAACGTGGCGCTGAAGGAACGGCTCAACCCGGGCCCCGGCCGCTTCGGCGGCTTCGACCCCGGCGACCGGATCGCGTACTCGCCCGCCCCGGGCCGTACGGTCCCCGGTCAGGTGGTGAACGCCGACGCCGAGGGGCTGCGTCTGACGTGTGCCGGCGGCCCCGTCGTCGTACCGAAGGAGCGGGTGGAGCAGTCCGTGCGGCACGGGTGGGCGCTGACCGCGCACCAGGCCGTCGGGGCGCGGTGGCCCGCGGTGGTCGTGGTGCTGCCCGGGGACGCGGCGCAGGCTCTCAGCCGGCCCTGGGTGTACACGGCGTTCAGCCGGGCGGACCGGCATCTGTCCGTGGTGCACGGCGTGGATCAGGCGCTGCCCCGGGCCGTCGCCGAGGTCCCGGCGAAGCCGCGTACGACCCGGTTGCCGGTCCTGCTGCGACCGCAGGTACCGGCGGAGGTCTGAGCGGAGCGGCGGGCAGCCGCAGACACGGCACGGAGAGCTGAGCCGACACTGCGAGCAGCCGAGGACACGGCACGGAGAGCTGAGCCGACACTGCGAGCAGCCGAGGACACGGCACGGAGAGCTGGGTCGGCACTGCGGGCAGCCGCGGTCATGTCACAGAGGGCTGAGCCGCCGGCCGACGGCCACGGGCACTACTCGGAGGTCCGAGGCGGGGACGACAAACGGCCGCGGTCGCGTCACGGGGGCCGAGTCGGACGACAGACGGGGGGGGGGGGGCCCCGGGGGGCGGGGGGGGGCGCCGCCGCCCCGGGCGGGCCCCCGCGGGGGGGGGGCCC
>NZ_JBIVNL010000018.1:0-34830 GCF_044753545.1 Streptomyces sp. NPDC088350 | reverse complement strand
CGCCGGCCCCCCCCCCCGGCCCCGCCGGGGGGGGGCGGGGGGGGCCCCAACACCGCGCGCGGGGGGCCCCGGGGGGCCGCCCGCCCCCCCCCCCGGGGGGGGGCCCGGGGGGGCGGCGGGGGCCCCCCCCCGCCGTCGTCGTCACAGCAGCGGGGTGCGGCGCCTCTCAGCGGTCCGCTTCCAGCGCCTCCAGGTCCTCGTCCTCGTCGAGGTCGGCGTCGAGGTCGGGATCGAGGTCGTCCTCGATCTCCTCCTCGGCCTCGTCCACCTCGTCGATGTCGTCCAGCTCGTCGTTGATCTCGTCGTCGAAGACCGCGCTGACGTCGAAGCGGCACACCACCCGCTGCGGATCGACCTGCTCGAAGGGGGCTTCCAGCCAGGAGCCGGGCTCGGCCGTCTCGTCGGCCGCGGTCACCCACAGCGTGGAGTCGCCCTCCTCCAGACCGAACTCCTTGGGCCGGGAGGCGATCTCGTCCGCCTCGAACTCGTCGAAGAGGATGCCGAGCGCGCCGTGGATCGTGGCGGAGGCCTCCGTGCCCGTCCCGTCGCCGACCGCGGCCTCGACCCGCTGTGCCTGGGCCAGCAGCCGCTGCGGCTCCGCCACGGCGTAGTCACGGCGGATCAGCACGCTCACCGCGTTCGGCTCCTCCGGGCCGGTGTACGGCGGCAGGGAGTCGTCCGTACCGGGGATCTCGAAAGGCGTGACCTCGTCATAACGGTCGTAGAGCAGCTCGTCGTAGACCTCGGCGGCCGCGGCGAGCTGGTTGAACGCCTCGTAGACGGCCGGGTCGTCCTCCCCCGACCGGCCTTCGACCGCGGCCAGGTGGCGGTCGAGCGCGGTCTTGACCGCCTCGGCGGCGGCGCGTACCTCGGCAGCGGTGGGCTGCGCAGCATCAGACATAGTGCAGACGCTATCCGTACCGGGGCTCTGCCCGCACAATAGATGCGATGCCGGAATACGAATTTGTCGACGTGTACGTACCGCGCGGGGTCTCCCGCAAGGACGCCACACGTCTCCTGACGGACCATGCCGAGTACGGACACTGGGAATTGGACCGACTGAGCCTGCTGCGCGACGGCAGTCGCAGGGTGCGGCTGCGCCGGCGGATCATCCGCCAGGTGCGCGCGACGTGGTGAGCTGAGCCGGGCGCGACGGAGCGGGCCCCGACGGTGCGGGGCCCCTCCGTCGCGCAGATCACATGTCCCGGTCGCGCAGATCACATGTTCCCGGGTGCTACGCCGAAGCGCGCGCCTTGCGGTAGAGGACCGCGCCCGCGAGCAGCGAGCCCGCTCCGACGGGCAGCACGAGGCCCAGCGGCAGCTCGCTGCCGGTGTGCGCGAGCTGCGGGAGGCCCTGGGACCGGACGGCGGAGTGGGCGCCGCGCTGGTCGACGTGCGCGGAACCGATCGGCGTCTGGACGCCCTTGACCGGCGAGGTGCCCGGCGAACCGGGGTGACCGGGGGTGCCGGGGTGCACGGGAGTACCCGGGTGACCTGGCGTCCCGGGGTGACCTGGCGTCCCAGGGTGTCCCGGAGTCCCCGGCGGGGTCGTGCCGTGGCCGCCGCCCGGAGGCCTGCCCGGGTGACCACCGCCCCCGTGGTGACCCCCTCCGTGGTGACCGCCACCCTCGTGACCCCCGCCGCCCTGGTGGCCCCCTCCGTGGTGACCGCCCCCCTCGTGACCGCCACCCCCGTGGTGTCCGCCGCCGCCCGGAGGTGTGCCGTGGTGGTGCCCGCCGCCGTTCCAACCGCCGCCGTTGGCGCAGTCGTTGCCGGTGACGGCGTTGCCGATGCCGATGACGTCGACGCTGTTGCCGCACACGTTCACCGGGACGTCGATCGGTACCTGGACGTGGTTGCCGGAGCCGACACCGGGCGAGCCGGTGGCGTGTCCGCCGGCGTACGCGCCCCCTGAGCCGCCGTGCGCTCCGTGTCCGCCGGAGCCCCCGTGCCCGCCGGAGCCGTAACCACCGCCGGAGCCGTAACCTCCGTCGTCGCCGTAACCGCCCGACGAGCCATGGCCACCGCCATGGCCGCCACCGCCACTGTGACCACCGCCGTAGCCACCGCCCTTGCCGTCCCCACCCTGGTTGACGCACTTGTTGCCGACCGCCGGGTTGAGGATCCCGACCACGTTCACGGTGTTGCCGCAGACGTTGACCGGCGCATGCACCGGTGCCTGCACGGTGTTGCCGGAGAGCACGCCGGGTGAGTCCGCACTGGAGCCGTTCGCGCCCGAGTCCGCGTGGGCGACACCGCCCGCGGCGGCGATCACTCCGGTCGCCGCCGCCACGGTCATCAAACTCTTGCGGGTGACTTGTCGCATTGCTGAATTCCCCCCTGCCTTCATTCCTGACTGAAATTCCTCACGCGGCTTCTCGCTCGACTTCTCGCTCGACTTCTCGCGCAAAGACCGTCGGCCCCGGAGCGCATGGCGCGCACTCCGGGGCCGAGGACGTGGTCACCCCTCAGAGGGGCGACGTCACTTGTTGATGCAGGTGTTGCCGAAGGCGGGGTTCAGCACGCCGATCACCGAGATCGTGTTGCCGCACACGTTCACCGGGACGTGCACGGGCACCTGGATGACGTTGCCGGAAACGACACCCGGGGAGTGCACGGCGGCACCCTGGGCACCCGAGTCGGCGACGGCCAGGCCCGCTCCCGCGAGAACCAGGCCACCAGTGGCAGCCGCAGCGGCGACGACCTTCTTGATCATTATTCCTCCTTGTTGGCAAAAGCGATCTCGTGTTGCCGATCGCATCACCTGTAACGAGGAAGGAGTAATGGAGCTACGAGCTTATGAGCACATTCACTCGTCCCAGTCGCCTCCGCACACGCGGTCGAATTCAGGTGTCAACGGACGTCGACCGCCGTCTCACGACGCGTCGATGAACCGGTCCAGCACCCGCACACCGAATTTCAGCCCCTCCACGGGCACCCGCTCGTCGACGCCGTGGAACATGCCCGCGAAGTCCAGCTCCGGGGGCAGCTTGAGCGGTGCGAAGCCGAAGCCCCGGATGCCCAGGTCGTCGAAGGACTTGGCGTCCGTACCGCCGGAGAGCATGTACGGGATCGCCTTCGCGGTCGGGTCCTCGGCCAGCAGCGAGGACTGCATGGCCTCGACGAGAGGCCCGTCGAAGGAGGTCTCCAAGGCCTTGTCCGAGTGCGCGCCCTCACGCTTCACCTTCGGCCCGAGGATCCGGTCGAGGTCGGCGAGGAACTCCTCCTGGTAGCCGGGCAGGAACCGCCCGTCGACGTGCGCGGTGGCCTCGCCGGGGATGACGTTGACCTTGTAACCGGCGTTCAGCTGCGTCGGGTTGGCGGTGTTCCTGAGAGTGGCGCCGATGAGTTTGGCGATGCCGCCGAGCCGGGCGAGGGTGGACTCCATGTCCTCGGGGTCGAGCGGGGTACCGAGCGCGTCGCCCAGTTCGTCGAGGAAGGCCCGCGTCGTCTTCGTGACCCGTACCGGGAACTTGTGCCGGCCGATACGGGCGACCGCCTCCGACAGCTCGGTGATCGCGTTGTCCCGGTGGATCATCGATCCGTGCCCGGCGGTGCCGGCCACGGTCAGCTTCATCCAGTGCATGCCCTTCTCAGCCGTCTGGATCAGGTAGAGCCGCCGCTCCTCGCTCACGGTGAACGAGAACCCGCCGACCTCGCTGATGCCCTCGGTGACGCCCTCGAACAGCTCGGGGTGGTTGTCGACGAGGTGCCGCGCCCCGTACGTACCGCCCGCCTCCTCGTCCGCGAGGAACGCGAGCACGATGTCGCGCGGAGGCCTGCGCCCGCTGCGCAGCCGGTCGCGGACGACCGCCAGGGTCATCGCGTCCATGTCCTTCATGTCGACGGCCCCGCGCCCCCACACGCACCCGTCCGCGACCTCGCCGGAGAAGGGGTGGTGGGTCCAGTCCGCCGCGTTCGCCGGCACGACGTCCAGGTGGCCGTGGATGAGGAGCGCGGGCCGGGAGGGGTCCGTGCCCTCGATCCGGGCCACCGTGGAGGCGCGTCCCGGGTGCGACTCGAAGATCTTCGCTTCGAGGCCCACCTCGGCGAGCTGCTCGGCGACGTACTCGGCCGCCTTGCGCTCACCCGGGCCCGAGTGGTCGCCGTAGTTGCTGGTGTCGATCCGGATCAGCTCGCGGCAGAGGTCCACGACCTCGTCCTCACCGGTGACGCCCTTGGCCGTGTCCGTGTCGCTCACGCTGCTTCCTCCCACTGTCACTGCTGGTGGTCCTCTCCCTCATCCTCCCCCTCCCCGGCCCGCGCCCCAAGGGCGGTCCGCCCCCGTCACACGCCGTTCACGCGGGAAAGGGGGGCGAACAGGGGGTGATCGGCCACCCCTGGAAGCCTGGTAATGTTTCCTTCGTCGCCGCGGGGGAAACCACGCGCGACAGACACCTTGTCCGGGTGGCGGAATGGCAGACGCGCTAGCTTGAGGTGCTAGTGCCCTTTAACGGGCGTGGGGGTTCAAGTCCCCCCTCGGACACATCGCAGGCGAGGGCCGCGACCACCAAGGTCGTGGCCCTCGCCGCATTTGTGGGGGATGTCTCCTTCGGATTGAAGATCACCAGGCCAGAGCGTTGCCGGACGCTCACGGAGCGCCCCCGTCCGGCTTCCCCGAGTGGCCGT
Organism: Streptomyces sp. NPDC088350; assembly: GCF_044753545.1. Taxonomy (NCBI): domain Bacteria; kingdom Bacillati; phylum Actinomycetota; class Actinomycetes; order Kitasatosporales; family Streptomycetaceae; genus Streptomyces; species Streptomyces sp. NPDC088350. The sequence goes on along the minus strand of NZ_JBIVNL010000018.1, from coordinate 30,201 downwards.
CGGCAGGCCGGGCGCATAGCGTCGTACTAAAATTTCCGGCTTGTTACGGAACGGAGCTGGAGCCGGACAACCCCAGGCATACCTGCGGGCCCGCCAGCACCCCGGATGTTTCCGGGTTCGAGACGCGAGGACCGATGGCAGCCATACACGAGAGCAGTGCTCTCGGGCTTGACGAAGAGATCCGCACCCAGTTCGGCGATACGGCACGTTTCTCCGCGGCGCCGGCCGCCTCGGCCCGCACGCTCGTCGACATCCTCGACGCCTCGGTGCGGTCGTATCCCGACGAACTCGCCCTGGACGACGGCACCGTCCGCCTCACCTACCGTGCGCTGGCCGTCGAGGTGGAGACCCTGCGCCGCACCCTGGCCGCGGCCGGCGTCGGCCTCGGCGACCGGGTCGGCGTCCGCGTCCCGTCCGGGACCAACGATCTCTACGTCGCGATCCTCGCCGTACTCGCCGCCGGTGCCGCCTACGTTCCCGTCGACGCCGAGGACCCGGACGAGCGGGCCGAGCTGGTGTTCGGCGAGGCCGATGTGCGGGCCGTGATCGGTGCCGAGCACGCGCTGACCGTTCTCGGGCACAGCGACGCCCCGGCCGCCCGGCCCGGTGTCGAGCAGGACGCGTGGATCATCTTCACCTCCGGCTCCACCGGCAAGCCCAAGGGCGTCGCCGTCACGCACCGCAGCGCGGCGGCCTTCGTGGACGCCGAGGCGGCCCTGTTCCTCACCGACGACCCCATCGGTCCGGGTGACAGGGTCATGGCGGGGCTGTCCGTCGCCTTCGACGCGTCCTGCGAGGAGATGTGGCTGGCCTGGCGCTACGGCGCCTGCCTGGTGCCCGTCCCTCGCTCCCAGGTCCGCAGCGGCGCCGACCTCGGCCCCTGGCTGGTGGACCAGGACATCAGCGTCGTCTCGACCGTGCCGACCCTGGCCTCCCTCTGGGAGCCGGAGGCTCTGAACGACGTACGCCTGCTGATCTTCGGCGGTGAGGCCTGCCCGCCCGAGCTGGTGCAGCGGCTGGTCACCGAGGGCCGCGAGGTCTGGAACACCTACGGCCCGACCGAGGCGACCGTCGTCGCCTGCGCCTCCCTGATGACCGGCGACGAGCCCATCCGCATCGGACTGCCCCTGAACGGCTGGGAGTTGGCCGTCGTCGACGAGGCCGGGGTGCCCGTCCCGATGGGCGGCAGCGGGCAGTTGGTGATCGGCGGGGTCGGGCTCGCCCGCTACCTGGACCCCGAGAAGGACGCGGAGAAGTACGCGCCCCTCGAATCGCTCGGCTGGGAACGGGCGTACCGCAGTGGTGACTTGGTCAAGGCCGAGCCCGAGGGGCTGATCTTCCTCGGCCGGGCCGACGAGCAGATCAAGCTCGGCGGGCGCCGGATCGAACTCGGCGAGGTCGACGCGGCCCTCCAGGCGCTGCCCGGGGTCGCCGGTGCGGCTGCCGCCGTACGCACCGCGCGCAGCGGCAACCAGCTGCTGGTGGGCTATGTCGTGACGCAGGAGGGCTGGGACCAGGCCGCGGCCGTCGAGAAGCTGCGGGCCGAACTGCCCGCCGCCCTCGTGCCGTTGATCGCCCCGGTCGAGGACCTCCCCACCCGGACCTCCGGCAAGGTCGACCGGAACGCGCTCCCCTGGCCGCTCGAAGGCCTGGAGACCGCCGGCGCCAAGGAGCAGCTCTACGGCACGGAGGCCTGGCTCGCGGAGCAGTGGGCCGAGGTGCTCGGCATCCCGGTGAGCGGTGCCGCCGACGACTTCTTCGCGATCGGCGGCGGCAGCCTGGCCGCCGCCCAGTTGACCACGCGGCTGCGCACCCGGTACCCGAGCGCGGCCGTCCTCGACATCTACCAGCAGCCCACACTCCGCAAGTTGGCCCGGCACCTGGAGGACTCCGCGCAGGGCGACGGCACGGCGCGGGTGATCGCGCCGGTGCCGACGCGCGCCAAGGTGATCCAACTCCTCGCGCTGGTCCCCCTGTTCACGCTCGTCGGCCTGCGCTGGACGGTGGCACTGGCCGCCCTCGGCAACGTACTCAACGGCTACGCGTGGCTGCCCACCGCCTCGTGGTGGCTGGTCGGCGCCGGTGCGCTGCTCCTCTTCAGCCCGCCCGGCCGGCTCGCGATCGCCGCGGGCGGTGCGCGGCTGCTGCTGCGCGGGGTGAAGCCGGGACGCTACGACCGTGGTGGCGGCGTCCATCTGCGGCTGTGGGCGGCGGAACGGCTGGCCGAGTTCAGCGGGGCGACCGCGCTGACGGGCTCGTGGCTGGAGCGGTACGCACGCGCCCTCGGCGCCAAGGTCGGCCCGGACGTCGATCTGCACTCCCTCCCCCCGGTCACCGGCATGCTCAAGCTGGGCCGCGGTGCGGCCGTCGAGTCCGAGGTGGACCTCTCCGGCTACTGGCTGGACGGCGACCGCCTGGAGATCGGCCCGGTCAAGGTCGGCGCGCACGCCGTCGTCGGCACGCGCAGCATGCTGTTCCCCGGCGCCCGGGTGGGCAAGCGGGCCGAGGTCGCGCCGGGTTCGGCCGTCACCGGCACCGTCCCGACCGGCCAGCGCTGGGCGGGCGCGCCCGCCGTCAAGCTCGGCAAGGCCAAGCGCAACTGGCCCAAGGAGCGCCCGCAGCGGGGCACGTACTGGCGCGCGATGTACGGCGTGACGGGCTTCGCGCTCACCATGCTGCCGGTGGTCGCGGGCGCGGTCGCGCTGCTGGTGACCAGCCTGTTCGTGGCACCGGGCGACGGTCTCGGCGAGGCCCTGCGGGGCGCGGCCCTGGCCCTGGTCCCGGCGACACTCGCCTTCGGGCTGGCGTACGCGCTGCTGATCCTGATCGGTGTACGACTGCTCAGCCTGGGTCTGCGCGAGGGTACGCACCCCACGCACAGCCGGATCGGCTGGCAGGCGTGGACGGTCACGCAGCTGATGGACCTCTCCCGCGAGACCCTGTTCCCGCTGTACGCCGGGCTCGTCACGCCGGTGTGGCTGCGGCTGCTCGGGATGCGGATCGGGCGGGGTGCGGAAGTGTCGACCGTGCTCGCGCTGCCCAGCCTGACCACCGTCGGCGAAGGTGCCTTCCTGGCCGACGACACATTGACCGCGCCGTACGAACTCGGTGGTGGCTGGGTGCACATCGGGCGGGCCGAGATCGGGCGGCGGGCGTTCCTCGGGAACTCCGGGATGACCGCGCCCGGGCGGAGCGTGCCGGACGGCGGGCTCGTCGGGGTGCTGTCGGCGACGCCGAAGAAGGCGAAGAAGGGCACGTCGTATCTGGGGCTGCCGCCGGTGAAGCTGCCGCGGAGTTCGAGTGGCGGCGACCAGAGCCGGACGTACGACCCGCCGGCCCGGCTGCTGTGGGCGCGCGGTCTTGTCGAGCTGTGCCGGATCGTGCCGGTGTTCTGCTCGGCGGGTCTGGCCGTGCTGACCGTGGCCGCGCTGTGCGCGCTCGGTGCGTGGGCGCCACTGCTTGCGGGGCTCGTGCTGCTGGCCGTCGGCGCGCTGGCCGGGCTGATCTCGATCGTGGCCAAGTGGACCCTGGTGGGACGGCACCACGGTGCCGAGCACCCGCTGTGGAGCGGCTACGTGTGGCGCAACGAGCTGGCGGACACCTTCGTCGAGGTCGTGGCGGTGCCCTGGCTGGCCGGTTCGGTACCGGGTACTCCGGTGCTGACGGCCTGGCTGCGCGGGCTCGGCGCGCACATCGGCAAGGGCGTCTGGGTGGAGAGCTACTGGCTGCCCGAGACCGACCTGGTGACCCTCGGAGACGCCTCGACGGTGAACCGCGGCTGTGTGCTCCAGACCCACCTCTTCCACGACCGGATCTTGCGGACGGATACTGTGGTCCTCCGTGAGGGCGCGACGCTGGGTCCTGGCGGAATCGTCCTGCCCGGCAGCGAGGTCGGGGCGCGCACCACTCTTGGCCCCGCCTCGCTCGTGATGGCGGCGGAGTCCGTCCCGGACGACACCCGCTGGCTGGGCAATCCGATCGAGTCATGGCGACCCTGAACACAGGTCACGCGGCGTCGGCTTCGGAGGGCGGTGCACGGGTACGAGATACGAGCACAGCGCAGGGAGCAGACGCAGCAGTGACCGTTCAGCAGGCGGCGGGTCCGGACCCGTATTTCCCGGCAAACGGCGATGCCCGCTACCGGGTGCACCGCTATGAACTAGCGCTGGACTACCGCCCCGGCCCGAACCGTCTCTCCGGCACGGCCCGTATCAACGCCATAGCGGGCCGTGCGCCGCTGCCCGAATTCCAGCTGAACCTGGGCGACTTCAAGATCGGCCGGGTCCGGGTGGACGGCCGCCAGCCGCACTACACGCACCGCGGCGGACGGCTGCGCATCCGGCCCGCGAAGCCGCTGCGGGCCGGTGCCGCGTTCACCGTCGAGGTGCACTGGTCGGGCAACCCCAAGCCGGTCGCCAGCCCGTGGGGCGGCCTCGGCTGGGAGGAGTTGACCGACGGGGCGCTGGTGGCGAGCCAGCCGATCGGGGCGCCGTCCTGGTACCCGTGCAACGACCGGCCCGCCGACAAGGCGTCGTACCAGATCTCGATCACCACGCCGTCCGCGTACGCGGTGGTGGCGGGCGGGCGGCTGCTGACCCGAACGACCAAGGCTTCTACGACCACTTGGGTGTACGAGCAGTCGGCGCCGACGTCGAGTTACCTCGTCGGGCTGTCGATCGGCAAGTACCAGACGGTGCTGCTGGGCGACCCGGGTCTGGGTGGCGTCCCGCAGCACGGGCACATCCCGTCGGACCTACTGCCCGAGTTCTCAAGGGACTTCGCGCGGCAGCCCGCGATGATGGAGCTGTTCCAGGACCTGTTCGGGCCGTACCCCTTCGACGAGTACGCGGTCGTCGTGACGGAGGAGGAGCTCGATGTCCCCGTCGAGGCACAGGGGTTGTCGCTGTTCGGCGCCAACCACGTTGACGGGGCCCGGGGTTCGGAACGGCTCGTCGCGCACGAGCTGGCCCACCAGTGGTTCGGCAACAGCGTGTCCATCGCCGACTGGCGGCACATCTGGCTGAACGAGGGCTTCGCCAAGTACGCCGAGTGGCTGTGGTCCGAGCGCTCGGGCGGCCGTACGGCCCATCAACACGCCGCCGCCGCGCACCGGTTGCTCTCCACGCTCCCCCAGGACCTGCGGCTCGCCGACCCCGGCCGCAAGTCGATGTTCGACGACCGGCTCTACGAACGCGGCGGGGTCACCGTCCACGCGGTGCGCTGCGCGCTGGGCGACATCGCGTTCTTCCGCATGCTGCGGAGCTGGGCGAGCCTGCACCGCAACGGCACGGTGACGACAGCGACGTTCACGTCCCACGCGTCCCGGTTCACGTCCGAGCCGTTGGACCAGCTCTTCGAGGCGTGGGTGTACGGGACGCGGTTGCCGCCGATGCCTTCGGCGGAGACGGGGATCGCGGTCTGAGCGGTCAGCTCCGTTGCGGGTGGGGAACTGACGGAGTATCAAGTGACTTCACGGGGTGAGGTCATGGCGTCTGTGTGGAATCGGCGGTGCGCGGAGACAGGTGAGTGGCTGGAGGTCTACGGGGAGACGGAGCCGCATTCCATTCCGCTGGAGCGGATCTTCGCCAGGGAGTCCCGACCGTCCCACCACTTCACGGGGAATCTGTACGTCTGGACGCTCGGGTACCTCGGGGACGCGCCGCCGCACCTGAAAGTCGAGCTGCTCTTTCCGGCTGTGGGCAATTGGCGAGTGAAGGATCTCCAGGCGGTCGTCTACCACCTTCCGCCGGTAAAAGCGGAGCGGGCGTGGAGATCCACCCTGGCCGAGGATCTGCACACAGCCGCCCCCTTTGCGCAGGCCGTCGGGGAAGTCACGGCTGCCGTCGGCACCTACCCGGCACTCGCCCCGGTGATGGCTGCCGTCGCTCACCTGACCGCACACAGCGCACCTCAGATGCCCAAGCACGAGTGGTACGTCAGGAGAATCCACCGCAAGGTCCAGGAAACCTTGTACACAGGGGTCGAGTGGATCCTCCCGCCAGGGTTTGTGAAGCAGATCGGCACCCGGGTCACCGGCGCCCTCCTGGTGCAGTTCGTCAAAGCCACACCCGCCGACGGGGAGCCCCAGAGGGCGGAGCCGGAGCTCCTCGCCCGCGCGACACTGGAGCACAAATGGTTCCGGCTGACGCGGTCGAGCGTTGATCTGCCCTACGCGACCCTGCCTCTCAGCGTCACCCCGGCACAATGGTCCCCATGCCCCGACCCACCTCCTGCCCCTGCGGCCTCCCCACCCCCTACGACACCTGCTGCGGCCGGTACCACTCCGGCACCGCCGCCCCCACCGCCGAGGCGTTGATGCGCTCCCGCTACAGCGCCTTCGTGCGGCTGGACGCGCCCTATCTGCTGCGCACCTGGCACCCGCGGACCCGGCCCGCCGCACCCCTCGAACTCGATCCGGGGATGCGGTGGACCGGGTTGGAGATCCTCGGCACGAGCGGCGGGTCGGCGTTCCACTCCGCGGGGACCGTGACGTTCCGGGCGTCCTACCAGGGCGGCTCGGTCCATGAGCGCAGCCGGTTCGAGCGGGTCGACGGGGCATGGGTCTACGTCGACGGGGAGTTCCTGGACTAGCCCAACTACGGGGCGAGGATGTCGAGTTCCTGAAGCGCGCCGACCGTGATCTCGCGGGTCAGGGTCTCCGCGCGGACCGCGTCTCCCTCACGGACCGCCTCCGCTACCTGGACGTGCAGGGTGACGGCGGCGGGGTCGGGGTCCTCGAACATGACCTCGTGGTGGGTGCGGCCGGCGAGGACCTCGGTGACGACGTCGCCGAGGCGGGCGAACATCTCGTTGCCGGAGGCGGCGAGGATGACCCGGTGGAAGGCCACGTCGTGGACGAGGTAGGCCTCCAGTTTGTGGCCGCGCGAGTTGGCCACCATGCCGATCGCGCACTCGGTGAGTTCCGCGCACTGCTCCGCCGTGGCGAACTTGGCGGCGAGACCCGCGGCGATCGGTTCGATCGCGGAGCGCAGCACGGTGAGTGAGCGCAGTTGCTGCGGGCGGTCGGCGCCGGCCAGCCGCCAGCGGATGACCTGCGGGTCGTAGACGTTCCACTCGGACTTGGGGCGGACGGTGACGCCCACGCGGCGGCGGGACTCGACCAGGTGCATGGACTCCAGGACGCGGACCGCCTCGCGCATCACGGAGCGGGACACCTCGAAGTCCTTGGCGAGTTCGTCGGTGCGCAGGACGCTGCCCGGCGGGTACTCGCCCGCGGTGATGGCGGGGCCGAGGGAGTCGAGTACGCGGCCGTGCAGCCCGCGGCCCGGAGTGGTCATGCACTCAGCGTACGGGGCGCATCACGGAAGCTAAAAGTCAGACTTATTCGTCACAGACTCTTGATTTCGTCGTACCTAATGGGTTTCAGTGGAATCGACATCAGGTGTCGACGGAGACAGTGAGGCAGCGATGCGTACCCCCCATGTCGTCGTGGTCATGGGCGTAGCGGGCACCGGGAAGACCACCATCGGTCCCCTGCTCGCGGCCCGGCTCGGCGTTCCGTACGCCGAGGGCGACGACTTCCACCCGCAGGCCAACATCGCCAAGATGTCGGCCGGGCACCCGCTGACCGACGAGGACCGGTGGCCGTGGCTGGACGCCATCGGCGACTGGACACACGGGCGGGCGGGGCTCGGCGGGGTGGTGAGCAGCTCGGCGCTGAAGCGGTCGTACCGCGACCGGTTGCGGGCCGCCGCCCCCGGGGTCGTCTTCGTCCATCTGACCGGTGACCGCGCGCTCATCGAGGACCGGATGGCGCACCGGCACGGGCACTTCATGCCGACCGCGCTGCTCGACTCGCAGTTCGCCACGCTGGAGCCGCTGGAGGCCGACGAGGCCGGCGTCTCCGTGGACGTCGGCGGCAGCCCGGAGCAGATCGCCGGGCGGGCCATGGCCGCGCTCGCGCAGGTTCCCGAGCCGACCTTCTAGTACCTCCCGTCACCCCCAACTCCCCACATCCGCAAGGAATCCACCGTGACCAGACTCAGCGTCGAGTTGCTGGCAGCGGACCCCGTCGAGCCCATCACCTCGGCCGGCCACGCGCAGCTGGGCATCGCCGTACTGGCGGGCATCGCCGTCATCGTCCTGCTCATCACCAAGTTCAAGATGCACGCCTTCCTGGCGCTGACCATCGGCTCGCTCGCGCTCGGCGCGTTCGCCGGGGCGCCGCTGGACAAGGCCATCACCAGCTTCACCGCCGGGCTCGGCACCACGGTCGCCGGCGTCGGCGTGCTGATCGCCCTCGGCGCGATCCTCGGCAAGCTGCTCGCCGACTCCGGCGGCGCGGACCAGATCGTCGACACGATTCTCGCGAAGGCGAGTCCCCGGTCGATGCCGTGGGCGATGGTGCTGATCGCCTCGGTGATCGGGCTGCCGCTGTTCTTCGAGGTCGGCATCGTGCTGCTGATCCCGGTCGTGCTGATGGTCGCCAAGCGCGGCAACTACTCGCTCATGCGGATCGGCGTCCCGGCGCTGGCGGGCCTGTCGGTCATGCACGGGCTCATTCCGCCGCACCCGGGGCCGCTGGTCGCCGTGGACGCGGTCAAGGCCAACCTCGGTCTGACCCTGGCGCTGGGCGTGCTCGTCGCCGTCCCGACCGTGATCATCGCGGGCCCGTTGTTCTCGAAGGTCGCCGCCCGCTGGGTGGACGTCCAGGCCCCGGAGCGCATGCTGCCTTCAACTGGGGGTTCCCCCCAGACCCCCGCCGCCCGCCCCTCCGAGGACCTGGAGAACCGTCCCGGCTTCGGCGCGACCCTCGCCACGATCCTTTTGCCGGTCGTGCTCATGCTCTCCAAGGCGCTGGTGGACATCGTCGTGGACGACCCCACGCACACCGTGCAGCGTGTCTTCGACGTCATCGGCTCCCCGCTGATCGCGCTGCTCGCGGCGGTGATCGTCGGCATGTTCACGCTGGGCCGCCCGGCGGGCTTCACCAAGGAGCGGCTGTCCTCGACCGTCGAGAAGGGGCTGATGCCGATCGCGGGCATCCTGCTCATCGTCGGCGCGGGCGGCGGCTTCAAGCAGACACTGATCGACTCCGGTGTCGGTCAGATGATCCTGGACATCTCCAAGGACTGGTCGATCCCGGCGCTGCTGCTGGCCTGGCTGATCGCGGTCGCGATCCGGCTGGCGACCGGTTCGGCGACGGTGGCCACGATCTCGGCGGCGGGTCTGGTAGCACCTCTGGCCGCCGACATGTCGACGACCCACACCGCGCTCCTCGTCCTCGCCATCGGCGCGGGCTCGGTCTTCTTCAGCCATGTCAACGACGCCGGATTCTGGCTGGTGAAGGAGTACTTCGGCCTGAGCGTCGGCCAGACCCTCAAGACCTGGTCCGTCATGGAGACGATCATCTCGGTGGTCGCCGGCGGACTGGTCCTCCTCCTCTCACTGATCATCTAGGGGTACGGGAATGAGTCATCCTCTTTTCGACATCAGTGGCCGGACGGCCCTGGTCACCGGTTCCAGCCGGGGCATCGGACTCGCCCTCGCCCGGGGCCTGTTGGAGGCCGGCTGCACGGTCGTCCTGAACGGCCGGGACGGCGAACGGCTCACCAAGGCCGCCGCCGAACTGTCCGGCGATGTCCACACGGCCGTCTTCGACGTGACCGACGGTCCGTCAGTAGCCGCTGGGATCGCGGATGTTGAGGACCGGGTGGGCCCGCTGGACATCCTGGTCAACAACGCGGGCATGCAACTGCGCGCCCCGCTCCTGGAGTTCACCGACTCCGACTGGCACCGGATCATCGACACCAACCTCACCAGCGCGTTCCTGGTCGGCCGTGAGACGGCCCGGCGGATGACGGAACGCGGACACGGGAAGATCATCAACATCTGCTCGTTGCAGAGCGAGGTGGTCCGCCCGGGCATCGCGCCCTACGCGGCCACCAAGGGCGCCCTGAAGATGCTCACCAAGGGCATGTGCGCGGACTGGGGTCCGTCCGGCGTCCAGGTCAACGGCCTGGGCCCGGGCTACATCGAGACGGAACTGACCCAACCCCTCGTCGAGGACGAGGAGTTCAGCGCCTGGGTGCGCAGGCGGACCCCGGCCGGCCGCTGGGGCACCACGGACGACCTGGTCGGCGGGGTGCTGTTCCTGGCGTCCCCCGCGGCGGACTTCGTGAGCGGACAGGTGTTGTACGTCGACGGCGGTATGACGAGCGTGCTGTGAAAGGGAACATCATCGTGTCGGACATGCTGGGCTGCGTGATCCACGGTCAGGACGACCTGCGGGTCGAGGAGTTGACGGTTCCGGAGCCCGGCCCCGGCCAGGCTCTCGTCGCCGTCCGCTACGGCGGCGTCTGCGGCTCGGACCTCCACTACTGGCGCCACGGCGGCGTCGGCGACTTCCGCCTCAAGGAACCGATGCTGCTGGGCCACGAGGTGGTGGGCACGGTCGTGTCCTACGGCCCCGGAGCCTCAGGTCCCGCCGCCGGTACTGCGGTTGCCGTGCACCCGGCCACTCCGTGCGGGGTGTGCCCCGAGTGCGCGGACGGTCGCCGCAACGTCTGCCGGGACACCCGGTACCTCGGCAGCGCGGCCCGCTTCCCGCACGTACAGGGCGGATTCGCGGCCCAAGTCGTCGTCCCCGCAGACCAGTTGAGGCCGATCCCGGAGGGCCTGGAGCTGCGCCGGGCCGCCCTCGCCGAACCGCTCTCCGTCGCGCTGCACGCGGTACGCCGGGCAGGTGACGTGACCGGACGCCATGTGCTGGTCACCGGCGCGGGCCCGATCGGCTGTCTGGTCGTCGCGGCGGCGAAGGCGGCCGGCGCGGCACACGTCACGGTCACGGATCTGCTCCCGGCCGCCCTGAGTTACGCCACGGCGGCCGGCGCCGACACCGTCGTACGGGCCGATGACCCGGACGACTCCGGGTGGCCGTCGGAGGTCGACGTGGCCATCGAGGCGTCCGGGGTGGCGGCGGGTCTCGACACCTGTCTGCGGCTCGTACGGCGGGGCGGGGTGGTCGTCCAGCTCGGGATGCTGCCGCCGGGGCAGAGCCTCTTCGCCGGGAACCTCGTCGTCAGCCGGGAGATCGAACTCCGGGGAGCCTTCCGCTTCGACACGGAGTTCGACGAGGCGCTCCAACTCCTCACGGTGGAGCCCGCGTTCGACGGTCTCGTCAGTGCGGTGGTACCGGTGCGGGAGGCGGAGTCGGCGTTCGCGCTGGCGGCCGACCGGAGCCGGTCGTGCAAGGTGCTGCTGGACTTCGGAGGCTGATCAGGGTCACCAGCACGTTCGGTCAAGGCCCGACTACGGTTTCCACAGCGGGTGTTCCCGCTTCGCCCACTCCCTGCTGACCGACCCCGTACGCAACCCCGCCCGCGCCTCCGGATCACCCAGCGCCATGCCGATGTGCCCGCCCAGGACGATGCCGATCGTCAGGGCGAGCCAGTCGTGGACGAAGGTCGCGCTGGTGCGCCACATGATCGGGGTGAGGTGGGTGAACCACATCATCAGGCCCGTGCCGAGCATGACCAGGGTGGCGCCGGCGATCCAGTTGGCGTAGACCTTCTGGCCGGCGTTGAACTTGCCCGCGGGGCGCGCCGAGCGGCGTTTGTCGCGCATCAGGGCGCCGCGCAGCCAGACGCGGTCGTGCGGGCCGAAGCGGTTGAGGAAGCCGAGGTTGACGCGGAAGCCTCGGAAGAAGAGGCCGACCAGGACGGGGACGGGGAGGGCGACTCCGGACAACTCGTGGACGCGGACGACGAGTTCACGGCGGCCGACGAGTTCGGCGAACTGCGGGATGTACAGGCAGGCCGCCGTGGCCACGCAGATGCCCATCAGCGCGGCCGTGGTCCGGTGCACCCAGCGCTCGGTGCGGCCGAAGCGGCGGACGCGGGCCGACGGCTCCGTCCGCGGGGGCTGGGCCTCAGCTCGTAGGGTCATCGTCACGTCCGTTCGACTTGCCGACCCAGGCGTCGACGTCGTAGCCCCGGTCCTCCCAGTATCCCGGCTTCACGTGCTCGGTGACCGTGATGCCGGAGAGCCACTTCGCGGACTTGTAGAAGTACATGGGGGCGACGTAGAGGCGGACCGGGCCGCCGTGGTCGTGGCCGAGGTCCTTGTCCTGCATGCGCAGCGCGACCAGGATGTCGGAGCGCCGGGCCTGGTCGAGGGTGAGGCTCTCGGTGTAGGCGCCGTCGAAGCAGCTGAAGCGGACGGCCCCGGCCTTGGCGCGCACTCCCGCGGCGTCCAGGAGCCGGGACAGTCGTACCCCCTCGAAGGGGGTTCCCGGGACCCGCCAGCCGGTGACGCACTGGACGTCCTTGACCAGCCGGGTCTGCGGCAGCGCGCGCAGGTCGGCCAGGGTGTAGGACGCCGGTTTGTCGACCAGGCCGTCGACGGTCAGCCGGTAGTTCGTGGCGTTCTTGTGCGGCACGGACCCGGTGACCGAGTAGTAGCGGAAGCCGCCGCCGTTCGGGAGCAGTCCGGTCAGCCCGGTGGGGTCCTTGCCGGACACGGCGCCGAGGAAGCCCTCCATGCCCTTCTGCAGGGCGGGCGCGGTGACGACGCCCAGGGCGCCCAGGCCGAGGGTGCCGAGGAGGACACGGCGGCCGAGCGGTCGGCCCTCCGGCTTCTCCGCGGTCTCGGGCTCGGGTTGTTCAGGGTTCACCCACTCATTCGAACACCCGCGAGCCCGGCACGGCCAGAGATCGCGGGTGCCCGTCAGACTTCCGTAACCACTTCTTACGCGCTTCTCAGCAACGACAGGTCGACGACAGTTCCTCGACAGGGTTCCTACGGCGTCTCCGCCGCCGCCTTGTCCAGCTGGAACGCCTCGTTGCCCAGGCCGATCCGCGCGTGCGCCTCGGGGTTGCGGGCGCGCAGGAGCAGGCCCTGGGCCAGGCCGATGAGGAGCGCGAGGCCGATGATGCCGGGCAGGATCCAGCTCAGGGACGAGTCGGGGCCGGCGCCGACCAGGACGTCGAAGTCCTTGACCGTGTAGACGGCGATGACGACCAGCGCGATACCGGCCAGCGCGGAGGTGACCAGCCGCCAGGCCTGGGCGCCGGCGGAGCCTCGGCGGGCGAAGAAGACGATCACCGAGAGGGAGGCGGCGGCCATCAGCAGGATCACGCCGAGGGCGCCGATGTTGCCGAACCAGGTGAACAGGTGCAGGACGGGTTCGGTGGGGTCGCCGGTGGGCTTGTCGTCGGCGACCGCGAAGGCGATCACGATCACGGCGGACACGGCGGTCTGGAGCAGCGAGCCGGTGCCGGGGGCTCCGCTCGCAGTCGTCGTACGGCCGAAGGCGGACGGCAGCAGGCCCTCGCGGCCCATGGCGAAGGCGTAGCGGGCGACGACGTTGTGGAAGCTGAGCATGGCCGCGAACATGCCGGTGACGAACAGGACGTGGAGCACGTCGGTGAAGGTGCCGCCGAGGCGGGCGTCGGTGAGGTAGAAGAGCAGGCCGGCGCTCTGCTTCTGGGAGACGCCGATGATCTGGGAGGGCCCCGTCGCGACGGTGAGCGCCCAGCAGCTGAGGGCGAAGAAGACGGCGACGCCGCTGACCGCCAGGAACATCACGCGCGGCACCAGGATGTGCGGGCGGCTGGTCTCCTCGGCGTACACCGGGGCCTGTTCGAAGCCGAGGAACGCGGCGATGCAGAAGCACAGGGCGGTGCCGACGCCGGCGCCGCTGAGGGTGTCCGGGTTGAAGGCGTGCAGGGACAGGCCCTCCTTGGCCGGGTCGGCGACGGCCGCGATGTCGAAGACGACGACGAGCGCGACCTCGATGACCAGCAGGACGCCGAGTACGCGCGCGTTGACGTCGATCTTCAGCCAGCCGAGTGCGCCGACGACGAGCACGCCGGCCAACGCCGGTATCCACCAGGCGACTTGGAGGTCGGCGTAGATGGAGAACAGTCCGGAGACCTCGAAGCCGAAGATGCCGTAGATGCCGACCTGGAGGGCGTTGTACGCGACGAGTGCCACCAGGGCCGCGCTCGCGCCTGCGGTGCCGCCGAGGCCGCGGGAGATGTACGCGTAGAAGGCGCCCGCGTTGTGGACGTGTCTGCTCATCTCGGCGTAGCCGACGCTGAAGAGGACCAGGACGACGCCGAGGAGGACGAAGAGGAGCGGCTGCCCCTCGATGCCCATCACCGCGAATGTGGTGGGCATGACACCCGCGACCACCATGAGGGGCGCGGTCGCCGCGAGCACGGAGAGCAGCAGGCCCCCGGTGCCGAGGCGGTCGGCGCGCAGGGCGCGCTCCTGCCCCCTGAACGTACTGATTCCGCCGCCGTCCGAGGTGGCGCTGCTCGTGCTGGAACTGCCCGTCGTCATGGCGGGAACGTCCTTTCGGGGTCGCTACGGGGGCGTTACGACGTACCGAGCGCGGTGTCGCGTGCGGCTCGGAAGGCGGTGAGCGGGTCGCGGTCCGGGTAGGACCACGGGGCCGGGGTCGGGTGCTCCCCTATGCGGTGGAACAGGGCGGCGGCCTCGGCACTGCGGCCCTCGCAGCACTTGGCGTGGGCGAGGAAGTTGAGGTCGACCAGGCGGCGCGGATGGCCTTCGTGCTCCCATTCCAGCCACCAGTCGAAGGCGGCCTTCATCACCTGCCGGGCCCGGCGTCCCGACCAGTGCCCGGAGGCGGCCGGGTCGGCGGGTTCCAGGCCCGCGGCAGCGAGCACGCGGTAGCGCTCGGCGTGCGCGACGACCGGCAGGATCGCGAGCGGGGAGTCGGCGGGCGCCTGTTCGGCGGCCCAGTAGGCGAAGTCGTAGACCTCGTGCAGCGGGTCGAGACCGGCGGTGGCCCGGCGCTCGGCCAGCCGGGCCACCATCAGGTGGTGGGCGTGGTGGTGGTCGGCGTGCCGGTGGCGGACCTCGTCGAAGAGCCGGACGACGTCCTCGTCGGTGCCGAGGCTGTACTCCAGGAGGAGCAGTCCGAGCCAGGGCGTCGGATCGTCGGGCACACGGGCCGCCGCCGCGCGGCAGGCGTCGCGGGCGCGGGCCGGTTTCTCCTTGCCCGCCAGCGCGCGCTGGACCAGGGCCACGGCGAGCAGGACGGAGGCGTCGCCCGACTCGGGTTCGGCGAGCAGCCAGTCGCGGGCCCAGGCGGCGGTGTAGGACTCCAGGGCGAGGACGGTGACCCGGTGGGCGCGCAGGTCCCACTCGTCGCCCGTCTGGGCGAGCAGTCCGCGCGCCGCCTGCCAGCGACCCTGGGCCAACGCGGCCCGTGCGGCGACGAGTTGGTCGTCGTCGAGCGCGGCGTCGAAGGCCTGGGACGCACGCTTGTGACGGCGTCCGAGGGGTGGCGGGGGTGGGGACACCCGGGAATTCCTCACGATCCTCACGCGACGCTGCGGGACATCGGCGCGCTATCGGCCGATCACGCACAGCAAACCCTCCACCAATACTTCACGTCAAGTGCCGAACTGCTGTTACACCTGTCAACTTCCGCCGCGCGTGCGGCACTTGTGACAGAAGTGGCCCAATCCGCTCCCCGTGGCGGTACGCTCCTCGGCGTTCGCGGGTCACCGGTGTGGCGTAGGCCATGGCGCTCGGGCGCGCGGCGGCGGACCATGGGAGCACGGTCCCGCCGCAGCCTCCGACCGCCACCGGGCTGTCGGAGCATCGTGACCGAGTCGACCGCCCGCTTCCGGGCACTCCCAGGGGCACGCCGGGCCCTGGGGCGCTACAGTCGCCCAAACGCATCCCGTAACCCGGCCTGACGATCGAGGTACGCAGCGTGTCGGTTCTGGTTCTGACGCTCGCCGTGAGCGCGGCCTGTTGCCTCGGCTTCGGGTTCGTGCTCCAGCAGAACGCGGCCCAGCGTGCGCCCCTGAACGACTTCCTCTCCCCGCGGCTGCTCCTCGACCTGATGAAGGTGCCGCGCTGGCTCGGCGGCATCGGCCTGATGATCGCGGGCATGGTGCTCGGCGCGATCGCGCTCGGCCACGGCGAGGTCTCCCTCGTGGAACCGCTCCTCGCGACGAACCTGCTCTTCGCCCTCGCCCTCTCCCGCAAGCAGACCCGGCAGCCCCTGGGCCGTCAGGGCTGGGCGGGCCTCGCGCTCCTCGCGGGCGGTGTCACGACGTTCATCGTCGCGGGCGAGCCCCACAGCGGTACGGCGGTCACGGACCCCTTCCGCCACTGGCTGATCATCGGCGCCATGGTGGGCGCCGCCCTCCTCCTCACGACGTACGCCAAACGCTCCCGGCTCAGCGCGGGCCCGGTCCTGCTGGCCCTGGCCGCCGGTCTTCTCTACGGCGTGCAGGACGCGCTGACCCGGGTCAGCGGCCAGCGCTTCACCGAGGGCGGCCTCACCGAACTGGTCACGGGCTGGCAGCCGTACGGTGTGCTCGCGCTCGGTGTGACAGGGCTGGTCCTCGTGCAGAGCGCGTTCGAGACCGCTCCCCTGCGCATGTCCCTGCCCGCCCTCACCGCGGCCCAGCCGCTGGCCGGGATCATCTGCGGGGTGGGCTTCCTGGGCGACCGGCTGCGCACCGACACCGGCGCGCTGGCCTGGGAGGCGGTGGGCCTCGCCGGGATCGTCGTCGGCATCCTGCTCCTCGGCATGCACCCCGCGATGCCGCGCGGAACGGTGCGGCCGAAACCGGCACTGGACCTCCAGCCGCGCTGACCGCCCGCCCCCCTGTTTGGATGGGGTCATGAGCGCAGCTGACGAAATCCTCGACATCGTCGACGAGAACGACCAAGTGATCGGCCGGTCCCCGCGCGGTGAGGCGTACGCGCGGGGCCTGCGCCACCGCGCGGTCTTCGTCCGGGCCCGCGACGCGCAGGGCCGCGTCTTCGTCCACCGCCGCACCCCGACGAAACTCGTCTTCCCCTCCCTCTACGACATGTTCGTCGGCGGGGTGGTCGGCACGGGCGAGTCCTACGACGACGCGGCCCTGCGCGAGGCCGAGGAGGAACTGGGCGTCTCCGGGCTGCCCCGCCCCGGCTTCCTCTTCAAGTTCCTGTACGACGACGGCGCCGGGCAGACCTGGTGGTCGGCGGTGTACGAGGTGCGCTGCGAACTCCCGGTCAGCCCGCAGGTCGAAGAGGTCGCCTGGCACGCCTTCCTGGAGGAGGGGGAGATCGAACGGCGGCTGGGCGAGTGGGAGTGGGTGCCGGACGGGTTGGCGGCCTACGAGAGGCTCAAGGGGTACCGGGAAGAAACGGCCGGATAGGGTCCTTCCGTGATCGATTTTGTACGGAACGTCCAGCTGTGGTTCGCGCCCCAGGAGATCAGCGAGGAGGGCCGTACACCCGACTACCGGTTCTCCCTGGCCAACGAGCGCACCTTCCTGGCCTGGCTGCGCACCGCGCTCGCGCTGATCGGCGGGGGCTTCGCGGTGGACCAGTTCCTGCCGCACCTGCGCTGGGCCTGGCGGGCCGGCCTCGCCCTCGCGCTGCTCGCGGCGGGCGTCCTGTGCTCCCTGCGCGCGGTCAACCACTGGGTGCGCTGCGAACGGGCGATGCGGCGCGGCGAGGATCTGCCGGTGTCCCGTTTCCCGGCGCTGCTGAGCATCGCCGTGGCGATCGTGGCCGTGGCGATGGTCGTCGTCGTGCTCGCCGGATGGGCGGGGTGAATCCGGGCGTGAACGCGGGTGCGGCCACGGAC
The DNA here is from genome assembly GCF_044753545.1 of Streptomyces sp. NPDC088350. Classification (NCBI taxonomy): domain Bacteria; kingdom Bacillati; phylum Actinomycetota; class Actinomycetes; order Kitasatosporales; family Streptomycetaceae; genus Streptomyces; species Streptomyces sp. NPDC088350. Next base: position 12,611 of record NZ_JBIVNL010000018.1, on the reverse strand, counting down.
CCGGCCCAGGACCGCGACCCGGGTCTCCAGCCCGAGCGGACCCGGCTGGCCTGGCGCCGCACGACCCTGTCGAGCACGGTCGCCGCCGTCCTGGCCATGAAGGCCTCCCTGCACGGCGGGGTCCGGGTCGAGGGTGTCCTCGTCTGCGCCCTGTGCTGCGCGCTGTGGCTGGGCTTCCTGACCGTCGCCCACCGCCGCATCCGTACCCTCACGGCCGACGGGGAGCCACCGGCCCTGGCGCCCCGGCACGCCACCACGGCGGTGCTGTGCGCGGTGGCCCTGGCGGTGTGCGCGGCGGTGCTCGTGTACTGAGACGCCGATCCCGGCGCCACGCAAGCGGAATGAGCGGATATGGGCGGTTCGCATGGCACCCTGTCCGACGTCAACTCCCGCACTTCCGAAGGTGAGCACGATGACCGCCCTTCACCTGGAGCACTCCTCCCACGCCCACTCCCACGGCCCGGACTGCGGGCACGCCACCGTGCCGCACGGCGACCATGTCGACTACGCGCACGACGGGCATCTGCACCGCGAGCACGGCGGCCACTGGGACGAGTGCGAGCCGGGCGGGCATGTCGCGCACCAGGAGCACGCGCACCAGCACGGCCAGGACTGCGGGCACGAGAGCGTGCTGCACGGCGACCACGTCGACTATGTGCACGACGGTCACCGGCACGCCCTGCACGACGGCCACTGGGACGACCACTGAACCGAGACCCCTGGCCGGGAACGGCCCGGAACCACTGACGCACAGCTCCCCGTCGCCCGGCGCGGGGAGCTGTCGGCTTATCGTGGCTCCGGTCACGTTTCGCTCCCCTACTGGACGACATACCGACCGGTCGGCATGATGGGTCGAGACCTGTTCGTCCGTTCGTAGGAGTGATGTATGAGCCCCGACCACCCGCCCGGACTCGATCTCGACCGGCTGCGCGGTCTGCTCGACCGTGAGCGGCCCGGTCTGGTGAGCGGCACTCTGTCCGGCCGGCTGATCGAGGGCGGACGGTCGAACCTCACCTACGCGGTCACCGACGGCACCGCGAAGTGGGTCGTACGGCGGCCCCCGCTCGGCCATGTGCTGGCCACCGCGCACGACATGAAGCGCGAGCACCGGGTGATCAGCGCCCTGCACCCGACGAGCGTGCCGGTGCCGAGGCCCGTGCTGCTGTGCGAGAACCCCGAGGCCGAGGCGGTGCTCGGGGCGCCGTTCTACGTCATGGAGTTCGTGGCGGGCACCCCGTACCGCACCGCCGACGAACTGGTCCCGCTGGGTCCGGCGCGCACCCGGGGAGCGGTGCTCGAACTGGTCGACACGCTGGTCGAGTTGCACGCGGTGGACCCCGCCGAGGTGGGCCTCGCGGACTTCGGCCGGCCCGAGGGCTTCCTGGACCGCCAACTGCGGCGCTGGGGCAAGCAGTTGGCTGCCTCCCGCAACCGCGAGCTGGCCGGGGTCGAGGAGTTGCACGCGGCCCTCGGCCGCCGCCTCCCCGACTCCCCCGCACCGGCGGTCGTGCACGGCGACTACCGCCTGGACAACGTGCTCATCGGCGAGGACGACAAGATCAAGGCCATCCTCGACTGGGAGATGTCCACGCTCGGTGATCCACTCACCGACCTGGGCCTGCTGGTGATGTACAGCATCCCGCTGGAGCTGCCCAACTCCCCCATCTCCACGACCGCTTCGGCCCCCGGGCACCCGGCACCGGCCGAGCTGATCGAGCGGTACGCCGCGCGCTCGGGGCGCGATGTGTCGTCGGTCGCCTGGTACACGGCGTTCGCGTGGTTCAAGCTCGCCGTGATCCTGGAGGGCATCCACTACCGCTACACCCTGGGCCAGACGGTCGGCCGCGGCTTCGACCGCATCGGCGAGCTGGTCCCCGTCTTCATCGAGCACGGCCTGACCACCCTTCAGGAGGGCTGATCCACCATGGACTTCGCGTTCGACGCACACACCGAGGAACTGCGCGCCAAGCTCCTGGCCTTCATGGACGAGTACGTCTACCCGGCCGAGGCGGTCGCGGAGGAGCAGCGCGCCCGGCTCGCCTCGCCGTGGGACACCCCCGCCGTGGTCGGGGAGTTGAAGGCGGAGGCACGCAGGCAGGGCCTGTGGAACCTCTTCCTTCCGGATGCCGAGTACGGCGGCGGGCTCACCAACCTCCAGTACGCGCCCCTCGCCGAAATCACCGGCCGTTCCCCGCACTTGGCGCCCACCGCGCTGAACTGCGCGGCGCCGGACACCGGCAACATGGAGGTGCTGTACCAGTTCGGCGACGAGCAGCAGAAGAAGCAGTGGCTGGAGCCGCTGCTGGCCGGTGAGATCCGCTCGGCGTTCGCGATGACCGAGCCGGAGGTGGCCTCCTCGGACGCCACCAACATCACCACACTGATCGAGCGGGACGGCGACGACTACGTCATCACCGGCCGCAAGTGGTACATCTCCGGGGCGATGAACCCCGATTGCAAGATCTTCATCGTGATGGGCAAGACGGATCCGGACGGCGCCGACATCCGCCGCCAGCAGTCGATGGTCCTGGTCCCCCGCGACACTCCCGGCGTCACCGTCAAGCGGGCGATGCGGGTCTTCGGCTACGAGGACCACTCCCACGGCGGCCACGCTGAGGTGATCTTCGACCACGCGCGCGTGCCGGTGACGAACCTCGTCGGCGAGGAGGGCGGCGGCTTCGCCATCGCCCAGGCACGGCTCGGTCCGGGCCGTATCCACCACTGCATGCGGCTGATCGGCATGGCCGAGCGGGCGATCGAGCTGATGTGCCGACGGGCCGTGTCCCGCGTCGCGTTCGGCAAGGCGCTCGCCCAACAGGGCGTCGTCCACAACTGGATCGCGGACGCGCGGGTCGCCGTGGAGCAACTGCGGCTGCTGGTCCTGAAGACGGCCTGGATGATGGACACCGTCGGCAACAAGGGCGCCCACGCGGAGATCCAGGCCATCAAGATCGCCACGCCCCGCACGGTCGTCGGCATCCTCGACAAGGCGATCCAGCTGCACGGCGCGGGCGGTGTGAGCCAGGACTTCCCGCTGGCCGAGCTGTACGCGAGCGCCCGCACCCTGATGCTGGCCGACGGCCCGGACGAGGTGCACCAACGGTCGCTGGCGCGCCGGGAGTTGAAGAAGTACCTGTAGCGACGCGGCGGGCCGGTACGGGCGCCCCCTCGCCCGTACCGGCCCTGTTCCCCCCGTCCCCGAGGTCAGCTGCGGGTGCTCACGGGCACAGTCCACTGCTGAAGGCACCGGTGGCCGCCGGACCTGATGTCGCAGCCCTCGACGATGAACGAGTAGTCGCCGCTGGTGCGCTTCTGCACCCACATCCCGCCCGAGCTCCCACCGCGGAGTTCGCGCTGGGTGCCGCCCGCGTCCGCGGCGCTGGTGTAGCGGACCAGGAAGACGTCGTAGGTGTACGGCGGGTTCGTGGGGCCCCAGGTGAAGTACGCGTACCCGTTGCGCTCCCAGGCCGAGACCACCATCCGGTGTCCCTGGTCGGGCGACCAGGCGATCTCGCCGTTCGCGAAGCGCTGCCTCTCGGCGCCGTTCGCCAGGAGCCTGTTCCGGCCGATCGGGCAGCCCAGCATGCCGTTCTGTCCGCCGAGTTGGTTCCACCGCTGGTAGATGAACTGGTTGGGGATCGGGTAGTTGGGCGTGCACGAGACCCGTGCGGGCTGCTGGGTCACTGCCTGCGCGGTGGCCGGCAGCGCGGCCGTACCGCCGAGGGCGAGCAGGGAGCCCAGGACAACGCCGGTCAGGCGCCGCTTCGTTGACAGCATGGTGTTTCCCCCGTTGGTTCCGTCGAACGGTCCGGCGGTGGTCCGCCGTTCCGCTGTTACGAGCATCGCGGCGCCGGCGGCCGGGAGTTGAGGGGGAGCCCTCGGGCAACACCGGGGACCTCTCCCGGGTGGACCGGGAAGCGTTCCCATGACACCCGGGCGCCGCGCCGGGACGATGGGACGCATGGACGACCGCGACGGACGCACCCCGCCCCGTACGGCGGCGGCGTACGCGCTGCTGGGGCTGGCGGCCCTCCAAGTGGCGGTCGGGGCGGTCGCGTTGGCGGCGTCCGGGGTCTCCGGCGCGGACGTGATCCGCTACGACATGGTCGTCGACCTCGCGGTCGCTCTCGCCTACCCGGTCTGCGGCACGGTGATCGCGCTGCACCGGCCGCGCAATCCCCTCGGCTGGCTGCTGACCGCGTACGGGCTGGGCCACGCGTTCACGGGCCTGTCGATCGGTCTCGCGGCCGAGGGGCTGCGGGCCGGCTGGCCGCCCGGACTGCTGGGCGCACTCACCACGATCGGGCGGCACACCTGGATCGCGGGAGCCTCGACGGCGTTCGTCCTCGTGTTCTTCCTGTTCCCCGACGGCCGGCTGCCCGACCGCCGCTGGCGCTGGGCGACGATCGCCCAACTCCTGTCCTCACCACTCGACATGGCCTACTGGGGCCGGGAGGACTGGGGCCTGTTCCACGGCACGGCAGCCCAACCGGCGTACATTCCCGTGCCGTCGGGGTGGATGCCGGTCCTCCGGTACGTCGAGACCGCCAAGGCCTGCCTGGTGCTGGCCGCCGTGTTCGCCGTCATGTGGCTGCGCTACCGGCGCGGCGGCGAACAGGACCGCCGCCGGCTGCTCTGGCTGTTCGCCGGCATGCTTCCGCTGGCGCTGAGCATGATCCTCCAGATCGCCGGCTTCCCCGCCGTCTACACCTCGTCCTGCATCCTGTTCCTGCCGGTCGCCATCCTGATCGCCGTGCTCCGCCACGAACTCCTCGACATCCGCCTCGTCGTCTCCCGCAGCCTGCTCTACGGCGCGCTCACGGTCGGCGTGATCGTCACCTACGTCGGCCTCGTCACCTCCGTGCAGGCCCTCCTCAACCCCGACCCGGCGCTGCTCGGCCCGGCCCTGATCACGGTCACCCTCGCCCTCGCCTTCGAACCCGCCCGCCGCCTCGTGCAGCGCATGGTCGGCCACGCCCTGTACGGCGACCGGCACGACCCGGTGCGCGCGGTCTCCCGCATCGGCGAACGGCTGGCCGGCACCGGCGTCGACGCGGTCCCGGAGGCGGTGGGCGAGGCGCTGCGGCTGCCGTACGTCTGCGTGGAGTCGAAGTCCGGTGTGACGGACGGGAGTTGGGGCGTACCGGGGGAACACATCCACGCCATACCGCTGGACTACGACGGCCGGACCGTCGGTGCGCTGGTGATCGGCCTTCGCCCTGGTGAACAGCAGCCCGACACCGCCGACTTGGCGGTCCTGGAGCTGCTCGCCGTACCGCTGGCCGCCGCGCTGCACGCCACCGACCTCACCCGGCAGTTGCAGCACTCCCGGGAACGGATCGTGGCCGCGCGCGAGGAGGAACGGCGCCGGATCCGCCGCGATCTGCACGACGGGCTCGGCCCGACCCTCGCCGGAGCCGCCTTCCAGGCGGACGCCGTACGCAATCTGCTGACGTTCGACCCTGAACGGGCGGCGGAGCTGCTCACCGAGTTGCGGTCCGAGGTCGGGGGCGCGGTCGCGGAGGTGCGGCGGCTGGTGGACGGGCTACGGCCGCCGGATCTGGACCAGTTGGGGCTGCTGGGCGCGCTGCGGGAACGCGCGGTGCGGCTGTCCTGGCGGGCGGACGGCACCCCGATACAGGTACGGGTCAGGGCACCGGAACGGCTGCCCGCGCTGCCCGCCGCCGTCGAGGTCGCCGCGTACCGCATCGCGATCGAGGCGCTGACCAACGCGGCCCGGCACGCCCGCGCCTCGCGCGTGGACCTGCGCATCGAGATCGGCGACGGGCTGCGCCTGGAGGTGTGCGACGACGGTTCGCCGGTGGACGAGGAGACCGCGTGGACGCCGGGCGTGGGCATCACGTCGATGCAGGAACGCGCGGCCGAACTGGGCGGCCGGTGCGTGGCGGGACAGGGGCGGGTGGTGGCGACGCTGCCGTTGGGAGGGCCGATGTGATGGAGCGGGCCCCTGTGGCCGAGGAGGACGCCGACGCGCTGCGGGTCGTCCTCGCCGACGACCATCCCGTGGTCCGGACCGGGCTGGCCGCGCTCCTGGAGTCCGTGCGGGACGGCACCCCGCGCGTGCGGGTCGTCGGGGTCGCCGCCAGCGGGCGGGAGGCGGTACGGGCGGCGGTGACCCTGCGTCCGCACGTGGTGGTGATGGACATCCGGATGCCCGACCTGAACGGCATCGAGGCGACCCGGGAGATCGGCCGGGTGGCGCCCCGGGTCGCCGTGCTGATGCTCACCATGGTCGAGGAGGACGACTCGGTGTTCGCCGCGATGCGGGCGGGCGCCCTGGGCTATGTCCTCAAGGGCGCCGGGCAGGACGAGATCGTCCGGGCGATCCGCGCGGTGGCCGCCGGGGAGGCCATCTTCGGCCCCGGTGTCGCCCGGCGCGTGCTCGGCCAGCTCAGCAGACCCCCCGACCGCCCCGACCCGTGCCCGACCCTCACCCCGCGCGAACGGGACGTCCTCGCCCTGATCGCCGAGGGCCGGCCCAACGCGACGGTGGCCACCCGCCTGGGCCTGTCCCCGAAGACGGTCAGCAACCACATGTCGGCGGTCCTGGCCAAACTGGGTGTCGCGGACCGCGCGGAGGCGGCGGCCTGGGCCCGGGAGGCGGGCCTGGGCCCGACTCCCGAGTCGTAGGCCTACGGGCGCAACGCTCGCAGCAGCAGGTCCGCCAGGTGGTCGGCGACCTCCTGGGGGCTGAGCGGGCCGCCGGGGCGGTACCAGGTCGACAGGTGGTGGACCGAGCCGAAGTGGTAGTCGACGACGAGGTCGGCGGGGGTCGCGGTGGAGAAGACGCCCTCGCGCTGGCCCTCCTCGACGAGCGCGCGGAAGCGTTCGTGGTAGCGCCGGCGCTCGGCGCGCACCTGCTTGTTCTTCTCCGGGCTGAGATGGTGCATGGACCGGAAGAAGATCATCGCGTCGTCGAGGTTGTCGATCGTCGTCACGACGACGTCCGCCGCCGCCGCCCGCAACCGCTTCTCGACCGGCTCGTCGGCGCCCGCGAACACCTCCAGGCGCTCCTGCTGGACGCGCAGCACGCGCGCGTACACCTCGTGCAGGAGGTCGTCCTTGGAGCCGAAGTAGTGGTACAGCGCTCCCTTGGTGACGCCCGCCGCCTCGACGATCTCCTGCACCGAGGTGCGGTCGTACCCCTGCTCGGCGAAGAGCCGGGTGGCGGCGGCGAGGAGCCGCTGCGGGACGGGAGCCCCGTCTCCGTCGGTCGTCCTGGGCACTGCCGCCACCTGCCTTTCTTAGTCGTTCACGCGCTGTCGTGCGGCCGGGAACGGAGTTCCCGCCGGAGGATCTTCCCACTGGCCGTCTTGGGCAGCTCGGGCAGGATCTCCACCTGGCGCGGGTATTTGTAGGCGGCCAGTCTCTCCTTGCAGTACACGGCGAATTCATCGGGGTCGGTTTCGGCGCCCGGACGGAGGCTGATGTACGCCTTCACCGTCTCGCCGCGGTACCCGTCGGGCACCCCGACGACGGCCGCCTCGCGCACCGCCGGATGGGTGTACAGCACGTCCTCGACCTCGCGCGGCCACACCTTGAAGCCGGACGCGTTGATCATGTCCTTCTTGCGGTCGACGACGTACAGCCAGCCCTGAGCGTCCATGAACCCGATGTCCCCAGTGCGCAGTTCACCGTCCGGGAAAGTCTCGGCGGTGGCCTCGGGGCGCCGCCAGTACCCGGGCACGACCTGCGGCCCGCGCACGACGATCTCGCCCTGCTCGCCGAACGGCACCTCCGCGCCCTGGTCGTCGAGGATCCGTACGACGGTGTCGGGCCCCGGCACGCCCACGGCCAGCGTCCCGGACGCCGGGTCGACGGGCGCCTCCAGCTGGGGCGGTACGGAGGCGCAGGGCGCGGTGCACTCGGTGAGGCCGTAGCCGTTGCGGATGTACGGCCCGAAGCCGGTCCGGAACTTCTCCACCAGGGCGGGCGGTACCGGGGCGCCGCCGGAGGAGATGTTCCGGAAGGACGCGAAGTGGTCGGGCGTGACGGCCGGGTGCGCGGCGAGTGCCATGAAGGCGGTGGACGGGCCGACCGTGTAGTGCGGCCGGTGCTCGACGAACGCGTCGAGGACGACCCCGCCCTCGAACCGGTAGACCAGCACCAGCGAGCCCCCGCTGACGAGCGACGCGCCCAGCTGGCACACCATTCCGGTGATGTGGAACAGCGGCGCCATCGCGAAGTACACCGGCGCGTCCGGCAGCCCGAGCCCGGTCCGCTGCCGTTCGGCGTTGTAGAGGATGTTGCCGTGGGTGTTGGTGGCGCCCTTGGGGGCACCGCTCGTCCCCGAGGTGTAGCTGATCAACGCGATGTCGGAGGGCGCCGGGGCGGGGACTTCGGGCGCGCTGTGGCCCTGACGGGCGACGGCCACCAGGTCCTCGGCGTCGTCCGCCTGCGGAAGCCGCTCGAAGGCGAGCACGCGCGCGTCGTCGCGGGTCTGGAAATCCAACTCGCACCCGGTGAGCACGATCCGCAGCGGCGACCCGCTCTCCTCGACCGCGGCCACCGTCTCCCGCAGATACGACTCCCAGGCCCGGTCGGAACAGATCAGCGCGGCCACCTCGCCGTCCCGCAGGACATGGGTGACCTCCCCCGACTTGTACATCGGGTTGACCGGCACGACGATCGCGCCCGCCTTCCAGGCGCCGAGCAGGGCGAGCACGAAGTGCGGCGAGTTCTGCAGCAGCACGGCGACCCGGTCACCGCGCTCAAGACCCCGCGCGGCCAGACAGCCGGCCACGGAGTCACTCAGCTCGTCGACCTCGCGATAGCTGAGACCGCCGTCGAAGTAGGTGAGGAAGGTGCGGTCGGGCGTCTCGGCGACCACCCGGCGCAGGGCGTGCACCAGGGAGTCGTCCGGAGTGATGTCCCCGCGCTGGGCCTCGTTGAGCAGCGCCACCCACGGCTTGGCGGCATACAGGGAGTCGGTCATTCTCCGGCCTCCCACTTCTGCTGGATGTGGTTCATGGTGGTCAGCCAGCGATCCGGTTCGGTGGCCCTGAGCCGGTAGTACCCGGCGACCTCGGGGTGCGGCAGGATCAGGAAGCGATCCTCCTCGATCCCCGCCATCAGCGCGTCCGCGACGGCGTCGGGCTCGATCGCGGTCGGCTGGAGGACCAGGTCGCCCGCGCTGCCGGTGGCGGCCAGCATGTCGGTGCGGACGCCCTGCGGACAGATCGCGTGGACCTTGAGCCCCCGGTGCCGGTACGTCAGCGACAGCCACTCGGCGAAGGCGTACGCACCGTGCTTGGTGACGCTGTAGGGCGCCGCCCCGATCATCGTGAGCAGCCCGGCGGCCGACACGGTGGACACGAACCGCCCGCTTCCCCGCTCCAGCCAGGCCGGGATCAACGCCTCGGCGGCCCGCACATGAGCCATGACGTTCACGTCCCAGGCCTGCGCCCACACCTCCTCACCGGCGGCTTCGGACCCACCCGAACCGAGCCCGGCGTTGGCGCAGTAGATGTCGACGGTCCCGCCGAGAGCGTCCCGGGCTTCCCCGACGACGGCGGAGGCGTCCCCCGGCACGGCGATCCCTCCGATCTCGTCGGCGACGGCTTTCGCACGCTCACCGTCCAGGTCATTGACGACGACCCGGGCCCCTTCGGCAGCGAACCGCCGCGCGAGCGCGGCCCCGATACCACCCCCGGCCCCCGTGACGACTACCCCGGCACCCTGAACGGCTTCCACCATCGGTCTCCTTCGACTGCGGCTCCACTGCCCGACCAGACTAACCGGTCGGTATGTAACACCGGTAGGGCAGGCGCCCCGATAGGGGCGCGGGGAACGGCGCGAGCAACCACGACGGACCCGCACCCTACAAACCACATACCGTGCCGACATGCCCCTCACCAGAAGAACCCTCCTGGCAGCAACCCCGGCGGCAACCCTCACCCCAGCAACCACCAAGCCCCGAAAACTACGCACCGGCTTCGAACAGCTGGCCGCACACGACTACGCCCAGCTCAACGGCCGACGCATCGGAATCGTCACCAACCCCACCGGCATCACCCGCGACGCCCACCACATCGTCGACGTCCTGCACGCAAGCCCCCACGTGAACCTAGTGGGGGTCTTCGGCCCCGAACACGGCTTCCGAGGCACCGCACAGGCCGGCGGCTCCGAAGGCCGCTACACGGACCCGGCAACCGGACTCCCCGTCTACGACACGTACTTGAAGAGCGGTCAGCCCCTCGCCGACGTCTTCAGGACCTCCGGCGTCGACACGATCGTCTTCGACATCCAGGACGTGGGCGCCCGCTTCTACACGTACATCTGGACCCTGTACGACTGCATGGAGGCGGCCCAACTCGCCGGCAAACGCTTCGTCGTGCTCGACCGCCCCAACCCGGTGACCGGCCGCACCGCCCAAGGCCCGGTCCTGCACAGGGAGTTCGCGACCTTCGTCGGCAGGCAGCCCCTCGCGCAGGCGCACGGCATGACGGTCGCCGAGCTGGCCCGGCTGTTCAACGGGGAGTTCCTCACCACGCCCGTGCCGCTGGAGACCGTACTGATGACGGGCTGGAAGCGGTCGGAGTTCTACGACGCCTGGTCGCTCCCGTGGGTGCCGCCCAGCCCCAACATGCCGACGCCGGACACCGCCCTCGTGTACTCGGGAACGTGTCTCTTCGAGGGCACGAACCTGTCCGAGGGGCGCGGCACCACCCGCCCCTTCGAACTGCTCGGCGCGGAGGGCATCGACGGCCGTTGGGCGGCGGAGGCGAATCAACTCGCCCTGCCCGGGGTGCACTTCAGGGAGGCCTACTTCGCGCCCACGTTCTCCAAGTTCCAGGGCAGGACCGTCGGCGGGGTGCAGATCCATGTGCACGACCGGGCCGCCTACGACCCCGTGCGCACCGGCGTCGCACTGCTGGTGACCGCCAAGAAGGTCTGGAGCGGCTTCGGTTGGCGCCCGGACAACTGGATCGACAAGCTCACGGGGTCCGCCCGGGTGCGTACGGCGATCGACGCGGGCGCGGGCACCGACGAGGTGGTGGCCGCGTGGCAGGAGGAGTTGAGGGTGTTCCGGAGGATTCGAACTGAATACCTCCTCTACAAGTGACTCGCGACGTATGGCCAATCTTCACCGGTAGCGGGACGATGCGCCCACATCGAGCCACTACGGGGGACGAGGAGGCCGGTCATGGCGGATCCGGCGATGAGTGTGAGCCCTTACTGGGAGTTGACCTTCGACGCCGACGGAGACGTCGACCAGGGAGAACGCGACCGGCTGCTGAGCGAGGTGCGGCAGCGCGGGATCGGTGACCTGATCGTCTTCTCCCACGGGTGGAACAACGAACGCGCCGGCGCGACGCGGCTCTACAGCGGCTTCTTCGCGCCAATGCCGAAGCTCGCGCCGAAGGCCCGGATCGGGTACGTGGGCGTGATCTGGCCATCGATGGAGTTCCCGGACCAGCCGATCCCGGACTTCCCCCGCTCGACCGTGGCCGCGGCCGGACCGACCGCGTCCCCGGCACTCGACGACGACACCCGGCGCGCACTCCTCGACGCCTTCCCCGGCAGCGCGACGGTGATCGACCGGCTCGCCCTGATGCTGGATCAACAGACCGGCGGGGAAGCCGAGTTGGAGGAGTTCGGCCGACTGGTGCGGACGCTCGTGGAGGCGGTGCCACCCGGGCCGCGGGCGGTGTTCGGCGCGGACACCCTGGCGGCGGGAGTGCCGCAGTACGAGCCGCGGATGCTCGCCGAAGGCCGTACGGCCGAGGTCTGCGGGCAGTTCGCGGAGGCGCTGGCCAACCTCGCGGCGCCGCGATCTCCGGGCGTCGTAGCGGAGTTCTCGTTGCCCGACCCGTGGAAAGGCGCGCGCGAACTGCTGCGACAGGCGTCCTACTTCGCGATGAAGCGGCGGGCCGGGATCGTCGGCGAGCTGGGTCTGGGTCCGGAGATCGGGCGGCTCGCGGGGGTGGCGCCGGAGGTGCGGGTGCATCTCGTGGGGCACAGTTTCGGCGGGCGGCTGGTGTCGTTCGCGCTACGGGGGCTGCCCGAGGGAGTGCGCTCGGTCAAGTCGGTGACGTTGCTCCAAGGGGCCTTCTCCCACTACGCGTTCGCGGCGCGGCTGCCCGACGACCCGGGTACCGGGGGTGTGTTGCAGGGGCGGCAGAACCGGGTCGACGGGCCGTTGGTGTGCTGCTACTCGCACTGCGACTCGGCTCTCGGCACGATCTATCCGCTGGCCTCGCGGATGTCGGACGACGACCGCTCGTTCGCCGGGCTCGACATCGGCCGGGTACTGGGTGACAAGTGGGGCGCCATGGGCCACGACGGCGTGCAGGCGGTGCCGGGCACCCCTTCGCTGACCCTGGCCGAGGCGCTCGACTCGCCGCTGCCCGCGTCGGGTTGTGTGAACGTCGACGCCTGCGCGGTGGTGTGCCACGGCGATCCGCCGTCGGGGGCGCACAGCGACATCGTGCACCCCGAACTCGCCCGGGTGGTGCTGGCGGCGGGCCGGATCAACCGGCCCGCCGCCGCTCAGGCGTCACCGGTGTGACGTGTACTCCACCACTTGCTGGAAGGTGGGCCGGGTCTGGCAGCGGCTGTGGTAGTGCATGTTGCCGCCCAGGGGGCGC